>NZ_LQIU01000038.1 GCF_001499995.1 Mycobacterium sp. IS-1496
CACCTGATGTCGGCAAAACGCATGCTCGCCAACCCGAAGGCGGCAGCCACCGTACGAGCCAGACACCAGATGCAAAGCATCCAACCACCGCGATAGCGGCTACCTCACCCTGACACTGACGTCACCGTAGACGGGGGATCCGCCGCCATCGCCGGTGCTCGCCGCGACACGCCGCGGTCACAGCCCGGACCGCACCGTGTGCGAAAGCACATGTCACTTCGTGGTCAGTTGTCCACGAAATCGTCTAGGCTTCTCGGCATGGCGGCACGGACACACAGCGCGGATCCGCGCGCGGAACGCGTCAGGGCCCGCATCCGCGACGCCGCGCTGACACTCGTCGCGCAGCGACCCGTCGACGATCTGACCGTCGCCGACCTGGTCGCCTGCGCGGGAGTCAGCAGGCAGGCGTTCTACCAACACTTCGGCGATCGCGACGATGCGATCGCCACGGCCTTCACCGCCGCGTTCGCCGCCGCCGCCAGCGATCTGGACGGCGACCCCCGCACCCGCATCCTGCGGTTGTTCGACTTCGCCGCGGACCACCGAGCGATGTACCGCAACGTCGTGGGCAGCGCGGTCACCGGCCGGGTGGTGTCGGCGTTCCGCACCGAACTGCTCCCCGCGTGCACCGGCATCGCCGAGGAGGCCGCACCGTCTCTCGGCCCGGTCGCCGCACTGTCGCCGGAGCCGGTCAGCCGGTTCCTCGTGGGCGGGTTCCTGGAGGTGCTGCGGTCCTGGATGGAGGACCCGGACAGCGATGATCTGCACACCAGGGTGACCGCCGCGCTCGACACCGTGTACGCGCTCCTCAACCTCTGACCCGAAAGGTCCTGTCTGCCATGGCAAAACACGCCGCAGATCCCCGCCGGGAGTCCGGTATGCGCTCACGGGTGGCCACCACGGCCGCCGCGATGGTGGCGCTCACGCTCTTCGTCGTCGCGATGATCGCCAGCTACTCCGGCGCCTTCGCCAACCCGACGCTGCGCCACCTCGACGTCGCGGTCGCCGCTCCCCCACAGGTTCTCGAGGCGGTCCGTGGACAACAGGCGCTCGCCGTCACCGACGCCCCCGACGCCGCGACCGCACGCGACCTGGTCTACCAGCGCCGCGCCGACGCAGGTCTCGCCGTCGGCGCCGATCATGACCTCACCATCTACGTGGCCGGCGGCGGCGGACGCAGCGTGATGGCCGCCGCCGAATCCGTCGGCCGGGCGATCGCCACCGAGGCCGGCCTGACCCCGGTCGTCGAGGACGTCGCGCCCACGTCAGCGGCGGACCCCTCGGGCACCGTCGAGTTCTACGCCGTGATCTTCCTGTCCATCGGCGCCTCGGCCGGCGCCACGATTCTGAGCCGCGTCATGGGCGCCGCGCGCACCCCGCGCACGTTCGGTCTGCGCACCCTGAGCCTGGCGGGGTGTTCGGCCCTGCTGGCCGCCGGGGTGACCGCGTACGTCGACGGCGGCCTCGGCGCGCTCACCGGCCACCCGGCGCAGCTGTTCGGTGCGCT
Organism: Mycobacterium sp. IS-1496; assembly: GCF_001499995.1. GTDB lineage: Bacteria > Actinomycetota > Actinomycetes > Mycobacteriales > Mycobacteriaceae > Mycobacterium. The sequence goes on from NZ_LQIU01000038.1 coordinate 1,508, forward strand.
GTGGCTGTACGCGATGGCAGTCGGCGGCGCGATCACCGGTGTGGCAGCGGCGTTCGGCACCCTCGCGTCGCTGACGCTGACCCTGTTCCTGGTGATCGTGGGCAACGCCGCGGCCGCCGGCCCCGTCGGGCGGCCGCTGCTGTCCGGCTTCTACCGCACGTTCACCCACATCGTCCCCCAGGGATCGGGTGTGGACCTGTTGCGCAGCCTCCAGTACTTCGGCGGCAACGGGGCGACGACCGCCGTGGTGACGCTCGGGGTGTGGGCGGCGGCGGGTGCGGTGCTCGCGGCACTCGCCACCGCGGTGTCGCTCCATTATCGTTCTCGCCATGACGGTTTCGCTCGGCCGTGACGCCGAGCCGTACTACGACCTCGGCTCGCACCACCGGGCGGTGGAAACGCCGTCACCGCAAGCGCAGACGTGGTTCGACCGCGGCCTGGTCTGGGCGTACGCGTTCAACCACGAGGAGGCGGTCCGCTGTTTCGAGCGGGCGCTGGAACTGGACCCGGATCTGGCCGTCGCGCGGTGGGGTATCGCCTATTCCGTCGGACCCAACTACAACAAGCCGTGGGAGGCGTTCGACCCGGTCGACATGGGCGCGTCGCTGGCCCGCGCCCGCATGGAACTGAGGCTCGCCGAACGCGGCCGCGCATCAGCCGTGGAACGCGGCCTGATCGAGGCGCTGCAGGCCCGGTTCCCCGTCGACGACCCCGGCGCGGCCGAGGCGCTGCAGGACGGGCATCCGGCCTACGCCGACGCCATGGTCGAACTCGCCGCCGCCTACCCCGACGACGTCGACGTGCAGGCGCTGGCCGCCGACGCGTTGGTCAACATCACGGCTTGGGCCCTGTGGGACACCAGGACCGGTGAACCGGCACCGGGTTCGCGGGTGGTGGAGGCCAAGGCGCTCCTCGACGCGGCGCTGGCGACCGACGCGGGCCGCCGGCATCCGGGCGTGCTGCACCTGTATCTGCACACCATGGAGATGTCGGCGACTCCCGAGGACGCGCTGCCCGCTGCCGACCTGCTGCGGGGTCTGGTGCCCGACGCCGGCCACCTGCAGCACATGCCCAGCCACATCGACGTCCTCTGCGGGCAGTACCGGGCCTCGGTGACCTCCAATCTCGCTGCCGTCGAAGCGGACCGCCGGTTCGTCGACCGGGCGGGTCCGCTGAACTTCTACTCTCTCTACCGCGCGCACGATCTGCATTTCGTGGTGTATTCGGCGATGTTCGAGGGCTCGTCGAAGGTCGCCCTGGACGCGGCGGAGGAACTGGCAGGTCAACTGACGCCGGAACTGCTCGCGATCGAATCGCCGCCGATGGCCGACTGGCTGGAGGCGTTCGTCCCGCTACGGGTGCACGTACTCGTCCGGTTCGGGCGCTGGGACGACCTGATCGCCGAACCGCTGCCCGACGACCAGACGCTCTACTGCACCACCACCGCGACCGTCCACTACGGGCGCGGTGTCGCGCACGCCGCGAAGGGTCACCTGGACCAGGCCCGGGCCGAACGGGAGGCCTTCGCGGCCGCCTATGCCCGCATCCCCGAGTCCCGCTACCTGTTCAACAACACCAGCCGCGACATCCTGGCCGTCGCCGAGGCCATGCTCGACGGTGAGATCGCCTACCGCGCAGGGCAATTCGACGAGGCCTTCACCCACCTGCGGCGGGCCGTCGACCTGGACGACTCGTTGCCGTACGACGAGCCGTGGGGGTGGATGCAGCCGACCCGGCACGCCTACGGGGCGCTGCTGCTCGAACAGGGCCGGGTGACCGACGCCGCCGCCGTATACGCCGCCGACCTCGGCCTCGACCCGCAACTGAGCCGCTCGTCGCAGCATCCGGGCAATGTGTGGAGCCTGCACGGATATCACGAATGCCTGCAGCGGCTCGGGCGCACCGCCGAGGCGGCCATCATCGGTCAGCAACTCGGCCTCGCCCTGGCCCGCGCCGACGTGCCGATCGCGGCGTCGTGCGCCTGCCGCCTCGACGTCGTCGACGACTGCTGTTCTGACTGACCGCCCCGGGCCGCTGCGTAGACTCCGGCACGTGCCGATCAGTGACTCGGATCTCGAACACCTCCGCCGCTGCGTGGAGCTCGCGCGCGAGGCGCTCGACGCCGGTGACGAACCGTTCGGATCCGTCCTCGTCGACAGCGCGGGCCGGGTTCGCTTCGCCGACCACAACCGGGTCAGCGGCGGTGACCACACCCGTCACCCCGAGTTCGCGATCGCCAGGTGGGCGGCGGAGAACCTCGACCCGGCCGAGCGCGCCGCCGCGACCGTCTACACCTCCGGCGAGCACTGCCCGATGTGCGCGGCCGCGCACGCCTGGGTGGGCCTGGGCCGCATCGTCTACGCCACCTCGTCGGCACAGCTGAGCCGATGGCTGGCCGAGTGGGGCGCCCCCGCCCCACCGGTGGCGACCCTGCCCGTCAACACGGTCGCACCCGATGTGCCCGTCGACGGGCCGGCGCCGGAACTGGCCGACGTCATGCAGGCCCTCTATTGGGAGAAGTTCGGATCGTGACAGAACCCGCGTGGGTCGAACACGTCATCTGGTGGCAGGTGTACCCGCTGGGGTTCGTCGGCGCCTTCCCCGCCGATCCCCCACCGAGCCCTGACGAGCACCGGCTGCGGCGCATCGTGGCCTGGCTCGACCACGCCATCGCACTCGGCGCCTCCGGTCTCGCGCTCGGTCCGGTGTTCGCATCGCGCACACACGGATACGACACCACCGACCACTATGCGATCGATCCGCGGCTCGGCGACGAGGGGGACTTCGACGACCTGATCGAGCAGGCGCACCGCCGCGGGTTGCGCGTCCTGCTCGACGGCGTGTTCAACCACGTCGGTACCGACTTCCCCCGCTACCGCGAGGCGCTCGACGGCGGTCCCGATCACCCGGCGTCATCGTGGTTCCGCCGGGGCCGCAACGGTTTCGCGACCTTCGAGGGGCACGGTGAGCTGATCGCGCTCGACCACCGTGACCCGGCCGTCGTCGACTACACCGTCGACGTGATGTCGCACTGGCTGAACCGTGGCGCCGACGGGTGGCGACTGGACGCCGCCTACGCCGTTCCGGACCGGTTCTGGTCCCAGGTGCTGCCGCGTGTGCGCGAACGCCACCCCCACGCCTGGTTCGTCGGCGAGGTCATCCACGGCGACTACGCCGCCCGGGTGGCCGCCGGGTTCGACTCCGTCACCCAGTACGAACTGTGGAAGGCGGTGTGGAGCAGCCTCAACGACGGCAACTTCCACGAACTCGACCATGCGCTGAAGCGGCACAACGAGTTCCTCGACTCGTTCGCACCGCTCACCTTCGTCGGCAACCACGACGTCACGCGGATCGCGAGCCAGATGACAGATTCCCGCCACCTCGAGCACGCACTGGTGCTGTTGTTCACGATCGGCGGGGTGCCCAGCGTCTACGCCGGAGACGAGCTGGGGTATCGCGGCGTCAAGGAGGACCGCAGGGGTGGTGACGACGCCGTACGTCCCGAATTCGCCACGCCGCCAACGGAAGACAGCGACATCTTCCGGCTGCACAAGTATCTGATCGGGCTGCGCCGTCGCCATCCGTGGCTGCACCGCGCGACGACGTCCGCGGTGCAGTTGGCGAATCGGCACTACGTCTACGAAACCCGCAACGGCGACGACGCGCTGCTGGTGGCGCTCAACGTCGACGACGCACCGCTGACCGTCCCGCTGGGCGACACCGCGCTACGCCGAGGCCGGGTGGTGGCCGGCTCCGGCGCGCCGCCTGCCGAGGAACTCGACCAGCTGACGGTGCCACCGCACGGTTGGGTCGTCGTCGCGCCCGCCTGAGCGCTCAGGACAGTCGCGAGACCGTCGCGGGATCGGGTTCACCGCCGTAGAACTTGTCGAGCACGCCGAGGAAGTCGGCGTTGTCGTCGGTGCACCGGGCGAACAGCGTCATCGACGATCGCAGCTTCAGGTCGTCGGGTGAGCCGAAGACCTCGCCTGCCGACCGGCCCTCGATGGCGAGCACCAGTCGCGTGCACTCGCGTATCCGCGGCCCCAGCACGTCGTGCCCGAGGTAGGCGACGGCCTCCTCACGGGAGGCGATGCCGTAGTGCTGGGCCGTGGGACTGCGGCCCAGCCCCTTCAGCTGCGGGAAGACGAACCAGATCCAGTGCGAGCGTTTGCGTCCGGCGCGTAGTTCTCCGATCACGGTGTCGTACACGGGATCCTGGGCGTCTACGAAGCGTTGCAGATCGTGGGTATCGACGGAGTTCTCGGTCACGTTCGGGTGGTACCCGTCCGTGGCCACACCATGCGTGGGTTCGTAACGGGCCGAGTCGGAATCGTTAGCCAACCGCGATCACGCGCCGCCGTGTTGGTACGCGTGTGACAGATGTGGCACGTGTTTCATGAGTCTCGATAAGCGACGGCACTGCTTGTGGCATGCGAAGAAAGGTGGGTGGGTTGCCGTTATGAAATTCGTCGGAAAGTTCCGCGATACAGCGAGGCGGACATGGAGGCGGATGGCGGTGGTTGCGGTCGCCGCGATCACGCTTCCGGGTCTGATCGGCTTCGCCGGGGGTTCGGCGACCGCAGGTGCCTTCTCGAGGCCGGGTCTGCCGGTCGAGTACCTCGACGTGTTCTCCCAGTCCATGAACCGCAACATCCGCATCCAGTTCCAGGGCGGCGGCCCGCACGCGGTGTACCTGCTCGACGGCCTGCGCGCGCAGGACGACTACAACGGCTGGGACATCAACACCCCCGCGTTCGAGTGGTACCACCAGTCGGGCCTGTCGGTGGTCATGCCTGTCGGCGGCCAGTCCAGCTTCTACACCGACTGGTATCAGCCGTCCCGCGGCAACGGCCAGGATTACACCTACAAGTGGGAGACGTTCCTGACCCAGGAGCTGCCCGCGTGGCTGGAGGCCAACCGCGGCGTGTCGCCCAACGGCAACGCGGTCGTCGGCATCTCGATGGCCGGCAGCACCGCACTCACCTACTCGATCTACTACCCGCAGAAGTTCATCTACGCGGCGTCGCTGTCGGGCTTCCTCAACCCCTCCGAGGGCTGGTGGCCGATGCTGATCGGGTTGGCCATGCAGGACTCCGGCAAGTACAACGCCGAGAGCATGTGGGGCCCGGCCAGCGATCCGGCGTGGCGGCGTAACGACCCGATGGTCAACATCAACCAGCTGGTCGCGAACAACACCCGGGTGTGGATCTACTGCGGCACCGGGACCCCGTCGGAACTCGACGCCGGCACCTCCGGGGGCAACCTCATGGCGGCCCAGTTCCTCGAGGGCTTCACCTTGCGCACCAACGTGACCTTCCGCGACAACTACATCGCCGCGGGCGGCACCAACGGCGTGTTCAACTTCCCGTCGAACGGCACACATGCCTGGGGCTACTGGGGTCAGCAGCTGCAGCAGATGAAGCCGGACATCCAGCGGGTGCTCGGCGCACAGGGCGCCGTCTAGAACCACCCACAACCAGGGAGCCTGCCGTCACCCCCACGGCAGGCTCCCTGCCGTTTGCGGGTCCTCGCCCGACACGCCGGATACTCGTGCGGCAAACACCGCCCACCACGACCGGGCACGACCTTAGAGTGACGCAATGGCGGACGACGGCAATGCCGTGACACATATCGAACTGCAGCAACGGGTGGACCCCGGCGCGCTGGCATTGGCCACCGTGGGCGGTGCGGTCGCGTTCATCTTCGCCGGCGACGACTGGGACGTGCTGGCCGTGGTGATCGGCCTGCTGTTGCTGATCATCCTGCTCGCGCACCACCGTCCGGCGCCGACCGTGCGGACCCCGCGGGCGATGCTGCTGCGCGGGGCGTTCGGCGCCACCACCGGGCTCGCGTTCTGCATCGCCGTGGCACCGGCGATCCAGTTCGGCATCATCGGGCCGTTCTTCCACAGCGAAGACGACGACGGCTACTCGTTCGACGCCTGGAACACCACTGTGGCGCTGTCGGTTCTGTGGTTCGCGGTCGCGGTGCTGCTCGCCGTCGTCGAACCCCGGTTGGCGCGCTGGCTGGACCGCCCGCGTGGCCTGGCGCGGCCCGGACCCGCCGGCGAGCGGTAACGCCTCCGGGAACAAACCGCCCGCACCCAGGGTTGAGTCGATTCGACTGAACTTTGGAGGATCAATGGCTCAAGCCAACGACACATCGCGTGTGGTGCCCGTCCTGTTCAACAGCGAGGCGATCGTGCTGCCCGGCATGGTCGTGCCCATCGAACTGGACGACGCCGCCCGCGCCGCCGTCGAAGCAGCTGAGACCGCCGCCGCACCCGGCGACTCCGGCGAGCTGCTCATCGCGCCGCGGCTGGGCGACCGCTACCCCACCTACGGTGTCCTCGCGACGATCGTGCAGATCGGCCGCATCCCCGGCGGGGCGGGCACTGCCGCCGTCGTCCGCGGACGAAGCCGCGCGCACATCGGCGCAGGCGTCAACGGCCCCGGCGCGGCACTGTGGGTGTCGATCGACGAGGTGCCCGAACCCGAGATCACCGACCGGACCCGCGAACTGGCCGCTGAATACAAGAAGCTCCTGTTGGCGATGCTGCAGCGCCGCGAGGCCTGGCAGATCATCGACTTCGTCAACCAGCTCACCGATCCGTCGGCGCTGGCGGACACCGCCGGCTACGCGTCGTACCTGACACGGGTACAGAAGCGTCAGCTGCTGGAGACGCCCGACGTCGCCGAACGGCTGCGCGTGCTGATCGACTGGACAGGTGAGCACCTGGCCGAGGTCGAGGTCACCGACAAGATCGCCGAGGACGTCCGGTCCGGTATGGAGAAGCAGCAGAAGGAGTTCCTGCTGCGCCAGCAGCTCGCCGCGATCCGCAAGGAGCTGGGCGAGTTGGGACCGGATGGCGGCGAAGAAGGTCTGGACGACTACCGCGCCCGCGTCGAGGCCGCCGACCTGCCCGACGAGGTCCGCGACGCCGCGCTGCGCGAGGTCGGCAAGCTCGAACGCGCCAGCGACCAGAGCCCGGAGGGCGGCTGGATCCGCACCTGGCTCGACACCGTGCTGGACCTGCCGTGGAACGTCCGGACCGAGGACTCGACCGATCTGAAGGCGGCCCGGGAGATCCTGGACGCCGACCACCACGGGCTCGAGGACGTCAAGGACCGCATCGTCGAATACCTGGCCGTGCGGGCGCGCCGCGCCCAGCGCGGGCTGCAGGTCGTCGGCGGCCGCGGATCCGGTGCGGTGATGGTGCTGGCCGGACCCCCCGGGGTCGGCAAGACCTCGCTGGGCGAATCCGTCGCACGGGCGCTGGGCCGCGAATTCGTGCGCGTCGCCCTCGGCGGTGTGCGCGACGAGGCCGAGATCCGCGGCCACCGCCGCACCTACGTCGGCGCGCTGCCGGGCCGCATCGTCCGTGCCATCGGTGAGGCGGGGTCGATGAATCCCGTTGTGCTGCTGGACGAGATCGACAAGGTCGGCAGCGACTACCGCGGCGACCCGGCCGCGGCGCTGCTCGAGGTGCTCGACCCGGCGCAGAACCACACGTTCCGCGACCACTACCTCGATCTCGACCTCGACCTGTCCGATGTGGTGTTCCTGGCCACGGCCAACGTGATCGAGAACATCCCGCAGGCGCTGCTGGACCGGATGGAACTGGTGCAGATCGACGGCTACACCTCCGACGACAAGGTGGCCATCGCCCGCGACTTCCTGCTGCCGCGGCAGCGGGAACGGGCGGCGCTCACCATCGATGAAGTCGAGGTGACCGATGCGGCGTTGCGCAAGATCGCGGCCGACTACACCCGCGAACCGGGTGTGCGGCAGTTCGAACGGCTGCTCGCCAAGGCGATGCGCAAGGCCACCACGAAGCTCGCGGCCGATCCGTCGCCGATCGTCATCGACGAGCCGGATCTCGTGGGTTACCTGGGCCGTCCGCGCTTCATACCGGAGTCGGCCGAGCGCACTGCGGTGCCGGGGGTGGCGACCGGGCTGGCCGTGACCGGACTCGGCGGCGACGTGCTTTACATCGAGGCGGGGTCCACCGACGGTGAGGCGGGACTGCAGCTGACCGGTCAGCTGGGCGACGTGATGAAGGAGTCCGCGCAGATCGCGCTGTCCTACGTGCGCGCCCACGCCGAGCAGCTCGGGGTCGATCCGAAGGCGTTGGACCGTCGCATCCACGTCCACGTGCCCGCGGGCGCCGTCCCGAAGGACGGTCCGTCGGCCGGTGTGACGATGGTGACCGCGCTGGTGTCGATGGCGACAGGACGGCAGGTCCGCTCCGACGTCGGGATGACCGGCGAGGTCACGCTCAACGGCCGCGTGCTGCCGATCGGCGGGGTCAAGCAGAAGCTGCTGGCCGCGCAGCGCGCAGGGCTGTCGACGGTGTTCATCCCGCAGCGCAACGAGCCGGATCTCGACGACGTGCCGGCCGAAGTGCTGTCGGCGCTCGACGTTCGACCGATGACCGACGTCGCCGACATCGTCGCGCAGGCGCTCGAACCGGCGGCCGCAGCGGCCGGGCGCGCCGCCTAGTTCGGCAGAGATTGCACTCAGGGTCGTGAATCGCCGGGCGATCACGACCCTGAGTGCAAATTCGGCGATTGCGGGTATTCGCGGGTCGTGAAATTCGTGCTGGAAGTGAATCTGCCCGACGATGCCGACGTGAACGGCGAGCTGGGCCGGATCCTGACCGGCCTGGCCGACGAGATCAAGGACCTCACCGAACTCGAACCGGGCGACAAACAGGACCTCTACGACTCGACGTCTGCGCGAGTCGGCGACTGGCACGTCACCGCCGACGCAGAATAACCAGGTGACCTACGACGCCGACCTCGCCGACCGCATCCGCGAAATCGTCTCCGCCGAACGGGACGTCACCGAGAAACGGATGTTCGGCGGGCTGGCGTTCCTCATCGACGGCCACATGGCGGTGGCCGCCAGCGGTCAGGGCGGCCTGATGGTCCGCGTCCCGCCCGATCAGACCGAGAAACTCCTCCGGCGCGAGCACACCGCACCGATGGTCATGTCGGGCCGCGAGGTCCGGGGCTGGCTGCGGGTCGACCGCGACGGCGTGCGGACCATGCGCCAACTGCGGTCCTGGGTGCGCCACGGCGTCGACTACGCCAGGGCGCTTCCGCCCAAGTAACCGGTTCACCGGGGCCGTGCGCGGGTAATGCAACCGCCATGGGCGCATCGCAGGACATCGTCCGGCGCCTGCAGGATGAAGCAGGCCGGACCTATGCCGAAGAGGCCGGTATCCGGCTCGCCGACACACCCATGCCGCTCTTCCAGCTCCTGGTGCTGTGCATGCTGGCCAGCAAGCCGATCGACGCGACCGTCGCCATGCACGCCGCACGCGAACTGTTCGCCGAGGGACTGCGCACCCCCGACGCGGTACTCGACGCCGACCGCCGAACCATGATCGATGCGTTCGGCCGCGCCGGCTACGCCCGGTACGACGAGAGCTCCGCCACCCGGCTGGTGGAGATGGCCCGGACCGTGCGCAAGGAGTACGGCGGTGATCTGCGCAGGCTGGCCGAAGACCGGGACGTCGACGCCGTACGGCGAAACTTGAAGCGGTTCAAGGGTATCGGTGATACCGGCTCCGACATCTTCCTGCGGGAGGTGCAGGACACCTGGACGTGGCTGCGGCCCTACTTCGACGAGCGCGCCATCGGAACGGCGTCGCGGCTCGGCCTGCCGGACGATCCGGCGGCGCTGCAGAAGCTGGCCCCCGACGGTACGGCCGCGTTCGCGGCGGCCCTGGTGCGCGCGGCGCTCGACGACGACCTGTTCGAGCGGGTGCGCGGCCGATGATCCGCATCGGCACCTCCGGATGGTCCTACGACCACTGGACCGACGTGCTCTACCCGCAGCGCACGCCGGTGGCCAGACGCCTCGGCCTCTACGTGGCGGAGTTCGACACCGTCGAACTCAACGCCAGCTTCTACCGCTGGCCGCGCGACGCGACCTTCGAAGGGTGGCGATCTCGCCTGCCCGAGGGGTTCACCATGTCGGTCAAGGCCCACCGCGGGCTCACCCACTTCCGCCGGCTGACGAACCCGGAACCGTGGGTGGACCGCTTCGAACGGTGCTGGACCGCACTCGGTGACCGGCGCGAAGCGCTACTGGTGCAACTGCATCCGGCCATCGAACGCGACGACGCCCTCCTGGCGCACTTCCTGACGGTGATGCCGGAGTGGATCCCCATCGCCATGGAACTGCGCCACCCCTCCTGGGACGACCCGGCGGTGTACCGCCTGCTCGAGGACCACCGCGCCGCCTACGTGATCATGAGCGGCGCCGGGCTGCGGTGCATACCGCGGGCCACCGGCGATCTGGTCTACCTGCGGATGCACGGTCCGAGCCAGGAATCGCTCTACGCCGGGTCCTACCCCGACGACGCCCTGAGCCGGTGGGCCGACCGGATCGCGGCATGGGACGCCGAGGGACGCCGTGTGCTGGTCTACTTCAACAACGACCTCGGCGGACACGCCGTGCGCAACGCGCGCACGCTGCGTCACCTGCTGGCGGCCCGCGTGGGCTGACCCGGCGGACACGCCCGGAACCGCTTGCGGCACGCTTGGACACCGACATGCGCGCATCAACTGTGATCCCGGCAGCACTGGCCGTCCTGGTGCTGGCCGGCTGCACCGGACCGACGGTGGTGACCACCGACGACGGCGGGCCCGCGGGCTCGGCGGCGCCCACCGCGCCTCCACCGCCGCCGCTGAACAACGCCAACCTGGCCAACGCGTTCCATTTCGGCACGCCCGTCGACGGCTTCACCCAGTACTTCTTCACCACGCCGTCGGGACGCTGGGAATGTGCGGTCGTGCCGCGGGTGCAGGCCGGGTGCCAGGCCGCGGGCGGTGCGGCCCTGGACATCGCGGGGGCACCGGAGAGCGTGATCGACGCCGCCGGGGAGCAGACGGCCCCCACCGCGCTCGTCGTCGGCCGCGACGGCGATCCGGCCTTCGTGGCACTCGACGACGCGCCGTTCGCACCGCCCACCGGAACCGCCACCGTCCTGCAGTTCAACCAGATCCTGGCCGTGGCGGGTTTCCGGTGCAATGTGCAGGAGGCGTTCGGTGTGTCCTGTCTGAGCGAACGCAGCAGGCGCGGCTTCACCTTCTCCGCCGAGGCCTATTCGCCGCAGTACACCGATGTGCCCGCCGGCGCGCTCGTACCGCCACCGACGTCGACCACCAGGTAGAACTGGACACGACCACAGGCAGGAGGACGCCCGACATGACCGTTCCGGTCGACGAGCTGAGCGGAACCGAACAGGCGGTCCTGCTGGTCCTGATGTCCGAGGCGCGGCCGGTCCCGAACCCCGAGCTGGAACGGCTGGGCCCCAAACTCGACAGGGCGAGCCGCGAACGGCTCAACCGCCTCCGGCTGGTCGAGACCACCGAAGGCCGGCCGCTCGTCCACGAACTCACCGATGACGGCTGGGCGGTGTGTCGCACTCTGTTCGGCGCCGAGGTGCCGCGGCGGGCTTCCGGACAGGGCCGGGCCCTCTACACGGTGTTGCGCGCACTCGGACGCTACTTCGACAGCGCGGACCTGCGCCCGGCGGACGTCTTCCTGCCGCCGGAGGACGCGGCCCCGGGCGCCGTCGAGGACCGCGTCCGCGACACCTACCACCGGCTGGCCCAGCGGCCCGGCGGGTGGGTCCCCCTGTCCCGGTTGCGCGCCGAACTGGCGGACGTGGGCAGCGCCGACCTCGACGGGGCATTGGTGCGCCTGTACCAGACCCCGGGCGTGAGCCTCATCCCCGAGGAGAACCAGAAGACGCTCACCCAGACCGACCGCGACGCCGCCATCCGCATCGGCAACCAGCCCAAACACCTGATCGCGATCGAGTGCTGATGCGGCCGGGTGAACGGGATGCGCTCGCCGGACTGCGGCTCGCGTGGGCGCCGACGGCCGACGACCTGTGGCATTCCCAAGGTGCGGTACACGTCAACGGACTCCACGAACACGCGCTGAGCGACGTGCTCGCCGCATTCGGCGACGCCGAACGCGACCCCGACTCCACCCCGCTCGGCGTGGTGGTCCGCGGTCAGGCGGGCTCCGGCAAGACCCACCTGCTCGGTCAGGTCAGGGAGCGGGTGCAGCAGCGCGGCGGTTACTTCTTCCTCGTCGAGCTGCTGGACGCCGCCGGATTCTGGGAGTCCGCCCGCGGCGGCATCATGGAGAGCCTCGGCCGCCCCGGCGGGCAGCGCGAGACCCAACTCAAGGACGTGTTGTGGGAGCTGTCGTCGATCGCCCACATCGGGCGGGCGGCCCGGCGCGCGGTGGCCGGGGACGACGACCTCACCCCGGAGGTGCTGGGCGAATTCGTCAACGCCCTGCACAAGGTGCACCGGCCGACCGTCCGCGAGACACATCACACGCTGCGCGCGCTGGCTCTGCTCGGCGCCGGCGATCTGCAGGTGCAGGACGTCGGGCAGGCCTTCCTCGACGGCACCGACGAGTTCGACGACGAGCGCGCCCGGTGGGGCCTGCCCGCACCCACCAAGACCCCGCAGGAAACGGTGCGCGACATCTCGCGGCTGGTGGCGCTGGCCGGGCCCGCCGTCCTGGCGATCGACCAGATCGACACGCTGCTGGCGCAGTCGGTGCGCAGCACCGGCGGCGAACAGGCGGCCGACAACCGCGACCTCGAACAGGTGGCACACGGCCTGATGTCGGTGCGACAGACCATGCGGCGCACCGCCAGTGTGGTGGCCTGCCTCCCGGTCGCGTGGGAGGCCATCCGGGACCGCGCGACGTCGACCGTCCAGGACCGGTTCCGCACCACCAGGCCGCTCGAGGCGCTGCCCACCGCCGACATCGGCCGGGCCATCCTCGAACGGCGCTTCACCGCGAGCTACCGCGCGACCGGCTTCGAACCGCCCTATCCGAGTTGGCCGATCCTGCCCGCGGCGTTCGAGGAGGCGCCCCAGTTCACGCCGCGGGAACTGCTCAAGCGGGCCGACGCACACGTGCGGCGGTGCCTCGACCTCGACACCGTCACCGAACTCCCCCGCCTGACCGGTGAACCGGCCGCCGAGCACGAGCAGCATCACGCCCGGAGTTCCCTCGACACAAGCGATCTCGATCGCAGGTTCGTCGAGTACCGACGCCGCGCCGTGCCTGCGGCGGCCACGGACCCCGACGGCGAGGACACCACGATGCCGAACCTGCTGTCGGCGGCGCTCGACGCCTGGATCCTCGAAGAGGGTGAGACCGGGCAGGCGTTCCGCCTCGACCCGCCGCCGGGTAAGCGGGTGGTCCTGCACGCCAGGCTGCGCCAGGTCGTGGATGCCGCACTCGACGACGAACGGCACTGGGCGTTCCGGGCGATCGCCGCCGGCAATGCGATCGCCGTTCAGAGCCGCATCAAGAACGCTTCGCAGGCAACGGGTTTCGGAACCGACCCGCAGAAGCGCCGGCTGTTCCTGTTGCGCAACAGCCAGTGGCCGGGCGGAGCGAAGACCGCCTCGATGGTCGAGGACTTCGAGGCGGCCGGCGGGCGGACACTGCCGCTGTCCGACGACGACGTGCGGACCATGACCGCACTGCGTGACCTGATCGACGAGGACGCGCCGGGTCTGGCCGGATGGCTGGTCGCCCGTAGACCGGCGCACGGGATCACGCTGCTGCGCGCCGCGCTCGGCGAGATGGCCGGTGAGGCACCCGAACCGGTTCCCGAGCCGGCCGCCGACGAGATCGAGGAGCAGACCGCCGGCCCGTCACGGCCGGATTTCCCGTCGGTCGCCGACTCTCCCACCGCGGTGCCCGTCGGCGTCGACACCGACGGCACCGCGCTCTCTGTCGATCTGGCGGCGCTGCGCAAGCACACCGTGGTGTTCGCCGGCTCCGGATCCGGTAAGACGGTATTGATCCGGCGCCTCATCGAGGAGTGCGCGCTGCGTGGGGTGTCGTCGATCGTGCTCGATCCCAACAACGACCTCGCCCGGCTCGGCAGCGCGTGGCCGCAGATTCCCCAGGGGTGGAACCCGGCCGACACACCGCGCGCCCGGGAGTATCTGGCGAACACGGAGGTGGTGGTCTGGACGCCGCGCCGGTCGGCGGGCCGTCCGCTGTCGTTCCACCCGCTGCCCGACTTCGCCGGGGTGGTGGACGATCACGACGAGTTCGCCGATGCCGTCGAGTCGGCCGTCGCGGCGTTCGAACCCCGCGCGCTGATCACCGGTAAGACCGCCAAGGCCAACAGGTCCCGCGCGGTGTTGCGCGAGGCGCTGCGCCACTACGGGCGCCGGCCGGACACCACGCTACCGGGCTTCATCCGCCTACTCGCCGACCTGCCCGAGGGCGTCAGCCAACTCAGCGGCGCACGCGACCTCGCCGCCGAACTCGCGCAGAACCTCCGAGCCGCCATTGTCAACGACCCGCTGTTCGGCGGCGAGGGGACAGCGGCCGATCCGGGCGTGCTGTTGACGCCGTCGGCGGGCTACCGCGCACGGGTGTCGGTGATCAGCATGATCGGTCTGACCGACGGCGCGCAGCGCGAGGGTTTCGTCAACCAGTTGCAGATGGCGCTGTTCGCCTGGATCAAGCGCAATCCTGCGGGCGACCGCCCGCTGGGCGGGCTGCTGGTGATGGACGAGGCGCAGAACTTCGTGCCGTCCGTCGGTACCACCGCGTGCACCCACAGCACGGTGGCGCTGTCCTCGCAGGCCCGCAAGTACGGGCTGGGCCTGGTGTTCGCCACACAGGCGCCCAAGGGGCTGGACAACCGCATCCCCGGCAACGCGGCCACCCAGTTCTACGGTCTGCTCAACTCGTCCACGCAGATCGCGGTGGCCCGCGAGATGGCCCGCGTGAAGGGCGGGTTGGTCCCCGACATCAGCAGGCTGCAGTCGGGGACGTTCTACGCCGCGTTGGAGGGGATGTCGTTCCACAAGATCCGGACGCCGCTGTGCCTGTCGCACCACCCGGCCAGCGCGCCGACCGCCGAGGAAGTCCTGACCCTGGCACGGGGGCAGAACTCGTGAACGCCGACGAAAGCGGGCCCGGTCACCGACCGGGCCCGCTTCACGTTGTGAGGGTGGTCAGGGCTGCGGTTGCTGCTGCCCCGGGATGCCCTCGTAGGCGATGTCGCCGGTCTTGAGGTTCTGCTCGGTCAGTTCGACCAGACCCTCGAGGAACTTGCCGCGTTCGGTCACCACGTGCTGGATCGCGACGTCGACGTTGTCCTTGGTGATGGCGGGCATGACGTAGACCGGGTCGGTCTTGACGTCCTCGCCCTTGACCAGCGCGTCGGCGACGGCCAGCCCGGCGGACAGTTCGACGGTGCCGTTCTGCAGTGAGGTGCCGATGAACTCACCGCTCTTGACAGCGTTCAGACCGTCCTCGATGCCGTCGATCCCGACGATCGGCACGTCGGTGCGGCCGGCCTCCTTGAGCGCCTGCAGGGCGCCCAGACCCATGTCGTCGTTCTGCGCCACCACACCGTTGATCTGCGGGCCGAAGCTCGAGATCCAGTTCTTCATCTTGTTGACGGCCTCGTCGCGCTTCCAGTTCGCGGTGTCCTTGGCCAGCACCTTGATGTCGGGGTAGCGGGCGAGCACGTTGTCGATGCCCTTGCCGCGGTTGATCTCACCCGAACCGCCGAGCGGACCCTGCAGAACGACGATGTTGCCGCGGCCGCCGAGGCGGTCGGCCATCATCTGCATCTCCTGCTCACCGGCGGCCACGTCGTCGGGCTGCACGTTGCCCGCGAGATCGGGCGTCTCCAGTGCGGCGTTGACCGCCAGCAGCGGGATGCCCTTCTCCTTGGCCGAGGTGACCTGCGGGCCCAGCGAATCCGCCTGCACCGGAACCACGATGATCGCGTCGACGCCCTGGTTGATCAGCGAGTCGACCTGGCTGGCCTGCGTCGAGACGTCGTTGTTGGCCGAGTTCCACACCAGCTCGATGTTCTTGGCCTTGGCATAGGTGTCCATGCCCTCTTTGCCCTCGGTGATGAACGAGCTCATGTCGTAGACCGTCACACCGATGCGGGTGGTGTCGCTGTTGGCCTCGGTGTCCCCCGCGCCGCACGCGGTGAGGCCGAGCCCGAGCACCCCGGCGGCGGCGATCGCCCCGAACTTCGTCGTCAGTGTCATCTGTTGTTGTCTCGCTCTCTCTCTCGGTTGGAACTGAATGCGGCGCTCACGGCTGCTTCTGGCCGGGGATGCCCTCGTAGGCGATGTCCCCGGTCTCGAGGTTCTTGTTGGTCAGGTCGGTCAGACCGGCGAGGAACTCCTGCCGTCCGGTGACCACGTGCTCGATCGCGACGTCGACGTTGTCCTTGGTGATGGCCGGCATGACGTAGACCGGCTTGGTGTCGACTTGCTCGCCCTTGGCGAGCTTGTTGGCGACGGCCAGCCCGGCGGACAGTTCGACGGTGCCGTTCTGCAGTGAGGTGCCGATGAACTCGCCGCTCTTGACGGCGTTGAGGCCGTCCTCGATGCCGTCGATCCCGACGATCGGCACGTCGTTGCGGCCGGCCTCCTTCAGAGCCTGCAGGGCGCCCAGACCCATGTCGTCGTTCTCGGCGACCACGCCGTTGATCTGCGGTCCGAAACCGGAGATCCAGTTCTTCATCTTGTTGACGGCCTCGTCGCGCTTCCAGTTCGCGGTGTCGGTGGCGAGCACCTTGATGTCCGGGTAGCGGGACAGCACGTTGTTGATGCCCTTGGTGCGGTCGATCTCGCCGGACTGCCCGAGCGGACCCTGCAGGATCACGATGTTGCCGCGGCCGCCGAGGCGGTCGGCCATCATCTGCATTTCCTGTTCACCGGCGGCCACGTCGTCGGGCTGGACGCTGGCGGCCACGTCGGGACTGTCGAGCGCGGCGTTCACCGGGACGAGCGGGATGTTCTTGGCCTTGGCCTGGGCCACCTGCGGGGCCAGCGAATCGGCCTGCACCGGAACGACGATGATCGCGTCGACGCCCTGGTTGATCATGGAGTCGACCTGGCTGGCCTGGGTCGCGACGTCGAGATTGGCCGAGTTCCAGACCAGTTCGATGTTGTTGTCCTTCGCGTACTGGTCCATACCCTCTTTGCCCGCGGTGATGAACGAGCTCATGTCGTACACCGTGACGCCGATGCGGGTGGTGTCGCCGTTGGCGGCGGTGTCCCCGGCTCCGCAGGCGGTCAGGCCCAGCCCCAGCACGACGGCAGAGGCGATGGCGAACGTCTTTGTCCCCAGTTTCATGTGCATCTCTTCTCGTGTTGTTCGGTCTTCAGAGGCTTCGGCATGGCGTCATGTTCGTCGGCGCGACGACCACACGTCGATCGCCACCGCCGACACGATCAGCACGCCCTTGATGACGTCCTGCCAGTAGGCGGGGACGACCAGGATGTCCAGACCGTTGTTCAGCGTCTGGATCATCAACAGGCCCAGCGCGGTTCCCCAGATCGTGCCGCGCCCGCCCATCAGGCTGGCCCCGCCGATGACCACCGCGGCGATCGCGTCGAGTTCGTAGCCCTGCCCGAGGTTGGGCGGGCCGGAGATGACGCGCGAGGCCAGCATCACACCGGAGAGCCCGGCCAGCAGTCCGGAGAACGCGTACACACTGAACAGCACGTTCTTGGCGTTGATACCCGCGATCTCGGCCGCGTTCCGGTTACCGCCCACGGCGTACACGCGCATGCCGTAGGTGGTCCGCTTCATCACGATGGCCAGCGCGATGATGCCCAGGATCATCAGCAGCACCGGGATCTGCAGGCCGAGGATCTTCGTGTTCGCGATCGACCCGAACTCCGCGGGCAGCCCGTTGATCGGTGCGCCACCGCCGATGACGTAGGCCATACCGGACCCCGCCGTCAGCGTGCCCAATGTCGCGATGAACGGTGGAACATTGAGGCGCGACACCATGATTCCGTTCAGGCATCCGACGGCCAGGCCGACCAGCATCGCCACCAGCACGGTCATCCAGACCTGCCCCGGGTTGGCCTTCGCGGTGGCGGCGCCGGCCATCGCCGAGACCGCGATCACGCTGCCGACCGACAGATCGATGCCGCCGGTCAGGATGACCAGGGTCTGCCCCAGCGCGATCAGCGCGAAGGGCGCCGCGGCGACCAGGATCGTCACCAGGTTGTCCACCGTCGAGAATCGCGCGCTGCGGTAGCTGAAGTAGGCGATCACCAGCAGCAGGATGATCACCATGGCGTAGCGAAGGGTGATGCCGGCGAACCATTCCTTCGAGAACAGTTTCACCGGTTCGCCGGTGATCGGCGACGCCACGGTGGTGGCGCCGCCCGATCCCTTGCCGCCGGTGTTGAGTTGAGTGGTCACGGGTTTCTCTCCTCAGGCGTGCGGTCCGATTGGGGCGCTTGGGTTTTCGCGTCGAGCGCGGTGGCGAGCCGGAACACCGACTCCTGGACCTCCGGGTGGTCGAGCGCGTCGCGGTCCAGTTCGCCGACCAGGGCGCCGCCCCGCATGACGAACGCCCGGTGCGACAGGCCGACGACTTCGGGCATGTCCGAGGAGGCCATCAGCACGGCCATCCCGCGTGCGGCGAATTCGGTGATGATGCGGTAGATCTCGCTGCGCGCGCCGACGTCGACACCGCGCGTCGGTTCGTCGAGCAGCAGGACGTTGACGTCACCGGTCAGCCAGCGCGCCAGCACCACCTTCTGCTGGTTGCCGCCCGACAGGGTGCCCACCTCCTGGCCCAGGCCGCGGCTGCGCAGCCGCACCGACGACATGACGTCCGAGACCGCCTTGGTGCGGGCCTTGCCGCGCAGCCAGCCCGCCACCGAGAACGACGACAGACGGGGCAGCGACCCGTTGTCGAGCACGCTCATCGACAGCACGACGCCGGAGAGCTTGCGGTCCTCGGGCACCATCGCCATGCCCGCGGTGATCGCGGCGGCGGGATGGTTGCGCTTGACCGCCTTGCCTTTCACCAGGATCTCGCCCGCGGTGGTGTGGCGGGCACCGAAGATCGCCTCGAGCAGTTCGGTGCGGCCCGCGCCGACGAGGCCGGCCAGCCCGACGATCTCGCCGGCCCGCACGGTGAACGACACCGGCTCCGAGGCGCCTTCGACCTGCAGGTCCCGCAGTTCGAGCACGGTGTCGGCGCCGGGTTCGGGACGGTCCGGGAACAGCGCCTCGAGCTCGCGGCCGATCATGGCGGTGACGATGTCGTCGTCGGTGATCTCGGCGATCGGCTCGTCCAGGATCAGCCCGCCGTCGCGGAGCACCACGACACGGTCGGCGATGGCGCGGATCTCGGCCATCTTGTGCGTCGTGTACACCATCGCCACACCGTGATCGCGCAGCCGGCGCACGATCTCATAGAGGCCCTCGACCTCCCGTTCCGAGATCGCCGACGTCGGCTCGTCCAGCATCACCACCTGGGCGCCGGTCCGCGCGGCCTTGACGATCTCGACGATCTGGCGCAGCCCGACGGGCAGGCTGCCCATGCGCGCGGTCGGCGAGATGTCGACACCGAAGACCGCCAGCGCGTCGCGCGCTTCGTCGATCATGGCCCGGCGGTTGAGGAACGGGCCCACCTTGAGTTCGCGGCCCACGAACAGGTTCTCGTAGACGGTCATGTCCTCGATGGACGCCAGTTCCTGCGGCACGATCGCCACCCCGTGCCGGACCGCGTCCCGGGTGTTGCCCGGGGTGAGCGCAGTGCCCTGCACCGTGACGGTGCCGTGGTCGGCGCTGTACTGACCGCTGACGATCTTCATCAGCGTGGACTTGCCCGCACCGTTCTCCCCTGCCAGTGCGGTGACGGTGCCCGGCTCCAGGTTGAGCGTGATGCCCTTGAGCACGGGCACACCGCCGAAGCTCTTCTCGATGCCCGCGCATTCCAGCAGCGCCTGGGTCATACCGAACCTCCCACTGTCACCAGCACTTTGACGTTCTCGGCGTCCGCCGATGCGGCGAACGCCTCGGCCGCGTGGTCGAGATCGAAGTCGGCGCTGATGATCTCGTCGACCGGCACGATGCCCGAGCTCAGCAGGTCCATCGCGGCGGTGAAGTCGTCGCGCACGTACATCAGGTTGCCGATCAGCGCGAGTTCGCGGTCCTGGATCAGTCCGAGCGGCACCGGCGTGGACCCTTCGGCGACGCCGACGATCATGACCGCACCGCCCTTGTCGACGAGGTCGACCGCCAGCGCGACCGTGCTTTCGCGCGACACGCAGTCGACGACCACCGCGGCGGGCCCGCCGAGCAGCCGCTGCGCGGTGGCGACCGCATCGTCGGCGGTGGGGTCGAATACGCCGACGGCGCCGAGGCGTTCGGCGCGCGCCCGCTTGGACTCCAGCAGGTCGGCCACCACGACCCGCGCGCCCGCGTGCCGGGCGGCCAGCAGCGTGAACAGCCCGATGGGGCCCGCGCCGATCACCACGACCGTGCGGTCCCGCAGATCTCCGACGAGTCCGGCGGCCCGTCGCACGGTGTGCACCGGGGTGGCGAGCGGTTCGATGAGGATCGCGTGCCGGTCGTCGAGTTCGTCGGGCAGCGCGACGAGGCGGTCGACGGGGATGGTGAACGAGTCGGCGAGCGCCCCCGCGGTCTGGCAGCCGAACACCAGCAGTTCCCGGCAGATGTTGTACCGCCCGGCACGGCACTGGGTGCAGCGCCCGCAGGCGAGGTTGGGTTCGATGGTCACCCTGGTGCCCAGCCAGGATTCGTCCACACCGCGACCGACGGCGTCGACCACACCCACCGCCTCGTGGCCGGGGCGGTACGGCAGGTCGATGAACGGGTGCCTGCCGCACGCGGCGTGCAGATCCGAACCGCAGATGCCCACCAGCGACGTCCGGACCCGCGCCTCCCCGGGCGCGGGGCTGTCGGTGGCCGCCGTCTCGACGACCACGTCGTCGAGCGAGGCCACCACCACGCGGCGGTTCGAAGCGGGCGTCACCATGCGGTGTACCCACCGTCGGCGACCAGCACCGAACCGGTGATGAACGAGGCGGCGTCGCTGGCGAGGAAGACCACGCTGGGGGCGATCTCCTCGGGTAGCGCGTACCGCTGCTGCGGGGTGTCGTCGATCCAGTGCCGCTTGAACTCGGGCTTGTCCACGGGCGCCATCTCGGTCTTGACGTAACCGGGTGCCAGCGCGTTGACCCGGATGCCCAGCGGCGCCCATTCGGCGGCAAGCGATTTGGTGAGGTGGTGGACCGCGGCCTTGGACGCGTTGTAGGCCGGCTGCATCTGGGGGCGGTTCACGATCAGCCCGGACATCGACCCGATGTTGACAACCGAACCGGATCCGCGCTCGCGCATGTGCGCCCCCACGGCCAGCGAGCACGCCCACAGCGCCTTGACGTTGAGGTCGAACACCGAATCCCACTGCTGCTCGGTGACGTCCCAGGATTCTGCGTGGTAGCAGGTGCCCGCGTTGTTGACGAGGATGTCGACGTGGCCGAGCGCCGAGATCGCCTCGGCGGTCATCCGGTCGACGTCGGCCGCGCTGGTGATGTCGGCGGTGATCGGGTGCAGGCGCAGCCCGGCGGCCTGCGCTTCTTCGGCGGTCTCCTGGTTGCGCTCGGCGCTGCGCCCGGCGATCGCCACCTGCGCGCCGGCCTGGGCGAGACCGAACGCGAACGCCTTACCCAGACCCTGGTTACCGCCGGTGACCAGCGCGGTACGGCCGGTGAGGTCGAACGGGGAACGGTTGCTCATGGGGGCCTTTCAGTTGGGGACGACGATGGATTTGAGGCTGGCCGGGTCGGTGTCGCTGTCGAGCGCATCACCGACGTGCTCGAGGTCGTAGCGACCGGTGACCATCGCGTCGAGGTCGACGGCGCCCGACTGTACGAGATGGATTGCCGCAGGCCAGGTGTCGGTGTAGCGGAACACGCCGGTGACGGTGATCTCGAGATTCGCGATGTGACTGACCGGCAACGCGTACTCGTCGGCACCCATGCCGACCAGCACGACGCGCCCGGCGGGGCCGACGGCCTTGATGCCGCTGACGACGGCCGCGGGCACCCCCGTGGCGTCGACGAACGCATCGACCGGTTCGATCGCCGAGACGTCGACGGCGGTCGGGTCGAGTACCTCGGTGGCGCCGAACTCAAGAGCCTTCTCCCGGCGGGACTCGATCAGGTCGGTGACCACGATGCGAGAGG
Source organism: Mycobacterium sp. IS-1496 (assembly GCF_001499995.1). Lineage (GTDB taxonomy): Bacteria > Actinomycetota > Actinomycetes > Mycobacteriales > Mycobacteriaceae > Mycobacterium. Next base: position 23,581 of record NZ_LQIU01000038.1, read on the forward strand.
CCCCGAACGCCCGCGCGGCCTGCGCGCAGATGACGCCGATCGGCCCGGCACCCGCGATCAGGATCGACGATCCGGGAACGATGCCGGCCTTGCGCATGGTGGCGATCGCCACCGACAGCGGCTCGAGCAGTGCGGCCGCCTCGTCGCTCATGGAATCCGGTACGGGGTGCGCCATTTCGGCGTCGATGGTGACGTAGCGGCAGAACGCCCCGTCCACCGGCGGGGTGGCGTAGAACTTCATGTGCGGGCAGAGGTTGTAGCGGCCCGCGGTGCACTGTCGGCACCGCCGGCAGGGGAACTGCGGTTCCACCGCAACGCGCTGGCCGACCCGCGCCGGATCGACGGCCTCGCCGGCCGCGGCGATGCGCCCCGACAGTTCATGGCCCAGGATCATCGGCTCCTCGACGACGAAATCGCCGATCCGGCCGTGGCGGTAGTAGTGCACATCCGAACCGCACACCCCGACCGCGGCCACCTCGACGAGCACCTCGTGCGGACCGGGCGCCGGCACCGGTCGCTCCTCGATCTGCAGCGTGCCCACCCCGGTCATCACACTGGCGCGCATGGTGGCGTCGACCGTGTCTGTCATCTCATTCCTCTCGGTCCGCGGGGCCGGCGAGCAACGCCCGTCCGACCACCATCGCTTCGGCGCCGGCCGTGACACACAGCGGCGCAACGTCTTCGGTGACCCCGCCGTCGACGATCACGGGGAGTTCCTCCGCACGGTCGGTCGCGAGGGCTGTCACGATGCCCAGGCGCTCGACGCGGCAGCGGCCACGGGTGCCCGGTTCGATGAGCATCACCAGCACGCCGTCGGGTGCGGCGGGCCAGTGCGGATCGGTGCCCAGTCCGTCCCACTCCTGCCACAGCGCCACCCACGCCGAGGCGCCTGCGTCGCGGACCGCGGCGGCGCGCTCCTCGGTGAACGCCGCCCACGGCAGGAACACCTTGGCGGGTTGGCAGGTCAGCACATGCGCCAGTCGGGCGTCGACGAATTCGGGCGAGCCGATCAGGTGAACGTCGAAGCCGGACGGGCCGACTGTGTCCGCGATGTCGGCGAGTTCGGTCAGAGCGACACCGGCGGGCAGGCCTTCGTTCTCGGCCATGAGGTCGACGTGCACGCCGAGCCCGGCCTCGTGCATCGCCCTGGCCGCCGCGGTGCGCGCGGGCGGCGGCACCGCGTACACCGAACCGGCGAGCAGGCCCGGGTAGTCGCGGTGCCACGGTGCGAGCGGCGCGGCGGCGGTCACGACCCCACACCGTTCTCCAGCAGAGGCGACGCCGCCAGTTGCGCCCAGCGCGCCCGCAGCGCGGCCAGGTCGCGGCCGGTGCGCCGCGGCGAAACACGGTGCCGCACAGTCGGTTGCCACTGTTTGGCGAGATCGGCCAGGCCGGCGACGTCGCAGCTTGTGGCGACGGCGGCGGCCTGCACACAGGCTCCGCGGGCGGTGGCCTCGTCGGCGTCGAGCACGGTGACCTCGTCGTCGAGCAGGTCGGCGAGCAGCGCAAGGGTGGCCGGTGACCGGGTACCGCCGCCGACCGCGGTCGCGGCACCGCTGACGTCCACGCCGCACGCGCGCAGGCTGTCGCGTGCGCTCATCAGCGACAGCAGCGGCCCTTCCACGAACGCTCGCGCCAGTTCCTCGCGGGTGGTGTGGGAGGTGAGGTCGGCGAACGCGCCCCTGGCATCCGGGCGGTCCGGTTTACGTTCACCGTCGAGGAACGGCACCAGCACGGGACCCTGCGCCTCCCCGGCGCCGAGCGCGAGATCCGCCAGGCCGGTCAGGTCGGTGCCCAGCAGCCGGGCGGCGACATCGGAGACCCGTGCCGCGTTGAGCGTGCTCACCAGCGGCAGGTAGCCCCCGGTCAGATCCGCGACGCCGTCGACCATGCCGTTCTCGTCGAAAACCGGTGTGCGCGAGGACGTCGCGACGACACCGGAGGTGCCGATGCCGATGTACTGGTCTCCGTCGCGCAGACCGAGACCGAGGTAGGCGGCGTGCTGATCGCCCCCGCCCGGTCCGACCACCACCTCACCGCCGATTCCGAGCATCTCGGCGGCGGCGGCGCGCAGCATGCCGGCCGGCTCGCACGGACCGAGCACCGTCGGCAGCATCGACTGCCAGTCCCGCACGCCGCCGGCCAGGTCGAGGTACTCGGGGATCCACGCACCGGCCGCCACGTCGAAGTACCCGGTGCCCGACGCCTCGGAGCGGTCCGTGACCGGCCGCCCCGTCAGCCAGTAGGTCAGGTAGTCGTGCGGGAGCAGGATCGTCGCCGCCCGGTCGAGGACTCCGGGTTCGTGTTGGGCGACCCACGCGAGTTTGGCGATGGTGAACGCGGCGTTGGGCGCCGAGCCGATGCGGTGGATCCACGCCGGAACCCCGATCCGCGCGGCCAGCGCGCGCAGCGCGGAGGCGCCGGTCGTGTCGTTCCACAGTTTCGCGGGCCGCAGTGGGTTGCCGTGGACGTCGAGGATCACCAGACCGTGACACTGTGCGGCCACCGCGATCGCCCGGATGGCGGGCGGCTGGGCGCACTGTGCGAGCGCGGCCCGGGTGGCGGCGATCAAGGCCGATACCCAGTCGAGCGGATGCTGTTCACTGCAGGGCGGGAAGGCCGGGGGGTGCGGCGCCGAACCGCAGCCCAGCAGTTCGCCGGTGGTCAGATCGCGGATCTCCACCTTGCACGACTGTGTCGACGAGTCGACTCCGAGTACGGCGGTCATGTCCGCACCACCGGCACCGAATCGTCACCCGGGCGGTGCCCGCGCGCGCCGACTCCGCCGGCGGGATGGCTGTGCACGACATCGTGCAGGGTGTGTCCCCGCAGGGCCATCGACACCACTGCCAGCGCGTCACCCCACGCGCCCACGACCAGCGTGCTGGCCAGCGCGATCATCCCGCCCGGGTCGGCGTCGCCGGCGGTGCGGGGCAAGGTCTGCACCTGGGTCGCCGCCCTGGCGAACGGGCTCTGGGCGTCCTCGGTGATCGCGACGACGTCGACGCCACGGTCCACCAGACGTTCGGTCAGGCTGGTCATCTCGGCCGATCGCCCGGTCTTCGAGATGGCGAGCACCAGGTCGTGTCGGGTCACCGCACCCATTCCCCCGTGGAGTGCGTCCATCGCGGGCAGGTACACCGCGGGGGTGCCGCACACGGACAGGAGATGAGCCAGGCGTTCGGCCATGATCCCCGAGGTTCCCGAGCCGGTGGTGACCACCTTGCCGGTGACGGCGAGCAGCCGGCGGGCCACCGTGACCACACCCGCCTCGACGGTTCCGGTGAGCGCGGCGACCGCGTCGGCTTCCCGGGCGAGAACCTCGCCGGCGAGAGCCGTCAAGCCGGCGTCGTCCGGTCCGATGCGCAAGTGTTCGCCTCCGGTCAGATCAAATCTGCTCATCTGTTAAGTGAGCTACTCAGATGAGGGGTTGTGAACTGGATCATGCTATGCCTTATGCTCATATGTCAACGAGCGTGCACATATGTGCACGCGCGCTCGGGGTTGGCTGAGGAGGCAGCGGCATGGGACCGGACGAGCTGTTCCAGCGGGCCGTGATCGCGCGCCGCTATTACCTCGAGGGGCGCACCAGGATCCAGATCGCCGAGGAGTTCGGGCTCTCGCGGTTCAAGGTCGCGCGGATGCTCGACGAGGCCGTCGAATCCGGAATGGTGGAGATCAAGATCCACAACCCCGGCGCGGTCGACGTCGAGTTGTCCACCGAATTGCAGCGGCGTTACGGCCTCGAACACGCCTACGCCGTCGTCTGCGACACCACCGACACCGCCGACCGCGTCGAGGCCGTGGCCAAGGCGATGGCCGAGCTGCTGCAGTCGATCCTGACGTCCGGCGACGTGGTGGGGGTCGACTGCGGGCGCACGCTCACCCACATCGCGGCATACCTGACCTCGCTGCCCGAATGCGACGTCGTCCAGCTGACCGGGATGGCCGGAGCGATCACCTCCAACGGAACCGATCTGGTCCGCCGCATCAGCGAGATCAGCGGGGGCCGCTCCTGGCCGATGTACGTGCCGCTGGTGGTCCCCGATGCGCGTACCGCCGAAAGCCTCAGCGGCAACGCGCAATTGCAGGAGACCGTCGCCCGGCACGGCAAGGTCAGTTGCGCGATCATCTCGGTGGGCGCGTGGAGTCCGGGAGCGTCACAGGTGTACCAGTCACTGACGAGCGAGGAGACGCGGGCGCTCGATGAGGCCGGTGTCTGCGGGGAGACCTGCGCACTGCTGCTCGATGCGGACGGCAACCGCGTGCCGGGCCTCGACGAGCGGCGGATGGGGATCGCCGAGGCCACCCTGCGGGCCATCCCGACCAGGATCGCCCTCGCGACCGGCAGCGAGAAGATCGCGGCGACCCGCGCGGTGCTGCGGTCGGGACTGGTGTCGTCGCTGGTCACCGACGTCGACCTGGCCACCGCGGTACTGAACTGAATCACCCAGAGCCCCATCCAGGAAGGACGATATGACCGACGCCGAACCGACTGTGGATCTCGACTTCGCACTGACCGGGAAGGTCGCGCTGGTCACGGGCGGTGCGTCCGGTATCGGCGCGGCGATCGCGTCGGCGTTCGCCACGAAGGGCGCCCGCGTTGCGGTGGCGGACCTCAACGAGGCCGGGGCGCGCGAAGCCGCGACCGCGTTGCCCACCGACAGCAACGGTTTCGGTTGTGACGTCAGCGATCCCGCTTCGGTCACCGCGACGGTGGACGCGGTGGCGGACACGTTCGGGGCGATCGACATCCTGGTCAACAGCGCCGGGGTGGCCCGCCTCGCGCCGGCCGAGGACCTGTCGCTGGCCGACTGGGAGTCGACCATCGACATCAACCTCAAAGGCACGTTCCTCATGTGCCAGGCGGCGGGCCGCCGGATGCTGGCCGCCGGCGGCGGCAGCATCGTCAACCTGGCCTCGCAGGCCGCCTCCGTCGCCCTGGACCAGCACGTCGCGTACTGCGCCTCGAAGTTCGGGGTCGTCGGGGTGTCCAAGGTGCTGGCCGCGGAATGGGGCGGCCGCGGGGTGCGGGTGAACACGATCTCGCCGACGGTGGTGCTCACCGAACTGGGCCACAAGGCCTGGGACGGCCCGCGCGGTGACGCCCTCAAGAAGCTCATCCCGATCGGGCGGTTCGCCTACCCCGCCGAGATCGCCGCTGCTGCGGTGTATCTCGCCTCCGACGCGGCGGCGATGATCACCGGCGCCGACCTGGTGGTCGACGGCGGGTACACCATCACGTAGTCAGGCGCGCGGTGCCGTCGGCGTGCACGGTCACCGCGGCGCCGGCGATGTCGCCCTCCACGGTGGCCGCGGCGTCGTCCAGGTCCTGGATCACCGCGAGTGTGCGCGCCCCCTCGGGCGTGCGCACCGCGAGGAACGCCTTCTCCGGGACGCCGTCGCGGTCGAACGGCGTGGTCCACGACTCGACGGTCCCGACACCGGACCACTCCACGGCCAGGGTCCTGGTGGGTTCCCGGTCCACCTCGGATTGCACGTCCTCCCAACGGAATTCGCCCTGCGGCGGTTCGGTGCCGTAGACGCCGAAGCTGTGCTTGGTCAGGTAGCCGCCGTTGGCGGTGATCAGGCCTCGCTGCCCCGGGTCGGCCGCCAGCCGTTCGGCCATCGTCGCGATGGAGTGCGAGACGTAGTTGTTCCAGGGGCCACCGGCGAAGGTCAGCCCACCGGTGACGGTGAGCGGCCGCGCCGGATCGCCGACCGGCAGCCCGAGCTCGGTCGCCGCCACCTGCACCGCCGAGGGGAAACACGAGTACACGTCGATCAGGTCGATGTCCTCGATCGCGGTACCCGCGAGCTCCAACGCCCGCTGCCCCGCGATGCGGATCGCCGGCGACCGGTGGAATTCCGCGCGCTCGCCGATGGCGTAGGTGTCGTGCGAGTCGGTGCCGGCATACGGGAAGACCCAGCGTTCCGACGGGATCTTCAACTGCCGGGCGGTCTCGACCGAGGTCAGGATGAGCACCGCGCCCTGGTCGACCATGTTGTTGGAGTTCATCAGCTTGGGGTAGGGCCAGCTGATCATCCGGTTCTCGGGGCTCGGCTGCCAGATCGCGTCCGCGGCGAGCGCGTCGCGGCGCCAGGCGTGCGGGTTGTCGGCGGCGACCGCGGAGAACTGCGCCCACAGCTCACCGATCCGCCGCCGGTGCTCGTCGGGTGTCTCGCCCCCCGCGATGCGGACCGCCTGTTCGAACATCGGGTAGACGTAGGAGGGCCGGTCGAGGCCGATGCGGTTCTCGGCGTCGCCGGCCATCGGCACGTTCTCGTCGGCGCCGTCGGCCATCGGCACGGATTCGTCCTGGCGCGTCCAGTTCGGCTTCTCGTCCTTGGCGCGCAACCGCGTTCGCGTACGCCAGGTTTCGGCTCCGGCGATCAGGACGACGCCGTGGCGCCCGGACTGGATGTCCAGGCACGCCTGGTTGACCAGGCTCTGCGGGACGTTCCCGCCGATGCCGGTGTATCGGGTGGTGGCCTTGTCGGCGCCGATGCGCTGTGCCAGCAACAGGCCCGGGTCGCGGTAGCGCCAGGACAGCAGGTTCACCACCCGCACCGCGTCGACCGCCTCGAGCACCCGCGCGTCGGCGGCCTCACGGGCCGCGGCCTCCATCAGATCGACCGGTTCGAGGTCGGGCCGGTCCTCGCGCTGGTTCACCTGTCCGTAGCCGACGAGCACGGGGGTGTTGGCGGGCGAAGGCATCGACGCTCCTCTGGCCGTAGTTGACAGGTGTCAAACCCTAGTGTGCCCGACCGTCCCCTCCAGCCGGCACCCGGCCTCGTCATGCGGGCATCGCGACACATGAAGTGACACACAATCGGGTACCTGGATCTCACATGCCGTTCACCATGCCCGACGACAATGCTCGAGATGAGCACCTCAGATCACCGACGGGACGTCAATGAGTGAGACCACGCTCTCCCCCACCCTGTCCGACGAAGAGCTCCGGCTCATCGACGCCTACTGGCGAGCCGCCAACTACCTGTCCGTGGGGCAGATCTATCTGCTCGACAACCCGCTGCTGCGCGAGGAGTTGCGCGCCGAACACGTCAAACCGCGGTTGCTGGGACACTGGGGCACCACCCCGGGCCTCAATCTCGTCTACGCGCATCTGAACCGGATCATCCGCGAGCGCGACGCCGACATCATCTACATCACCGGACCTGGGCACGGCGGTCCGGGCCTGGTGGCCAACGCCTACCTCGAGGGCACGTACAGCGAGGTCTACACCAACATCGGCGAGGACGTCGACGGGTTGCGAAAGTTGTTCCGCCAGTTCTCGTTTCCCGGCGGCATCCCCAGCCACGTGGCGTCGGAGACGCCCGGGTCGATCCATGAGGGCGGCGAGCTGGGCTACGCGCTGGTGCACGCCTACGGCGCCGCCTTCGACAACCCTGACCTGGTGGTCGCGTGCGTGGTCGGCGACGGTGAGGCCGAGACCGGCCCGCTGGCCGCGAGCTGGCACTCCAACAAATTCCTCGACCCGGTGACCGACGGCGCCGTGCTGCCGATCCTGCACCTCAACAGCTACAAGATCGCCAACCCCACGGTGCTCGCGCGCATCCCGCAGGAGGAACTCGAGTCGCTGTTCTACGGCTACGGGTACCGGCCGATCACCGTCGCCGGCGACGATCCGGAGAACGTCCACCAGCAGTTCGCCGCCGCCCTCGACGAGTGCTTCGACCAGATCGCCGCCATCCAGCGGGCCGCGCGCCTCGACGAGGAGCCCGGCCGCCCGCTGTGGCCGATGATCATCCTGCGCACACCCAAGGGCTGGACCGGGCCGCGCGAGGTGGACGGCAAGAAGGTCGAGGGCACATGGCGCTCACACCAGGTGCCGCTGTCGGAGACCCACGACAACCCCGAGCACATGGCCCAGCTCGAACAGTGGCTGCGCAGCTACCGCCCCGAGGAACTGTTCGGCGACGACGGCGCGCTGATCCCCGAACTCAGGGCGCTCGCGCCCGAGGGGACCCGCCGGATGAGCGACAATCCGCACGCCAACGGCGGTGTGCTGCTGCGCGACCTCGACCTGCCCGACTTCCGCGACTACGCCGTGCCCGTCGAGCAGCCCGGTTCGCAGAGCGCGGAGGCGACCAAGGTGCTCGGCACGTTCCTGCGCGACGTCATCGTCCGCAACCAGGACCGGTTCCGGATCATGGGCCCCGACGAGACGGCGTCGAACCGGCTGTCGCCGGTGTTCGAGGCCACCGACAAGGCGTGGATGGCCGAGACCGCCCCCGAGGACGAGCACCTCGCCCCGGCGGGACGGGTCATGGAGGTGCTGTCCGAACACCTGTGCCAGGGCTGGCTCGAGGGCTATCTGCTCACCGGCAGGCACGGCCTGTTCAACTGCTACGAGGCGTTCGTCCACATCGTCGACTCGATGCTCAACCAGCACGCCAAGTGGCTGTCGAGCAGTGCGCACCTGAGCTGGCGGCGGCCGATCGCATCGTTGAACTACCTGCTGACCTCACACGTCTGGCGTCAGGATCACAACGGCGCCTCGCACCAGGATCCTGGGTTCATCGACCACGTCGCCAACAAACGGCCCGAGGTGGTGCGGGTCTACCTGCCGCCGGACGCCAACACGCTGCTGTCGGTCGCCGACCACTGTCTGCGCAGCCGCCAGTACGTCAACGTCATCGTGGCCGGCAAGCAGCCGGCACTGACCTACCTGACGATGGACGAAGCCGTCGCGCACTGCACCCGGGGGCTGGGCATCTGGGAGTGGGCGAGCACCACGACCGGCGAACCCGACGTGGTCCTCGCGTGTGCCGGCGACATCCCCACCCTCGAGACGGTGGCCGCCGCCGACATCCTTCGGCGCCGGCTGCCCGACCTGAAGGTGCGCGTGGTAAACGTCGTCGACATCATGCGGCTGCAGCCGGCGTCCGAGCACCCGCACGGTCTGCCCGACCGCGAGTTCGACTCCATCTTCACCACGGACAAGCCGGTCATATTCGCCTACCACGGTTATCCGTGGCTGATCCACCGGTTGGCGTACCGGCACGCCAACCACGAGCAGTTGCACGTGCGCGGCTTCAAGGAGCGCGGCACCACGACGACGCCGTTCGACATGGTGATGCTCAACGACCTCGACCGTTTCCATCTGGTCATGGATGTCATCGACCGCGTCGAGAGCCTGGGCACCAGGGCGGCGGGGCTGCGCCAGGAGATGGCCGACGCCCGGCTGGCCGCGCGCGCCTACACGCGCGAACACGGCGAGGACGACCCCGCGATCTCCGGCTGGACATGGGACAGCGGCTACCAGCCCGGCGGCACGCAGTCCATGGCCCAGGACACCGCCGACAACGAATAACGCCGGACGAACCCGGCCTCGGTACGATCGGTCGGGATGACTGCCGTTCCCGCCCATCCACACGCGCTGCCCCGAGTGCGGGTCTACGTCGACATCGCCGTGGTGGTGGCGGTGCTGGCGATCACCAACCTCGTCGCGCACTTCACCACGCCGTGGGCCAGCATCGCGACCGTGCCCGCGGCCGCCGTCGGGCTGCTGATCCTGGTCCGCCGGCGCGGTCTGGGCTGGACCGAACTCGGACTCGGGCGGGAGCACTGGCGTTCCGGAGCCGGATACGCGGCGGCCGCGGTGGCTCTGGTGCTCTCGGTGATCGCGATCGGCGCCCTGCTGCCGTGGACTCGCCCGATGTTCATGAACAACAACTACGCGACGATCTCCGGGGCGTTGATCGCCTCGATGGTCGTGATCCCGCTGCAGACCGTGATTCCCGAGGAGCTGGCGTTCCGCGGGGTGCTGCACGGCGCGCTGAACCGGGCCTGGGGTTTCCGCGGTGTGGCCGCGGCCGGATCCCTGCTGTTCGGGTTGTGGCACATCGCCACGTCGATGGGCCTGACCAGCAGCAATGTCGGCTTCACCCGGTTGTTCGGCGGTGGGGTGATGGGCACCGTCGCCGGTGTGGTGCTCGCTGTCGTCGCAACCGGGATCGCGGGTTTCGTGTTCACCTGGCTGCGCAAACGCAGCGGCAGCCTGCTGGCTCCGATCGCGCTGCACTGGTCGCTGAACGGCATGGGCGCGCTGGCGGCCGCCCTGGTCTGGCACCTGTCGGCCTGAGCGTCGGCCGGGCTCCGAACGGCGGCCAGGAAAGGCTCAGGCGATGTCGCCGACCTGTTGATAACGGTTCCGAGCCCTGTCGAGAGTTCTAAAATTGACGCAGTGGTCGGGCTCAAACTATCGAAGGGGGCCCACATGAGCGGCAATCTTCACCGCTGGGCAGTGTTCGGATCGACTGCGATCGTGTCACTCGCGGGCGTGGCGCTGATTTCGCCCGCAGTCGCCGGCGCCACCGAATGCGGATTCGGAACGGTATACGACGCGCCTTCCAACACCTGCGTCGCTCTACCACCCCCTCCGGCACCACTCCCGCCTCCTCCGCCCCCGGCATGGAACGGCGATATCACGCCGTACTTCAGCGTGGGGGCCTGCGTGCCGATCCCCATTCCGTTCGTGCCGTCGATCTGCGCGGGCATCTGACGACGGCGCACCACGTCCCGTGGCCTGAGAACCCCCGCCGGCGCTCTTCGTGCGCCTGTAGCGCGGGGCTCACAACCGGCGTCAGGCCGGGGGCAGCATCCCCGGAGCGTTCTCGGGAGCGACCGGAACGGCCACACCCACACCGGGACGGGCCGGCGGAGCGTTCGGGTCCGCGGGCGGCGGCGGCACGTTGGGATCGCCCGGGGCCGGTGGCGGCGGGGGCGGCGGGGGCGCCCACGGCCGGATCGAGTTGGCGAGCGTGACCGCCGCATCCCGGTCGACCGGGTTGGTGGCGGAGCCCAGCCACACCACGAACCACCGGTCCGGCGTCCGCTGGCCACGCGGGGTTCCCGGCGCCACCGGGTTACCCACCACCGCGGCCCAGATCTGCCCGTTCGGCTTGTTCGTATCGGTGAACTTCACCTCGTAGTACGACGCGACGCCCGGCATGCCGTCGGCATCGAGCTGAGTCGTCGACTGGTTGATCCGGGTGCCCGGGAACGGCATGAAGAACTCACCCATGTCCGACGCCAGCCGGTTGGCCGCCTTGGTGTTGTCGGTCTCGGCGCCCGCGAAGAGCTTCAGGTCGAGACGGCCCAGCAGCACACTGGTGTCGTTGGGCGGGTCGGTGACGCCCTCCGGCGGAATCCTCGTCAGCAGCGCCTGCCCGTAGGACAGGTTGGTCGCGTCGGAGACCTTCCACCCGGCGGGCACCACGTAGCTCAGGCCGCCCGCGGCGTTGTCGACGCGGCCCGGCTCCGGCGCAGGAGGCGGCGGCGGGGCGTTCGGATCCGCGGGGGGCGGCGCCGCGTCCGGGTCCGCCG
>NZ_LQIU01000039.1 GCF_001499995.1 Mycobacterium sp. IS-1496
GGGTGGAAAAGTAGGACACCGCCGAACACCCTTTACCCTCGGCCCTCCGACCACAATCGGAGGGCCGAGGCATTTCTTCATAAGTGGCGAATTGTCGGCAATTCACGCCGGCACGTAAACTCGCGGCGGGGCGATAGCGAGAGGTACACGTGAGCGAGGACAGGCAGCCGGGTGGACGCGACGAACGTCGCCCGCGGCGGACGTCGAACTCGAGTGGGCCCCGTCGGCCCCGCGATCAGCGTGCCGCGCCACGGACTTCGGGTCCGAACCGGGCACGCTCCTCGCAGCCCCGAACCGGTTCGGACACACCGCGCTTCGATGGACCCCCCATCCCCTCTGAGATCGAGGCCAAGCAACTGGCGCCCGAGATCCGCGGCGAACTCACGACTTTGGACCGCTACACCGCCGACGCGGTCGCGCGGCACCTCGTCGCGGCGGGCGAACTGCTCGACGAGGATCCGCAGACTGCGCTGGCCCACGCCCGCGCCGCCCGCGCTCGCTCCGGCCGAATCGCCGCGGTGCGTGAAGCGGTCGGGATCGCCGCGTACCACTGCGGCGACTGGGCGCAGGCCCTGGCAGAACTGCGGGCCGCCCGCCGCATGGGCAGCAAGTCGCCGCTGCTCCCGCTGATCGCCGACTGTGAACGCGGTGTCGGACGCCCCGAACGCGCGATCGAGCTGGCGCGTGGGCCTGAGGCCGATCAGCTCACCGGCGACGACGCCGACGAGCTCAAGATCGTGGTCGCCGGCGCCCGGTCGGATCTCGGGCAACTCGAACAGGCGCTCGCCGTGCTGTCCACGCCGCAACTGGACCCGTCGCGGCGCGGGCCGACCGCCGCCCGGCTGTTCTACGTCTACGCCGACACGCTGCTCGCGCTCGGCCGCACCCAGGATGCGCTCCAGTGGTTCCTCAACGCCGCAGCCGCCGACGTGGAAGGTGTCACCGACGCCGAGGACCGGATCACGGAACTCAGCTGACGTGACAAGCCTTGTGCAGCAACATGATTGTCTGCTCCTGGACCTCGACGGCACCGTGTTCCGCGGTCACGAGCCGACCACCGGCGCCGTCGACAGCCTCGCGGGACTGAGCGCGCGGGTCCTCTACGTCACCAACAACGCCTCCCGCAGCCCCGGCGATGTGGCGCACCATCTCGTCGAGTTGGGGTTCGCGGCGGATCCCGACGACGTGGTGACCAGTGCCCAGAGCGCGGCCCATCTGCTCGCCGGCCAACTTCCCGGCGGGGCACGGGTGTTGGTCGTGGGGACCGAGGCCCTGGCGGCCGAGGTCGGTCTCGTGGGACTGCAACCGGTCCGGCAGTTCGCCGACGAGCCCGCCGCCGTCGTGCAGGGCCACAATCCGGAGACGGCGTGGGCCGACCTCGCTGAGGCGGCGCTGGCACTACGCGCCGGTGCGGTGTGGGTGGCGGCCAACGTCGACCTCACGCTGCCGTCCGAGCGGGGGCTGCTGCCGGGCAACGGTTCGATGGTCGCCGCTCTGCAGGCAGCGACCGCGCGCGATCCGCAGGTGGCCGGCAAGCCGCAGCCGACGCTGATGAGAGATGCGTTGAGCCGTGGGGACTTCCACACACCGCTGGTGATCGGCGACCGACTCGACACCGACATCGCCGGCGCCAATGCGGCATCCCTGCCCAGCTTGATGGTGCTCAGCGGCGTCAGCACCGCAGATGAGGTGCTGCGCGCGGTGCCCCGGGAGCGGCCCGACTACATCGGGGAGGATCTGCGCTCGCTCGACGCGCCGGCCGACGACCTGCGTGTCGGTCCGCATCCGGGCTGGCGCATCGACGTGGACGGCGAGGGCGTGACCGTCCACGCCGGCGGCGCCGATCGAGGAGACGACCTCTCGGTGCTGCGCGCGACCGCGGACGTGGTCTGGCAGTCGGAGCTGGCGGGCACACCGTTCGCGGTGCGTGCCGGCGACGAGACCGCGGCCGCCGCGCTGCGGCGCTGGTCGCTGCTCACCGACGCGATCGACTAGCGTGACTGTCGACATGAGTAACGACCCCGATCAGCTTCGTATCCAGGTCGCGACCCTGCTCGCCGACCTGCCCGAACCGGACCACGCCGGTGACCTCGCCGACTGCGATATCGACACCGTCGCCGCGCGCTTGGAGGAGGCGCACGATCTGCTCGTGCAGGCCCTGGCGGCGGTCGAGAAGGGCTGAGCGCTGGTGACGCGGCGCGCACGTGTCGACGCCGAGCTGGTTCGCCGGGGGTTGGCTCGGTCCCGTCAGCAAGCCGCTGAGCTCATCGGCGCCGGCCGGGTCACGGTCGACGGAATGCCCGCGGCCAAACCGGCGACCGCGGTCGCCGTCACCGCGCACATCGCGGTCGACACCGCCGACGAACGCTCCTGGGTGTCGAGAGGCGCGCACAAACTCATCGGGGCCCTGGACGCCTTCGGCCTCGACGTCGCCGGTCGGCGCGGCCTCGACGCCGGGGCGTCGACAGGCGGCTTCACCGAGGTCCTGCTCGACCGCGGCGCCCGCGAGGTGGTCGCCGTCGACGTCGGCTACGGCCAGCTGGCGTGGTCGCTGCGATCGGACCCTCGCGTGGTGGTCGTCGAGCGCACCAACGTGCGTGAACTCACCCCCGACATGATCGGCGGCCCCGCCGACGTCGTGGTGGCGGACCTGTCGTTCATCTCGCTGGCGACGGTTCTGCCCGCGCTGACCGCCTGCGCGTCGCCCGACGCCGATATCGTTCCCATGGTGAAGCCGCAGTTCGAGGTCGGCAAGGACCGGGTGGGCGCCGGTGGCGTCGTCTCCGAGCCCGAGTTGCGCGCGGAGTCGGTGCTGTCGGTGGCGGCCAAGGCGGCGGGACTCGGCTGGCAGACCGTCGGTGTGACGGCGAGCCCGCTGCCCGGCCCGTCGGGCAACGTCGAATACTTCTTGTGGCTGCGAACCCGCACGGACAGCGGACTGCGCGGAGACGACCTCGAGCAGGCGGTGCGCCGCGCCGTCACGGAAGGACCGCAATGACGTTTGAACGCACCATCCTGTTGGTGGTTCACACGGGACGCGAGGATGCCACCGAGGTCGCCCGACGGGTGCAGAAGGTGCTGAGCGACAACAACATCGGCCTGCGGGTCCTGGCCGCCGAGGCGGTCGACCGGGGACCTGTGCACCTCTCGCCCAACGACATGCGCGCGCTCGGCGTCGACATCGACGTCGTCGACGCCGAGGAACGGGCCGCCGAAGGATGCGAGCTGGTGCTGGTGCTCGGCGGCGACGGCACCTTCCTCCGCGCCGCCGAACTCGCCCGCAACGTCGAGATCCCGGTGCTCGGGGTGAACCTCGGCCGCATCGGCTTCCTCGCCGAGGCCGAGGCCGAGGCGATCGACACCGTGCTCGACCACGTCGTCCGCCGGGACTACCGCGTCGAGGAGAGGATGACCCTCGACGTGGCGGTGCGCGCGGAAGGACGGCTCCTCACCAGGGGCTGGGCGCTCAACGAGGCCAGCCTGGAGAAGGGTCCGCGCCTCGGGGTTCTCGGCGTGGTCGTGGAGATCGACGGCAGGCCGGTGTCGGCGTTCGGCTGCGACGGTGTGCTGGTGTCGACCCCGACCGGTTCCACCGCCTACGCGTTCTCGGCCGGCGGTCCGGTGCTGTGGCCCGATCTCGAGGCGATTCTGGTGGTGCCCAACAACGCCCACGCGTTGTTCGCGCGGCCTATGGTGACCAGCCCGGACGCCACGATCGCGATCGAGATCGAAGCCGACGGACACGACGCCCTGGTGTTCTGCGACGGCCGCCGCGAGATGGTGGTGCCGGCAGGCGGGCGGCTCGAGGTGACCCGCTGCGGGACGCCGCTCAAGTGGGTGCGCCTCGACAGCGCACCGTTCACCGACCGGCTGGTGCGCAAATTCCGGCTCCCCGTCACCGGATGGCGGGGGCAGTAACACACCGTGCTGTCCGAAATCCGCATCGAGTCCCTCGGCGCCATCAGCGCCGCCACCGCCGAATTCGACCGTGGTCTCACGGTGCTCACCGGCGAGACCGGAGCAGGCAAGACCATGGTCGTCACCGGCCTGCACCTGCTGGGCGGGGCGCGCGCCGACCCGAACCGTGTCCGGTCGGGTGCCGAGCGCGCCGTGGTCGAGGGCCGGTTCTCGACCGTCGACCTCGGCGACGGCGTCGCGCGCCGCGTCGATGACCTCCTCGAATCCTCGGGTGCCGAGCGTGACGACGACGGCAGCGTCATCGCCGCCCGCTCGGTCAGCAAGGACGGCCCGTCACGGGCCTACCTCGGCGGCCGCAGCGTCCCGGCGAAGTCGCTGAGCACCTTCACCACCGAACTGCTCACGCTGCACGGCCAGAACGACCAGTTGCGTCTCATGCGGCCCGACGAGCAGCGCGCGGCCCTCGACCGGTTCGCCGCCGTCGACAAACCGCTCCGTCGCTACCGCGCGGCGAGGGACGAGTGGCTCACCGCCCGCCGTGATCTGACCGACCGCCGCCGGCGCGAACGCGAACTCGCCCAGGAAGCCGACCGGCTGAAGTTCGGACTCACTGAGATCGACGCCGTCGACCCGTCGCCGGGGGAGGACGACGCCCTCGTCGACGACATCCGGCGACTGTCGGAACTCGACGCGCTGCGTGAGGCCGCCCTGACCGCGCGCTCGGCGCTGACGGGCGCTGACGACGATCCCACCGGGGATGCGGTGTCGGCGGCCAACCTCGCCGCGCAGGCCAAGTCGGCGCTCGAGGGGACCGACGAGGCCACCCTGCGGTCGCTGGCCACCCAACTCGCCGACGCGGTCGCCGTGATCGGGGACGTGGCCGGTGAGCTCGGCGAGTACCTCGGTGCGCTGCCCACCGACGCCAGCACGCTGGAGACCAAGCTGGCGCGTCAGGCCGAACTACGCACGCTCACACGGAAATACGCCGCCGACATCGACGGGGTGCTGGCGTGGGCGCGGGAGTCCCGTGAACGCCTCGACCAGCTCGACGTGTCGGAGGAGGCGCTGGCGGGGCTGGAGCGGCGGGTCGGTGAGCTGGAATCGCAGGTCGTCGCCGCGGCGGCGGATCTGACCAAGGCCCGGCTCAAGGCCGCGAAGGGACTGGCCAAGGCGGTGACCGCGGAGCTGGGTGGTCTGGCGATGGCCGGGGCCGAGTTCACGGTCAGCGTCGCGCCGCTCGCCGTCCGCGCCGACGACTCGGCGCCGCTGACGCTGGCGGACGGCACGGTCGTGCACGCCGGCCATGACGGTGTCGACGCCGTCGACTTCGGTTTCGCCGCGCACCGCGGCACCGACGTGCTGCCGCTGTCGAAGAGCGCGTCGGGCGGCGAGCTGTCGCGGGTGATGCTGGCGATCGAGGTCGTGCTGGCGGCGTCGGCGGAGGGCACAACCATGGTCTTCGACGAAGTCGATGCCGGGGTCGGAGGGCGCGCGGCCGTCCAGATCGGCAGGCGCCTGGCCCGTCTCGCCCGCACCCACCAGGTCATCGTCGTCACCCATCTGCCCCAGGTCGCCGCCTACGCCGACGCACACCTGGTGGTCGACAGCAGCGGGCGGGGCAAGGCCAGTGTGGTCCGGCGCATCGACGACGACGACCGGGTCGCCGAACTGGCCCGCATGCTGGCGGGGCTCGGCGAGTCCGACAGCGGCCGCGCCCACGCCCGGGAACTGCTCGACGCCGCACGGGCGGAGGCCGCCGACGCCCGCTGAGCCTCAGCGCGCGAGGACGGTGTCGACGAGGGTCGAGATGAAGCGGGCGTCGGGTGGGTCGGCGGTGAGCAGACATCGGTAGAAAACGGCGCCGGACAGCGCCACCGCCGCCGACTCGGGATCCACTGAGCGCACCTCACCCGCTCGCACCGCGTCGGCGATGGTGTCGGTCAACCGCCGGCGGCGCTGTGCCGAGTACGCGTGCAGGTGCGCGCGCATGCCGGCGTCCACATCGGCGGCGTGGATCAGCGCCGGGATGGCCGCGGACACCGCGGAGTCGGACAGGGCGCCGGCCAGGTGCGTCAACAGCAGTTCGATCCGCTGCCGGAACGTGCCGGCCGGAACTGCCGACGCCGGGTCGGGTTGGGTGTTGAGGGTGCGCAGAGCATCGGCGAGCAGCGCGGCCTTGTCCGACCAGTGCCGGTAGACGGTACTTCGTCCCACGCCTGCGCGGGTCGCCACCGCGTCCATGCGGAACCCGGCATATCCCGACTCGGCGAATTCCTCGAGAGCGGCGCGGCAGATCACCCGGCGCGAGTGCTCGACGCGCGGGTCGGGCGGACGGTCAACCACCCGGCGTCCAACCACCCGTCCTGTGATACAGACCTGTTCTATAGCGAGACATGAGCGTATCGTAACCCCTAGGAGGTGCAAAGATGACCGAGACACGCATCCGGTACATCGTGGACGACGTCGACGCGGCGGTCGAGTTCTACACCCGGCATCTGGGGTTCGAGGTTCGGATGAGACCCGGGCCGGGCTTCGCGATGATCGGCAGGGAAGACCTGTGTCTACTGCTCAACTCCCCGGGCGGGGGCGGTGGCGCGGGCCATTCGCCGGTGGCCGGCGACAAGCCGGAACCCGGCGGGTGGAATCGGTTTCAGATCCAGGTCGACGACCTCGCCGCCGTGGTGGACGGTATGCGTCGCGGCGGTGTGCGGTTCCACGGCGACATCATCACGGGCCGCGGTGGTAGGCAGGCGCTCGTGCTCGATCCCGCGGGCAACAAAGTGGAACTCTTCGAGGCATTCGGGTGACCGGCGACCTGGGGCGCGTGTGACAGAACGTAACTTCTGAGGCGGATGTTACGGCGCGCCTCCACCTCTACTTGAGGGTTCGCCGACAGAATCGCCGACATGAAGATGTCAGCGCTGCTCACCCGTAATGCCAGTTCACGGCCGGGAATCACCGGCACCGCTCGCGTGGACCGCGACATCGACCGCCTGCTGCGGCGCATCGGCCCCGGTGACATCGTGGTCATCGACGCGCTCGATCTCGACCGGATCACCGCCGACGCGCTGGTCGAAGCCCGGGTGGCGGGCGTGGTCAACGCGTCCCCGTCGATCTCCGGGCGGTACCCCAACCTCGGGCCCGAGGTGCTGGTGGCCAACGGGATCGCGTTGATCGACGAGACCGGCCCCGAGGTCTTCAAGAAGGTCAAGGACGGCCACCGGGTGCGACTGCACAACGGCGGCGTCTACTCCGGTGACCGGCGCCTGATCGCGGGCAGTGAGCGCACCGATCACGAGATCCACGAGTTGATGCACGAGGCCAAGAGCGGGCTGGTCGCGCACCTCGAGGCCTTCGCGGGCAACACCATCGAGTTCATCCGCAGCGAGAGCCCGCTGCTCATCGACGGCATCGGCATCCCGGACATCGACGTCGACCTCAACCGCCGCCATGTGGTGATCGTCGCCGAGGAACCGCACGCCGCCGACGATCTCAAGGCGCTCAAACCGTTCATCAAGGAGTACCAGCCCGTGCTGGTCGGAGTCGGCACCGGCGCCGACATCCTGCGCAAGGCGGGATACCGTCCCGCGCTCATCGTCGGCGACCCCGACCGGATGAGCGCCGAGGTACTGCGCAGCGGCGCCCAGGTGGTGCTGCCGGCCGACGCGGACGGCCATGCCGCGGGTCTGGAGCGCATCCAGGACCTCGGGGTGGGGGCGATGACGTTCCCGGCCGCGGGCTCGGCCGCCGACCTCGCGCTGCTGCTGTGCGATCACCATGGTGCGTCGCTGATCGTCACGGTCGGTCACACCGCCAGCATCGAGGAGTTCTTCGATCGCAACCGTCAGCGCAGCAACCCGTCGACGTTCCTGACCCGCCTCAAGGTGGGGGAGAAGCTCGTCGACGCGAAAGCCGTTGCGACGCTGTACCGCAGTCGGGTGTCCGGTGGCGCGATCGCGCTGCTCATCCTGGCGATGCTGGTCGCGGTGATCGCGGCGCTGTGGGTCTCGCGCGCCGACGCCGCGGTCATCGAGTGGATCCAGCAGTACTGGAACCAGCTGGTGCTCTGGGCCCAGGGCCTGGTCAGTTAGGCGGTCACGGTGATATCCCTGCGCGCACATGCGATCTCGCTGGCGGCGGTGTTCCTGGCGTTGGCCATCGGTGTCGCGCTGGGATCGGGACTGCTGTCGAACACGGTGTTGTCCGGCCTGCAGGACGACAAGCAGGATCTGCAGGATCAAATCAACGTCCTCACCGATGAGAAGAACGCACTCAACCAACGGCTCGGCGCCGCAGATGAATTCGATGCGCAGATCGCCCCCCGTGTCCTGCGTGACACCCTCGGCGGCAAGTCGGTGGTGCTGTTCCGCACACCCGACGCCGCCGACGACGACGTCGACGCGCTGACCCGGTCGATCGGGCAGGCCGGTGGGACGGTCAGCGGCACGGTTGCGCTCACCCAGGAGTTCGTGGAGGCCAACTCCGCCGAGAAGCTCCTGTCGGTGGTCAACTCGCCGATCGTGCCTGCCGGGAAGCAGCTCAGCACCACCTCGGTCGATCAGGGCTCACAGGCCGGAGATCTGCTCGGCATCGCACTGCTGCTCAGCAAGGACCCGGCGGCACCGGTCGTGAGCGACGCCGAACGCGACACCGTGCTCACCGCGCTGCGGGACACCGGGTTCCTGACCTTCGGCGCCGAACCGGTGCGCGCCGCGAACACGGCGCTCATCGTCACCGGCGGCGCCCTCGGCGACGACGCGGGCAACCGCGGGGCGACGGTGGCGCGGTTCGCGGCCGGACTCGCCAAACATGGAGCCGGCACGGTCCTGGTGGGGCGGGACGGATCTGCCTCGGGCACCGGCGCCGTCGCGGTGACGAGGTCGGACACGGCGTTGGCCAGTGCGGTGAGCACCGTCGACGACGTGAACGTCGAATCGGGACGGATCACCACGGTGCTCGCGCTCGCCGATCTGATCGGCGGCGCCCGGCCGGGCCAGTACGGAGTCGGGCAGGGGGCGGGGGCCGTCACCCTCGCCCAGTGAGGCCCGGCGCGCCACCGACGACCTGTCGGAGTCGGTGTTAAGGTGGGGTTCCGTGGGTCGGCAGGCCCCAAAGCTAGGACAAAGCCTAGAAAAGTAAGCCCTGCCCGTCGTCACGGAGGTTGTTCTTGCCCGCGCTACGCAAGCATCCGCAAACGGCCACGAAGCACCTCTTCGTCACGGGTGGCGTCGTGTCCTCCCTGGGCAAGGGTCTGACGGGCTCGAGTCTCGGACAGTTGTTGACCGCCCGGGGCCTGCAGGTGACGATGCAGAAGCTCGACCCCTACCTGAACGTCGATCCCGGCACCATGAACCCGTTCCAGCACGGTGAGGTGTTCGTCACCGAGGACGGCGCCGAGACCGACCTCGACGTCGGCCACTACGAACGGTTCCTCGACCGGAACCTGTCGGGGTCCGCGAACGTGACCACGGGCCAGATCTATTCGTCGGTGATCGCCAAGGAACGCCGCGGCGAGTACCTCGGCGACACCGTGCAGGTGATCCCGCACATCACCGACGAGATCAAGAGCCGCATCCTGGCGATGGCCGCACCGGACGAGCACGGCAACCGCCCGGACGTGGTGATCACCGAAGTCGGCGGCACGGTGGGTGACATCGAATCGCTGCCGTTCCTCGAGGCCGCCCGTCAGGTGCGCCACGAAGTCGGCCGCGAGAACTGCTTCTTCCTGCACTGCTCGCTTGTGCCGTATATGGCGCCCTCCGGTGAGCTCAAGACCAAGCCCACGCAGCACTCGGTCGCCGCGCTGCGCAGCATCGGCATCCAACCGGACGCACTGATCCTGCGCTGCGACCGGGATGTGCCGGAGGCGCTGAAGAACAAGATCGCGCTGATGTGCGACGTCGACATCGACGGCGTCATCTCGACGCCGGACGCCCCGTCGATCTACGACATCCCCAAGGTGCTGCACCGTGAGGAGCTCGACGCCTACGTGGTGCGGCGGTTGAACCTGCCGTTCCGCGATGTGGACTGGACACAGTGGAACGACCTGCTCAAGCGGGTGCACGAACCGCACGAGACGGTCCGGATCGCCCTGGTGGGCAAGTACATCGACCTCTCCGACGCCTACCTGTCGGTCACCGAGGCGCTGCGCGCGGGCGGGTTCGCGCACCACGCCAAGGTCGAGATGCGGTGGGTGGCCTCCGACGACTGTGAACTCGACGGCGGCGCGGCCGCGGCACTGGCCGACGTCGACGGGGTGCTGATCCCCGGCGGGTTCGGCATCCGGGGGATAGAGGGAAAGATCGGCGCCATCACCTACGCCCGCAAGCGGGGCCTGCCGGTGCTCGGCCTGTGCCTCGGATTGCAGTGCATCGTGATCGAGGCGGCCCGCTCGGTCGGCATCACCGGCGCGAACTCCGCCGAGTTCGATCCGGACACCCTGGATCCGGTCATCTCGACGATGGCCGACCAGCGTGACGCCGTGGCCGGCGAGGCGGATCTGGGCGGCACCATGCGGTTGGGCGCGTATCCGGCTGTGCTGCAAGAAGACTCGATCGTCGCACGGGCGTATCAGGCGACCGAGGTCTCCGAGCGCCACCGGCACCGTTACGAGGTCAACAACAGCTACCGCGACCGCATCGCCGAGAGCGGCCTGCGGTTCTCGGGTACCTCGCCCGACGGCCATCTGGTCGAGTTCGTCGAATACGACGCCGACAAGCATCCTTTCCTCGTCGGCACGCAGGCGCACCCGGAACTCAAGAGCAGGCCCACCCGTCCGCACCCGCTGTTCGCCGCCTTCATCGGGGCGGCGCTGGATTACAAGGCCGCCGAGCGGCTGCCGGTGGAGATTCCCGAGCAGCGGTCCAACGGTGTGGAACACAACGAGAACTCAGACAGGTCGGCCGGGCAGCTGCTGCAAGAACCCGCGTCCCGTGGCTGAGCACGATTTCGAGATCGTCACCAGTGAGACCGTCTACGTCGGCAACATCTTCGCGTTACGCGCCGACGAGGTGCGGATGCCGGGCGGGAACACCGCCCGCCGGGAGGTCGTCGAGCACTACGGTGCGGTGGCGATCGCCGCGGTCGACGACGACGGCAACATCGCGCTGGTCTACCAGTACCGTCACCCGCTCGGCCGTCGGTTGTGGGAACTGCCCGCTGGGCTGCTCGACATGGGCGGCGAGCCGCCTCACCTGACCGCGGCGCGGGAACTGCAGGAGGAAGCCGGCCTGTCGGCGGCGCAGTGGCGCGTCCTCGTCGACCTCGATTCCGCGCCAGGGTTCAGCGACGAGAGCGTACGGGTCTTCCTCGCGACAGACCTGCGCGAGATCGACCGGCCCGAGGCGCACGACGAGGAAGCCGACCTGATCGTCAAGCGGGTGCCGCTGTCGGAGGCCGTCCGTATGGTGCTGTCCGGAGAGATCGTCAATTCGATTGCGGTAGCGGGAATCCTGGCGGTGCACGCGCTCGGGGACGCCGAGTCGCTGCGCCCGGTCGACGCGGAGTGGACCGACCGGCCACGAGCCTTCGCCCGGCGGAAAGGTCACTGATGACCACCTCAGCTGTTCGACGGTCGGTGCTCGACGATCAGCTGCAGGGTTATCTCGACCACCTGACCATCGAGCGCGGCGTGGCCGCGAACACGCTGAGCTCCTATCGCAGAGATCTGCGCCGCTACGCCGAGCACCTCACCGCCCGTGGAATCGAGGACCTCGCACAGGTCACCGAACCCGATGTCAGCGACTTCCTGGTCGCCCTGCGTCGCGGCGATCCCGACACCGGGGCGCAGGCGCTGTCGGCGGTGTCGGCGGCCCGGTCGTTGATCGCGGTCCGGGGTCTGCACCGCTTCGCCGCTGCCGAGGGGCTGACCGACATCGACGTCGCCCGGGAGGTCAAACCGCCCACTCCCGGCCGGCGGTTACCCAAGAGCCTGTCGATCGACGAGGTCCTCGCACTCCTCGACGGAGCCGGGGGCGACAGCGAGACCGACGGCCCCCTGACGCTGCGCAATCGCGCACTCCTCGAGGTGCTGTACTCCACCGGCGCGCGCATCTCCGAAGCGGTGGGTCTCGACCTCGACGACGTCGACACGCAAGCGCGCTCGGTGCTGCTGCGGGGTAAGGGCGGCAAACAGCGGCTGGTGCCGATCGGCCGCCCGGCCGTGAGTGCGCTGGACGCCTATCTCGTGCGGGGGCGGCCGGATCTCGCACGCCGCGGCAGGGGTACGCCGGCGATCTTCCTCAACGCGCGGGGTGGGCGGTTGTCCCGGCAGAGCGCGTGGCAGGTGCTTCAGGACGCCGCCGAGCGGGCCGGGATCACCGCCGCGGTGTCCCCGCACACGTTGCGGCACTCGTTCGCGACACATCTGCTCGACGGCGGTGCCGACGTGCGCGTCGTGCAGGAACTCCTCGGGCACGCCTCGGTGACGACGACGCAGATCTACACCATGGTGACGGTGCACGCGCTGCGCGAGGTGTGGGCCGGAGCCCATCCGCGGGCCCGGTGATCTGCCGGTTTCCGTGGTAACCGCCTTCTCCTGCAGCATCGGTGCCACGATCGTGCGGGAGGAGGCGTCATGGACGGCTTGATGCAGGACCGTCCGCTGCTGATCTCGTCGTTGATCGAGCATGCGGCCACGTTCCATGCCGACACCGAGATCGTGTCGCGGCTGCCAGAGGGGCCGATCCGCAGGAGCACGTGGAGCGAGCTGCGCGACCACGCCAAACAGGTCGCCAACGCGATGGCCGAACTGGGTGTCACCGCCGGTGACCGGATCGGCACACTCGCCTGGAACAGCGACCGGCACCTCGCCATGTACTACGGCGTGTCCGGCGTCGGGGCGGTGCTGCACACCGTCAATCCCCGGCTGTTCCCCGAACAGATCGCCTACATCGTCAACCACGCCGAGGACCGCGCACTGTTCTTCGACACCACGTTCGCTCCGCTCGTCGAACGCCTTGCCCCGCAACTGAACACGGTGGAAAGCTTCGTCGCGATGACCGATCGCGCCAGTATGCCGAAGATCGACGTGCCGAACCTGCTGTGCTGGGACGATCTGGTCGGGGTCCAGTCGACACAATCGGTGTGGCCGGTATTCGACGAGCGAAGCGCCTCGTCGCTGTGCTACACCTCGGGGACGACGGGCAACCCGAAAGGGGTGTTGTACACGCACCGTTCGACGGTGTTGCACGCCTTGATGGAACTGTCCCGCGACACCTTCGACATCCACAGCGGCACCACGCTCCTCATGGTCGTGCCGATGTTCCACGCCAACGCGTGGGGCACGCCCTACGCCGCGGCGATGACCGGCGCCAAACTCGTCCTGCCCGGTCCGCACCTCGACGGCGAGAGCGTCTACGACCTCATGCGCCGCGAGCGGGTCACCTTCGCGGCGTGTGTGCCGACGGTGTGGACGATGTTGTTCGCCTACCTCGACGAGCACCCCGAGATCGACGCGCACGAGGTGGGCCTGCAGTCGGCCGGCGTCGGCGGTGCGGCACTGTCCCAGTCGATGCTCGAACGCCTGGAACGGGAATTCGGCGCGACCGCGCTACAGGGCTGGGGAATGACCGAAACGAGCCCCATCGGCGTCATCAGCAGGTTGTTGCCCAAGCACGCCGGGCTGCCGCGTGAGGAACAGACCGCGGTCAAGCTCAAACAGGGCCGCGGCGTGTGGGGCGTCGACCTGAAGATCGTCGACGAGGACGGCCGGGCGCTGCCGTGGGACGGCAAGGCGTTCGGGCATCTCCACGTGCGGGGCCCGTGGATCGCCAGCGGCTACTTCAAGGGCGAAGGCGGCGACAAGCTCGACCCGGAGGGGTTCTTCCCGACCGGGGACGTCGCCACGATCGACCCCGACGGCTACGTCCACCTGGTCGACCGCGCCAAGGACGTCATCAAGTCCGGGGGTGAGTGGATCAGTTCCATCGACCTCGAGAACGCCGCGATGGCACATCCGACGGTCGGCGAGGCAGCGGTCATCGGGATCCCGCACCCGAAGTGGGACGAACGCCCGCTGCTGCTGGTGGTGCCGCGCCCGGGTCAGCGGGTCGACCGGGAGGAACTACTCGCCGACCTCGCAGGCAAGGTCGCGAAGTGGTGGTTGCCCGACGACGTTGTCGTCGTCGACGAACTGCCGCACACCGCCACCGGTAAACTGCTGAAAACCGCTCTGCGCGAACGGTATCGCGATCACACGTTGCCCGACATCACGGCGGGCACGGATTCCGACGCGCCGTCACGTCGAGCCTGATCGTCGCCGCGGGCGCGACCGCTATACCGCGCGCGACGCTGCGCGGGGGGCTCGCGGCGTCCTCCCGCAGCGGCATCCGCAGTTCGAGCTCGGACAGGATCGTCCCGAGCGCGATCGCCAGTTCCGAGGTGGCGAACGCGGCTCCGATGCAGCGCCGGTACCCGCCGCCGAACGGTGCGTACTCGAACGGAGTGGGGCGGCGGGTCAGGAATCGGTCCGGGTCGAACCGGTGCGGTGCGGACCAGATGGCCGGATTGAAGTGCAGCGCGTGCAGCGCCACGCCGACCACCCGTCCGGCCGGATGGGTCACCCCGGCGACGGTGAGCGGTTGGGTCAGCCGTCTGAGCACGATGGGAACCGGTGGGTGCATCCGGAGGACCTCCTTGACCACCGCGCCGAGATACGGCAGTGCGGCGATCTCCGAAGGCGTTGCGCATCCGGCCAATTCGGCAACGAGCCGGGCACGCACCGTCTGGTCGCGGTGCACATGGTAGAGCGCCCAGGTCAGTGACGAGGCGGTGGTCTCGTGACCGGCTGCGAGCAGGGTGCGCAGTTGGTCGAGCGTCTCGGCGTCGGTGCGTCCGCGTCCGGCGTCGTCGGTGGCCGACAGCAGGAGATCGAGCATGTCCGGGCCGGACGAGGCGGATGGTCGGCGCGTCGCCATGTCCTCCGACAGCATCCGGTCGAGGTCGTCGCGGAGCCGCAGCAGCTTCGCCCAGGGCCCGACGCCGGCGAGGTCGCGGCGTAGTGCGGGCACGAGCATCAGCGGCGCGGTGTTGGCGGCGAGCAGATCCTTGACCGCGCTCGTGTACAGCGTGCGCCGGGCCGGATCGGCGACGCCGAACACCACGCGGATGGCGACGTCCAGGGTGATGTCGACGGCGAGGTCGTAGACGTCGAACGATTGTCCCGGCTGCAACGCGCGTGTCTGGTGAGACGCTGCCGCGGCGATGACATCGGCGTATCTCTTCACCTGTTCGCCGTGGAGCGCCGGAGTCAGCAGGGCGCGTTCGCGGCGGTGTCGCTCACCGGACAGCAAGATCAACGAGGCCGCCCCGACCACCGGCTCGATGGGGTTGGGCAGCGGTGCGCGGCACGACTGTGATGGCGCGGTGAAGAGTTCCCGCGCCGCGTCGGCCGTGCCGTGGAACACGACCCGACCCAGTCCGGGGAAGTGCAGCACGAAGGGGCGTTGGTCGGCGGCGCGGCTCGTGAAGAACCCGACCGGGTCGGCTGCGGCTCTTGCGGCACGTAGTAACGCAGCCGGAGTGGTGGTCGAATTCGGCTTCACCACGGCGATCCCTCACTTCCACGAAGCGGCCTAATTGCGCCGCGCGGCGCGTCGAGGCTCGTCGAGCGGGTGGCGTCCGGTGGCGCCGGGGAGTGTTTGCGCACCCACAACAGTGAGGAAATCATGCGTTTGCTGTGCGCAGTCACCGATGGAGTTCCACGTGTTCGCATCACCGCTCCCGTGTCGCCGCCGATTGTCTGAGGTCCAAGCGTGTCCCGGCACGCGTCCCATCGGCAGGCGATTCGCCTGATCTGCGTTCGCGCTGGTCGGTCGCCTTCGGGAGGGGTTTCCCGCGACGACCGCGACCACCGCGTCGACGACGGGTCACCTGTGCCGACAGTCGCCGGGGCGACGGCCCCGGTGGCCGGGTCCTCTGAAGGGGGCGAAGTCGTATTTGCGCCGTCATGATCGGCATTCGATCCCCGAAAAGGTGTTCACAAATCTGTAATTGACTTCTTTGTAAGTCGCAATTCATAGCGTATTTCATTTCATTAACGTATGCGGTGGACAATGCGTGTGTCAGAACCATTATGCGGTACAAGGTCAGTTTGCGAGGTGGCGCAGCGATCCGGAGAACCGCAATGGTCACGCTACGCTCGGGTCGCGAACTGGGCGCGGGTATGCGCCATACACCACCTTTGCGGGCGCAAGGGTGGCGTCGAACTCGATCGGGTTGGGGCACCACGCGGGTCCGCCGTCTTGGGAGAGCTTGCTGCGCTCGGTGTGGCGGCCATGTGCTCGTGAAGATCCGCTTCGCGCGAGCCCCAGCAGCGAAGATGGGCACTGTCGCGGAGGACGGGGGACGGGCAGAGCCCGGACTCCCGGTGTCGCGTCCGACGCGTCGACGTCGAACGGGTTTGGGAGGTTGTTCGTTGCTATGACTGTGCGCAGTCGCATCGGCGACTGTCGTGCGTTCGTCGGGACGGCGTCCCCACGGAGGTCGGAGCCGACGACGAATTCCGGGCTCGGGAATTTGCCAGGAATCCGAAATCGGCAGGTAACGAGGATCGTCGATGTGGCGTGGAACCACCCCATCGTTGATAAAGAAAAGATCCGTCAGATATCGCGCGCGAGTGCCGTTGAACCTTTCGGGTACGGCGTAACGTATCTCAGTCATAGAAGGCGATTGGCGTTATGGGGCCGCGGTCCGCGCGGGGTGGCGAAGAAAGCGGGGCTCGTGATGGAGGGCAGTGCGGTCGGTGGGGCTCCCCGCTCGCGCGTGGTGGACCACATCGTCGACTATCTGGCCGGCGGTGGGGTCAGGTATCTCTTCGGAGTCGACGGCGCCAACATCGAAGACGTCTTTGACGCCGCCCACTTCCACCGCGACGTCACCGCGGTCCTGGCCAAGCACGAGTTCTCGGCGGCCGCCATGGCCGATGGGTACAGCCGCAGCGGCGCCGGCCTCGGTGTCGTCATGGCGACCTCGGGGGGTGGTTCACTCAACCTGGTTCCCGGGTTGGGAGAGTCGCTGGCCAGTCGTGTGCCCGTGCTCGCCCTGGTGGGTCAGCCGCCGCTGACGCTCGACGGCCGCGGTAGCTTCCAGGACACCAGCGGGCGCAACGGGTCGTTGGATGCCGTCGCGCTGTTCTCCGCGGTGTCGGTCTTCTGCGAGCGGATCACCGAACCCGCCGACATCCTCACCGCGCTGCCGCGTGCCGTACGGGCCGCCTTCTCCGGCGGGCCGGCGGTTCTTCTGCTGCCGAAGGACATCCAGCAGGCCGTGCTCGCCGGCCGGCGCCCGGCCGAGCGCACCGGAGGTTTCCGGATGTCGAGGCAGATCGGCGATCCGCATCCGATCGCCCGCGCGCTCCGCAAGGTCGACGGACCCGTCACCATCGTCGTGGGCGAGCAGGTGATCCGCGACGACGCCCGCGCAGAACTCGAACAACTGCGGGCCGTTCTGCGCGCGCGGGTGGCCGTCACCCCGGATGCGAAGGACGCAGCAGGGACGCCTGGTATGGGCTCCTCGTCGGCGGTCGGCGTCACCGGCGTCATGGGTCACCCCGGCACCGCCGAGGCGATCGGCGACAGCGCGATGTGTCTGCTGGTGGGGACGCGCCTGCCGGTGACGGCGCGGGCGAACCTGGACACCGCGCTGGCCGGCACCCGCACCCTGTCGATCGGTTCGGCGCCGCCTTATGTCCCGTGCACCCACATCCACAGCGACGATCTGCGTGCGTCGCTGCCGCAACTGACCCGCGGGCTGATCGGGCACGGGCGCCCGCGCGGACTGCGGGTGGCCGACACGATTCCGCGGAAAGAGTTGTCGCCCCCGGACTTCGACGGAGACGGTGTGCGCTACCGCGACGCGATGAAGGCCCTCGATCGGCTGCTGCCCGCCGAGGTCGACATCGTCGTCGACGCCGGGAACACCGGCGCCGCAGCCGTTCACCACCTTCCCGTCCGCAGGCGGGGCAGGTTCATCGTGGCGCTGGGCATGGGCGGGATGGGCTACAGCTTCGGCGCCGGGATCGGCGTGGCGTTCGGCCGGCGCAGACGCACGGTGGTCATCGCCGGTGACGGATCCTTCTTCATGCACGGTCTCGAGGTGCACACGGCGATCCAGCACCGGTTGCCGGTGACCTTCGTGCTGTTCAACAACAACGCCCACGGGATGTGCGTGACGCGCGAGCAGCTCTATTACGGCGGTACGTACAGCTACAACAGGTTCGCGCCCAGCCGCCTCGGCGCGGGGCTTGATGCCATGTTCCCCGGCATGCCGTCGGTGGATGTCGCCGACGTCGCCGGACTCGCCGGCGCGCTCGCCTCGGCACTGGACACCCACGGCCCCTCGGTGGTCTCGGTCGAGTGCTCGGCCGACGAGATGCCGCCCTTCGCACCGTTCTTGGCGGTCGCCCGATCGACCGCCCCCACCCCGACCGCCGTCCACGAGGAGGAACCGATCGATGTCCCTGCCAGCGCTTGACGATATCGTCACCCACACCGGTAGCACCGGGCCGATCGACGGTGTGGTCCGGATCGAGACGTCGCCGCGGGAGAAGGCCACCCCGATCATCATGGACATGATGCGGTCGGTCTACCCGCATGACGAGGTGTTCGGCGACTTCTGCACGGTCAACAGCTACGTCGACTGTCCACCGGACCAGTTGTTCGACTACCTCTCCGACACGCGGAGCCTCGAGGAGTGGACATACAGCCTGCGGGGGTTCCAACCCACCGAGGAGGACGGGCTGTGGCTGGCATGGGACCGCCTGGGCTCCGAGACCGAGATCTACACCAGGACAGTGGCCAACCGGGAGGCCGGGACGGTCGACTACCACTGCGCCTGGGACCAGGGCAGGCACCTGTGGATGATCTACCTGATGCGCGTCGTCGACGCACGGGTCGTCCTCGACAAGCCGGGCTCGGTCGTGCTGTGGACGAATTGCCACCACCCGTTCTACGACAAGAACCCCTACCCGGAGACGGCCCCGCCGGAACGGCCGGTGTGGGTGGGTGACTTCTGGGACATGTTCGGGGCCGGGCACCTGCTCGAACTGAAGAACCTGAAGGCGATCGCCGAGTACCGCCATCACCACGGCCTGCCGATCAAACCGGCCTGGATGGACTGAGGGCCCGAGATGACTGTCAGCCTGGTCGACGTCTCGACCTATCTTCCCGGCGACCCCGTCAGCGCTAAGTACTACGCCGATTTTGCGAGCGCCGACGAACTCCGTGAGCACCTGATGTTCCGGGCGCCGAAGTTCCGACACCACGTGGCCGAGGACGAGACGGCCATCGACATGGTGGAACGCGCGACCGCGGGTCTGGTGCAACGGCACGGCCACGACACGATCGCCGACGTGGACATCCTGATCACCCACACGCAGATGCCGGACATGCCGTTCTACGGCGGCGGCGGCGGTATGGCGCATCGTCTCGGGATGAAGCCGCGCACGGTGATCGACCTGCACAACGGCGGGTGTGCGGCGTTCATCCTCGCGCTGCAGCTGGCCCGCACGCTCATACTGGCCGGTGAAGGGCGCACCGCGCTGATCGCGTTGGCACAGAACGCCGCCGGGCAGATCTTCGATCAGCCCCTGACCCGGCAAAAGGCCCAATCGTGTGTGCCCGGCGACGGCGCCGCCGTCGGTCTGGTCACCCTGTCCGACGAGTCGCCCGTGCTCGACGTGGAGTGCCGGACCTACGGCGAGTACGCCGGCGATATGACGATCTCGATCGAACCGTTCCGCAAGTGGTGGCAGCCAGGGCCGGGGGAAGGCTGCATCGGGTTCACCGAGGCCAAGATCACCAAGGTGCTGGCCCGCGGCAACCGCCAGGTGCCCGAGGTGTCGTACGCGGTGTGTGACCGGTTGGGGATCAAGCCCAAGGAACTCGACCTGTTCGTCACCAACCAGCCCAACCGCGTGTTCCTGCGCAACTGGCGCGATGCGCTGGAGCTGCCGAAGGAACGTCACCGCGACACCTTCGACGAATGCGGAAACCTGTTCGCGGTGGGGATTCCGATGAACCTGGACCGCGCGATCGGCGACGGCCAGCTCAAGCGCGGTGACACGGTGTTGATGGCCGCGTTCGCCCACGCCGGTGACTTCGCCGGCGCCGCGGCCGTGCGGTGGGGCGGTCGAACAGCATGACCCTCGTCGCCGAACCGGGCCCCGCGTCGTCGGCACCGGGGCCGGTGCCGCCCGCGATCTTCGCGCTGCCCACGGCGGTGGATCCGATGGCGTTGTCGCTCAACGAGAATCCGTTCCCGCCGCTGCCGGCCGTCACAACGGCGATGATCGAGTCGATCCAGGCGGTCAACAGATATCCCGAGTTCCTCCCGGAGTCCCTGAGGCACCTGATCGCCGGCCACATCGCCGTACCCGACGAGCAGGTCGTCGTCGGGGCAGGGGCGACCGGGGTGCTGGTCCAGGTCATGCACGCGTTCACCTCGCCCGGGGACCGAATCGTCCTGCCGGTGCCGACGTTCGAGGGTTACACCATCGCCTCGGCGATGACCCGACTCCAGGTGGAGAAGGTCCCGCTGCTCGGCGACGGCCACCACGACCTGGACGCGATGGCGGACGCTGCGGTGGGTGCCCGGCTCGTCGTGATCTGCCGGCCGCACAACCCGACCGGCACCGTCGAGAGTGCCGCGGCGCTCGAGAGTTTCCTGACCCGGTTGTCCGCCGACACCATCGTGATCCTCGACGAGGCCTACGTGGAGTTCGTCGCGCCACAGTGGCGCATCGACGCCGTCGACCTGATCGAGCGGTTCCCCAACGTCCTGGTTCTCCGGACCTTCTCGAAGGCCTACGGACTGGCGGGACTGCGCATCGGATACGGCATCGGTTCCTGGGGCCTGACCGCCGAACTGTGGGCGATGCAGCTCCCGTTCGGGATCGCCAGCACCGGCCTCGTGGCGGTCGCCGCGTCCTACCGGGCCGAAAACGAACTGCGACAACGGATCCGCATGATCACGTCGGAGCGCCGAACCCTGCGCCTGAGGTTGCGGTCGATGGGCGTCACGAGCATCGACGGGCACGCGAACTTCGTGTACGTGCCCGTCGGTGACCGTCCGTGGCAGGAGGTCTTCGACGGCGCCGACGGCGTCCGGGTCAAACACTGCGCCGACGGCGGTGTCCGCATCACCGTGGGCGGCCGGGCCTCCACCGGCGCCGTACTGGCCGCGTTGCGCGGCAGGAGGTGACGGCGATGCGCGATCACGGGGTCGTCGTCATCGGAGCCGGGCCGTCAGGTGTCGCCGCCGCGCTGAGTCTGCGGGACAGAGGCCTGCGCCCGCTGCTCGTCGACCGCGCCGATCACGTCGGATCCTCGTGGAAGGCGCGCTACGACCGGCTCAGACTCAACACCGGCAGACGCACCTCGCACATGCCGAACCGGCCGTATCCCAAGGGGACCGGAGCGTTCCCCACCCGTGATCAGGTGGTCGCCCACCTCGACCGGCACGCCCACGAGGACGGCATCGAGCTGCTGCTGGGCACGACCGTCGACCGCATCGACCGGCACCCTGCGGGGTGGTGCCTGAGTACGTCGACCGGTG
Source organism: Mycobacterium sp. IS-1496 (assembly GCF_001499995.1). Taxonomy (GTDB): domain Bacteria; phylum Actinomycetota; class Actinomycetes; order Mycobacteriales; family Mycobacteriaceae; genus Mycobacterium. The sequence goes on from NZ_LQIU01000039.1 coordinate 21,472, forward strand.
ACCTCACCGCGCGGCAGGTGGTGGTGGCGACCGGATACGAACACAGCCCCCGGATCCCGGAATGGCCGGGGATGCAGTCGTTCTCCGGCGAGATCAGTCACTCCTCGCAGTACCGCAATCCGCGGCCGTACGCGGGTAAGCGGGTACTGGTCGTCGGAGCCGGGTCGTCGGCGATGGAGATCGTGCACGACGTCGCGACCGGAGGCGCGCTGTGCGCCTGGCTCGCCGTCCGCACCGCGCCGCACATCATGATCCGGGCGCTGCCCGGCGGTCTTCCGTCCGACTACCTCGCGTCGCCGCTGTTCGACGCGCCGACCTGGCTGGCCGACGCCGTCTCGCGGGTGGGGCAGCGCATCGACGTCGGAAGCCTGGCCGAGTACGGCCTCCCGACACCCTCGGAGGGCGTCTTCGCCAGGGGTAAACGCCTCGGCCGCGCACCCGTCATCGTCGACCGGGAGGTGGTGCGCGCGATCCGTGCCCGGAAGTTCGAGGTGGTCCCCACCGTCGATCGGTTCGACGGTCACGCCGTGCACCTGGTCGACGGCAGACGCCTGCGGCCGGACGCGGTGATCTGCGCGACCGGCTACACCCGCGGCCTCGACGCCATGGTCGGTCACCTCGGGGTCCTCGACGACAGGGGGCTTCCGCGGTCGTGCGGCGCCGCCGCGCCCGCCCCCGGACTGCGGTTCGTCGGGTTCCTCTCGCGGCCGGGCCTGATCTCCTATGTGGCCAAGCAGTCGCAGCACGTCGCCAGGCACATCGCCGACGAGCTGGATCGCACGCCCGCGCTGATCCGCTGAGTCGCCGTGTTGCAGGCCGTGACCCGGTTGGCGATCGCCGCGCCGAAGCGCGTCCTCGCCGCAGCCGTCGTGGTGCTGATCGGGTGCGCCGTCTTCGGGATTCCGGTCGCGGGCAGCCTGTCCGGCGGGGGTTTCCGCGATCCGGAATCGGATTCGGCGCGGGCGTCGGCGATCCTGGCCGACACCTTCGACCGGCCGGAGATGCAGCTGCTGCTGACCGTCACGGCGCTCGACGGCGCAATGACCGGGGCGGGCGCGGCGGCCGGCGCGGACATCGTCGACACGCTCGAGGCGTCCCCGGCTGTGGGGTACGTGGAGGCGCCGTGGGGGGCGCCCCCGGGTACGGCGGGTGAACTCGTCAGCGCCGACGGGACGACGGCGCTCGTCATCGCGGGTCTGGAAGGCGACGAGAGCGACGCGGCCGCCCGGGCCGAGGAACTGTCCACCGCAGTCACCGGCGACACCGGCGGTGTCACGGTGCGTGCCGGTGGCGTCGCCGCGGTGAACGCCCAGATCAACGCGCAGACCGAGAAAGACCTGCTGGCGATGGAGACCTTCGCCCTTCCGCTGAGCTTCTTGGTCCTGGTCTGGGTGTTCGGCGGCTTGTTCGCCGCCATGCTGCCCATGGCGGTCGGCGCACTCGCCATCGTCGGCTCGATGGCCGTGCTGCGCGGGATCACGATGCTGACCGACGTGTCGGTGTTCGCGCTGAACCTCGCTGTGGCGATGGGCCTGGCGCTGGCGATCGACTACACGCTTCTCATCCTGAGCCGCTACCGCGACGAACTCGCATCCGGCGCATCCGGCGCATCCGGCGAGGACGCGCTGATGCGCACGATGGCAGCCGCCGGGCGGACCGTGGTCTTCTCCGCGGTGATCGTCGGGTTGTCGATGCTGCCGATGGCCCTGTTCCCGATGTACTTCCTCAGATCGTTCGCCTACGCCGGTGTCGCCGTGGTGGTGTTCGCATCGTGTGCCGCGCTCGTGGTCACCCCGGCGGTCATCACGCTGTTCGGTGACCGCCTCGACGCACTCGACGTGCGGCGGTTCCTGCGGCGACTCCTACGCAGGCCGCCGCCCGCACCCCGTCCGGTCGAGCGAACCTTCTGGTACCGCACCGCCCGGGTGGTGACGCGCCGCGGCGCCGCGTTGAGCGTCGCCGTGGTGGCCGTGTTGCTCCTGCTCGGCGCCCCCTTCCTCGACGCGCGGTGGGGTTTCCCCGACGACCGTGTGCTGCCGCCGACCGCGGACGCCCACCGGGTCGGCGACCTGCTGCGCACCCAGTTCACCGCCGACTCGGCCACGACCGTCACCGTCGTCCTTCCCGACGTCACGGGCCTCGCCCCGGCCGCGCTCGGTGAGTTCGCCGCCGAACTGTCCCGGGCGCCGGACGTGCCGTGGGTGTCCTCGCCTGCGGGCACCTTCGCCGCCGGACGTCAGACCGGCCCGCCGTCGGCGCCGACGGGAACGGCGCACGGCAGTGCCTACCTCACCGTCGCCAGTTCTGCTCCGCTGGATTCGGCGGAGTCCGAGGCCCAGTTGGACGCGCTGCGCGACGTACCCGGCCCGGACGGCCGTGAGGTCCTGCTGACCGGCACCGCCCAGAGCAACCGCGACATCGTCGCCGCCGTGGTGTCGCGAATGCCGTTGGTGCTGGGCATCATCGGGCTCACGTCTCTGGTGCTGCTGTTCCTGCTCACCGGCAGCGTGGTGCTGCCGGTGAAGGCGGTGGTGCTCAACGTGCTCTCGCTCACCGCGGCCTTCGGGGCCCTGGTATGGGTGTTCCAGCAGGGACACCTCTCGGCGTTGGGCACCACCAGCACCGGCACCATCGGTGTCGCCGTCCCCGTGCTGCTGTTCTGCATCGCGTTCGGGCTGTCGATGGATTACGAGGTCTTCCTGATGGCGCGCATCCGGGAGTACTGGCTGGCCTCCGACCGCACCCGGGCGGCCAACGACGAGGCGGTCGCCCTGGGGCTGGCCCGCACCGGCCGGGTGATCACCGCGGCGGCGGTGATCATGTCGATCTCCTTCGCGGCGCTGATCGCGGCCGAGGTCTCGTTCATGCGGATGCTCGGGCTGGGGCTCACCGTCGCGGTGCTGATGGATGCGACGTTGGTCCGGCTCGTCCTCGTGCCGGCGTTCATGCACGTGATGGGCCCGGCGAACTGGTGGGCTCCGGCGCCCCTGATCCGCGTGCACCACCGCTTCGGCATCACCGAGGCCACGGCGGGAGGCAGGCACGCCGCCCGCGGCAGCGGCAAGTCGTCTGCGGGTCTGCCGGTATCGACGGTCCCGCGACGTTAAACTCAACCGGATGTTCGCCCTGCGTGTGGAGTGCCCGGCCTGCGGCGGTCCGGCATGACCGATGACGCCGCAGGTGCCGACGCGCCGGTGGCGACGGGCCTGACCGGACGGCCGTTCCGCTCGACACCCGAACCCGCACCGCGCAGCACACACGGACCGGCCAAGGTCATCGCGATGTGCAATCAGAAGGGCGGCGTCGGCAAGACGACCTCGACCATCAACCTCGGCGCCAGCCTCGCCGAGTACGGCCGACGCGTGCTGCTGGTCGACCTCGACCCACAGGGTGCGCTGTCGGCCGGGCTCGGCGTCCCGCACTACGAACTCGACCACACGGTCCACAACCTGCTGGTCGAACCGCGGGTGTCGATCGACGAGGTGCTGATCACGACCCGCGTCAACGGCCTCGATCTGGTGCCGAGCAACATCGACCTGTCCGCCGCGGAGATCCAGCTGGTCAACGAGGTCGGACGCGAGCAGACACTGGGCCGGGCGCTGTACCCGGTGCTCGACCGCTACGACTACGTGCTGATCGACTGCCAGCCGTCTCTGGGACTGCTCACCGTCAACGGGCTGGCCTGCAGCGACGGGGTCATCATCCCCACCGAGTGCGAGTACTTCTCGCTGCGCGGGCTGGCGTTGCTCACCGACACCGTCGACAAGGTCCGCGATCGGCTCAATCCCAAACTCGACATCAGCGGCATCCTGGTGACCCGCTACGACCCGCGCACGGTCAACGCCAGGGAAGTCATGGCCCGGGTGGTCGAACGGTTCGGTGACCTGGTGTTCGACACCGTCATCACCCGCACCGTGCGCTTCCCGGAGACCAGCGTCGCGGGCGAGCCGATCACGACGTGGGCACCGAAGTCGGCCGGCGCCGAGGCGTACCGGGCGCTGGCACGGGAAGTCATCGACCGGTTCGGCGCGTGAGCGGCGAGGACGACGAGCAGCCAGACAAGAGCGGGTTCCAGGTTCGGCTGAACAACTTCGAGGGTCCGTTCGATCTGCTGCTGCAGCTGATCTTCGCCCACCGGCTCGACGTCACCGAGGTCGCGTTGCACCAGGTCACCGACGACTTCATCGCCTACACCAAAGCCATCGGACGGCAACTCGAACTCGACGAGACGACCGCGTTCCTGGTGATCGCCGCGACGCTGCTCGACCTCAAGGCCGCCCGTCTGTTGCCCGCGGGCGAGGTGCACGACGAAGAGGACCTCGCCCTGCTCGAGGTGCGCGACCTGCTGTTCGCGCGCCTGCTGCAGTACCGGGCGTTCAAACACGTCGCGGTGATGTTCGCCGAACTGGAGGCCGCCGCGCTGCGCAGCTATCCGCGCGCGGTGTCGCTCGAGCCGCGTTACAGCGAACTGCTGCCCGAGGTCATGCTCGGCGTCGACGCGGAACGTTTCGCCGAGATCGCCGCATCGGCTTTCACCCCGCGACCGGTGCCCAGCGTGCGCACCGACCACCTGCACGCGCCGGCGGTGTCGGTGCCCGAACAGGCCAGGCGCTTGCTGGCCCTGCTCGAGCGGCAAGGGGTCGGACAGTGGGCGACGTTCACCGATCTGGTCGCCGACTGTCAGGGTGGCATCGAGATCGTCGGGCGTTTCCTGGCGCTGCTCGAGCTGTACCGGGCGCGGGCGGTAGCATTCGACCAGGCAGAACCGCTTGGTGTGCTCCAGGTTTCGTGGACCGGGGATCGGCCGACCAACGAACAACTGGCAACCGTCGACGCGGGAGAACAACGAGAGCAATGACCGACGAGATCTCCGACGGCAACCTCGGCATCGACGTCGCGACCGCCCCCGAACTCGACGACTTCGAACTGCGCAACGTGCTCGAGGCCCTGCTCCTGGTCGTGGACACCCCCGCGACCGTCGAGCAGCTGGCGGAGGTGACCGGACAGCCCGGCTACCGGGTCGTCACCACCCTCACCGAGATGGCCGCCGAGCTGGCCGCCCGGGACAGCGGCATCGACCTCCGCGAGGCGGGCGGTGGCTGGCGGATGTACACCCGGTCCCGGTACGCCCCGTACGTCGAGCGGCTGCTGCTCGACGGCGCCCGCTCCAAGCTGACCCGCGCGGCGCTGGAGACACTGGCCGTCGTCGCCTACCGGCAGCCCGTGACCCGCGCCCGGGTCAGCGCGGTCCGCGGGGTCAACGTCGACGCCGTGATGCGCACCCTGTTGGCCCGCGGGTTGATCACCGAGGCAGGCACCGATCCGGACTCCGGCGCGGTCACGTTCGCCACGACCGAGCTGTTCCTCGAACGGCTCGGGCTGTCCTCGCTGGCCGATCTGCCCGACATCGCCCCGCTGCTGCCCGACGTGGACGTGATCGACGACCTGAGCGAAACGCTGGCCGACGAACCGAGATTCATGAAGCTGGGCGGCGTGCCCGCACCCACCGGACAGCCGATGTCCTACGACGTGGACAAGGATGACCGATGACCGAACCCGATGGTGTCCGGCTGCAGAAAGTGTTGTCGCAGGCGGGAATCGCGTCGCGCCGCGTCGCGGAGAAGATGATCATCGACGGCCGCGTCGAGGTCGACGGCCACATCGTCACCGAACTCGGCACCCGGGTCGACCCCGGCACGGCCGACATCCGGGTCGACGGCAGTCGGATCCTGCTCGACGACACGCTCGTGCACCTGGCGATCAACAAGCCGCGCGGGATGCACTCGACGATGTCGGACGATCGCGGGCGGCCCTGTATCGGCGACCTCGTCGAACATCGGGTGCGGGGCAACAAGGGGCTGTTCCACGTCGGCCGCCTGGACGCGGACACCGAGGGCCTGATGCTGCTGACCAACGACGGCGAGCTCGCGCACCGGTTGATGCATCCGTCCTACGAGGTGCCGAAGACCTACGTGGCGACCGTACTGGGCACCGTCCCGCGCGGCCTGGGTAAGAAGTTGCGCGCCGGAGTGGAGTTGGACGACGGACCCGCCCGGGTCGACGACTTCGCGGTCGTCGACGCGCTGCCCGGCCGGTCGATGGTCCGGGTGACCCTGCACGAGGGACGCAAGCGTATCGTTCGTCGCTTGTTGGCGGCGGTCGGTTTCCCGGTGCAGGAGCTGGTGCGGACCGACATCGGGGCGGTCTCGCTCGGCGAGCAGCGGCCAGGAAGCATTCGGGCGTTGACGCGCAAGGAGATCGGTGAACTGTACAAGGCGGTGGGAATGTGACTGACGGAACGGTGATCGCCGTCGACGGTCCCGCCGGAACCGGAAAATCCTCGGTGTCACGGGGTTTGGCGCGCGCACTGGGCGCCCGCTATCTCGATACCGGGGCGATGTACCGCATCGTGACGCTGGCGGTGTTGCGCTCGGGCATCGATCCGTCCGACGGTGACGCGGTGGCCGCCGCGGTCGACGAGGTCGAGCTCGCGGTCGGCTACGACCCCGACGAGGACCGCTCTGTGCTTGCCGGAGAGGATGTTTCGGCCGAGATCCGCGGTGACGCCGTGACGCGTGCGGTGTCGGCGGTGTCGGCGGTCCCCGCGGTGCGGGCGCGGCTGGTGGACCTGCAGCGCAGGCTGGCCGACGGATCGGGCAGCGTCGTCGTCGAGGGACGCGACATCGGCACCGTGGTCCTGCCCGACGCCGACGTGAAGATCTTCCTCACCGCCTCGGCCGAGGAGCGGGCCCGCCGGCGCAACGTGCAGAACGTCAACAACGGACTGGCCGACGACTACGACTCCGTGCTGGCCGACGTCCGGCGCCGCGACCACCTCGACTCGACCCGCGCGGTCTCCCCGTTGCGCGCCGCCGACGACGCCGTGATCGTCGACACCAGCGATATGACGGAGACCGACGTGGTTGCGCACCTGCAGGATCTGGTGCACCAGCGGGCAGGGGTGCGGCGATGACGTCACCGGAGGACGGCACCTGGGTCGACGAACGCGACTGGGAACTGGGCGCCGAAGAGGTCGCCGAGGCCATCGAGGAGGCGGCGGCGCCGCCGCCGGTGGTCGCCGTCGTCGGCCGGCCCAACGTGGGTAAATCGACACTGGTCAACCGCATCCTGGGGCGGCGTGAAGCGGTCGTGCAGGACATCCCGGGTGTCACCCGCGACCGCGTCTCCTACGACGCCATGTGGTCGGGGCGGCGTTTCGTCGTTCAGGACACCGGGGGATGGGAGCCCGACGCGAAAGGGCTGCAACAGCTGGTCGCCGATCAGGCCACCGTCGCGATGCGCACCGCCGACGCGATCATCCTGGTGGTCGACGCCGTCGTGGGCGCCACGGCCGCCGACGAGGCGGCTGCGCGGATGCTGCGCAAGTCGGGCAAGCCGGTCTTCTTGGCGGCCAACAAGGTCGACACCGAACGCGGCGAGGCCGATGCGGCCGCCCTGTGGTCGCTGGGCATCGGGGAGCCGCTGTCGGTGAGCGCGATCCACGGCCGCGGTGTCGCCGACCTGCTCGACCGGGTGCTGGAGAAACTGCCCGAGGTGTCGGAGGTCGGCGGCGGGGGCGGCGGTCCGCGCCGGGTCGCGCTGGTCGGCAAGCCCAATGTGGGGAAGAGTTCGCTGCTCAACCGGCTCGCCGGGGACGAACGTTCGGTGGTGCACGACGTCGCCGGGACGACGGTCGACCCCGTCGACTCGCTGATCGAACTCGGCGGCAAGACGTGGCGGTTCGTCGACACGGCCGGTCTGCGCCGCAAGGTCGGCCAGGCCAGCGGCCACGAGTTCTACGCCTCGGTGCGCACCCACGGCGCCATCGACGCGGCCGAAGTGGTGCTCGTGCTGATCGACGCCTCGCAACCGCTGACCGAACAGGACCAGCGGGTGCTCTCGATGGTGATCGAGGCCGGCCGCGCACTGGTGCTCGCCTTCAACAAGTGGGATCTCGTCGACGAGGACCGCCGGTATCTGCTCGACCGGGAGATCGACCGGGAACTGGCGCAGGTGCAGTGGGCGCCGCGGGTCAACATCTCGGCGATGACCGGCCGGGCCGTGCAGAAACTGGTGCCCGCGCTGGAGACCTCGCTGGCTTCGTGGGACACCCGCATCCCGACGGGCCGGCTCAACACGTTCTTTAAGGAGATCGTCGCCGCCACCCCGCCGCCGGTGCGCGGCGGTAAGCAGCCCCGGATCCTGTTCGCCACCCAGGCCACCGCACGGCCGCCGACCTTCGTGCTGTTCACAAGCGGATTCCTCGAGGCCGGCTATCGGCGTTTCCTCGAGCGGCGGCTGCGGGAGACCTTCGGCTTCGAAGGCAGCCCGATCCGCATCAACGTCCGGGTACGCGAGAAGCGGGGCTCGCGCGCCCGCTAGTACAGTGAACGGATCAGCAGACGACGAGAGGGGACGACGGTGGCTGAACGAGCCTTCCGTGCCGCACCCTCGCACGCCTGCGCCCTTCAGCCCTTCTGGCCGTCGCGCCGGCTGATGGCATTCGACGAGTGGTGTTGTCCGCGTCCCTGACACGCGCCCACTGCTGAATCAGGCCGCCTTGCCCAGGCGCCGCGAAGTCGAAAGCCGGACCCATGCGTTCGCTACTGATCGTTGCCCTGGTCGGGGTCGGTGCCCAGCTCGTCGACGGTGCACTCGGGATGGCGTTCGGCGTCACCGCCTCCACCCTGCTCGTGCTGTCCGGTGTCGCCGCCGCGCAGGCCAGCGCCGCGGTGCACCTGGCCGAGGTGGGCACCACGCTGGCCTCCGGCATTTCGCACTGGCGCTTCAAGAACATCAGCTGGTCGATCGTCGCCAAGCTGGGGGTACCCGGCGCGATCGGCGCCTTCCTGGGCGCCACCGTGCTGTCGGCGCTGTCGACCGAGGACGCCGCGCCGCTGATGGCGGGGATCCTGCTGTGCATCGGGGCATATGTGCTGCTGCGCTTCTCGCTGCGCACCCCGCCGGTGATCGGCGGCAACGGGACGAAGCACGGTGCCAAGTTCCTCACCCCGCTCGGCCTGTTCGGCGGATTCATCGACGCCTCCGGGGGCGGCGGCTGGGGCCCGATCACCGCCAGCACACTGCTGTCCAGCGGTAAGACCGCGCCGCGTACGGTCATCGGCTCGGTCAGCGCGTCGGAGTTCCTGGTCGCGTTGTCCGCGTCCGTGGGCTTCCTGGTCGGGTTGCGGGACGAGTTCTTCGACAACCTCGCCGTGGTGGCGGCGCTGGCCGTCGGCGGGGTGATCGCCGCGCCCATCGCCGCGTGGCTGGTCAGCCGGATCAGCCCGGCGCTGCTGGGCACCGGGGTGGGCGGTGTCATCGTGCTCACCAACGCGCAGAAGCTGGTGCACTACTTCGGCATCGGATGGCCGTGGTCGACGTTCATCTACTCGGTGATCGTGGTCGCATGGGCCGTCTTCCTGGTGCTCGCGTGGCGGATCATGCGCGCCCCGGCTTACGTTCCCCGAGAGCTCGAAGCGCAGGTCACTGTCGTCGAGCGGCCGGCGCAGACCGCCGATGAGGTGCGCTGAGGCCGGTCTGAGCGGAACACACTAGGGTTCCCCGGGTGCCCGTCGTCGACATGGTCCTCATCGCCCTGGCGGGCGTAGGGGCGGGGGCCATCAACGCGATCGTCGGGTCGGGCACGCTGATCACCTTCCCGACGCTGGTCGCACTCGGCTATCCACCGGTGACGTCGACGATGTCGAACGCCGTCGGGTTGGTGGCCGGGGGAGTGTCCGGCACCTGGGGCTACCGCCGCGAACTGCGCGGGCAGTGGCACCGCCTGCGCTGGCAGATGCCCGCTTCGCTGGTCGGCGCGCTGGGCGGGGCATGGCTGCTGCTGCATCTCCCGGAGAAGGTCTTCATCCAGGTGGTGCCGGTGCTGTTGGTCGCGGCGCTGGCCTTGGTGGTGGCCGGCCCGCGGATCCAGGCGTGGGCGCGGCGGCGCGCCGAGGAGAGCGGACGGTCGGCCGACCACGTGAGCGCCGCGCGGATGGTGGCGCTGGTGGCGGGAACCTTCGCCGTCGGCGTGTACGGCGGGTACTTCACTGCGGCCCAGGGAATCCTGCTGATCGCGGTGATGGGGGCGTTGCTGCCCGAGGACATGCAGCGGATGAACGCCGCCAAGAACCTGCTGTCGCTGATCGTCAACATCGTCGCGGCCGTCGCCTACACCGTGGTCGCGTTCGACCGGATCAGCTGGGCGGCCGCCGGGCTGATCGCGGGCGGCTCACTGATCGGCGGATTCCTCGGCGCGCACTACGGTCGCCGGTTGTCGCAGAACGCGCTGCGCGGGGTCATCGTGGTCGTCGGGCTGATCGGCCTGTGGCGGCTGGTGACCGTTTAGAACGCCCGTCGCTTCCGCCGAACGTGCGGCCAGCGCGAGATTTCCGGGGCGGTTTCAAGCGGTCGATGCAACAGCTGGTGGGTTGGACAGTAGTTGGTTGAGGGCTTCGGCCGGTGTTTTCCAG
>NZ_LQIU01000040.1 GCF_001499995.1 Mycobacterium sp. IS-1496
CGGCCCCGCCCGTGTACGTACCGCCCGCCCCGGCCTACACCGCACCGCAACCGGCATATGTGCCGCCCGCGCCCGTGGCCCCGGCGTACACACCGCCGCAGGCGGGGTACGTGCCGCCTGTCGCCCCGCAGCAGCCACGGTTGCGTGACCGGATCATCGAGCGGCTGCCGATCATCAACCGCTTCCACGAGCCGCAGTACCCGTAACTAGGCATCCTCGCGGTGGTCACGGCGCCGCAGCACCATCCCGGCGACAGCGCACACCACGCCGATCGCCAACGCGACGGTGGCGATGGTGAGGCCGGCCTGGCCCGCGGACGACTCCATTCCGAGCAGCTGTGCGCGCCCCCAGGTGACCCAGCCGATCAGGATCGCTTTGACGATCAGGATGACCGAGACGATGCTCAACGCAGTGGCGGGCCGCATGGAACCGAGGGTAGGCGCGCCGGGCACTGTTAACGGGTCGGCGCCGCGGACCGATGAACATCACGGGGGGTCGTGACCGGGTCTGAAGATCGTCTCGGTGAACGAGACGGCAGACCGATCCTGATGCGTGCGAACGCTGGAAGGAAAACCAGGTATGAATCTCAAGAAAATCGGATTGACCGCCACCGTCGCCGGTGCCATGGGAGCCGTGGCGCTCGGAATCGGCGCCGGCACCGCACAGGCAGACCACGACGAGTGGTGGTGGGGGCCGGAGATCCCGCGCGTCGGCGATTTCGTCGAGCTGCCTCCGCCCGGCCACATCGGGCAGATCACCCATGTGCCGCCGGGTCAGCTCAAGAAGGTGGTTCCGTTTGCCCCGCCGCCCGGGCACTGGGGCTGGTAGGACCTCAGGAAGATGGCCGCCTCGTCGCCGACGAGGCGGCCATCTCGTGTCTTGACGCCCGCTTCGTCACCTTTCCGTGACCTTGCCGTGACATAACGCGGGTTATTTCGTACAGTGCTGGAGTGGGTAAGCACTCGAAGCCCAGCGAGCACCGCCGGAAATCGTCGTCATCACTCGTGTTGGCGATGCTCGCGGCGCCCGCGGCCGTGGTGCTCGCCGCCGGCGCCGACGTGCACCGGGGCGCCGAAACCGTCGCCGCACCCGCCCCCGTACCACTGCCCCTGCCGCAACTCCCGCCGTACGACCTGGAGGTCGTGGCCTCGGGAGCGATCGGCGGCCCGACCGACCTGAAGGTGGCCCCGCACGAGACGGTGTCGGTGGCGAACTGGAAGGTGGCCAACCGCGCCCAGTACCGGGCACTGCCGGTGGGGGTCGCCCCCGAGCAGGGCCTGCAGGTCAAGACGGTGCTGGCCGCCCGCGCCATCAGCGCGGTGTTCCCCGAGATCCAGCAGATCGGCGGCGTCCGCCCCGATGCCCTCAGATGGCACCCCGACGGTCTGGCGATCGACGTGATGATCCCGAACCCGGGCAGCGCTGAGGGCATCGCGCTCGGCAACCAGATCGTCGCGTACGTGATCAAGAACGCCGAGCGGTTCGGTATGCAGGACGCCATCTGGCGGGGCGTCTACTACACGCCCAACGGCCCCCGCGGGTCGGGTAACGGGCATTTCGACCACGTGCACATCACGACGACCGGCGGCGGATATCCCTCCGGCTCGGAGACGTATTTCCGCTAACGCAAATCTGAATTTGCGTCAATAAATAACAGTCACTTTTTCGCGTCGTTTCGACGTCGACTCGGTACCGCGCCCCAGCATTTGTTCCGCCACACGATATACAGACCTCACCGCAAATACGGCGAGAGGGTCGAAGAATGTCATCAGCGAGCAAAGTGGGGATTTCGTCTCTGTTCGCATTGGCGCTCGTCGTGGGGGCGGCGGGCGCGGCGCCGGTGACGCGGGCGCAACCCGGTCCAGGTGGGTCGACGGTGTTGACGCTGGCGCCCGCGTTCAACGAATTGGCGTCCAACTGGCTGCGCGGGGAATTGTTCGCCTCCCCGAATGTGAAGGTGAAGGTGCCGTACACGAACCTTCCGAGTGCGACCAACACGCACAAGGGCGCCGACAAGCTCAACGAGATGCTGCATGCGTATCCGGGGCCCAAGATCGTGGCCGGGCACAGCCAGGGAGCGCAGGTGGCCGACGACTGGCTGCGGCGCTACGGGCCGACGAGCGACATCGACCCGGCCACCGTGCAATTCGTTCTGACCGGTGATCTGGAGAGCAAGTACAACGGGTGCGCGAACGTCCCGGGCAGTGGCTGCGTGGCGGCATACGGCGGCAACAATTTCCCCGACGACACCCCGTACACCGTGAAGGTGATCGCGCGCCAATACGACTACTTCGCGGACTGCCCCAACGATCTGTCGAACGAAACAGCGAAAAAGAACCGCAACGCCTCGCAGGTGGTCGGCGGTAAAGGCGAACTCAAGAGCGTGCACACCAATTACAGCAACATCGGGTTGAACGACCCCGGCAACAAAAAATTCGTCGAAGGAAATGCGACGTACATTCTCGGCGCCCCGGCGACCTATTTCCTGCCGATGGTCACCCAGAAATGGACGTCGAACGAATCCAAGGTGGTGGAGGACGCCCAACTGCGTCCGATCGTGGAATCGGCCTACAACCGGCCCATGGAAGCGCCGCCCGCGCCGCCGGCTCCGTAGTACCGGGGCGGCCCGGTTCGGCTCGGTCGGGGATATCGGCGGGTTTGGCACCCGAAAACGCATGCTCTCCGTTTACGGTTCAGAGGTGCCAAACATGGATCGCCGTAGCGCAATGTTGATGTTCGGGTTCGGGGTGGCGGCTGCCGCACTCCCGGTTGCCAAGGCCGGGGCCCAGCCCGTGATCGGCGATGCCCCGCCCGGGCCGGGTGTACCCGAGGCCGGCGTACCCGGTCTCCTGTTCTCGGATGAGTTCAACGGACCGGCCGGGTCGCCTCCGAACCCCGCGTCGTGGTTCATCGTCCCGGCACGCGAGACCATCCGGAACCCCGTCGAGTGGGACAAGCCGTACAACATGGGCCGTTACGTCACCGACCAGGAGCACGTCTTCCAGGACGGGGCCGGGAATCTGGTCATCCGGGCCACCCGCGGTCCGGGTGCGAACATCCAGGAGAAGTACGCCAGCGCCAAGATCATCGGGAACTGGCGCGGCGGTGTGGGGACCACGTGGGAAGCCCGCATCAAGCTCAACTGCCTGACCGACGGCGCGTGGCCGGCCTTCTGGTTGCTCAACGACAATCCCGTGCGCGGTGGCGAGGTCGACCTCGTGGAGTGGTACGGCAACCGGGACTGGCCGTCGGGCACGACCGTGCACGCGCGGTTGGACGGCACGCAGTTCCAGACGCACAAACACCCCGTCGACGGGGACTGGCATACCTGGCGCATGACGTGGAAGCCGGAAGGCATGTACTTCTGGAAGGACTACGTGCCCGGGATGGAGCCGTTCTTCACCGTGCTGTCGAACTCCCTGCCGGAGTGGCCGTTCAACGATCCGGGCTACACGATGGCGCCGGTGTTCAACATCGCCGTCGGTGGCTCCGGTGGTCGTGAGCCGGCCGGCGGCAATTATCCGGCGGAGATGCTCGTCGACTGGATCCGCGTCTTCTAGTCCTCACCCCGACACAGGAGCGCCATGACCAACTACGGCCCGCCGGACGACCGCGGCTACTACTCCGACCCGTCCGGCGGGTACGGCGGTCAGCGACCGCCCGGTCCTCCTCCGGAAGAGCCGGTCCCTTGGTATCGCACGCCTGCGGCGATGTTCGCCGCGGGGATGCTGGTCACGCTGCTGCTGGCATTGATCGTCTGGGCCGTCTTCGGTTCGGATTCCGACGAGGTGGACGGCACCGAGACCACCACGCTCACCCCGATCACCCCGACGGCGACGACCGCCCCGGCGACGACCACTCAGGCGCCCGCCGAGACCGAGACCGAGACGGTGACGATCACCGAGACCAGCACGCCGCCACCGACCACGACGGCCGAGCCGAGTACGTCGACCAGCGTGGTCACCAGCACGACCACGAGCACCACGATCAGCACGACGACGGTGACGGTGACGGCTCCGCCACCGGCGCCGTAGGGGAGTGGGTCGCCTTCGGTTTGGTGATCCGCACCGCGGGTAAGCGGCGTCCACCGACAAGAACGGACGCCGATCCACGTGCCACCTGAACCGCCCGGCTCACCGGCGACAACCCGACCCTCGCGAATCGTGGTGACCGGTGCGTCGGGCAACGTGGGGACCGGTGTCCTGCGCGCGCTCGCCTCGCAGCTACCCGATGCCGAGGTGGTGGGAGTGTGCCGGCGGCCCCCCACGCGCGGCCAACCCTACGAGGGTGTTCGGTGGCACGCCGTCGACCTCTCCGCACCCAGCGCCGTCGCGGACCTGGAACCCGCCCTGCGCGGAGCAGACGTCGTCGTCCACCTCGCGTTGGCCGTCCACCCGGTGCGCGACGAGGACTATCTGTACCGGGCGAATGTCGTGGGGACCGAGGCAGTTGTGAAGGCCATGACGGCCGCCGGGGTGGGGCAACTGGTGTACGCGTCCAGCCTCGGCATCTACGCGCCCGGATCGGGGCCGCCGGTCACCGAGGAGTGGCCCACGACCGGCCAGGCCACCTCCGTCTACAGCAGGCAGAAGGTGATGGTCGAACGGATCCTCGACAGGTTCGAACGCGACCACCCCGAGGTCACGGTCTCGCGGTTCCGTCCGACCGTCGTGGTGCAGCGCGAAGCCGCGTGGCTGATCAAATCGCTGTACCTGGGCCCACTGGTGCCGAGGTCCGCCTTGGAACTGCTGCGGCGCCGGGAGCTGCCCGTCCTCCCTGTACCCGGGCGGCTGGAACTGCAGTTCGTCCACGCCGACGATGTCGGCGTGGCGGTGGTCCGGCTGATCACGACGCAGGCTCGCGGATCCTTCAACATCGCGGCCGACGTGCTGGACACCGCTGCGCTCGCCGACCTCGTCGGCGCGCGTCCCGTCACCGTCCCCCCACAGGCGGTGCGGGCCCTCATCGCTGCCTTGAGTGCCGTCCGCGTGGTGGCGCTGACACCCGGGTGGTACGACGTGGCGTTCAAGACTCCGCTGATGGACACGTCCAAGGCCCGCGGGACGTTGGGCTGGACGCCGGCGTGGTCCTCGGCGGACAGTGCGCACGAGCTCATAGAGGGCCTGGCAGACGGCGCCGTGGGCACCAGCGAGGCCATGGGGTGGGAGCTGCGGCCCCGCCGGGACGTCCGCGGCGCGATCGATCGCGCGCACGACGTCACCCTCGCGCTGTGGGGCGCGCTGGCTGTGCTGCGCGCGGTCGGCGCGCGCCGCGCCCGCGCCGTGGATGCGGTGGTGGTGGCGTCGAACCTGGCCACCGGGACACCGATGGCGCTGGACCGGGTCCTGGAGCGGCGCGCCGATCCGGTCGCCCTGCTCGCACCGGTTGCCGTCGTCGCTGCGCTGCGCGCCACGATGCGCGGTGGTTGGCCGGCCGTCGCCGCGACCGGCGTCCTCCAGGTGCTCCGGATGTCCGAGCGCAGCCAACGAAAGACGAAACTCGTCAGTGACGCCGAGTTTTCGGCCGGTTCCCGGGGGTAATGGCGCAGGATGGGTGAATCCGCCGCAACGTCCGAGGTGGTCGTGGTGACAGGCGCCTCCAGCGGGATAGGTGAGGAGACCGCCCTGCGCTACGCGGCGCGTGGCGCACGAGTGGTGCTGGCGGCGCGCAACGAGGACGCCTTGCAGCGAGTCGCGAACGATTGCCGGGCCGCGGGTGCCGACGAGGTGCTGGCCCGGGCCACCGACATCGGTGTGTGCGGTGAGGTCGAGGCGCTGTTCGACACCGCCGCCGGCCGCTTCGGCCGGATCGACATCGTGGTGCAGTCGGCCGCGATCACCGCCTTCGGCCGGTTCGAGGACGTCCCCGCCGACGTCTTCGAGAGCATCGTGCGGACAAACCTCATCGGCTCGGCGAATGTGGCGCGGTGCGCTCTGAACAGCTTCCACGAGAGCGGACGCGGGCACCTGGTGCTGATCGGCTCGCTACTCGGGACGACCGCTGCGCCGTTTCAATCAGCCTATGTGGCAAGCAAGTTCGCACTCAACGGGCTGGTACGGACATTGCGTCAAGAGAACCGCCACATGCCAGGGATCAGAATCCACGGCGTCTACCCGGGCCCGGTCGACACTCCTGTCTACAACACCGCGAGCAATTACTTCGGCCGCACGCCCCGGGTGCCACCCACGGCGGTCAAACCGTCAGCGGTGGTGTCGGCCATCGTCCGTGCCACCGATCGCAACCGGTCCAGCGAGCGCCAGGTGGGTCTGCTCAACCGGCCCGTCATCGCGATGTACCGCCTGGTGCCGCCGGTGTACGACGTCCTCATGGGAGCGTTCCTGCGCACTTTCGGCTTCACGTCCGAAGCGACGGAACCGCACCACGGCAACGCGTTTCCGCGCTGAGGGCTGCGGGCACGGAGATCGCCGACGCGACGACGGTGACAGCGACGCGCTCAGTCGCGGCGGACCGACATCAAGGCGCACGGTGCGCTGCGCGGCAGGCTGCGCCAGGCCGACCAGTCTTTGGCGTCGAGGTACCGGCAGTACCGAGCCTTCAAGAGCTTGAGGTCATGAAGTGCTGCCGCTGGCCGCGACCGTGGCGGCGCTGTCGGCGTCGTAGCCGCCCATGAACTCCATCGGCACGCCGCCCATGGTGCAGAAGAACAGATTGACACCCGGTACGTCACCGAACAGCACCGTGACGTCATCGACCATGCCGCGCGCCCGCTCATGCACGTTTGCGTAGTCGTCGGTCAGGAAGGACAGCGCTGCCAGCCCCTCGGGCGCCACGTCACGCAGATGCTCCGGCACGTCGAGCACCTCGATCAGGCCGGCGTCACCGCTGCCGAGCATCGTGACCTCGGCTCCTTCCGACGGCGGCCAACCCAGGGTCGCTTCCAGCACTTCGCCCGGCACGTGGAACTGACTCTGCACGTCCATGCCGACGACGTCGGTGAGGAACCCGATGAAGGTACTCGCCGAATGGCTGCGCATGACGACATGGTGGAGCTGATTCGGCATCGCGAACCTCCCGTACGTGGAAAGCCACTCGACCCTACGAAGGCTGGCGCCATGCTAGGCGAGTGCACAGCGTTCCCGCGGGGGATTGCGCCCACCGGGAAACGGCTACCGGGCATCCGTCGTCGACAGCGGTTGGCGTTCGACGGAGCGCCCGAGAACGACCTTCGCCGTGATGACGCCCAACTTGACCATGCCCAAGTACGTCGACGGGTTGAACAACGTCGGCCACACGGTGCGTGTTCTGTGCTCGTTGACCGGCCGGTCGGTGAATCGATCGCGCAGCCACCTCAGCGTCATGGGCGCGGACAGTGGGTGCAACAGCAGATGACCGCAGAACCGGTCGCGGTGATAGGTGACCGCTGCACCCATGCGTTCGTACTCGGCAACCAGTGCATCGACATCGTCGACGCTGATGATTCCGTCGTGCACCGCCTGTATGACCAGGACGGGAGGTCTGGGCCTGGATTTGCCGAGCTTGGTCTCGTCGAAGATGTGGCGCACTTCGGGTAGGTCCCACAGCTCGTCGGCCGTCATGTCGACGTAGGACCCGATGTCGACGTTGCGCAATTGCCATACCGCCTGGGCCGTCGTCATCGTCTGCAGCTCGTCGAGCAACGCCTTGCCCTCGTCGTTCGCATGCTCGTCAACGACGGTCTGCGCGCCCGGAAAGACCTGCGTCAGTGCGGAGATCATCAGCGCGGCGAGACCGGCGAAGAAGCTGCCGTTGAGGCGGCGCGCCACACTCCCCGGGTCGCCGACGGGCGAGCCCAGCACGGCACCGAGGATGTTGAGCTCCGGTGCATATCGCTCGCACAGTTCGGCCGCCCACGCCGACGCCAAGCCTCCCCCGGAATATCCCCACAGACCCACCGGCGCAGATGGCGACAAAGACACTCGCTCGCTCCGTATCGCGGCCCGCAGCCCGTCCAGAATCCGGTAACCCGGTTCGACGGGAGCACCCCACATGCCGTGGCAACCTTCGTGATCCGGTACGCAAACCGCCCAGCCTTCGGCCAGCGCGGCGGTCACCAACAGATACTCGGCTTGGACGAATGCACCGATCGGTCTCGCGCCGCGCCGCATCGCGAACGATGGGAAACAGCGCGACGCCACGGCGTCGATCGCGCACTGATAGGAGAGCACCGGATACGCGCCGTCGGACGAGCGCTCCGCCGGGACGAGCACGGTCGTCACGGCGACTTCCGGTTCTTCGTGCAGATTCGTGGTGCGGTAGAGCAATTGGACGGCAGTCACGGGTTGGCTGATGAGACCGAGGAATCCGATCTCCACATCGCGCGAGCGCAACACCGTGCCCGGTTCCGTGTCCTCGTAGCCCTCTGGGGCCCGGTAGAACGGGTCGTCGTCGGGCGAGATCAAATCTTCGCCGCGGCGCAGCTCCTCGTGCGGGACGCTTGCGACTCTTAGCGTCGCGGAATAGTCATCCATCGGTGTGGCGCCTCCTCGGCGTTGTGCTGACGGCTCGCCTACACGCCGCCTGGGTCAGCCATTACCCGCGGTACCGGGAATTCAATCCTTCGTCGCCCGAAACGGCCTCCAGGCATCAGCCCGAGCAGCACGTGATGGCGGCCGGAGTCATCGTCGGGCTGCAGTCGGGAGTTGTGCCGAATTAGTTGATCGCGCAACAGTGTTCGGCTGACAGGCAAACGCGCGAGTGGCGTGTGATCGCGGTTCCAGCAGTGCCCTTGAAGCCTGCTGTGCAGACATGCTGCAGCACTGGATGTTTGCCTGATGCCGCCGGGTCCAGGAGCGATCCGCGCGGTTGGAGCCGCATCCGCCGAAGTACCGGCAAATGGGGTGATGCACGGAATCTGCGCGGTCCGCGGATCCGCTGGAATCCGAATGTCACGCTCCTAGACTTCGATACGCCGGGTCCAAGATCTATCGAGGGAGGCCCTGATGTTGTGGGTCTTGACTCTTCATAGTCGCATTCGTCGTGGCGGCGCCACCGGCGGCCGTGACGCTGGTTTCGCCCGGCGAAGCTCCGCAGCCACCGGCCTGGAACGGCGAATTGACGCCGTACCTCTCGAGGGGCGTCTGCGCTCCCATCCCCTTCGTTTCGTTGTGAAAGAGAAATGAGGAATCATGACCACAGTTGAACGCCCCCCGTTGTTTCAGCATCTTTGGAAGTCCACCCTCGCGTCCGGCGTCCTTGGGGTGATCGTCGGAGTACTGCTGCTGGTATGGCCGGGTATCTCTATTCTCGTCGCGGCCGTCCTGTTCGGCGCCTACTTGCTGATTTCTGGCTTCACACAGGTATTTTCGGCCTTCAGCAGGCACGCTGCGGACGGTAGCCGAGTGCTGCTGTTCGTCAGCGGCGCGGCATCGCTGATTCTTGCGGTGTTGGCATTCCGGCACTTCGGTGACGCCGTCCTGCTGCTCGCGATCTGGATCGGCGTCGGCTTCGTCTTCCACGGCGTGGCCACCACGGTGTCGGGCATCAGCGATCGAGGCGG
Source organism: Mycobacterium sp. IS-1496 (assembly GCF_001499995.1). Lineage (GTDB taxonomy): Bacteria > Actinomycetota > Actinomycetes > Mycobacteriales > Mycobacteriaceae > Mycobacterium. The sequence continues at coordinate 9,497 of NZ_LQIU01000040.1, forward strand.
CTCCGGTCGCGTCTGGCAGATCGTATCGGGGGTGATCGCCGTCATCGCCGGCGTCGTGGTGATGGCGTGGCCGTTCACCTCATTGGCCAACCTCGCCCTGATCGCGGGCATCTGGTTGATCATCACGGGCGTGGCAGAGATTGTCGCCTCCTTCGGTATCCGACGGGCTTCCAAGAACGTGGCCGAGTTCCGCGAGGCACGGAGCGATGCGCGCGCCTCGTCGGCGGGACCGATGTTCAACCCGGGGTTGAGTGGCACCGCCTGATCGACGTCGGTTCAGTGACCCCGTGGCGCTTCGAAAATGGGGGCACCTTAGGACCGGGTGGCCGCTGGATGACGACGTCTCGGCCACGTACCCAGCGCCGTCGGCCGCGCCCAGAACACGTTGACAGTCTCGGTCGGCCGCATCAGGCCAACCTGTCATCATGTGCGCCGGCGCGAGCGTCGGGTTGATGCAACGCTCTGGAGCTCTGGGCCGTGACATAACCCGACGCTCGGCGCGCACCACGAACGGATCCATCGACGCGACCGCCAGGAGCAACTGAAGAGGGCGATGGCCCTCCGTAGTCCGTCTCGCTTGTGCGCCCTGAAGTGGCGTCAGGAATACCCCCCAGGGGTACTTGTGCCGTGGACTGCGAAGGGCTAACGTGGTCCGCGACTGGATACCCCCCAGGGGTATAGGAAGGAGCGGACCATGACATCTTCGACCACGGTCGACTGGCACCTTCGCGGGGACTGGTTCGACGTCTGTAGCTGCAAGCTTCCCTGCCCTTGCAGTTTCGCTCAGGAACCCACTCAGGGTGACTGCCTCTTCACCCTCGTATGGCACATTCGTGAGGGGCATTACGACGGTGTGGACCTCGCCGGATTGAACGTCGTATCGCTCGGCGAGTTCACGGGCAATATGTGGGTGGGTGATACCGAGGCCATGATGTCGCTGATGTTCTACATCGATGAGGCCGCCGATGAAGCTCAGCGCGATGCGCTGGAGCGAATCTTCACCGGTAAGGAAGGCGGCTGGCCGGCCGAGTTCGCAAGTCTGATCAAGGACTTACGCGAGATTCGGTACGAACCCATCACCTTCGACGCTGCCGATGATCTCGCTTATTGGCGTGCTGAGATCCCTGGCAAGGTCGACCTCCGCGTCGCGGCGCTCACCGGTCCCACTTCGGACCCACACCGGCGGGTCACCACCACCAACGCACCGGGCGCTGAGGTCGGGCCCGGCCAGGTCGCCACCTGGGGAGTCGTCGAACGCGACCGTGCGGTCGGCTTCGAGTGGTCTCACGAGCACCGGGGTGGGTCCAGTAAGCACTTCCCATTCGACTGGCGGCCGGACGAAGCCGACGCGGCCAGGGCGCATCAGTTGTCGACCGCGGCCGGACACTCCTCATGCGGGTGCCACGCCTGAGCTCTGACGGTCTCCGAACATCGACCGGTCGGCGTTTATGTGCAATCGCGCGGCAACGTGTTCGGCGGTCTCATCGCCGAGGTGCTGCCCGATGGGAAGGCTGCGGGACGTCTCCACCGGGGTCCAAAGGCCCTAGGCGATGTGGCACCTGCCCCTGGCGCGGCTCGGTGGTTCGGCAGACGATCGAAACGTAAGCGTGGTCAACAGGTTTGAACGAGGAGGTGTTGTCGTGATGATCTGGTACGACGGCGGGATGGGATGGTGGAGGTACGCCGCGATGGGTCTTGGCATGGTGCTGTTCTGGGCGCTCCTGGTCGCCGGAATCGTGCTGCTGATCAGATTCGTCGCGGGCGAGACCACACAACCTCGACGACCGTGGGGCTCGGCCGAGCAGATCCTCGCCGCGCGTTTTGCCAACGGCGAGCTCACCGAAGCCGAATATCGCGACCGCCTCCAAGTGCTGCACGGGAACCGGGCACCGCGCTGAGGTGACCGACGACAGCAGTCTGGTGCGCGCCGTTGAACGGGCCATCCGGCGACACACGTTCGGAACATTGTCGACGCTGGACCGCCACGGGTCGCCCCACGCCACCGGGGTGGTGTACGCGGTCGCCCCACCGGTCCAGCCGCTGACCCTTTACATCACCACCAGGACCACCACGGTCAAAGCGGCCAACGTCCGCGCGCGTCCACCGGTCGCGTTCGTCATCCCGGTGCCACGCCGGCTGCCGCTGTTCCCGCCGGGCGCGGTCCAATTTCAGGGCACGGCAGAGGTTCTGGCCGCCGACGACGCGGCCGCCCTGGGTGCGTTCCGCACGTCGTGGTTTCACCGCAGGATCTTGACCGCCGAGGAACGCATCACCGCCGAAGGTGGCGACATGTGCTTCATCGCGATCCGACCGCACCGAATGATCTCGACGTACGGGATCGGTATGACCGCCCTCGATGTGCTACGCCGGCCTCGCCAGGCAATCGGCCGCGTGCATCTGGATCCGAGTCGGTAGGAGGGCGCACGTGGGTGCGTCAACCCGCTCTAGGTGGAGCCGATGACGGGAATCGAACCCGCGTATTCAGCTTGGGAAGCTGATGTTCTGCCATTGAACTACATCGGCCTGGCCAGCTGACGCTGGTGATCACGGAGATTATCACCCGGAGCCGATACTCTCGTCGGGTGCTGCTCTCCGATCGTGACATCCGGGCCGAGATCGACGCCGGACGGCTGGCCCTCGATCCGTTCGACGACAGCCTGGTGCAGCCCTCCAGCATCGACGTCCGCCTCGACACGCTGTTCCGGGTCTTCAACAACACCCGCTACACCCACATCGACCCGGCCAAGCAGCAGGACGAGCTGACCAGCCTCGTCGAACCGTCGCCAGGTGAGCCGTTCGTCCTGCACCCCGGCGAGTTCGTCCTCGGCTCGACCCTCGAGACGTGCACCCTGCCCGACGACCTGGCCGGCCGGCTGGAAGGCAAATCGTCTCTCGGGCGCCTCGGCCTGCTCACCCACTCGACGGCCGGCTTCATCGACCCCGGCTTCAGCGGCCACATCACCCTGGAACTGTCGAACGTCGCCAACCTGCCGATCACGCTCTGGCCCGGTATGAAGATCGGGCAGCTCTGCCTGCTGCGCCTCACGAGCCCCGCCGAACATCCCTACGGCAGCGCCAATGTCGGCTCGAAATATCAGGGTCAGCGGGGGCCGACACCTTCGCGGTCGTACCAGAACTTCATCAAGCTGAGTTGATCTGGCCCAGGGCGCAGAAGTGCGAGACAACGACGCCGTGAGCGCGGAGTCGACGGCGAAAAACCTTGAACCGACAGGCACCGGTTGTCGTTCTTCCGAGTAGGGTTTCTCGTACGCGATCAGCTAACGCCGTTGCTTGTAACGACTCGGCAGGTCGCGCCGATGAAGGTTCTAGTTGAGGGCTCGTTCGGTTCGGGCGCGCCGCGGCCATATTGACGCTATAGCAAACTTTTGGAGGGCTTGGTGGACATCGTACTTGGTGTCTCGATGACACCGATGACGGTCCGCATGGTGCTGGTTGAAGGCGATATGGCCGACGGGGTGACCGTCGACCACGACGTCTTCGACATCAACGCGGTGGAAGGCTCAGCAACCTCGAGCGCGGCCGATCAGGTCGTCGCCGCGGTGCTCGGCACGCAGGAGAGCGCCGCCGCGGGCGGCCACCACCTCAGGTCGGTCGGCGTGGCGTGGAGTGACCACACCTCGGCGGCCGCCCTGCGCGACACGCTCGCAGCACGCGGCATCGAAGACGTCATGCTGGTGTCCGAGGGCCACGCCGCCGCATCGCTGGCGCAGGCGGTCGGCCGCGCCGTCGGATACGCCTCCACGGCGCTGCTCTTCGTCGACCGCGACACCGCGACACTGTCGGTCGTCCAGACCGACGACGGCTCCGTCACCAAGGTGCTCAGCCGCAGCCTGCACAGCACCGACGCGATGGCCGTGCTGACCGAGATGGCCGCCGCCGTCGACGCCCAGGACTCGCCCCCGCAAGGCATGTTCCTCGTCGGCTCCGGTGTCGACGTCAGCGAGGTCAAGGCGCATCTCGCGCGTCTGCTGTCGCTGCCGATCAACGCCCCGGAGGAACCGGAACTCGCGCTCGCCCGTGGTGCGGCGCTGGCGTCCGCGCACGCACCGGACTTCGAGGCCTCGACCGTCGGGCTGGCCTACTCTCAGGACCCCGAGGACGGAACCACCGCGAGCAGCGCGTACGCCGCGTTCGGCGCCGCCGCCACTCAGATGGCGCCGGTCAGCAGCGCCGCCGCCGCCCCGCCGATGGTGTTCGCCGGGCCCGACGCCGTCCCCACCCCGGCCGACGACGAGAACCGCAAGCCGTTCCTGCTCGTCGGCAGCGCGCTGTCGTCGATCTTCGTGGTCGGCGTCGTCGCCCTGGTCATCTCGCTGGCCGTGAACATCCGCCCCACCGCCGATCAGCGGCCCAGCCCCGCCGAGGCCGCCATCGTGCCGAGCGCCCAGGCGCCTCGCCCGGCGCCCGCGCCGGAGGCCCAGCCGGTGGTCGCCCCGCCCGCCCCGCCGGCCGAGACCATCAAGGCCCCGGTGCCCGTCGTGCGCGAGGCCCCGGCCCCGGCGGCGCCGCGCACGGTCTACGTCGAGAAGGCCCCTCTGCCCGCCGCGCCCCCGGCACCCGCGCCTGTTCCGGCCGCGCCCCCGGCGCCCGTGCCCGCAGCACCGCCCGTGCCGGTTCCCGCCGCGCCGGTGCCTGCCCCGGTCCCGGTCCTGCCTGCGCCGGCGTACCGGCCACCGGTGGTGCTGCCGCCACCGGTCATCCGGCTGCCGCGTCCTCAGCTGCCGCCGATCTTCCGCGACGACGACGAGCCCGAACGTCCGTCGTGGCCCAACCCGTGGCAGCCGAAGCCGCAGAAGCCGCCGCAGCAGGACTACGGCGACTGGCCTGCGCGGCCCACCCTCCCCACGGTGCCGCAAGCGCCGAGGCCGGTCGTGCCGCAGGCGCCGAAGCCCGTCGTGCCCCAGGTTCCGTCGCCCTACGTGCCTTCGGTGCCCCAGGCGCCGTCGAACCCGTACTACCCGCCCTCGAGTGGATCGGGCTCCGGGTCCGGCTCAAGCCCGAGTCGTGGTGACTACGGGTCCGGCTCCGGCTCGTACGACGGCGGTGGATCGTCGTCCGGCGGGGAGGACTCGTTGTGGCCGTTCCCGTCCTTCGGCGGCGGTGACTGAGCGACGGTAGCGTTCCCGGCCATGTCGCCGGTGTATGCACTCAACCTGTTCGACGTCGCGGACCGCGACGAATACCTGGCCTACGCCAAGCGCTCACCGGCCGCGGTGGCCGCCCATGGCGGCCGCGTCGTCGCGCTCGGTAAGTTCCGGGAGTCGGTCACCGGCGACATCGCGCCCCGCCAGGTGCTGATCCTCGTCGAGTGGGAGTCGAAGGACGCGTTCGACAGCTACCGCAACGACCCCGACCTGGCCGATCTGCACCCGCACCGCGAGGACGGATCGTCGGCCTACGTCTGGCATCTGTTCGACCGCTTGGACGATCTGCGGCCTCTCCTTAAGCTCGAGTGATGGTGGACGACTCCTCGCGGGTGACGGTTCGGCAGCGGGTGCGGTGGCTGGCGCTGCACGGTTTCGTCCGTGGGATGTCGCGGATCGGGATGCGCCGTGGCGACCCACAGGCGCGGCTGATCGCCGACCCGACCGTCCGCGCGAACCCGGCCGCGTTCGCCGACGAACACCGGGGGAGGGGTCCGGTCATCCGCGGGCGCGTCGGCCTGATCACCTTCGACCACGCCGTCGCCCACGAACTGCTGCGCTCGGACGACTTCCGGGTGTCGTCGCTGGGCGGTGAACTGCCCAAAGCTCTGCGCCGGGTGATCGACCGCACCGACACCGGCCTGCTGCACCCCATCGAACCGCCGTCGCTGCTGTCCATCGAGCCGCCCGACCACACGCGCTGCCGCAAGCTGGTGTCGTCGGTCTTCACCACCCGCGCCGTCACCGCGCTGCGCGACGGGGTCGAGGCCACCGCGCGGAAGCTGCTGGACGATCTCGAACGCGACGCCGCCGGCGCCGGGCCGGTCGACATCGTCGCGCGGTACTGCTCGCTGTTGCCGGTGTCGGTGATCAGCGACGTGCTCGGCGTGCCCGACGCCGACCGCGCCGAGATCCTGCGCTACGGCGAACTCGGCGCACCCAGCCTCGACATCGGGTTGAGCTGGCCGCAGTACCTGCGGGTGCACAGCGGCATCGTCGGGTTCAACGCCTGGCTGGTCAACCACCTCGAGAACCTGCGCCGCAACCCCGGCGAGGACCTGCTGAGCCAGCTCATCTCCGCCACCGAGGACGGGGCGGGTCTGAGTGAACGGGAACTACAGGCGACGGCCGGGCTGGTGCTGGCCGCCGGGTTCGAGACCACCGTCAACCTGCTCGGCAACGGCATCAAGATGCTGCTCGACCACCCGGAGCAGCTGGCGAAGCTGCGTGAACGCCCGGAACTGTGGCCGACCGCCGTCGAGGAGATCCTGCGGCTGGACTCCCCGGTGCAGATGAGTGCCCGCGTGGCCAAGAAGGACGTCGAGGTGGCCGGTGTGCCGGTGCGCAGTGGCGAGCTGATCATCATCCACCTCGCCGGAGCCAACCGCGACCCCAAGGTGTTCGACGATCCGCACCGCTTCGACGTCGAACGCGACAACGCGGGCAAGCACCTGTCTTTCTCCGGCGGCAGGCACTTCTGCCTGGGCGCCGCCCTGGCACGCGCCGAGGGGGAGGTGGGGCTGCGGACGTTCTTCGACCGGTTCCCCGACGCCGAACTCGCCGGGGCGGGCAGCCGCCGCGACACCCGGGTCCTGCGCGGGTGGTCGACTCTGCCGATCGCGCTCGGAACCGCCCGCGCCGCGCTAGGTTCGTGACGTGGACTTCCGGGCGGCGCTGCTCGAGCAGACCAACAGCTTCGGCGAACTGATCGCGACGGGCGATCCGGCGACGCCGGTGACCACGTGCGGGGACTGGACACTCAAACAGCTGTTCCGCCACGTCGGCCGCGGAAATCGTTGGGCCGCCCAGATCGTCGCCGAACGGCGCCACGAACCCCTCGACCCGCGCGAGGTGCGCGACGGCCGTCCCCCCGAGGATCAGGCCGGCGCCCTGGAGTGGCTGCGCGACGGTGCGCAACTGCTCGTCAACGCCGTCGACGGCGTCGGATCGGGCACGAAGGTGTGGACGTTCCTCGGCCCTCGTCCGGCCGGGTGGTGGGTGCGCCGCCGCGTGCACGAGGTCGCCGTCCACCGCGCGGACGCGGCCCTGGCGCTCGGGCAACCGTTCGACCTCCCACCCGAACTGGCCGCCGACGCACTCAGCGAATGGATCGAGCTGGCGGCGGTGCAGGCCGGCCGCCACGGGCTGCCCATCGAGCGGGGCCTGACGCTGCACCTGCACGCCACCGACGACGTCCTCGGCGGCGTCGGGGAGTGGATGATCACCAGCACCGAAGAGGGCATCGACTGGACCCACGAACACGGCAAAGGAGACGTCGCGGTCCGGGGACCGGTCACCGACCTCCTGCTGGCGGTGACACGGCGGCGCACGCTGGCCGACCGTGGCCTCGAGGCGTTCGGGAAAACCGAGGTCTGGGACCGGTGGTTGGAGCAGACGCCCTTCTGAAGTGGCGTACCTTCACGAGCATGACCACATCGGAGAAGGCGACCGTGCTCGCATGGCACGACGCGCTCAACGACCGCGACGTCGACACGCTGCTCGAACTGTCCAGTGACGACATCGAGATCGGCGACGCCCACGGGGCGGCGCAAGGGCATGCGGCACTGCGGGATTGGGCCCAGGCGCTCGACGTCAACGCCGAAACCGGCCGGATCTACATCCGTGACGGCGTGGTCGTCGTCGAACAGCAGATCACCTCGGTGACCGGCGAGAGCGGAACCGCTGCGGCCGCGTTCCGCGTCGTCCACGACAAGGTGACGTCGGTGTTCCGGCACGGCGACCTGGCGGCCGCGCTGGCCGCCACCGAACTCGACGAAGACGACCTCACCGGCTGATGCGGGGGATCATCCTGGCGGGCGGGTCGGGGACCCGGCTGTACCCGATCACGCTCGGGACGAGCAAGCAACTGCTGCCCGTGTACGACAAACCGCTCATCTATTACCCGCTGTCCACGTTGATCATGGCGGGTATCCGCGACATCCAGGTGATCACCACCGCCGACGACGCCCCGGCGTTTCACCGATTGCTTGGCGACGGTTCGCAATTCGGCGTCAACCTCAGCTACGCCGTCCAGGATCGGCCCGACGGGCTGGCGCAGGCGTTCGTGATCGGCGCCGACCACATCGGCACCGACTCCGTCGCACTGGTGTTGGGGGACAACATCTTCTACGGCCCCGGGCTCGGTACCGGCCTGCACCGTTTCCACGACGTCAGTGGTGGGGCGATCTTCGCGTACTGGGTCGCCAACCCGTCGGCGTACGGGGTGGTGGAGTTCGCCGACGACGGCACCGCGCTGTCGCTCGAGGAGAAGCCCATCACCCCGAAATCGCACTATGCGGTTCCCGGGCTGTACTTCTATGACAACGACGTCATCGAGATCGCCCGCTCGCTCGACAAATCCGCCCGCGGTGAGTACGAGATCACCGAGATCAACCAGCGCTACCTCGATCAGGGCCGGCTCCGCGTCGAGGTCCTCGCGCGCGGCACCGCGTGGCTGGACACCGGCACGTTCGACTCGCTGCTCGACGCCAGCGACTACGTCCGCACCATCGAACGCCGCCAGGGCCTGAAGATCTCGGTGCCCGAGGAGGTGGCGTGGCGTGTCGGGTTCATCGACGACGAGCAGCTGGCCGCCCGCGGCCATCAGTTGCTGAAATCCGGATACGGGTTGTATCTGCTGGAGTTGCTCGACCGCTGATCAGGGCAGCCCGGCGAGCACCTTGTCGAGGGTGAGTGGCAGATCCCGCACGCGCACGCCGGTGGCGTTGTAGACGGCGTTCACCACCGCCGCGGCCGATCCGACGATGCCGATCTCGCCGGCGCCGCGCGCGCCCATCGGGTTGGCGTGTTCGTCGGCCTCGTCTAGCCAGATTGCGTCGATGTCGGCCACGTCGGCGTGCGCGCTGATGTGGTACGTCGCGAAATCCTGTGTGACGACATGACCGAACCGCGGGTCACGCACGCTCTCCTCGTGCAGCGCCATCGACAGACCCATCGTCATCCCGCCGATGAGTTGCGAACGCAGCGTGCGGGCGTTGATCGCCCGGCCGATGGAGAAGACGCCCAGCATCCGCGGCACCCGGATCTCGCCGGTGTCCCGGTTGACCCGCGCCTCGACGAAGTGCGCGCCGAAGGACTGCATGGTGAATTGCTCGGACTCCGGGTTCTCGGGTGCCTCGGCCACGGTGGTCGCCCCGATCGTCGGAGGATCGCCGTGGTCTCGGCGGAACTGCCGAGCGGAAGCGACGATCGCCCGTCCCCACGAGTTGATGCCCGACGATCCGCCCGCCACCGAGGCGTCCGGCAGCGCGCTGTCGCCGATCTGCAGGTCGACCGCGGACACGTCGCAGCCCAGCGCGTCGGCGGCGATCTGCGTCAGCGTCGTCCATGTGCCGGTGCCGATGTCGGCGGCCCCGATCTGCACCAGGTAACGGCCTTCGTCGGCGTAGGTGATCCTCGCGGTGTTGCCCGGCATCTGCATGGCCGGATACGTCGCCGACGCCACACCCAGCCCGACGTACCAGTCGCCCGAGATCCGTTGTGCCGGAGACGGATCGCGCGAGGCCCAGTCGAACCGTTCGGCGCCCAGTCGCAGGCACTCGACGAGGTGGCGGCCCGACCACGGGTTGCCGGTCTCGGGGTCGACGTCGGGATCGTTGCGCACCCGCAGTTCGATCGGGTCGATGCCGCAGACGACGGCCAGCTCGTCCATCGCGACCTCCGCGGCGTACGTGCCGGGACATTCCCCCGGGGCGCGGAACCAGAACGGCACCGGCACGTCGAGGGCTGCGAGCTTGTGTCCGGTGCGCCGGTTGGGCGTCGCGTACATCTTGCGTGACGTGACCGCCGTCTGTTCGGCGTATTCCTTGACCGCCGAGGTCTGTTCGACGACCTCGTGGACGAGCGCGGTGAGTTCGCCGTCGCGCGTCGCGCCGAGCCGGACGCGCTGGATGGTCGGGGTGCGGTACCCGACCAGCGAGAACATCTGCTGCCGGGTCAGCGCCAGCTTCACCGGCCGCCCGCCGCTGCGCTGTGCGGCCAGCAACGCCAGGACGTCGTCGGCGTGGGGCGCCCCCTTCGAACCGAAGCCGCCGCCCACATGCGGCGCGATGACACGCAACTGGTCGGGTTCGAGGCCGAAGATCGGCGCCAGCGCCTTGCGCGCCGCGTGCACACCCTGCGTGGAGTCGTACATCGTCACCGAGGGCCTGCCGTGGTCGGTGGTCCACACCGCGATGCAGGCGTGCGGTTCCATCGGGTTGTTGTGCTCGAGCGGCGTCGTATACGTCTGGTCGACGGTCACCTCGGCCGATGCCAGCGCTGCGTCGACGTCACCGTCGTCGGTGTCGGACGGGTATCCCGCGTTGACCTCTTCGGGCGTGTAGAGGCCGGGATGGTCGACGGTCAGTTCGACGTCGTGCGGTTCCTCGGTGTAGGTCACGTGCACGAGACCTGCGGCGTGCCGGGCGATCTCGGCGGTCTCCGCGACGACGCCGCCGATGATCTGTCCACGGAAGTGCACGCGATCGTCCTGCAGGATCGACAGTTCGCCGTCGGAGGTGTCGGCGAGCTCCGGGGCGTCGAACACCGTCAGCACGTCGAGCACACCGTCGATCCCGCGTGCGGCCTCGACGTCGACGGATGCGACCCGACCGCGCGCGACGGTCGACTGGATCGGATGCAGATAGGCCGGATCGTCGACGCGCTGTTCGAAGGCGTACGGCGCCGCCCCGGTGACCTTGGCGCGGCCATCCAGCCGTGCCAGCGGCGCGCCGATCGCCCGCGGGTCGAGGAGTGTCATCGGCGTCCCCGATCGGCTAGTGCGCGCAGTTCGGCGATCAGCGTGCGGCGGGCCAGCGTCACCTTGAACTCGTTGCCCGGCTGCGGATCCGCGGCCGAGAGCTCCGCGTCGGCGGCTGCCGCGAACGTCTCCTCGGTGGCGGCCGCACCGGCCAGCACCTCCTCGGCGCGGCGGGCGCGCCAGGGTTTGTGCGCCACACCGCCCAAAGCGATTCGCGCCGAGACGATGTCGTCGCCGGTGAGGCGTAGCTCCGCGGCGACCGAGACCAGCGCGAACGCGAACGACGCCCGGTCGCGGACCTTGCGGTAGTCGGACACCGCACCGGCAGCGGGTGCGGGCAGTTCCACCGCGGTGATCAGTTCGCCGTGGCGCAGCACGGTGTCGCGGTGCGGTTCGTCTCCGGGTAACCGGTAGAACTCGTCGACCGGGATGCGGCGCTCACCGTCGGCGCCTTCGACCACCACCACGCCGTCCAGCGCGCTCATCGCCACCGCCATGTCCGACGGATGCACGGCGATGCAGTGTTCCGATGTGCCGAGGATCGCGTGGTAGCGCACATAGCCGCCGATCGCCGAGCATCCGCTGCCCGGGCTGCGCTTGTTGCAGGGTGTGGTCACGTCCTGGAAGTACACACAACGCGTGCGCTGCAACAGGTTTCCCGCGGTGGTGGCCGAGTTGCGCAACTGGCCCGACGCCGCCGAGAGTAGCGCCCGTGACAAGCCGGGATAGCGCGACCGGATCACCGGGTGCGCGGCCAGGTCGCTGTTGCGGACCGTCGCGCCGATGCGCACCCCGCCGTCGTCGGTGGTGCTCACGTCGTCGAGGGCGAGTCGGCTGACGTCGACGAGCAGATCGGGGGTGGCCACCCCGAGTTTCATGTGGTCGACGAGGTTGGTGCCGCCGGCGAGGTAGGCGGCGTCCGGGTGGGCGGTCAGCGTCGCGACCGCGTCGGCCGGACTCTCGGCGAGGTGGTACTCGAAAGCCCTCACTGGACCGCGGCCCGCTCGATGGCGGCGACGATGTTCGGATACGCCGCGCACCGGCACAGGTTGCCGCTCATCCGCTCCCGGATCTCGTCGGCGCTCAGTTCCGGTGGCGCCTCCAAGTCCTCGGCGACGACACTGGGTGCACCGGCCTTCACCTCGTCGAGCATGCCGACCGCAGAACAGATCTGGCCCGGTGTGCAGTACCCGCACTGGAAGCCGTCCGCGTCGTGGAAGGCCTGCGCGACGGGGTGCAGATCATCACCTTGACCGAGGCCGGCGGCGGTGGTGATGCGGGCGCCGTCGGCGGCGACGGCGAACGTAAGGCAGGTGGTCACCCGGCGGCCGTCGCGCAGCACGGTGCACGATCCGCACTGGCCGTGGTCACATCCCTTCTTGGGGGCCGTCACCCCGAGGTGTTCGCGCAGCGCGTCGAGCAGGGTGACGCGGTTGTCGAGGTGCAGTGTGCGGTGCTGCCCGTCGACTTCGAGGGTCACCTCACGGTGACCGGTGGGCTGGGCCATGGCGCGGGGGTACCCCTGGCCCTGACCGCGAAACGTGACTAGTGGCGGTGCGCCCGCGGCGTCGCCAGCACGGCCGCGATCCCCGTCGTCAGCGGGACCGACAGCGCCAGCGCGATACCGCCGACCGCCGAACGCGCGATCTCGATGGCCACGCTCTCGCTGGTCAGCACGTCGATCAGCGAGCGGTTGGCGACGCTGAACAACAGCAGCAGCGGCAGCGCGCTACCGGCGTAGGCGAGCACCAGCGTGTACACCGTGCTCGCGATGTGGTCGCGGCCCACCCGCATCGCGCCGACGAACACTGCCCGTCGCGAACTGCCCTCCAGTTCGGCGAGTTCGAACGCCGTCGACGCCTGGGTGACCGTCACGTCGTTGAGCACACCAAGCGACCCGATGATGAACCCGGCCAGCAGCAGACCGGTGATCGACACGTTGCCCAGATACGCCGCGACCTCGTTGTTCTGGTCCTCCGACAACCCGGTCAGGTGCGCGATTTCGATTGCGCCCCAGGAGAGGAAGGCCGCCAGCAGCAGCGAGGTCAGGGTGCCGAGCAGGGCCGCGCTGGTGCGCAGGCTGACACCGTGGGCCAGATAGATGACGGCGTAGAGGATCACCGCGGACGCCACCAGCGCGACCGGGACGGCCGACGCGCCGTCGCGCAGGGCGGGCAGCAGGAACACCACCAGCACCGCGAACGCCACCACGATGCCCACCATCGCCCGCAGACCCCGCCAGCGCGCGACCGCCACCACCACGACGGCGAAGGCGGCGGCCAGCGCGGCCAGCGGCCACCCCCGCGCATAGTCGTAGAACGTGTAGCTGGTGGCGCCGCCCTGGCCCACCTGACGGCTGAGCCGGATGTCGTCGCCCGCGGCCAACTGCGGCTGGCCGGGCCCGCCGCTGAACTCCAGCAGGGTGTTGGCGCCCTTGTTGGGTCCGGAATCGATGGCGACGAGAACCTGGACGCACTGCGATCCGTCGGTCGGGGCGGAGATCGGGTCGGCGGTGAGCACCTGACCCGCCGACGGGCTGCCGCAGGACGCCAGGCTGGTGGCGCGCACCTGCCCGGCCTCGGTCGTCACCGCACCGCCCTCGGCGTTCTGGAACGGCAGCGGGATGTCGGCCTTCTGCTGGCTCGGCCACAGCAGCACCGCGCCGATCGCCACCGCGACACCGATCAGCACAAGCAGCCCGACCACGATCCTGGCGGCGAGCGGGCCGAGCGGCGACGGACCGCTCAGCGAGTGGGAATGGGTGTGTGAGTGCGTCACCTGGACAGGGTAGAGGCCGGTCCCCGGGTCGCCCGCAGCGTCCTCGCGGCGACGAACGTGCGCTCAGTGCGAAATGCGGTGCGCTTTTTCGCAGTGACCGCACGTTCGGTGACGAGGCGCACGGCTCACTGCCGGTAGCTGACCAGGAAGTTGCCGAGCCGGTCGATCGCCGCGGCCAGGTCACGCGCCCACGGCAACGTCACGATGCGCAGGTGATCCGGTGTCGCCCAGTTGAACCCGGTGCCCTGGGTGACCAGGATCTTCTCCTGCAGCAGCAGGTCGAGCACCAGTTGCTCGTCGTCGTGGATGTCATAGACCTCGGGATCCAGCCGCGGGAACGCGTACAGCGCGCCCTGCGGTTTGACGCACGAGACACCGGGGATCTCGTTGAGCTTCTCCCACGCCACGTCGCGCTGTTCGAGCAGCCGGCCGCCGGGCAGCACCAGATCGTCGATGCTCTGGTGGCCGCCGAGCGCGACCTGAATGGCATGCTGCGCAGGGACATTCGGGCACAGCCGCATATTGGCCAGCAGGCTGATGCCCTCGATGAAACTGCTCGCGTGCTCCTTGGGCCCGGTGATGACCAGCCAGCCAGAGCGGTACCCCGCCACCCGGTAGGCCTTCGACAGCCCGTTGAACGTCAACGTGAGCACGTCGGGCGCGACCGAGGCCATCGCGATGTGCTTGGCGTCGTCGTAGAGGATCTTGTCGTAGATCTCGTCGGCGAGCAGCAACAGCTGGTGCTTGCGCGCCAGCTCCGCGATCTGCTCGAGGACCTCGCGGCTGTACACCGCGCCGGTCGGGTTGTTCGGGTTGATGACGACCAGCGCCTTGGTGCGGTCGGTGATCTTCGACTCGAGGTCGGCGATGTCGGGCTGCCAGCCCTGCGTCTCGTCGCACAGATAGTGCACGGGTGTGCCGCCCGCCAGCGAGCACGACGCCGTCCACAGCGGATAGTCCGGGGCGGGGATCAGCACCTGATCACCGTTGTCCAGCAGCGCCTGCAGCGTCATCGTGATCAGCTCGGAAACGCCGTTGCCCAGGTAGACGTCGTCGATGTCGAAGCGCGGGAACCCGTCGACCAGCTCGTACCGGGTGAACACCGCGCGGCGGGCGCTCACGATGCCCTTCGAGTCGGAGTAGCCCTGCGCGGTCGGCAGCGCCGCGATCATGTCGCGCATGATCACGTCCGGCGCCTCGAACCCGAACGGCGCCGGGTTCCCGATGTTGAGCTTGAGGATGCGGTGGCCCTCGGCCTCCAGCCGCGATGCGTGCTCGTGTACCGGGCCGCGGATCTCGTAGAGGACGTCCTGCAGTTTCGACGACTGCGTGAACGTGCGGGTCCGCTGCTGATGGCCCTGTGCGTGCCAGGTCGCGGGCGTCTGAGGCATGGTCACGTCGTCCATGGTGGCATTGCCGTCCACTCATTTAGAAATTCACGCAGGTCGGGGCTACGCATAGGTCACCGACCGGTTCGCCAGCTCGGCCCACCTGTTGGCGAAGTCCTCCGGGTTCAGCACGGTCTCGACGTGGGCGCCCACCGGGGCGAACAGACCGGGTTCCACCAGCGCGAGCGCCGTGGACTGGTCCCAGAACATCGAGCGCCCCCCGTAGCCGGACCGCTCCCAGGTGTCGACGGCCCACGACGCCGTTTCGCCGAGCAGGATCTGCCGCAAAGTGCCGGGCAGACCCAGCGGACGGAGTTGCCGAACCATCGCCAGCGTCGGGCCGTGAACCGTGCCCGCACATCCCGCGCGGTTGGGCGTCGTATCGCAGTCGCTGCGCGGGACGTCGACGAACGTGTGGTTCAGCCCCGGCAACTGGCGGTGGAAGACCTCCTCGCAGGACGGGCGGTCGTACACGCAGTTGAAGGACTCGCCGGCCTCGAGTTCCGGATCGCCTTCGAGGGGCCGGCCGGTGATGACCACCCGGCCGGTCTTCGCGCGGATCGCCGGGCCGTAGTCGGCGTACGACGTGAACGCCCCGAGGACGAGCACGTCCACCACCGCGCAGCCGGCGACGGCGTCGACGACCTGCCGAACGTGGTCCCCCCGCGCGGGTGTCGGGGGCGGTTCCTCGGGCAGGAAGTTGTTGAGCCGGTTCATCAGGGCGCGGAAGACCAGGACGTAGTCACCGAACGTCGCGGCGATGTCGGCTTCCGGGCGGTCGACGCCGGCGCCGACGACCACCGGGATGGCGCGCTGGCCGGGTTGGGCGACCAGGCGACTGACGGCCGACGCCCCGGCCTCCGGCCGCGTGTATCCCTCGGTCGTCACGATCGCCGCGACGTGGCGGGACCCGATGACCGCGGGGATCGCCATCGGGTCGTCGATGTCCATGTCGGTGTCGATGACGACGCAGGCGTCCTGGGGCGCGCCGCTCGACGCTGCCGCGGCGGTGAGCGCCACGCATCCGAGGACCACCGCCGCGGCCAGCGCGGCCAGGCGTGACATACGCGTCCGGGTTACCGCTTCCCGGGGCGGCGGGCGCCCTTGGCGATGCCGAGGCCCTTGACCGGCGGTTCCTCACCGACGATGCGCGCGTCTCCGTTGCCGGAGGCGGGCTCGGGCGTGGGCTCGGGTTCGGTCGCGGCCTCGGGTTCCGGCGCGGCCTCGGCCTCGGGTTCCGGTTGCGGTTCGGCAGGCTTGGCTGCCGGTGCGGGTGCCTTCTTCTTGGCGCCCGGGCGGCGCGCGCCGGCTGCGATGCCCAGGCCCTTGACCTCCGGTTCGGGCTTGGGATGAAGCCCCAGATCGGAATCGGCGGTGTCCGCTGCTTCCGTACCGGCCTCGGCCTTGTCCGGGTCCACATTCGGCGGCTGCACGACCGTGCCCGCACCTTCGTTCGGCGAGGCCTTCGGCGCGGCCTTCTTCGCGCCGGGGCGACGCGCACCCGCGGCGATGCCCAGACCCTTGACCTCGGGCTCCGGCTTGGCGGGGGCCTCGGGCGCCTCTGCCTTGACCTCGGTGGTCTCGGCCTTGGCTTCCGCCGGGGCCGCCGCCGTCTTCTTCGCCCCTGGACGCTTGGCGCCGGCCGCGATGCCGAGCCCCTTGGCCGGGGCCGCGGCAGGCGCCTCGGTGGTCTCGGCCTTGGCCTCCGCCGGAGCGGCCGCCGTCTTCTTCGCGCCGGGACGCTTGGCGCCGCCGGCGATGCCGAGCCCCTTCGCCGGAGCCGCCGCAGCGGCCGGCTTGTCCTCGGCGGCGGCCGTCTTCTTCGCGCCCGGCTTCTTGGCGCCACCGGCGATGCCGAGACCCGTGACGGGTTTGGTTTCAGTGGCGGTCGACGCCTTGGCGGCCGGTGCCTCGTCGGCATCGACCGGCTCGTCGGCGGGGGCCTCCTCGGGCGCCGGTGCCGGTGCGGCCGCGGCGGCCTTGACGGCGCGTTCCTCGGCCTCCTTGGCGGCGGTGCCCTTCTCCGGCAGTGTGACCGTGCTGGTGTCGAGGGAGCCGAGCAGCAGCTGGGCGACGTCGAGCACCTCGACCTTCTCGATGTCCCTGGCCGCGGCGACCTCGTCGACACCGTCGGTCATCATCACGCGGCAGAACGGGCAGCCCGTCGCGATCCGCGACGCGCCGGTGTCGATTGCCTCTTCGGTGCGCTCGGTGTTGACGCGCTTGCCGATGTGCTCTTCCATCCACATCCGCGCACCGCCTGCGCCACAGCACAGACCGCGGTCGGCGTGCCGCGGCATCTCGGTCAGCTTCGCGCCGGAGGCGCCGATCAACTCCCGCGGAGCCTCGTAGACCTTGTTGTGCCGACCGAGGTAGCAGGGGTCGTGGTAGGTGATGTCCTGCCCGTTCGCCCCGTCGCCGCCGACCGGGGTGACCGGCACCAGCTTCTTGTCGCGGATGAGCCGGTTCAGCAGCTGGGTGTGGTGCAGCACCGTGTAGTTACCGCCGACCTGCGGGTATTCGCGGCCCAGGGTGTTGAAGCAGTGCGGGCAGGTGACGATGACCTTGCGGTCGACCCGCTCGACGCCCTCGAAGAGGTCGTTGAGGGTCTCGACGTTCTGGGCGGCGAGCTGCTGGAACAGGAACTCGTTGCCCGAGCGGCGGGCCGAGTCACCGTTGCAGGTCTCACCCTCGCCGAGCACCAGGTACTTGACGCCGGCGATGGCGAGCAGTTCGGCGACGGCCTTGGTGGTCTTCTTGGCGCGGTCTTCGTAAGCGCCGGCGCAGCCGACCCAGAACAGGTACTCGTAGCCCGCGAAGGAGTCGACGTCCTTGCCGAACACCGGCACGTCGAAGTCGACCTCGTCGATCCAGTTGGTGCGGTCCTTGGCGTTCTGGCCCCAAGGGTTGCCCTTGGTCTCCAGGTTCTTGAACAGCACACCGAGCTCACCGGGGAACTCGGATTCCATCATCACCTGGTAGCGGCGCATGTCGACGATGTGGTCGATGTGCTCGATGTCCACCGGGCACTGCTCGACGCAGGCGCCGCAGGTGGTGCACGACCACAGCACGTCGGGGTCGATTACGCCGCCCTGTTCTGCGGTGCCGACGAGCGGGCGGGTGGCCTGCTCGGGGCCCGAACCCATGATCCGCTCGAAACCGGACTCCGGAACGTGGTCGTGCGAGTGCTTCTCGGACTGCTTCTCGCCGCGCAGTTCCTCGCCGAGGCCGCCCTCGGGGGTGTTCTCCAGCGGCGACTCCTTGTCGCCCAGGATGTACGGCGCCTTCGCGAACATGTGGTCGCGCAGGTTCATGATCACGAGCTTGGGCGACAGCGGCTTACCGGTGTTCCACGCCGGGCACTGCGACTGGCAGCGGCCGCACTCGGTGCACGTCGTGAAGTCGAGGTAGCCCTTCCAGGTGAAGTCCTCGATCTTGCCCCGGCCGAGCACCGCGTCCTCGGCGGGATCCTCGAAGTCGATCGGCTGGCCGTTGTACTCCATCGGCAGCAGCGGACCGAGGCCGTTGGGCAGCCGCTTGAACGTGACGTTGATGGGCGCCAGACCGATGTGCAGGTGCTTGGAGTGCAGCACGATCAGCAGGAAGATCAGCATGACCGCGATGTGCAGCAGCAGCGCGACGGTCTCGACCCACTCGTTCACGTCATGGCCCAGCGGGCTGAGCACCCAGCCCATGAACTGCGAGAAGAACGCGCCGTTGCCGTAGGGCAGGTTGCCGACGTCGGCGGCCGCGCCGCGGACCAGGGCGTAGGTCCAGATGACGTTGAAGATCATGAACAGGATCAGCCAGGCGCCGCCGGTGTGCGAACCGTAGAACCGGGAGTCGCGGCCGTGCTTCTTGGGCTCGCGCACGATGCGGATGATCGCGAAGGTGATGATGCCGAGCAGCACGGCGACGGCGAAGAAGTCCTGCAGGAAGCCGAGCACATCCCACTTGCCGATGATCGGGATGTGGAAGTCGTGGTCGAACAGCAGGCCGTAGGCCTCCAGGTAGACCGACGCGAGGATGAAGAAGCCCCACATCGTGAAGAAGTGCGCGATACCGGGGATCGACCAGCGCAGCAGGCGGGTCTGGCCGAAGACCTCTTCGAACTGCGTGGTGATGCGTTTGCCGAGGTTGTCCTTGCGGTTGTTGGCCTCGCTCGTGGGCGCGCCGGACCGGATCAACTTGGTCAGCCACAGCACGCGTTTTGCGGCGAGCGCGATCACGATGGCGGTCATCAGCAACCCGACGACGAGTCGGATCAGAATCTGCGTGTCCACGCGCGGCCTCCCGGTGTGAAGTTACTCAACAGTAACTTAGGCTAAGTTACCCGTCGGTAACTTGAGCTCGGTCCTGCTCATAGTGACACCACCGGTATGCGGGCCGCTACGAAGGCTGCCCTAACCCGCAATTCGGCTAACTCGACGGGGCGAGAAGTGCGCGCAGCATCGACAGCATCTCGGACCGCGATTCCGCCCCGAGCCGGCGGCGGATCCGGGCGACGTGGTGTTCGACCGTCTTCGCTGAGATGAACAGTTGGGCGCCGATGTCGCGGTACGGCATGCCGAGCAGCAACAGCTCGGCCACCTCGCGTTCGCGCTCGGAGAGCTGCGCCGAAGACGTGGCGCGTGCGGGCGTCGCCGCCGACGGGGCCGACACCGGTGCCGGTGTCGCGCTCTCCACCGGGACTTCGGCGCCGGTGACGCTCTGCTTGAGGTCGCGGGCCAGCTGCAGCATCGCCTGCGAGACCCGGCCGTCCGGCGTCTGCAGGGCGGCCTGCCCGGCCAGCCGGGTCGCGTCCCAGGTGTGGCCGAACTGTGCGAGACCGCGGGCGGCGGTCGTCACCTCGTCGACGTCGACCTGGTTGGCGAGCACCCGCAACCAGGTGCGACCCGCGGTGGCCAGCGCTCGTGCGAACGCGCTCTGCGCGCGCTCGTCCCGGCTGGCCGCGGTCAGCGCCTGTCCGTGCGGGGCGACGGCCTCCGGGGAGTTCGCCAGGATGCCGGCGTGCACCCCGGCCCAGTGCAGCGGCACCGACCACAACACCGGATCGCCCAGCGCCGCCAGCAGGGCGAACGCCTCGTCGAGGGTGTGCTGCAGCCGTTCCACCTGTCGCAGCCGCGCGGCGGCCACCCACAGCTCGCCGAGCGGGAGCAGTGCGAACAGGTCGACCGAGTATTCGGCCAACACCTCCATCGCGGAGTACCACTGCATCTGCATGGCGCCGCTGTCGCCGCTGCGCCGCGCGATCGCCGTCTGCAGCGCCGCCGCCCACAGCGCATCGCGGCGGTGCAGGTCGGTGCCCGGCCGCGGCGCCGCGGCGGCGGCGGCCTGCAACTGCCCGTCCTGCATGTGCGTCCACCCCAGCAGCAGGCGGTGCCGGTGCGTGACGAAGATCGCATCGGCGGACCCGTCGTCGCGGCCGGTCCGGACCGCCCGGCCGATCACGCTGCGGGCGCGCACCGGGTCTCCGCCGTGCAGGGCCGCCAGCGTCACCAGCGCGGCCGGGGTGTCGGGGGTGACGCCGCCTCGGCCGTGCTCGGTGTTCAGCGACTGGCCCAGCCGCGCCGCCGCGACGGGGTAGGGCTGGCCGAGGGACAGCACGAGCCCCTCGCCCAGGCTGCGGGCCGCCCGCGCGATCGAGGTCGGCGGGCCCGCGGCCTGGGTGCGCGCGAGCTCCTCGGCGGTGGTCGCGTCGCCGGCGGCGAGTGCGGCGACGGTGCCCGCCGCGCTCAGCACCGCATCCGGGGACGGCCCGAGCCAGCGGAAGAGGTCGAGCGCCTGTGTGGCGCTGCCGTCGTGCATCGCGATGCTCGCCGAGATCCGGACCGCCGCGGCCCGCTCGTCCGGATCCTGGGAGGTGAGCAGTTCGTCGGCGATCCGGCCCGCCGTCGCACAGTCGCCCGTCAGCGCGAGAGCGTCGGCGAGTTGGGCGCTGAGCGCGGTGGCGCCGGCGTCCGCGGCCGCCCGGTACAGCCGTGCCGCGCGGGCGGGTTCGCCGGCGGTGTGCGCGGCCAGGTCGGCGAGCGCCTGGGCGAGCCGTTCGTCACGCAGTCCGTGCTCGGCCATTCGAAGCGCGAGATCAGCTGTGAGAGTTGATAATTCGAGCTGCGAGCAGAGCAGGGACACCTCGATGTCGTGGTGGCGCGCTGCGCCGACGATCTGCCCGAGGCCGTCGTGCAGGGTGCGCAGGAAGCTGTGGTGGTGGCTCGGCTCGAGCAGGCCGCTGGCCCGGGCCCGGTCGACGTCGGCCAGCGCGGTGTCCGACGGTATGCGCAGGGCCGCCGCGACGTCGTCGGGTCCGAGCTCAGGGCTCAGCGACGCCACGAGCAGCGTGTCGAGCAGCGGTTCGTCGAGCCGGCGCAACCGTTCCACCAGCGCGACCCGGGTGCTGTGCCGCACCGCCGCCGCGCCGTCGGCGATCGCGGCGAGAGCCGGACGCAGCAGGAACGGCAGGCCGGCGGTGACCGTCGTCAGGAGCCGGACCGCCTCGGGTGCGGGGGCGGCGCCGAGCGTCGCGGCCGCCGCCCGTCCGACCTCCACCGGGGTGACCGAACCCAGTGTGACAGCGGGGTTCTCGCGCTCGAGCGCCGTGGCCAGCCCGCGCAGCGCGGCGTGGTGGGCGAGCGGTTGCGTGGCGATCACCACCGTCGACGCCGATTCGGCCACGAGGTCGGTGAGCGCTTCGAGCTCATCGGCGTCGAGTAGGTGCGCATCGTCGACGACGACCGCGGCCTCGGCGGGGTCGCCGGGGCGCCGGGGGCGTGACAGCACGGGACGGCCCGCCGCCCGCAGAGTCGCCCGCACGGCGGCGAGCACGGTCGACTTCCCCGTTCCGATACCGCCAGTGACCAGCATCTTCGCCGGCGCCGCGGGGTCCGCTTCGATCGCCGCGACGGCGTCGCGCGCCGCGGCCGGAAGCTCCTGCTGACGATGCGGCGCCGGGCTCGTCATGGTGCGGGGTCAGGCGCCGTCGTCGGGCACGGGGACCGTCGTGACCGGAGGATCCGGCGGGTCGACGGTCGTCGGCGGCGGCGCGACCGTGGTGGTCGGCGGCGGCTGCGTCGTCGTGGGCGGCTGGGTCGTGGTCGGCCGCGTGGTGGTCGTGGTCGGTTGGGTCGTCGTTGTGGTCTGCTGCGTGGTGCTCGTCGGGTTCTGCTGGGTGG
>NZ_LQIU01000041.1 GCF_001499995.1 Mycobacterium sp. IS-1496
GACACCCCACGCTTGCGGGCGCGTTCGGTGTCATCGGGCTCGGGACCGTCCTGGTCGAGCAGGAACAGCGTGAGGTCGGCGGTGTCTTTGAGTTCCTTGGGCCCCACACCCACCGCGGTGCGGACCAGGGTGACCTCGAACTGCTCCCGGGTGGCCGTATCCACCCATGCGGGCAGTTTGTCGACCGCTTTGCGGATGACCTCGACGTGTTCGCCGGTGATGCATCCGAGCGCTTGGGCGGCCGCGGTCGCCGGCAGCACCGGCGGCAGCGACGGGCCGGTCAACGCTTGGCGCGGTGCGAGCAGGGCGGCCTCGGTGAGGCGGCGGTTGGCCTCGGTGCCCGAGATCCGCCAGCGGACCGTGAGGACCTCTTTCCACGATGTGGCGCCCAGCTGCTGCGGTGTCGCCTCGGCCTGCAGCCGGGCCAACAACCGGTGGCTCACCGCAGGAAGTTGGCACCCCAGGGTCTCGAGATCGTCGAGCGCCGCAACGAGTTCGGGCTGATCCAGCAGCGCGACATCACAGGAAGCCACCGCCTCGTAGGCGGCACGCAGCGCGCTCACCGCGGCCTGCAAGTCGTTGCCGGACATACTTCGAACATACATTCGACCACCGACAAATCTCGGCGACCACACGGATTGTTGTCTCGGGACATCGGTGGCAGTTCTGCCGAAGGTTCGCGGGGTGGCGACCAAAAAACCCACCGAGCCGCGCGTCCGCCGCGATCTCGCAGTGGCCCGATGACGCACCCCGCGGGGCGATCTCGACGTTCTGCGCCGAGCACGGCATCTCCCGTAGGTCGTTCTACGGGTCCGCGAACGTACGAAGCCCGAAGGGCCGGCTGCGGTGCTCGAACCCAGTCCCGTCCAACCCGTCGCTGCCATGCATCTTCCGTGAGGCCGGTGTGGCTCCGTGTGAGCCGAAGAAAAGGCCCCGCTCAGCTTGGCGGCGGTTCCGTCTACCCAGCCGGTCACAGAGGCGGTCGACCTTGAGCGCCGCCAGCCCCTCCTCGGCAACGATCACGTAACCCTGATGTATCCAGTCGTCGACGGAACGCCGTCCGCCGCCGGAGGATCGAGGCCTCGGCATGACCCTCGACAGTAGCCGTTTACGCAGGTGACGCGGGTCTCGGGCGGCGGGTTCGGGAGCGGCGCTTCACATGGAAGTTTTCCGGGCGGGGACGCTGCCTGCATGTTTAAGGGGTTTTCTCAGTGAATGGCCCATGTTTTACTCAGTGGCGCAACAACTGAATCTCTCGGTCCGCTCTCTGCCGCACCGGTCAGTGGAGCGGGCGCGGACAACGCAGTGCAGAAAAACGCTGCGGTGCCAATGGCGACTGTGTCCGCTGGGTCGAGCGTGATACGCGGTAACCGGAAGATGGATGGATTGCTTCATGACGATCGTTGACAAGATTCGAGGCCATTGGGCCCGCCGATTCGCGGTGGCCGCCGTCGTGGCGGCGTTGCTCCCCGGCGTGATCGGCCTCACCGGCGGTTCGGCACTCGCGGGGGCGTTCTCGCGGCCGGGATTGCCGGTCGAGTACCTGATGGTCCCCTCACCGGCGATGGGACGCGACATCAAGGTCCAGTTCCAGAGCGGTGGCCCCGGATCTCCTGCGGTCTACCTGCTCGACGGGCTGCGTGCCCGCGAGGACTTCAACGGCTGGGACATCGAGACCCAGGCTTTCGAGTGGTACCTCGACTCCGGTCTTTCGGTGGTGATGCCGGTCGGAGGACAGTCGAGCTTCTACACCGACTGGTATGCCCCGGCGTGCGGTAAGGCCGGCTGCCAGACGTACAAGTGGGAGACGTTCCTGACCTCGGAGCTGCCGAACTGGCTGGCGGCGAACCGGGACGTCAAGCCGACGGGCAGCGCTGCGGTCGGTCTGTCGATGGCCGGTTCGGCGTCCATGATCCTGTCGGCCTATCACCCCGAGCAGTTCATCTATGCGGGCTCGCTGTCGGGCTTCCTCAACCTGTCCGAAGGCTGGTGGCCGTTCCTGGTCGGCCTGGCGATGGGCGACGCGGGCGGCTACAAGCCCGAACCGATGTGGGGCCCGGGCGGCAGTGAGGCCTGGTTGCGCAACGACCCGATGGTCCAGATGGACAAGCTGGTCGCCAACGGCACGCGACTCTGGGTGTACTGCGGTAACGGCAAGCCGGGCGAGCTGGGCGGTGGCGGCCTGCCACAGGAGTTCCTCGAGAGCCTGACGCTGCGCACCAACATCACGTTCCAGGAGCGCTACATCGCGGCCGGCGGACAGAACGGGGTCTTCAACTTCCCGCCGAACGGCACGCACACCTGGATGTACTGGGGTCAGCAGCTGCAGCAGATGAAGCCCGACCTGCAGCGCGTGCTGCTGGGCTGAGCCCCGCAGGGCCGGCGGCGCTAGAAGCCGCCGGCCACCCGCACCACGGCCCGGCCGGAGTACCGGCCGGCACGCACCTCGTCGATCACCTCCGCGACGTCCTTCACGTCGACGTCGTGGGAGAGATCGGCGAGGTGTCGTGGTTTGAGGGGCCCGCCGAGCCTCGCCCACAGCTCACGCCGCGGTCCGATCGGCAACTGCACCGAGTCGATGCCGAACAGCGCCGCCCCGCGCAGGATGAACGGCATCACCGTCGTGTTCAAGCCCGGCCCACCGGTCAGCCCGCTGGCGGCGACCGCACCGCCGTACGCGAGGGTGCTCAACACATCGGCCAGCGTGGCGCCGCCGACACAGTCCACCGCACCGGCCCAGCGCGCCTTGCCCAGCGGGCGCGGCTTGGCGTCCGGATCCTCCGGAAGCCGGCCGATGACCTCGGCCGCGCCGAGTGTGCGGAGCAGATCCGCCTTGTCCGGCTTCCCGGTCGAGGCGACGACGTGGTAGCCGAGCGCGGACAGCAGGTCCACGCTGACCGATCCGACGCCCCCGCTCGCGCCGGTCACGACGATCGACCCGTCGTCGGGGCGGATGCCACGCCCGGTGAGGGCCTCCACGCTCATCGCGGCGGTGAAGCCCGCGGTGCCGATCGCCGCGCCCTCGTGCGGGCTCAGCGCGCCCAGCGTCACGACCTGGTCGGCGGGAAGCCGGGCGAACTCCGCGTACCCGCCGTGCTTGCCGGTGCCGATGTCGTAGCCGTGCGCCAGCACCAGGTCGCCCACACCGAACTCGTCGCTCTGCGAGGCCACCACCTCACCGGTGAGGTCGATGCCGGGAACGATCGGATAGTCGCGCACCACACCGCCTTTGGGTGTCACGGCCAACGCGTCCTTGAAGTTCACACTCGAGTAGTGCACCCGGATGGTCACCTCGCCCGGCGGCAGCGCGGACTCCTCGAGGGTGTCGACCGCCAGGTCGATCCCGTCTCCGGACTGCCGCGCGACCAACGCCTGAAAACTGTTCATAGCCGCTCACGCTACTTATCCGCGGTGACCGTCCGGCGTAAACTGGGCACACACACGGAGGAGGTGTGGGCCATGAAGAAACTCCTCGTCACCGTGGCAACGCTGGCGGTGTCGGCAGGTATCGCACTCACCGGAGCCGGACGGGCCCAGGCCGCCGACGACCCCGGACTGTGCTGGAACGGCTGGATCTGGAGCGCCTGCGTCTCAGGACCGGGCTGGGTCGACTGGACGCCGTGGAACTACTGGAATCCCGGGCATGGGCCCTTCGACGTCCATCACGGTGGTAAGCACTGGAAGTAGCTCCGGGCCCGGGCGGTAAGGTTCGCCCGTGAGCACGGTGACCTCCCGCGCCGGCGCCCTGTGCGGCGTGCTGGTCGGTGCGTGCTCGGGTCTGTTCGCCATGGCCGCCCACGCGCTGGCCGGCGGCGACGTGCCCACCGGCCCGACACTGGTGCTCGTCGCGCTCGTCTGTGCGGCGGTCGGCGCGCTGGCAGGCGCCGACGGCCGGGCCCGCGCCGCCGGGCTCATCGCCGCGGTCGGTGTGGGACAACTTCTCACCCACGTCGTGTTGGCGGTGACCGCCGGTCACCACGGCGGCCATGAGGTGGTGCCGTCGGCGCCCATGGTGTTCGCCCATGCGGTCGCGGCCGTCGTGCTCGGTCTGCTCATCTGTCTCGTCGGCCACCTGTACCGGGTCTGCGCGTCGGTCCTGTGCTGGCTGATGCTCACCCTGGTGCACCGGGGACGTCCGTCGGCGCCACGCCGTCACCGCACGACCTCGGTTGTCGTGCAACAACTTCTGCTTCGTTCCGGGCTGGGGATGCGGGCGCCGCCGTCGGCGGTGTCGTTCGGCGGCTGAGGCCGCACCACATCTCACACGCCTGCGTCACCCGCGGGCGCGCCCGTCGGCGCTTCGATGCGCGCCGACGTTCCGTGGCGCGACGACGTTCGTGCCACCACCTCGGACGAAAGCACTTCACGCATGACGACCACACCCGAGGGTCGGCTCGACCCTCCTGCACTCGAACTTCCCACCCCTTCCGCATTCGCCGCGCTGTTGCGCCGACTGCACTTCTACGCAGGCGTATTCGTCGGCCCGTTCCTGCTGATCGCCGCCGTGAGCGGCGGCCTCTACGCGATCGCGCCGTCGATCGAGCAGTTCGTCTACCGCGACTACCTGCACGTCGCCGCCACCGGTGACTGGCGTCCGGTCACCGAGCAGATCCGGGCCGCCCAGGCGGTGCGCCCCGACCTGACGGTCACCGCCGTGCGCCCCGCCGCGGAAGCCGGCGAGACCACGCGCGTCCTGTTCGACGACCCCGCGCTCGGTGAATCCGAGCGCCGAGCCGTGTTCGTCGACCCGGCCACCGCGCAGCCGCTCGGGGATCTCGCCGTCTACGGCAGCAGCGGCGCGCTGCCCGTGCGGACCTGGATCGACCAGTTGCACCGCAGCCTGCACCTCGGCGAACCGGGTCGGGTGTACAGCGAACTGGCCGCCTCCTGGCTGTGGGTGATCACGCTGGCCGGCGTGTGCCTGTGGTGGGCCAGAAGCAGGCGGGGGAGGCGGTTGCTGACCGTCGACCCGGCAGCGCGGGGCCGCACCCGGACACTCGACTGGCACGGCGCCGTCGGCCTGTGGATCGCCGCCGGCCTGCTGTTCCTGTCGGCGACCGGACTGACCTGGTCGCACTACGCCGGCGACAACATCGCCGCGCTGCGGACAGCGCTCTCGTGGACCACGCCGACGGTGTCGACGGCCGTCGCCGCGTCGGGGCATGCGCATCACGGCGGCCATGTCGTTTCCGGCGGCGACGCGCCGCGCGTCGACGAGGTCGACCGGGTGCTGCGCGCGGCCCGGGACGCCGGCGTCGGAGGCCATGTGGAGGTGTCGATCCCGGCGGGCGCCGACACCGCGTTCACGGTGGCCCAGACCCGCGAGCCGTGGGTGATGTCGAACAACGCCGTAGCCGTCGACGGATCGACCGGCCAGGTGACCGACACCTTGTGGTTCGCCGACTGGCCGTTGGCCGCGAAGCTGGCCGCCTGGGGGATCCAGCTGCACATGGGCCTGCTGTTCGGTCTGGTCAACCAGGTGGGCCTGGCGGTGTTGGCGGTGGCACTGGTAACCGTCATCGTGCGCGGATACCTGATGTGGTGGCGCCGGCGACCCACCCACGGCGGCGGGACGGTCGGAAGCCCACCCAGACGCGGTGTGCTGCGGGGCGTTTCGCCCGCGGCGGCGGTGGTGCTGGTGTGTGCGGCCGCGGCGGTCGGGTGGTTCGTCCCGCTGCTCGGGCTCAGCCTGCTCGGCTTCCTGGCCGTCGACGCCGCGATCGGGTTCGCGCAGCGGCGCAACGCTGTCGGAGCTTTGCGATGAGGGCGCCGCTCGTGGCGTGGACGCTCGTCGCCGCCGTGCTCGCCGGTTGTTCGGATGCTGGGCAACCTGCGACGGATGCCGCGGCCGTGCACGTGCACGACGCCTGGGTGAAGGCGGCCGACGACGGAATGACGGCCGCGTTCGCCCAGCTGACCAACGACGCCGACCGGGAGGTGCGCATCACCTCGGCGACCACCCCGGCGGCCGGGCGCGTCGAACTGCACGAAGTGGTCCGCGACCGCGGCGGGCAGACGATGCAACCGAAGCAGGGTGGGATCGCCCTGCCCGCCGGTGCGGACATCCATCTGGCCCCCGGTGGGGACCACCTGATGCTGATGGACCTGACCGCGCCCCTGACGCCCGGGTCGGACGTCGAGATCACCGCCACGTTCGCCGACGGTTCGACACTGCCGATCACCGCTCAGGTCCGCGAGTTCCCCGGTGCCGACGAACATTACGACGGGGGCCACCATGGGTGAGCGGATCAGCAGGCGCACGCTGCTCGGCGCGGGCGCGGCGGCCGCGGGCATCGCCGGGGTGGGATTCACGGCGACGGCAGGCGCCCGAGGTCTGGGGCCGCCTGCCCTCGCCACGGAGCCTTTCCACGGCGTGCACCAGGCCGGTATCGCCACGCGCCCGCAGGCGTACACGACGCTGATCGCGCTGGACCTGCGCCCCGGTCATGCCGACCGCGCGACGCTGCGGTCGATCATGAGATTGTGGAGCGAGGACGCGGCGCGCCTGACCCAGGGGCTTCCGGCGCTCGCCGACACCGAACCCGAACTCGCCGCCGACCCGGCACGACTGACCGTCACGGTCGGCTACGGTCCGGACCTGTTCGACGCCGCCGGGCTGACCGCGCGCCGGCCCACGCCACTGCGCCCGCTGCCGCACTTCGCCGTGGACCGTCTCGAATCCCGTTGGTGTGGTGGGCAGTTGCTGTTGCAGCTGTGCGCTGACAACCTCCTCACGATCAGCCACGCGTGCCGGGTGCTCACCAAGAACGTGCGCACGATGACCACCATCCGCTGGGTTCAGCGTGGTTACCGCAACCCGGCGAGTTCGTCGTCGACGGGTGCGTCGATGCGCAACGTCATGGGCCAGGTGGACGGGACGGTCAGCCTCGACGACGCCGCGTTGGACGATCACGTGTGGTCCTCGGGCGCGGACCAACCGTGGTTCGCGGGCGGCACCATCCTGGTGCTGCGGCGGATCCGCGCCCAGATGGACACCTGGGACGAGGTGGACCGGCACTCCAAGGAGATGGCCGTCGGCCGCAGACTCGCCAACGGGGCGCCGCTGACCGGATCACGTGAGCACGACGAACCCGATTTCGCCGCGGCCGTCAACGGGATCCCGGTCATCCCGGAGAACTCGCACATCGCGCTGGCCCGGCATCGCTCGGCCGGCGAACGGTTCCTCCGTCGGCCGTACAACTACGACGACACGCCACCGGAGGGCGAGATCTCCGACAGCGGACTGCTGTTCCTGGCCTACCAGCGCGATCCGGGCCGCCAGTTCGTGCCGGCTCAGCAGCGCCTGTCCGACGCCGATGCGCTCAACCCGTGGATCACGCCGGTCGGGTCGGCGGTGTTCGCGATCCTGCCGGGGGTGGGCGAAGGGGGGTACCTGGGTCAGCAGCTGCTCGAGATGTGAAGGGCTACTTCAATTGTGCCGAGGTCAGGCCGAGCAGGCGGCGGGCCACCACGAGTTGCTGGATCTGCTGGGTGCCCTCGAAAATGTCGAGGATCTTGCTGTCGCGCGCCCACTTCTCCAGCAGGGACTCCTCGGAATAGCCGACGGTGCCTGCCAATTCGACCACCTTCAGGGTGACGTCGCTACCCACCCGGGCCGCCTTGGCCTTGGCCATCGACGCTTCCTTCGAGTTGGGGATCGCATTGTCGGCCTGCCAGGCCGACCGCACGGTCAGCAGGTAGCCGGCCTCCCAATCGGCCTCCAGCCGAAGGAATTCGGCCGCAGCCGCGCTCTGGGCGTGTGCGGGCTTGTCGTAGGAGATCTCGACGCCGGCGTCGGTGAGGATTTTGCGCAGCTCCTCGAGTGCGGCGCGCCCAATGCCGACGGCCATACCCGCCACCACCGGCCGGGTGTTGTCGAAGGTCTCCATGACCCCCGCGAAACCCTTCTCGACGTGGATCTCCGGGTCCCCGAGGAGGTTGTCCTTCGGGATCCGGGCGTTGTCGAGGCGGATGACCGCGGTGTCGGACGCCTTGATGCCGAGCTTGTCCTCGAGTCGCTCGACGGTGACGCCGGGGTGGTCGCGCGGGACGATGAACGATTTGATCGCCGCGCGCCCCAGCGACTTGTCCAGGGTGGCCCACACGACGATGTGGGTGGCCCGCGATCCCGCGGTGACGAAGATCTTCTCACCGTTGATCACGTACTCGTCGCCCTCGAGCCGGGCGGTCGTCGACACCGCCGCGGAGTCGGAACCGAAGCCCGGTTCGGTGATGGCCATGGCGGCCCACACACCCTTGCCGAGCCGTTCGAGCTGTTCGTCGGTCGCGACACCGGAGATCGCCGCGTTGCCCAGGCCCTGCCGGGGCACCGACAGCATCAGCCCGACGTCGCCCCAGCTGATCTCTGTGACGTTGAGGACCGCGGACATGTTGCCGCCGTTGACGTTTCCCTTGGGGCCGTCCTCGGCGTCGCGGAACGCCTCGGCGCCCGCGAACGAGATGGTGTTGGCCTCCGAGATGCCCTCGAACAGCGTGGCCAGCGTGTCCAGCTCGACCGGGTAGTCGTGCTCTCGCAGGTCGTACTTGCGCGAGATGGGCCGCAACATCTCCGCGGCCCCCTGATGGGCCTTCTCGATGACGGCGTGCAGCTTCTTCGGCAGTTCCAGGTTGATTGCCATGACAGGATCCGTTTCTGACTCGGAGGACGACCTAGAGGACGACGACGCCCTCGGCGACACCGATCACGCGCAGATCGCGGTACCAGCGTTCGACGGGATGTTCTTTGGTGTATCCGTGGCCCCCGAGCAGCTGAACGCCGTCGAGGCCGATCTGCATGCCCTTGTCGGTGCCGAGCCGCTTGGCGAGCGCGGCCTCCCGGGCGTAGGGCAGACCCTGTTCGGCGCGCGATGCGCCGCGCCAGGTGATCAGGCGCAGCCCGTCGAGTTCGATGGCGATGTTGGCGCACATGAACGCGACCGCCTGGCGGTGGGCGATCGGCTCGCCGAACGCCTGACGCTCCTTGACGTAGGGCACCACGTAGTCGAGCACGGCATGCGACGTGCCGACGGCCAGCGCCGCCCAGCCGAGCCGCGACAGCGCGATCGCCTCGCGGTAGTCCTCGTCGGTGGCGGCGTCCTCGCCGAGCCGGTTGCCCAGCGGGACCGCCACGTTGTCGAGCTGCACGCGGCCCAGCGCGGCGGCACGCACACCCATGCTGGGGTCGGGGGTCACGGTCAGCCCCTCGGACGCCGATTCGACGATGAACATCGCCGGCTTGCCGTCGAGTTGCGCGGCGATGATGAACACCTCCGCGTCGGCGGCGGCGGGAACCAGCGACTTCGTCCCGGTGAGCCGGTAGCCGCCCGGGGTGCGGACCGCCGTGGTCTTGAGCGCGGTCGGATCGA
The DNA here is from genome assembly GCF_001499995.1 of Mycobacterium sp. IS-1496. Taxonomy (GTDB): domain Bacteria; phylum Actinomycetota; class Actinomycetes; order Mycobacteriales; family Mycobacteriaceae; genus Mycobacterium. The sequence goes on from NZ_LQIU01000041.1 coordinate 9,366, forward strand.
ACAGCGGGCGCGGTTCGGCGATCGCCAGACATGCCTGCGGCACGTTCTCGCCGGCGAAAGCGGGCAGGTAGGTGGCCTGCTGGTCGGCGCTGCCCCAGTGGGTGAGCGCTGCGGCCACGCCGCCGGGCGCGAGGATCGGCAGGGCCAGACCCATGTCGCCGTAGGCGAGCGCCTCGGCCACCAGCGCGTTGGTGATGGTCGAACGGTGTTCGGCGATCCCCTCGAAGTCCTCGGGAATGTTGACCGCGGTGATGCCCAGTTCGGCGGCCTTCGCGATCAGGTCCGGCGGGTAGGCGGCCGCGGCGTCGGCGTCGCGTGCGGCCGGGCGCAGGACCTCCTCGGCGAACTCCTTGACAGTCTCGACGATCATCTTCTGGTCGTCATCGGGGGTCAGGTCGAAGTAATCCGAACCCTTGGGTGCGCTCGTCAGGCGGGTGGGCTGCTTGCCGAGGCCCTGGATCCGCTTGAACTGGCGGGTCGAGGCGCCCGCCGCGGAGAACACCTGCTTGACGCCGTATTTCAGGCCGCGGTTGAGCGGGTTCCGCAGGTTGTACCGGTCGAGGAACTCCTGGCCCACCAGCGGCGTGATCAGCGCCAATCCGATGTCGGTGGGTGTCCGCTTGTGTCGCTGCAGGCCCACGGCACTCTCGTGGCCGGTGCGCTTCGGGCGGGCCGATGTGCCGTTCTTGGACGGCAGTGTGTTGGTCATTCCAGCTGCCTCACTTCGTCGGGGCGATGGCCTTGACCGTATCTTACTCCGGAGTAAGGTCGGGGCGGCCTGTTATCTAATTCACACCTGTCAACACCGCTCCGGCACAATGCCGCGCATGCGCAGACACGTCACCGCGATCGACGCCTACGCCGGCGGTTGGGCTCTGGTCAGCGGTGCCGCCCGCGCCGAGGGCCTCGGCTTCGCCTTCGCCCGCCGCCTGGCCGCCGCCGGCCTGAACCTGGTCCTGACGGACGTTCTCGACGCCGACCTGAGCGCGCGGGCGGACGAACTGGTGTCGCAGTTCGGCGTCGACGTGCGTACGGCCGTCTGTGACCTCGGGAGCCCGGCTCCCTACCCGGAACTCGAGGCCGCCGTGGCAGGCGTCGCGATCGACGTGCTGGTGTGCAACCACATGTTCACCCCGGCGGACACACCGACGATCCTCGACATGCCGCTGGACACCCACAGCCGCATGATCGACATCAACGCCCGGGGCTATACGAACCTGATCCACCGCTTCGGTACGCAGATGCGCAGTCGCGGCCGCGGCGCGATCATCATCGTCGCCTCGGGCGCGGGTCTGACGTCCGCGCCCTTCACCGCCGCCTACTCGGCGAACAAGGCGTTCCAGATCGCGCTCGGGGAGGCGCTCTGGTACGAACTTCGCGGCACCGGCGTCGATGTGCTCGTGATGATCGGCGGGTTGATGAACACCCAGGGCGACGCCCTCGACCAGTACCCGCGGTACCTGATGGCTGAACCCGAAGATGTTGTGCGCGAGGTGGTTTCGGCAGTAGGGCGAAAACACCTCGTGGTGCCCGGACTGGCCAACCGGTTGTTTCTGCTGACGCAGACCCGGTTGATGTCGCGGCGCAGGACCGTCTCGGCGATCGGGCGGTTCATGGCCAAGGGTCTCGGCAAGTCCGCCTAGCGTGTGAGGTGGCCCAACGCCGCGTCGTGGAGCAGGCCGTTGGACGCGACCACGCTGCCGCCGTGCGGACCTGCCGCACCGTCGAGGTTCGTGAACGTGCCGCCGGCTTCGCGCACCAGGATGTCGATCGCGGCAAGATCCCACAGGGACACCTCGGGTTCGGCCGCGATGTCCACCGCACCCTCGGCCAGCAGGCAGTACGACAGGAAGTCGCCGAAACCACGGACGCGCCAGACGGCGTCGGTGAGGTCGATGAATCGGTCCCGCAGACCACGTTTCGCCCATCCGGACAGGCTGGAGAACGACAGGCTCGCCGAGTCCAATCCGGCCACCTTCGACACCGAGAGCCTGCGCGGCGACTCGCCGGTGACCGCGACGAAGGCGCCCTGCCCGTCGGCCGCCCACCAGCGCCGGTGCAGCGCGGGTGCGCTCACCACGCCGACCACGGGCACACCGTCGTTCAGCAGCGAGATCAGCGTCGCCCAGATCGGGACGCCGCGCACGAAGTTCTTCGTCCCGTCGATCGGGTCGATCACCCACTGGCGGCCACGGAAAATCGCTGTGCCGCCGAACTCTTCGCCGAGGACCGCGTCGTCGCCGCGCTCGTCGGCGAGCGCCTCGCGCAGCTCGCTCTCCACAGAACGGTCGGCGTCGGTCACCGGCGTCAGGTCGGGTTTGGTCTCGATCCGCAGATCCAGTGCGCGGAACCGGTCCACGGTGACCGCGTCGGCGTGGTCGGCGAGCCGCAACGCCAAGGCGAGGTCGTCGGCCAGGCTGGGGGAACCGGTGCTCATGCCTGCAAGTCCTACCATGGCCCTGTGTGGGAATTCGCCGTGCTCTTGTTGTTGATCGGTGCCATCGCCGTGCTGGCCGCGCCGTGGATCATGCGGAGCCGCGGACCCCGAGGGGAACTCGCGCAGGGAACGCTGCTCGTGACCGGCGTCAGCCCCCGGCCGGACGACGTGGCGGGGGAGCAGTTCGTCACGATCTCCGGGGTGATCAACGGCCCGACGGTCAACGAGCACGTCGTGTACCAACGCATGGCCGTCGACGTGAACAACTGGCCGTCGATGGGCGCCCTGTTCCCCGTCGTGTATTCGCCGAAGAACCCGGACAACTGGAACTTCGCGCCACCGGAGATGCCGGAGGGACCGCCGGCACCACCCCCACCTCCGCCGCCTGCTTAGGCGGCCCAGTGATGTGCGGTCCGACACGGAGGCCGAACGGCAGGAGGATCGGTGTCAGCCGTGCCCGATGCGGAGCAGCTCGGCCACGCTCGTGAGCTTCACCCGCGGTCGGCCCGCCGTCTCCCCGGCCGACCGTTCGTAGTCGTCGATCACCTTCCAGTGGTCGTCGGTGACCAGCTTGGGCTGGCGCGACACCAGCCACTCCACCAGCCGGTCGGCGTGGTCGTCGCCGAAGTCGGCCAGATCGGCGCCGTTCAGATCGGCGATGACCGTGTCGACGGTCGCCTGGGAGTCCTTCTTGTTGCTGCCGATCACGCCCGACGGTCCGCGCTTGATCCACCCGACCACGTACTCGTTGCGCCTGCCGTCGATCCGGCCGTCGGTGTGGGGGATCGTGCCGCTGCGCTCGTCGAACGGCAGGCCGGGCGTCGGCACCCCGCGGTAGCCGACCGCGCGCACCACCAACTGCGCGGACAGCTCCTCCCGCTCGCCGGTGTCCTTGGCGACCACTCGGCCGTTGTCGGTGACGAGTTCGTTGCGCCCCAACACGATCGACTCGACGTGTTCACGGCCCTTGATCTCGATCGGTGACGTGCGGAACCGGAACACGATCCGGCGGGTCGCTCCGCGCGGTGACCGTTCGGCGTAGCCGCGCAGCACCTTGATGTTCTGTTTGACGGTCTTGCCGGCCGACTCCAGGTCGTCGTCGGTGATGTCGGCGAAATCTGCGGGATCGACGATGACGTCCACGTCGCCGAGCCCCTCGAGGTCGCCGAGTTCGCGCAGCTCGAGTGTGGTGAACGTGGCCTGCAGCGGACCCCGCCTGCCGATGACGACGACCTCTTCGACCCCGCGGCGGTGCAGCGACTCGAGCGCATGGTCGGCGATGTCGGTGCGGGCCAGAGCTTCGGGATCGGTGACGAGGATGCGCGCGACGTCGAGGGCCACGTTGCCGTTGCCGACCACGATCGCGCGGCCCGTCGACAGGTCCGGCCCCATCTGCTCGAAGTGCGGGTGGGCGTTGTACCAGCCGACGAAGTCGACGGCGGCGACGCTGCCCGGCAGATCCTCGCCCGGGATGTTCAGGGAGCGGTCGGACTGCGCGCCCACCGCGTACACCACCGCGTCGTACCGGTCGGCCAACTCCTCGGGGCGAACATGCTCGCCGACGGCGATGTTGCCGAAGAAACGGAAGCGCGGGTCGCCGGAGGTCTTGTCGAACTGTGCGCTGATGGACTTGATCTTCGGGTGGTCGGGCGCCACCCCGGACCGCACGAGACCCCACGGAGTGGGCAACATCTCGAGCATGTCGACACGCACGTCGCGGTCCGCGTCGTCGCTGTCGGCGAACTTGAGCAGGGAGGAAGCGGCGAAGTAGCCGGACGGGCCGGAACCGACGATCGCCACGTGATACGGGCGCTTCTGGGGCATGTGAAGGTGCCTTCTGTCGCTGCCCGGCCACGCGCAAGGGGCTGTCGCGACGCGCTCGGGCTGGTTACCAACCCGACTCTAAACGCGACGGCTCCGCGCCGAGGGCAAGTCGCGTCGAACTCGCCGGAGGCGCGGGCGGGCCCGCGACCGGCCACGCCGCGGCCGGTACCCTGAATCTCCGTGGATCCTGACCGTCAAGCCGACATCGCCGCCCTCGACGCCACGCTCACGACGGTGGAGCGGGTGCTCGACGTCGACGGTTTGCGGAACCGCATCGAGAAGCTCGAACAAGAGGCCTCCGACCCGAATCTCTGGGACGACCAGAGCCGCGCCCAGAAGGTGACCAGCGAGCTGTCCCACGCCCAAGGTGAACTGCGCCGGGTCGAGGAACTCCGCCAGCGCGTCGACGACCTCCCGGTGCTCTACGAGCTGGCCGACGAAGAGGGTGGCGCAGAAGAGGTCGCCGAGGCCGACGCCGAACTCGCCAAGCTGCGCGAGGACATCGAGGCGATGGAGGTCCGCACCCTTCTGTCGGGCGAATACGACGAACGCGAGGCCGTCGTCACCATCAGGTCCGGTGCGGGTGGTGTGGACGCCGCCGACTGGGCCGAGATGCTGATGCGGATGTACATCCGCTGGGCCGAACAGCACAAGTACCCGGTCGAGGTGTTCGACACCTCCTACGCCGAAGAGGCGGGCATCAAGAGCGCGACTTTCGCGGTGCACGCGCCGTACGCCTACGGCACCCTGTCGGTGGAACAGGGCACACACCGGCTCGTGCGCATCAGCCCGTTCGACAACCAGGGCCGCCGCCAGACGTCGTTCGCCGACGTCGAGGTGCTGCCGGTGACCGAGACGACCGACCACATCGAGATCCCGGAAACGGATCTGCGGGTCGACGTGTACCGCTCCAGCGGGCCGGGCGGGCAGTCCGTGAACACCACCGACTCGGCGGTCCGCCTGACCCATATCCCCACCGGGATCGTCGTCACCTGCCAGAACGAGAAGTCCCAGCTGCAGAACAAGGTCGCGGCGATGCGGGTGCTCCAGGCGAAACTGCTGGAGCGCAAGCGGCAGGAGGAGCGCGCGGAACTCGACGCGCTCAAGGGCGACGGCGGCAGTTCGTGGGGCAACCAGATGCGGTCCTACGTGCTGCACCCCTACCAGATGGTCAAGGACCTGCGCACCGAGTACGAGGTCGGCAACCCCTCCTCGGTGCTGGACGGTGACATCGACGGATTCCTCGAGGCGGGGATCCGCTGGCGAAACCGGCGCGATGACGAGTAGCGCGACGCTGGCGATCGGATTCGCCGAAGGCTGGCACGACTTCTGGCACGGCGACATCGGCATCTGGATGATGACCCGGGGTCTGCAGATCACCCTGCTGGTGATCGGCGCGCTGCTCGGTGCCCGTTTCATCAACTGGGTGGCGCGCCGGGTGACGCGGCGCATCGACGCGGAGTACCAGGAGAGCGATCAACTGGTGCGTTCCGAGAGCGCCAAGCACCGCCAGGCGGTGGCGTCGGTGATCTCGTGGGTGTCGATCGCGGTCCTGTTCGTCGTGGTCGGCATGCAGATCACCGCGGTGCTCAACATCCCCGTCGGTTCGCTGGTCGCACCGGCCGCCGTGCTCGGCGCGGCGCTGGGCTTCGGCGCCCAGAAGCTGGTCCAGGATCTGCTGGCCGGTTTCTTCATCATCACCGAACGCCAGTACGGCTTCGGCGATCTGGTGCAGCTGAACATGGTCGGCGCGAACGACGCCGCCGAGGGCACCGTCGAAGAGGTGACGCTGCGGGTGACCAAACTGCGGACCGGGGAAGGCGAGGTGTTCACGGTCCCCAACGGCAACATCGTCCGCTCGTTGAACATGTCCAAGGACTGGGCCCGCGCGGTCGTCGACATCCCGGTGCCCACCACAGCGGACCTCAACGACGTCAACGAACTGCTCCACCGGGTGGGCGAGAACGCGATGGACGATTCGAAGCTGAGCGCGCTGCTGCTCGACACCCCGCAGTTGATGGGCGTCGAGAGTATCGAGGTCGACACGGTCAACCTGCGAATGGTGGCGCGCACCCTGCCGGGTAAGCAGTTCGAGGTCGGCCGCCGTCTCCGGATCCGCATCATCGCCGCGCTGAACAACGCCGGCATCGCCACCAAGGACCACACGCCCCGGATCGACACGATCGCCGGTCATGGTGAATCGCCACAGCAGAGCCGCTCGGAGTCGAGGCAGTGATCCTGCGACGGCTGCTGCGCCACATGCAGAACGAGCAACGGGTGTGGCCGCGGTACATGCCGGGCGGCCGGGTGCGCACCTCCACGCTGGGCCTCATCGCGGCGTTCGTCGCGCTGTTCTGGCTGTATCAGGTCTACGAGCCGCCGGCTCAGCCTGGGCAGAACCCCGCCCAGCAGGTCGTGCCGCCCGGGTTCGTGCCCGACCCCGACTACACCTGGGTGCCCCGCACCCAGGTGGAGGCCCCGGTGACGACCACGTGGCGCCCCCCCCCCACGACGACCACCACACCGACGACCACGAGCCCGACCGAGACCACGACCACCACCCCCACCTCGCCGACCTCGACGCCTCCGTCGCCGACGACGACGGTGGTCGACCCCGACGGCCCCGGTTTGCTACCACCGCGAACGATCACCCAGACACCCGCGTCCGAGCCGGTGCCGCCGCCCGTACCGGGGCTGCCGCTGCCCCTGCCGTAACCGGCCGCGGGGTGACGCCCCGCTACACTGGCGAGCCGTGATGATCACCCTCGACCACGTGACCAAGCAGTACAAGTCCTCGGCGCGGCCCGCGCTGGACAACGTGTCGCTCCAGATCGACAAGGGTGAATTCGTGTTCCTCATCGGGCCGTCCGGATCGGGCAAGTCGACGTTCATGCGTCTGCTGCTCGCCGAGGACACGCCCACCTCCGGCGACATCCGGGTGTCGAAATTCCACGTCAACAAGCTGCCCGGGCGGCACATCCCCAGCCTGCGGCAGGTGATGGGCTGCGTCTTCCAGGACTTCCGGCTGCTGCAGCAGAAGACGGTGTTCGAGAACGTCGCGTTCGCGCTCGAGGTCATCGGGAAGCGCTCCGAGGTGATCAACCGGGTGGTGCCCGAAGTGCTCGAGATGGTCGGCTTGTCCGGCAAGGCGAGCCGTCTGCCCGACGAACTGTCCGGCGGCGAGCAGCAGCGGGTGGCGATCGCCCGGGCGTTCGTGAACCGGCCGCTGGTGTTGCTGGCCGACGAGCCGACCGGGAACCTTGACCCGGAGACGAGTAAGGACATCATGGACCTGCTGGAGCGCATCAACCGCACAGGAACGACGGTGCTGATGGCCACCCACGACCATCACATCGTCGACTCGATGCGCCAACGCGTGCTCGAACTCGAGTTGGGCCGCCTGGTCCGCGACGAGCAGCGCGGTGTCTACGGAATGGATCGCTAAGTGCGCTTTGGATTCCTGATCAATGAGGTCCTGACCGGGCTTCGTCGCAACGTCACGATGACGGTGGCGATGATCCTGACGACCGCGATCTCCATCGGCCTGCTCGGTGGTGGTCTGCTGATCGTGCGGCTGGCCGACAACTCCAAGGACATCTACCTGGACCGGGTCGAGAGTCAGGTCTTCCTGACCCCGGAGGTCTCGGCGAGCGATCCGACGTGTGATGCCGACCCGTGTCAGGGTCTGCGCACGCAGCTGGAGGAGCGGAACGACGTCTCGTCGGTCGTGTTCCTCAACCGCGACGACGCCTACGACGACGCCATCCGAAAGTTCCCGCAGTACAAGGACGTTGCGGGCAAGGACGCGTTCCCGGCGTCGTTCGTGGTGAAGCTGGTCGATCCCGAGCAACATCAGGAGTTCGACAAGGCGATGGTCGGACAACCCGGGGTGCAGGGGGTGCAGAACCAGAAGGACCTGGTCGACCGGTTGTTCGCGGTGCTCGACGGGTTGAGCAACGCGGCGTTCGCGGTGGCGCTGGTCCAGGCCATCGGCGCGGTGCTGCTGATCGCCAACATGGTGCAGGTCGCGGCGTACACACGCCGCACGGAGGTCGGCATCATGCGGTTGGTCGGCGCCAGCCGCTGGTACACCCAGTTGCCGTTCCTGTTGGAGGCCATGCTCGCGGCCCTGATCGGCGTCGTGATCGCGATCGCCGGACTGGTGGTGGTGCGAGCGGCCTTCCTGGACAACGCGCTCAACCAGTTCTATCAAGCCAACCTGATCGCCAGAATCGACTTCGCGGACATCCTCTACATCTCGCCGATCCTGTTGATCGTGGGCGTGGCGATGGCCGGTGTCACCGCATACGTCACACTGCGCCTGTACGTGCGAAGGTAGGGCGTGGCAGCCAAGAAGGCCGGGAAGGCCGGGGCGACCAAAGACCGCAACAACCAGGTCGTCGCCAGTAATCGCAGGGCCCGGCACAACTACGCGATCCTCGACACCTACGAGGCGGGGATCGCGTTGATGGGCACCGAGGTCAAGAGCCTGCGCGACGGTACCGCCTCACTGGCCGACGCGTTCGCCACCGTCGACGACGGCGAGATCTGGCTGCGCAATTTGCACATCCCGGAGTATCACCACGGCACCTGGACCAACCACGCGCCGCGGCGCAACCGCAAGCTGCTGCTGCACCGGCGCGAGATCGACAACCTCATCGGCAAGATCCGCGACGGCAACCTGACCCTGGTGCCGTTGTCGCTGTACTTCTCCGGCGGCAAGGTCAAGGTGGAGTTGGCGCTCGCGCGCGGTAAGCAGGCCCACGACAAACGCCAGGACCTGGCGCGCCGTGACGCCGAGCGTGAGGTGGTCCGCGAGCTGGGGCGCCGGGCCAAGGGCATGTCCTGATCGGGATCCTGTTCGCGCTGGCGTCGGCGGCCGGCTACGGGGTCAGTGACTTCGTCGGGGGGATCGCCGCGCGCCGGGTCGCCGCGCTGCGGGTGGTGCTGATCTCCTACCCGGTCGCGATGGTGTTGCTCGCCGGGTTGGCCGTGGCCGTCGGCGGGTCGATCTCCCCGGATGCGGTCGTCTGGGGTGCGCTCAGCGGGCTGTCGCAGGGTCTCGGCGTCTGGTGGTTCTACGCCGCGCTGGGTGCGGGCCCGATCTCCGTGGTGTCGCCGCTGACCGCCGTGCTGGTGGCCGCTCTGCCGATCGGCGTCGGGCTGACGATGGGGGAGCGGCCGGGGATCATCGCCGCGGTCGGCATCGTGGTCGCACTGGTCGCCGTCGTCCTGGTCAGCCGCGAAGCGACCGACGAGGACGTCCGCGTGCACCGGTTCACGAAGACGGTCGCCTGGTTGACGGTCGGGGCAGGGCTGGCGTTCGGATTGAACTTCGTGCTGATCGACCAGGCGCCGCCCGCGGCCGGGCTCTGGCCGCTGGTGTTCGCGCGGGTGGCGGCGACCGTTCTGGTCGTGGCGATCGCCGCGGTCACCAGACAGATGAAGGCGCCCACCGGCGTGCCGCTCAAGCTGGCGGTGCTGGCCGGTGTGCTCGACACCGGCGCGAACGTGGCCATGCTGCTCGCGCTGCAGGCGTCGCTGTTGTCGTTGTCCGGAGTGCTGATGTCGCTCTATCCGGCGGCGACGGTGCTGCTGGCGATCGTCGTCCTACGGGAGCGGGTGACGCGCTGGCAGGCGCTCGGCATGGCCCTGGCTCTGGGTGCCGTCGCGATGATCGCGGCCGGTTAGCGGTTTGCCCGGATCGAAAGTACTCGTCCGCTCGCGTCCGGGTCGAAAGTGTTGCCGTGGCATCATAGGTCTGATTGCCAGCAAACTGCGGGGGGTCTGTGTCCGTAAAGAGCGCGCAGTGGCGCCTCGTGATCTTTGCCGTCGTGGCAGCGCTGGCCTGGGCGAATGCGCTGGCGCTGTTCGGCGACGAGGTCGCCCGCTGGGCGGCGGCGGCCCTGCAGGCCGCGGTCGGGATATCGGCGCTGATCGCCGCGGCGCTGGTCGCGCGGCGGACCTCGGGCGTCGCGCGGTGGTGGCGCGTGCTGGTCATGGCCGCGATGGGCAGCTGGCTGGTCGCCGAGGTGGCGTGGTTCCTCGGCGGGACCGCACACGGTGGTGAGGAGGCCCCGCCGGTAGCTGTCGTCGCCTACTTCCTGCCGCCGGTGCTGTCACTGGCCGCGATGGTCGTCCTCGCCCGCGGCGGGGGAGGGCTGCGGGGCCGGCACAGCGGGTTGCGGCATTCACGGGTCGTCGCCATGCTCGACGGTCTGGTGGCGGCGTCGGCCTTCGCGATCCTGGCCTTCATCGCCGGCCCGGGCGCGATGACCGGTGCGGCGCTGCCCCGGTCCCAGAACGCGACGATCGTGGTCGCCTATTCGCTGCTGGAGCTTTCGGTCGTGGTCGTCGCGGCGCTGATGGCGATGGCCTACCGGCGCGACCGGCCGGACCGCGTGAACTATCTACTCCTCGCAGGCGGGGTGCTGACCATCGCCGCGGCGGACCGGCTCGTCGCCTATCTGCAGACGGTCGGAGTGGAATCGGGTGCCCTGTGGGGCGGCGTCGGCTTCACCCTCGGCCCGCTCATCATCGTCTTCGCCGTCATCGAAGTCCGACCGACTCCGTTGACCGGCCGCGGTGAGGACGCGATGGACTGGTTGCAGGCGTTCCTGCCCTACATCGGATTCCTGTGCATCATCGGCTTGCTGTCCTATCACCTGCTGATCGGGAAGGACATGCCCACCGCGGTCATCGTCGTGGCGGTGACGATGATCGCTCTGGTCACCGCCAGGCAGGTGGTCGCGATGCGGGCCCAGCGACTGTTGACCCGCCAGCTCTACGAGGCGCAACGCCGGCTGGCACACCAGGTGCACCATGACCCGCTCACCGGACTGCCCAACCGGGTGCTGTTCGCCAAACGGCTCGACGAGGCGATGCACGACGGCAAATTCGTGCTGATCTTCGTCGACATCGACGACTTCAAAGAGGTCAATGACCAGTTCGGTCACGCCGCCGGCGACGAACTGCTCTGCGCGGTGGGCGAGAGACTTCGCCAGTGCGTCGGACCGTCGGACACCCTCGCGCGCATCGGCGGAGACGAATTCGCGATCCTGGTCGAAGGTGAGCACGAGGCTCCCGAAGTCGTCGCGGACAAACTCCGGGTGGCGCTGCGGGACCCGTTCGCCGTGCACGGCTCGTCGGTGCGCGTGCGGGCCAGCATGGGATTGGTGCGGCCCTCGGCCGACGAACCGAACCCGACGTCGGACGATCTGCTGCGCCAAGCCGACATCTCGATGTATGCGGGTAAGCGGCTGGGCAAGGACACCGCGGTGGTGTACCGGCCGACATCGGGGGTGTCGGTGGACTTCCCGAGTGCGCTGCGGCATGCGGACGGCGGGGTGCCGAAGGGGTTCAGCCTGGCCTACCAGCCGGTGGTCACGTTGCCGCACGCCGCTCCGGTCGCCGTCGAGGCCCTGGCGAGGTGGACCGCGCCGAACGGGATGCAGATATCACCGGAGACCTTCGTCGCGGTGGCCGAAGGCGCCGGCCTGGGCGGAGCGCTCGACGCCATGGTGCTGGATCTGGCCTGCCGCGAGGTGGAGGCGGCCGGGCTCGACATCGCTCTGCACGTCAACATCGGTGCCGCCCGTCTGGGCAACCGTGATTTCGAGCTGCAGGTGGCGCGGTCACTTGAGTTGTACGGCATCGCGCCGGAGCGACTCGTGCTCGAGATCACCGAAACCGTCCCGATCGTCGATCTGTCGAAGGGGGCGGCTGCGATCAGGCGGCTGCGCTCGGCCGGCGTTCAGGTCGCCCTCGATGACTTCGGCGCCGGCTTCAACTCGCTCAACTACCTGCACGCGCTGCCGATCGACGTGGTGAAACTCGACCGCAGCCTCGTCGTCGGGGGTGAACCCGATCGCGACGTGGCGCTCTACCGTTCGGTGATCGGACTGTGCGATGCGCTGGGCCTCGACGTGATCGCCGAGGGGATCGAATACCCCGAGCAAGCCGACACGGTGTTCGCCGCGGGATGCCGGATGGCTCAGGGGCATCTGTTCGGGCGCGCGGTACCGATGAGCGATCTGGGCGACGTGCTGTCCGCGACGGGTCAGGAGGCGCTTCTGCGGCGGTGACGCGCCCCGGAACAAAGGGGTGGAGGGCGACGTTGTCCCTCGCGTACCATGGATTCTCCTGCCGAAGGTCGACAGGGATGCGAGGGGCTGAACGGTTTCGACTTCGCGCATCGAATCAAGGGAAGCGTGCCGGTGCAGGCAAGAGACCACCGTAAGCGTCGTTGCAACCAATTAAGCGCCGATACCAATCAGCGCGACTACGCTCTCGCTGCCTAAGCGAAGCTAGTCCGTCAGACCGGGAGCGCCCTCGGCCCGGACCCTGGCGTCATCTAGAGGGACCCACCTTCAGGTCCGGTCGCGGGACCTGAAGGGACATCAAACAGCGACTGGGATCGTCATCCTGACTTGTTCGCGTGATCAGGAGATCCGAGTAGAGGCATAGCGGACTGCGCACGGAGAAGCCTTGAGGGAATGCCGTAGGACCCGGGTTCGATTCCCGGCAGCTCCACCGAGAAGAAGCAGGTCAGGACGTCAAACTCCTGGCCTGCTTTATTTGCATCAACATCTCATCAACATCCGACGTAATCTGAATGCGTGGCGTCGCTCCGCAAGATGACCCGCAAAGACGGGACCGAGTACATCCAGGTGTTGTACCGGCTCGACGGGAAACAGACCTCGACATCCTTCGAGGACTTGTTGTCGGCGACGAAGTTCAAGGACCTCGTCGGTCGGTTCGGGGCCGCGCGGGCTCTGCAGGTCATAGCCGGTGATCCGAGTTCGGCAGCGTGGACGGTCGGTACCTGGCTCGACCACTACATCTCACACCTGACAGGCCTGCGCAAGTCCACTCTCTACGACTACCGGACGTACGCCGCCAGGGACATCGGCCCGGTGCTCGGCGATCTCCCCTTGTCAGCCCTGTCGCGGGATGACATCGCCGAGTGGATGCAGGCCCTGGTCGACAAGGGCGCCGCAGGGAAGACTGTCGCCAACAAGCACGGTTTCCTGTCGTCAGCGCTCAACGCCGCAGTTCGAGCCGGGCATATCGCCGGCAACCCTGCCGCCGGGCAGCGCCTCCCGACGTCTGAGTGCAGGGACATGGTGTGTCTGTCCCCTGATGAGTTCAGGGCCCTGCACCACGCCGTTACGCCGCCGTGGAGACCGCTGGTTCAGTTCCTCGTTGCCAGCGGATGTCGGTGGGGCGAGGCGACCGCACTCCGTCCGTCCGATATCGACCGGGGGCAGGGCACGGTGCGGATCAGCCGCGCATGGAAGCGGACCTACGACCGCGGCGGCTACGAGTTGGGTCCGCCGAAGACCACGCGATCCCGCCGCACGATCAACGTTCCCCGCGGCGTTCTCGACGAGCTCGACTACTCGGGGGAGTGGCTATTCCAGAATCGAGCCGGCCGACCTGTTCGGCACAACGGCTTCCACGACCGGGTGTGGCGACCCGCGCTGGATCGAGTGTGGCCGCCAGTCGATGACGACGGCCAACCAGCTGCTCCCGCTGCCCTGTCGAGGAGGCCGAGGATTCACGATCTGAGGCACACCTGCGCCAGCTGGATGGTGATGGCGGGGGTGCCGCTGCCGGTGGTGCAGGCTCATCTCGGGCACGAGAGCATCAACACCACGATCAGTCTGTATACCCACCTCGACCGGCGCAGCGCGGAGAAGGCCGCGGACGCCGTCGCCGTGATGCTCGCAGAAGACTCCGAGCGGCCGTAGGCCTACGTTGCTCCTCAGCCTTCGCGAAATCCGCTCTTATAGAAGAGTTATAGGACAGCTATAGCGAAAAGCGTTGTACTGCATACTATTTGGTCGACTTCTTCTTGACCGGCTTAGCGTTTGACGGTAGGGTGGAGTCAAAGCCGAAGAAGGTGCGCTGCACCGAGGGAGCGGTACCGCCGGCGCCGCAGATGGCGCACGAGACACCGGTGGCTCGAGTTGGGGCAGAGGGAAGAGGCTGCTCCGAGGAGCTTCTCCGTGTCCGAATCCTTCAATGCCGCGCGTGCCCGTCTGGCGGTGCTCACCCGCTACCGCAAACCCGGAGATCCCGAGCTGATTTCGGCTCGTCGCCTCATGAGCGAGGAGTCCGTGCTCGCTGTCATCGCTCGGCAGCTCGGCAAGGTCTCACCTCTGTCGGCTGAGCTTTGGAGCCGCATTTTCCGCCTGGTCGACGACATCGACGGTGCGGCGTGACCTACTCCATGGCCGAGGCGGTCGAGCAGATCGGTGCTCCGTCTGAGCGCTGGCTTGTTGAGCAACTGCGTGCGGGGCGGTTCCCGGGCCGCAAGATCGGCCGGGCTTGGAGGATGACTGCCCAGGACATCGCTGACTCTCTCGAGGTTTGTCGGAACGCTCACCGGCCGGTGCCTGCCGCCGCCGAGTCGGCCGTAGGCCTGACGGCGCGCAGCCGATTGCACCTGCAGGGACACAGCACTCCCGATGGGCGCCGGACGCGGAGATGACCGAGGGCGCCGTGCATCGAGCGTTGCCCACTTGGGCCATCGACAATCTGACCTTCGGCGTGCCCTCGCAGGTGAGCGCGAAGACTGTCTGGAATGCGTTCGTCAGCATTGCGATGAGTGCGCAACGGCGAGGATGGTCTGAAGTGGAGTTCATCTCCGAGGTGACCCGGTGCGAGAGGCGTTCCGGTGTGGTAGGTGGCCGTGCGTTCAAGCATCACGTTCTGTGGCTGCAGCACACATCCTTCACCCGCAGTGATCGGCACGCGAACCAGTCGCTGCACCGGGCGTGGCTTCAAGCGACTGACAACCTGAACGGGACCGAATTGGTGACGCCCGAGGATCTCCGTGCAGCGGCCGTTGAGAAAGCCTTTGAGTGGCATGACAGACTGTCGAACCGAGTCGATCACCTCACCGATGCCGAGTTTAAGGTGATGCACTACGTCGTCGCTGAAACTGAACGGCGCCAGATGAGCCGGGTTACGTGTCCTGCTCGGGCGGTCGCTGGCCATACGGGGTTGTCCCGCATGGGTGCCCTGCGCACACTCAAAGGCCTGAGCACTCGTGGCCTGTTGGTACAGCATTCCCCTGGCCGAGGAGGGCCCCGGGAGGCTACCCGTCGTGCTGCGATCTACTGCTTGCCGGACCCGGAGACCGTGATTTCTGCCGTCGGTCAGCAGTAGTGCCCTGTCCCGGGCGAACAGCAGCCCTGGGACTCGTCGCCGAAGGTCCATCTACTACGAGTCCCCTATCGCCCATGGTTGGGACATAGGTAAATCCTCGGGAGTGTCTATGTCCCAGGGTCGTTCGGCGCGACGAAGGACGAGAAGGCGCACAGGACCGTTCATCAGAGTTCCGATCGCGGAGGCCCGAGATGATTGCCGCCCGGGTCCATGTTAGACACGCCGACGGCCATGGACTCCGGATGGGCGATGCCATAGCGTCGGTCTAGAAGCTGCAACGGCACACTGCGCTCGACGGTTCGGGTTGGAGAGCGTATCGAGACCGGGTCGGAAGTCTCAGACTTGGCGGTAGATGCCGACAGATGGCGCTGGCGGATTGCTCAGCCCAGCGCTTAGTGCTGACTTCCGTACCGGCAGAAACCAAGTGCCGGCAAATACCGCCCAGGTACCACGCCGAGGACCGCTAATTCGGCAAGGTCGTAGCTGTTCCCGAGAGGATGACCATGTCACCGCAGCCGGCTTCTGACCCGAACGTTCATCAGCTCAGCCCGCATGGCATGGCAATGGTGCCCACCGAGTTCAAGCTGGAGCCGCGCTGTCGCGTGTGCCGGAATGACACTGTGCGGGTCAAGGTGAACGGCATGTTATCCGGCGGGAACAGTTACGCGTCGATCGTGCGGGCGCTCGCGGAGGAGAACGCCGCGTTGTCGCAGTGCGACCGGGTCACCATCGACTCAGTGCGAAACCACACTGCCCGGCATTTCCCCGTACAGCACGTGGCGAAGGCGACCTACCGTGAGATCCTCGAACGCCGGGCGCAGGAGAACGCCGTCGACTTCGTCGAGGGCCTTGGTGTGGCGATCACACCGATGGCTCTCTACGAGTCCGTGATGGTGAAGGGCTACCAGGCGCTGATGGAAACCGAGACGGTCGTCGACATCAACACGGCGATGACGGCCGCCAACCGTCTGCAGGCATTGGTGGACGCGCGGTCGAGCCAGGGTGATATCACCGACATCTGGGTCAAGATGAACCGAGTGATCGAGGCGGTCAGAACCGTTGTACCGGAGAGGATGTGGGGGGAGATCCTGGAGAGGCTCGAGAGTCCGGATGCACCTCTGAGCGATAGTCGCGATTCCGCCGAACTAGACGTCCCGGTCTTCGATCCTCTCGGTGGTGTTGACTTCGAGGATGATGAAGATGACTTCTGACTCCCCTTCTGGGTGGACTCTGCAGAGTCTGGCTTCGCGGAATCCTGGAATCGTCGGATTGTCGGAATGACCGGGATGCGTGCGAGGCCTATGGCGCAGTTATAGTACAGGTGTAGCGAATTATGTTGTTAGACAACAATTGTCATTGCTTCTTGGGCACGGTAGAGTGTAGATCGGTACACCGTTCCCGCGCTGTACCGACCGGATTCGCGAGAAGGAAGAGCTCGACAGTCCCTGAGACACACCTAATCGTGCGGCAGGTCGTCGTACGCAGATGCCGAAGGAGCTGCTGCCATCTTTCAGCCGAATGAAACAGTGCACCAGGATTCTGCGCCCGCAGCGATGCAGTCCAACTACAACTACAACTACAACAGCAACGAGCACGTATCGACGAGGCTGCGGACGGTGCTGAGGTCCCGGCCGGCATCCCCAGGATTGTTCGTCTTGACGGCTGAAGAAGAGGAACGCGTCGTCGTCCTCTTGAGTCAGGGCGGTGGCCCTACATCGGCGTCAACGGTCGACGAACTGAGGCCCGATGGTGAATTCGTTGGGCTTGACGTGGACTTGGATGCTGCTAAGAGCATCTCGACCCGCTACGGGGCGAAGTCGCCCGGGGTCGAAGACTGCGTGGATGCTGACGTCCATGACGTTGTTGTCGACGGCCGGTCGTCGGAACGGGCGGACCCTGAGAGCGGGACTAGCGCCGAGGAGTGGACGGCAGGCTCGTGAAAGCCGGCGCACCGAACGACATGCTCACGGCTGGCGCTCAGACGGGCGTTTAGCAGAGCGCGGGGCGGGGTGCGGCGAGCACGCGGACGACTGCGCTACATCCGATTGTTTGTCGAACGAGGAGTAACCCAAAGTGATCTCGAACTACGTGAATGACGAAGCCATGAATGACGAGGATCGGAGGAAGTTTCTCTGGGGTCATGCCGTGGTTATGAGCAATACGCTGGTGAAGGAATTGCGCGAGAACAGCCATACGAGGTGGTCTGGAATCGTCGAAGAGCTCGGAGAGATAATCGACCTGGATTTCGACGTCTGGCAGTTCAACTACTCGGACGGGTCTCCGATCTTCCGTCTTCTTCGTCTCCCGGACGCGTCGGGAGGTCCGCTCGTGGACGTGACGCCCGGGGATCATGCTCCGGGCCCGCCATGCATGTGTTGTGACAGCCTTGATGGGATCGTCATTGTGCCGGGAGTTCCGCCACCTGGGATGGAGATTGTGGTAGCTGAGCCACCGTCGGCAAGCGCCGGGTTGGTCGAGGCGTAGCAGTTTTGGCGCCGCGTGTGCGCGTCTTGCCGCCGATGTGAACGCCACGGTGCTCGGCCGAGCGGCTCGCCGGGAGGAGCACGCCCCGATGCCCGCGGTGCACCCTCAACGCGATAACGGCCCGAGACACAGGCTGCCCTAGACGGGTATGGCTTCGAGTCGTTAGGATGAAATTGCTGGGAGCAATGTCGGTGGTGTGGCCGACAGCCGAGAGTCTCTGGCGAAGAAGTACCAAACCTAACAAGTAGCTGCCTCGACCGGTTGGCTATTCCTGTCCGCCCTTTCTTCCGTCCCCGGCAGACAATTGTTCCTCGTACCAGGCTGGGCCCGTGGTAGTCGAGGCACATGGGAGCGCACCAGCCTTGAGGTGTCTGCCATGTCAACCGCTCAGCTGTTTCTGCTGCCCGTCGTGTTCATATTTTTGGAACGCGTCACATGGGTCTTGTTCTGTGTGTGGGTTGTCCGGATCTTTAAGGATCGTCCACGCGCAGCGGCATGCCTGATTCGTGCGTCCGGCAGAAGATATCCATTCCGCCGGCGGGGTTCCGCTTAGATATGGATCCCCGAGGCCCCGACCACCCATACGTGGTCGGGGCCTCAACTCTCTCCCTGGCACTCAGCGCCGAGTGTCGACTGCTACGACATAGCGCGGAGGTGCCAAACGAGGGTGTTACTGGCTGGTGGTGAAGTTGGGAAGGAGGACGATGACGATTGGTGATCCGAAGAGCCAAGCTAGTCAAGTTGATCGAGAGGTTCAAATATCAGGGGCTGGTACCTCCGAAGCTCTTCGGCGTCCCCCGAGGACGACATGTTAATTTGCACTTCCCGGCGCAAGCGCTGCGCGAATCTCTCGCGTCGTTGTTGACGACGGTCGAAAACTAGGCCAGAAGCGACGGTTGAAAAGTAGGCCACGTGGTCGTGGTTATTGTGCCGTGT
>NZ_LQIU01000042.1 GCF_001499995.1 Mycobacterium sp. IS-1496
CCGCCACCTCCACCGCCTCCACCACCGCCGCCGTCGGCTGAGGCCCCGGCCAACACCGGGCCGACGTGGCGGCCGACGCAGCGTCCGAGCCAGACCAAGAAGCCCGAGATCGGTGTGACGAAGAACCCCGCCATCCGGAAACCGAACAATCCGCGCGAGCCCGATTGACCCACGGGCCGGCCGACCCGCCAATAGGCTGACGATATGGCCGAATTCGACGCGGTCGAGATGTTCGCCGCCGCCCCCGCGGCGGCGCTGGCGACGATCAACCCCGACGGCGCACCGCATCTCGTGCCGGTCGTGTTCGCCGTGCACCGCGAGACGGTGTACACGGCGGTGGACGCCAAACGGAAGACGACCCAGCGGTTGCGGCGGCTGGCCAACATCGAAGCCGATCCGCGCGTGTGCTTGATCGTCGACCACTACTCCGACGACTGGAGCCAGCTGTGGTGGGTGCGGGCCGACGGGATCGCAGCGGTGCACAACAGCGGTGACGAGATGGCCGCCGGGTATGCGCTGCTGCGGCAGAAGTACGCGCAGTATCAGCGTCTGGCGCTTGACGGGCCGGTGATCACGGTCGAGGTGCGACGCTGGTCGTCATGGCAGGCGTGAGAAGACTGCGCAACGGCCGGGCGAGCGGCGTCTGGAGTCGGCGCTCGAAAAGCTCTTGCTGGCAATGCTGTTCGTGGTTCCGACTACCGGCATCGTCCTGCTGGCCGGTGGTGATCGGTGGCTTGCGCTGCACATCGCCGCACAGGTGCTCTTCCTCGCCGTCATCGCCGCGCACGTCGGTCTGGTCCTGAAGCACACGGTCCTACGACGACACCGCCACCTGTCGCGGATGCTCTAGCCGGACGGCGCCTCGAAAGGCGCTGATAGCGGACCATCACTCAGCCCCACCGACACAGCCGCCGCGTTGGGAGCGCGGCGGCCGTCGGCGTTGTCGGCGAGACGATCTACCAGTGGTTGACCGCACCGGGGTTGATCTTGTGACCCCAGACATCCCACTGCCCCGGCGGTCCGAAGCCGATCTGGTTCAGGTGACCGGGAGGCGGTAGACAACCCGGCCCAGGACTGTTCGGCACCCACCAGCAGTGGGGATCGGCCTGCGCGACACCGGCTCCCAGCCCCATGGCGGCGAAACCCAGTGCACCTGTCATCGTTGCCGTTGCGGCGATCTTCTTCAGATTCATGATGGCCCCTCGTGCTTGCGAACGTATCCACACCTCGCCGCACGCCCTCCGGCGGCTCGGGCCCCCGTCCGTCCGAGAATTCCCGGCAGGCTCGGCGACCAAACGTCAGCTGGCGGCGTGGTCGGCGAGGAATCACCGCTGCATGGCCCGACGGTAGGTGGGCGTCCTATGGTGAGGGCGATGAGCGACGCGCCACGCAGACGCCCCCGGCAGCCGCGGTCTCGGGAGACCGTGAACGTCGTGCTCGAGGCCGCCGCGCAGATGTTCGACCGCGAGGGCTTGAAGACCACCACCAACCGGATCGCCGGGCGTGCCGGCGTGTCGATCGGCTCGTTGTACCAGTACTTCCCGAACAAGCAGGCTCTGCTCTATGCCCTCGCCGAACGCCATGTCCGCCTGGCCCGCACGCGTCTGGACGAGGTCTTCGCCGGGTTACGCACCCGGCAGCCGCCGTTCGACGAGACGATGCGCGTCATGCTCGACGAAGTGGTCGCCCTGCATCGCGACCGCCCCGGCCTGCACCGGCTGATGCATCGCCTCGCACCGCGCCACCCCGCCGAACTGGCCGCCGTGCAGGACTTCGAGGACCGGATCGCCGACGAGGTCGCCTACCACCTGCGCCGCTGCGGTCGTGGCGGCGTCGATCCGGAGGCCACCGCGCAGATGCTCGTCCACGCCGTCGACGCCCATCTGCACCGGGTGATGACCCGGCGCACACCCGACTCCGCTCAGTTGGTGGCCCTGGTCGACCGGTTGCTGTCGGACTGACCCGCCACGGCGTCGCGCACCTCGCGCAGTGTCGTCGCGAGCTGGTCGATTCCGGGCTCCTCCACCGGGTAGTGTCCGCAGTTCTCCAGCATCACCGCGCGTGTCGGCACGCCAAGGTGCGCAAGGAAATTCAGGCTCAGCTCCGGTGGTGTCCAGGTGTCGGTGGCCGGGTGCACCAGCGTGACGGGCGCGGCGTCGAACCGCTCGGGCCGGGTGTGGGCGAAGGTCAGCCAACTCATCAGGAAGGCCAGCGGGACCGAGACCCCGCCGCCGAGCGGATCGCGAGCGCACAGCCGCGCCAGACCGCGGTCGCCGCTCATCGCGGCCATGTCCACGACGTAGCGCAGCGGTACACGCACCCGCCCCACCACCGGGTCCAGCGCGCCCAGGATCGCCGGCCCCAGTGCGCCGACCACAGGTACCCGGGCGGCGGCACGGCGTGCCGCGGGTTCGGCCGGATCCAGCAGGCACGTCGCGACCACATGGGCGAGCTCACCCGTGCGGGCGGCCACCTCGTAGCCGAGCAACCCGCCCATACTCGCGCCGAACACGACGAGCGGCCGAGGGTCGCGGCGGCGCTCGAAGCGCACCAGGTCGCACACCAGCTCCACCCAGTCGCCGTACTGCACGTCGCGGGAGTGGGGTTCGACGGTGCGGCCGTAGAGCGGCAGGTCGGGCGCGAAGACGTCGACTCCCTCCCGGGCGGCCATCGCGGCCAGCGGCCACAGCGCACCGGCGTGCCCGCCGCCGCCGTGCAGCACCATCATCCGGACGGCGCTGTGCGGGCGTGCTGCGCGGGCGATGTGCACCCGGCGGCCGCGCCAGGGCCACCAGGTCGACTCCGGTTCGATCGATGTCCGCCACCGGGCGGGCAGGTGAGCCGCGTAGTCGTCGTGGGTCATGTATCAAGCTTGAAATCGGCTGCCCCACCGCACAACTCGCATTCGCATCCGAACGTAACCGAGCGCGGCACCCGCTGACCTGCGCCGATGCCGTGCCCGGCCCAACGGCGTGCCGGCTGCTCATGTTTCGCGCGGCTCTTGTGTTGCAGGTCACATCGGAGCAGGGTGGAGAGGCGGGCCGGCAGGAGGGAAGTCATGGCCGACAAGACGACGTCGCAGACGGTGCCGACCGCGGACGCGCCCGATGCGATCCGCAACATCGCACTGGTCGGGCCGTCCGGGGGCGGGAAGACCACGTTGGTCGAGGCTCTGCTCGTCGCCGCGGGCGTGCTCACGCGTGCCGGTGCGGTCACCGAGGGCACGACGGTCTGCGACTGCGACGACATCGAGGTGTCCCAGCAGCGCTCGGTCGGCCTGGCGCTGGCGCCCCTGCTCCACGACGGCGTCAAGATAAACCTGATCGACACCCCGGGATACGCCGACTTCGTCGGGGAACTGCGGGCCGGCCTGCGCGCCGCCGACTGTGCGTTGTTCGTGATCGCCGCCAACGAGGGCGTCGACGAGCCGACGAAGCTGCTGTGGCAGGAGTGCGACGCGGTGGCGATGCCGCGCGCGGTGGTGATCACCAAACTCGACCACGCCCGCGCCGACTACAGCGGCGCTCTCGAGGCGGCGCGGACGGCGTTCGGCGACAAGGTGGTTCCGCTGTACTTCCCCGCCGATGCCGGGGTGATCGGTCTGCTGACCGGCAGGCACTACGAGTACCGCGACGGCGCCCGCACCGTTCACGATCCCGGCGCGCCGCACCTCGACGAATACACCGACCTGCGCGGCACACTGATCGAGGGGATCATCGAGGAGTCCGAGGACGAATCGCTGATGGAGCGCTACCTCGGTGGCGAGGACATCGACCAGGCCCTGCTGATCGCCGACCTGGAGAAGGCGGTGGCGCGCGGATCGTTCTTCCCGGTGATCCCGGTCTGCAGCAGCAGTGGGGTGGGCACGCTCGAGCTGCTCGAGGTCGCCACCCGCGGTTTCCCGTCGCCGCTGGACCATCCTCTTCCCGAGGTCTTCACCCCGCAGGGCGCCCCCCGGCCGAATCCCGGGTGCGATCCGGCGGGCCCGCTGCTGGCCGAGGTGGTCAAGACGACATCGGACCCCTACGTCGGCAGAGTGAGCCTCACCCGGGTGTTCTCCGGGACGATCAGGCCCGACATGACCGTGCACGTGTCGGGCCATTTCTCGTCGTTCTTCGGCGCCGCGGCCGATTCGGCGTCCGGATCCGGCCACCCCGACCACGACGAGGACGAACGCATCGGCACCCTGTCCTTCCCGCTGGGCAGACAGCAGCGGCCGGCCCCGTCCGTGGTGGCCGGCGACATCTGCGCGATCGGCAGGCTGACCCGCGCCGAGACCGGAGACACGCTGTCCGACAAAGCCGATCCGCTGGTGCTCAAACCGTGGACCATGCCCGAACCGCTGCTGCCGATCGCCGTGCAGCCCCGCGCGAAGACCGACGAGGACAAATTGTCGGTCGGGCTGACCCGGCTGGCCGCCGAGGACCCGACCCTGCGCATCGAACAGAACCCGCAGACCCACCAGATCGTGCTGTGGTGCATGGGCGAGGCGCATGCCGCCGTCGTCCTCGACGCCCTGTCGCGGCGCTACGGCGTGACCGTCGACGTGATCGACCTGCGTATCCCGCTGCGCGAGACGTTCGGCGGCAGCACCAAAGGCCACGGCCGCCACGTCAAACAGTCCGGCGGGCACGGTCAGTACGCGGTGTGCGACATCGAGGTCGACCCGCTCCCCGAAGGGGCCGGGTTCGAGTTCGTCGACAAGGTCGTCGGCGGGGCGGTACCGCGGCAGTTCATCCCGAGCGTCGAGAAGGGTGTGCGCGCGCAGATGGACAAGGGTGTCGGCCCCGGCTACCCGGTGGTCGACATCCGGGTGACGCTGGTCGACGGCAAGGCGCACAGCGTGGACTCGTCGGACTACGCGTTCCAGATGGCCGGTGCGCTCGCGCTGCGGGAGGCCGCCGCGGCGACCACGGTGAACCTGCTCGAACCCGTGGACGCGGTGACCATCACGGTGCCCGACGACCTCGTGGGCGCGGTGATGGGTGACCTCGCCGGCCGGCGCGGACGCGTGCTGGGCACCGAGCAGGCCGGTGCGGACCGGACCGTCGTGCGCGCCGAGGTCCCCCAGGTCGAGCTGACCCGGTACGCGGTGGATCTGCGCTCGCTGGCGCACGGCGCCGGGGTGTTCCACCGGACCTTCGCCCGGTATGAGCCCATGCCGGAGAACGCGGCCGCGAAGGTACGCGCGGCGAGTTGAGGGTCAGTCCCTCTCGTAGAACTCCGGTCGGCCCGCCCAGGGTTCGGGCTCGACACCGAACGTGTTGAGCGCCGTCGCCATCACCCCGTAGGCGCCCGCGGTGAAGATCAGGTCCATCCGGGCCCGCTCGTCGAGCTGCACGCCGAGAGCCTCCCACGTGGGCGCGCTGATCTGCGACCCGTGGTGCATCTCGTCGACGGCGCCGAGCACCAGCCGGTCGAACGCATCGGCGGCCGCGCCGGTCCGCGTGGCCTCCATATCGGCGTCCGACAACCCGACCGCTCGGCCGATCGCGCAATGGTGCACCCACTCGTACGCGCAGCCGTGATGGTGGGCGACGCGCAGGATCACCAGCTCGCGCAGCCGCGCAGGCAGCGTCGAGTCCTCCATCAGGTAGCTGCTGACCGGCAGGAACCGCGCCGCCAGATCCGGATGACGCGCGAGCGTCGCCAGCGCGTTCCCCACCGAGTCGGGGTCGCGGCGTTCCGGCGGAACCGCACTCTCGAGGGCCGCACGGGTCCGGTCGTCCCATTCCTCCGCGGGCAATGGGGTCAGCATCACACGTCCTTTCGCCGGTAACCGTCGCGTCAATACCAAGGCCTATACATGACATACTCGGCACTTTGCTGGCAAGCTGATCTTGACTTCGGCTGGCTTCGCCCGAATTTGCACCGGGCGACGCCAGTTGGAAAAGTCTCACTGTTGGCCGGGAACTCGGCCCGGGAAGGTGGTTCACGGTGGCGTCCTCGGGGTCGGCCTGGCAACGCCGGATGACGCGGTGGCGGTTCGATCCGCCGCTCAAGGTCGCCTTCCTCGTCCTCGTCCTCGTCGTCGTGCTGGTGCTGACGCTGGTCTGGCTGCAGTTCCGTGGTGCGTTCACCCCCGAGGTGAAGATGCGGATGATCGCCGAGCGGTCCGGCCTGTCCATGGACCCGGGCGCCAAGGTCACGTTCAACGGTGTGCAGATCGGGCGCGTGGACAAGGTCGACGCGATCGACGACGACGGCACCCCCGCGGCTGAACTCGCCCTCGCCGTCGACCCGCAGTACGTCGACCTGATCCCCGCCAACGCAGAGGTGGCGATCCGGGCCACCACGGTGTTCGGCAACAAGTACATCTCGTTTTCCTCACCGGAAAACCCTGTCCCGCAGCGCATCTCAACCAAGGATGTGATCCGGGTCGACTCGGTGTCCACGGAGTTCAACACGCTGTTCGAGACCATCGTGTCGGTGGCCCAGCAGGTCGACCCGATCAAGCTGAACCAGACGCTGACCGCGACGGCCGAGGCCCTCGACGGTCTCGGTGACCGCTTCGGGCAGTCGATCGTCGACGGCAACGCGATCCTCGCCGACCTCAACCCGCAGATGCCGCAGATCCGGCGGGACACCCAACTGCTCGCCGACCTCGGCGAGGTCTACGGCGACGCCGCACCCGACCTGTTCGACGGCCTGGACAACGCCGTCACCACCGCCCGCACCCTCAACGAGCAGCGCGGCAACCTCGACCAGGCCCTGATGTCGGCGGTCGGATTCGGCAACACCGGCGGCGACGTCCTCGAACGCGGCGGCCCCTATTTCGTCCGCGGCACCAACGACCTGATCCCGGTCTCCGAGGTGCTGGACCGCAACAGCCCGTCGCTCTTCTGCATGATCCGCAACTGGCACGATGCCGAACCGGCGTTCACCGAGTTCAACGGCGGCAATGGCTATTCGGTGAACCTGCACAACACCGTGCAGGGCGCGTCGAACCCGTGGGTCTACCCCGACAACCTGCCGCGGGTCAACGCCAAGGGCGGCCCCGAGGGTCGTCCGGGCTGCTGGCAGAAGGTCACCCGCGACCTGTGGCCCGCGCCGTACCTGGTTCTCGACACGGGTGCCTCCATCGCCCCCTACAACCACCTCGAACTCGGCCAGCCGCTGGCGATCGAATACGTGTGGGGCCGGCAGATCGGCGAGAACACGATCAACCCGTAACGGGTCGATACCTGCTACCCGACGTGGCGGATTCGGCCGGGTACGGCTAGCCCACGCGTTCGGCCAGCTCGGCTTCCAGCTGCTCCTCGTAGGCGCCCTCGTCGCGGCCGAGCGCGACCGTCGCGGCGATCATGGCGGCAGCGGCGGCGGCCAGCGCGATCGGTTCCAATCCGCTGATCTGCATGTGCTCGTTGAGGACGATGGCGCCGAGGACGACGGCGATCACGGGTTCGAGCACGAGCATCGTGGGCACCGACGTCTGCAACGACCCGGCATGGAACGCCGACTGCTGCAGCAGGGTGGCGCCGACGCCGAGCAGCACCAGCAGGTAGAGCGCGGGGGTGGTCAGCGCCGTGCGGACGTGCCCCTCGGTGATCATGTGCATGACGATCTTGGTCAGCACCGCGACCAGGCCGAACAACACCCCGACACCGGCCGCCAGCATCACCGCGCGCCGCCAGTTGGTGGCCCGCACCGCGATCAGCACGCACGCGAGCACCACCCCGACGCAGACGGCGACCACGATCACGGTCAGCGCGACCGGGATGTCGTAGTCGCCGGCGCTGGACTTGGCCAGGGCGACGAACACGGTCAGCGCGGCGGTGAGCAACAGCGCCCACAGCCATTCGGCGCGAGTCACCCGGCGGCCGGCCAGGCGCGCGCTCAGCGGCAGGGCGAACAGCAGCGCCGAGACCAGCACGGGCTGCACCAGCAGCAGCGACCCGTATCCGAGCGCCAGCGCCTGGAAGACGAACCCCGCCACCGCGGCGCCGGTACCGGCCCACCACACCGGACGGCGCAGCAGCGTCATCAGCATGACCGTGCTGACACCCTTCTCGGGCGGGACGTCCAGGGTGGCGCGCTGGCGGACCACGATGCCGATCGCCATGAAGATCGCCGCAAGCAAGGCGAAGAACACCGCAAACCCATGGCCGACCAAGCCGGACACTCCTTTGCACACCGGACCGATGCTGACGACAGACAGCACCCCCCACCGTAGAGGGAGTGCGCAAGTCCGGCCTTATCGGCGGGTCAGCGGGGGTACCCGGAACCGATGATCACCGTGGCGGTCACCGGGGCCGCGGGCACCGTGGGCCGGGCGTTGACGCCGCGGTTCGGCGTGGGCGTCGCGGTTCGGCCCATCGACCGGCCCGAGGTCGACATCGTGGCGGACCCCGACCGCCTGCGGCAGATCCTGCGGGGCGCCGACGTGGTGGTGCACCTGGCCTTCGACCCGGGAGGCGGCGCCGTGCCCCGCGAGCACTGGCGGGAGCCGACCCGCAACCCGGTCAACACCGCGCTGTTCGAGACGGTGTTGCAGGCCGCGCTCGACGGGGGCGTCGGGCTGTTCCTGCACGCCAGCAGCATCCATGTCGAGGACACCATGGCGTGGTCTCGTCGGGCGGGGCCCGCGCTGACGGCCGAGCCGGGCGTCTTCCGGACGCGGACGCCGAGCGGGTACGGACAGTCCAAGCGCGAACAGGAGGCCCGGCTGCGCGCCGTCGCACCCGGGTTCCGGCATGGTGCGGTGAGCCTGCGCCTCGGCGGGGTCACCTCAGACGACGCGCCACTGGCCCACGCCGAGGACCCGGCCGTGCTGGATCACGAACGGCGGGTGTGGCTGGCCCACGACGATCTGGCGGATCTGGTTGCGGCGATCATCGCCGCGCGGCGCACGCCGGGATACGACGTGGTCTACGCCGTCTCGGACAATCCCGGCCGATTCCACGACGTGTCCAACGTCTACGGTTGGACGCCGCGTCGGCGCTAGCTGGCCTCGCGGCTGGACTGCGATTCCGCGGAGGACGGCGCGATCTTGTCGTTCACCGACGCGACCACGGTGTCCACCCGGTTGACCGCCTTGTCGCACATCCCGCGGACGCGTTCGCCGGCGGTGTCGACGTCGTCGGCCGCGCTCAGCAGATAGGCGCGCACGGTCACCCGCAGGTGTTCGCCGAGAGACCGGACCCGGCGGCGCAGGCGGTCGTCGACCTCGAGAGTGACGTACGGTATCAGTCGGTACCTCATGTGCCTGCTCCCCATCGTCAGTGCTTGCCCAACACTAACGGCGCGGTTGCCGGGCGTGAAGTTGAGTTGTGTCGCAGATCACTGCGGCCAGTGACGTGCGTCACTCCCCCAGCGGCACGCCGTCCCAGTCGATCAGCGTCCAGCCCCGGCCGGGACTGCCGGTGACGACGACCCGGCCGGTGTTGGGCAGCGGGTGCTCGCGCAGCAGTTCGGGGTGCGGGTTGTCGACGTTCATGGTCACCCAGAGCATGATCGCGGCGGCGTGGGAGTAGGCGACGGCGTCGACGTCACCGGTGTCGTAGATCTGCTGGACGGCCGCGTCGAACCGGGCGTCGAACTCGTTGCCGTCGACGGAGCCGGGGATGCGGGCGGCGCGGTCGCCGCTCAGCCATTGCACCGGGGCGTCTATGTATTCGGCCGCCGACGCCTCGGGGCGGCCTTCGGAGCGCCCCGCCTCGATCTCCCGCAGGCCCGGCAGCACCACGACGGGTTCGCCGAGTGCGGCGGCCATCGGCGCGGCGGTCTGCTGGGTCCGGACCATCGTCGAGGCGTACACGCCGTCGTAGTCGTTCACCGCCAGGGCGGCGGCGCTGTCCGCGGCCTGCCGCCGGCCCAGTTCGGTGATCGACGGCCCCGGGGTGGACGTGTCGATGAGGCCCGAGGCGTTGCCCTCGGACTGCGCGTGGCGCACGAACGTCAGTGTGATCTCGGCCGGGCCCCCCGCGGCGGCGGGTGGGGCCGCGATCACCGCGGCGGCGAGCAGCGATGCGGCCAGCAGCCGCCGGATGCCTGTCACGGCCGTCATCGTCGCAGACCCGGGCCGGCCCGGCGTCAGACGGGCAGGGACTGTTCGGCCCGCTCCTGTTCGAGTCGGCCGTTGAGCTTCTCGCCCTCGATGTCGAGGTCGGGCAGCACGCGCGCCATCCGCTTCGGCAGCCACCAGGCGCGGTCGCCGAGCATGGACATCACGGCGGGCACGACGGTCATCCGCACCACGAACGCGTCGACGAGCACACCGAACGCCAGCGCGAAGCCCATCTGCTTGATCATCGGGTCGGCGTTGAACACGAAGCCCGCGAACACCGCCATCATGATCAGCGCGGCCGCGACCACCACCCGGCTGGCCTGGGTGAAGCCGTGCGCGACGGCCGCGTCGCCGCGGTGCCCGTGCACGTGGGCCTCCTTCATCGAGGAGACCAGGAACACCTCGTAGTCCATGGCCAGGCCGTAGAGCACGCCGATCACCATGATCGGCAGCATCGACAGGATCGGCCCCGTCGCCGACAGCCCGATCAGCTGCTGGAACCAGCCCCACTGGAACAGCGCGGTGGTGGCGCCGAACGTCGCCAGCACGGTCAGCAGGAAACCGGCGGTCGCCTTGAGCGGCACGGCGATCGACCGGAACACCACCATCAGCACCAGGATCGACAGACCCATCACGATGCCGACGTAGACCGGGATGGCCTGGCCGAGGCGGTCGGACATGTCGATGCCCATGGCGGTGATGCCGGTGACGCCGAGTTTCACGTCACGCAGGCCGGCCAGTGGACCGCTCTGCGCGCGGATGTCGCGTACCAGTTGGGCGGTCGCCTCCTCGGTCGGGCCGTTCTCCGGCACCACCGAGAACACCGCGGTGTCGGAGGCGTCGTTGACACCGCCGAAGGCCACGTCGGCCACGCCGGGCACCCGCCGCAGATCGCTGTAGGCGCCCGCGATGTCGGCGGTGGTCAGCTGTCCGCCGGAGGCGGGTTCGGCGACGACGACGAGCGGACCGTTGTAGCCGCTGCCGTAGTGCTCGGCGATCACGTCGTAGCTCTCGCGCTGCGGGGTGCCCTCGTTGTAGCTGGCGCCGTCGGGCATGCCGAGCGTCATCGACAGCGCGGGCAGCGCGATCACACCGGTGACGGCGATGCCGGCCAGCGCGGCAGGGACCCGGTTGCGCAACACCGCACCCGCCCAGGCCGAGGCGAAGCGGTGGTCGCTCTCCTGGGTCGCGGCACTGTGCCTGCCCTTCGGTGAGGCGATGCGCTCACCGACCAGCCCCAGCAGGGCGGGCAGCAGTGTGATCGCCGCGACGACCGCCACCACGACGGTCGCCGCCGCCGAGAGCGCCATCGGGGTGAGCAGCGAGATGCCCACCACCGTGAGCGCGACGAGGGCGATCACCACCGTCATCCCGGCGAAGACGACGGCGCTGCCCGCCGTCCCGACCGCGCGCGCGGCGGCGTCGGCGGCGCTCAGTCCGCGATCGAGGATCAGCCGCCGCTGCCGGTTGACGATGAACATCGCGTAGTCGATACCGACCGCGAGGCCGAGCATCAGCGCCAGCACCACCGTCATCGACTGGATGTCGAACAGATGGGAGAACAGGAACGTCCCGCCGACGCCCACGGCGACCGAGATCAGCGCGGTGAGCAGGGGCAGACCGGCAGCGACCAGCGAGCCGAGCGTGACGATCAGCACGCCGGCCGCGACCATGAGGCCGATGACCTCGGCCGCTCCGGCGATCTCGGGCATCTGCGCCATACTCGCCGACGGCAGCACCTCGATACCGCGGTCGGCGACCGCTTCCCGTGCCGCGTCGATGGTCTTCTCGACGTCTCCGGTGGGAAGTTCGGCGGTCTGCTTATCGAACTGGAACTGGTAGAGGGCGGCGGCGCCGTCGGCGGAGATCGTCACACCGGGCACCGGCTGACCGTTGACCGTCAGCGGCCGCGGCGCATCGGGTGACGGCGGGGCGTTCACCTGCGCGCGCGTCACCGCCGCCGAGGCCGCCAGGGTCGGGCTGGCCGGGCCCTTGGCGAGCTCGTCCTGGGCCATCTGCCGCGGGTCGAGCACATGGTCGGTGCGCGAGACGGCGTCGACGGCGGCCAGCACCGCGTCGCGGTTGGCGCCGTCGTCGATGCGCTGCCCGTCCGGAGCGGCGAAGGCGATGCTGCCCTGACCGCCGGAGGACTGCGGCATCCGCTCGGCCAGCTGGTCGATGACCTCCTGCGCCGGCGTGCCGTTGATCCGCATCTCGTTCGAGATCTTCGGCGGGTTGAGGGCGAGGACGCCCGCGACCACGACGATCAGCGCGATCCAGCCGGCGATGACGTGCCAGGGCCGGTGGAACGCGAACCGGCCGATGCGATGCAGAAAGGTCGCCATGCAACTGAGAGTAGGCTCGCACTACGAGAGTCGGCTATCACTTGTAGTGAACGACACCCCGACCCAAAGAGCATGATGCGCACCACTTTCCGGAATATTGCGGCAAACACACGTTTGGCGGGTCGCCGGAGAGGCTAACCCCTCAGCCGCTCTCGCGCACCGCGGCCCTCGCCGCCTTGACCACGTCACCGGCTTCGCGGCTGGCGCGCTTGGCGTCCTCGTAGGCCGCGTCGGCCGCGGCGAGCCCGTGCTCGGCCCTGGCCAGGCGTTCCTTCGCATCCTCGACCCGTAACCGCGCGGTGGCCAGGTCGCTCTGCCGGTCCGCCATCGCGTCGTCGGCGTCGGCCTTGGCGCGTTCGGCGGCCGCGAGCACGGCGCGGGCCTGTTCGCGTCTGCGCCGGCGCTCCCGATCGTCCCGGTCCGGCGCGGGCTTCTCCGGCTTCTCCTGCCTGCCCTGATCCGCCGGTTTCTTCGATGTCTTCTGGGCTGGGGCGGGCAACGCCTCGGGGTCGCCGAACTCACCGAAGCCCGACCAGTGTTCGGCCTTCGCCAGTCGGCCCAGCCGCGATCTGACGTCCGGGTCGGCGATCGCCGCATGCCAGGTGTCGGTCACGTCGTCACGCAACGCGGCCGCCGGAGACCGGACCTCGGACACGTCGAAGGCGGCCTTGGTCAGCTGGTCGATCAGCTTGCGTTGCCGCCCCGACAGTTCGCGGATGCGTTCGCCGTCCATTGCGGTGTGCGCGGACCGTAGCTCCTCGCCGAGTTCGGCCAGCCGCTCGCGCACGTCGGGGTCGCTGTGGACGAGCCGGTTGACCACGGCCGCCGACGTCGTCGGCTTGCGCGCCCCGGTGATCCGTTTGGCTGCCGCCGCGTCACCGCGTTTCTTGGCGTCGGCGGCCAACCGGGTGCGCAGCGCGGTGAACTCCTCGGGCGCCACCGCGTACAACTGGTCCAGCGGGTCGTCGGCCATACCGCCCATGATGGCGTGGACGGGCCGTCAGACGGGGCAGATGTAGTCGGCGATCAGCAGTACCGGCCACAGCAGCGTCGTCTGACCGAACGCCACGAGGTCGGCGCCGGCCGGCAGCCGCGTGGTCAGCCGGCTCTCGAAGAACTGGACGTAGTCCGGGTTGAGGAAGGTGAACCCGACGCCGATGACCAGATACGGCACGGCCAGCCACATCGCGACCTCGATCAGGTCGGCGATGCTGACCTCGGCGGACAGGACGCGGCGTAGCGCGCCGAGCACGGCGTTCACACCAGGGGCCGGTTCCGGCGCACCCGGCGGCGGACGTCGGCCAGCAGGAGGTGGCTGCCGCCCTGGCGCACGAAGGGGGGCAGGAACCGGTTGACGAACGCGACGAACAGGAAGAGCCGTTCGAACCACCGCTGCCGTCGTGCGCTCCAGGTGACCCCCAGCGCCTCACGGAAGATCGGGGCGAGGAATCCCGCGGTCAGGAACTGCAGCAGGTGCCGCGACGACCAGCGCAGCGGCGCCGGGATCATCCGCAGGTCGATCAGGTCGAGCAGATACCGGCGGACGGTGTCGTCCATCGACACCCGCCCGCAGGCGGTGATCCAGTAGGTGTCGAATTCGGCGCGGGTGGGCGGCCACTGCTCCTCGGCGACCTGAAGCGTCGTGCCCAGCGGCCACGCCGACCGGTAGAACTGTTCGGCCTGCTCGGGGGTCATCTCGCCGCGCAGCATCTGATACGCGTCCTCGAGCCCGACGAACAGGCACGCCGCCACCCACATCTGCTGGTCGCGGTTGAAGGCGTTGTAGCGCACGGGGCTGTCGTCGGTGGATCTCACATGGCGGTGCGCGCCGTCGACCGCAGCGCGGTAGGCGGCGCGGTCGGCGTCGGTGCCCAAGAGCGCGACCGCCAGGTAGGAGAACGTGGTCCGCGCCCGCTTCCACGGATGCTTGAGCAGGTTGCCCGAGTCGACCTTGCTCTCCACCACGCCGTATCCGACCTCGGGCCAGGACAGCTGCATGATCACGTTGGCCGCGCCCGCGGCGAACGACCAGAAGTCCATGGCCTCGGTGGCGGTCACCGGCTCGTCCGACCAGCGGGCCGTCCGGCGCCCGACCGTGATGCGGGTATCCGCCGGCGTCAGCGTGCGTCCGGCCGCCGAAACCCGCCCGCTGTGCTGGGGCAGTGCCATGCCTCTCCTTCCCCCGATGTGTGCGAGCATCCCATATCGTCAGCCGGCCGGGTGGGCGATCAGCGATGAACTTCCGTGGTGTGCTGACCGCACCAATGGGTCCAATCGCGCCTCAACGGTTCCGAATGATCGTTAACATCTGACGTGAGCGGGAGGGTCAATCGCATGGAGACGAAGCTTCGCCAAATCCTCAGCTACAAGCTGACCATTGCCGAGTTGATCGGCATCGGGCTGCTCCTGGGGACGCCGTACCTGATCGTGGGCGTCATCTGGTCGAGTACGCACACCGACCACCTCAGCGACATGCACGGCGTCGACCTCGCGATCTCGTTTCTGGGGTCGATCGCCTCGTGGCCGGTGCTGTTGTTCAGCGATGTGTGTATGACCTGAGCGTCTTCCGCGTTTGGGTTGCCGCCCCGGCGGGGTACGCCCCGGCCCATGAGCAACGTGTTCGCCGACGAGTCGATCGACGTCGTCGCCCCGGGCGACATCATCGCGGTGGATCGCGGGTCCGGGCCGCAGCCGTACAAGGTCGTCCACAAGAACGACGGTGACGACTCCTACCTGGTCACGATGGAAGGCGCCGACGGCGAGACCTTCGAGCAGGAGTTCGCCGCGGGCACCAAGGTGACCCGGTCGCTGGAGTCCAAGTGGGAGTCCGCGCAGAGCCCCACCCCGCACAGCTGAGCGGGGCTCAGCGCACCCCGAACAGCGTGAGGATCTCCTCCGTGCGCCACCAGACGAGGACCACGAACAGCACCAGCACCGCCGCCGTCACCCCGCCCTGCACGACGTTGCGACGCGCGGCCGGCGCATAGGCGTACACCCCGGCTATCGCCGCACCGGTGACCAGCCCGCCGACGTGGCCCTGCCAGCTGATGCCCTGCGAGCTGATCAGCGGGTAGACGAACGTGAACACCAGGTTGAGGATGATGATCGCGGCGATCCCGCGGATGTCGAGTTGCAGCCTGCGGGCCACCACGAACATGGCCCCGAACAGGCCGAACACCGCACCCGACGCGCCGGCCGTCGCGGCGTTGATCGGTGAGAGCAGGTAGACCAGCACCGATCCACCCAGAGCGCTGAGCGCGTACAGCGCACCGAAGCGCAGCCGGCCCAGCCACATCTCGAGCGGCGGCCCGACGACGTAGAGCGCCCACATGTTGAACAGCAGGTGCATCGCGCCGTAATGCAGGAAGGCCGCGGTGACGAGGCGGTACCACTGGCCGTCGGCGACCCCGGGCGTCCACAGCACGAACTCGCGTTCCAACTGGCCCGACGTGCTCTGCAGCAGAAACGCCAGCACGTTGACCGCGATGAGGGTGTAGGTGATCACCGGTGTGGAGTTCGACAGCCGGCCGCCGAACGGCGCGCGGGCCTGCGGCACTGACCGGGCCGCCTCCCCGACGCAGTCCGGGCACTGGTGGCCGACGGCTGCCGACCGCATGCACTCCGGACAGATGAACCGCCCGCACCGGGTGCACCGCACGTAGGTCTGCCGGTCGGGGTGCCGGTAGCAGGTCGGCGCCTGGGCCGGCGACTGCGGGTATTGGGGGTGGCTCATCGCTGCGAATCCGCACCGTCGAGGGTCCCGAAGAGTTCGACCCAGTTACCGTCCGGGTCGGCGACGAACATCCACCCCATACCGGGCACGGGGTCGAATTCGGTGACCGGTTCGACCACCTCGTAGCCGGAGGCCTCGAAGGCGGCGGCGACGCCCCGCAGGTTCTTCACGCCGACGGTGAAGTAGCGCAGACCCGCCTGCGCGCGGCCACCGCCCGGGGCGACGGGCTGAGCCGGCGGCGGCGAGTACGTGACGAGCTTGAGCACCCCGCCGCCGAGGGTGTAGCGCCGCTGCGATCCGCCGGGGAACTCGACGACGCCCTGGGGTTGCAGTTCGAGGAAGCCTTCGTAGAACGCCACCATCGCGTCGAGGTTCGTGGTCACCAGCCCCACCTCGATACCGGGGGTCAACAGGTCGAGCTTCACGGCCACCTCGTCTCTCGGATGTTCTGGCGACCATCATGCCAACGGCGGCGTGCGGGGCGGTGCCGTGCGCCGTCTGCCGGTCGCCTCGAAACCGGTGGCCCAGCCCAGCAGCGCGTTGTCGCTGTAGGCCCGGCCGGCGAACGTGAGGCCGACCGGCATGCCGGTATCGGTCATCGTGCCCATCGGCACGGTCACCGTGGGGATCCCGAGGTGGCGCGGCACGAGATTGCCGTTGGACACCCATACCCCGTTGCGCCACCCGAGTTCGGCCGAGGCCGGGTTGACGTCCATGTCGGCGGGGCCGACGTCGGCGGCGGCCGGGAAGATCACCGCGTCGAGCGCCAGGTCGTCCATCCACCTCTCGAGATCGATCCGGCGCGTGGCCTCCAGTCCGCGCACGCCGTCGGCCAGGTGTGGGATGTCGCGCACCGAGTCGAGCGGGTGGTCGTGGACCCACTGCGGATATGCGGCGATGTCGTCGGTGAAGCCGTCGTAGCGGTCGGGCAGCGCACCGTCGGGATGCGGGAAGATCCGCCCACCGTCGACGTCGCCCAGCGAGTTCAGCGCGGGATCGTCGTTGGCGCGCAGGAAGTCGTCCCACGCCCACGCCGACAGGTCGAGGAGTTCACGGCGCAGGAACTCGCGGTCGACGAGTCCGCGGGTGACGATCGTCGGCGCGCCCGGCCGGTCGCCTTCGTAGTTGGTGACCACCGGGAAGTCGACCTCGACGACCTGCACGCCGGCCGCCTCGAGGTCGCGGCGCGCGGCGTCGAACAGGGCCAGCACCGACGGCCGGGTGTCGATTCGCCGCCCGGTGGGGCCGCCGATGCCCGGCGACTCCGCCGTCCCGGCGTCGGGGTCGGCGTTGACATACATCCGCGGGACCCCGAACCGCCTGCCGGACAGGGCCGTCGGCCCCCTGTCCAGAGCCGGGTACGACGGCGGCCGGACGTCGCCGGCTCTGGGCAGCGGCACCCACGGCTGGGTGCGCCAGAAGTCACCGCGGGTCTGCGGGTCGTCGGCGACGACGACGTCGAGAACATCCAGCAGATCGGCCATCGTGCGGGTGTGCGGCACGACGACGTCCATCGTCGGCACCAGCGGCCAGTTTCCGCGTACCGAGATCACCCCGCGCGACGGGGTGTAGGCGCACAGCGCGTTGTTCGACGCCGGCGCCCGGCCCGATGACCACGTCTCCTCGGCCAGGCCGAACGCGCAGAACGACGCCGCCGTCGCGGTGCCCGAACCGTTCGACGAGCCGGATCCGAATGCCGCGGTGAGATACGCGGCGTTGTACGGACTTTCGGCCCGGCCGTACAGGCCGCGTTGCATCCCGCCGTTGGCCATCGGCGGCATGTTGGTCAGTCCGATGAGCACCGCCCCCGCGGCGCGCAGCCGTTCGACGGCGAAGGCGTCGCGCTGTGCCACCAGGTTCTCGAACGCGGGACTGCCTGCGGCGGCGGTCAATCCGCGGGCGAGGTAGCTGTCCTTGGCGGTGTACGGGATCCCGTCGAGCCGTCCCAGGGTCTGTCCCCGGGCGCGTCTGGCGTCGGATTCGGCGGCGGCGGTGCGCGCGCCGGGATCGAGGACGACGACCGAGTTCAACCGGATGCCGTCGTGGTCGTAGGCCGCGATGCGCGCCAGGTACGCATCGAGTAGACCGACCGCCGTCACCCGGCCGGCGTCGAGCGCGGCGCGCAGGTCGGCGATCGAGGCTTCTGCGACATCGAACACGCCCGCGATCGTACGGTCACCGGACTCAGCCGGCGTTCTCGAACTCCATGATCAGCCGAGTCAGCCTGAGCGCGGCCAACTTCCAGCCACCGTCGCGGCGTACCCACCGTTCGTGGTAGTGCCCGTAGCCGGTGAGCGCAGGCCCGTTCTCCCACATCACCCGGTCCTGCATCGCCCAGATCACCCGGGCGGCGTCCCCGTCGACCTCGATGAGCGGGGTGTGCACCTGGTGCGCCGAACGCGCGTTGGTCAGCGACGACCGGATCATGTCGACCGCGGCGTCGCGGCCGTGCACGACCGGGACACCGGTGCCCTCGCTGACGTCGAGTTCGATGTCCTCCGTCATCAGGTCGGCGAACCCGGCCCAGTCGCGGGTGTCGAGGGTGTAGCAGTACCTGGCCTTGGCCTGGGTCAGTTCGAAGAAGTCGTCGGTCATCGCTCGCTTTCGGTCACCGGGGCAGGACGATCCGCAGTCTCTCCCAGCCCCGCACCGTGGAAGTCGGTGCGAGTTGTGCTGTGTCGTAGTCGATGTCCCACTCCGGGAAGCGATTCAGCATCTCGTCGAGCGCGACGCGGCCCTCGAGCCGGGCGAGGTTGGCGCCCAGACAGTAGTGCAGGCCCTTGCCGAAGGTGACGTGGCTGATGTTCTCACGGTGGATGTCGTAGGTGTCCGGGTCCGGATACCGGCGAGGGTCGCGGTTGGCCGCTCCGAACAACAGCAACATGGCGCTGCCCGCGGGCACCGTCGTGCCGTACGCCTCGAAGTCCTTGGCCATCCACCGCGCGACGTGGGGTCCGGTGGGTTCGTACCGCAACGTCTCGTCGACCACCCGGTTGAGCAGTGACCGGTCCTCGTACACCGCACGCCGCTGGTCGGGGTGTTCGGCGAGCACCTTGGCCAACCACCCGATCAGCCGGCCGGTCGTCTCGTTACCCGCGCCGGCCACCACCTGGGTGTAGTGCAGGACTTCCATGCGGGTCAGCTTGCGGGTGACCCCGTCCTCGTCGGTGAACTCGACGTTGAGCAGTGCGGTCATCAGATCGTCGGAGGGGTTCTTCGACCGCCACTCGACGTAGTCGGCGTAGATCCGCCCGTCGGCGATCCGGTCGGCGTCGATCACCTTCATCGGCGCGCCGGGTCTGGTGCGCAGGTTGGCGTCGTTGGCGTCGCGCACCGAAACCTGTTCGGACTCCGGGATTCCCAGCAACATGCCGATGACCCGCATGGGCATCATCGCGGCCAGTTCGGCGATGATGTCGAAGCCGTCGGAGCCGACGTGCGGGTCGAGGCAACCGACGCAGTACCGGCGGATCTGGTCTTCGATGGCGGCCATCCGCCGCGGGGTGAACACCCGCGACATCAGCCCGCGCAGCATGGTGTGCACCGGCGGGTCCACCATCATCATCACGCCCTTGGGCATGTCGAAGTCGGATTGGACGAGTTCGAGGATGTCGCTGCGACTGTTGGAGAACGTCTGCCAGTCCAGCAACGCCTTCTCGACGTCGGCATGCCGGGACAGCGCCCAGAAGTCGTAACGCTCGTTGTAGTAGAGCGGCGCCTCCTCGCGAAGGCGCGCGTAGGTGGGGTAGGGATCGGTGACGATGTCGATGTCGTAGGGGTCGTAGTACACCTGCGCCTCGACCAGACCCGCCACGGCATCCTCGCTTCGCATTCGGCCGCGTGAGTGTTGAGCGACTGCCCAACACGTGAGGCCATGTCTAGCAGCCCCCGCGACAGCGGGTCAAGGGTCGGCCGGCCGCGGGGGGGCGCCGCGACCGGTCAGGCGGGTTCCGCCTCCGGCGGGTCCTCGGCCGTGTCCTCGCGCGGGATGACGCCCTCGGGGTCGCACAACGCCAACAGGCGCGATACCGCGAGGCCGGGGGTCACGGCCCAGGTGACGTCGTGCCGGACGAACTGGGCGTTGATCGCGTGCAGGGCGGCGATACCGTCGACCGCCAGGAACCCGAGCGCCCGCAGGTCGAGCTCGACGACGGAGTGCCCGGCGGCGGCGTCGCACACCGCGACGGCGAAGTCCTTGGCGTTGGCGGCGTCGACCTCGCCGCGCACGGATACGCAGATCTGCTTGTGCGGGTTCCGGCCCCACGACCGGGTGGCCAGCGCGAGCCGGTCGGAGTGGGTGGCGCGCGCGTGCGGACGTGAGTGACCGTGCAGCGGGGTGATGGTCACGGTGGGGCTCCGTCGGCCGTTGGATGCGGCGCGAGCCGCCCAGCGTAAGCCCCTTACCCACGCAATGAGTGACCCAAACCACTCAGGCCGAAGCGGCCGCCTCGGCCTGCACGGGCGCGCGGCGCTGGCAGCGGTCGAAGTACAGGTGCACCTGGGTGCCCTGCGGCGTCTTGTCGATGTCGACCCGGTCGGACAGCGCCCGCATCAACGGGATGCCGCGTCCGCGGGAGCGCTTCTGGTTGGACGTGTCACTTCTGCGCCACTGGCCGCGGTCGGCGATCGTGATGGCCAGCGTGCCGGTGTCGGCCGCATAGGACGTCTGCAGGGTGATGTTGTCACCCATCTCACGGTCGGGGTAGGCGAACTCCGCAGCATTCGACAGCGCTTCGTTCACCACCAGCACGATGTCGCTCGACCGGACGTCGTCCAGCACGAACTGCTCGGCGAGCCAGCGGGTGAACTCTTCTCGCAGACGCGCGACCGCATGCGCGTCGGCGGCGCCCATGCGCAGGAAACGCACGTCGGCCCCGTCCGGGTGGGAACTCGAAGAACTCATAGTGCGTACTGGCTACCCGATTCGTGCCGATGTCATTCAGCAAATGTGTTCAACGCCGCATCCAGCGTCGAGAACAGGTCGATGAAGTCGGTCAGACCGGTGATCTTCAACGGTCGGCTGGTGCCCGGACCCTCGGCCACCACCGCGAACCGCGCACCCGGGGTGATCTCGTCGTACGTGGTGACCAGCACCTGCATCCCGGCCGAGGACAGGAACTCCGCCTCACTCAGATCGACGATCAGCCCGGTCGGCTTCTTCTCCCGCGCGGCACGGATGGCCGTCTCCAACTGTGGCGCGGTCAGCATGTCGACGGGACCTGTGGCGCGCACCACGGCAACCCGTCCGTGCCACTGTTCGACACCGAACTCATGACCGTCCAACTCTCACCCTCAATAGTTCTTCGCACCCGCCCCGACGAGCTACGGGTCGCAACAGGCACGGCTGTTGTCTCAACCCGTTCGTCGCCGGCATCGGAGCACGACGGCAACCAGGCTAACTCACGTCCGCCCGCGGTGACCGCCGAGCGCCGGGCCACTACGGTGAAGACACCACTATCGGAAGTCTGAGAACCATGCCCAGGGACATCGCGACGGCCGCTCCCAGTGAGCCCGCCCGCAGCCGGGCACAGCTCACCGAGGACGTCGAGATAGGCCTGGCCGGCACCCTCAATCTGCGCCGCACCGGCCTGCGCCTGCTGACCCTGCTGCGCCCCGAACTCGCGGATTGGGCGGCGCTGGTCCTCCCCGACAACCGCACCGGCGGTGTCACGTTCTTCGGTGGCGACCGGATCGACTTCACCGACCTCGTGCCGCGTCAGCCGGAGGCGTACCCGTTGCTGGAGCGGACGCTGCGCACCGGACAACCGCACCGCGTCCGGCTCGGGTCCGCTGACGCGGGCGCCGATGCGCTGGCGGGCATCGTGCACCACCCTCGCCTGTGCGAGGAGGTGGCGTCCCGCTCGCCCGCCGACGTGCTGGCGCTCGGCCTGACCGCCAGGGGCGCCACGCTGGGCGCGCTGCTGCTCGCGCGCGTCGGCGACCGGGGCTTCGGCGACGACGACATCGTGTTCGCGCAGCGACTCGCCTCACGGGCGGCGGTGGCCCTCGACTCCGCACGGCTCTACGAGGAGCGGGGCCGGATCGCCGCCGCGCTGCAGCGGGGCCTGCGGCCACCGGTGCTCCCGGAGGTCGAGGGGATGCGGGTGGCCGCCCGCTACCGGCCGACCGCCGAGCACCTGGAGATCGGAGGCGACTTCTACGACGTCCACGGCGCAGCCGGTGACTGGCTGTTCACGCTCGGCGACGTCTGCGGGAAAGGGGTGGAGGCGGCCGCCCTGACCGGCCGCACCCGGCAGAGCATCCGGACGGCCGCACACTTCGACCGGCGTCCCGAGGTGGTCCTCGGTGCGCTCAACTCCGTCCTGCACGATGCGGAAGCCGATCAGTTCGTCACCGTGGTCTGCGCCCGGGTGCGCCCGCATCCGGGCGGTCACGCCGACGTCGACCTCGCCGTGGCCGGCCATCCCGCGCCGATCGTGCTGCGAGCCGACGGCCGGGTGGAACAGCTCGAGGTGTTCGGCACCGCGGCCGGGATGCGCGCCCAGACGCGCTACCGCCCCGGCACCGTGCAGCTCGACCGCGGCGACACCCTGCTGATGTACACCGACGGGGTGGACGAGGCGCGCGGCGACCCCGGCTTCTACGGCGTGGACCGGTTGCTCGGGTTCCTGCCCGCCTATGCCGGCGCCGCGCCCGACGTGGTGTGCGAGGCGGTCGAACAGCACGTGCTCGAATTCCTCGACGGCCGGCCCCACGACGACATCGCGCTGCTGGCGGTGACATGCGGGACCTAGAGCAGGTGCTGGCCCGCTACGAGGACGCGCTCACCGCCGACGACGCCGC
This sequence comes from Mycobacterium sp. IS-1496, assembly GCF_001499995.1. Classification (GTDB taxonomy): domain Bacteria; phylum Actinomycetota; class Actinomycetes; order Mycobacteriales; family Mycobacteriaceae; genus Mycobacterium. Next base: position 22,889 of record NZ_LQIU01000042.1, read on the forward strand.
GGCCGCCCGCGCGCTGGTCGAGGAACTGCTGGCCGACGGTGTGGATCCGGTGACCGTGCTGACCGATGTCGTCGCCCGCACCCAGCGCGAGGTCGGCACCCGCTGGCAGCGCGGTGAGTGGACCGTCGCCCAGGAGCACGCCGCCACCGCCATCTCGGTCGCGGCGACCAAGGCGGTGTCGCGCCACGTGCGGGGCATGCCGGTCACCCGAGGACGGGTCCTGGTCGCGTGTGCGGAACGCGAATGGCATGCGCTGCCGGCGATGATTATCGACTGCGCGCTGCGCGCCGACGGCTGGGACAGCACCCTGCTCGGGGCGGCCACCTCACCGATGCGGCTCAACCAACACCTGCAGGACCTGGGCCCGGAGGCGGTCGCGGTGAGCTGTTCGGTGCTGGGTGCGGTGCCCACCACACGACGGTTCATCGAGGCGAGCACCGCGGCCGGAGTGCCGATCGTGGTCGGCGGTCCCGCGTTCGGCGCCGACGACGTGCGGGCCCGGGCGCTCGGCGCGACGGCGTGGGCACCGTCGGCACAGGGTGCGGTGGCCGCGGTGAACGGCCTGCCCGCCGTCGTGCCGCCCGCCGCCCCGCTGCCCGCGGGGCCCGCCGGTGAGCAGGCGCTGCTGGAGGTCGACCACCGGGAACTGGTCGACACGCTGCGGGTGCGGTGGTCGGTCAGTGCCGCGGCGGGTCCGCCGGAGGAGGCGTCCCCGGGTGACCTCACCGACGTCGCCAACGACATCCTGCACCAGGTGCTGCACGCGGTGGCCGCGGCCCTGCTGACCTCGGATCACCGGTTGGTGTCCGAATCCGCCTGGTGGATCGCCGATCTCATGCGGACCCGCGGCGTCGACGTGGCCGCCGTGTACGAACTCGCCAACGTGTTGACCGAGTCGCTGGCCGGCTATCCCCTGGCGCGTGACCTCGTCACCCGCCACTTCGCGGCCGGCATCGGCTAGCTAGCCGCTCAGACAGAGACTCTCGGTGGTGTGCCCGCGTCGATGTTGTCGCGCATGGTGTCGCCCTCGACGTCGACGTTGGGCAGGATCCGCTCCAGCCATGCCGGCAGGTACCAGGCCTTCTCCCCCAGCAGGGACATCACCGCCGGGATGAACACCATCCGCACGACGAACGCGTCGAACACGACCGCGGCGGCCAGCGCGAAGCCCATCGACTTGGCCACGTCATCCGGCGAGAGGATGAACGCCGCGAACACCGAGATCATGATGACCGCCGCCGAGGTGACCACCCGCGCGCTGCGCTGGAAACCGGTGATGACGGCCGCGCGGGCGCTCAGGTCGCCGTCGTCGCGTTTCACCAATTTCTCGCGCATCCGGGTGACCAGGAACACCTGGTAGTCCATGGCGAGGCCGAACACGATGCCGATCAGGAAGATCGGCAGGAAGCTGATGATCGGGCCCGGGTCGGCGACCACGCCGAACCATCCGAGTTGGAAGATCGCCACCGTCGCACCGAACGTCGCGCCGATGGAGAGGACGAAGCCGAGCGTCGCCGTGAGCGGCACCAGCACGGAACGGAACACCAGCATCAGCACCAGGAACGCCAACCCCACCACGAGCGCCAGATACGGCACCAGCGCCTTGGTGAGCGATTCGGACAGGTCCGACAGGATCGCGGTCTGACCGGTCACCCCGAGGTCGACACCGGTGCGGTCGGCCAGATCCTGCTGCAGGCCGCGGATGTCGTCGACGAGCCCCTGGGTCTGCGGGCTGCTCGGCCCACTGCGCGGGATCACGGTGATCACCGCGGCGCTGCCGTCGGCGTTGGGCTGTGGCGGCGCGACCATCTGCACGTCGTCCAGGCCGCGCAGCGCCTCGGCGGCGGCGGTGAAGCCGGCCTGCGGGTCGGGGGCGTCGGCGGCGTCCGCGACCACGAGGAGCGGACCTGTCAGCCCCTCCCCGAAACCGCGGTCGAGCAGCTCCACCGCCTTCTTCTGGTCGCCGGTCGCCAGGTTCATGCCGAGTTCGAGTTTCGTGACCGGCAGCGCGATCGCGCCAAGCCCCAGCACCACCGCGAGGATCGCCGGAATCGGATGGGCCACGACGAGCTTCGCCCAACGCAGGCCGTTGGTAGCGGCGGTGTCCGGTTCGTCGCCCTGGCGCAGTCGCCGGATCGGCAGCGCGAAGGTGCGCCGCCCGAACAGACCGAGGAACGCCGGCAGCAGCGTGACGGCGGCGAGCACCGCGAAGACCACCGACACCGCGGCCGTCAGGCCCATGATCGAGATCATCGGGATCCGCACCACGGTCAGGCCGACGAGCGCGATCACCACGGTGAGCCCGGCGAACACCACCGACGATCCGGCGGTGCCGACGGCGCGGCCCGTCGCCAGCGCCCGGTCGTCGGTCACGCGCAGTTCGTTGCGGTAGCGCGACACGATGAACAGCGAGTAGTCGATCGACACCGCGATGCCGATCATCGACGCCAGCATCAGTGCGGAGCTGTCCATCTTGACGAACGTGGTCGCCCCGGTGATCAGCGCGACCGAGATCCCGACGCCGAACAGGGCGGTGATGATCGGCAGGGTGGCGGCCACCACCGACGCGAACGCGATGACCATCACGACCAGTGCGACGCCGAAGCCGATCGCCTCGCTCATCCCGCTCGCGGGCTGTTGGGCGTTGAACAGCGTGCCGGTCGCCTCCGCGGACAGCCCGTCGTCACGGCTCTGTTGCAGGACGTTCTCGAACTCGGTGATCTGGTCTTTGGAGATGTCGACGAACTTCTGGTCGTACACCACGTCGAGGTAGGCGATGGTGCGGTCCTTGCTGACCTGCATCCCCGCCGGGGTGGTGAGCGGGTTCGTCACGGCCTGGGCCTGCACGTGGGCCAGTCCGCGCAACCCGTCGGCGAGCGCATCGATGCGCGCGACGTTGTCGGGTTGGTCCAGCGTGGTGCCGCGCGGCGCCTCGACCACCACCTTCGCCTGCGCGATCTCGTCCATGTCGCCCTGTTCGGGGAACTTCTCGGCCAGCAGGTCGCTGGCGCGCTGCGACGGCGACCCCGGTAGCGAGAAGTCGTTCTGGAACGGTTTGGCCATGGTCGTCCCGGCCAGCGCCGCCAGCAGCAGGAGCAGCCAGAGTGCGATCACCAGCAGCTTGCGCCGGTACGCGAACTGGCCGATGCGGAACAAGAACGTCGCCATAGCCGAGCTAACTACCCGCTTCGCACGAATTCACACGCGGCGCCGGTCACGCCGCGGAATCCCGCAGGATCTGGCGCAGCCGGTCGAGTGGGTCCGCCCCGCGCGGGTTCAGTTGCCGCGGAGCGTCGGGCTCGGGTTCGCCGTCGGCGCCGATCGACGGGGGCGGCGGCGTTGCTGAA
>NZ_LQIU01000043.1 GCF_001499995.1 Mycobacterium sp. IS-1496
CTGGAAAACACCGGCCGAAGCCCTCAACCAACTACTGTCCAACCCACCAGCTGTTGCATCGACCGCTTGAAACCGCCAGCCGATTCTTCGCACTGAGCGCACGCTCGGCGCGGCCAGATGCGCTCAGTAGTCGCGCAGCAGACCCTTCGCCACGTGGGTGATCTGCACCTCGTTGCTGCCGGCGTAGATCATCAGCGACTTCGCGTCGCGGGCCAGCTGTTCGACGCGGTACTCGGTCATGTAGCCGTTGCCGCCGAACAGTTGCACCGCCTCCATCGCGACGTCCGTGGCGGCCTGCGAGCAGTACCACTTGATCGCCGACGCCTCCGCGAGTGAGATCGGGGTGCCGGTCTGGGAGGCCTCGATCACCCGGAACAGCATGTTGCGCACATTCATCCGCGCCACCTCCATGCTCGCGAGCTTGAGCTGGATGAGCTGGAACTGGCCGATCTCCTTGCCCCAGAGCGTGCGAGACCGCGCGTAGTCGACCGACAGGCGCAGGCATTCCTCGATGACGCCGAGGGCCATCGCCGCCACGCCGATGCGCTCGGCGGAGAAGCTCGACCGCGCGCTGTCGCGTCCGTCGCCGGCCTTGTTGTCCTCGGTCTCGCCGAGCAGTCGGTCGCGGCTCAACCGCACGTTGTTGAAGAACAGTTCGCCGGTGCGGGAGGAGTGGATCCCCATCTTGCGGAACGGCTTCGACTGCACGAAGCCCTCCATGCCGCGGTCGAGTACGAACGTCAGGACCTTGCGGTCCCGTTTGTCGACACCGTCACCCTCGTCGAGTTTGGCGTAGACGACCACGACATCGGCGTCGGGCCCGTTGGTGATGAACGTCTTCTGGCCGTTGAGGATGTATTCGTCGCCGTCACGGACGACGTAGGACTTCATACCGCCGAACGCATCGGACCCCGAGTCCGGTTCGGTGATCGCCCAGGCGCCCACCTTCTCGTAGGTCACCAGACCCGGCAGCCAGCGCTCCTGCTGGGCGAGCGTGCCGCGGCCCATGATGGTCGGGACCGTCAGGCCGAGACTGACGCCCATCCCTGCGACGATGCCCATGCACACCCGGCACAGTTCGCTGACCAAGACGAACCCCATGCCCGCCTGGTCGGGGCCGCCGCCGAACATGCCACCGCCGCCCGAGGACTTCGCCACGCCGGTGTCGCCGTCGCGGAGGCGGGCCAACCGCTTGTCCAGCGACTCCTTGGCCATCGCGTCGATTCCGAAGGTGCTGAACAGCTTTCGGATGATGGGATAGGGCTCCATCTCGCCGCTCTCCAGAGCGTCGACATGGGGACGGATTTCTTTGTCGACGAACTCCCGGACGGCATCGCGCACGGCAAGATCGACATCAGACCACTCGAGCATGCCCTTTAGGCTGCCTTACCGCGTCCGCGGGCCGGACGGCGGCCCGCCAAAGAGAACGTCGTGTGCACCAGCGACCCGGCTTTGTCGAGCAGCGTCTTGCGGCGGGGGACGTAGTGCATCGGCAGGCCGCGGCGGTCGGCGGGCGGGCCCATGAACGCGGGCGCCTCGACCAGGGGAGCGTCGGCCGGGAGTTTGCCTTCGGCACGTCGGTAGGCGGCCAGCGCGCGGGGGTGCAGGCGGATCTCGTCGGGCACTGCGACGAACGCCAACTCGACGAGTTTGCCGAACAGCCTCAGCACGACCTCGTCGCCGGGAGTCCACCTCATGCCCGCGCGCTCGCGCACCGCGGGGTCGAACAGTCCGGCGGCGATCCACCGTTGCGCACCGAGCATCGGTCTGAACATCTGGTCCCACACCGGTGTCGGCATCAACACGAACCAGGGCTTGGGGATGCGGATGGAGAAGATGTCCAGCGTCGCCTGGTTGATCTCGAGTTCCTCACGGCACTTGCGGTCCCAGTACTCGCAGAACTCGTCCCACGACTCGGGCACGGGCCGCATGCTCATTCCGTACATCCGGTACCACTGCACGTGCTCGTCGAACAGTTGGCGCTTCTCGGCCTCGGTGAGCCCGCCGCAGAAGTATTCCGCGGTTTTGATGATCAGCATGAAGAACGTGGCGTGCGCCCAGTAGAACGTCTCGGGATTGAGCGCGTGGTAACGCCGTCCGGCGTGGTCGGTGCCCTTGATCGTCGTGTGGTAGCTCTTGATCTGCTCACCGGTCTGCGTGGCGCGATCGCCGTCGTAGACGACGCCCATGATCGGGTAGACCGACCGCGCGACGCGTTGCAGCGGTTCGCGCAACAGCACCGAGTGGTCTTCCACGCCGGCGCCCAGCTCGGGGTACATGTTCTGGATCGCGCCGATCCAGACGCCCAGCATGCCGGTGCGCAGGTCCCCGAAGTACTTCCAGGTCAAGGAATCCGGTCCCAGCGGGTCCGGCCGCATCTCACACGAGTGCAGGGTTTTCGGCGACGTCGCCGGGGGCTTCCTCGCGGTCATCGGGTCCTCGCTGATCGATGCTCACTGTGATCCACACCATAGTTAGGACAACAGGTGTTGTCTATGAAGCGCGCGGCGCGCCACGCGTTGTCATTCCCCGAAGGCACCGATGTATGCGCCTCGTCACCCAGGTGCTCGTTGGCCGGGTCCCGGGCCGCCGCATACGCTGGCGGCGTGGAGGTGGAGCCCTTCGGTGAGCGAACCGGCGGTACGGACGACGAGGAACGCCTGCCGTCACGCGGAGCGGCAGGACCGCTCGGCTGGTTCTACAGCGCCAACCACAGTGCCGGCATGGTCGAATTGCTGCGCCGCGCCCGCCGGGCGTTGCCGGGCGACCCGGACTTCGGGGACCCCCTGTCGGCCGACGGGGTGGGCGGACCACGCGCCGCCGCGCGCGTCGCGGACCGGCTGCTCGACCGCGAGGCCGTCTCGCGTGAGGTCAGCCTCGGCGCTCTGCAGATCTGGCAGGCGGTCACCGAAAGGGTCTCGGGCAAGCCGGCCAATGCGGAGGTCACGCTCGTGTTCAGTGACCTGGTCGGGTTCTCGTCGTGGTCGTTGACCGCCGGTGACGACGCGACCCTGCGGCTGCTGCGCCGCGTCGCCCAGGCCTACGAACCGCCGCTGCTCGAAGCCGGTGGGCGCATCGTCAAACGGATGGGTGACGGGTCCATGGCGGTGTTCACCGACCCCGGTACCGCGGTGCGCGCGGTGCTCGACGCGATGGCCGCGGTCCGGTCGGTCGAGATCGACGGGTACCGCCCGCGGATGCGGGTGGGCGTCCACACCGGCCGACCGCAGCGGATCGGCTCGGACTGGCTGGGGGTGGACGTCAACATCGCGGCGCGGGTGATGGAGCGGGCCACCCGAGGCGGGCTGGTCGTCTCGCAGAGCACGCTCGACCAGATTCCCGCCGAGGATCTCACCGCGCTGAACGTGACCGCGAAGCGTCAGCGCAGGCAGGTGTTCAGCCTCAAACCCGACGGTGTGCCCCCCGATCTGGCCATGTACCGGTTGCGCAGGACCAGGCCGCCGGGGGAGGACTCCGGCGACGACGACTCCTAGGGGAAACGGCCGCGAGACCGGGTCGGGCGATCACCTATGATCGCCGGGTGGCTGAGCAGCCCGGAATGGCCGGAAACCTGTCCGAAGAGGCGTTGACCGAAGCGGTCGACGCGGCCCGCCGCGCGTTCGATTCGGCCGCCGATCTCGACGCGCTGGCCCGCGCGAAGACCGAGCACCTCGGTGACCGGTCGCCGATCGCGGTGGCCCGTCAGTCGTTGGGGAGCTTGCCCAAGACGGAGCGCGCCGATGCGGGTAAGCGGGTCAACGTGGCGCGGGCGGCCGCCCAGGACGGCTACGACGAGCGCCTCGCCGCGCTGCGGGCCGAACGCGACGCGGCGGTGCTGGTCGCCGAACGCATCGACGTCACACTGCCGTCGACGCGTCAACCGGTCGGCGCCCGCCACCCGATCACGATCCTGGCCGAGAACGTCGCCGACACCTTCGTCGCCATGGGCTGGGAACTGGCCGAGGGACCCGAGGTCGAGACCGAGCAGTTCAACTTCGACGCGCTGAACTTCCCACCGGACCATCCGGCCCGCAGCGAACAGGACACGTTCCACGTCGCACCCGACGGGTCACGCCAGGTGCTGCGCACGCACACCTCGCCGGTGCAGATCCGCGCGCTGCTGGAACGTGATCTACCGGTCTACATCGTCTCGATCGGCCGCACGTTCCGCACCGACGAGCTCGACGCCACCCATACGCCCGTGTTCCACCAGGTCGAGGGGCTCGCTGTCGACAAGGGTCTGACCATGGCGCACCTGCGCGGCACCCTGGACGCGTTCGCGCGCGCACAGTTCGGTCCGCAGGGTGGCACCCGGTTCCGGCCGCACTTCTTCCCGTTCACCGAGCCGTCGGCCGAGGTCGACGTGTGGTTCCCCGGCAAGAAGGGCGGTCCCGGCTGGGTGGAGTGGGGCGGATGCGGAATGGTCAACCCGAATGTGTTGCGCGCCTGCGGGATCGATCCCGACGTGTACTCCGGCTTCGCATTCGGCATGGGTTTGGAGCGAACATTGCAGTTCCGCAACGGGATTCCCGATATGCGCGACATGGTCGAAGGTGACGTCCGGTTCTCGCTGCCCTTCGGGGTGGGCGCCTGATGCGGCTGCCGTACAGCTGGCTGCGCGAGGTGGTGGCAGCCGGTTCGCCTGGTTGGGACGTGTCCGCCGACGAGCTCGAGCAGACCCTTATCCGCATCGGTCACGAGGTCGAGGGCGTGCACCCCGTCGGCCCGGTGACCGGACCCCTGACCGTCGGCCGGGTCGCCGAGATCGAGGAGCTCACCGAGTTCAAGAAGCCGATCCGCGCGGTCAAGGCCGACGTCGGCGAAGCCGAACCCCGTGACATCGTCTGCGGCGCCACCAATTTCGTGGTCGGTGACCTGGTAGTGGTGGCGCTGCCCGGCGTCATCCTGCCCGGCGACTTCACGATCGCGACGCGTAAGACCTACGGCCGCACCTCGGACGGGATGATCTGCTCGGCGTCCGAACTCAACCTCGGCGCCGACCACTCCGGCATCCTCGTGCTGCCGGCCGGGACCGCCGCGCCCGGTACGCCCGCCGCGGAGGTGCTCGGCCTCGACGACGTCGTGTTCGACCTCGCGATCACCCCGGACCGCGGCTACTGCCTGTCGGTGCGCGGTATGGCCCGCGAGATCGCGTGCGCCTACGACCTCGACTACGTGGACCCGACCGATGTGCCGGCCCTTCCCGTCGAGGGTGAGGCGCTGCCGCTGGTGATCGACCCGGGCACCGGGGTGTTGCGGTTCGGGCTGCGACCCGTCACCGGCATCGACCCCGCCGCGGTGTCCCCGTGGTGGCTGCAGCGCCGCCTGCTGCTGTCGGGCATCCGCGCGATCTCGCCCGCCGTCGATGTCACCAACTACGTGATGCTCGAATTCGGGCACCCGATGCACGCCCACGACCGCGGCCTGATCACCGGCGGCTTCCGGGTGCGCTTCGCCGAGCCCGGCGAGACGGTCGTCACGCTCGACGACGTCGAACGCCGACTCGACCCGGCCGACGTGTTGATCGTCGACGACGCGGCCACCGCCGCGATCGGCGGCGTGATGGGAGCCGGCACGACAGAGGTCCGCGAGACGACCACCGATGTGCTGCTGGAAGCGGCGGTGTGGGATCCGGCCGCGGTGTCGCGCACCCAGCGCAGGCTGCGCCTGGCCAGCGAGGCCGGACGTCGCTACGAGCGCACGGTGGACCCGGCGATCTCGGTCGCGGCGCTCGACCGGTGCGCCGCGCTGCTCGCCGACATCGCGGGCGGCGCCGTCGAACCCCGGTTGACCGACTGGCGCGGCGACCCGCCGCGCGAGGACTGGTCGCCGCCGCCGGTGTCGATGGCCCTCGACCGCCCCGACCGCACGGCCGGCGTCGACTACGCAGCGGGCACCACCGAGAGGCGACTCAGCCAGATCGGCGCCACGGTGAGCGTCGACGGCGACCGCCTGACGGCCGTCCCGCCGAGCTGGCGCCCGGACCTCAGGCAGCCGGCCGACCTGGTCGAGGAGGTGCTACGGCTAGAAGGTCTCGAGCGCATCCCCTCGGTACTGCCCGCCGCGCCCGCCGGGCGTGGCCTGACTGCCGGGCAGAAGCGCCGCCGCGCGATCGGCAAGTCGCTGGCCCTGAGCGGCTACGTCGAGATCCTGCCCACCCCGTTCCTGCCGGCCGGCGTCTTCGACGTGTGGGGCCTCGACGCCGACGATCCGCGCCGCGCCACCACCCAGGTGCTCAACCCGTTGGAGGCCGACCGGCCGCATCTGGCCACGACCCTGCTGCCCGGACTGCTCGAGGCGTTGACCCGCAACGTGTCCCGCGGGGCGGCCGACACGGCGCTGTTCGCCATCGCGCAGGTCGTCGAACCCACCGCGGACACCCGCGCCGTCGAGCGGATCCCCAACGACCGCCGTCCGACCGAGGAGGAGATCGCCACCCTCGACGCCTCGCTGCCGCGTCAGCCGCAGCACGTCGGTGCGGTGTTGACCGGCCTGCGTGAACCGGCCGGGCCGTGGGGCCGGGGCCGACCGGTCGAGGCCGCCGACGCGTTCGAGATGGTGCGCATCGTGGGCCGTGCGACCGGGGTCGACTTCGCGTTGCGCTCCGCCCAACGCCTTCCGTGGCATCCCGGCCGGTGCGCCGAGGTGCTGCTCGGCGACACCGTTGTCGGGTATGCCGGACAGTTGCATCCGGCAGTCGTCGAACGCGCCGGTCTGCCCAAGGGCACGTGCGCGGTCGAACTCGACCTCGACGCGGTGCCGATCACCGAGCGCCTGCCCGCGCCGCGGGTGTCGCCGTTTCCCGCCGTCTTCCAGGACGTCAGCCTGGTCGTCGACGACGAGGTCGCGGCGCAGAGCGTGGTCGACGCCGTGCGCGCCGGCGCGGGAGACCTGCTCGAGGATGTGCGTCTGTTCGACGTGTACACCGGTCCGCAGATCGGGGAGGGCCGCAAGTCGCTGGCACTGGCGTTGCGGTTCCGCGCCGCGGACCGCACCTTGACCGAGGACGAGGCGAGCGCCGCACGGGAGGCGGCCGTGCAGGCCGCGGCCGAGCGCGTCGGCGCAGAACAACGCCGCTGACGCTTCTCGCGCGAGGGAGCTCAATGAATTTGCAATTGACTGCATAAACATGCAGAATTCCTGCATGACTTCTGTCGCGGTCGCCGGGGCCAGCGGATACGCCGGCGGGGAAATCCTGCGCCTGCTCCTCGGACATCCTGCCTACGCCGACGGCCGATTGACGATCGGCGCGCTGACCGCGGCGGGCAGCGCCGGCACGATGCTGGGCGAACACCACCCGCATCTGCTGCCGCTGGCGGGCCGCGTGCTCGAGGCCACCGACGCCGAGACACTGTCCGGTCACGACGTCGTCTTCCTCGGCCTCCCGCACGGGCACTCCGCCGCGCTGGCCGAACAACTCGGCGACGACACGCTCATCATCGACTGCGGTGCGGATTTCCGGCTCACCGACGCCGCCGCCTGGGAGCGGTTCTACGGCTCGGCGCACGCAGGCAGCTGGCCGTACGGGCTCCCCGAACTGCCCGGTGCCCGTGACCGCCTCACCGGAGCCCGGCGCATCGCCGTACCCGGCTGCTATCCCACCGCGGCGCTGCTGGCGCTGCTGCCCGCCGTCGCCGAGGACCTGATCGACCCGGCGGTCACCGTCGTCGCGGTCAGCGGCACCTCCGGCGCGGGCCGGGCCGCCAAAACCGATCTCCTCGGAGCGGAGGTCATCGGATCGGCGCGGGCATACAACGTCGGCGGCAAACACCGCCACACCCCCGAGATCGCGCAGGGGCTGCGTGCCGTGACCGACAAAGAGGTCACGGTGTCGTTCACCCCGGTGTTGATCCCCACCTCACGGGGGATTCTCGCCACCTGCACGGCCCGCACCTCCGCGTCGCTGTCGCAGCTGCGTGCCGCCTACGAAAAGGCCTACGACGCAGAACCGTTCGTTCACCTGCTCCCCGAAGGGCAACTGCCCAAGACCGGCTCGGTGATCGGCAGCAACGCCGCGCAACTGGCCGTCGCCGTGGATGACGAGGCGAGGACGTTCATCGCGATCGCGGCGATCGACAACCTGGTCAAGGGGACCGGTGGCGCCGCCGTGCAGTCGATGAACCTGGCGCTGGGCTGGCCGGAGACCGAGGGTCTCTCCGTGGTGGGGGTCGCACCGTGACCGCGCCGCTGATCCGCACCCAGGGTGTCACCGCACCCGCCGGCTTCCGGGCCGCCGGGATCGCCGCCGGTATCAAGGCATCCGGCGCGCTCGACCTGGCCCTGGTGCTCAACGAAGGCCCCGACCACACCGCCGCCGGAGTGTTCACCCGCAACCAGGTTCAGGCGGCGCCCGTGCTGTGGAGCCGGCAGGTGCTCACCACCGGCCGGTTGCGCGCCGTCATCCTCAACTCCGGCGGGGCGAACGCCTGCACCGGTCCGCTCGGATTCCAGGACGCCCACGCCACCGCCGAAGCGGTCGCCGCGGCGCTGTCGGACTGGGGTTCGGAGACCGGCGCCATCGAGGTCGCCGTCTGCTCGACCGGTCTGATCGGCGACCGGCTGCCGATGGACAAGGTGCTCGCCGGTGTCACCGAGGTGGTGCACGAGACGGCCGGCGGCCTCTCGGGCGGTGAGGAGGCCGCCCGCGCCATCATGACCACCGACATCGTGCCGAAACAGGTTGCGCTGCATCACCCCGGCAACTGGACCGTCGGCGGGATGGCGAAGGGCGCGGGCATGATGGCGCCCTCGCTGGCCACCATGCTCTGCGTGCTCACCACCGACGCGGTGGCCAGTGCCGAGGCGCTCGACACGGCGCTGCGCCGGGCGGCGAAGCGCACCTTCGACCGGCTCGACATCGACGGCAGCTGTTCGACGAACGACACCGTGCTGCTGCTCGCCTCGGGCGCCAGCGAGATCGCACCCGGCCAGGAGGACCTCGACGAGGCCGTTCTGCGGGTGTGTGACGACCTCTGCGCGCAGTTGCAGTCCGATGCCGAAGGTGTGACCAAACGGATCGCGATCACCGTCACCGGTGCGCCGACCGATGACGACGCGCTCACCGCGGCCCGCATGCTCGCCCGCGACAGCCTGGTCAAGACCGCGCTGTTCGGGTCCGACCCGAACTGGGGCCGGGTGCTGGCCGCGGTCGGGATGGTGCCCTTCACCATCGACCCGAACCGGATCACGGTGTCGTTCAACGGGTCACCGACCTACGCCGACGGCGCCGGGGCGCCCGGCGCCCGCGACGTCGACCTCAGTGGCGCGGACATCGACGTCACGGTCGACCTCGCGCTGGGCAAGGGGGAGGCGACGGTGCGCACCACCGACCTGTCGCACGCCTACGTCGAAGAGAACTCGGCCTACAGCTCATGAGCGCCGGCACCGAAACCAACCCGACCGCGACCAAGGCGCAGGTGCTCGCCGCCGCGCTGCCGTGGCTCAAGCAACTGCACGGCAAGATCGTCGTCGTCAAATACGGCGGAAACGCGATGACCGACGACACCCTCAAGGCCGCGTTCGCCGCCGACATGGTGTTCCTGCGCAACTGCGGTGTGCACCCCGTCGTCGTCCACGGTGGGGGACCGCAGATCAGCGCCATGCTCAAACGCCTCGGTATCGCGGGCGACTTCCGGGGCGGCTTCAGGGTGACCACACCCGAAGTGCTCGACGTCGCCCGGATGGTGCTGTTCGGTCAGGTCGGCCGCGAACTCGTCGGGCTGATCAACGCCCACGGCCCGTACGCCGTCGGCATCACCGGCGAAGACGCACACCTGTTCACCGCGGTGCGCCGCGACGTCGTCGTCGACGGCGTGGCCACCGACATCGGGCTGGTCGGCGACGTCGAACACGTCAGCACCGAAGCCGTCCTCGACCTGATCGCCGCGGGTCGCATCCCGGTGGTGTCGACGATCGCGCCCGACGTCAACGGTGTGGTCCACAACATCAACGCCGACACCGCCGCGGCCGCGCTGGCCGCCGCACTGAACGCCGAGAAGCTGCTGATGCTCACCGACATCGAAGGGCTCTACACGGACTGGCCGGACCGCAACTCGCTGGTGAGCCAGATCAACACCGCCGAACTGACGACACTGTTGCCGACGCTGGAGGCCGGTATGGTCCCCAAGATCGAGGCCTGCCTGCGCGCCGTCACCGAGGGCGTGCCCAGCGCCCACGTCATCGACGGCCGCGTCGAACACTGCGTGCTGGTCGAACTGTTCACCGACGAGGGGACCGGCACCAAGGTGGTGCGCTCATGACGCTCCAGGACCGGTGGCAGGCCGTGATGATGAACAACTACGGCACCCCGCCGTTGTCGCTCACCAGCGGTGACGGCGCCGTGGTCACCGACGCCGACGGCAGGTCTTACGTCGACCTGCTCGGCGGTATCGCGGTCAACGTGCTGGGCCACCGCCATCCCGCGGTCATCGAGGCCGTGACGCGGCAGCTCAACACGCTCGGCCACACCTCGAATCTGTACGCCACCGAACCGGGTATCGCGTTGGCCGAGGCGCTCGTCGGGCACCTCGGCGCGCCGGCGCGGGTGTTCTTCTGCAACTCCGGCACCGAGGCCAACGAGGTCGCCTTCAAGATCACCCGGCTGACGGGTCGCACCCGGATCGTCGCCGCGCAGAACGCCTTTCACGGCCGCACGATGGGATCGCTCGCGCTGACCGGCCAGCCGGCCAAACAGGCGCCGTTCGAGCCGCTCCCGGGCCACGTCACCCACGTGCCGTTCGGGGATGTCGACGAGCTTGCCCGCGCCGTCGACGACCAGACCGCGGCGGTGTTCCTCGAACCGATCATGGGGGAGGGCGGTGTCGTGGAGCCGCCCGCCGGCTACCTGGCCGCCGCCCGCGAGATCACCAGCCGCCACGGTGCGCTGCTGGTCGTCGACGAGGTGCAGACCGGGGTCGGCCGCACCGGCGTCTTCTACGCCCACCAGCACGACGGCATCACCCCCGACGTCGTGACGCTGGCCAAGGGACTCGGCGGCGGTCTGCCGATCGGCGCCTGCCTGGCCGTCGGCCCCGTCGGGGACCTGTTGACACCGGGCCTGCACGGCAGCACGTTCGGCGGGAACCCCGTCTGCACCGCGGCCGCGCTGGCCGTGCTGAAGACGCTGGCCGACGAGGACCTCATCACCCGCGCCGGAGTGCTCGGCAAGACACTGCATCACGGGATCGAGGAGCTGAACCACCCGCTGGTCGACCACGTCCGCGGCCGCGGTCTGCTGATCGGCATCGCGCTGCGTGCCGCCGCCGCCAAATCCGTCGAGAGCGCCGCCCGCAACGCGGGGTTCCTGGTCAACGCGGCCGCGCCCGACGTCATCCGGCTGGCCCCGCCGTTGGTCGTCACCGACGCCCAGATCGGCGATTTCCTCGATGCGCTCCCCGGCGTACTCGACACCGCGGCCGTGGAGGTGGCCGGCACATGAGACATTTCCTGCGCGACGACGACCTCACCCCCGACGAGCAGGCCGAGGTGCTCGCCCTGGCCGCGGAGCTGAAGAAGGATCCGCTGCTGCACCGCCCGCTCGCCGGGCCCCGCGGTGTCGCCGTCATCTTCGACAAGAACTCGACCCGCACGCGGTTCTCCTTCGAGGTCGGCATCGCCCAGCTCGGTGGGCACGCGGTCGTGGTGGACGGGCGCAGCACCCAGCTCGGCCGCGAGGAGACCCTCGAGGACACCGGAAAGGTGTTGTCCCGCTACGTGGATGCCATCGTGTGGCGCACCTTCGCCCAGGAGCGGCTGACCGCGATGGCCGCCGGGGCGACCGTGCCGGTGATCAATGCGCTGTCCGACGAGTTCCACCCCTGTCAGGTGCTCGCCGATCTGCAGACCCTGGTCGAGCGCCGGGGCGCCCTGCCCGGCTTGCGGATGTCGTACTTCGGTGACGGCGCCAACAACATGGCGCACTCGCTGATGCTCGGCGGCGCCACCGCAGGCATGCACGTGACCATCGCGGCGCCGCGCGGCTTCGAACCGCACCCGATGTTCGTCGCCGCGGCGCAGGAACGCGCGCAGCAGACCGGCGCGTCGGTCACCGTCACCGCCGATCCGCATCAGGCCGCCGACGGCGCCGACGTCCTGGTCACGGACACGTGGACGTCGATGGGGCAGGAGAACGACGGGCTCGACCGGGTGCGGCCGTTCCGGCCGTTCCAGGTCAACACCGGCCTGCTCGACCGTGCCGACAGCGATGCGGTTGTGCTGCACTGCCTTCCGGCCCATCGCGGACACGAGATCACCGACGAGGTCATCGACGGACCGCACAGCGCGGTGTGGGACGAGGCCGAGAACCGGCTGCACGCGCAGAAGGCACTGCTGGTGTGGCTGATGGAGCGGTCGGGGTGACCTCGGCGGCGACCCGGGCCGGACGGCAGGCCCGCATCGTGGCGATCCTGTCGTCGCATTCCGTCCGCAGCCAGGGTGAGCTGGCCGCAAAGCTCGCCGACGAAGGCATCGAGGTCACGCAGGCCACGCTCTCGCGCGACCTCGAGGAACTCGGTGCGGTCAAACTGCGCGGCGCCGACGGCGGCGTCGGCGTCTACGTCGTCCCCGAGGACGGCAGCCCTGTCCGGGGGGTCTCCGGCGGCACCGAAAGGCTGACCCGCCTGCTCGGCGACCTGCTGGTGTCCACCGACGCCAGCGGCAACCTCGCCGTACTGCGCACGCCGCCCGGTGCGGCACACTATCTCGCCAGCGCGCTCGATCGGGCCGCGCTGCCGTACGTCGTCGGCACCATCGCCGGCGACGACACCATCATGGTGGTGGCCCGCGAGCCCATGACGGGCGTCGAGCTGGCCGCCACCATCGAGAACCTGAAGTAAGAGGAGATTGGTCATGTCCGAACGCGTCATCCTGGCGTACTCCGGCGGTCTGGACACCTCGGTGGCGATCAGCTGGATCGGCAAGGAGACCGGGCGTGAGGTGGTGGCCGTCGCCATCGACCTCGGTCAAGGCGGCGAGGACATGGACGTCGTCCGTCAGCGTGCCCTCGACTGCGGTGCCGTCGAGGCGGTCGTCGTCGACGCCCGCGACGAGTTCGCCGAGCACTACTGCCTGCCGGCCATCCAGTCGAACGCCCTGTACATGGACCGCTATCCGCTGGTCTCCGCGCTGAGCCGGCCGCTTATCGTCAAACACCTCGTCGACGCCGCCCGTGAGCACAAGGGTGGCATCGTCGCCCACGGCTGCACCGGCAAGGGTAACGACCAGGTCCGTTTCGAGGTCGGATTCGCTTCGCTGGCACCCGATCTCGAGGTGTTGGCGCCCGTCCGTGACTATGCGTGGACCCGGGAGAAGGCGATCGCGTTCGCCGAGGAGAACGCCATCCCGATCAACGTCACCAAGCGCTCGCCGTTCTCGATCGACCAGAACGTGTGGGGGCGGGCGGTCGAGACCGGGTTCCTCGAGCACCTGTGGAACGCGCCGACCAAGGACGTCTACGACTACACCGAGGACCCGACGATCAACTGGAGCACCCCCGACGAGGTGATCGTCGGCTTCGACAAGGGTGTGCCGGTGTCCATCGACGGCCGGGATGTGACCGTGCTGCAGGCGATCGAGGAACTCAACCGCCGCGCGGGCGCTCAGGGCGTCGGCCGGCTCGACGTCGTCGAGGACCGGCTCGTCGGCATCAAGAGCCGCGAGATCTACGAGGCGCCGGGGGCGATGGTGCTGATCACCGCGCACACCGAACTCGAGCACGTCACGCTGGAACGCGAGCTGGGCCGCTTCAAACGCACCACCGACCAGAAGTGGGGCGAGCTGGTGTACGACGGCCTGTGGTTCTCGCCGCTCAAGAGCGCGCTCGAATCGTTCGTGGCGCACACCCAGGAGCACGTGTCCGGCGAGATCCGGCTGGTGCTGCACGGTGGTCACATCGCCGTCAACGGCCGGCGCAGCGCGGAGTCGCTGTACGACTTCAACCTGGCCACCTACGACGAGGGCGACACGTTCGACCAGTCGTCGGCGAAGGGCTTCGTGCACGTGCACGGCCTGTCGTCGAGCATCTCCGCCCGCCGCGACCTGGGCATCAAGTGACGCCCAAACGAACAAACGGGCGGCAAAGTGCGAGTGGACGCCGCCATTTCGTCGATCTCGGCGCGGTAGTGACGCCGTCATGAGCACCAACGAAGGTTCGCTGTGGGGTGGCCGGTTCGCCGACGGACCCGCCGACGCGCTGGCCGCACTGAGCAAGTCGACACACTTCGACTGGGTGCTCGCACCGTACGACATCGCGGCGTCGAAAGCCCATGCCCGCGTGCTCTTCTCGGCCGGTCTGCTCACCGAGGACCAGCGCGACGGCCTGCTCGCCGGTCTGGACAGCCTGGCATCCGACGTCGCCGACGGATCCTTCGCGCCCCTGGTCACCGACGAGGACGTGCACGGCGCGCTCGAACGCGGCCTGATCGACCGCGTCGGCGCCGAACTGGGGGGCCGACTGCGCGCCGGGCGCAGCCGCAACGACCAGGTCGCCACCCTGTTCCGGGCGTGGCTGCGCGACGCGATCCGCCGCGTCGCGGACGGGGTGCTCGACGTGGTGGGCGCCCTGGCGACCCAGGCCGCCGCCCACCCGACGGCGATCATGCCCGGCAAGACGCACCTGCAGTCGGCGCAGCCGGTGCTGCTGGCCCACCATCTGCTCGCCCACGCCCACCCGCTGCTGCGCGACGTCGACCGGCTCGCCGACTTCGACAAGCGGGCCGCGGTGTCGCCGTACGGTGCCGGCGCGCTGGCCGGCTCGTCGCTGGGCCTCGACCCCGACGCGATCGCCGCCGAACTGGGCTTCGACTCGGCGGCCGACAACTCGATCGACGCGACCGCCGCCCGCGACTTCGCCGCCGAGGCGTCGTTCGTGCTGGCGATGATCGGTGTGGACCTTTCCCGGCTCGCCGAGGACATCATCCTTTGGAGCACAACCGAATTCGGCTACGTCACACTGCACGACGCCTGGTCGACGGGCAGCTCGATCATGCCGCAGAAGAAGAACCCCGACATCGCCGAACTGGCGCGCGGCAAATCCGGCCGGCTGATCGGGAACCTGACCGGGCTGCTGGCGACGCTCAAGGCCCAGCCGCTGGCCTACAACCGCGATCTGCAGGAGGACAAGGAACCGGTCTTCGACTCGGTGGCGCAGCTCGAACTGCTTCTGCCCGCCGTCGCGGGACTGGTGTCCACGCTGCGCTTCGACGTCGACCGGATGGCCGAACTGGCACCGCTGGGGTACACCCTGGCCACCGATGTCGCGGAATGGCTGGTGCGACGCGGGGTTCCGTTCCGGGTGGCCCACGAGGCGGCCGGTGCGGCGGTGCGCGCGGCCGAAGCCCGCGGTGTCGGCCTCGAAGATCTCGAGGACGCCGAACTGACGGGCATCCTTCCGGAACTGACCGGCGAGGTGCGCCAGGTGCTCACGATCGAGGGGTCCGTCGACTCCCGCGACGCGCGCGGCGGCACCGCACCGGTACAGGTGGCCAAACAGCTCAACGTCGTGCGCGACACCGCCGACCGGTTGAGGTTGCGGCTTCGCCGCTGACTACCCCGTCCCGGGATTGGTGTACACGCGCTCCGGGGCGAGGAGCACCGCCGTGCGTCGTTCGTCGGCCATCACGCGGTCGTAGGTGTCCCAATCGTCGTGGGTGCCGCCCGCGGCCGTGAACACCTCGCGCAGCAGGGTGCGCAGGCGTCCGCCGTCGACGTCGGGGTGCGGGTCATCGGGCCCGATCAACTCGGCACGTCCCTCGACGCTCGCCCACTGCCAGCCGGCGCGCGCGGCGATCGTGGCACGCGGATCGGCACGGAGATTGCGCAGTTTGAGCGAGCCGCCGACCGCGACCAGCCCGACCACCGACGTCCCGGTGACCGGATGCGCGAGGACGCCGGCGTTCACCACCGTGGACTGAATGCTGCCGTCGCGCCGCAAGGTGCTGAGCACGCACAGGCCATGGTCGCGAGAGATCAGTTCGGTGAACTCCGAGAGGTCGGCCATGACGCGACCGTACTCCCGAATGCGTCAGCCGTCGGCTAGCCGATCTGCTCGGTCAGTTCGAACCAGCGGCTCTCGGTCTCGGCGACCTCGTCCTCCATCGCCCGAATGGCGGCGACCTCAGTGGCCAGCCCCTCGAAATCGGACT
This sequence comes from Mycobacterium sp. IS-1496, assembly GCF_001499995.1. Taxonomy (GTDB): domain Bacteria; phylum Actinomycetota; class Actinomycetes; order Mycobacteriales; family Mycobacteriaceae; genus Mycobacterium. The sequence continues at coordinate 16,140 of NZ_LQIU01000043.1, forward strand.
GGTCGTGATCGGCGAGCGCGGTGCGGGCGCGGTCGATCTGGGCTTGCAGCTTCTCCAACCGGCGCTCGAGGGCGGCGACTTCCTTCTGCGCCGCCCGCAACTCGGCTCCGGACAGTTCCGTCGACTCCTCCGCAGGGGCGGTGGGTGCGAGCCCGGTCTCGGCGGCGTGTGCCGCGCGCAACCGCAGGTACTCGTCGACGCCGGCCGGTAGGTGCCGGAGACGACCACCGAGAATGCCGTACTGCTGATCGGTGACCCGCTCCAGGAAATAACGGTCGTGACTAACCACGATGAGGGTGCCCGGCCACGAATCCAATAGATCCTCCGTAGCGGCCAGCATGTCGGTGTCGAGGTCGTTGGTCGGCTCGTCGAGGATCAGCACGTTGGGCTGTGACAGCAGGATGAGCAGCAGCTGCAGGCGACGCTGCTGACCGCCGGAGAGGTCCTTCACCGGAGTCGACAGCTGTGCGCTGGAGAATCCGAGCCGTTCCAGCAATTGGCCTGGTGTCAGTTCCGCAGCCTTGGAGCCGGTGCCGAAAGTGTATGTGGTGCGCAGGCTTTCGAGGACGATCCGGACCGGATCGTCGAGGTGCGGTTCGAGTTCGTCGAGGGTCTGGGTCAGCGTCGCGATCTTGACGGTCTTACCGCGTTTGACCTGGCCCGCGGTCGGCTCCATCGAACCGTCGATGAGACCCAGCAGTGTCGACTTGCCGGCCCCGTTGACGCCGAGGATGCCGGTGCGTTCACCGGGGGCGAGCCGCCACTCGACGCCGTGGAGCACCTCGTGGTCGCCGTAGGACACCGACACGTCGAGCAGGTCGACCACCTGCTTGCCGAGCCGTGACACGGCCAACGACTGCAGTGCCACCTTGTCGCGGATCTCGGGGACGTCGGCGATCAGGGCGTTCGCCGCGTCGATCCGGAACTTGGGCTTCGACGTGCGGGCCGGGGCGCCACGGCGCAGCCACGCCAGCTCTTTGCGGGCCAGATTCTGGCGGCGGGCCTCGATCGTGGCGGCCTGGCGGTCGCGTTCCACCCGCTGCAGCACATACGCCGCGTATCCACCGTCGAACGGTTCGACGATCCGGTCGTGCACCTCCCACGTCACGGTGCACACCTCGTCGAGGAACCAGCGGTCGTGCGTCACCACAAGCAGTCCGCCGGCCGACGGCGACCAGCGTCGTTTCAGATGCTCGGCCAGCCAGGTGATGGCCTCGACGTCGAGGTGGTTGGTCGGCTCGTCCAGGGTCAGCACGTCGTGGTCGCCGGCCAGTAGCGCGGCCAGCGCCACTCGGCGGCGCTGCCCGCCCGACAGGGTGCCCAGCACTGCGTCCCACGCCAGATCGCCGAGCAGGCCGGCGATCACGTCACGGCCGCGCGGATCCCCGGCCCACTCGTGTTCGGGCATGTCACCGACCACCGCATGCCCGACGGTGTCCTCGTCATCGAGGGTGTCGGCCTGATCGAGCACCCCGATCCGCACCCCGCCGCGCACCGTCACCCGGCCCGAGTCGGGGCTGCGCCGGCCCGCCAGCATGGCCAGCAGACTGGACTTGCCGTCACCGTTGCGGCCCACGATGCCGATCCGGTCTCCCTCGTTCACGCCCAGCGAGACCCTGTCGAACACGACTTTGGTCGGGTATTCGAGATGGAGGGCTTCAGCCCCGAGAAGATGCGCCATGTCCCCTCAAGGCTATGCGGGTGCGGTGCCCGACGTTCATGGCGGCCGACCAGCACCGCTATGCCATGATGACGAGGCATTACGGCAGGGGAGCCGGGTGAGCCCGGCGCGGCCGCGACGTGGAGGGGAGCAGTAGGTGGTGGACCTCTCGGCGATCACCAGGCCGGTCGGACGTTTGGTGGCGACGGCGCAGAACGGTCTCGAGGTCCTGCGCTACGGCGGCCTGGAGACCGGCGCCGTGCCGTCACCGTTCCAGATCGTGCAGAGCGTGCCGATGTACAAGCTGCGGCGGTACTTCCCGCCGGATGTCCGTCCGGGCGCCAAACCACCGGGACCGCCGGTGTTGATGGTGCACCCGATGATGATGTCGGCCGACATGTGGGACGTGACCCGCGACGAGGGCGCCGTCGGCATCCTCTACCGCGCCGGCCTGGACCCGTGGGTGATCGACTTCGGCTCACCGGACAAGGTCGAGGGCGGCATGCAGCGCAACCTCGCCGACCACGTGGTGGCCCTGTCCGAGGCGATCGACACCGTCAAGCAGGTGGCCGGCCACGACGTCCACCTCGCCGGCTACTCGCAGGGCGGCATGTTCTGCTACCAGACCGCCGCTTTTCGCCAGTCCCGCGACCTGGCCAGCATCATCGCGTTCGGCGCCCCGGTCGACACCCTTGCGGCCCTGCCGCTGAACCTGCCCGCCGGTGTGGCGGTGGGCGCCGCCGACTTCATGGCCGACCACGTGTTCAGCCGCATCGACATCCCGGGATGGCTGGCCCGCACGGGATTCCAGATGCTCGACCCGGTCAAGACCGCACAGGCTCGCGTCGAGTTCCTGCTGCAGTTGCACGACCGTGAGGCGCTGCTGCCGCGCGAGCAGCAGCGGCGATTCCTGGCGTCCGAGGGTTGGATCGCCTGGTCGGGCCCGGCGATCTCCGAACTGCTCAAACAGTTCATCGCCCACAACCGCATGATGACCGGTGGTTTCGCCATCCGCGGTCAGCTGGTCACGCTGTCGGACATCACCTGTCCGGTGCTCGCCGTCGTGGGCGAGGTCGACGACATCGGTCAGCCGCCGTCGGTGCGGGGGATCAAGCGGGCGGCGCCGCAGGCCGACGTGTACGAATACCTGATCCGCGCAGGGCATTTCGGGTTGGTCGTCGGCTCGAAGGCCTCACAGCAGACGTGGCCGACGGTCGCCGGCTGGGTCAAGTGGCTCGAAGGTGGCGGTGACATGCCCGACCACGTCGAGCCGATGGCGCTGCAGCCCGAAGAACACATCGAAAGCGGCGTCTCGCTGACGTCGCGGGTCGCGCACGGCGCCACCGCCGCGACCGAGATGGCCTTCGGTGTGGCCCGCTCGGCCGCCGGTGCGCTGGTCTCGGCGAACAAGTCGGCACGGACGCTCGCCGTGGAGACCGCCCGCACGCTGCCGCGGCTGGCCCGGCTGGGGCAGATCAACGACCACACCCGGATCTCGCTCGGCCGGATCCTGTCCGAGCAGGCCCGCGGCGCGCCCGACGGCGAATTCCTCCTCTACGACGGCCGGGTGCACACCTACGAGGCCGTCGACCGTCGCATCAACAACGTGGTGCGCGGGCTCATCGACGTCGGGGTGCGCCAAGGCACTCACGTCGGGGTCTTGATGGAGACTCGCCCCAGCGCGCTGGTGGCGATCGCGGCGCTGTCGCGGCTGGGTGCGGTGGCGGTGCTGATGCCGCCCGACGTCGACCTGGTCACCGCGGCCCGCCTCGGCGCGGTGTCGGAGATCATCGCCGACCCCACCCACCTCGAAGCGGCACGCGGTCTGCCGATGCGCGTGCTGGTGCTCGGTGGCGGCGATGTCCGCGACCTCCACCTGCCCGACGACGCCGACGTCATCGACATGGAACAGATCGACCCCGACCAGGTCGCGCTGCCCGGGTGGTACCGCCCCAACCCCGGTCTGGCCCGCGACCTGGCGTTCATCGCGTTCAGTTCCGTCAATGGCGACCTCGTCGCCCGGCAGATCACCAACTACCGGTGGGCGCTGTCGGCGTTCGGGACGGCGTCGGCGGCCAACCTCGGCCGCACCGACACCGTCTACTGCCTGACACCGCTGCACCACCAGTCGGGCCTGCTCGTCAGCCTGGGCGGCGCCGTCGTCGGCGGCACCCGCATCGCCCTGTCCCGCGGACTGCGCCCGGACCGCTTCCTCCAGGAGATCCGCCAGTACGGGGTGTCGGTGGTCTCCTACACGTGGGCGATGCTGCGCGAAGTCATCGACGACCCGTCGTTCCGGTTGTCCGGTGGCCACCCGGTGCGGCTCTTCATCGGGTCCGGCATGCCCACCGGACTGTGGGAGCGGGTGATCGACATCTTCGCGCCGGCCCATGTCGTCGAGTTCTTCGCGACGACCGACGGTCAGGCCGTGCTGGCCAACGTCTCCGGCGCCAAGGTCGGCAGCAAGGGCCGTGCCCTGCCCGGCGGTGGTCAGGTGGAACTGGCCGCCTACGACGCGGACGACGACCTGATCCTGGAGGACAACCGGGGCTTCGTGCGCCGCGCGGCCGAGAACGAGGTGGGTGTGCTGCTGGCCCGTCCCCGCGGACCGGTCGACCCCACGGCGTCGGTGAAGCGCGGCGTGTTCGCCCCCGCCGACACCTGGGTGTCGTCCGAATACCTCTTCCGCCGCGACGAGGACGGCGACTACTGGCTGGTGGACAACCGCGGTTCGGTCATCCACACCGACCGTGGGCCCGTCTTCGCGATGCCGATCGGCGATGCCGTCGGTCGCATCGGTGCGGTGGACGTCGCGGTCACCTACGGCATCGAGGCGCGCGGCAGGCAGTTGGCGGTCACGGCGCTGGCATTGTGTCCGGGCGGGAGCATCACCACGGCCGAGCTGTCCGAGGCGCTGGCCGACCTGCCGGTCGGCATCCCGCCCGACCTCGTCCACGTCGTGCCCGACATCGAACTGAGCGCGTCGTACCGCCCGTTGATCAGTCCGCTGCGCGCGGCAGGCGTGCCTCGCCCGTCGCGGCGTAACTCTTGGTACTTCGATCCCGATACCAATGGTTGCAAGCGGCTGACCGTGGCCGTGCGTGCCGAGATCACCGGAGGGCAGGACCGTGACTCTTCGCTGGACGACTCACAGATGCGGCCCCGCGCCCAACAGTGACGCCGCGCCACGTCTCGGTTGCACTGATAGGCTCCCGCTGGCGTCGCTTCGACTGGAGGATTGATGAATTCGCAGAGCCGGAAGAACCGTTCGGGCTGGCGTCGCGCCCTGACCGGCACGCTCGCCAGCGGTGCGCTGGCCGCGGCGATGCTGGTGACCGCGCCCGCCTCGCAGGCCGACGTGCTCGACCAGATCGGCGCCAAGTACATGCAGGGCGCCGGCGGTGGCCAGATCTCGGTGTTCGCCGAACAGTCGTTGAGTCTGCGCGCGCAGGGCTTCCGGCCGTCCCAGGAGAACCTCGCCGCGCTGCAGGAAGGCTGGGATTTCCTCCCCAACCAGAGCCGGCTGCTTGACGCGCTCAAGTCGACCGTGGCCTACCAGCGCAAGGTGCAGATGCAGTCGCAGCTGTCGGGCGGTGGCGGCCCGGCGGTCAAGGCCCCCGCGTGGGTGCCGCCAGGCGACGAGAATCCCTGGGTCGGGCCCGAATACGACATCAACCCCTACGACTAGCCGGCGCGCCGTGCTCGACGAGAAGTTGCGGGCGATACTCGTCTGCCCACAGGACCGGGGTCCACTGCTGCTGGTGGGCGACGAGATGTTGTACAACCCGCGGCTGCGGCAGGGTTACCGCATCGACGACGGCATCCCGGTGCTGTTGATCGATGAGGCGGTCGCCGTCACCGACGACGCCGAGCACCAGCGACTGCTCGAGCGCGGTCAGTCCTAGGCAGGTCCGGGCAGTTCGCCGGTGAGGTAGCGCTGCAGGGTCGGGCCGATGGTCTCGGCGATCTGCTCGATGGGCAGCGACGCGAACGGTTCGAGCTCGAGAATGTAGCGCGCCATCACCACGCCCAGAAGTTGCGACGCGACGTATTGCACACGCAGCCTGCCGCTTCCGCGCGGACTGTCGATCCGCGGGCCGATCTCGGCGGCGATCACCTCCTGCAGGAACGACCGGACCAGGGTGACGTCCGAGCCGGCCAGCAGCGCCCGTAGCGTGGCGATGAAACCCCTGCCCATCTCGGAGTCCCAGATCGGCAACAGCAGGGTGGGCAGCACGTGTCCGATGCGCTCGACCGGAACCTCGCGTAAAGGGCCGATGACGGTCATCGGGTCGATGGGCACCCGGATCGCCGCGGCGAACAACTGCTGTTTGGTGCCGAAATAGTGGTGCACCAGCGCCGGGTCGACACCGGCGCCCGCCGCGATGGAGCGGATCGAGGTCTTGTCGATGCCGTTGCGCGCGAACAACTCCCGAGCGGTCTCCAGTATGCGTTCGCGATTGTCGGACGTCCCGGGCGGGCGCCCGGGACGTTTCCGTTCGGCGTTCGTCGTCACGTGCGCTACGGGGTCCTTCGTCGGAGGGTGGCCGCGGCCAGGCACAGTGCGGCCACCGCGAAGGCCACCACGATAGCGATGTCTCGCAGTGCGGTACCCGTCGGCGCCGGGTGTGCACCCACCTCCCGCAGCGCCTCTAGCGCGTAGCTGGCCGGCATCGCGTTGCTGATCCACTGCAACCACTCGGGCAGAGCCGACCGCGGCACGATGATCCCGCACAACAGGAGTTGCGGGGCGATCACCAGCGGCATGAACTGGACGGCCTGGAATTCGGTCCGGGCGAAGGCGCTGCACAACAGGCCGAGACCGACGCCGAGCACAGCGTTGATGATTGCGATGCCGATCACCAGCAGCGGGCTGCCCGCGGTCTCGAAGCCCAAAAACCAGAACGCGACCACGCACGCCAGGCTGGCCTGGGCGGCCGCGGCGATGGAGAAGGCGGTCCCGTAGGCGGCGAGCAGGTCGACCCGGCGCAGGGGAGTGGTCAGGATGCGCTCGAGCGTTCCCGAGACCCGTTCGCGCTGCATGGTGATCGAGGTGATGAGGAACATGACGATCAGCGGGAAGACGCCGAGCATGATCAGGCAGGCGTTGTTGAACGGCGACGGGGCGCCCAGCGGGTTCGGCGCGTCGTCGAACATGAAGTAGATCAGCGTGATGATCAGGCTGGGGACGACGAGGATCATCGCGACGCTGCGATGGTCCGCACGGAGCTGGCGCAGGATTCTGCTCGTGGTGGCGGCGTACCCGCGCGTTCCGCTGCGGCGTCGCGCGGTCACGCCGCGGTGCTGTGCCTGATGACGGAGAGGAACGCTTCCTCCAGAGACGTGCATGAGGTGTCCTTCCGCAGTCGGTTCGGGGTGGAATGGGCCAGCACGCGGCCCTCGCGCATGAGGAGCAGTTCGCCGCAGTGGTCGGCCTCGTCCATGACGTGGCTCGACACCACGAGCGTCGTGCCCTGGCGGGCCAGGTCGTCGAATCGCGCCCACAGGTCCACCCGCAGCACCGGGTCCAGGCCGACGGTCGGTTCGTCGAGGACCAACAGCTCGGGGGACGCGACCAGCGCGCAGGCCAGGGACGCCCGCGTGCGCTGGCCGCCGGACAGGTCGGCGGCCGCCGCGGTGCGGTGGTCACCGAGTCCGACCGCGTCGACGGCCTCGTCGGCGGCACGCGCGTCGGCGCCGTACAGCGCGGCGAAATACCGGACGTTGTCGATGACCCGCAGGTCGGGGTAGATCGTCGGGTCCTGGGTGACGTATCCGACGCGGTGGCGCAGTTCGGCGGATCCGGCGGGCAGGCCCAACACGGTGACCGACCCGCCCGCGACGATCTGCGTGCCCACGATCGAGCGCATCAACGTCGTCTTCCCGCACCCCGACGGGCCGAGGATGCCGGTGATGGTGCCGCGCGCGAAAGACACGGAGACGCCGTCAATGGCGACCCTTTTACCCCGCACCACCCGGAGGTTCTCGATCTCGACGGCAGGGGAGCCGAGCAATTCACCGGACGATGAAGTCATCATGTGATGAATAATTCTCCCCGGTGGGAGTGCTGTCAACGGGTGCGGGCAGAATCGCCGCGGTGAGTGTCGAGATGCTGCAGGTCGATCCCCTCACGGCGGCCCGCCGACTACTCGGGGCGGTGCTGACCTGTCGCGGGGTCAGCGCGACGGTCGTCGAGGTCGAGGCTTACGGCGGCCCGCCGAACGGGCCGTGGCCCGACGCCGCCGCCCACTCCTACCGGGGCCCCGGCCCGCGAAATCAGGTGATGTTCGGACCTGCGGGCCGCCTCTACACCTACCGCAGCCACGGCATCCACGTGTGCGCGAACGTGGCCTGCGCCGACGACGGGGTCGCCGCGGCGGTCCTGCTGCGCGCCGCCGCCGTCGAGTCGGGGCACGGCATCGTCGCGCGCCGCCGCGGGGAGTCGGTGCGGGAGGCGGCCCTGGCCCGGGGGCCGGGGAACCTGTGTTCGGCACTCGGAATCACGATGGCGGACAACGGAATCGACGTCTTCAGCGACGACAGCCCCGTGCACCTCCGGCTCGGGGAGGAACAGCCGTACGTCGCCGGGCCCCGGGTCGGGGTGAGCAAGGCGGCCGACCGGCCGTGGCGACTGTGGCTGGCCGGGCGTCCCGAGGTGTCGGCGTACCGGCGCAGTCCACGGGCTCCGGCGCCGGGCGGCAGCGACTGACCCCGGCCCGTACGGAAAGATCGAGGCATGAGCAGCATCCTCGACGAGTTGGACTGGCGCGGCCTGATCGCGCAGTCGACCGACCGCGACGCACTGGCGGGCGAGTTGGCCACCGGCCCGATGACGCTGTATTCCGGCTTCGACCCCACCGCTCCCAGCCTGCACGCCGGGCACCTCGTGCCGTTGCTGACGCTGCGCCGTTTCCAACAGGCCGGACACCGACCGATCGTGCTGGCCGGCGGCGCGACGGGGATGATCGGCGATCCCCGCGACGCGGGTGAGCGCACATTGCAGACCGCGGACACGGTCGCGGACTGGGCGGATCGGATCCGCGGTCAGCTCGAGCGGTTCGTGGAGTTCGACGAGTCGCCCACCGGCGCAATCGTGGAGAACAACCTCTCCTGGACGGGGGCGTTGTCGACGATCGAGTTCCTGCGTGACGTGGGCAAGTACTTCTCGGTGAATGTGATGCTCGACCGGGACACCGTGCGGCGGCGCCTGGAAGGCGAGGGGATCTCCTACACCGAGTTCAGTTACATGCTGTTGCAGGCCAACGACTATGTGCAGCTGCGGAAGCGGCACGGCTGCGCGCTGCAGATCGGTGGATCCGATCAGTGGGGCAACATCGTCGCCGGGGTCCGGTTGGTGCGCCAGAAGCTCGGCGACACCGTGCACGCGATGACGACGCCGCTGGTGACGGACTCGGAGGGCAAGAAATTCGGGAAGTCCACCGGTGGCGGGAACCTGTGGCTCGACCCGGAGATGACGACGCCGTACGCCTGGTATCAGTACTTCATCAACACCGCGGACGCCGACGTGGTGAATTACCTGCGGTGGTTCACGTTCCTCGACGCCGACGAGTTGACGGAGCTGGAGGAGGCGACGCGGGACCGGCCTCACCAGCGCACCGCGCAGCGGCGCCTGGCCCGCGAGCTGACCACGTTGGTCCACGGCGAGAACGCGACCGAGTCGGTGGAGCACGCCAGTCAGGCGCTGTTCGGCCGCGGCGAGCTCACCGCACTCGACGAGCCCACCCTCGCCGCCGCGTTGCGGGAGGCGTCGGTGGCCGAACTCACCCCCAGCGGGCCGGACCTGATCACCGACCTGCTGGTGGCCACCGGTCTGTCGGCGAGCAAGGGCGCCGCACGCAGGACGATCGCCGAGGGTGGAGTCTCGGTGAACAACGTCAAGATCGACAGCGACGAATGGACTCCGCAGGCCGCGGACTTCCTGCACGGCAGGTGGCTGGTCCTGCGGCGCGGCAAGCGGAATATCGCCGGCGTGCAGCGCGTTGGCTGATCTGGCACGGTCGTACGACTGTGCACTCGCCGAAATGAGCCGAAAACCCGCTCCTAGCTGGGGATTTGACTCCGAGTTTCCACTGACGTAACTTATTCCACGTCGCCGCGACACGGCCTCCGGGCCGGGGAGCGCGGCAGACTCCCAGAGGGACATCCACTTCGGTGGGTTCCTGACCGTCCGCACTACGATGACGCGGCTTTTCGCCGCGGTATCGCTGCGCGGGTGGGGCGGGTGTGTTGTTTGAGAACTCAATAGTGTGTTTGGTGGTTTTTGTTTGTTGTTTTTGTTGTGCCGCGCCTCTTTT
>NZ_LQIU01000044.1 GCF_001499995.1 Mycobacterium sp. IS-1496
ACGCTGGCATCCTCGACCGCAACACACGATTCGAACCCACAACACTCCTCAATCAGAAGGGTGTTGCATCGACCGCTGGAAACCGCCGGCCCGGAGCGCGCCCTGACGGCACAGTCGACGCCACCGATACACGGTCGACGGTGCCACACTGGCCACATGTGGAACCCGGAGGTGTACCTGTCCTTCGCCGATCAGCGTGGCAGGCCGTTCCTCGACCTCCTGGCCCGTGTCGGGGCCGAAAATCCGCGCCGCGTCGTCGACCTGGGTTGCGGTCCAGGCAATCTCACGGCCGCCCTGCATCAGCGGTGGCCCGCCGCGGTGGTGGAGGCGTGGGACAACTCGCCGGAGATGGTGGCGGCCGCCCGCGAACGCGGTGTCGAGGCGAACGTCGGCGACGTGCGCGACTGGTCGCCGCGCCCCGACACCGACGTCGTGCTCAGCAACGCCACGCTGCAGTGGGTGCCCGACCATCCCGAGTTGCTGACCCGGTGGGCGGGCGTGCTGCCCGCCGGATCGTGGCTGGGCATGCAGGTGCCGGGCAACTTCGACGCCCCGTCGCACGAGGCGGTACGACGGCTCGCGAATCGTGACGAGTGGGAACCGCTGCTGCACGACATCCCGTTCCGGGTCGGCAAGGTCGTCGAGACACCGGCCCGCTACGCCGAATTGCTCACCGACGCGGGCTGCACCGTCGACGCGTGGGAGACCACCTACATCCACGAGCTGACCGGGGTGCACCCGGTGCTCGAATGGATCACCGGCACCGCGCTGCGGCCGGTGCGGAGCCGGCTGACCGACGAGCAGTGGGACCGGTTCCGCGCGGAGCTGATCCCGCTGCTCGACGCGGCCTATCCGGTGCGTGCCGACGGCCGGACGTTCTTCCCGTTCCGGCGGGTGTTCGTGGTCGCGCGGACCGGTTAACGCCTGCTCTCGAGCAGGTCGATCACCTGCGCGACGAGGTCGGCGATGTCGGCGCCGGTGGTGTCGAGCACCAGGTCCGGATCGTCGGGCGGCTCGTACGGGGCGTCGACACCCGTGAGTCCCTTCAGCTCGCCGGCGCGGGCGCGGGCGTAAAGCCCCTTGGGATCGCGCTTCTCGCACTCCTCGACCGGGGTGGCCACGTACACCTCGATGAACGGCAGCTTCGCCGCGTCGCTGAGGGTGCGCGCGATCTCCCGGTCGGACTTCAACGGCGACACCAGCGAGGCCAGCGCGACGACTCCCGCGTCGGCGAACAGCCGGGTGAGATGGCCGACGCGGCGGATGTTCTCGGCGCGGTCGCCCGCGGCGAACCCGAGATCGTCCGACAGGCCGTGGCGGATGTTGTCGCCGTCGAGCAGGTAGGCCACCTGCCCGGACTCGACGAGCGCTCGCTCGACCGCCACGGCGACCGTCGACTTGCCCGACGCGGGGAGACCCGTGAACCAGATGGTCGCGCCCCGCTGCCCGGTGGAGTTCCACCGGTGGGTGCGGTCGAGAGACGAGGGATGCCAACGGATGTCGTTGCGGGTCTGCGCCCCGGGCGTGACCTCGCGCGGTTCGAGGATGGTGCCCGCGCCGACGGTGTCGTTGCTCGACTCGTCGATGAGGATGAACGCGCCGCTGTCCCGGTTGTCGGCGTACGTGTCGGCCACCACCACCGAACTGGTGCGCAGCGTCACCGATCCGATGTCGTTGAGCGCCAACTCCACCGGGTTGTCGAACTCGTCGAGCGTCTCCGGGTCGAGCCGGCTGTGCAGGGCCTGCACGGTGGCGCGCACCGTGCGGGTGCCCTGTTTGAGCGCCAACCGGTCGCCGGCGCGCAGCGGGGCGTCGGCGAACCAGCAGACCGTCGCGTCGAGTTCGCGAGCCGCCACCGGCAGGGTCGCGTCGTCGGCGCCGCTGACGAAGACGTCCCCGCGACCGACGTCGATGTCGTCGGCCAGTTCGATCGCGACCGACAGCGGCGCCACGGCGACCGGCCGGTCGTCGTCGAGGGTGTCGACGACCGTGACCGTCGAGCGGGTGCCTGCAGGCAGGCTCACCACCGTGTCACCCACGCTCAGCGTGCCCGCCGACAACCTGCCGGTGTAGCGGCGGCGCTGCTCGGCGGTCGGCCGCGACACCCACTGCACGGGCATCCTCAGCTTGGCGGGTTCCGGTTGGGGGGCGATGAGTTCCACGTCCTCGAGGTACTCCAGCAGCGTGGGCCCGTCGTACCAGGGTGTGCGGTCGGAGCGGTGCACGACGTTGTCGCCGTGTTTGGCCGCGATCGGGATGACCGTGATGTCGAGGCCGCCGAGCCGCGCCGAGAGCCGGTGGAGTTCGTCGGACACCTCGGCGAACCGGTCGCCGTCGAAGTCGACGAGGTCGATCTTGTTCACCGCGGCGACGAAGTGTTTGATACCCAACAACTTCGCGATGCGCGCGTGCCGGTTGGTCTGCCGCAGCACACCGGCCCGCGCGTCCACGAGCAGCACCGCCACGTGGGCGTTGGACGCGCCGGTGAACATGTTGCGGGTGTAGCGCTCGTGGCCGGGGGTGTCGGCCAGGATGTAGCTGCGGTTCGTCGTGGAGAAGAACCGGTAGGCGACGTCGATCGTGATGCCCTGCTCGCGTTCGGCCCGAAGTCCGTCCGACAGTGCGGCCAGATCGGCGATGCCCTCTTCGTCGGTGACGGCCTCGAGGTGGTCGAGCGGCAGGCTGTCGGTGTCGTGCAGCAGTCGGCCGATCAGCGTGCTCTTACCGTCGTCGACCGAACCCGCGGTGGTGATGCGGAGCAACTGGCGCGTGGGCCTGTGGGGTCCCATCAGAAGTAGCCCTCCCTCTTCCGGTCCTCCATCGCCGCAACGGATGTGCGGTCGTCGGCGCGCGTCTCGCCGCGTTCGGACACCGTCGCCGCGGAGATCTCGGCGATGACCCGCTCGATGTCGGTGGCCTCCGAGCGCACCGCACCGGTGATGGTGAGATCGCCGACGGTGCGGTAGCGCACCCATTCGACGCCCGAGGTCTCCCCGTCGCCCGGTTGCGCGTACTGCGAGACCGCGAGCAGGATGCCGTCGCGCGCGAAAACCTCACGCCGATGGGCGAAGTAGATCGACGGAAGCTCGAGATCCTCGAGCTGGATGTAGCGCCACACGTCGAGTTCGGTCCAGTTGCTCAGCGGGAAGACCCGGACCTGTTCGCCTCTCTTGATGCGGCCGTTGTAGAGCGACCACGGCTCGGGCCGCTGGGCCCGCGGATCCCACTGCCCGAATTCGTCGCGGAAGCTCAGGATGCGTTCCTTGGCGCGGGCCCGCTCCTCGTCGCGGCGGGCGCCGCCGAACGCCGCGTCGAAGCCGCCCTCCTCCAGCGCGTCGAGCAGCGTGCGGGTCTGCTGGCGGTTGCGCGACGCGCCCGGACCGGGATCCGGCACGCGGCCCTTGTCGATGGACTCCTGCACCGAGGCGACGATGAGTCGGTGGCCGTGCCCGGTGACGCGGCGATCCCGGAATTCGATGACCTCGTCGAAGTTGTGGCCGGTGTCGACGTGCATGACCGGGAAGGGCAGCGGCGCCGGCCGAAAAGCCTTCTCCGCCAGGCGCAGTAGCACGATGGAGTCCTTGCCGGCGCTGAACAGCAGCACGGGCCGTTCGAGTTCGGCGACCACCTCGCGGATGATGTGGACGGCTTCGGCCTCGAGCAGTCGCAGTTCGTCGACGCGCAGGGCGTCGAGGTCGGTGGTCGTCATGTCGGCAGTCCGTTCTCCTGTGCCTCGGCCTTGTAGCGGTCCACCCATTCGTCGGAACGCTGGTCGGCCTGCCGCTCGAGCACCGGCGCCGGCGCCAGCCGGGGGTCCTGGCCGAGCCGCTCAAGGATGTCGGCGACCACCTGGGTCAGGTTGCGCCACACCACCGGATAGGGGACGTCGATCGGTTCGACGTTCTCCTCGGCGAACCAGTTGCGCCAGCCCTCCTCCTGCGCCCGGAGCATCGTCACGACGTGCGCGATGGCCCCGGCGTGGTACTCGGCCCTGGCGTCGCGGTTCGGATCCGGGCGCCCGCGCCACACCCGCGTCTGCACGGCGCGCCAGAACGAGACCGCCTGGGAGATGACATCGGGCCGGTAGACGTGCACCAGCACCGGATCGCTGCCCACGACGTCTCGGATGGCGGCGAGCAGGCCGTCGCCGGAGCGGTCCGGCAGGTCGGCGGCGCGGTCGAGCAGCAGCGGTGTCTGGTTCCACATCAGCTTGCCGCCCCACACGCCGTTGGGGGTGCGGCCGACCGTGCGGATGTAATCCCGCCAGATGGTCGCCGGCGCGAGGTCCGGCTTGCCCTCGTCGAGCGGATCGAGCAGGCGCAGGATCGATTCGTCCTCGACGTCGGCGAACCACTCCCGCGGTTGGGGGGCCTGACTGGTCTTCGGCAGGTACTGGAAGAACTCCTGCGGTTCGCCGGCCACGCCCGTGGCGCGCAGCGATTCGACGAGCAGGGTGCTGCCACTGCGCTGCGACGCGAGGACCAGATATGCCGAGGGTTGGGAAGGCATGCGCGTGAGCCTAACCGCAACGCAATTCGGATGCCTATCCGGCGTTTTAGTTCACGATGAGTTTATTCATTGCGCGGTTCGGCGCTCGTCCTCGATGCCGCGTTCGGCGGCGATCGCTGACCTGCTGGTCACCACTCGCGCGTGAATTCGCAGATATGTCTCGGTATATCGGTCGGAAATGCGCGAGCCCGCGAAATCGGACGGGATGACGTCATTCGTCTTCACCCGCCAGTCGTCGAGAAGGAGCGCGAGATCGCCCGCGATTGTCTCGGCGTTGATCTTGTTCTCCGATGTCAGCAGGTTGTGCTGCTCGGCCGGGTCGGTGCGGAGGTCGTACAGTTCCCGTTCGGGGCGCGGCGTGCGCGCCTGCGGTCCGATGATGCGTCCCGGTGCGCTTTCGGCGATGTCCCACGGCAGGTCCAAAAGCGGCCGCTGCGCGTAATTCTCGATGTAACTGAATTCTTTTGTGCGAATGGCGCGGATGGGGTCGAAGGAATCGTGGTACGTCTTCGTCGTGTACACCGCGGTGCGCACTTCCCGTCTTTTCTCCGGGCCGCCCAGCAAATTGTCGGCATGGGAGAGCCCGTCGACTTCGCCGGGGATGTCGACACCGAGCACGTCGAGCAGGGTGGGCAGCAGGTCGACGCCGCTGAACAGATCGTCGTAGACCCGGGGGGCGACGGCGGCGTCGCGCGGCGGGCGGATGATCATCGCGATGCCGGTGCCCGCGTCGTACAGCGTGGACTTCGCGCGCGGCAGGGCCGGACCGTGGTCGGTCATGAACACCACCCATGTGCTGCGGTCCAGGCCGGTGGACTCGAGGGTGTCGAGCAGTTCGCCCACCGCGGCGTCGGCGACGGTGATCGACCCGTAGAACTCGGCGAGGTCCTGGCGTACCTCGTCGTCCTCGGGAAGATATTCGGGCAGTTCGACCGTGGCCGCGTCGGCGGGTTCGTAGCGTTCGCGCGGGTAGGGGCGGTGTGTCTCGAAGAAACCCGCGGTCAGCAGGAACGGTTGTCGAGGCGCGTCGCGCAACCAGGCGGCGGCGTGCTCGACGACGTATTCGCAATAGGAGTTGGACACGTCGAACTCCGCGAAGCCGAGCTTCGCCGGGTACGACGTCTCGTGCTGCATCCCGAACAACGCGGTGTGCCAACCGTTCTCACTCAGTATGTGCGGGAGGGTGCGCACGCCGTTGCGGTACTCCCAGCCGTGGTGCGCGAGCCCGACCAGACCGTTGCTCTGCGGATAGCGGCCCGTGAACAGCGATCCGCGCGACGGTGAGCACAGCGGTGCGGTGGCGTGCGCGCGGGTGAACACGATGCTCTCGGCGGCGAACCGGTCCAGGCGGGGACTCCGCACGTCCGGATGCCCGTAGACGCCGAGGTAGCGGCCGAGGTCGTGCCAGTGGACGATCAGCACGTTGGCGCGCTGCGGAGGGGTCACGTGTTCTTGTCCGGTCACGCTGCCCCACAGAAGCGGGTCACGGCCGCATCGGCAAGTGTTCGGCTCACGCGATCTCGGTCGCCCAAACGAACAAACGGGCGGATAAGTGCGAGAGGACGACGACTTTTCGTCGATCTCGACGCGTCAGGCACACCCGTCACGGCCGGTACGGCACCCCGACCGCCCGGAACACCCACTCCGGCGGTACGCGGAACGCCAGCGACCGGGTCGGCAGCGCCGCGAGCACCTCATCGGGGATGTCGCTCTTGTAGTGCAGCGACAGCTGCCCACGGGACCGCGGGTCCACCCGGCTGACGTCGACCTCGAGATGGAGCCCGTCCGGGGCGACCTCGGCGCTGACCGGCCCGTCGGCCGGGGCGTCCCAGCGCTGGTCGATGGTCCGCCCGGCCAGACCCGGCACGGTCGAGAGGGTGGCCAGCACCCGCTCGCGGGTCAGCACCAGTGCGCCGGTGTATCCGGAGACGCTTCCCGACGCCCGTTTGCCCGGTATGGACCCGGTGAAGCGGCGGGTGACCGGTACGCACTCGGACAGGTGCAGGATCCCCTCGGCCTCCGCAGCGGCGCGCATCTCGTCGGGCAACCTGCCGATGCGGAGCAACTTGCGCAGAAAGACGGCCATGTGCAGTCAGCCTAAACGGCATCGCCGGTGACTGGTACACAGGCGTGATGCCCCGCCGGAGATGGCTGATCGCCTCGGCCTTGTTCGCCACCGCGATCTTCGCGCTGATGTGGATCGGGTACGCCGCCCACTGGGCGTGGTTGTTCGAGGCCGATCTGGCTCTCCTCGAACCACTGGACCGCTTCGGTACCGCCCACCCCGGCTGGGTGACCGGATGGGCCGTCTACTGCACGGTGCTGGGGCCGACGGTGTTTCGGCTCGTGGGGGCCGTCGTCATCGTCGTCGCGGTGATCCGGCGCCGCATCCGCACCGCACTGTGGCTGGTGCTCACCGTCGAACTCTCGGGGCTGCTGCTGGTGACCGCCAAGGCGATCGCCGACCGCCAGCGTCCTGCCACCGCACTGGTGGCCGCGCAGTCGACGTCGTTCCCCTCCGGCCACGCCCTGGGTCTGATGGTCTGCGTGCCGGCGTTCCTCGCCGTGCTGGTGCCCCTGCTGCCGCCGGCGTCACGGCGCTGGGCGATCGCGTTCGGCGTGGTGCTCATCGTGACGATCGGGGCCGGCCGTGTGGTGCTCAACGTCCACCACCCCTCCGACGTGGTGGCCGGCTGGGCGCTGGGCTACGC
This sequence comes from Mycobacterium sp. IS-1496, assembly GCF_001499995.1. Lineage (GTDB taxonomy): Bacteria > Actinomycetota > Actinomycetes > Mycobacteriales > Mycobacteriaceae > Mycobacterium. Next base: position 7,221 of record NZ_LQIU01000044.1, read on the forward strand.
CTACGTCGTTCTGTGCCTGCTGCTGTACCCGCCGCGCGTCAGTTCAGCGGACGGAACACCGGCAGCACCCGGTACTGCGCGCTGAAGCTGGCCTTCTCCACTTCGGCGGCCACCTCCCCGTCGCACGCCAGCGGGGTCGGACCGTCGACGGCGGTGAACGTGAACTCCGGCACCCGCATCTCGTGGTAGAGCGGGCTGCGCTCCAACCGGCCCAGCATCAGGGCGGTCAGGATCCGCAGCCGGCTCAGCCGCCGGCCGGTCTCGAGGATCCGCACGTCGAGCAGGCCGTCGTCCATGCGGTGCCGCTGCGCCGGGGCGAAACCCGACGGCAGGTAGGTCGAGTTGCCCAGGAAGAACAACGAGGTCTGCAGGGTCCGGTTGTCGTAGTGGATGCGGACCGGTTCACCGCGCCGCAGGGTGTCGAACATGGCGTACAACCCGGCCAGCGGTTTGCCGACCCGGTGCTCCAGTTTCTCCCTGCTCTGCACGAACTGCGGATACGCGCCGATGCTGGCGGTGTTGATGACCATGTGTTCCTCGTTGAGGCACACCAGATCCACGCAGGCGACCGTGCCGCGGCGGATCGCATCGACCGTGCGGGCCACCGAGTCGCACCCGATGTCCTTCGCGAAGTGGTTGAACGTTCCGCCGGGGAACACCGCGAGCGGCACGCCGGCCTCCTTGGCGATACCCGCGCCGGTGGCCACCGTGCCGTCGCCACCGCCCACGGCCAGGACCTCCGCGCGGCCCGCCGCTTCCCGCAACACCTCCCGGAGGTCGTCCCCTTCGCCCAGTTCGACGATCTCGGCGCGCGGGAGCGCGTCACGCACCTCGTCCACCACCCGCGCGCCGCTGCCGCTGCCCGACGCGGGGTTGATCACCAGCACCACACCGGCGCCGTCCGGCCGGGGCGGGGTGGGCACGCGCAGCGGTTCGGCCGTCGGCAACTTCGTCGGGGTCGACGGCGGCACTACCCGGCCGCCGAGTACCGCGACGCCGGCGCCGAGCCCGAATCCGGCGAACACGTCGCCCGGATAGTGCGCACCCGTCGCCACCCGGGACAGCCCGACCAGCCCGGCCAGCAGCGCCAGTCCCAGTCCGATCGGCGGGCTCTCCAGACCGACACCGACCGCGAATGCCGCGGCGCTCGCGGAGTGGCCGGACGGCAGTGAGTTCGACGTCGGGAACCGCCGACTCCGCCGCGCCAGCGGCACCGGCAGATAACTCGGGCGGGCGCGCTTCCAGATGCGCTTGGCGCCCTGGTTGGCGACGAGGCTGGTGACCGCGAGCGACAACACGCCGCGGTTGGCGCCGCGCCGGGTCCTGGGCCCGCCGGCCGCCATCAGCCCGGCGGCGATGGCGAACCACAGCTTCGAATGGTCGGCCGCCCTGGTCAGCCGCGGCATCGTCGCGTCCAACAGGGGACTGGGTGACTCGGCGACGGCCTCGAAGACCTCCCGGTCAAGGCTGCCGAGGCCCTTGCCGATCTGTCGGAGGCCACTGGCGCGGCGGCGGATGCGGAGGTCCATAGCAGCCAACGTAGCCGCCCACCCCCTTGACAAAACTTCTTGTCAAGGATGACGATGTGCTCGTGCTGGATGTGGAAGTGATCGCGGACCCCGCCGCGGCCGTCGTCGCGCTCGACCCGGTGCGCAGCCGGTTGCTCGCGGAGCTGACCGAACCGGCGTCGGCCGCAACGCTCGCCACCCGCGTCGGAATCGCCAGGCAGAAGGTCAATTACCACCTTCGGGCGCTCGAACAGCACCAGCTCGTGACCGTCGCCGGGGAGCGGAAGTGGGGCGGTCTCAAAGAACGCCTCCTGGTCGCGACCGCCTCGTCGTACGTGGTGTCGCCCGGCGCGCTCGGCGCCGCGGGCACCCACCCCGGGCGATTCCGCGACCGGCTCTCCGCGAGCTACCTGATCGCCGTGGCGGCGCGCGCCGTCCAGGAGGTCGGCGATCTGTGGCGCGAGGCGCGCGCCAAGGACAAGCGACTGGCCACCCTGTCCCTCGACGCGACCGTGCGGTTCCGCAGCGCCGCCGACCGCGCCGACTTCACCCGTGAGCTGTCCGAATCCGTCGTTGCGCTGGTCGCGCGGTATCACGACGACACCGCCCCCGACGGCCGTGCGCACCGAGTGGTGCTGGCCGCCTATCCGATTCCCAGAAACCAGGAGGATGCGTGATGCCGGTACGTAAAGACGACGGACGTCGCTGGGTCGAGATGGAACTGGTCGTGCCCGGCACACCGGAACAGGTGTGGGACGCCATGGCGACGGGACCGGGGATGAGCGCGTGGTTCACCCCGACGACGGTCGAGGAACGCGTCGGCGGCGCGCTGCACTTCGACTTCGGAGGGGGCGCCGTACAACGCGGCGTCGTGACCGGGTGGGAGCCGCCGCGCCGGCTCACCTACGAAGAGCACGAGTGGAGCGGCATCGGGACGCCCGGACCGCTGGCCACCGAGATCACCGTCACCGCCCGCAGCGGCGGCACGTGCGTTGTCCGGATGGTGCACAGCCTGTTCGCCGACGGCGACGACTGGGACGACGAACTCGAGGGCTTCGAGGCGGGCTGGCCCGGCTTCTTCGACGTGCTGCGGCTCTACCTGCGTGACTTCGCGGGCCGGCCCGCCACGCCGGTCCGGGTGATGGCCGAGTATCCGGGCGATGTCGCCGACGGCTGGTCCCGGCTGGCCTCCGGGCTCGGCCTCGCCGGTGTCGATGTGGGAGATCGGCCCGAACCGTCCTCGCAGGCACCGGAATTCGGCGGTGCGGTGGAACGGATCGATCAGACCCGCGAAGCCCGCCGCGTCATGCTGCGGCTCGATCGCCCCGGTGTGGGTATCGCGATCGTCGGTGCGTACCCCCTGGGTGAGCGGATGCGGGCCATGGTCAGCCTGTACCTCTACGGTGATTCCGCCGCCGATCTGGCCGCCGCGCAGCAGCAGGAATGGTCGCGGTGGCTGGACGGGGTCCTCGGTCGCGACCCGATCGTGTCCGTACGTTGACGTAACCGAGAGGCCGCCCGCTCAGGATGGGTGGGATGCGCCGACTGTTGACCGTTTTGTGCGCCGTCGCGGTGTGCCTGGTCGCCGGGATGCCGGCAGCGCCCGCCGCCGGCCCGTGGTTCGCCTCGTCGGTCGGGGCGGCCACGCAGGTGATATCCGTTGTGGGCGTAGGTGATTCGACGGCCAAGATGGATGTGTACCAGCGCACCGCGGCGGGCTGGCAGCCGATCGGCGTCGGTATCCCCGCCTTCATCGGCGCCAAGGGCATGGCGCCGCAGACCCACGACGGCGAGATGAAGACGCCGATGGGGGTGTTCACGCTCGACTTCGCGTTCGGCACCGAACCCAACCCGGGTGGCGGCCTGCCCTACGTCCAGGTGGGCCCCGACCACTGGTGGGACGGGGATATGAAGAGCCCCACCTACAACACCATGCAGGTGTGCAAGAAGGAGCAGTGCCGCTTCGACACATCGCTGAGCGCGGGCACCGAGAACCTCGACATCCCGCAGTACCGCCATGCCGTGGTGATGGGTGTCAACAAGGCGCGCGTACCCGGCAACGGCGGCGCGTTCTTCGTGCATTCCACCGACGGCGGACCGACCGCCGGATGCGTGGCCATCGACGACGGCACGCTGGTCGACATCATGCGGTGGTTGCGGCCCGGCGCGGTGATCGCGATCTCGAAGTGAGGCTCAGAGGTTCAGTGCGCGACCGCGTTTGAGTTTGAAACCCAGATTCTCCAACGACATGCTGGCGTCGTAGGTGCGGTCGTACCCGGTGGCGCAGATCTTCCACCCGTCGGGGGTGCGGCGATACCTGTCGCGGTAGAACGCGGCGCCGATCAGCATGAAGTTGAAATCCGGCGCGATCACCCGGTCCTGCAGATACCAGGTGCCGGTCGCCTCGTCGCCGTCGACGACGATCTCGGGGTGGTCGACGCGGTGCTCGGTGATCACCTCCGGACCCAGCGAGGTTCGCATGAACGAGACCAGCGCGTCGCGGTCGGTGAACCGGTGGTCCTCGCCGAGTGACTCACCGTAGTCACCCTCGACGTCCTCGGTGAGCGTGTCCTCGAACTCGGCCCAGTTCTTGGTGTCCAACGCGCGCAGATACCGGTATTTGACGTTCTTGATCTCGTCGATGTCGCCCATGGCCGACATTGCAGCACAACCGGCGTACCCGGCATAGAGTCCGGGCATGAAATTGATCGACGGCTACGTCAGGTCACCGTTCGCGGGGCTCGCGCCATGGATCCTCATGGCGATGGTCGTCGGTCCCGGCCGGTTCGAGGAGGCCGCCTCCGCGGCATTGGGACTCGCTCTGCTGACGCTGTGGGTGGGCAAGCGACGTGGGGTGCCGGTGCACGCGCTGGAGGCCTTCGGGGTCGCGTTCTTCGCAGTGTTGGCGATCCTCGGACTCGTCGCCCCGGAGGACACCATCGAGTGGCTGGCGCTGTGGGCCGGCGAACTGAGCAACATCGCGCTGGCGGCATTCGCGATCGTCACGCTGCTGATCCGCCGTCCGTTCACCCTCGCCTACGCCAAAGACACCGCCCCGCCCGAACATTGGGACAGCCCGGTCTTCCTCCGGATCAACTACGTCATCTCGGCGGTGTGGGCGGGTGCGTTCGTGGTGTCCGCGGCGGCGGGCGCCTACGGTGACGCCGTCCTCGGTGACAACGACGACTTCTGGCTCGCGTGGATCGTGCCCCTGGCCGCGCTGATCTTCGCCGGGGCCTTCACCGAGTTCTATCCCGACCGGGCGACGGGGGAGAGCGACGCGTCGTGGGCGCGCGTGTTCGACTGGGTGCCGCTGTTCGTCGTGATCACCGGGATCGTCGGCTGGGTGTCGGACGAGATCCCGGACACGCTGGGCATCGCGCTGATCGTCGTCGGCAGCGTCGGTTCGGCGGTGATGCGCAAGGTCTTTCCGGACGAACCGGCGAAGGTCACCCGCTCGCCGTAGTCACATCGATCTCGTGAGATCCCGCGTCGCGGGGCCTTCGAGCAGGGTGCCGTCCGGCGCGAAGCGCGACCCGTGCAACGGACATTCCCACGACTCGTCGGAGTCGTTCCAGTTGACGATGCCGCCCAGGTGCGGGCACACCGGCGAGACCCGATGCTCGACCCCGTCGACGACGCTGCGCGCTTCCAACGCCCACGGCGGCCCGCTCACCACACCACCGGACTGCGGCGTGCGGTCGGCGATCCGGGTCACCGGCGTGATCCACCCCTTCGCCAGGTTGATCCCCACTTCGACGTTGGCCTGCACCGCCTTCGGGATACCGGACAGCTCGTGCGGGCTCCAGCTGGCGAACGCATCCGCCCAGTCCATCCGGCCGCCCAGGATGCTGCCGGTCAGGGCGAGCGCGGCGGCGGTGCCGTTGGTCATGCCCCACTTGTCGAAACCCGTTGCCACATAGATCTTGTCCTGACCGGGCAGGATGGGGCCGACGTAGGGCAGCTCGTCGGCCGGTGTGTAGTCCTGGGCGGACCAGTAGTTCGTCTGCATCGCACCCGGATAGTGCTGTTTGGCCCACGAGTCGAGTTCCTGCACCGACGACGACGGATGCTTCTCGCGGCCGACCGGATGCCCCGCCCCGCCGACGATCAGCCGATCCCCCTCCGGGGTCGGCGCGTACCGCACCGACCGGGTGGGGGAGTCGGTGGACAGGTACATACCGCGGGTGATGGTGCCGGGCACCCTGTACGCCATGCAGTAGGACCGGGAGGGTTTGAGGCGGGCGAAGAACCCGCCGCGGTCGAGGATCGGGATGCCCGTGGCGAGTACGCACTGCCGCGCGGCGATGTCAAACTCGTGGCCTTCGGAGGTCCGTACGTGCAGGCTCAGCCCGTCGTCGGCGCCGGACACCCGCTGTACACGCACACCCTGGACCAGCCGGCCGCCCCGCTCGTCGAGTTCCACGATCAGGCTGTCCAGCAACGGCATCGGATCGAACTGCGCCTGGTCGGCCAGCCGAACCCCACCTTCGAACGGGAAGGGCACGTCGGCCCCATGTTCCCTGTCGACCCACTCGGCGCCCAGCCCCGCCGCCTGACACGCCTCGAGTTCGGCCCGCGCCGCGGGCAGCCCCTTATCCGACTGCGCATAGGTGAAGGCGTCCTCGCGCTGCACCGAGATGCCGTGCGCCTCGCAGCGCTGGATCAACCACTCCTGTCCCTCGAGGTTGCCCTCGACGTACTTCTTCGCCACACCCGCGCCGTGTTTGCCGACGATCTTCGACAGTTTGGTGCCCTGGAGCAGGCTGATCTTGGCGGTGGTGTTGCCCGTCGCGCCCGCTCCCGCGCGGAACGCCTCGAGCACCATCACATCGCGGCCGGCGCGGGCCAGCAGGACCGCGGTGATCAGCCCGGTGAGCCCGGCGCCGACGACGACCACGTCGGCTGAGCGGGTGGTCTCGTCGAGCGGGTTGGGCGGAAGAGCCTGCTCGGGACGGCCGGCCAGCCAGAGTGAGGTCATGAGAGGGGTTTCCCCCCGGCGAACCCGCCGAAACGAGGGGTTGCCGGCAACGCACCGGCGGTGCCACTAGGGTGATCTCCCGATGAGCGACCCGTTGGGCTTGTCGATCGGGACCACCAACCTGGTTGCGGCACGAGTCGGCAATCCGCCAGTCCTACGGCGTTCGACGCTGAGCCTGTTCAGCGATCGCACGCCGCAGGTCGGCGTGCGCGACGAGCGGGGCGTGGTCCTCGACGGTTTCGTCGAGCGGGTCGGCGACCCGGTGCCGCTGGTCGCCGCGGACGGCACCTCCTATCGCGCCGAGGCGCTGCTGGTGGAGGCGCTCGACGCGATGACCGAGGCCACCGGCGCGGCACCCATCGGCGACCTCGCGATCGCCGTGCCCGCGCACTGGAGCACCTCCACGGTCTACGCCCTGCGCAACGCGCTGCGCACCAACCCCGTCTTCGCCCCGAACGGCACCCCGGCGCGCCTGGTGTCGGATGCGGTCGCCTCACTGACCGCGTTGCACGCCAACCCGGGCCTGCCGACCGACGGGGTGGTGGCACTGCTCGACTTCGGCGGCAGCGGCACCAGCATCACCCTCGCGGACGCCGCCGCGGGCTTCGCGCCGGTCGACGAGACGACCCGGTTCACCGAGTTCTCCGGAGACCTGATCGACCAGGCGCTGCTCACCCACGTACTGGCCGGGATCAGCGACGCCGGCGGTGTCGACCCGGCGGGCACCGCCGCGGTCGGATCGCTGACCCGGCTGCGGGAACAGTGCCGCGACGCCAAGGAGCGACTGTCGTCGGTGACCGCCGCCGACGTGGCCGCCGAACTCCCCGGCTACCACTCGTCGATCCGGGTCACCCGCACGGAACTCGAGGAGATGCTGCGGCAGCCGCTGGCCGGGGTGCTGGCGGCGCTCGACGCGGCGCTCGAGCGGACCCGCATCGGATGGGCGGGCGTGTCGGCCGTCGTCACCATCGGCGGCGGCGCGAGCATCCCGATGGTCACCCAACAGCTCTCGGCGCACACCCGCGTCCCCGTGATCACCACGCCGCAACCGGCGCTGGACGCCGCGGTCGGCGCGGCGCTCTTCGCCGCGTACAGCGCCGCCGCGGACGCGCCGACGGGTATGGCTGCCGCCGCGCCGATCACGGCGATGATCGACGATGCGCCCGGGTCGGCGACCTTCCGTGCCCTGGCCTGGTCGCAGGACGACACGACGTCCGACGAACCGGTGCCCTACACCGGTGCCGAGGCCTACGAGCCGTACAACCCCTACGCGTCCCCCGCCACCGGCGCCCGGCCCGCCGTGCAGTATCTGCCGGCCGACGAGCCGGAGGACGGACGGCGCGGCTGGCAATTGCCGCAGTTGGCGTTCGGCGCCGCGGCCGCCCCCCCGACCACGACCACCACCCAGCCGACCACCACCCAGCCGACCACCACCCAGCCGCCGGTGACCACGACGACGAACGCGGTGACGACGACTTATGTGACGGTGCCGTTCGTTCCGGTCCCGATCCCGATCCCGGTGCCCGGCAACTGAGCGGACGACCGCAGTCCTTGCGTTTGTTCGACAGCGGTTCACAGCTTTGCTTAAGGTTGACGTGGGGTTGGGCGAATCAACGGGGTGGGAATGGGTGCGCAGGTACGGCTGGGGCTGAGCACTCCTGCGGGAGTGTTCGGTCTCGACGAGGTCGCCGCCACCGGCGCCGCCGTCGGCCGGCACATCGACCTGATCCTCTGGTACGAGGATTTGGCCGCCCCTCCGCCGGTGAGTGGAATCGCGAAGGTGGACGCCGCAGGCGCCGCCGCGGTGATCACCTGGGAACCGTGGCTCTGGCGCACCGACGTCACAGGTGCCGGTGCGGCCACGGTGTCCGAGATCGCGGCCGGCCGACACGATGACCACCTGTTCGCGTGGGCGGCGGCGCTCGCGGTGACCGGCACGCCGGTCTACCTGCGGTTCGCGCACGAGTTCAACGGCGACTGGTACCCGTGGACGCCCGCCCGCGGAACGCCGCCGGAGGTCTACGTCGCCGGATGGCGACACACGCACGAGCTCTTCCGGCGTGCCGGTGCGACGAACGTGCGGTGGATGTGGTCGCCGGACGCCACATCGGCAGGCGACATCCCGCTGTGCGCGTGGTATCCCGGCGACGACTACGTCGACGTCGTGGGTATAGACGGCTACAACTGGGGAACAACACGTCCATGGAGTCGATGGACACCTCCGGTCGAGCTCTTCGACCCCGCCGTCACCGAGATCCGCGCGCTGACCGGACTGCCCATGGTGCTCGCCGAGGTCGGCTGTGCGGAAGACGGCGGCGACAAGGCCGAGTGGATCTCCGCGTTGATCGACTGGGCGGCCGCCCAACCCGACGTCGGCGCGGTCATCTGGTTCGACCACGACAAGGAGACCGACTGGCGGATCACGAGCACTCCGGCGGCGACGGCGGCGATGGCCGACGCCCTGCGGGCGGTGACGCGGTGACGGTATCGCCGTACGCCCTGCCGCCGGAGGTGGAGGACGAACGCGTCCGCTCCCTGGCCCAGCTGCACGTGCTCGACACCCCGCCGGAGGACCGCTTCGCCCGGATCACCCGCATGGCGCGCCACGTCTTCGAGATCCCGATGGCGGCGGTCGCCCTCGTCGACCGGGACCGGCAGTGGTTCAAACAGGTCGACGGCCTCGACATCGGCACCAGCCTGCCGCGCACCAAGACGATCTGCCAGGCCACCATCGCCCGCACCTACGAGAAACCCGACAACCCGGCGCTGATCATCGAAGACGCCGCTGCCAGGCCGGAATTCGCGATGGTGCCGGGCATCGGGGAGCCGGGCGGCATCCGGTTCTATGCCGGCTACCCGCTCTACGGTCCCGGTGGGCACCCCGTCGGCACGTTCTGTATCTACGACACCGAACCCCGCTCGCTGACGGAGGCCGAACTCGGGACGTTCTTCGAACTGGCCTCCTGGGCGCAGCGTGAACTCGAACAGACCGACGACATCGAGCGCGCGGCCGAGGTCCAGCGCCACCTTCTGCCCCGAGCGCTCGGCGACCTTCCCGGCTACTCGGTGTGCGCGATGTGCCTGCCCGCCTACGCGGTCGGCGGCGACTTCTACGACCACTACCGGGTCGACGGCGGCGCGGTGTTCACCGTGGCCGACGTGATGGGCAAGGGTCTGGGCGCGGCGATCCTGGCCGCCAGCGTGCGCTCCGCGCTGCGCGGCGCCTCCCGCGCGGTCGACGAGGCCGCGTGCGGGATGGACCTCGAGGACGTCGTCAAGGCGGTCGCCGAACAACTCGCCGACGACCTGGGCAGAACCGATACGTTCGTCACCCTGTTCCACTGTCAGCTCGACACGGAGACCGGGACGGTGCGCTACGTCGACGCCGGCCACGGCTTCGCCGTCGTCGTGCGCGCCGACGGTCGCGTCGACGGACTCGACAGCGTCGGCATCCCCCTCGGGGTGATGCCCGGCGCCACATGGGATTGCGGCGAGGCGACACTGGGGGAGGGAGACACCCTGATCGTGGCATCGGACGGGGTGCTCGACCTCATCGGCGACGGCACCGACGTGTGGCCGGCGCTGCGCTTCGTCGCTCGCCACTCCGAACCGGCCGACCTGTGCGCCCGTGCCCGGGCGCTGGTCGCCGAGAAGTCACCGCTGGACGACGTCACTCTGGTGGCGGTGCGCCGAGAGCCGACCGCGTGAGGCATCAGCTGCCCGACACCCCCACCGGCAGATACCCGTCGCCTTGGTTGCGGCTGCTGATCCTCTGCACCGCGCTGCTGGGCATCAACTACATCGTGTGGCGCTGGCTCGGGTCGATCAACTGGGCCGCGTGGTGGATCGCGGTGCCGCTGGTGATCGCCGAGACCTACAGCGTCATCGACTCGCTGCTGTTCGGAATGACGATGTGGAAGATGTTGCGCCGCAACCCTCCTCCGCCACCGCCGGACGACGCGACCGTCGACGTCTTCATCACCACCTACAACGAACCGATCGACATGGTGTTGGAGACCGCGGAGGCCGCCCAGCGCATCCGTTTCCCGCACTCGACGTGGATCCTCGACGACGGCGACCGCCACGAGCTGGCCGAAGCGGCGGCCGAGCGCGGGATCGGCTACATCACCCGTTCGTCGAGTTGGACCCCGGACAAGCCGCGGCACGCCAAGGCGGGCAACCTGAACAACGCGCTGTTCGAGACCGACGGGGAGTACATCCTCGTGCTCGACGCCGACCAGGTGCCCGAACCCGACATCCTCGACAAGACGCTTGGCTATTTCCGCGATCCCTACATGGCGCTGGTGCAGACGCCGCAGTACTTCCACAACGTGCCGTTCAGCGACCCGTTGGGCAGCCAGGCGCCGCTGTTCTACGGGCCGATCCAGCAGGGTAAGGACGGGTGGAACGCCGCGTACTTCTGCGGGTCGAACGCGGTGCTGCGCCGGGAGGCGCTGATGCGCCTCGGGATTCGCGGGTACGTCCGCGCCGTCGAGGAGGGCGTCCGGCGGACGCTGTACGCGGCCAGGAAGATGGTCAGGACGGCGCGCAAACAGCCCGGCGGTGACCAACCCGAGGTGCAGGAGGCGCTCGAGTCGGTGCTGCAGGCGGTGCGCGACGCCCGCCGCCAGTTGCGGGAGAAGCGTGCCCTGGCCGACATCACCTTCGACTTCCAGCAGCGCGTCGACGCGGCGGCGCGCACTGTGGTCGACGCCGACGTCACCGCCATGCGGGCCGACCTCGAGGTCATCACCGCCCTGAGCGAACACCCCGAGACCACCGCCACCACCGTGGTGTTCGACGACGAAGCGCTGGAGTCGCTGGCCGGCCGGGAGTGGTCACCGCTGGGCGCGATCGAATCGATCGGCGCGATGATCCGCGCCGTCGACGTCGGCCGCGACGACGAGGCCCAACCGATGCTGCCGATGGCCACCATTTCGGTCACCGAGGACATGGCCACCTGTATGCGGTTGCACGCACTGGGCTGGAAGTCGGCCTACCACCACGAAGTCCTCGCCCGCGGTCTCGCGCCCGACGACGTGCGCACCATGCTCACGCAGCGACTGCGCTGGGCCCAAGGCACCATCCAGGTGATGCTGCGGGAGAACCCGTTCGTGCAGAAGGGGCTCTCGATCGGCCAGAAGCTCATGTACTGGGCGACGATGTACAGCTACCTGGCCGGGTTCGCCGCGCTGGCCTACATCGCCGCGCCCGCGATCTACCTGATCTTCGGCATCATGCCGGTGACCGCCTACAGCTGGGACTTCTTCGGGCGGCTGATCCCGTTCCTGGTGCTCAACCAGTTGATGTTCATCATCATCAGCCGGGGTACGCCGACGTGGCGGGGTCAGCAGTACAGCCTCGCGTTGTTCCCGGTGTGGATCCGCGCCTGTTACACGGCGTTCCTCAACGTGGTGTTCGGTCGGCCGCTGGGCTTCGCGGTCACGCCGAAGACACGGCAGGAGGCGACCGCGATCCCGTGGCACCTGGTGAAGTGGCAGCTGGCCGCGATCGCGATGCTGGTGGTCGCGTCGATCATCGGCATCGTGCAGTTGTACTTCGGCGCGATCTCCGTACTCGGTGTGGGAGTGAACCTGTTCTGGGTCCTGTTCGACCTGTTGATTCTCAGCGTGGTGTTTCAGGCGGTGCGATACCGCGGACACCAGGACGAAGGAGTGTGATGAGCAATTATTCAACCCGCACAACCGATTCCGGTGTGTTGGTGATCCGTCCGGAGGGGCGCCTGAACATGGTGGCCGCACCGGCGCTGCGCAAGCAGATCCACGAGCTCGTCGACGGCGGCAGCACCCGCGTCGTCGTCGACCTCAGCGCGACGGATTTCATCGACTCCTCGGGTCTGGGCGCGCTGATCTCCGGCCTCAAGGTGGCCAGGCAGGCCGGTGGCGACCTCCGCATCGCGGCGCCCACCAGGCAGGTGACCACGGTGCTCGAGCTGACCAATCTCAACCGCGTTCTGAGTACCTATGATTCGGCCGACGGTGCGTTCGATGGCGACGCATGATTCGTCGGTGGTACTCGAGACCACGACGGGGCCGGACACTCTCGACGCAGTTCAGCGCACGCTCGACACAGTGTGGGCGGAACACGACATCGACGAGATGGTGCGCATCCACGTCGATCTCGCAGTCGGCGAGATCGCGGCCAACATCGTCGAACACTCCGGCGGGGGCGCCCCCGTCCGCTTGCGCATGGAGGTGACCCTCGACGCGGACGCGGTGCGCACGACCTTCTTCGACGACGGCCACCCCTCGCCGGTCGACCTCGACGAGGTCAGCATGCCCGAGGAGTTGTCGGACCGCGGGCGTGGCCTGGCCATCGCGCACCGGGTGCTCGACGAGCTCGCCTACCGCCGCGACAGCGAGGGCAATCACTGGACGCTGGTCCGCAGCCGCACCCCGTGAGGTGACCGGGACCTGATCGACGGGGTCGAATCTGAGAGGATCGTGCGATGTCGGTTCCCGAGAAGCCAGGGGGATTGCGGGAGCGCAAGAAACGGAAGACCCGCGCCACGATCCGGCGCGAAGCGCTACGGCTCATCGAGCAGCAGGGCTATGACAACACGACCGTCGAACAGATCGCCGCGGCTTCCGACATCTCGCCGCGGACCTTCTCGCGGTACTTCCCGACCAAAGAGGCCGTCCTGCTGTCGGATGACCACATCGCCCCGATCATCGAGGCGTTCGTGGCCGCACCCGCCGATCTGTCGGTCATCGACGCCTACCGGCATGCCGTCGAGACGACGTTCGGGGCGTTGAGCGACGACCAGCGCCGCGACGCCATCGTCGGTCAACGGCTCATGTACGAGGTGCCCGAGGCGCGCGGCCTCGTCTACACCGAGTACATCCGGTTGATCGACCTGATCACCGAGGCGCTGACGAAGCGTCCGAACCAGCCGGACGACCTCGTCGAACGCCGCACGCTCGCCGGGGCGATGGTCGGGGTGCTGATCGCGGCCTCACACGAGACTCCGCTGCCCGGCGATCCGATCTCGCAGCATCTGCGCATCCTCGACGAGATGCTGAAGTAGTTCTGGACACACGACGAGGGGCACCCGTTTCCGGGTGCCCCCTCGTTGCGGTTGTTGCGTCAGCGGACGGTGACGTAGACGACGCGGTCGTCGTTGTCGTAGCGGACCGAGACGATGCTGGACTGATCGAGCGGCTTAACCATGCCCTGGTGGTTGACCCGCACCGCGTAGCCGCGGTCGTCGAGCTGCTCGATGGTGTTCTGGGCGTTGCCCGGTCCGGCCGGGGCGGCCTGGGCGGGGGCGGCGAGTCCGAAGAAGGCGGTGGCCAGTCCTCCGGCGATGATGGTGGCGAATCCGAGCTTGTTCATATCCGTTCCTCTTTCTGTCCCTCTGTGTTGTTCGTGGTCTGATCTGGTAAACCCGCAGGTCAGGGATTTAATTCCGGTGGCAGTAATTGATCGACAGATGGCAGGATCAGTGCGCCGGCGGACATCTCGAGTTCGTTGTACGGACAGGTCGCTATGGGCGTTCCTGCGCGCCGTGAGCGGCCACCGCGCGACAGCCACCCCTGCCCAACCGCACGAACCTGCAGGTCAGGAAACGAAAATCTTTTGCCGAAATTGCATCATCAAGGGACTCTGGCGCTATCTTCAGGTGACCACCGGCCGCGATGCCGAGGGAATTTCAGAGGGCGTCGGGGGATGCATCTCCAAGGGGACAACGATGGATGCTTCGGCGTACATAGGTCGTGTGGGTGGTTTGGCGGTGGCGCTGGGGGTGGGCGCCGCGGTGATGGTCGGAGCTCCGGGTACGGCGTTCGCCAGCACCGAGGGAGAACCGACGTCGCAGACCCCGTCCGACGACAGTCCGAAACCCGCTGAGGAACAGCAGGATTCGGAGTCGCAGGCGAACGTCGAGGCGACCGAGGAGGGTGAGCCCGAGGACGCCGAGGGCGACGAGCCCGAGGACCTCGAGGAGGACGCCGGCGACGGTGTGGAGCCGGTGGTCGAGGAGCCGGTGGTCGAGGAACCGATCGTCGAGGAATTGGTCGTCGAGGAACCGGTGGTCGAGGAACCGGTGGTCGAGGAGACGACAACCGAGGGCACGGCTCCCGACGCGGGACTGCCTGTTGTCGACACGACCGCCCTGCCGCGTGACGCACACGACCGCGGGGGCGACGCGCTGCACGCCCTACAGGAGCCGGAGCCCGGCGATCCCGAAACCCTCACCGAGACCGCGGGTGCCGAGCGCATTCTCGTCGACGCGGCGGCGCAGAAGGCCGCCGAACCACCCGCCGCAGCGCCGCAGACCGTCCTCGTCGAGAACGTCGAGAAGGTGGTGCAGTCGGTGGTGCTGCAGGCCGCGCCGGCCGTCACGGCGTTCACCGCGCCCACCGCGGCCCGCAACTCCGCTCCGGTGATCAATCGACTGCTCGCCGCGTTCGGCCTCGGTTCGCTGCGCAATCTGCCGTCACTGCCCAGCCCGGCATGGGCGCTGAGTGCGCTGCTGGCGCTGGGCTCACGACGCGAACTCGACCGGTCGGTGACCACCCGGTCGGTCTCGACGAGCAGCCCCACCGTCTCCCTGGCCGCCGCGGCGGCTCCCTACGACCCGGCGAAGGACTACGTCGTCACCCCGGTTTCCGTCAGCGGCAACACCGTCCGCATCACCAACGTCACCGGCCCGGGCGGTCTGAACAACACCATGACCCGCTTCGGGATCGGCGGTACGGACCTCGGGATCATGTGGGACAACGGGGTCAAGGACGATACGACCACCGCGGTCAACGAACACCAGGTCCTCATCGCCTTCGGCGACACGTTCAGCAACCGCACCCCGGTTCGCACCGGTATATGGCGGATGAACACGCTGTTCCGCAGCACCGACACGGTGCTGTCCAACGGCATGTACGTCGCCGACGGCATCCCGCACGACCCCGGCATGTACAGCGGCTCGCCGATGACGAACCCGAACTTCTCGCGGGAGATCATCGGCAACTACCACTACGGCATCGGGCCGGAAGTGACGATGATCCCGACGGCGGCGATCTCGGTGCCCGGCGCGGGCAAGGACGGCGCGACCCGGCAGTACATCAACTACATGGCCGTGAAGTCGTGGGATTCGCCCGGCAAGTGGACGACGAACTACTCGGCCATCGCGTATTCCGATGACAACGGCCAGAACTGGACCGTGGTGCCGCAGTCGTCGGTACGGCCCGCCGCCGCCGGTCGCACGATCCTGCCGTTCGTCAACGGCGACCAGAATTTCCAGCAGGGCGCCTACGTCCGCAAGTACACCGTCGACCCGGTCACCGGCAAACCGTTGAAAAACGCTGCCGGACAGGAGATCACCGACGGCTACATCTACTCCTACGGCACCCCGGCGGGACGCACGGGCACGGCGTACGTGTCCCGGGTCGCCGAAGCCGACATCCTCGACAAGACGAAATACGAGTACTGGAACGGGACCTCGTGGACGCCGGGCAACCCGGCCGCGGCCAAGCCGATCCTGCCTTCGACCACCACGACGAGCTTCTTCGGGCTGGTCAAGACCACGACGTATCCGACGGTCAGTGAGATGTCGGTGCAGTACAACAGCTATGAGAAGAAATACATCATGTTGTACGGCGACAAGAACAACAACATCGTGATGCGCAAGGCCGATTCGCCGGAAGGACCGTGGTCGGCACCGATCACCCTGGTCACCGCATCGAAGATGCCGGGGCTGTACGCACCGATGATCCATCCGTGGTCGTCGACGGACAACGTCAGCGCCGAGGACCAGAAGTACCTCTACTGGAACCTGTCGACCTGGGACGACTACCAGGTCAAGCTCATGCGCACCGATTTGACGAAGGTGTAGCGCGACGGCCGCCGCGGACGACAATACGGATATGACGCGAAGGACGCTGGCCGCGCTGGCCGTCGGCGCCGCGGTACTGGGCCTGCCGGGGATGACCGTGGCACACGCCGCACCGCCTGCACCCCAGCCCGGCGCGGGATGTGCGCCCGCGGTGGACCGCGCGCTGTCGCACACCGCCGACGACACCGTCGTGCAGTGCAGCGCCGGCCGCTGGGAGGTGTACGCGGGGCCGTACCCGTCGAGCGACCGCTGGTTCTCCGGCGGCGACGGTCTCGACCTGCACGGGCAGGGCATGCGCAACCCCGAGATGTTGTCGGGCCCGTGGACCGGGATCCCGCAGGACCCGGCCGCCCGCTGCCGCGCCGAGCAGGCCGCCGTCGTCAGCGCAGGGAAGGTGGGAGAACCGCAGGTCGTCGAGGGTGCGCCCGGTCAACCGCTGCGCTTCGAGGTGCTTCCGGTGATGTTCACGATCCATCTCAGCGGCGACTGTCTCTGGCAGGCCGGCTGATCCGTGGTCACGGGATCGTTGCCCGGGCGAACTTGAACCGCGCTCGCACAGCGGTATGGTCAGTCCGGATTGTGCAACCAGAGCGGGAAAGATCAGTGGACCTAGTACTCGGCGTGTCGGTGACATCGACGGCGCTTCGCTTCGTGCTCGTCGAGGGCGCGACGGGCGACGGCGTGACCGTCGACAGCGGCACGCTCGCCATGCCGGTTTCCGGTGACAGCCTCGACGCGCTGGTCAGCGCGGTGTCCGGCGAGGGCCCCTACGCCGCGGCGCCCGGGCAGCGGCCACTCGCTGTCGGTGTCACGTGGACCGACGGCGTCGCCGACCAGGCCGCCGCGCTGATATCCGCCCTGACCGCCAGGGGCGCGCGGAACGTGGTCGCGCTCTCACCCGCGGAGGCCGCGGCCGCGTTGGCCGCCGGACTCGGTGATCTGGCCGCGCAGACCGACGTCGCCGTGTGCGTGACCGAACCCGACGTCGCGCTGGCCGCGGTCGTCACCGCCGACGCGGTGCATGTCGACCAGATCACCGGCGACGACGCCGGCACCCTCGCCCGCCGGGTGCGCGAGACGGCCGACTCGGCCGCGGTGTACCCCGAGGCGGTCTACGTCCTCGGCTCGGCCGACGACGTCGACGCGGTGATGACCGCGCTCGCCGGCCAGGTGACGGCCCCGGTGCTGTCCGCAGCCGAGGCGGATCTCGCCTTGGCGCGCGGTGCGGCATTGGCGTCGGCTCAGGGGTCCGTCGGTGTCGACGCCCCACTGGCGCTGGCGCAGGTGCACGCCGACCAACCGAAATCGTGGCTGACGTGGCGAGTGCCCGCGCTCGCCTCGGTGCTCGTCGCGGCCGTGGTCACGTTCGTCGTGTCGATGTCGGTCGCGCTGGGCCTGGAGTTGACGCCGCAGATGCGGTCCGACGACGCGGCGACCCGTCAGGTGGCCAGTGCCTCGGACCAGGCGAAGGCCGCCGTCGACGCACCGGCTCCCGAAGCGCTCCCGAAGGCGGCGCCGAAACCGGCCGCTGCGCCGCCCGCGCCGAAGGCGCCGCCGGCACCGCCGCCCGAGGCGGCCGTACCCGTCGTCGGCGTCGCGCCCGCGGCGCCGGCCCCCGAACCCGAGGTGGCCCCGGTGATCGAACCGGTCTACGCCGCACCCGAGGTGGCGCCGCCCCCGGCCCCGGTCTACGTGCCCC
>NZ_LQIU01000045.1 GCF_001499995.1 Mycobacterium sp. IS-1496
GTTTTGAGGAGGTGGTGTTCGCGGCAGAGGCATCGGAGGTCGGATGCGCTGGTGGGTCCGGCGGGGTAGGGCACGGCGTGGTCGATGTCACAAAGGTGGGCGGGTCTGTCGCAGCGGGGGAAACGGCAGGTCAGGTCGCGGGCGCGGACAAAGTCCTGCAGGGCTTGGGAGGGCCGGTAGCGGTTTTCGGGTGGACTGGTGCCGGGGTGGGTGATGGTGCGGATTGTGGCGCGGTCGAGCAGACCGGCCAGCACGTCGGGGCCGATGAGGCCACCACCCATCACGTAAGCCTCTGCAGGGCAGGGTGATACGAGGCCCTGTGCCTCGGACACCCTGGTGGTGTCCTCGGGTGACGCAGCGGCGTTCTCCTGTTCGGGAGCCGCGGTGTCGGGCACCTGCTCGGGTTCAGCGGTACCTGCCTGCGTGGGTTGGCATTTCGCGGGCCGCGACGTGCCCGTGGTGGTCGAAGCCGGCGCCTCCGGGGCGGCCGGATCCTCGGCCGGGGTGGACTCCTCCGCGCGGTCGGGAGTCAGCTCGGCGGCGTCCGGACCGTCCGCGCGGTCGGGAGTCAGCTCGGCGGCGTCCGGACCGTCCGCGCGGTCGGGTTCGGCTGGCGTGTCGATGGGCTCGGTCGGCGGCTCTGTCGGCACCGACGCACCTGGCGTGTCGATGGATTCGGTCGGCGGCTCCGACGGCTCCGGCGTCGGTGCGGGCGAAACATCCTCGGTTGCGCTGCGGTTGGCCCGTCGTGCTTGTGCCTGGGTGAGGGTGTTGTCGGTGGTGACGACGTGGACGATGACGTTGCGGGGTCGGTGGTCGCCTCGGGTGGCTTCGCAGGTGTCGTTGCCGCATTCGCAGTGCATCTGTGTGGCGCCGGCGGCGAGCGCGCCGACGGCGTCGGCGTGGCGCTCTTTGAGCGTGCGCGGGTCATCGGAACACACGGTGTGGGCGAGTTCGTCGAGGCGTTCTTCGAGCGCGGCGGCGTCCGAGGCGTACAGCCGCGCCCATACGGTGGTGAAGCCGGCTTCGTCCAACGGTGACCCGTACTCGACTGTGCGGGCGTTGGTGGCGGTCCGTTTGCGGCGCAGCGCCCCCGGATCGTGGACGGCGACCAGGGCGTCGATGGCCTGCTGGGTCTTCTTCTCCGACCAGGCACCCCAGCGGGTGACCTGCTCGGCCAGCGCGGTGTCGATGGCGGCCATCGCGGCGGGGTCGGTGACCAGGGCGGTGCGGTAGACGATTGCGCGGGCCAGCATGTCGCTGATCAGCCCGTCGGCGAACAACGCCCCCACCTTCGGTAGCCGGTCGCGCAGCATCACCCCCCGCAGGGCCTGGTTGATCGCCATGCCGGCGCTGATGTTCTGCGCGGCACCCAACTCGTTGCCGACGGCTTTTTCCGGGTCGACGAACCACGCGTCGCGATCTTCGGGGGTGTTCAGGGAGGTGGCGCGGCCGAACAGTTCGGCCATGGTGGCCTGCTTGCGCGCCGCCGCAGCCGCCTCCACCCGCGCCCACCCCGCCGCCGCCGACACCAACGCCGCATAGTCCAACCCCTGCAGGTCGGCGATCTCGGGCAGCGATCCATCAAACACACCACCAACACTCCCCAGCACCCCCGACACAAACCACCGGCGAAAGTCTCATGGGGACAGAGCCTGTGGATGAATTCGCCGCTGTGGATAGATCTCAGCCCGATGCCCGAGCGAACGCGCTCGGCGACGACCCCGTCATCCGGGTGAAGGCGGTGGTGAACGCGCTCGCCGACAGGTAACCCGTCCGGCGCGCCACCTCCGCCATCGACACGTCTTCGTTGCGCAGCATGTCCTTCGCCACCGCCATCCGCCACTGCGCCAGATACTGCATCGGCGGCATTCCCATTGTGCGGCTGAACCGTTCGGCGAACACCGCCCGCGATGCCCCGGCCGCGCGTGCGAGGCGTTCGACCGTCCACCCGTACGCGAGGTCGGCATGCAGAGCTCGAAGGGCCGGGGCCAGCAGAGGATCGCCCAGACCCGCGATCAGACCCCGCTCCACACCGTCCACCGGCGCGGCACGCAACCGCATGGCCTCGACCAGCAGCACCTCGACGAGCCGCACCAGGATCAGGTCGCACGGCGCTGCCGTATCGGTCTCCTCGCCGATGAGCTCGACGATCCGGCGCAACCGGGACGCCCGAGCCTCGTCGTGACGCACGAGGACGATCCGCGGCAACAGCGGTGCCAGCAGCGGCGCGTTCTCCGGTTCGAACCGGAAGTATCCGCCCAGCATCCGCATGGCCGCGGGGCCGTCGCGATCACCGTGCCGCGCCTCCCCGGTCACCGGCCTCACCACCGCCTCCGTCGGGATGACGCCATGCCCGCTCGCCATGACGAACCCGGGCATGTCCGTCAGGAACATGAAGTCACCGGCATGCAATTCGATCGGGCCGTGGCCGTCGAGTCGCAGCACGCACGAACCCCGGAGCATCACGCAGAACGCAGGGTCGGCGTAGCGAGCCTCCCGCACGCTCCACTCGCCGGCCCCGCTGATGATCTTCGACTCGACCGTCGTCGGTCGCAGCAGAGACACCAGCGTCTCGACCGGTCCCAACCCGTCGTCAGGGTTCACACCCGACAAACTATTGGGCAGAAGCAGCCAACGCCACCGCATCCGGCCCGGCCGGAAACCGCAATTGTCCCGACGTGTCCTCGGCGGCGCGGACCACCACCTCCGCGACATCTTCGGCCGTGGTCACCGGACCGGGCCGGCTGAAGGATGCGAACACCGGCTCGGCGAACGCCGCGTAGGGCTCGGGGATCGCGCCGTCCATGCGCTCGCTGCCGTTGGCGGTGAACTGTGTCGACGGCCCGTAACCCGGCTGCACGAGTTTGGCTCGCACACCGAAGAATTCGAGTTCGAGCGCCAACGACGCGGTGAACCCCTCGATCGCCGTCTTGCTCGCGGTGTAGGCGGCCGCGAGCGGCATCGCCGCCAACGTCACCGACGACGTCACGTTGACCACGACACCCGAGCGCCGCTCGCGCATCTGCGGAATGACGGCCTGGGTCATCGCCATCACCCCGAAGGTGTTGGTGTCGAACAATTCCCGGACGAGCGCCATCGGCGTGCCCTCGAACGCGCCGACGGCCCCGATTCCCGCGTTGTTCACGAGCACATCGATCGGCCCACTGGCCGTCACCGCATCAGCGATGCTCACGGGATCGGTCACGTCCAGCCGCAGCACGGTCAGCCGCTCCCCCGGAGCCAACACCTCGTCGTGAGGTGTGCGCATGGTTGCGACGACGTTCCAGCCCTCGCGGTGGAACCGCTGGGCGGTCGCGAGTCCGTAGCCCGAGGAGCAACCGGTGATGAGCACTGTGTTCATACGCCGAAACGCTATGGCCCAGGCGGTCCCGCGCCCATAACGCGGCGTCCGGAATCCTTCACCGATCCTCTGGACCCGAGGACGAGGCCCGGACGCAAGAAGACCCCGACACACCGAGGTGTGCGGGGTCTCCTGCGGACGTGTCAGGACAGCTCAGTCGCCGAACCGCCTGCCGCCGTGATCTTCTCGCGGGCGCTGCCGCTGAACTTGTGAGCGGACACGTTGACCGCAGCGGTCAGCTTGCCGTCTCCGAGCACCTTCACCAGCGTGTTCTTGCGAACGGCGCCGGAGGCCACCAGCTCGTCGACGCCGATGTCGCCACCGTTCGGGAACAGCCGCTCGAGGTCGCCGACGTTGATGACGGCGTACTCGGTGCGGAAGCGGTTACGGAAGCCCTTGAGCTTCGGCAGCCGCATGTGGATCGGCATCTGGCCGCCCTCGAACGTCGAGGGGACGTTCTTGCGGGCCTTGGTGCCCTTGGTGCCGCGGCCCGAGGTCTTACCCTTCGAGCCCTCACCGCGGCCGAGACGCGTCTTAGCGGTCTTCGACCCCGGAGCCGGCTTCAGGTCGTGGAGTTTGATCGGCTCTGTCATTGCACTTCCTCCACCTCTACGAGGTGATGCACGGTCTTGATGAGGCCGCGGGTCTGCGCGTTGTCCTCACGGACGACCGACTGGCGGATCTTCCGCAAGCCGAGCGTGCGCAGGCTCTCCCGCTGCTTCCAGCGCGCACCGATGGTGCCGCGCACCTGGGTGATCTTCAGTTCCGCCATGATCACACCGACCCTTCACGTGACGAGGACGCGGCGAGCGCGTCGGCCTCACGCCGGGCCTTGAGCATGCTGGCCGGCGCGACGTCCTCGAGGGGCAGACCGCGACGGGCCGCGACCTCTTCAGGACGCTGGATCATCTTCAGCGCGGCAACGGTGGCATGGACCACGTTGATCGCGTTGTCGCTGCCCAGGGACTTGGCCAGGATGTCGTGGACGCCGGCGCATTCCAGCACCGCACGGGCCGCGCCACCGGCGATCACACCGGTACCGGGGCTCGCCGGGCGCAGCATGACGACGCCTGCGGCGGCCTCACCCTGCACCGGGTGCACGATGGTCCCGCCGATCAGCGGCACGCGGAAGAAGCCCTTGCGAGCCTCCTCGACACCCTTGGCGATGGCGGCCGGGACTTCCTTGGCCTTGCCGTAGCCGACACCGACCATGCCGTTGCCGTCACCGACGATCACCAGCGCGGTGAAGCTGAAGCGACGGCCACCCTTGACCACCTTGGAGACGCGGTTGATCGAGACGACCCGCTCCAGGTAGTTGCTCTTGTCGCCGCCGTCGCGGCCACGGCCGCCACGGTCGTCGCGGCGGCCACGACCACCACGGTCGTCCCGCCCGCCGCGGCCGTCGGATGTCGCCGGCCCGGCATTGGTTGCCTGCTCGGCCATCATGCAGTCCTTCCAGTCTTGTACACGTCGGTCATCAGAACTTCAGCCCGCCTTCACGAGCGGCGTCGGCGAGCGCGGCGATCCGTCCGCCGTAGCTGTAACCGCCACGGTCGAAGACCACCTCGTCGATACCCGCCGCCTTCGCGCGCTCGGCGATCAGCTGACCGACCCGCACGCTGTGCGCCTTCTTGTCACCGTCGACCGCCCGCACGTCACCCTCGATCGAGGATGCGGCGGCCAGCGTCGTGCCGGTGAGGTCGTCCACCAACTGTACGTGGATGTGCCGGGAGGAGCGGTTCACGACCAGACGGGGCCGCTGCGCGGTACCCGAGACCTTCTTGCGCAGCCGTGCGTGGCGGCGGATGCGGTCCCGCCGGCGCGTCTGGGAGATGTTCGCCCCGACCGGCTTGTGCTGCTTGGTTGCTTCAGCTGTAGCCATCGCTTACTTACCTGTCTTTCCGACCTTGCGGCGGATCTGCTCACCCTCGTAACGCACGCCCTTGCCCTTGTAGGGGTCGGGGCGGCGCAGACGACGGATGATCGCCGAGATCTGGCCGACCTTCTGCTTGTCGATACCCGAGACCGAGAACTTCGTGGGCGTCTCGACCGCGAAGGTGATGCCCTCCGGCGGCTCGATGACCACGGGGTGGCTGTAACCGAGCGCGAACTCCAGGTTGGACCCCTTGAGCGCGACGCGGTAACCGACGCCGTAGATCTCCATCTTGGTGGTGTAACCCTGCGTGACGCCCTCGACGAGGTTGGCGACCAGGGTGCGGGACAGCCCGTGCAGCGAACGGTTGCGCCGCTCGTCATTGGGCCGGGTCACCACGATGGCGCCTTCGTCGTCACGCGCCACGGCGATGGGCTCGGCGACGGCCAGCGACAGAGAACCCTTGGGCCCCTTCACCGACACGTTCTGGCCCTCGATCGTCACATCGACTCCGGCGGGAACCGGAACCGGCTGCTTACCAATACGCGACATGTTTCCTACCCCCTCACCACACGTAGGCGAGGACTTCGCCGCCCACGCCGGATCGTGCTGCCTGACGATCGGTGAGCAGACCCGAGGACGTGGAGATGATCGCCACGCCCAGGCCGCCGAGCACCCGAGGCAGATTGGTGGACTTCGCGTAGACCCGCAGACCGGGCTTGGACACCCGTCGCAGGCCGGCGATGCTGCGCTCACGGCTTGGGCCGTACTTGAGCTGCACAACG
This sequence comes from Mycobacterium sp. IS-1496, assembly GCF_001499995.1. GTDB lineage: Bacteria > Actinomycetota > Actinomycetes > Mycobacteriales > Mycobacteriaceae > Mycobacterium. The sequence goes on from NZ_LQIU01000045.1 coordinate 6,023, forward strand.
AGCGACTTACCCACGCGGGCGTCCTCGGTGCGGTAGTCGGAGATGTAGCCCTCCGCCTTGAGGATCTCGGCGATGTTCGCCTTGATCTTGCTGTGTGGCAGGGCCACCTCATCGTGGTACGCCGAATTGGCGTTGCGCAGACGTGTCAAGAAGTCTGCGATCGGATCCGTCATGGTCATGACAGCCGGTTCACCTTTCTCGCGGCGGTTCCCATGTGAACCAGGGCCTTCCGCAACTGCTCTGTTAGTGGTTGGGCTGGCTTACCAGCTGGACTTCTGCACGCCGGGCAGTTCGCCGGCGTGGGCCATCTCGCGCAGGCAGATCCGGCACAGGCCGAACTTGCGGAAGACGGCGTGCGGACGACCGCAGCGCTGGCAGCGGGTGTAACCCCGCACCTTGAACTTCGGCTTTTTGTTGGCCTTGTTGACCAGTGCTTTCTTTGCCATTAGCTCAGTTCTCCTTGAAGGGGAAGCCCAGGGCCCGCAGCAACGCCCGACCCTCGTCGTCGTTGGTCGCCGAGGTCACGACGGTGATGTCCATGCCGCGCGGGCGGTCGATGCTGTCGACGTCGATCTCGTGGAACATCGACTGCTCGGTCAGGCCGAAGGTGTAGTTGCCGGTGCCGTCGAACTGCTTGGGGTTCAGGCCGCGGAAGTCGCGGATACGCGGCAGGGCGATCGCGACGAGGCGGTCCAGGAACTCCCACATGCGGTCGCCGCGCAGCGTGACGCGGGCGCCGATCGGCATGCCCTCGCGCAGCTTGAACTGGGCGATGGACTTGCGGGCCCGACGGATCTCCGGCTTCTGGCCGGTGATCAGGGCGAGGTCGTTGACCGCGCCGTTGATCAGCTTCGCGTCGCGCGCGGCGTCACCGACGCCCATGTTCACGACGACCTTCACGACGCCCGGGATCTGCATCACGTTGGCGTAGCCGAACTGCTGCTGCAGCGACTCGCGGATCTCCTCGCGGTAGCGCTGCTTCAGCCGGGGGAGGGTCTTCTCAGTGTTCTCTACCGTGGTCATGTCAGCCGATGTCCTTGCCGTTGCGCTTCGAGATACGCACCTTCTTGCCGGTCTCTTCGTCGAAGCGGTAGCCGACTCGGGTGGGGTTGCCGTCGGAGTCGACCACCATCACGTTGGACACGTGGATCGGCGCCTCCTGGGTGACGATGCCGCCCGACGATGCGCCGCGTTCGTTCGCCGACTGCGCGGTGTGCTTCTTGATGCGGTTGACGCCCTCGACGAGGACCTTGTTGCGGTCGGGGTAGGCCTGGATGACCTTGCCCTTGGCGCCCTTGTCCTTACCGGAGACCACCAGCACGGTGTCGCCCTTGTGGACCTTCATCTACAACACCTCCGGGGCGAGCGAGACGATCTTCATGAAGCGCTTCTCGCGCAGTTCGCGGCCGACGGGCCCGAAGATGCGGGTGCCGCGCGGGTCGTTGTCGTTCTTGATGATCACCGCGGCGTTCTCGTCGAACTTGATGTAGCTGCCGTCGGCGCGGCGGCGCTCCTTGACGGTGCGCACCACGACGGCCTTGACGACGTCGCCGCGCTTGACGTTGGCGCCGGGGATGGCTTCCTTGACGGTGGCCACGATGACATCACCGATGCCTGCGTAGCGTCGCGATGAACCACCGAGAACGCGGATGCACAAGATCTCCTTGGCGCCCGTGTTGTCGGCGACCTTCAACCGCGATTCCTGCTGAATCACTCGATCTCCTGACCTGGTTATGTCTGCACGCCAGATACCGACCTGACGTACGCGGTCCTTGCTGTCACCGAAGAGCACGCAGGGCCGGTCTGCGATGAGCGCTTGCGCGAAGAGCGTCAAGCATCGTGATCGGCCGAGGTCTGCCCAAGGCAACCGTTTGATTCTAGGTGAGGACCTGCGGAGAACCAAATCGCCGCAGGTCAGCCTCTGAGCACCGCGGCGGTCAGGCCACGCAGCGGAAGCCGATGTGCGTGGTCGCGCTGTCCTGCGACTGCGGCGACCGCGCGGCGGGCCGGTACCGGTGACAGTACTCGGGCGCGCACAGGTGCGAGCCGCCCTTGAGGGTCTGGTTGACGGACGGATCGGGATCGGCCGGCCCGCAGCAGGATTCGACGGCGCCATCGGGCCGGTGGTGCACCGAGAACCGGGTGGTCGTCCACTCCCACACGTTGCCGATCATGTCGACCAGGCCGAAGTCGTTGGCGGGGAACACGCCGACCGGCGACGTGCCGACCCAGCCGAGCGCACCGTCGTTGCGGTACGGGAAGCGGCCCTGCCAGGTGTTGGCCATCAGCCGTCCGCCCGGCTGCGGGTCGTCACCCCACGGGTAGGTGGTGGCAGCGCCCGCGCGGGCGGCGTACTCCCACTGCGCCTCGGTGGGCAGTCCGCGGCCGGCCCACTTCGCGTACGCGGCCGCGTCCGGGTAGGCGACCTGGACGACGGGGTGATCGGGGCGGTCCTGCCAGTGCGACCCCGGGCCGAACGGATGGCGCCAGCACGCCCCCGGCGACCACGTCCACCACTGCCGCCAGTCGCGTAGGTCCACCGGCCCCGGGGTCGGCTGGAACACCAGCGCGCCGGGCACCAGGTCGGCCGGCGGCACGCCCGGATACAGGGCGGAATCGAGCTCCTGTTCGGCGACGGTGACGTAGCCGGTGGCGTCGACGAACGCGGCGAACTGTGCGTTGGTGACGGGATGCCGCTCGATCGCGAAGGGTGCGACGGTCACCGTGTGGACCGGCACTTCCTCCGGGTAGAACTGCGTGGAGCCCATCCGGTAGGCGCCGCCGGGCAGTTCGACCAGCTCGGTCAGCATGGATCCAGCGTAGGCGTCAGTCCCTCGCGAACGCGCGGGCGAACTCGCGCTCCAGGTCGAGATAGGGCTTGCCGGAGACGTCGAACGAGATCTGGGCGATGGTGCCGCCGGTGAACTCGAAGGGCGGCCGGTAGTCGCGCGAGACCGGTGACCCGGTGTTGCGCCCGACGGCGAGTGTGGCGCCGGCCAGACCGAACGTCCCGGGGTGGGTCATCATGCCCGCGTACGACGCGACCTCGTCGTCGTCGATGTAGAGCACGGCGTCACCGAGGGGGGTGTGGCTGCCCTCGACGGCGCCGGTGCGGGTGTAGGCGATGCCGAAGGTGTGCCGACCGGACGTGACCGGCGCCGACGACGTCAGCTTCTGTTCGGTCTCACCGAGGAAGTTGTAGACGTAGTGCAGCCGGCCGTCCTGCACGAACATCACGTGCCCGCCGTGTGCGCCGCCGTGTTTGAACACCACCCCCTGTGCGGCGTCGTCATCGACGGTGACCTCGGCGAGCACCACGAACGAGCGACCCTGGATCTCCACGACGGCACCCGTTCCGACGTCCGCGGTACCCGGGTAGTAGACGTAGGCGTCGCGTGCGCCCGACAGGGTGGGCCGGAAGCGCCCGATGGTGTCGAAGATGTTGAGGTCGCCGAGCGGCAGCCCGTTGTACTTGGCTGCCTCGCTGAACCACAGCGCCTTGAGTTCCTCGAGTTTCTCGGGTTGTTCGGCGGCCAGATCACGCACCTGCGCGCGGTCGGCCTCGATGTGGAACAACTCCCAGCGGTCGTCGTCGAAGTGCGACCACCCTGCCGGTGAGGCCGCGTGCACGGTGTTGGCGAACCAGCCCCGGTGCCAGATCCCCCGGGTGCCGAGCATCGAGTAGAACTGGGTGTCCTTGCCGGTGGGCGCGGTCGGATTGTCCAGCGTCACCTTGAAACTCACACCGTCGAGCGGTTTCTGCGGCACCCCGCGCACCGATGCGGGGGCGGTGAGGCCGAGCAGGTCGTAGATCGTGGGCGTGATGTCGCAGACGTTGACGTAGTTGTCGCGCACCTCGCCGTGGGCGGCGATGCCGTCGGGCCACGAGATGATCGCGGTGTCGGCGATGCCGCCCTCATGGGAGGCGTAGCGTTTGAACAGCTTGTAGGGCGTGTTGAACGCCATCGCCCAGCCGGTCGGATAGTGGTTGTAGGTGTGCGGGCCGCCGAGGTCGTCGATGACCTTCAGGCCTTCCTCGGCGGTGTCGATGTAGCCGTTGAAGAACTTCGTCTCGTTGACCGAACCGTCGGGCCCGCCTTCACCGCTGGCCCCGTTGTCGGAGATCACGACGATGATCGTGTTGTCGAGCTGACCCGAATCCTCGAGGTAGTCCAGGATCCTGCCGATCTGCGCGTCGGTGTAGGACAGGAACCCGGCGAACACCTCCGCCATCCGGCTGAACAACCGTTTCTCGTTGTCGGACAGCGAATCCCACGGTCGCACGGTGTCCTGGGTGGGCCACGGCTCCCCGTTGGGTCCGCTGACGTCGGCGTACGGGTTCATCGGCGAGAGTTCGGTGTCCGGCGGGACGATGCCGAGCCGCTTCTGGTTCTCGAGCACGATGTGGCGGTACTGCTCGTAACCCATGTCGAAACGGCCCGCATAGCGGTCGGCCCACTCCTTGAACACGTGGTGCGGGGCGTGCCCGGCGCCGGGGCAGACGTAGGAGAACCACGGCTTGTCCGGGGCGATCACCTTGGCGTCGCGGATGAACTCGATCGTCTTGTCGGCCAGATCCTTCGACAGGTGATAGCCGTCGTCGGGGGTTCCCGGCGGGGCGACCGGGTGGTTGTCGTAGACGAGTTCGGGATACCACTGGTCGGTCTCGCCGCCCATGAACCCGTAGAAGCGTTCGAACCCGCGTGACAGCGGCCAGTGGCGTTTGGTGGCAGCGAGATTCGATTCCTCGAGCGGCGTGAGGTGCCACTTGCCGACGCAGTAGGTGTTGTACCCGTTCTCCGCGAGCACCTCCGAGATCAGCGCGGTGTCGAAGGGGATGCGCCCGTTCGAGTTCGGGAAGCCGTCGGTGAACTCCTCGATGGTGGCCATGCCGACGGTGGTGGGATTGCGGCCGGTGAGCAGGGAGGCCCGGGTCGGCGAGCACAGCGCGGTGGTGTGGAACTGCGAAAGGCGCACACCGCGTTCGGCGATGCGGCCCATCGCCGGCATCTCCACCAGTCCGCCGAAGCAGTCCCACGTCGCGATGCCGGTGTCGTCCCACACGAGGTACAGCACGTTGGGCGCACCCTCGGGCGCGGTCGGCGCGGCGTACGGCCCCCAATCCGGCTCGGAATCGCGGATGTCCAGTTCGATCTTGCCGTTGAAGTCCGTGACCACGCACGGAGATTACACCGACGGTGTCTCCACTTCATGGGGTTCGGGCGACGGGACGGTCACGCATCGACGCGTCATCCACCACCGCACGGCGGCCAGTGGGACGAGCCATCCCAGCCAACCGCCGAGGCCGGCGACCAGATATACGTATGACTTGTGGTCACCGCCGAACAAGTTCTGCTGCAACGGGATCAACGCCACGGCCAGCAGCGGCGTCCAGATGCGGTTGGTGATGACCGACAGCGCGAGTGTGCCGCTGTAGATCATCGCGACGCGATGGGCAGCGAACCGCCGCCGCCGGCCGTGCCGATACCCGGTGAGCGTGAACCACAGCCACAGCGTCGCCAGGATCACGTTGCTCACCGCGAGGATCGGACCGAACGGCGTCATCGCCCCGATCACCAGTGCCGAGGCCGCCGCCGGCAGCGCTGTGAACACGTAGACCCGCCCGATCCACGGGTGCAGGCGTGACCGCTTGGCCCACATCTGCGCGACGACGGCCACCATCGCCACGGTGGCCAGCAGGACGTGGGCCACCAGGAGTGGGTGGTGCAGCGTGAAGGTCGGCGGAACGCGGGAACCGCCCGTCAGGTACGGCGGCACGGAGTACGCGAGAAATCCGGTTACGACGAGGACCACGAGGACCAGAGGCGTCACCGCCCGCGGGCGCCCCTCGAAATATGCGTATGTCATACGCATAAAGCGTACGGCATACGCACCATGGCTGCGACCGATAGTGTCGAGGCGATGTCAGGCCACGATCGTGATGAGGCGCCGCTCCCCCGGGCGCTGGAACTCCTGTGGCAGGAGCCGCCCCCGAACGCCGCTCGCCCGCGCGGGCTCAGCAGGCATCGCATCGTCGCCGCGGCGATCGAACTCGCCGACGCCGAGGGACTCGGCGCGCTGTCGATGGCCCGCCTGGCCGAGCGGCTGGGCTGCGGCACGATGTCGCTCTACCGCCACGTCGCCAACAAGGACGAGCTGCTCACGTTCATGGTTTCGCAGGCGCCCGGTCCACCGCCGACCCGCGGTGAGGCGGATTGGCGTGCGGCTCTGGAGAATTGGGCACACGGCCTCTGGGCCGTCTACCACCGGCACCGGTGGATCCTGCAGACCGCGAAAGCCGGTCCCCCGCTGGACCCGGGTCAACTGGCGTGGCTCGACGCCGGCCTGGCGGCGCTGGCCGGCACCCGTCTGACTGAACGCGACAAGCTTGCCGCCGTGATGGCGATCCTGAATTTCGTCAGGGGTGCGGCCGCGCTCGCCCTGGACGGCGCCGGCCGGGACTTCGGCTATTCCGCCGTCCTGCGCCGCGTGGTCGACGCGGACCGGCTACCCGCGTTGGCGGCGGCTGTCGACGCGGGCGTGTTCGACGATGCCGACGGTGAGGAAGCCGGATTCCGCTCCGGGCTGGCGCAACTGCTCGACGGCATCGCCGCGCGCACCACCTCCGCCTGAAACGGAAAAACCCGACACGCAAATGCGTGTCGGGTCGTCCGCAGACGTGGTTACTTGGCCTTCTCGAGGATCTCCACGAGCCGCCAGCGCTTGGTGGCCGACAGCGGGCGGGTCTCCATCAGCGAGACGCGGTCGCCGACACCGGCTTCGCCGTTCTCGTCGTGCGCCTTGACCTTGGTGGTGGTCCGGATGATCTTGCCGTAGAGCGGGTGGCTCTTGCGCGACTCCAGCTCGACCACGATGGTCTTATCCATCTTGTCGCTGACCACGTAGCCGATGGCCGTCTTGCGGCGGTTACGCGGCTTCTCGGTGCGCGGGGTGTACGCCGGTCCCTTGGCTGTCTCTGCCATTACGATTCCTCACCTGCGGGCCCGGAAGCCAGGCCCAGTTCACGTTCGCGCAGCACGGTGTACACACGCGCGATCTCCTGCCGCACGACACGAAGCCGGCGGTTGTTGGACAGCTGGCCCGTGGCCATCTGGAAGCGAAGGTTGAACAGCTCTTCCTTCGACTCGCGCAGACGCTCGGTCAGCTCGTCGTCACTCAGTTCGCGCAGTTCACCAGGCGAAACTCCAACTGCCATCAGAAGTTCTCCTCTCTGGTCACGATGCGCGCCTTGATCGGCAGCTTGTGGATCGCGCGGGTCAGCGCGTCACGCGCGGTCTTCTCGTCCGGGTAGCTCAGCTCGAAGAGCACGCGGCCGGGCTTGACGTTGGCGACCCACCACTCCGGCGAACCCTTACCGGAACCCATGCGGGTCTCGGCGGGCTTCTTGGTCAGCGGACGGTCCGGGAAGATGTTGATCCACACCTTGCCGCCACGCTTGATGTGCCGGTTGATGGCGATACGAGCGGACTCGATCTGCCGGTTGGTGATGTAGGCGTGTTCGAGCGCCTGGATGCCATAGTCACCGAAGCTCACCGACGTGCCACCGCTGGCGATGCCGCGCTGTCGGGGGTGATGCTGCTTGCGGTGCTTGACCTTACGAGGGATCAGCATGCTCAGCTCCCTGGATTCTGGGGGGTCGTCTCGGCGGCCGCTCCTGCAGCTGCCTCGGTGCCGGCGGCGGCCTCGGCCGCGGCCGGGGCTTCCTGGGTGCCGCTGGTGGCGGCGCGACCGGCGTCGGTACTGGTGGCCGTGGTCCCCGACGCACCGCTGCGACGCGGGCGGCTGCCCGACGGACGCTCACGGCGCGGGCGGTCGGCACCCGCGGGCGCCGCGGCGGTCAGCTCACGCTTGCCACCGACGATGTCGCCCTTGTAGATCCACACCTTCACGCCGATGCGGCCGAAGGTGGTCTTGGCCTCGTACAGGCCGTAGTCGATGTCGGCGCGCAGCGTGTGCAGCGGGACGCGACCTTCGCGGTAGAACTCCGAGCGGCTCATCTCGGCGCCACCGAGGCGGCCCGAGCACTGCACCCGGATGCCCTTGACGTTCGGCTGACGCATCGCGGACTGGATCGCCTTGCGCATCGCGCGGCGGAACGCCACACGATTGGAGAGCTGCTCGGCGACACCCTGGGCGACGAGCTGAGCCTGCGACTCGGGGTTCTTCACCTCGAGGATGTTGAGCTGCACCTGCTTCTTGGTGAGCTTCTCCAGGTCGGCGCGGATGCGGTCGGCCTCGGTGCCGCGGCGACCGATGACGATGCCCGGACGCGCGGTGTGGATGTCCACACGGACGCGGTCGCGAGTCCTCTCGATCTCCACGTCGGCGATGCCGGCGCGCTCGAGACCGGTGGCCAGCAGCCGCCGGATCGCCACGTCTTCCTTGACGTAGTCCTTGTACTGCTTGTCTGCGTACCACCGCGACTTCCAGTCGGTGGTGATGCCGAGGCGGAAGCCGTGCGGGTTGATCTTCTGGCCCACTACTGCGAGCCTCCCTTCGCTTCTTCGGAAGCTTCAGTGGTCGTGGCGGCCTTCGCCGGGGCCTTCTTCGCTGCAGCGGCCTTGCTGCCCTGGGCGCGACGCGCGCGCGAACCACCGGCGGACTCGCCGGCGCCGCCGCGGCGGCCCTCACGGCTCGGCCGGCTCTCGACGATCACGGTGATGTGGCTGGTGCGCTTGCGGATCCGGAACGCACGCCCCTGGGCACGCGGGCGGATGCGCTTGGCCGTCGGGCCCTCGTCGGCGTAGATGGCGGCGACCACGAGCGTCGACGGGTCGAGACCCTCGTTGTTCTGCGCGTTGGCCGCGGCGCTGGCGATCACCTTGGCAACCGGCTCACTGGCCTGCTGCGGCGCCCACCGCAGGATGTCGAGGGCTTCCTCGACGCTCTTGCCGCGAACCAGGTCGATCACCCGGCGCGCCTTGGTCGCCGAGACGCGCACGAAGCGGGCCTTGGCGGTCGCGGACGGATACTCAATCGTGGTAGTCATCGCCTCTTGCTCTTCCGGTCATCCTTGATGTGACCCTTGAAGGTGCGGGTGGGGGCGAACTCGCCCAGCTTGTGCCCGACCATCGCCTCGGTGACGAACACCGGCACGTGCTTGCGGCCGTCGTGGACCGCGAAGGTGTGACCGATGAAGTCGGGGATGATGGTCGACCGACGCGACCAGGTCTTGATGACCTGCTTGGTGTTCTTCTCGTTCTGCACGTCGACCTTCTTGAGCAGATGGTCGTCGACGAACGGGCCCTTCTTCAGGCTGCGTGGCATCGCTTTGGTTCCTTCCCCGGCCTAGCGCTTCTTGCCGGTGCGCCGGCGTCGGACGATGAGCTTGTCGCTCGGCTTGTTCGGCTTGCGGGTGCGGCCCTCGGGCTTGCCCCACGGGCTGACCGGGTGGCGACCACCGGAGGTCTTGCCCTCACCACCGCCGTGCGGGTGGTCGACCGGGTTCATCACGACACCACGGACGGTCGGGCGCTTGCCCTTCCACCGCATCCGGCCGGCCTTGCCCCAGTTGATGTTGGCCTGCTCGGCGTTGCCGACCTCGCCGACGGTGGCGCGGCAGCGCACGTCGACGCGACGGATCTCACCGGACGGCATACGCAGGGAGGCGTAGGTGCCCTCCTTGCCCAGCAGCTGGATGCTGACACCGGCCGAGCGGGCCAGCTTCGCGCCGCCGCCGGGCCGCAGCTCCACAGCGTGGATCACGGTGCCGGCGGGGATGTTGCGCAGCGGCAGGTTGTTGCCCGGCTTGATGTCGGCGTTGGCGCCGGACTCCACGATCGCGCCCTGCTTCAGCCCGTACGGCGCGATGATGTAGCGCTTCTCGCCGTCCAGGTAGTGCAGCAGCGCGATGTTCGCGGTGCGGTTGGGGTCGTACTCGATGTGGGCGACCTTGGCGTCGACGCCGTCCTTGTCGTGGCGACGGAAGTCGATCACGCGGTAGGCACGCTTGTGGCCACCGCCCTTGTGCCGGGTGGTGATCCGACCGTGCGCGTTGCGTCCGCCCTTCCCGTGCAGGGGACGGACCAGCGACTTCTCCGGGGTCGAGCGAGTGATCTCGGCGAAATCGGAGACGCTGGCACCGCGGCGACCGGGGGTCGTCGGCTTGTACTTGCGAATTGCCATTTCTCTTAAGTCTCTCTAGCTTCTCGCCCGGCTCAGGCCGGTGCTCCGAACAGGTCGATCGGCTTGCTTCCCGCGGCCAGGGTCACGATCGCGCGCTTGGTGCTCTTGCGCTGACCGAAACCGGTGCGGGTGCGCTTGCGCTTGCCCTGCCGGTTGGCCGTGTTCACCGAGTCGACCTTGACCTTGAAGATCTTCTCGATGGCGATCTTGATCTGGGTCTTGTTCGAGTCCGGGTGCACGATGAACGTGTAGACGTTGTCCTCGATCAGTCCGTAGGACTTCTCCGAGATGACCGGCGCCAGGATGATGTCGCGGGGATCAGTCACGGTTGCCATCAGGCCGAAACCTCCTTGGTGTTGGCCGTGATGTAGGCGTTCAGCGCCTCGACGCTGAACACCACGTCGTCGGCCTTGAGCACGTCGTAGGTGTTGAGCTGATCCGGCGAGATGATGTGCACACCGGGCAGGTTGCGCACGCTGCGCTCGCTGGTCTCATCGGTGCGGCCGATGACGATCAGGACCTGCTTACGCTCGGTCAGCGACGACAGGAACGCCTTGGCGCTCTTGGTCGACGGGGTCTGACCCTCCACCAGCTCGGTGACCGCGTGGATGCGGCCGTTGCGCGCCCGGTCCGAGAGCGCCCCGCGCAGGGCGGCGGCGATCATCTTCTTCGGGGTGCGCTGGCTGTAGTCGCGCGGCTGCGGGCCGTGGACGATGCCACCACCGGTGAACTGCGGCGCCCGGGTCGAACCCTGGCGCGCGCGGCCGGTGCCCTTCTGCCGGTACGGCTTCTTGCCGCCGCCGGAGACCTCACCGCGGGTCTTGGTCGAGTGCGTGCCCTGCCGCTTGGCGGCCAGCTGCGCGTTCACGACCTGGTGCATCAGCGCGATGTTGGCCTCGACGTCGAACAGCTCAGCAGGCAGTTCGACGGAACCGTCGGTGGTCCCGGCCGGCGTCTTGACCTCGATTGTGGTTGCCATTTACTTCTCGCCTCGCTTGATTGCGCTGCGGACCATCACCAGTCCACCGTTGCGGCCGGGGATGGCGCCCTTGATGAGGAGAACGCCGTTGGCGGCGTCGACCTTGTGCACCACCAGGTTCTGCGTGGTGACCCGGTCGCTGCCCATACGGCCCGACATGCGGGTGCCCTTGAACACGCGGCCCGGGGTGGCGCAGCCACCGATCGAACCGGGCCGGCGGTGCACGGCCTGGGCGCCGTGCGCGGCACCCTGGCCACGGAAGCCGTGGCGCTTCATGGTGCCGGCGAAGCCCTTGCCCTTGCTGGTGCCGGTCACGTCGACGTAGGCGCCCTCGGCGAAGACCTCGGCGGTGAGCTCCTGGCCGACCTCGTAGTCCGCGGCCGCCGACTCGTCGTCGAGCCGGAGCTCGGCGAGGTGGCGGCGCGGGTTGACGCCTGCGGCGGCGAATTGACCGGTCACCGGCTTGTTGACCTTGCGGGGGCTGATCTCGCCGTAGGCGATCTGCACCGCGCTGTAACCGTCGCGCTCCGGGGTACGGATCCGGGTCACGACGTTCGGGCCTGCCTTGACGACCGTCACCGGCACGACCTTGTTGTTCTCGTCGAACACCTGCGTCATGCCCAGCTTGGTGCCCAGAATGCCTTTACGTGCCATTTCTCGGGTCTCCTACTGGATGTTCACGTCGACGCTGGCCGGGAGGTCGATGCGCATGAGCGCGTCGACGGTCTTCGGCGTCGGGTCGAGGATGTCGATCAACCGCTTGTGAGTACGCATCTCGAAGTGCTCACGCGAGTCCTTGTACTTGTGCGGTGAGCGGATGACGCAGTACACGTTCTTCTCGGTCGGCAGCGGCACGGGGCCCACCACGCTGGCACCGGTACGGGTGACCGTCTCCACGATCTTGCGCGCCGAGGCATCGATGGCCTCGTGGTCGTAGGCCTTGAGCCTGATGCGGATCTTTTGTCCCGCCACGCTTTTCCTACCTCACTCCTGCTTGTTGCCCGCGCTGGGAAACCCCAGCGCGGCCTGGTGTTGGCTATTGCCGCCGCTGTTTACCTGTCTGTGGTCCACCGGTCCCCGCGGTCGGGTGTGTCGCCCTACGCGCACTCGAATCCGGCGGAAATCCGTCACACTCGAGAGGTGGGACCGATGCGCCCGTGCGGGCGCCGGTCGGATGCCTCCGCGAGTCGGTCCGAACAGGCACCGACCCGGCTCAAGGCAACCCGAACAGTATGCCTGACGATCGGGCCTCGTCCAAATCCCTGCGGACCTGCGGGCAACCGCCCTCTCAGTGTTCCAGGCCGGCCCAGAATGCGCACTGGTGTTCCTGCGCGTAATCGCTCGTCATGCTGCTGCCGCCGGGGTGCAGAGACAGATAGGAACCGGCTCCGAACTGCGGCCACTCGGGAGCGCCGGGGGCCGACGGCGCACCTGCAGCGACGAAGGCGCTCCAGTAGTCGATCATCTGGTCGGACAGCGCCTGCTGCTCCGGGGTCAGCGGCGGCGCGCCGCCGACGTCGAACAGGTAGCGCAACTCGAGTGAGTGGCTGGCGCCGACGGGGAACGGCAGCGTCTGCAGCGGCTCGGGGGCCGGGGCAGCCCGGTCGTTGAACTCGTAGGCGTAGACGGGGGCGCCTGCGCCCCCGAGTTCGGCGGCCATGCGGTCGGCGATGCAGGCGAATTCACCGTCGGTGACGGTCGCCGCATAGGCCAGCGGCACGCTCTGGCGGGGGTCGGGCCCGAAGTGGTCGATCGGGTAGCGCGCGGCGACCTTCTCGGCGTCCGGTCCGAAGGTGTCGGCCAGCAGGCCGGGGTACTGCTCCGGGGTGTACCGGTCATTGTGCTGCAGGTAGCGCAGCGCGACGAACAGGGTGAACTCGTCGCGGTTCGTGCCTATCAGGACCGGCACCTTCGCCGCCGTCCCGTCGGCGATGGCCCGGACCGGGTCGACTGGCAGGGCCGTGGTTCCGGTGACCGGCCCGGTGAGCTGGTCGGCGCCGATCTCGACGAACCAGACGGGTTTGCGCAGTGTGTCGGCGGGCAGCGCGCGCAGGCACTCGGCGGCCGTGGCCGGATCCGGGCAGCCGACCTCGGCGGCGTAGTCGAGGCTGCGTCGTTCGGCCACGGGCAGCGGCGCCTGCGCCTGACAGGGTGCGCTCTGGATGACCGCGGCCCGGAACAGCCCCTCGGAGCCGGGCGCGACGAGGTGGTCGCACACCGACATCCCGCCCGCGGATTCACCGGCCACGGTCACCTTCGTGGGGTCGCCGCCGAACTCGGCGATGTTGTCGCGCACCCACCGCAGCGCGGCCTGCTGATCGGCCAACCCGTAGTTGCCGACGTCACCGGGCTCCCCCAGTGCCGGGTGCGCCAGGAACCCCATGGTGCCGAGCCGGTAGTTGACGGTGACGACGACGATGTCGCCGCCCGCGGCCAGGCGGCGGGCGTCGTAGACACCGCCGCTGCCGTTGACGAACGCGCCCCCGTGGATCCACACCATCACCGGGCGTTTCCCCTCCGACACCGGCGGGGTCCACACGTTGAGCGTCAGGCAGTCCTCGTCGGTCTGCCTGCCGAGCTCGAGGTCACCGCCCGGGTCCTGCAGGCAGCGCGGACCGGACCAGGTGGCCTGGCGTTCGCCGTCCCACGCCGGTGCGGGCTCGGGCGGGCGCCAGCGCAGCGCGCCGACGGGTGGCGCGGCATAGGGGATCCCGGCGAACAACCGGTGATCGGGAGCGACCGTGCCGCGCAGCGCACCGGAGGCGGTGCGGACCAGCGCGGGGTCGGGATTCGCCGCGGGGTCGGACCGGTCCGGCGGTCCGCCGGTGGTGCATCCGGCCACCAGCGCGAGCGCCAGGAGTAGCGCCGCCGACCGGCGGTGGCGAACCGGTCCGGGCTGCACGCCCCTGACAGTACTGACGTGCTGGCGGGACCTCGACTACCGGCCGTGGCGGCGATCACATAAGCTCACTTTTGACACCCGTCAAGTCACCTTTTCGAGCGAGGAATCATGAGCAGTCTGATCGTCGACGACGCGGCGAAGGTTCTCGCCGATCCGAAGGCCTACGCCGACGAGGCGCGCCTGCACGCCGCCCTGGCCCACCTGCGCGAGCACGCGCCGGTGTCACTGGTCGACGTGCCCGACTACCGGCCCTTCTGGGCGGTCACCAAACACGCCGACATCATGGCCATCGAGCGTGACAACGAATTGTGGATCAACGCTCCACGCCCGATGCTCGTCACGGCCGCCACCGATGACCTGTCGCAGGCCAACCTCGCCTCGGGCGGCGGCATCCGCACCCTCATCCACATGGACGATCCGCTGCACCGCGACATCCGCAAGGTCGGCGCGGACTGGTTCCGGCCGAAGGCCATGCGCGCGTTGAAGACCCGCGTCGACGAGTTGGCCAAGATCTACGTCGACAAGATGGTGGAGAAGGGTCCGGAGTGCGACTTCGTCCAGGAGGTCGCGGTGAACTTCCCGCTGTACGTGATCCTCTCCCTGTTGGGCCTGCCCGAGTCCGACTTCGGCCGGATGCTCAAGCTCACCCAGGAGATGTTCGGCGGTGACGACGACGAGTTCACCCGCGGCAAGAGCCCGGAGGAACTGCACGAGGTCATCACCGACTTCTTCCGCTACTTCACCGCGCTGACCGCCGAGCGCCGGGCCCACCCGACCGACGATCTGGCCTCGGCGATCGCGAACGCCAAGATCGACGGTGAATTCCTCAACGACATCGACTGCCTGTCCTACTACGTGATCGTCGCCAGCGCCGGCCACGACACCACGAGCGCCGCCATCTCCGGCGGTCTGCTCGCGCTGATCGAGAACCAGGACCAGTTGGCCCGCCTGGCGGCCCAGCCGGAACTGATGGGCACCGCGGTCGAGGAGATGATCCGGTGGACCACCCCGGTCAAGGAGTTCATGCGCACCGCCACGGCCGACACCGAGGTGCGCGGCGTGCCGATCAAGGAGGGCGAGTCGGTGCTGCTGTCCTACGTCTCGGCGAACCGCGACGAGGACATCTTCGACGAGCCGTTCCGCTTCGACGTCGGCCGTGACCCGAACAAGCACCTGTCGTTCGGCTACGGCGTGCACTTCTGCCTGGGCGCCGCGCTGGCGCGGATGGAGATCAACAGCTTCTTCACCGAACTGGTGCCGCGGCTGGACTCCATCGAGCTGGCCGGTGACCCGGAGTTCATCGCGACGATCTTCGTCGGCGGCCTCAAACACCTGCCGATCCGGTATTCGCTGCGATGACAGGGAAGTGACACAGGTAACCCTCAGCCGCTCCTGGTGGTTCCGATCACATAAGCTTGTTTATGACAGCCGTCAAGAACAGCCGTGTGAGGAGTCCCATGAGCACACCGACGATGGACGAGGCAGCCAAGGTTCTGGCTGATCCGTCGGCGTATGCCGACGACGAGCGACTGCATGCGGCTCTGACCCACTTACGGGCCAACAATCCGGTGGCGTGGGTGGACAACCCGCCGTACCGGCCGTTCTGGGCGATCACCAAACACGCCGACATCATGGCGATCGAACGGGCCAACGACCTCTTCCTGTCGGAGCCGCGTCCGCTGCTGTCCACCGCGGAGGCCGACGACCTCGCCAAGGCGCAGCTCGAGGCCGGCATGGGCCTGCGGACGCTGATCCACATGGACGACCCCCACCACCGCAAGGTGCGGGCCATCGGCGCGGACTGGTTCCGCCCGAAAGCCATGCGCGACTTGAAGGTTCGCGTCGACGAGCTCGCCAAACGCTACGTCGACAGGATGCGCGACATCGGCCCGGAGTGCGACTTCGTCACCGAGATCGCGGTCAACTTCCCGCTGTACGTGATCATGTCGCTGCTCGGATTGCCCGAAGAGGATTTCGGCCGGATGCACGCCCTGACCCAGGAGTTGTTCGGCGGCGACGACGAAGAGTACAAACGCGGCACCACGCCGGAGGAGCAGATGGCGGTGCTGCTCGACTTCTTCGACTACTTCGCCCGACTGACGGCCTCGCGGCGGGAGCACCCGACCGGCGACCTGGCATCCGCGATCGCCAACGGCCGCATCGACGGTGAACCGCTCTCCGAGGTCGACACCGCGTCCTACTACGTGATCGTGGCCAGCGCCGGCCATGACACCACCAAGGATGCGATCTCGGGCGGCCTCCTCGCACTCATCGAGAACCCGGGCGAGATGCAGCGCCTCAAGGACGATCCCGGGCTCATGGGCACGGCGGTGGAGGAGATGATCCGCTGGTCCACCCCGGTCAAGGAGTTCATGCGCACCGCAGCCGAGGACACCGAGGTGCGGGGCGTGCCGATCGCGAAAGGCGAATCAGTCTATCTCGCTTACGTTTCCGCGAACCGGGACGAAGAGATCTTCGACGAGCCGTTCCGCTTCGATGTGAGCCGCGACCCGAACAAGCACCTCGCCTTCGGCTACGGCGTGCACTTCTGCCTGGGCGCCGCACTCGCGCGGATGGAGATGAACAGCCTGTTCACCGAACTGCTGCCGCGCCTGGACCACATCGAGCTGGCCGGCGAGCCCGAACTGTCGTCCACCGTCTTCGTCGGCGGACTCAAGCACCTGCCGATCCGGTACTCCTTGCGCTGACGGTGTGGGTGGCCAGAAAGCCGTCCACGGCCGCCTCGGCGCAGGCACGGTAGTCGAAGTCGGCCAGGGTGCTCATCCGGCCGAGGATCAGCGGACCGATGAGCAGGGCGATGGCCTGGATGCGGCCCTTCTCGTCGAGGTCGAGGTCGGTGGCCGCGGGGCCGTCGAAGATCGCGTCGAACGGTGCGGCGTAGGACTGCAGAATCCGCTCGCGCAGCGAGGCGACGGAGCTGCCCGCGTTGGGATCGCGCGCCTCGGCCCACGGCCCGAGGTCGGGCCCGGAGGCGAGCCACGTCATCGCGGCCAGGGTGGTGGGCACCTCCGAGATGGCATCGGCCCAGCCGACGACCACGGCGATCAGCTGGTCGCGTAGGCCGCCCTCGACCGGTGGCATCGGCGCCGGCTGCAACAGGCTCTGGAACGCCGCGGCCAGCAGATCGTTGGCGCCGGTGAAATGCCGGTAGAGCGTGGCCCTGGCGACGTTGGCGGTGCGGGTGACCGCATCGATCGTCACCGCGTGGGGCCCACCCGTGCGCAGCAACGTCGTCGCGGCCTCGAGCAGGCGGGCGCGCGAACGGGCGGGGCGCGGGTCACCGCTGGCTTCAGTCATCGTTTACATCATCTCCCAGGCGGGTAACAAGACTATCGGTCTTGCTACGAGACTGTTAGTCTCGTTACACGTTTTGGGGGCGCGCTCTCGAAACCTTGCTGAAGAGAGACGACATGGTCGACACCCTCCCACGCACCGGACTCGACGACACCGAGAGCGCCGCACTGTCCAACCGGAAGCGGATCTGGCTGCTCGCCGTCGCCAGCGTCGACGTGTTGATGGTGATCTCGTCGATGGTGGCGCTCAACGCCGCGCTGCCCGACATCGCGCTGCAGACCTCCGCGACGCAGTCCCAGTTGACCTGGATCGTCGACGGCTACACGCTGGCGCTGGCCTGCCTGCTGCTGCCGGCGGGCGCCATCGGCGACCGCTACGGCCGGCGGGGTGCGCTCCTGGTGGGCCTCGCGATCTTCGCCGTGGCCTCGCTGGCCCCAGTGCTGTTCGACAGCCCGATGCAGATCATCATCGCGCGGGCCGCCGCCGGCGTCGGTGCGGCGCTCATCATGCCCGCCACGCTCTCGCTGCTCACCGCCGCGTTCCCGAAGTCCGAGCGCAACAAGGCCGTCGGCATCTGGGCCGGCGTGGCGGGGTCGGGCGCGATCTTCGGCTTCCTCGGCACCGGCATTCTCCTGCACTACTTCTCGTGGCAGTCGATCTTCTACATGTTCGCCGGCGGGGCGCTGCTGATGTTCGTGGCGACCTGCACCATCGGCTCCTCCCGCGACGAGACCGCCACGCCGATCGACTGGATCGGCGCGGTGCTGGTCGGCACCGCGATCGCGGTCTTCGTGCTCGGCGTCGTCGAGGCGCCCGTGCGGGGGTGGACCGACCCGGCCGTGCTCGGCTGCCTGGGCGCCGGGGTGGTGCTGGCGGGGCTGTTCGCCGTGGTGCAGCTGCGCCGTGCGCATCCGCTACTCGATGTCCGGCTCTTCCGGCGACCGGATTTCGCCACCGGCGCCGCAGGCATCACGTTCCTGTTCATCGCGAACTTCGGGTTCTTCTACGTCGCAATGCAGTTCATGCAGCTGGTCATGGGCTACAGCGCGCTGGAGACCGCATTCGCCCTCTCGCCGTTGGCCTTCCCGGTGCTGATTCTCGGCGGCACACTGCCGCTGTATCTGCCGAAGGTGGGTCTGCGCTTCGCGGTCACGGTCGGCCTGCTCCTGCTTGCCTCGGGCCTGTTCCTCATGCGGTTCCTGGCGGCCGACGCGACCTTCCTGGACCTCATGTGGCCGATGCTGCTCGCTGCGTCGGGCATCGGACTGTGCACGGCGCCGACGACTTCGGCGATCATGAACGCCGTGCCCGACGAGAAGCAGGGCGTGGCCTCGGCGGTCAACGACGCCACCCGCGAGGTCGGCGCCGCCGTCGGCATCGCGGTGGCGGGATCGGTCCTGGCCGCCGTGTACCAGAACGCGCTGGCCCCGAAGCTCGGCGCTATGCCCGAGCGGATACGCGACGCCGCAACCGATTCGCTGGCCCATGCGCTGTCGATCTCCGAACAGATGGGTCCGCAGGGCGAGCAGTTGGCCGACTTCGCCCGAGACGCGTTCATGCAGGCCGCCGACCAAGCGTTGTTCGTGCTCTCGGCGCTACTGGTGGTCGGGGCGGTGTTCGTGGCGATCTGGTCGCCCGGCCGAGACGGACGGCAGTGGGCCGCGATCCGGCGACTGCGGAGGGTAGACCAGCACGAGTCGGCGCCCACGGAGGTTGCGCCGTAGGCTCTCACGAGGGCCGTCACCCGCCTGGCCGAGGCGCCGGCACCGCTCAGCCCGCGATGAACTCCACCGCCCGGTGACCGATCATCGCGATCGTCGCATGCGGGCCTCGGCTGGTGATGGCGGGCATCACCGAACCGTCGGCCACCCACAGCCCGTCGACGCCGCGCACCCGGCACTGCCCGTCGAGCACCGCCCGCGGGTCGTCATCGCCCCCCATCGGCGCCGTCCCGGCCAGATGCTGTGACGTCGACCAGGACGGATCGCCCGAAGACACTGTGCCGCTGATGATCTCGTGCGCCATCGCGGCTCCTGCGGCGAGGTCGGACACATCGTCGGGTTCGCTGTCGTAGCGGTGTTCGATCAGCGGAGGGACCAGCGGATCGGCAGACGCGAGCGTGAGGCGGCCCCTCGACCGCGGCCGCATCAACGCCACGCCGATGTGTGGACTGTCGGCCGGGTCGTGCCCGGGACCGTGCACCATCGCCACGAAACCCGATGTGTAGGGCCGGATCTCGAGACCCGACTCGGTGGTCAGCACCGCCTCCAGTGGCGGCAGGTCGTGCGTCGGCGTCCACCCCACCGGAATCACCCATTCCGGGTGGTCGGAGGTGGACGCACCGACGGGCAGATCCGCCCACACACCGATTCCCAACTCGCGCAACGCATCCGCAGGTCCGACACCGGACAGCATCAGCAGCTGTGCGGTGGCGATCGCTCCGGCACAGAGCACGATCCGGTCCGCCGTCAGAGTTCGGGGACCCGCGGGACCCGCGCATTCGACGGCCACCGCCCGGCCCCGCGCGATGTGGACCCGCGTGGCCCGCGTGTCGCACAGCAGGTCGAGGTTGTCACGTTCCAGCGCCGGCTGCAGGAACGCCCCGCCCGGTCCGACGCGGGTTCCGCTGTCGACGTTCAGCGGCACCGCACCGACGCCGTCGGCGGACACCCCCGCGTCGAGTCCGCTCAGATCCTCGACCCACCGGAAGCCGGCACGCCGGGTGGCCTCGACGAAAGACGCGGTGCATCCGTCGAAGTCGCGTACCCGGCTGATCCGGATGGGTCCGTTCCGGCCGTGCAACGGCCCACCGAAGTCGAGGTCGGTCTCGATCGCCCGGAAATGCGGTAGCACATCGCGCCACGCCCAGCCGGGGATTCCCCACCCGTCGAAATCGGCGGGCAGCCCGCGGCAGAAGTATCCGCCGTTGACCGCGCCCGACCCGCCGACGACCGCACCCCGGGTGATCTGCGTGCGACGGACGGGTTCGTCGGTGAGGGTGGTCTGGTAGTGCCGGACCACCGAACTGGCGGTGCCGATCGGCAGCCGCAGCCCGTCGCTGATCTGCTGCGCCACCCGCGGGTCGGACGGTGCCGGTCCGGCCTCGACCACGGTGACGTGGCACTGCGGATCGGCGGAAAGCCCCTCGGCCAGCACTGATCCGGCACTTCCGGCGCCGACGATGAGCACGTCACGAGCGCGAGCGGTGGCTGTGGGCAAGGCAGCCTTTATGTTCGGATCTGCGGTTTGAGCGCACCGAGGTGCCGTTCGCGCACCACCCCGGTCCACAGCCCGAGTCCGTAGGCGATGTCGTCGAGCCGGCGCAGCAGCACATAGGTCAGCAACCCGACCTGTTGGGTGTCGTCGTCGGTGGTGCGGCGCCGGGCGGCCCAGTCGACGACGCCGTCGACCACCGCGGCGATCAGCACCGCCTGCCGGCAGCGACGCGACACCAGCGCCGCCAGCAGAGCGATCGGCCAGTAGTGCCGGCAGATCGCCGACGCCAGTTGCAGCGCCGCCGACCACAGTCCGTGCACGGCGATCGCGGCCACCTGCCGGGGCCCGGTCTCCACCGAACGCAACGAATTGGCCACCCGCCGCGCGGTCCAACCGGCGACGAGCACCGACGCGAGGTAACCGATACAGCTGCCCATCGCCATCAGCACCCAGGTCACCAACGTCCATCCCGAGATCACCAGGGGCGCGGTCTTGCCCGGATGCCGCACCGACAGCGGCGCCGCGGACTTGCCGTAGAAGGCCTTGCGCAGGAACCACTCCCCCAGGTCGGTCCGGTGGTCGTGGGCGACCAGGGCGATCGGTTCGTAGCGCAACCGGGCTCCGGCCTCCACGAGCCGCCAGCACAGGTCGACGTCCTCACCCGAGTGCAGCGTCTCGTCGAAGCCGCCGACCTCCTCGAGCGTGCGCCGCCGGCAGATGATCGCGGCGCTCGGCACGTAGGACACCGGACCGTAGGGCACCACGGGCGCTTCCCGGTGCCCCAGATCGAGCGAGGAGCGCACCGCCTCGTACCGCGCCACCGGGTTGTCGGCGGTGCCCAGCCCCACGATGCGCGGCGCCACCAACGCCACCGCCGGGTCGCAGAAGTGTCCCAGCAAAGCTTCGAGCCAGCCTCGTCGGGGGAGGACGTCGGAGTCGAGGAAGGCGACGAAGTCCGTCGAGCACGCCGCGGCGCCGGTGTTGCGGGCAGCCGCGGGCCCTCGGCTGCGGTCGTGCCGGATCAGCTGCACATCGCAGTGCACACCGGCCATGTCGCTGGGCTCGACCGGTGTCGCGGACCCGTCGTCGACGACGATGACCCGCAGACCGCGCAACGAACCGACGAGGCGCTGTAGTCCGAAGAGGTTGTCGCGCACCGGGATGACGATGGTCACGTCACGGTGCGAGGGGCCGCTCGCGGGGCGTGGGTGGGCGACGGTGGCGTCGAGCAGGGTGCGGGCCAGCTGGGCGCTCGTCGCGTCGTGCACCTCGAGGCGGCCGCCGCTGAGCATGGTCTGGGCGGCCGGGGCCAGCCGCAGCAACCGGGTGGGCGACCCGCCGAGCAGCGCCGCACCCTCACCGAGCACCTTGACCCGCCGGTCGACCTGTACGGCAAACCCGTCGGGCAGCCGGGGCCCGGTCACCGCAGCATCCCGTTGCGGTCCGGGGCCCAGCGCGTGATCCGGTCGGTGCAGTGCCGCACCATCTCGTCGAACAGTCGTCCGCCGTCGGTGTCGGTGGCCGTCGTGGGGTCACCGAGCACGCCGACCTCGCTGACCGCCGCGACACCGCCCTGGCGCAGCTGCGGCATCAGGTCGCGCAGCGGTGCCGTGTTGCCGCGCTCCCAGTGGTCGGTGTGCACGTCGCCGGGCGAGATGTGCAGCATTACGGACGTTTCGGTGTGGCCGGCGTGTGCGTCGGCATTCTCGGCGATGCACGGGCACCAGGCGACGTCGCGGTCCTCGTAGCGCAGCAGCGCGGTCGCGCCGGCGAGCGCCTCGGTGTTGCCGCCGTGGCCGTTGAGGAACACCACCCGCGACGCCCAGTTGGTGGCCGACCTGCCGAATTCGACCAGCAGTAGCCGCAGTGCGGCGGTGCCGATCGAGATGGTGCCGGGGAAACTCTCGTGTTCACCGCTGGCGCCGTAGCCGATGGCGGGCGCCAGCGACCAGGACGGCGGCAGCGTGCCCGCGACCGCGCGGGCCACCGCGGCGGCGATGCGGGTGTCGGTGTCCAGCGGAAGGTGAGGTCCATGCTGCTCGGTGGAACCTAGGGGAACCATCAACGCCGTCGACGTGGTGCGCAGCTGCCTCGACGTCGAGTTCCCCAGCTCGCGGGGAAAAGCCACCCCGCGATGGTAAGCCGAATTCACCTGGCGTGCGCCGGTTGTTGGTGTACGGGATTGAAAAGATTCCACCCCGGCAGCACCGTCTGCCCCCTGTGTCACAACAAGTGGCTCAGCCGATCAGTTGTCGTTCCCGGCAGGCAGGCCGAGCGCACGGGTGAACCCGTTGGGCACGAGGATGTCGTCCGGCCCCAGATCGTGAATCGAGGCACGTCCGAGCCCCATCAGCGCAGAGTCGATGCCGCCGCGGAGGATGTCCAGGACGTTCTCGACGCCGGCCTGTCCGTTGGCGGCGAGTCCCCACAGGTAGGCCCGGCCGATCATCACGGCGCGGGCGCCGAGCGCCAGGGCCTTGACGACGTCGCCGCCGCGACGGATACCGCCGTCGAGCAGGACCTCGACCTGGTCACCGACGGCGTCGGCGACGGCGGGCAGGCAACGGATGGCGGCCGGCGTGCCGTCGAGGTTGTTGCCGCCGTGATTGGACACCGAGATGGCTGAAACACCCGCGTCAACAGCGCGTTTGGCGTCGTCCACCCGCACGATTCCCTTGAGCATGAACGGACCGTCCCACCGCTCGCGCAACCAGGCGATGTCCTCCCAGGTGGGCGGCGGCGTACCCATCCACTCGCCGTAGGCCTGGAAGAACGGCGGTCCGGGCTCACCGCGGCGGCCCTGGTTGGGGACCCGCAGGTCGGGCGCGCTCAGCGTCTTGCCGAAGTCCCACAGCCAGCGCGGCTTGGTGAGCACCTCGGGCGACATCCTCAACATCGTCTTGAGGTTCATCTGCTCGGGGATCTTCGGGCTGCCCCAGTCGCGGCCGTGGGAGAAACTCCAGTCGGTCGTGGCGATCAGCCCGACCGCGCCGGCCTCCTTGGCTCGCTGCGCCCGCTCCAGGATCGCCTCCCGGCCGCCCAGCCAGTAGATCTGGAAGAACAGCTTGGGGTTGGCGGCGATGACCTCTTCGATCGGCTTGCTGGCGAACGAGGACAACCCCATCGCGGTGCCGCGAGCGGCCGCCGCGCGGGCCACCGCCACCTCGCCGTCGGGGTCGACGGCCTGCACGCCGGTCGGAGAGATCATGACCGGCATCGAGATCTCTTGCCCCATCACCGTTGTCGACAGGTCACGCTTCTCGGCGACACCGAGGACGTGCGGGGCGAAGCCGAGCTCGGAGAAGGACTCCACGTTGTCGGAGACCGTCACGCCCTTCTCGCTGGCGGAGATCAGCGAGGAGTAGACGGACTTGGGCAGCCGCTTCTTCGCCCTCTGCTGGGCGATGGCGACCGTCTCGAACCAGGTATCGCGCGCCATGACTACACCGGGCTTTCGTCACACAGCCGAGCGGGCGGCTTGGTCAGCAGTTTCAGCGGGATCGGGCCTTTCTGCTTGGTCCCGCGCGAGTGGTCGCCGCTGGGCTTGGGCTTGACCCGGTCGAGTTCGAGCGCCGGCGCACCGTAACCCTGCACGCACTCCGGGTCGGGACCGTCGAGCGGCAGACCGGTGAAGAACTTCGCCGCCATGCACCCGCCGCGGCAGGCGTCGTAGTGCCCGCAGCCGCTGCAGGCACCCGCCGACTGCGGTTCACGCAGTTCGCGAAACAGTTCGGAGTTCTGCCAGACGTTCTTGAACCCGTTGTCCGACAAGATGTTTCCGGCCAGGAACTTGTCGTGGATGGCGAACGGGCAGGCGTACACGTCGCCCACCGGGTCGATCAGGCAGACCACGCGTCCGGCGCCGCAGAGGTTCAGCCCGGCCAGCGCACCCGGCTCACCCAGCCCGGAGAGGTGGAAGAACGAATCGCCGGTGAGCACCCGCTCACCCTTGGCCACCAGCCAGTTGTAGAGCTGCACCTGCTGTTCGGCGGTGGGGTGCAGATCGTCCCACACGTCGGCGCCACGGCCGGAGGGACGCAACCTGGTGATGCGCAGCGTGGCGCCGTACCGGCTCGCCAGCGCCGCGAAGTCGTCGAGCTGGCCGACGTTGTGCCGGGTGACCACGACGGAGATCTTGGCGTCCTTGAACCCCGCGGCGGCGAGGTTCTCCAGGGCGCGCTCGGCCATCGCGAAGGAGCCGGGGCCGCGGACCGCGTCGTTGATCTCCGCGGTCGCGCCGTCGAGGGAGATCTGGACGTCGACGTAGTCGCTGGCGGCCAGCTTGGCGGCGACCTCCGGGGTGATGCGCACACCGTTGGTGGAGAACTTCACCCCGACGTGGTGGGCGGTCGCATAGTCGACCAGCTCCCAGAAGTCCGGCCGCACGGTGGGTTCCCCGCCACCGATGTTGACGTAGAACACCTGCATACGTTCGAGCTCGTCGATGATGTCCTTGCACTGCTGCGTGGACAGCTCGCGCGGATCGCGTTTGCCCGACGAGGACAGGCAGTGCACGCAGGCCAGGTTGCAGGCGTAGGTGAGTTCCCACGTGAGACAGATCGGCGCGTCGAGGCCGTGCTCGAACTGCTCGACCAGGCGCGGCACGGGCGCTGCGCCCGGAACGACGGAAGTCATGATGCGGGTTTCTCCTCGCAGACGAGCATCTTGGATTGGACGAGCACGCCGAGGGCGTGCAGGTACGGCGCCTGTTGCGCGTCGTCGACACCCGCTGCGCGGCAAGCGGAACGGGCGTCGCGGTGATCGGCCAGGGAGTTCACCACGTCGACGATCGTGCGGTTCTTCAGGAACGACAGCTTGCGGGTCCCGAAGTGGTACAGCAGCGCCCCGAACGGTTCGGGTCGCACCGCCACCTGATGGTGCAGCCGCCACCGCAGATCGGGGTCGAACGCAACAGGCGCCGTCACGGTCAGTAGACCCCGCACATCCCGTCGATCGAGACCTCTTCGACCAGCGTCTCGGTGACCAGTTCGGTGTCGGCTTCAACGTGCTGATTGGGCTCCATGAGCACTGCCTTTCGTCGCGTAGGGTCACTGAGATGTGACCTAGGTCGCCTAGGATATGGCATCGAGTGCCAGAACGGAAGGGGTGGATTGTCATGCGGCAGGACTCCGCCCCTCGCGTGGGCCGGCGTCGCTCCACCACCCAGGACCACATCGCCGACGTCGCGCTCGAACTGTTCGCCGCGCGTGGGTTCGACGAGGTCAGCGTCGAGGACGTGGCCGCCGCCGCGGGGATTGCCCGGCGCACGCTGTTCCGCTACTACTCGTCCAAGAACGCGATCCCCTGGGGCGACTTCGACGCGCACCTCGAGCACATGCAGCACCTGTTCGACGATCTCGACCCCGCCGTCCCCGTCGACGAAGCGCTGCGGGCCGCGCTGCTGGCGTTCAACAGGTTCGACGCCGCGGAGACCGCCAGGCACCGCCAGCGGATGCGCGTCATTCTGCAAACCGATGCGCTGCAAGCGTATTCGATGACCATGTACGCCGGCTGGCGGGCCGTGATCGCCCGCTTCGTGGCCGGCCGGATCGGGGGCAAGGCCCAGGATCTCGTGCCGCAGACGGTGGCGTGGACGATGCTCGGGGTGGCGCTGTCGGCCTACGAGCAGTGGCTGGCCGACGAGGCGGTGTCGCTGGCGCAGGCGCTCGGCGACGCGTTCGACACCGTACGCGACGGACTGCGCGCGCTGCATTGACCCGAAGGGCGTCGGAGTTCGGCGCGCAACGGCGACGATGAGGGTGTGAGCGGCGAACCTGACGGTGCGGACGCTCCGCGGGCCCTGCTGGCGCTCTATGACGACGCCCTGCCAACGGTGTACGGCTACTTCGTCAGGCGTTGTCCGGACCGCGGAACCGCCGAGGACCTGACGTCGGAGACCTTCCTGGCGGCGATGGACGCTGCCCGGCGGGGCACCTCCGCGCCGATCAGCGTGCCGTGGCTGATCGGGGTGGCGCGGCACAAGCTGGCCGACCACTACCGGCGCAGGCACGATCGGCACGCCGTTCCGGTCGCCGATGTGCCCGAACCCGGTGAGCCCGTCGACGGCTGGGACGCCGAACTGGACCGGATCATCGCCGAGAGCGTGCTGGCGCGACTGCCCGAACACCATCGGATGGTGCTCGCGCTGCGCTACCTCGACGGCTGCTCGGTCCCCGAATGCGCCGAGTTGATCGGCCGGACGGTGCACGCCACCGAGGCGCTGCTGGTGCGGGCCCGCCGTGCATTCCGCTCGCACTACCCGGAAGGAGGCACGCCGTGAACGACCACACGGACCCGCTGTGGGTTCTGCACGGTGACGAGCTTCCGGTCCAGCCCGACCCGGCGTTCGCGGCGCGGCTGCGCGCCCGCCTGGAGTCGGCGCTCAGATTGCCCGATCACACCGAAGGAGTCGAGATGAGTGGAACCGATACCGCGCTGGCCGCCGTCACCCGCCCGGCCGCGCTGCCCTACCTGGCCGTGGCAGATGCCCGGGCGGCCATCGACTGGTACGCCGAGGCGTTCGGCGCGACGCTGGCCGGTGAACCGATCGTGATGGACGACGGCCGCATCGGCCACGCGGAACTCACGCTGTCCGGTGGCATGCTCTACCTGGCCGACGAGTTTCCCGAACTCGGCGTGAAAGCGCCTGCGGCCGAGCATGTCTCGGTGAGCCTGATGCTGCAGGTGACCGACACCGACGCGGCGTTGCGCCGGGCCCACGAGCGGGGCGCGCGTGTGCAGCGGGAACCGTACGAGGCGCACGGGTCCCGCACCGCGGTGATCGTCGACCCGTTCGGACACCGCTGGATGCTGTCCGGGCCGGCCACCGGGGCGGGCTCGCCGATCCGGCACGGCGACGTCGGGTACGTGTCGCTGTGGACGCGCGACGCCGAACGGGCCGCCGCGTTCTACGGCCACGTGCTGGGGTGGATCTACGATCCGGCCAGCCGCCAGGTCACCAACACCGACCTGCCCACCGGGATCTTCGCCGGCGACGGACCCGCCACGCTGTTCTGCTGCTATGCGGTCGACGATCTCGACGGCGCACGGCAGGCGATCGTCGCCGCAGGCGGAACACCCGGCGCGACAACCGAACACGACTTCGGCACCACACTCGACGCCACCGATCCGCTCGGCCGCGCGTTCGCGGTGTTCACGCCGTCACGGCCGACACCGCGGCCCGCGCTCAACGGCACCGGTCCCGGCGAACTGTCCTACCTCACCCACGAGGTGCCCGACTCCGCGCTGTTCCGGGAGTTCTACGGCCGGGTGCTGTCGTGGACCTTCGAATCGGGCCGGGTCGACGACGGCTGGCAGGTCGAGAACGCCCAGCCGATGACGGGGATCGCGGGCGGCAGCGCGCGTGCGTCGACCGTGCCGATGTGGACGGTCGCCGACATCGACGACGCGGTGCGCCGGGTCAGGGAGGCGGGCGGTTCGGTGCTGCAGGAACCCAACCGCCAGCCCTACGGCGTGATGGCCGAATGCGTCGACGATCAGGGCGCCCGGTTCTACCTCGGCGAGTTCTGACGCGATTTCGGCGCGCTTACGTACGCTCAGCGCACGTGAGCGCGCCGAAGTCGCCGGCTAGCCGAGAACGTCGGCGATCGGCGCGCCCTTGGCGATCTTGTTGCGGGTCTTCATCACCTTGCCGGGCATCCCGCCGCCGACCACGCCGGCCACCACGCCGTCGCGTTCGTAGTACGCCAGGAACTTGCGGCCGTCGTCTTCGACGATGTGCACGGTGTCGTCGGCCTCCGGCTCGCCGAGGCACTGGATCTTCACGTCGTACTGGTCACTCCAGAAGTACGGCACCGAGACCACGCCCGGGACGTCCTGGCCGAGCATCGCGGGCACCATTACCCGCGCCTGGTCGGCGACGTTGCTCCAATGTTCCACGCGCACTTGGTTGCCGACGGTGTCGAGCCACGACGCGACGTCGCCGATCGCCCACACGTGCGGTGCGCTGGAGCGGCCCTCGGCGTCGCACACCACGCCGTTGTCCAGCGTGATGCCGCTGCCGTCGAGCCAGTCGGTGGCCGGGCGTGAACCGATGCCGACCACGACGAGGTCGGCCTCGACCTCGGTGCCGTCGGACAAGACGACCGACTGCACCCGGTCCTGCCCCTTGACCTCGGCCACACCGACACCGCAGCGCACGTCGACACCTTCGGCGCGGTGCAACCGGGCGACCAGTTCGCCGATCTGCTGACCGAGCACCGATGCCAGCGGCGCGGGCTGCGGTTCGACCAGAACCACCTCGACGTCGAGTTTGCGCAGGCTCGCGGCGACCTCGCAGCCGATGAACCCGGCGCCGATCACCACCGCGCGCCGCGCCGAACCGGCCTCCTCGCGCAGCTTGAGGCTCTCGTCGAAGTTGCGCAGGACGTGGATGCCGGTGAGGTCGGGGAACGTCGGGATCCGCTTGGGCACCAGCCCCGTCGCGATCACCAGCTCCTCGTAGCCGATCTCGCGCCCGTCGGTCAGCGTGATCGTCTTGCCGACGGTGTCCAGGGTGGCCGCACCGGCGCCGAGCAGCACCGTGATGTCGTTCTCCTGGTAGAACTCGGCGGGCTTGAGCGTGACGTCGTCGGTCTCGCTGCGCAGCACTTCCTTGGACAGCGGCGGCCGGTCGTACGGCAGATGGTCCTCGTCGCTGACGATGGTGACCGGGCCGGGATACTCCGAACGCCGCAGCTGCTCGGCGGTGCGGGCCGCTGCGAGACCGCCGCCGACGATGACGATGCCACCTGAAGTACTCACGTGGTGGTTGTACACGATGGGTCGCCGGATCGGTACGCCACCCTGTGATTCGGGTAACTCAGGGCAGCGCGCGCTCGATCAGGTTCGACAGCACCACGATGCTCTCGCTGCGCTCGATGTCCGCGCTGGAACGGATGCGTTCCAGCGCCTCCTCGAGGTGACGCATATCGCGGGCCAGCACATGGAGGACGGCGTCGGCGGTGCCGGTGACCGTCGCCGCGCTGACCACCTCGGGGATGTCCACCCAGGCCGCCCGAAGCCGTTCCGGCGCAATGGTTCCGTGGCAGAACACCAGTACGTACGCCTCGGTGTACCAGCCCAGCGCGTTACGGTCGACGACGGTGGTGAAGCCGCGAATCACGCCGTCGTCGAGCATCCGGTCCACTCGGCGCTTGACCGCGGGCGCCGACAGGTTGACCCGCTGACCGATCTCGGCGAACGTGGCGCGCGCATGCTCGTTGAGTTCGGCCAGAATGCGTTCGTCGGTGTCGTCCAACCGGTCCATGACCCTCCCACGCAACAGATCACCACTGAGACGCTCTCAGCACAACAGATCGCGCCTGCAGACGCAATGTTCGGCGATTGTTTGCACGTAGGCGCCCACATATCGTCGATCCATGCCGTTCCCGGTCACCCGCACGTCGCGGATCCGCCATTACGCGATGACCCCGCCCACCTTCTTCGCCGTCGAGTACGCGATCAACCCGTGGATGGATCCCACCACGACGGTCGACACCCACCGCGCCCTGGACCAGTGGGACAGCTTGCGCCGCACGTACAAGGAACTCGGCCACACCGTGGAACTGCTCGAACCCGTCGCCGGCCTACCCGACATGGTCTATGCCGCCAACGGCGGAGTGCTGGTCGACGGACACGCGGTTCTCGCCCGGTTCGCCCATCCGCAGCGTGCCCCCGAAGCGCACGCCTACGCGGAATGGATGACCCGCCACGGATACGTCCCGGTGCGCACCGAGCACGTCAACGAGGGCCAGGGCGATCTGCTCGTGGCGGGGCGGATCCTGTTGGCCGGATACGGCTTTCGCACCGATATCCGGGCGCATCACGAGATCGGGGCGGCGGTCGGCCTGCCCGTCGTCAGCCTCGAACTGGTCGACCCGCGGTTCTACCACCTCGACACCGCGCTGGCCGTGCTCGACGACACCACGGTCGCGTTCTACCCGCCGGCCTTCGACGGCGCATTGGTCGCCCACCTGCGGGCGCTGTTTCCCGACGCGATCGAGGTCGGCGCCACCGACGCGCACGTCCTCGGCCTCAACGCGGTCTCCGACGGGCGCAACGTCGTCCTCCCGGCGGCGGCGACGGGCTTCGCCGGGCAACTGCGGGCGGCGGGCTTCGACCCGGTCGGCGTCGACCTGTCCGAGCTGCTCAAGGGCGGCGGCTCCGTCAAATGCTGCACGCTGGAGGTGCATCCATGACCGTCACCGATCACACCACGGCCACCGATCACGCGACGGCTACCGACGCGCTGATCGCCGCCGAGCGCCGCCACGTCGCGCACAACTACTCCCCGCTGCCGGTGGTGGCCGCCACGGCGGAGGGCGCGTGGATCACCGACGTGGAGGGACGGCGCTACCTCGACTGCCTGGCCGCGTACTCCGCGGTGAACTTCGGCCACCGCCACCCCCGGATCGTCGCGGCCGCCCACGCCCAACTCGACGCCGTCACGCTGGTCAGCCGCGCGTTCCACTCCGACCGGCTGGCCCCGTTCTGCCAGGCGCTGGCCGGGCTGTGCGGCAAGGACATGGTGCTGCCGATGAACAGCGGCGCCGAGGCCGTCGAGAGCGGGATCAAGGTGGCCCGCAAATGGGGCACCGACGTCAAGGGCGTACCCGCCGGCCTGGGCACCATCGTGGTGGCGCGCAACAACTTCCACGGCCGCACCACCACGATCATCAGCTTCTCCGACGACGAGTCCGCGCGGCGCGGCTTCGGCCCGTACACGCCGGGTTTTCGCGCGGTGCCGTTCGGTGACGCCGACGCACTGGCCGCCGCCGTCGACGACCACACCGTCGCGGTGCTGCTGGAACCGATCCAGGGTGAGGCCGGGATCGTCGTCCCGCCCGACGACTACCTGCCGCGGGTGCGCCGTGTCTGCACAGAACGGGGCGTGTTGCTGATCGCCGACGAGATCCAATCGGGTCTGGCGCGCACCGGGCGCACGTTCGCCTGCGACCACCGGGGCGTGGTCCCCGATCTGTACCTGCTCGGCAAGGCGCTGGGCGGTGGCGTCCTGCCCCTGTCGGCCGTGGTGGGCGACCGTGACGTGCTGGGCGTGCTGCATCCCGGTGAGCACGGCTCGACGTTCGGCGGCAACCCGTTGGCGGCGGCGGTCGGCTCAGCGGTCATCGACCTGCTGAACACCGGTGAATTCCAGAGGCGCGCGGCAGAACTCGGCGAGCATCTGCACGCGCGACTGCGCGGCCTCGTCGGCCACGGTGTCGTGGCGGTGCGCGGTAAAGGACTGTGGGCCGGTGTCGACGTCGACCCCGCACTGGGCACCGGCAAGCAGATCAGCCTGGCCCTGGCCGAACGCGGCGTGCTGGTCAAGGACACCCACGGTTCGACGCTGAGGTTCGCCCCGCCGTTGGTCATCACCGCCGACGAAATCGACTGGGCTGTCGACAGATTCGCGGAGTTGCTGGCCGACCGGGCTTAGCTCAGTACTTCATCACGCCGCGGTCGACGGCGATCTGGCTACCGGACAACGTGGCCGATCCGTCACCGGCCAGCCAGGCCACCACGTCGGCGACCTCTTCTGCCGTCATGAACTCCTGCAGGCCCTTCTTGCCGTCGGAGTCCACGCGATGCAGCGGCATCGGCGCGAAGCTGTGCAGGTAGCTGGGATGCTTGGCGAAGATCTCCATCATCGCGTCGCGCTCGATCATCGGGGTGTCGATGGAGTACGGGTGGATGGAGTTGACCCGGATGCCGTACTCCCCCGCCTCGAGCGCCAAGCCGTTCGTCAACGCGGTCAGGCCGTGCTTGGACGCCGCGTAGTGGCCGTTGCCCGGGGTCGCCTTGAGGCCCGCCGAGGAACTCACGATGATGATCGACCCGCCGTTGCCCGCCTCGATCATCGCGGGCACCACGGCGCGGATGGTCTTCCACGTGCCGTTGAGGTTGACCTCGATGACGGCGTCCCACTGGTCCTCGGACATCTCCCACAGCCGGCCCCAGCTCAGCACGCCGGCGTTGGCCACCAGGATGTCGAGCCGGCCGAACTGTTCGACGCCGTCGGCGACCACCTGCTCGAGCGCGGCGAGGTCACGGACGTCGACCTCACGGGCGAGCACCTTGCGTCCCGTCGCCTCGACCGCGCGCACCGTCTCGGCGAGGTCTTCGGCCGTGGCCGCGGGATAGGTGATGGTCTCGTGCACCGGAGCGCAGATGTCGATCGCGATGATGTCGGCGCCCTCGGCGGCGAGGCGGACGGCATGCGCGCGGCCCTGGCCACGGGCGGCCCCCGTGATCATCGCGACTCGACCGGCCAGCGGGCCCTCAACTGCGCTCACCGACGCTCCTTTCGATCAGACTGCCGACAGGCTAACAGCCGAACTGGAACGTGTTCTAGGAACGTTGCGTGACCGCTGCGCCTGCGGCGCATACGATCGGTCGAAATCGAGGGAGGTCCCCATGCCGCTCGGCGTGCTCATCGGATACGACGGCTCACCGGCCGCCACCGCCGCCATCGAGGTGGGCGGCAAGCTGCTGCCGCAGGCCCACGCCTGGGTGGCGCAGCTGTGGACTCCACCGTTCGCCAGCGAGCCGGTGCGCCGGCGCCTGCGGGCCACGGTCGGCAGCGCCAGCGAACTCGTCGAGCGCACCGAGAAGGAGGGTGAACGCGAAGCCCAGCGCATCGCGGCCACCGGCACCACCCTGGCCCGGGCCGCCGGCCTGGACGCCGAACCGCTGGTGAAAAGGTCCTGGGGCGGTGAGGGTTTGGTGCTCGCGCAGCTGGCCGAACAGGTGACCGCGGACGTGCTGCTGGTCGGCTCGCGCGGGCTCGGCGGCGCCCAGGCCCTGATGGGCAGCGTGTCGGACATGGCCGTGCACTACGCGTCGCGCCCCACGCTGGTCGCGCCGGCACCCATGCTGGCCGACGAGTACGACGCGCTGGCCGACGGTCCCGTCGTCGTCGGATGGGACGGGTCCGGTGGCGCCCGGACCGCACTGGCGGCCGCCCAGCACCTCTTCCCGGGCCGCGAGATCGTCGTGGCGTCGATCGGGCAGGGCATCACCGAGGCGCCGCCCGAGGGTGTGGCCACCGAACACGTCGACACCCCGGCGGGAGCCAAGGAGCACTCCGTCGCCGACGCGCTGACCGGCCTGGCCGCACACCGCAGGGCCGCGACGATCGTGGTGGGTTCGCGCGGCCAGTCCGCGATCCGCCAGGTGCTGCTCGGCAGCGTGGCCCGGGCGACGTTGCGCGCGGCCCACCGGCCGGTGCTGGTGGTTCCCGGGCCCTGACTACAGGGCTTCGATGATCTGCTGACGTTTCGCCGCGTACTCGGCGTCGGTGATGGCGCCCGTCGCGCGCAGGGTCTCGAGTTCCTGCAGACGCTGCGCGGTCGACGGACCCGTCGGCGCGCCGCCCGGGGCGCTCGGCGCCGTGGTCGCGGGCGGGGGCATCTGCTGCGCCGCGGCCCGCCGGACGATGGCCTGGACCTGTTGTCTGGCAGACGGATTCGCGCGCAGGTCGACCATGTTGTTCATCCCGATGCCGTGGGTCTTGAGGATCTGCAGGATCTCCAGCAGCGGACCGGACTGCCCGGTGAGGTCGTAGGTGTGATTGTCCTCGGAGACGGTGAACGTCGCCGGCATCAGACCGCCCACCAGAGCGCTTCTCTCCCAATCGATCTGATATTCGTTGGTGGCGGGGTCGACGATCGCGACGAGCGTGCGGTTGGTGATCATCGGCAGCCGGGAGACCGAGGCCACCACGCGGTCCTGGGCGGCGAACGGCGTCAGACCCGGCCCGCTGATGGACAGGTCCAGTTTGACCAGCGGCTGTTCGTTGATCCGGGTGTTCGTCTCGTGGATGCCGGTGATCTGCGCGAGCGCCAGCACACCGCGCGCCTCGAGTTCGGCCGTCTTGGCCGCCGAGTGGGCACCGAACGCCGTGATGCCCAGAGCGATCAGCACATCCGCGGCCGTGATGAGCAGACCCGTCCAGAACATCCACTCCAGCATCGGATCCGGCCCGGTCAAGAAGTAGATGGCAAGGAAGATCGGGCCGACGATGCCGCACAGCAGCACGAACAGCTGGATGCGGATGTACCGCCAGAAGGTCGACATGGCCATGCTCCTGTGGGTCGCGCGGGCGAACACAGACTAGCCCCGACCCGGTCCGCGGGCCCACCGAAAAGAGGGATAGCTCAGCCGGCCGCGACCGTGATCGGATTCGCCGGGTCGGCAGAGGCGGCCGGGCCGAGCAACTGGTAGAGCGGTGCGGTCCAGGTGTACCCGCCGCTGCTCGCCCGGGCGTAGCTGGTGTGGACGGCCACGCCGGTCGCCGTCACCTCTTCGGCATCCGGGTCGTAATCACAGACCGCGTCGCCGAGTTCGCACACGCTGATCGTGCGGGCACCGACGTGCGGCGGCAGCGGCGCGGGTGCGTGCGCGAGGATCGGCCAGTCCTGGGCGACGCCCTTTCCGGCGCCGGGAACCGAGGTGACTGATCCGAGGTTGTAGGTCGGGTCGGTCGGCAGCCGGTCGCCGTCGGCGATCAGCAGCGCGCCGGCGAAGTTGGGGCTGGCCCCGAGCGTGTGCAGGTTGCGGTGGACGACCATGGCGCCCTGGGAGTATCCGGCGAGCACCACCTTGCTGGTCGGGCACTGCTGGACGAACGTCGCGTACTGGTTGGCCAGCGCGGCGGTGCCGGCGTCGACGCTGCTGATGAAGCCGGCCCAGTCCAGGACGCCGCCGTCCTCGGGCACCTCGGTCGCCGGGTACACGACGGCTTCGGCGGTCATGGTGCGGCCGTCGCTCTGGAGGAACTGCGCGAGGTCGGCGCGGGAGCGGGAGATGACGCGGCCCATGCCGTCGTTCATCGACACCTCGGCGCCACGCTCACCGGATCCCGCGGCGCCGATCCAGTGGACGTCGGGGCACTGTGGCTGGGCGTTCGCGGTGCCGGCCAACCCGAACAGCGCTGCACCGCCGATGACGGCGGCACCGGCCAGTGCGGCCATGCCAGAGACACTTCTCACGACGAACCTCTCATCCGACCCCGGATGCCCCTGGACATCCGTCGCCACGTACATCGACCGGTGTGCGGGCGGCGTTACGCCGTGTGAAGCTGATAAGCCTGTCGGGCTCTTCGGACTTCTTTACCATTCGCTGGTGGACAGCCCCGGTCCGAGCGCCTCCGCTCGAACACCCTCCGACGCCGACAGGTCGACCGAAGTCAGGCGTCGCGCCGAGACCCGATATCAGCGCCTCCGTTACGTCCTCGGCGCGGTCTATCTGTTTCTGGTCCTCTACGTGGGCGCTACCGCCCTGTTCCCGACGATCCCGAATCACCTTCCGTCTGTCATCGATTGGTTCGGCGCCGCCGGATCACTCACCACCCTGGCGCTGGCCATCGCCCTACCGGCAGCCATCCTGTTGTTGGGCAGGCCCGCTGGACGCCCAGTACTCGCCGGGATCCCTGTGCTCATCCTGGCGGTGGCAGCGGCATCCGCTGCATTACTGGGATTGGCCGCTTTCTGGCGCTGTCATGGAGCCCAGTCACCGGTCATCGCGCCCGCGTCCTGGACGCTGACCTTGTTCGTCGGCACCGTCGAGCCCGTGTACGCCACCGGGCGGGCGGACTTCTGCGGACAATTACCGGTGCCCGTCGCTCTCGAGCTCGCTCGCTTCTTCGCAATCGCCACAACCCTGTCCACAGCGATCTTCGCCGCGCTGACGCTGTTTCGGTCGCAGGTGGATCGGATCGCGATCCGGCGGGCCAGGGCGCTGACAGTGGTGGTCGGCCTCGACGAGGACACGTTGCCGCTGGTCGCAGCCATCGCGCGCCGGATGGGAGCGAACGAAACCCTCGCCATCATCACCAGCGATTCGAACCGGTCATGCGTCTCCGAGGCTCGTAGCCTCGGCGCACGAATCCGCGAGATGCCACTGACCGACTCAGCGGCGCTGGCCCACCTGCGTCTGTGGAAGCGCCTCACCCGCCTGTATCTGCTCAGTGAGGATTCGGCGCACAACGAGGAACGCCTGCAGGCAATCGACCATGCCTTGGACGCACTCGGTGTCGACAGGCCCCGGCTGCCCCTGACCGTCCGGATCGACAACCCGTGGCATGCAGAAGTCTGGCGTCGCAGCTTCCTCGAATCGAACACCGCGAGCGTCTCCACCGAGAACGGCGCGCGGCGTTGGGTTGCCGATGCCGTCGGCAAGTTCGAGATCACCGCAGGCAGGGTCGCCCGCCACCTTGCGCGGGTCGAGCCCGGTGCCGGGGCGCCGGCCAAGGGTGTGTTGCTCGTCGGCCTGTACCCGCTCACCTACGCCCTGACGTCAGAGATGGCTCAGATGCACCGCGAGCGTAAGGTTTTCGACGATCCGGACCGGCGACTTCCCTCACGGGTGATCGTGATGTCGCCTGGGGCGTCAGGATTCCTCACCGACCATCAACTCCGGCAGGAGCGGATCTCTCCCGGTGAAGCCGCGCTCCACGTCGAAGCCAGCGACGTCGTGCCGTCGGTGGAGAAGGTGGGCGACACCATCGGCCGGGACGACCGCGAGTTCGCCGTGGTCCTGACCGATCCGTCGCTGGAGATCTTCGCCACGCGCCTGGCCAACCGGCGCCCCGGACTACGCATCTATCAAGCCAGCACTGCCGCCACGTCGCTCCGCCCGTCGTCGGCGATAGGCAGTCTCTTCCCGTTTCCCGTCACGTTCCAATTCGACAACGACGCTCCCCAGGACGCCTGGGAACGTGCCGCCGAATTGATTCATGAGGCGTACCGCGCCAACAGCAGAGCGATGGGATGGCCCATCGCGCCAGAGGTGGACTACGACTGGACCACCCTCGGCCCGTTCTGGAAACAGCAGAATCGCAGACAAGTGACACACACCCTCGCGCTGGTGGAGAGCGTGGGTCACACCTGGAACACCCTCAGTCACCCACCGGCGCCGCCACTGCCCGCGCGCTTCGCCGAGATGGAACGGGAGGACAAACTCCGCGAACTCGGTTTCGAGCCGGAGACCGTGAGAAGGATGATCGCCGCCGAGCACGACGACTGGATGAAGTCCTTCACCTCAGAGGGGTGGAAGTACGCGGAGATCCGTGACGACAAAGCCAAGCGACACAACCGATTGCTCCCCTGGGATCAACTCATGGCCCAGGATGAGCACACTCGACGAATCATCGCCCAGTGCAAGGCATCCGGAACGGTCCCCCCGGAAGGGTTGCGGCTTCACGAGCACCGGGCTCAGGACAGTTTGATCGATACGCTGCACACGCTGCGTAGCCTCGGCTATCGCTCCATCCCGCGGGCGACGACGACCGAACTCGATACCCGTCCGCCCGACGTATGGCGGTCGTTCCGGCGCGTGGGGGTCGTCCTCGCCGAACGGCGTACCGAGCCG
The DNA here is from genome assembly GCF_001499995.1 of Mycobacterium sp. IS-1496. Lineage (GTDB taxonomy): Bacteria > Actinomycetota > Actinomycetes > Mycobacteriales > Mycobacteriaceae > Mycobacterium. The sequence goes on from NZ_LQIU01000045.1 coordinate 43,954, forward strand.
TGGACCTGGACCACCGAGGCGGGTGACCAGATGGTCGGCGAGGCGGGTGATTGGTCTGTCGTGGACGACGCCGGTGTCGAGCGCTCGGTCGACGATGAGAGCTTCCGACTCAGTTATGAGCCGACCGACGAGGCGGGAAAGTATCTGCGTACCGGCGTCTTCCATGCGCGCCAGGTCCAGGTCGAAGAGACTGTCGCCACCGAGGAGGGCCCGGCCAGGGCACGGGTGGGCGACTGGGTGGTCAAGGGTGCGCGAGGCGAGGTCTGGCCAGTGCCCGCCGAACGCTTCCTCGCGAGTTACGAAGGACTGGCCGAGGGCGAGCCCACCTAGCGCCCGGTGGTGAAACGCTCCACCGCCCCAGACACTTTCGCGGCGATTCTGCAGAGTGGTCAATATCGGAAGCGGTCTACGCGTCGCTTCCCGTTCTGTGGACGGGTGAACTTCATACCGATAGCCTGTTTTGAATGCGGGTTTTCTTGAGCTGGTCGGGGGATCTCAGCCACTCCATTGCCGAGCTGATGCATGAATGGTTGCCTTCCGTCATTCAGACAGTCGACCCCTTTCTGTCCTCCAGCAGTATCGAGAAGGGCTCGCGGTGGGGAGCACAACTGACCGCCGGCCTCACTGGGTCCGGCTTCGGGCTGGTGGTGCTGACCCGTGAGAATCTCTCCTCACCTTGGATGACCTTCGAGGCGGGAGCCCTGAGCGAGGGGTTGTCGAATGGACGGGTCTGCCCCGTCCTCGTCGACGTCGAGCCCGGGGACGTCGCTGGACCGCTCGCCGAGTTCCAGGGCTGTCGAATCACCAAGCCCGACATGTTCAAGTTGATCGGCTCGATGAATCGCGCATCCGGCGAGGGTTCCATCGAACCCAATAGGCTCGCCCGGCTTTTCGAAGCAATGTGGCCGGACCTGGAAACCAGCGTGAACAACATTTTGATGACCCACGCGGATCAGACCGGGTCGGGAGTCAAGGAGGCCCCGAGCAGCCGCACCTTCAAGTTGCTCCCCAGTCGTGGCACGCTCATCAACCCTTCCGATGAGTCACGCAACATCGCCTTCAAAGTGGAAACCGTGAATCTCCTATTCAGCGAGCTGGCGAACGCCCTGCTCGAGTCGCACGATTTGGAGAGAACTCAAGAAGCATTTGAACGCGCGGGCTACAAGGCGGCCCAGGTGTTCGCGGACAGGATCTACGAGAAGTGGGGATTGGAGTATCCCGACGACTCGATCCGAGAGAGGATATCGCTGGTGCGCCTTCGATTCCGACGTGGGCTGGGGGCGCCTCTTCAACGAGCTCGACTTCGACGAGACAACCGGCGCGGTCACCGGCGCGATTCGCCTCATGGACAACTTCCAAACCTACAAGAGGTCCGGCGGCGAGGCCTCTGATTGCTATGTGATGCACGGCTACGTCCGCGGCGTGCTCGAGATACTGCTCGACGGCACACCGCTGACCGTTGAATGCGATAGGTCGCTCTGCCCCCTGTTCAATCGGTTGCGTAAAGACTGCGTGTTCGAAGTGCGTTCGGAAGTGTGACGTGACAGCCAATCGAATATTGGTGGTGTTCACGGGCGGAACGATCGGTTCGAGAATCGCCTCGGACGTCATCAACGTGGTTCCGGGCCAGACATACCGCCTCATTGACGACTACACCAGGGCCGGTACGACTCCGGTGCACTTCGACGTGATCGAGCCGGTCAGCATCCTCAGCGAGAATGCACGTCCGAGGGATTGGTCGGCGATCACCCGCGCCATCACCGCGAATGTCGCTGCCGAGCACGCCGGCGTGATCGTGACCCACGGCACCGACACTCTCTCGTACAGTGCTGCCGCCCTCACGTTCGCACTGACCGACTTGCGCATCCCGGTGGTGATGGTCGCCAGCGATCTCCCGCTCGAAGACCCCTCGGCGAACGGCTCGGCGAACTTTCGCGACGCCGTCGACATCATCGGACGCGGATTTCCGTCGGGGGTTTACGTCACGTACCGCAACCCCGATGGCCGGCGGTTGGTGCATCTCGGCGTCAGAACGCTCCCTCCCTCGCCGCTGGATCATTTCGTCTACAGCGCCTGCGGTCGACACCTCACGGAGAGCGAAGGTGATGGACCGCATCAGTGGTCAGCCTCGGATATCCCTGGACCCCGATTGTCGACTGATCCGCAGGTGCGGGGGAATCACGAATTCAGTGAGAACGTTCTGCTGGTACGCCCGTATCCCGGCTTGAATTACGACCGCCTCGACATCTCCGGCTGCGATGCCGTCGTCCATGATCTGTACCATTCCGGAACCGCGTCGGCGGGCGGAAGTCCGGCGCAGAACATCCTGAACTTCGCATCGCGGTGCAGGGCCGCCGACATTCCACTCTTCTGTGCGCCGGTCCCGGATAACGTCGGCACCTACGATTCGTCGGGCGCCTTCTCAAGTGCCGGTGTGGTCTCCGCGGGTCAGATGCGCTCAGAAGTCGCTTATGTGAAGGCGTCTTTCGGCGCGGGCGCGGGGCTACGTGGAGAGAAACTTATCGAGTTCGTCTGTCAGCGTTCGCTCGCCGAGGAATTCCTCGAGATCCCCGGACGATAGTCCCGACCGGCTCGGGTGCGGCCGGTAACACAGCGCCACAACGCGTGTGGCATGCGGAAGTGAGGTGCGGTGAGCGTCGTCCCGATATTCATCTCGTCGACTTTCCGGGATTTTCACGGCGAACGCGACACCTTGGTGGGCCCGGTGCGCGCAGCTCTGGACGAGATGCTGCGCCCGCTGGGGTGCCGCGTCGAGATGGTGGACTTGAGATGGGGTGTCGCGGCACACAATACGGATGACGCGGCAGCCACCCAACGGAAGATCCTGGACGTATGCCTGTCCGAGATCGCCCGTTCCCGACCGCTGTTCGTCGGCCTGGTCGGGCACCGTTACGGTTGGATCCCGCCCGAGGACCGCGCGCGCCGTGTCGCACAGGAGGCCGGTCTCACTCTCGACGTCAGAGGGCGCTCGGTCACCGAACTGGAGTTCATCCACGGGGCGAGCGGCGAACCGCACGAAGTGCAACCGGTGTTCTTCGTCCGCGATTTCGCGCGCGGCAAGAAGCCGCCCGGTTGGCAAGACTCCGACACCGGGCTCGTTCACCGCTCGCAAACTCTGCGCAATTGGGCCATGAACCATCCGCGCGCGCAGGTTCATCGCTATCGGGTGCGGACCGACAGCACTCGAGTGCGCGACTTGCGCGAATTCGAGTCACTCGCCGTCGACGTACTCGGGCCGTTGGTGGTGCGCCAGGCACGAGAGATGAGTGAGCTGAGGGAGCAAGATCCCGTCACCGCGGTCGAATCGCTCTTCTTCGCCGATCGGACCGCCGTCGTCGAAGGACGCGACCTCCTCATCGCTGACGTCGTCACGGCGGTTGAGAACGGCCGATCCGTCTGTCTGACCGGGCCTTCGGGGGCGGGCAAGTCGGCGGTGTGGTGTGCCGTTGTCCAACGACTTCAGGCCGCAGGACTCCGGGTCGTCGCAGTCCCGGTCGGCGCCGGGCCCGATACCACTGGCGAGCGAGCGGTCGTGCACCGTCTTGCGGTCAAACTCGGCGCGCAGATACCCGACGAACTCCGCACCACTGAGCAGCTGCGGAACTGGTGGCGCGCTCTCATCGCAAACGTCGGCGACATCGTCATAGCCGTCGATTCCCTGGACTCTCTCGACGAGGGTGCAACCCGCGAAGAGATAGGGTTCCTGACGTCGTTGCCGGACAACGCGACCATCGTCGTCTCGACCACCCTCGAGTGGCAACGTGAACTCCTGGCGCACGCCGGCACTCGCCGAATTGCCGTTGACGATCTACCGCCTGCTGCGGTAGCAGAAGCTGCTGCGCACATGGCCGGTGAGCTACGCCGCGACCTGCCGACACAGGCGATCCAGTCGCTCGCCTCCCGGCCGAGGTCACCCCTCTGGCTCTCCCTCGCAGTCGGCGAGTTGATGGCACTCGACGAAGACGACTTCGCCGAAGTCGATCCATCCCGCGACGCCGTGTCGGAACTCGCGAAGCTGGTGACGAGAACCGTTCACCGTCTACCGGACGGTGTCGACGGCGTCATCGATCTCATCGTCGCCCGGGCCGCGGAGCGCTACGGATCTGAGAACGCCGCGGCGATCATGCGGGCGCTGGCCCTGTCACGCTCGGGGCTGAGATCCAGTGACCTGGCAGGAATCACGGGCCTGCCCGAGGTGGTCGTCGCCGGTTTACGAAGAGCCTTCGCCGGGATGGTCGAGATTCGCGGTGCGGGCGGGCGACTCGGATTTGTCCACGGCGCCGTGAAAGCCGCGGTCACGCGGGTCCACCTCTCGGCGCCGCTGATCGCACCGACGCACGCGCGGATCGCGAACCACCTGGCAACACTGCGGGACAACGACCCCATTCGTGAGGACGACTTACTCTGGCACACACTGCATTCGGGTGGTTCGCCGTCAGCGGGCCCCATCCTCAACGGAGTCGGTGGCGCCGACAGCGAGCGCAGCATCCGTGCCCGCAGGGTGATCGCTCGAGCCCTCGTACGAGGGATCGATCTCGGGGCCGTCACGAACGGTCTCGACCACAAGGGCCTGTGGATCCTCATGGGCACCGAGTCGTCCGGCTGGTCTGAACTGCCCCTCGAGGCCCGCAGGAGGCTCAGGGACGTCACGCTCCGACATGCGCGCGCACTACAGGCGGCCAACCCGCGGAGCGACCTATCGGTGCGCGCGGTCGCTGTCGCGTTGGGCAACCTCGGCGACGTCGAAACCGACGCCGGCGACGTGCAACGAGCCCGCGACCTGTACGACGAAAGCCTGCAGATCGCTCGAAGTCGTTGGCGGGCCACCCCGGACACCCCCAGTCAGCGGGACCTCTCGGTGGCACTGCGCCGTGCGAGCGCGGCGGCCGAGCAAAGCGGAGACTTCGACCGCGCCCGAGAGCTCTCTGCCGAAGCGTTGGAGATCACCCGGAATCTGAGGGAGGCCAGATCCGGAAACCTCCAGGCGCAGCGCGACGTCGGGATCTCCCTTCTCGACGTCGGCGCACAAGCGCAAGCACGCGGTGACAACGCAGCGGCCCAGGCGGCTTACGAGGAAGCACTACGTATCTGGCGGGACTTGGTCACCGCTGACCCCGACAACGAGTCCGTCCAGCGTGATGCGAGTGTTGCGCTCAACAAGGTCGGTGAACTTGCGCGACAGACGGGGGCATACACGCGCGCGAAAGCGCCGCTCGAAGAAGCCCTTCGAATCCGGCGGAAGATACTCGCCGCGAATCCTGGTAGCTCACAGGCGATGAGGGACGTCTGCGTCTCTCTGACCAATGTGGGGCAGCTGGCCCGCGCCACCGGCGCCACGGAAGAGGCATCCGAGAACTTCGACGAATCATTGGCTCTGGCGCGGAAAGTATTCGCAGCCGATCCGGCAAACGCCATCGCCCTGCGGGACGTCAGCGTATCGCTGGGGCGCGTCGGCCAACTCGCGCTGGACCGAGGCCAGACCACGGTGGCCGCCGAAGCGTTCGAGGAGGCCCTGCACATCCGGCGGCGACTGTCGGCACTCGATCCGGAAAACGCCGAGGCCACGCGCGATATCGCCGTCACGTTGGAAGACCTCGGCACTGTCGCGAACACGAATAAGGACCACACCCGGGCACGGGATCGGTTCGAAGAGGCCCTGCAGCTGTGGCGACAACTTCGACGGCTCGATCCGGCGAGTGTGAAGGCGGCCCGGAACGTGATGACAGCGCTCAACGACGTGGGCCAGGCCGCGCGCATGGACGGCGCGTTGGGCCGAGCACGTGAGGCGTACACCGAGTCAGTGGAGATCGCCCGCGACCTGTTGACGCGCAAGCCGCAGGACACGGCAGCCCTGCGTGACCTCAAGTTGGCTCTCGACAATCTCGGCGAAGTCAATCGACGGGCGAAAGACTTCGACTCCGCGCGAAAGACATGCGAAGAATCTCTCCGCGTCGCGCAAGCGATCAACAGCGTGGAGACGGGTCCACGCGCGCGGCGCGAGCTGTGGTCGGCACAAACCCTGCTCGGCCGTCTTGCCGACGAGATCGGAGACTTCCACAGTGCGCGAATCGCCTTCGACGAGGCTCTGTCACTCGCCCGCGAGCTCCACGCATCGCGACCGACCGTCGCGTCCACACGCGACCTGTCGGGTTCGCTGCGCCGGCTCGGCGACGTGGCCCTGCGCACGGGAGACGCCCGCTTGGCCGATGCCTGTCACCAGGCGGTTCGCGAACTTGCCGCTCCGAAATGACCACGGCACAACGCGAAACGGCGCCCACCCGAAGGTGAGCGCCGCTTCGACGTACTGGTCTTACTTGTGGATCTTCGTCACACGGCCGGCGCCGACGGTGCGGCCACCCTCACGGATGGCGAACCGCAGGCCCTCGTCCATGGCGACGGGCTGGATCAGCTTGACGGAGATGTCGGTGTTGTCACCGGGCATCACCATCTCGGTGCCCTCGGGCAGGGTCACCACGCCGGTCACGTCCGTGGTCCGGAAGTAGAACTGCGGACGGTAGTTGTTGAAGAACGGCGTGTGGCGGCCACCCTCGTCCTTGGACAGGATGTAGACCTGGCCGTCGAACTCGGTGTGCGGGGTGGTGGTGCCGGGCTTGACCACGACCTGGCCGCGCTCGACGTCCTCACGCTTGATACCGCGCAGCAGCAGACCGACGTTGTCACCGGCCTGGCCCTGGTCGAGCAGCTTGCGGAACATCTCGACACCGGTGACCGTGGTCTTGGTGGTGCCGGGGCGGATGCCGACGATCTCGACTTCCTCGTTCACGTTGACCACGCCGCGCTCCACACGACCGGTGACCACGGTGCCGCGGCCGGTGATCGTGAAGACGTCCTCGACGGGCATCAGGAACGGACGGTCGGTGTCGCGGACCGGGTCCGGGATCGACTCGTCGACGGCGTCCATGAGGTCCTCGACGGACTTGACCCACTTCTCGTCGCCCTCGAGCGCCTTGAGCGCCGAGACGCGCACGACCGGGGCGTCCTCGTCGAAGTCCTGGGCGGCCAGCAGTTCGCGGACCTCCATCTCGACGAGCTCGATGAGCTCCTCGTCGTCGACCGCGTCGGCCTTGTTCAGCGCCACCAGGATGTAGGGGACGCCGACCTGGCGGGCCAGCAGCACGTGCTCACGGGTCTGCGGCATGGGGCCGTCGGTGGCGGCGACCACCAGGATCGCGCCGTCCATCTGGGCGGCACCGGTGATCATGTTCTTGATGTAGTCAGCGTGACCGGGGGCGTCGACGTGCGCGTAGTGACGCTTCTCGGTCTGGTACTCCACGTGGGAGATGTTGATCGTGATGCCGCGCTGACGCTCCTCAGGCGCATTGTCGATCTGGTCGAATGCGCGCGACTCGTTCAACTCGGGGTACTTGTCGTGCAGAACCTTGGTGATTGCTGCGGTCAGCGTGGTCTTGCCGTGGTCAACGTGACCGATGGTCCCGATGTTGACGTGCGGCTTCGTCCGCTCGAACTTCGCCTTCGCCACTTCTGTGTCCTCCTGGACTTGTTGGTGCTTGTTACAGCAGGTTGGTTTGTTCAGTTGTGGTCCGTGAAGGGACGGTTACTGACCCGTCGCCTTCGCGATGATCTCCTTCGACACGTTCGCCGGAACCTCGGCGTACGAGTCGAACACCATGGAGTAGTTCGCCCGGCCCTGGGTCTTCGACCGAAGGTCGCCGACATAGCCGAACATCTCCGACAGCGGCACTTGCGCCTTGACGACGCGCGCACCGGCCCGCTCCTCCATGGCCTGGATCTGACCACGGCGGGAGTTCAAATCGCCGATCACTTCACCCATGTAGTCCTCGGGTGTGGTCACCTCGACGGCCATGATCGGCTCGAGGATCACCGGCTGAGCCGCCTGCGCGGCCTTCTTCAAGACCTGCGAACCGGCGACCTTGAACGCCATTTCCGACGAGTCGACCTCGTGGTAGGCGCCGTCGAGCAGGGTCACCTTGATGTTCACCAGCGGGTAGCCGGCGAGCACGCCGTACTGCATGGCGTCCTGCGCACCGGCATCCACCGAGGGGATGTACTCGCGCGGGATGCGGCCACCGGTGACCTTGTTCTCGAACTCGTAGGTGGCACCGTCCTCGCCGCTGAACGGCTCGAGGTCGATGAGCACCTTCGCGAACTGGCCGGAGCCACCCGTCTGCTTCTTGTGGGTGAACTCGACCTTCTCGACCTTGCGCTTGATGGTCTCGCGGTAGGCCACCTGGGGCTTACCGACGTTGGCCTCGACCTTGAACTCGCGACGCATGCGGTCGACGAGGATGTCGAGGTGGAGCTCGCCCATGCCGCCGATGACGGTCTGGCCGGTCTCCTGGTCCAGGTGCACCTTGAACGTGGGATCCTCTTCGGCCAGCTTCTGGATCGCCGTGCCGAGCTTCTCCTGGTCGCTCTTGGTCTTGGGTTCGATGGCCACCTCGATCACCGGATCGGGGAAGGTCATCGACTCGAGCACGATCTGCTGGTTCGCATCGCTCAGAGTGTCACCGGTGGTGGTGTCCTTGAGGCCGATGACCGCGTAGATGTGGCCGGCCGACGCACGCTCGACAGGGTTCTCCTTGTTGGCGTGCATCTGGAACAGCTTGCCCAGCCGCTCCTTCTTGCCCTTGGTGGAGTTGATGACCTGCGAACCGGACTCGACGGTGCCGGAGTAGACGCGGACGTAGGTCAGCTTGCCGAAGAACGGGTGCACCGCGATCTTGAATGCCAGCGCCGAGAAGGGCTCGTCGACCGACGGCTTGCGGGTGATGACCTCGTCCTCTTTGTTGGGCACGTGGCCCTGCACGGACTCGACGTCCAGCGGAGAGGGCAGGTAGTCGACGACCGCGTCGAGCATGGGCTGCACGCCCTTGTTCTTGAACGCGCTGCCGCACAGCACCGGGTACAACTCGGAGTTGACCGTCAGCTTGCGGATCGCGCCCTTGATCTCGTCGACCGTGAGCTCTTCACCACCGAAGTACTTCTCCAGCAGCGCCTCGTCGGTCTCGGCGACCGCCTCGAGCAGCTTGGTGCGGTACTCGTCGGCCTTGTCGGCGAGGTCGGCTGGGATGTCCTCGACCTCGTACTTCTCGCCGAGGGCAGTCTCGCCACGCCAGACTTTGGCCTTCATCTCGACCAGGTCGATGATGCCGATGAAGTCGTTCTCCGCGCCGATCGGCAGCTGGATCACCAGCGGGGTCGCGCCGAGGCGCTCCTCGATGGTGCGCACGGTGAAGTAGAAGTCCGCGCCCAACTTGTCCATCTTGTTGACGAAGCAGATGCGCGGCACGTCGTACTTGTCGGCCTGACGCCACACCTGCTCGGACTGCGGCTCGACGCCCTCTTTGCCGTCGAACACGGCAACGGCGCCGTCGAGCACACGGAGGCTGCGCTCCACCTCGACGGTGAAGTCGACGTGCCCGGGGGTGTCGATGATGTTGATCTGGTTGTCGTTCCAGAAGCAGGTCACCGCGGCGGAGGTGATGGTGATGCCGCGCTCCTGCTCCTGTTCCATCCAGTCGGTGGTCGACGCACCGTCATGCGTCTCACCGATCTTGTAGTTGACACCCGTGTAATACAGGATGCGCTCGGTCGTCGTCGTCTTACCGGCGTCGATGTGCGCCATGATGCCGATGTTGCGGACCTTGTTCAGGTCGGTCAACACGTCCTTCTGTGCCACAGAAGTCTTCCCACTCTCGCTTGCTCGATTGCTGTTGTCAGCCGATACCGCACACGCCGGCCGCTTCCTGCCGCCGGCCGAAGATCACCAGCGGTAGTGCGCGAAGGCGCGGTTGGCCTCGGCCATCTTGTGGGTGTCCTCACGCCGTTTGACGGCGGCACCCAGGCCATTGCTGGCATCGAGGATCTCGTTGGCCAGCCGCTCGACCATGGTCTTCTCCCGACGCGCCTTCGAGAAGCTCACCAGCCACCGCAGGGCCAGCGTCACGGAGCGATCGGGACGAACCTCGACCGGCACCTGATAGGTGGCGCCACCGACGCGGCGGCTGCGCACCTCGAGGGCGGGCTTGACGTTGTCGAGAGCGCGCTTCAGGGTGACCACCGGATCGGTGCCCGTCTTGTCGCGGGCCTGTTCGAGCGCACCATAGACAATGCGTTCGGCCAGCGATTTCTTCCCGTCCAGCAGCACTTTGTTGACCAGCTGGGTGACCAGCTGCGACCCGTAGACCGGATCGTTGACCAGCGGACGCTTGGGTGCGGGGCCCTTGCGCGGCATCAGCTCTTCTCCTTCTTGGCGCCGTAGCGGCTGCGCGCTTGCTTGCGGTTCTTCACGCCCTGGGTGTCAAGCGAACCGCGGATGATCTTGTAACGCACACCGGGGAGGTCCTTCACACGACCGCCGCGCACCAGCACCATCGAGTGCTCCTGCAGGTTGTGGCCCTCACCGGGGATGTATGCGGTCACCTCGACCTGGCTGGTCAGCTTCACGCGCGCGACCTTCCGAAGTGCCGAGTTCGGCTTCTTCGGGGTGGTCGTGTACACGCGGGTGCACACGCCGCGACGCTGCGGGCTGCCCTTGAGGGCCGCGGTCTTCACCTTGGCGATCTTGTCGCGGCGACCCTTGCGGACCAGCTGGTTGATGGTTGGCATGTACCGGCTTTCTGTGTTGCTTCCGTGTGGTGCTTGTCGTCTGTGGTGGTGCTCTGTACTGCTTCGGTGCTGTTCAAGTCTCTGTACTGCTGTTACGGCCCGGTCGCGTCCCCCGCGTCCGGGCGTGTCGCACGCGCACACCTCGAAGCAATTCCGCTGCGTGGTAGACATGCGAATTTGCCCGGCATGTGGGCATGCTGTCTGGTTGTCACCCCGTCGCATGCGCCTCGACGGCCAGGCACGATCCCCCACAATACCAGGATGGCCCCGTCGCTCCAAAAGTCGTTCCAGACGGGGCGCGCAGCGCTCTGACCGGCGCTTAGCGCAGGTCAGCGCCCACGCCGCCGGAGCGGCGTTCCATCCCGGAGGCCAGGCGCAGCACCATGTCGGTGAACACCGCGTCGGTGTCGATGCCGTTCATCACCCCGGTCATCTCCAGCAGCACGAACCCGTGCATGGCCGACCAGAACTCCAGCGCGGCGTAGAACGCCTCCTCGCCGTCGAGTCCGTAGGAGGCCAGCACCTCGATCACCGGGGTGGCCGCGGCGCGGGTGGCGTCGGTGAACTCGGGGTCGTCCCCGCCCAGCGGCATCCGGGTGAACGCGGAGTACCGGCCCGGGTGGTGGTGGGCGTAGCTGCGGTAGGAGCTGGCCATCGCCATCACCGCATCGTCGCGGGTGCGGCCCTGGCCAACGGTGGTGAGCATGCCGATGATGTCGCCGACCACCCGCATCCGCACGGTGCGGCGCAGGTCGTCGAGGCTGTGCACGTGGTTGTACAGCGACGGCCCCTTGGTGCCGAGCTGGGTGGCCAGCGCGTTGATGGTCAGCGCGTCCCAACCTTCGCGGTCCAGGAACGTCAGGGCGGCGTTGACGATCGCGTCGCGGCTCAGCCGGGTGGTCTTGGCGGCAGCACGCGCCCGACCGCCCGCCGTCCGCGGGTCCGGTTGAGCCGGCATGTCCTTGTCACCCTCCGTCTGTCACCGACCGATGTGCGGTCGGCGGAGACTCTAACCCTACGGCGCATCAGTTCACGCGTTGCTGGCTGAGTTGGGCGAGGCGTTCGGTGATCGAGCACAGATCCGGCAGCATGTCGGGGTTCATGGTCTGGATCGACCAGGTGATCACGTCGCCGCCCTTGGCCACATAGATACTGCAGGCGTTGGTGTCGGCGGCCTTGAAACCCTTGTTGCCGTCGACCGACAGTTCGGTGATCTTGCGGCCCGCCTGCTGTTCGAGCTCGCGTTCGACATCCATGTCGCTGCCGCGGTACCACCAGGTCGAGATGCCCATCCCGGCGCCGAACGTGCCGAGCATGGTGTCCTCCTGCCAGAAGCAGCCGGCGTCGCTGTCGACGACCTTCTTGAACACCGTCGACTCCGCCGCCTTGGTGACGTCCTCGTCGGTCACGCCGTTGCACCCGTCGCTGCGGAAGGACCCGGCGGGCGGGTCCGCCGCCGGGGTGGCCTGCGGTTCGTTCCCGCCGCCGCAGCCGGACAGCAGCAGCGCTGCCGTCGCGGAGATGCCGAAGATGAACCGCTTCATCACAGATCCGACGAGAGGGTCGCCGACAACAACTTCTCCGCGTCCACGCAGGGGTCACCGGTTTCCTGCCCGCGGTACTGCACCCACCAGCTGAGCACTCCTGGTCCGGCCGCCGCGGTCGCCGAGCACGCCACCCCGGTCGTCGACCGTCGGGCCAGGAAGGCGGGATGCCGCTCGACGTCGGTGTCGCTCACCTGTGCGCCTCGCTCGGCGGCGAGGGTGCGTTCGCGTTGCAGGCTGCCGGTGTCGAACCACGAGAAGGTGACGTCGACCATGACCTCGTCGCGCATGAGCACGTACTGGCACACCGCACCGCTGTACGGACGCACCACCTCGTCGGCGGCCAGGGTCTCCGAGACCGTGGAGTCCTCGAGCAGACCGCAGCGGTTGTCGACGTATCCGTAGTCGCGGTCGGGGTCCGGGACGGCGTCGGACTTCGCGGGCATCGCCGTGCCGGTGACCGAGTGCGCGCAACCGGCGGTCACCACCACGGTGACCGCCGCAGCGGCCCAACCCGCAACAACGCCGACACGCCGACTCATCACCGCCAACGGTACCCAGCCCCGGCGGGTTCAGCGACCGGTGCGCCCGACGCCACAGACGTCGAACCAGCGGAAGGCCGCCGCCGCTGCGGTCGGGGCACGTACGCTGCTTCCATCAGCTGGGCGCGACGAAGGGATACGACGGTGCGATCGATCGCTGCAACCCGTTGCGTGGCGGCCGCAGCCGCCGTGTTGTTCGCCTCGGCCGCCGTCGGCGCACCGAGCGCGCACGCCAAGAACGGTGACACCCACATCACCGGCACCGGCATGTCGCAGACCATCGACTGCCGGGACTCCGTGCTGCACGTCAACGGCAACGGCAATCAGGTGTTCGCGATGGGCACGTGCTGGGCGGTGACGATGCAGGGCTCGGGGAACATCGTGGTCGCCGACAACGTGATCAACGACATCACCGTCTACGGCTGGGATCAGACCGTGATGTACAAGAACGGCGACCCCATCATCTGGGACCGCGGCCGTGAGCTGGGCATGACGAACCGGATCAACAAGGTGCCGGCCTGACCGTCCGGTGACCGGAAAGCGAGAAGCGATGTCGGTCCGTACCGCGTTCGCGGCCCTGGCGGCGACGGCCGCGTTCGCGCTGGCCGGGTGCGGGTCGGAGAGCAGCGACACCAACACCCCGACCGCGACGGCGGGCTCGTCCGGCGCGCAGGTGGAGATCGGCAACACGATCAACTACGGCTCGGTCGGCACCACCGCGGAGGTCGATTGCGCCGACGGCAAGGCGCTCAACGTCGGCGGGTCCAACAACAAGCTGACGGTGTCCGGGACGTGCGCGAACGTCAACATCGGCGGCACCGACAACACCATCTCCTTCGAGCGGGTCGATAAGGAGATCACGGTCGTCGGACTGAACAACACGATCACCTACGCCGACGGCGACCCCAAGATCGACGACCTCGGCTCCAACAACAAGATCACCAAGGGGTGAGTCGGCGTAGTCGGGTGCGCCGAGCGACCTACACCGACATCACGCTTGCGCGCCGTGGCGGCCTGCGCCGGCGGCGAAGCGCCCAGCACCCTCGAGCGCCTCGTCTTTGACCCGCGAGATGCTGGCGAACTCCCGGTCGATGGCCTCGGCCTCCGGCAGCCCCCACTGGCCCAGCGCCGAGAGCCGGTCCGCGCGCATGCACTGCTGCGGGAACCGGGCGATCTCGGCCGCCAACGCCTCGGCCTGCTGACGCGCCTGCCCCTTGGGGACGACGCGGTTGGCCAGGCCGATCGCGTGGGCCTCGGCGGCGTCGACGGCGCGGCCGGTCAGGATCAGGTCCATCGCCCGGCTCTGCCCGATCAGCCGGGGCAGCCGTACGGTGCCGCCGTCGATCAGCGGCACACCCCAGCGGCGGCAGAACACCCCGAGCACCGCGTCCTCTTCGACGACCCGCAGATCGCACCACAGCGCGAGTTCGAGTCCGCCTGCGACGGCGAAACCGCTGACCGCGGCGATCACCGGTTTGGACAGCACCATGCGCGTCGGGCCCATCGGCCCCGGCCCGCTGCGGTGCACGGCGTTGGCGTCGGGGGTGCCGAACGCCTTGAGGTCGGCCCCGGCGCAGAACGTGCCGTGGTCGCCCCACAGCACGGCGACCGATGCCGAGTCGTCGCGGTCGAAGTCGTCGAACGCTTCGTGAAGCGCCTCGGCGGTGGGGCGGTTGACGGCGTTGCGGGCGTCGGGCCGGTCGATGATCACCGTGGTCACCGCACCGCTGCGCTCGACGCGGACGGGTCCTGTCATGTCGCCTCCATCAGTTGGGCATCGCGTAGGTGGGCATCGCGCCGCTCGACGAGTTCGGCGGCGAAAGCGGTGTAGGCCGTGCGCAGTTCGTCGCCGGGCCAGCGCTCGGGCAGCAGTTCGGCGGGCAGCACGGGATCGGTGAGCAGGTGCCGGACGATCGCGGCGGCGGTGACGAAGCGGGCCGGAATGTCGTGCGCCGCGGCCATGTCGTCGAGCAGGCGAGCGCCCCGGTCGGCCCAGCCGGGCAGGTCCCAGAGCCGGGTGGCCAAGCTTCGCGGGTCGTCGTCGCGGGCGTGCAGGACGCGCACGCGGTCGGCGACGTCGTCGGGCAACGTCGCGTCGAGGTTGTCCGGCCGCAGCCACACCCCTTCGCGCAGTTCGCCGAATCGGTTGTCCTGCAACGTGTTCCGCATGGCGGCGCGGGTGCGGGCGTCGGTCCCGACGCTGGTGATCACCAGCGTGGTCCAGGTGCCGTCCCAGGAACGCGCCCGCGGATTGATGGCATCGTCCTGGCGGCGCTGCCGGGCCAGCAGCCGGTCGGAGAGCCGGTAGCCGTCGGCCGAGCGGACCAGGTCACCGGCGCTCACCATGCGCGTCAGCGCCACCCGCACGGTCTGTTCGCGCAGGTCGAAATCGGCGGTGAGACGGATCAATTCGCCGGCGGTGGCCCAGGCCGGATGCGCGCCGAGCAGGACCGACAGGACCACCGAACGCGCCGTCAACCGCATGTCACACTCCGGACGCTCGTCGGCCGTGGTCGCCGAACGGTTCGTCACGCTGCCGGACCGCCTCGCGGAAACCGTGTTCGCGGGACTGC
Organism: Mycobacterium sp. IS-1496; assembly: GCF_001499995.1. Classification (GTDB taxonomy): domain Bacteria; phylum Actinomycetota; class Actinomycetes; order Mycobacteriales; family Mycobacteriaceae; genus Mycobacterium. The sequence goes on from NZ_LQIU01000045.1 coordinate 59,245, forward strand.
GCGACGAACGCATGCCCCTCCGGCGTGTGCCGCGCAATACCGTCGAACACCGTGCTGACCATTCGGCTGGTGGCCACGCCCTGCTGCAGCAGCGCCGAGTTCATCGCGAGTTTGACCATGATCAGCTGGTTGACCGGGACGGCGGCGATGCGTTCGACGAGGCGTTCGGTGCGCTCGTCGAGGTCCTCGGGTTCGGGCGCCTCGACGGCCAGACCCCATTCGGCGGCCTGGCGGCCGGTGAGGCAATCCCCGGTCAGCAGAAGCCGTTTCGCGCGCTGGTCACCGAGCCGGTGGGCCCACATGCCGGCGGCGGGCACACCCCAGACCCGGGTGGGCGGGTAGCCGATCTTGGCGTCCGCCGCGGCGATCACCTGGTCGGCGTGCAGCGCGATGTCGGTGCCGCCGGCCACGCAGTAGCCGTGGATCTTGACGACCGTCGGCTTGTCGCAGTGCAGCAGGCTGGAGAACCCGCGGACGAAGCGGCTCATCATCTGGTAGTCGATCATCGGATCCCACGGCTGATCCGGCAGGTGGTTGATCGCCTGGGTCTTGCCCGACAGCACGGTGTCGCGGTACGGGCTGCCGCCACCGGCCGACGACGAACCCTCGGCATAGGCGCCCAGGTCGAAGCCTGCGCAGAAGCCCTCCCCGCGGCCGGACACCAGGATGACGTGCACGTTCGGGTCGAGGTCGGCGCGTTCGACGAGTGCCGACAGTTCCAGCGGGGTGTCGGCGACGATCGCGTTGCCCTTGTCGGGGCGGTTGAAGGTGATCCGGGCGATCCGGTCGGTGACCTCGTAGGTCATGGTCTTGAGGTCGTCGAAGTCGACGGGCCGAATTGCGTGGGTCATGGCGTCACCGCCCACCGCGACGGTGCGTGTCTGCACACGCCACACCGCCGCGAAAGCTGCATTTGCGCACGCTCGCGGATAAGGCGCAACCCCGTCACCCCTTCACCAGCGCGCGCTCGAGGATCGGCGCGAGGTCCAGTCCGACGGGCAGCGTGCCGAACGCGCCGCCCCACTGCCCGCCCATCCGGGTGGCCAGGAACGCCTCGGCCACCGCGGGGTGTCCGTGCCGGACCAGCAGCGCGCCCTGCAGCGCAAGGCAGATGTCCTCGGCCACCTTGCGTGCGCGGTACTGGACCGTTGCGAGGTCGTCGAGCGCCGGACGAAGCGCGTCGACGTGCGCGTCGAGCCGGGCGTCGTGACCGGCCGTCTGGGCGAGCTCGTCGAACAGCACCTCGACGCTTTCCGGACGGGTTGCCATGGCGCGCAACGTGTCCAGCGCGCTGACGTTGCCGGAGCCCTCCCAGATACCCATCAGCGGCGCCTCGCGGTACAGCCGCGGCATGCCGGAGTCCTCGACGTAGCCGTTGCCGCCCAGGCATTCCATCGCCTCGGCCGCGTGCGGGGTGGCGCGTTTGCACACCCAGTACTTCGCGGCGGCCAGGCCGATGCGGCGCAGCAGCGCTTCGCGGTTGTCGCCGCGCACGGCGCGGTCGGTGGCGCCGGCCATCCGCATCGCGACCATGGTGGCGGCCTCGGCCTCGACGGCCAGGTCGGCCAGGACGTTGCGCATCAGCGGTTGGTCGATGAGGTACTCGCCGAAGGCCTTGCGGTGCTGGGCGTGGTGGATCGCGCGGGTGAGCCCGCTGCGCATGCTGGTCGCCGACCCCAGCGTGCAGTCGAGTCGCGTCAGGTTGACCATCTCGATGATGGTCGGCACGCCGCGGCCCTCCTCGCCGACCAGCCACGCCGTCGCGCCGTCGTATTCGACCTCGCTCGAGGCGTTGGCGTGGTTGCCGAGCTTGTCCTTGAGGCGCTGCAACAACATTCGGTTGCGCGTGCCGTCCGGCAGGATGCGCGGCAGGAAGAAGCACGACAGACCGCCGGGAGCCTGGGCGAGCACCAGGAAGATGTCGCACATCGGCGCCGAGGTGAACCACTTGTGGCCGGTCAGCGAGTAGGTGCCGTCCCCGTTCGGCACCGCCTGCGTGGTACCCGCGCGCACGTCGGAGCCGCCCTGCTTCTCGGTCATCGACATGCCCGCGGTGATGCCGGGCTTGGTCGACGGCACTCTCAGTTCGGGGTCGTACACCCGGCTGGTCAGCAGCGGTTCGTACACCGCGGCGAGGTCGGGGTTGGCGCGCAGCGCGGGGACGACGGCGTAGGTCATCGAGATCGGGCAGATGTGCCCGGGTTCGGGTGTCCACACCGACGTCTTGGCTGCGCGGACGACGTGCGCGCCGGCGCGGTCGTCCGCCCACGGCGCGGCGTGCAGCCCGTGACCGACCGCCACGGTCATCAGCTCGTGGTAGGCGGGGTCGAACTCGACCTCGTCGATGCGGTGGCCGGTGCGGTCGTGGGTGTGCAGGACGGGCCGGTTGCGGTCGGCGAGTTCGCCCCAGCGCTGGGCCCGCGCGCTTCCCGAGAGCGCGCCCAACTCGGTGACCTCGTCGAGGCCCCACTCCCCGCCTTCGCGGATCAGCGCCTCGATGAGCACCGGCGAGGCGGCCGGGTTGTGGTCCTCCAGCGGCGGGACCTGGTTGGTGACGACGTGCGTATCGCGCATACCCGCAGTGTTACACCTATGGCGACAGCCGCACAAGACCTGTAATACCGCAGCGGCGGGTCAGCGCGGGTCGAGTTCGCCGACGGCCGCCCGGTGCTCGACCGGAACGGCGGCGACCTCGTCCACCTCGGGGTGGGTGGTCACCCGGCCCGGACCGACGTCGAGGCGCTCGGGGACGTCCGCCTCACGGCGGGTCGAGGCCCTGGACCGCCGCCAGGCGTCGTAGCGGTTCAGCGCGACCACCGCGACCGCGGCGAACGCCCACCCCAGCAGGATGTCGATGACGTAGTGCTCGGCCGTGTACACCAGCGTGAACGCCATCACCAGCACGTAGCCGACCAGCACCGGACGCCATCCGCGGTGCACGCGGTGCCACAGGAAGGCCGCGATCGCCGCGGTCATCCCGGCGTGCAGCGACGGGATGGCGGCCACCAGGTTCACGCTCGCCTGCCCGGCGTCGAGCAGGGCGGTCGCCGAATGCAGGTTCAACTTGCCCCACCCGCGCCCGACGATCCGTTCGATCCACTGGTTCGCACCGTCCTGGCTGAACTGCATCGAGCCGAGGACGCCGCCGTCGGGCACGCCGCGGGCGGACCGGAACATGCACCGCGGATCGGACGGACCACCCTCCACGTCGGCGGCCGTGCAGCGGGCCGCGGCCCACGGCGGCGCGGCGGGGAACAACGCGTAGACGATCAGCGCGGCGACGTTGAGGCCGACGAACAACCGCACGAACGCCTTCCACTCCTCGCGGTTGCGCAGCCACAGCACGCCGGCGATCACGTACGGGAGGATGAAGAACGACATGTAGACGGTGCTGATGCCGATCTCCCACCACGGCGGGGTCGGCTCCTTGAGCCGCTCCTGCAGCCACACCGTCGGCATCGTCCCGAAGAAGAGCCACCGGTCGGCGTCGGCCTGCCAGTGCCACAGGGTGGGCCTGCCGATCAGCGTGGCCGCCCCGCGGCTCAGGTCGTAGGCCAACAGGACCAGCGCGAACGGCAGCCAGTCGCGGATCACGAACAGCATCCGGCGGCCCCGGCCGATGCTGGCGGCCAGCAGTCCGGTGGCGATGTAGAGCAGCACCAGTTCGCGGTTGAACGCGAACCCGTCGGTGGCCGTGCGGTACACCACGACGAAGGCCCACACGGCGATCGCCGTCCACCGCGCGATCGTCAGCCAACGCCTCCTCGACGAGACGTCAGGTGGCGTCAGCGCAATCGACGACTGGTCAACCGCGGACACATCGGCCTTTCGGAGTCGGTGCTGGTCCGACTGAGCCTAGTTAACCGCTCCGCTACCCGTCGTTCGACGTCTGTTTGCGCGACCGAAGTGTGACCCTCAGAGGTTCTCGCGCAGGAAGGCGATGTCGTCCTTGCGGCCGTCGTCGGAGGTCTCGCAGATGACCGGCGCGTCGGCGGCCTCCACGACCGCGACGAGCAGCTGAGGGTCGATCTGGCCGTTGCCGAAGTTGGCGTGCCGGTCGGCCCCCGAACCCGCCGCATCCCGCGAGTCGTTGCAGTGGACCAGGTCGATCCGCCCGGTGATGCGCTTGATCCGCGAGACGGCGTCGATCAGCGTCTCGCCGGCCGCCCACGCGTGGCAGGTGTCGAGGCAGAAACCGATGCCGAAGTCGCCGATGTGGTCCCACAGCCGGCCGATGGTGTCGAAGTAGCGCGCCATGGCGTGCTCACCACCGGCGGTGTTCTCGAGGTAGACGGGCACCGTCGTCTCGAGCCGGTCGAGAGCCTTGACCCACCGCTCGAAACCGGCCTCCATGTCCTTGTCGTCGGCGTGTCCGCCGTGCACGATCACCGCGGTGGCGCCCACCTCGGCGGCCGCGTCGCAGGTGTCCTGCAGGATCTTGCGCGACGGGATGCGCACCCGGTTGTTCGCCGACGCCACGTTGATCAGGTACGGCGCGTGGACGTAGAGCGGGATGTTCGAGGCTTTCAGCGCCTCGGCGTCCTCGCGGGGTTTGGGCTTCTTCCAGCTCTGCGGGTCGCCGAGGAAGAACTGCACCACGTCGGCGCCGTCGGCCTCGGCGGCGGCCAGGGGATCGTCGTTGCGGACATGGGAACCGATGAGCACGCCGTCGAGTCTAGGCGCGGGGGCTGACATCCCGACCGGCGCGCACCGCTGCGCGCACAATGACTCCCCATGGATCAGGACACCTATGACAAGGGCAGGCGGGTACGCACCGAGGTTCTCGGCGAGGCCTACGTGCGCAAGGCCACGGCCGACGCCGACGCGTTCAGCAAGCCACTGCAAGATCTGCTCACCGAGTACTGCTGGGGTGCGGTGTGGGGCCGCGACGGGCTGCCGCGGAGCATCCGCAGCATGCTCAACATCGCGATGATCTCGGTGCTCAACCGCCCCCACGAGCTGCGCACCCACATCCGGGGGGCGCTGGCCAACGGTGTCACGCGCGAGGAGATCCAGGAGGTGCTGCTGCAGGTGACCGTCTACGCCGGCGCGCCCGCGGGTGTCGACGGCTTCCGGGTGGCGCGTGAGGTGTTCGCCGAACTCGACGGCGGGCAGTGACGTGACGGGTCTGGATCTCGGGTTCATCGGGCTCGGCAACATGGGGCTGCCCATGGTCGGGCGGCTGGTCGCGGCGGGTCACCGGGTCGTCGCGTTCGACACCCGCGGTGCGGCGCTCGACGCCGCAGCGGCACTCGGCGCACAGCCCGCGGCGTCGGTCCGGGCCGTCGCCGACCGCGCCGACACGGTGTTGGCCAGCCTCCCGACACCGGAGGTCTCGAAGCAGGTGGCCACCGGTCTCGACGGCATGCGCGTCAAGCAGTTCGTCGATCTCTCGACGGTGGGCAGTACGGTCGCCGGCCACAATCACGACGTGCTGGCGGCGCGCGGCATCGCGGCGTTCGACGCCCCGGTCAGCGGCGGTGTCGCGGGCGCCGAGAGCGGCACGCTGGCGGTCATGGTCTCCGGACCGCGCGAGCGGTTCGACACGGTGGCGCCTGCGCTCGAGGCGATCGGCCGGCCGATCTTCGTCGGCGAGACACCCGGTGCGGCGCAGACCATGAAGTTGATGAACAACCTCGTCGCGGCCACCACCCTGGCGGTCACCGCGGAGGTGATGGTGATGGGCGTGAAGGCCGGTCTCGCACCGCAGACCATCCTCGACGTCCTCAACGCCGGCTCGGGAGCCACGCACGCCAGCCGGGACAAGTTCCCCCGCGCGGTGCTGCCCCGCACCTTCGACCACGGCTTCGCCACCGGCCTGATGGTCAAGGATGTCCGGCTCTACGTCGACGAGGCGCAGACGGCGGGGTCTCCGACGCCGATCGCCGCCGCGGTGCGCGAGCTGTGGGAGGAGGTCATGTCTGAGTGCGGCCCCGACTCCGATTTCACGTCGGTGGTCAAACCGTTCGAGGACGCGGCGGGTGTGGTGATCGACGGTCGGTGAGGGTCGCGGCTGTCAGGTCTGCGTGCTGAGCAGGAACCCGAGATAGACCACATAGGCGACGACCATGGCGCCGCCCTCGCCGCGGGACACCCGGCGCCCGGACAGGAAGATCGGCACGCAGGCCAGCGCGACCGTGACCATGATCGGGATGTCGATGCGCACCAGGCTCGCCGGCAGTGCGATGCCGTCGGCGGCCACCAGACAGGTGAGGCCGAGGATCAGCAGGATGTTGTAGACCGAGCTGCCGATCAGGTTGCCGATGGCGACGTCGCGGTCGCCGCGCAGCGTGGAGACCACCGTGGTCATCAGCTCCGGGGCCGACGTGCCGATCGCCACCACCGTCAGCCCGATCAGCGCATCGGACACCCCGAGCTGCCGGGACACCCCGACGGCCCCGTCGACGAGCCAGTCCGCTCCGACCACCAGAAGCGCGATGCCGCCGACCGTCATCACGACGTCCATCACCGCACCGCGCGTGCCCGTCGTGACCGTGCCGACGGCGCCGGGGCCGAACTCGTCGGCGAACTCGAGCGCGACCTGCCGCGACTCCCGCCGAGCCGACCACACCACCGCAACCGTGTACCCGACCGCGCAGACCACCAGGATGATCCCGTCGAGACGGGACAGATGGCCGTCGGCGGCCAGCAACCAGAACAGCAGCGCGACGCCGGCCATCACCGGCAGCTCGGAGCGGATGGTGCGCATCTGCAGGGCCAGCGGCACCAGCAGCGCGCTGAGGCCCAGGATCAGCAGGACGTTGACGACGTTGGTGCCGGCGATGTTGCCCACCGCGAGCGCACCGCTGCCCTCCCCCACCGCGATCACGCCGACGGCGAGTTCGGGCATGCTGGTGCCGATCGAGACCACGGTGAGGCCGATGACGATCGGGCTGATACCCAACCTCGACGCCAGCCCGGTGGCGCCACGGACCATCACTTCAGAGCCCACGGCCAGCACGGTCAGCCCGGCGAGGAACCACGCGGCATCGGTCAGCATCTCCGCAGAACCTAGTCAGTGCGGCCGCGCGGGGCCAAGAGCGGGGCCCGCTCGCGGATCATGTCGGCGCGGCGCGCTGCTACCGTCCCCCTCATCCGGCCGACCATGGGAGATCGATGTGGACCTGACCACGCTGCAGCACGACGTCGACGACAACGTGCTCGTGGTGACGCTGAACCGTCCCGACCAACTGAACGCGTTCACCGTCGCGATGGCCGAGGAACTGGAGTGGACCTTCCAGCACGTCAACGAGCGCGACGACATCCGTGCGGTGATCGTGACCGGGGCCGGGCGTGCCTTCTGCGCGGGCATGGATCTCGCGGCGTCGGGCAACGCGTTCGGGCTCGACGAGACGCAACGGCCGACGCTCGCCGACATGGACGATCTGTCCGACCCGAACCTGAGCCGGGTCCGCGACACCGGCGGGCGGGTCACCCTGGCCATCCACGCCTGCCGCAAACCGGTGATCGCCGCGATCAACGGCGCCGCGGTCGGTATCGGCGCGACGATGACGCTGGCGATGGATGCCCGCCTCATCGCCGATCGCGGTCGGATCGGTTTCGTATTCGGCAAACTCGGGATCACGCCCGAGGCGGCCTCGACGTGGTTCCTGCCGCGGATCGTCGGCCTGGACGCGGCACTGGACCTCGTGTTCTCCGCGGACATCCTCGATGCGGAGGCGGCCCACCGGACGGGCCTGGTCCGTTCGGTGCACAGCGGCGACGAACTACTCGGCGCGGCAAAGGCTCTCGCCGACCGGTGGACCAGAGGCCGCTCCCCGGTCGCCGTGGCGCTCGCGCGCCAGATGCTCTACCGCAACGTGACGCTCGACCATCCGGTCGACGCCCACCGGGTCGACTCGCTGGCGATGTTCTACACCAGCATCGCCGACGGGGCCGAGGGCGTCGCCGCGTTCCGCGAGAAGCGGGATCCGCGGTTCACCGCGCGCGCCTCGGCCGATATGCCGCCGTTCTACGACGACTGGGTCAACCGGACGTAACCGACACTCGGAGCACCCCCGCCGCACGAAAAAGCCCCCGGGCGAACCCGGGGGCTTTCTCGCACACGACTAGCGGTAGTCGCTGTATCCGTAATCGTCCAGCGGCACCGCAGCGCCGGTCGCCTGGCCGAAGTCGGGGCTGTAGTACTGATCCTCGTAGGACGGGATCGTGTACGCCGCGGCCCGCGCCTCTTCGGTCGGCTGCACCTGGATGTTGCGGTAGCGGTTGATCCCGGTACCGGCCGGGATCAGCTTGCCGATGATCACGTTCTCCTTCAGACCCTGCAGCTTGTCGCTGCGGCAGTTGATCGCCGCATCGGTCAGCACGCGGGTGGTCTCCTGGAACGACGCCGCCGACAGCCACGAATCCGTGGCCAGCGATGCCTTCGTGATACCCATCAGCACCGGACGTCCGGCCGCGGGCTCTGCACCCTCGGCCACCACGCGACGGTTCTCCGACTCGAACTCGGCACGCTCGGTCAGCGAGCCGGGCAGGAACTCCGTCGCACCCGAATCGATGATCGTGACGCGACGCAGCATCTGCCGGACGATGACCTCGATGTGCTTGTCGTGGATCGACACGCCCTGCGCCCGGTAGACCTCCTGGACCTCGTGGACCAGGTGGATCTGCACCTCACGCGGACCCTGCACACGCAGCACCTCGTGCGGATCGGCCGAACCCTCCATGAGCTGGTCGCCGACCTCGACGTGATCGCCGTCGGAGAGCACACCCTCGGAGCCGTCCTCGTGCTTGATCACGCGCAGCCGCTGACGCTTGGAGAGCTTGTCGTAGACGACTTCCTCGCCACCGTCGTCCGGGACGATGGTGATCTTGTAGAAGCGCTCACCCTCCTCCAGCTGGACACGGCCGGAGACGTCCGCGATCGGCGCCTTGTTACGCGGCACGCGGGCCTCGAACAGCTCCTGCACGCGGGGTAGACCGCCGGTGATGTCCTCACCCACACCGCCCTGGTGGAAGGTGCGCATGGTCAGCTGCGTGCCGGGCTCACCGATGGACTGCGCGGCGACGATGCCGACGGCCTCGCCGATGTCGACGAGCTTGCCGGTGGCCATCGAACGGCCGTAGCACTTCGCGCAGACACCGGTCGCCGACGCACAGGTCAGCACCGAACGCACCTTGACGTGGTCGATACCGGCCGCCAGCAGCTTGTCGATGGCCGGGTCGCCCAGGTCGTGACCGCGCTCGATGACGACGTTGCCGTCGGCGTCGACCGCGTCGGTGGCCAGGGTGCGGGCGAACGCCGAGGTCTCGACGTGCGGATCGCGGATCAGCGTGCCGTCGGCAGCCCGCTCGGCCAGCGTGACGTTGATGCCGCGCTCGGTCTCGCAGTCGTTCTCGCGCACGATGACGTCCTGGCTCACGTCGACCAGACGACGGGTCAGGTAACCCGAGTCGGCGGTACGAAGAGCGGTGTCCGCCAGACCCTTACGGGCGCCGTGGGTGTTGATGAAGTACTCCAGCACCGTCAGGCCCTCGCGGAAGGAGGACTTGATCGGCCGCGGGATGAACTCACCCTTCGGGTTGGTCACCAGACCCTTCATGCCGGCCAGCGTTCTGGTCTGCGTGAAGTTACCCGTGGCGCCCGACTTCACGATCGTGATGATCGGGTTGTCCGCCGGGTAGTGCTCCTCCAACGCCTTACCGACCTCTTCGGTGGCGTCCTGCCAGATCTTGACCAGCGAGTCGTTGCGCTCCTTGTGGTTCAGGGCGCCACGCTGGTACTTGCGCTCGATCCCGTCGGCTTCCTTCTCGTACCGGTCAAGGATCTCCTGCTTCTGCGGCGGCACCAGCACATCGGCCATCGACACGGTGACACCCGAACGGGTGGCCCAGTAGAAGCCGGCGTCCTTGAGCTTGTCCACGGTCTGCGCCACGACGATCATCGGGAAGCGCTCGGCCAGATCGTTGATGATCCTGGCCTGGACCTTCTTGTGCATCTGCTCGTTGATGAACGGATACGAGATCGGCAGCAGCTCGTTGAACATCACGCGACCGAGCGTCGTCTCGGCGGTCCAGGCGTCGCCCGGCTTCCACCCGTTCTCGAACAGCTCGGCCTCCAGGGCGGCCGGCGGCCGCTGCTGGGTCAGACGCACCTTGATCTTCGCGCGCACCGACAGCGCACCGCGGTCCATCGCCATGATGGCCTCGGCCGGCGAGCTGTACACGCCCTGTTCGGCCTCGTCCTTGGTGGCGGCCCGGTACTCGCCCGTGTCGCCCTCGATCATCGTGGTCAGGAAGTACAGACCGGTGACCATGTCCAGACGCGGCATGGCCAGCGGCTTACCCGACGCGGGCGACAGGATGTTGTTGCTGGACAGCATCAGGATGCGGGCCTCGGCCTGCGCCTCCGCGGACAGCGGAAGGTGCACGGCCATCTGGTCGCCGTCGAAGTCGGCGTTGAACGCCTCACAGACCAGCGGGTGCAGCTGGATGGCCTTGCCCTCCACCAGCTGCGGCTCGAAGGCCTGGATACCGAGGCGGTGCAGGGTGGGTGCACGGTTCAGCAGCACCGGATGCTCGGCGATGACCTCTTCGAGGACATCCCACACCTGGGGACGCTGACGCTCCACCATGCGCTTGGCGCTCTTGATGTTCTGCGCGTGGTTCAGGTCGACCAGACGCTTCATCACGAACGGCTTGAACAGCTCGAGCGCCATTAGCTTCGGCAGACCGCACTGGTGCAGCTTGAGCTGCGGGCCGACGACGATGACCGAACGGCCCGAGTAGTCGACACGCTTACCGAGCAGGTTCTGGCGGAACCGGCCCTGCTTGCCCTTGAGCAGATCGGACAGCGACTTGAGCGGACGGTTGCCGGGCCCGGTGACGGGCCGGCCGCGACGGCCGTTGTCGAACAGCGCGTCCACCGACTCCTGGAGCATGCGCTTCTCGTTGTTGACGATGATCTCGGGCGCGCCGAGGTCGATCAGTCGCTTCAACCGGTTGTTGCGGTTGATCACGCGGCGGTACAGGTCGTTCAGGTCGGAGGTGGCGAAGCGGCCACCGTCGAGCTGAACCATCGGGCGCAGCTCCGGCGGGATCACCGGAACGGCGTCGAGGACCATACCCATCGGGGAATTGGCGTTGCTCTGGAACGCCGCGACGACCTTCAGCCGCTTGAGCGCACGGAGCTTCTTCTGCCCCTTGCCGTTCTTGATGGTGTCGCGCAGGCTCTCGGCCTCGGCGTCGATGTCGAAGGTCTCGATGAGCTTCTTGATCGACTCCGCGCCCATCGCGCCGGTGAAGTACTCGCCGTAGCGGTCGACGAGCTCGCGGTAGAGCACCTCGTCGACGATGAGCTGCTTGGGAGCCAGCTTGGTGAACGTCGTCCAGATCTCGTCGAGCCGGTCCAGCTCACGCTGGGCCCGGTCGCGGAGCTGACGCATCTCCCGCTCGCCGCCGTCGCGCACCTTGCGGCGCACGTCGCTCTTGGCGCCTTCGGCCTCGAGCTCGGCCAGATCGGCCTCGAGCTTCTGGGCCCGGGCCTCAAGGTCGGCGTCGCGCTGATCCTCGACGGCCTTCTTCTCGACGACCATCTCGGCCTCGAGGGTCGAGAGCTCGTTGTGGCGCATCTCGTCGTTGACGGCGGTGATGACGTAGGCCGCGAAGTAGATGATCTTCTCGAGATCCTTCGGGGCCAGGTCGAGCAGGTAGCCCAACCGCGACGGCACACCCTTGAAGTACCAGATGTGCGTGACGGGTGCGGCCAGCTCGATGTGGCCCATCCGCTCACGGCGCACCTTGGCGCGGGTCACCTCGACGCCGCAGCGCTCGCAGATGATGCCCTTGAAGCGGACGCGCTTGTACTTACCGCAGTAGCACTCCCAGTCGCGAGTCGGTCCGAAGATCTTCTCGCAGAACAGGCCGTCCTTCTCGGGCTTGAGCGTGCGGTAGTTGATGGTCTCCGGCTTCTTGACCTCACCGTAGGACCACTGACGGATGTCGTCCGCGGTCGCGAGACCGATCCGGAGTTCATCGAAGAAGTTGACGTCTAGCACGTAACTCCCTTTCCCCTTTCGGGACTAGAAATCAATATCAGCGCCGCGGCTGTGCCGCGATCAGGCCAGGTCTTCGACAGAGGCGGATTCGTTGCGGGACAGGTTGATACCGAGGTTGGCAGCGGCACGCTCCAGGTCCTCGTCGTCACCGTCACGCATCTCGATCGCCGCACCGTCAGACGACAGGACCTCGACGTTGAGGCACAGCGACTGCAGCTCCTTAAGAAGCACCTTGAACGACTCCGGGATGCCCGGCTCGGGGATGTTCTCGCCCTTGACGATCGCCTCGTACACCTTGACGCGGCCGACGGTGTCGTCGGACTTGATCGTCAGCAGCTCCTGCAGCGTGTAGGCGGCGCCGTAGGCCTGCATGGCCCAGCACTCCATCTCGCCGAACCGCTGACCACCGAACTGCGCCTTACCGCCCAGCGGCTGCTGGGTGATCATCGAGTACGGACCGGTCGAGCGGGCGTGGATCTTGTCGTCCACCAGGTGGTGCAGCTTGAGGATGTACATGTAGCCGACCGTCACCGGGTACGGGAACGGCTCGCCACTGCGTCCGTCGAACAACTCGGCCTTGCCGTCGGAGTTGACCATGACGTCGCCGTCGCGGTTGGGCAGCGTGGAGCCGAGCAGACCCGACAGCTCGTTCTCGCGGGCACCGTCGAACACCGGGGTGGCGACGATGCTGTCCGACGGAGCCGAGTACAGCTCCTCGGGCAGCTTCTCTGCCCAGTCCGGCACGCCCTCGGCGCCGGCCACGTCGATGTTCCAGCCGGCCTTGGCCACCCACCCGAGGTGGGTCTCCAGGATCTGGCCGATGTTCATACGACGCGGCACACCGTGGGTGTTCAGGATGATGTCCACCGGGGTGCCGTCGGGCAGGAACGGCATGTCCTCGACGGGCAGGATCTTGCCGATGACGCCCTTGTTGCCGTGGCGTCCGGCCAGCTTGTCGCCGTCGGAGATCTTGCGCTTCTGCGCGACGTACACGCGGACCAGCTCGTTGACACCGGCGGGCAGCTCGTCGTCGTCCTCGCGGGAGAACACGCGGATGCCGATGACCTTGCCGGACTCACCGTGCGGCACCTTGAGCGACGTGTCGCGGACCTCGCGCGCCTTCTCACCGAAGATCGCGCGGAGCAGCCGCTCCTCCGGGGTCAGCTCGGTCTCACCCTTCGGGGTGACCTTGCCGACCAGGATGTCGCCATCGCGGACCTCGGCGCCGATGCGGACGATGCCGCGCTCGTCGAGGTCGGCGAGCACCTCGTCGGAGACGTTCGGGATGTCCCGGGTGATCTCCTCGGCGCCCAGCTTGGTGTCGCGGGCATCGATCTCGTGCTCCTCGATGTGGATCGAGGTGAGCACGTCCTCTTCAACCAGGCGGTTGGAGAGGATGATCGCGTCCTCGTAGTTGTGGCCCTCCCACGGCATGATCGCCACGAGCAGGTTCTTGCCCAGGGCCATTTCACCGTTCTGGGTGCAGGGGCCGTCGGCGACGACCTGCCCCGCCTCGACACGCTGGCCGGCATCCACGATCGGACGCTGGTTGGCGCAGGTGCCGTGGTTGGAGCGGGCGAACTTGCGCATCCGGTAGGTGTGCCGGGTGCCGTCGTCGGCCATCACGGTGATGTAGTCGGCGCTGACCTCTTCGACCACGCCCGCCTTCTCGCTGACGACGACGTCGCCGGCGTCGATCGCGGCGCGCAGCTCCATACCGGTGCCGACCAGCGGGGCCTCGCTGCGGACCAGCGGAACCGCCTGGCGCTGCATGTTGGCACCCATGAGGGCACGGTTGGCGTCGTCGTGCTCGAGGAACGGGATCATCGCCGTCGCGACCGACACCATCTGGCGGGGCGAGACGTCCATGTAGTCCACCTCGGTCGCCGAGACGAACTCGACCTCGCCGCCCTTACGGCGGACAAGGACGCGGTCCTCGGTGAAGTGGCCCTCGTCGTCGAGCGGCGAGTTGGCCTGCGCCACGACGTGGCGGTCCTCCTCGTCGGCGGTGAGGTAGTCGATCTGGTCGGTGACCACACCGTTTTCCACCTTGCGGTACGGCGTCTCGATGAAGCCGAACGGGTTGACCCGCGCGTACACCGACAGCGAACCGATCAGGCCGATGTTCGGGCCCTCAGGGGTCTCGATCGGGCACATGCGGCCGTAGTGGCTGGAGTGCACGTCGCGGACCTCGAGGCCGGCGCGCTCACGGGACAGGCCGCCGGGGCCCAACGCCGACAGGCGGCGCTTGTGGGTCAGACCCGACAGCGGGTTGTTCTGGTCCATGAACTGCGACAGCTGGCTGGTGCCGAAGAACTCCTTGATCGCCGCCACGACGGGACGGATGTTGATCAGGGTCTGCGGCGTGATCGCCTCGACGTCCTGGGTGGTCATGCGCTCGCGCACGACACGTTCCATACGTGAGAGGCCGACGCGGATCTGATTCTGGATCAGCTCGCCCACGGTGCGCAGACGACGGTTGCCGAAGTGGTCGATGTCGTCGACCTCGACGGGCACCTCGGTGCCGCCGGGCACCGTCATCACCGTGTCGCCCTGGTGCAGGCGCACCAGGTACTCGATGGTGGCGACGACGTCCTCTTCGGTCAGCGTCGAGCTGGTGATCGGCTGGCCGGTGTTGAGGCCCAGCTTCTTGTTGACCTTGTAGCGGCCGACGCGGGCCAGGTCGTAGCGCTTCTCCTTGAAGAACAGGTTCTCCAGCAGGGTCTGCGCGGACTCCTTGGTCGGCGGCTCGCCCGGACGCAGCTTCCGGTAGATGTCGAGCAGCGCCTCGTCGGTGCCTGCGGTGTTGTCCTTCTCCAGCGTGCTCATCATGATCTCGCTGAAGCCGAACCGCTCGGTGATCTGCTCGTTGGTCCAGCCGAGGGCCTTGAGCAGCACGGTGACGGGCTGGCGGCGCTTGCGGTCGATGCGGACGCCGACGGTGTCGCGCTTGTCGACGTCGAACTCCAGCCATGCACCGCGGCCGGGGATCACCTTGACGCTGTGCAGCGTCTTCTCGGTGGACTTGTCGATCGACTCGTCGAAGTACACACCCGGCGAGCGGACCAGCTGGCTCACCACGACACGCTCGGTGCCGTTGATGATGAAGGTGCCCTTCTCGGTCATCATCGGGAAGTCACCCATGAAGACCGTCTGGCTCTTGATCTCACCGGTGTTGTTGTTGATGAACTCGGCCGTGACGAACAGCGGGGCCGCGTACGTCATGTCCTTGTCTTTGCACTCGTCGACGGGTGCCTTGACCTCGTCGAAGCGCGGATCGGAGAAGGACAGCGACATCGAGCCCGAGAAGTCCTCGATGGGCGAGAGCTCGGTCAGCACCTCTTCGAGGCCACCGGTCGGGTTCACGTCACCGCGTGCGACGGCCCGCTCGCGCCAGGCATCGGCGCCGATCAGCCAGTCGAAGGACTCCGTCTGCACGTCGAGAAGCCCCGGAACCTCGAGAGGCTCACGGAGCTTGGCGAAGGAAATGCGATTTGGTGCTCCGGGAACGGAGTTATTGGTGATAGCTTTTGCTGACTTGCTCTGGCTAGAGACTGCCAAGATGCATCCTTCCAGCACCTCAAGCGACTGTGGGGGCCGGGGAACCGGACCTTGCGCCGCGTATCTGCGTCGGTTCGGCTGGCATGACAGCCCGTCCGGACTCTCCGAAACACGGCACGCGTCTAGATCGCTGAGTTTTTAGGGCTCAGGCTGGGACTAGCGTGTCGGGTGCAGGTGAGGTGGGCAGGATGCAGCCAGCGCAACGTCCAACAATAGCGCAGGACGGCGCATTCCTCAACTGCCATACAGCGGCCGCATGACACGACCGGTCAGGCGCTGGCTGGCGTCCTCAATCCGTGCATACATGCTGCCCAACAGATTGGCGCGTCAAACGGTGTCCGTCAAGAGATAACGTGATCTTGGCTGTGGAATTCTCCCGCGCCGCGTGGGAATCCTGCGCACACCCAGCACCCCGGCGCCGAACGTGCGCACACTGCGAAGAATCGGGCGGAACTTCGCACTGGGCGCACACTCGACGGAAAGCCCCGCACAAACGCATCAGCCCCGGCAGAAACTGCCGGGGCTGATGCAACGTTCGGGACTCAGCCCTCGCGCGAGACGGGGATCGACGCGGTCGGGGCGTCGTCCTCGTGATGGCGATGACGCGTCGTCGACCCGTCCTCCGGATAGTCACGCACCTGCGAATCCCCGCCGCCGGTGTGGTCCAGGTCCTCGCGGATCGCCTGCTGGGCCTTCGGGGGCAGGGTGTGCAGGATCTCGCGCACGCGGGCCTGCCTGCGCCCGACCGCACGACGCTCCGGCATACCGGGGGTCGCCTGGATCTGCGGCGGCACACCCTCGATCTCCTCGACGCCACCGTCGTGATGACCGGCGTCGACCATGGCCTGCTCTTCGGCCATCGTCGACTCGTCCTTCTCCTCCGACATACCGATCGGCCCGAGACGACGACCGTTGAGGAACTGGCGCACCACCGGCTCGTCGGAGGTCAGCAGCACCTCGCGCGGCCCGAACATGACCAGGTGCTTGCGGAACAGCATGCCCATGTTGTCGGGCACCGTGCGGGCGATGTTGATGTTGTGCGTCACGATCAGGATCGTGCAGTCGATCTGCGCGTTGATGTCGATCAGCAGCTGCGACAGGTACGCGGTACGGACCGGGTCCAGACCGGAGTCGGGCTCGTCGCAGAGGATGATCTGCGGGTCGAGCACCAGAGACCGGGCCAGGCCGGCGCGCTTGCGCATACCGCCGGAGATCTCGCCGGGGAACTTGGACTCGTCGCCGCCGAGGCCGACGAGCTCCAGCTTCTCCATGACGATCTTGCGGATCTCGCTCTCCTTCTTCTTCGTGTGCTCACGAAGCGGGAAAGCGGTGTTGTCGTAGAGGCTCATCGAGCCGAACAGCGCACCGTCCTGGAACATGACGCCGAACAGGGTGCGGATCTCGTAGAGCTCTTTGGCCGAGCACTCGATGATGTTGGTGCCGTCGACGATGATCTTGCCGCGCTCCGGGCGCAGCAGACCGATCAGCGACTTCAGGAACACCGACTTACCGGTACCGGACGGGCCGAGCAGCACGCTCACCTCACCGGCCGGGATCTCCATGGTGACGTCTTCCCAGATTCGCGCCGACCCGAAGGACTTCGTCAGTCCCTCAACCTGAATACCGATGCCCACGCGCGATCCTTCCCAAGAGTCCCTTTTGCCACGTCTACCAGGCTTGTGGCTTGAATCACTGTAGCGCACACGGCTATGGCCCACGGCGTGTGTGCCGAACCCCAGACCCATTGACGCGGATCGGGCGACCGGTTCCGCCGCGGTCGGCTTCAATGGAGCTCACGGGCCGAATCGCGGAACGGGCCTGCGGGAGGGGGACCCGGATGGAGGTCGGTGTCGACGGCGTCGCCCAACTGGTGTCCACCGGCGGGCTGCCCGAATTCTCCGAGGTCGAGTCACTGGTCGAAGCCGCCTACCACCGCTGCAAGGCGGAATCCGGCGGTGTGGTGGCCGACTACATCCCGGCTCTCGCCGACGCCGACCCAGACTGGTTCGCGGTATCCGCGGCCGACGTGGACGGTGGTGTCCATTCGTCGGGCGACGTCGACGTCGAGTTCTCCATCCAGTCCATCTCGAAGGCCTTCGTCTATGCGCTCGTCTGCGACGAGTTCGGCCACGACGTGGTGCGCGACCGGATCGGCGTGAACAACACCGGCCTGCCGTTCAACTCCATCATCGCGATCGAACTCAACCACGGCCATCCGATGAACCCGATGGTGAACGCGGGGGCGATCGCCACGACCGCACTGGTGCGCGGGGCCACCTTCGAGGAGAAGTGGCAGACCATCCACGCCGGTCTCTCGGAGTTCGCCGGCCGCCCGTTGCAGGTCGACCAGGTCGTCTACGAGTCGGCGTCGCGCACCAATCAGCGCAACCGCGCGATCGCGCGGCTGCTGGAGAGCTACGGACGGATCGACCTCGACCCGCTGGCCGTCGTCGACGTCTACACCAGGCAGTGCTCGGTGCGGGTGACGGCGGCAGATCTCGCCGTCATGGGCGCCACGCTCGCCGACGGCGGGGTGAACCCGGTGACGGGCCGCCGGGTGGTGTCGGCGGACGTCTGCCGGGACACGCTGGCGATCCTGGCGGCCAACGGCGCGTACGAGCGCTCCGGGGAGTGGCTCTTCGAGATCGGCCTGCCCGGTAAGTCGGGGGTGGGCGGCGGCATCGTCACCATCGCGCCGGGGAAGGGCGGCATCGGCACGTTCTCACCACCGCTGGATCCGGCGGGCAACAGCGTCCGGGGCCAGCGGGCGACGGCCTATCTGTCCCGGGTGCTCGGGCTCAACATCTTCGCGTCCCAGGCACACGCACGCTGATACGACGAAACCGCCCGGGATCCGTGGATCCCGGGCGGTTTGCGTGTGGTCGAACTACTTGACGGTGACCGTCGCGCCTGCGGCCTCGAGCTTGGCCTTGGCGTCGTCGGCAGCCTCCTTGGCGGCCTTCTCCAGGATCGGCTTCGGAGCGCTGTCGACCAGGTCCTTGGCCTCCTTGAGGCCCAGGCCCGAGACGATCTCGCGGACGACCTTGATGACGCCGATCTTCTTCTCACCGGCGCTCTCGAGGATGACGTCGAACTCCGACTGCTCTTCGGCAGCCTCGGCGGGCGCGCCACCGGCGGGGCCGGCAGCGGCGACCGCGACCGGAGCGGCGGCGGTGACCTCGAAGGTCTCCTCGAACTGCTTGACGAACTCCGAGAGCTCCAGCAGCGTCATTTCCTTGAACGCGTCGAGCAGCTCATCAGTGGACAGCTTGGCCATGATTGGTCCTTCCTAGTTTCTTCGGTCTTGTGGGGTTTGAGTGAGCTGCTATGCAGCTTCTTCGGCGGACTTCTTCTCCTGCAGCGCCGCGGCGAGGCGGGCGACCTGAGAAGCGGGAGCGTTGAACAGCCCGGCGGCCTTGGCCAGGTTGCCCTTCATCGCGCCGGCCAGCTTGGCCAGCAGCACCTCGCGGGTCTCGAGGTCGGCGATCCGGTTGACCTCGTCGATGGAGAGCGCGCGGCCCTCCATGTAGCCGCCCTTGACGATGAGCGCCTTGTGATCCTTGGCGAACGTCTTGATCGCCTTGGCGGCGTCGACCGGCTCGCCCTTGACGAACGCGATGGCGGTCGGGCCGGTGAACAGCTCGTCGAGGCCTTCGATGCCTGCTTCGGCAGCGGCGCGCTTGACCAGCGTGTTCTTTGCGACGGTGTAGGTGGCGGAGTCCCCGAGCGAGCGACGCAGCTGCGCGAGGTTGGCCACCGTCAGCCCGCGGTACTCGGTGACGACGGTGGCCGTCGCCTCCTTGAACTGCTCGGCGATGTCGGCAACCGCCGTGGCCTTGTCAGCCTTGGCCATGCATGCCTCCTTGTGGTGGGTATCGGATGCGCCACCAAAGCGAAGGAAGGCCGGAGAACGACGAACGCCCCGACGCAGACAGGTCGGGGCGCAGCTGAATACTCAGTACTACCTCGTCCTCCTGCGTGGGCCGCCCGGGATGATCCGGGACCTTCAACCGATTGCTCGGTGACCGACGGTCTTCGGTGGAACGAGAGAAGGATAGCGGACGGGGCGTGGTCAGCCAAAACGACGATCAGCCAAAACGCCCTACTCGGGGGACAGGCGCTCCGGGGCCTCCGCGGGCGTGAGCCGCTCGGGCGTCTCCGCGGGGACGAGGCGTTCGGGGGTCTCGCTCGGCGTGCCGGGGTTGGGTGTCTGGTCGGGCTGGGGTTCGGACGGAGCGGTCATGCCGGTGGCGTACCCGATCGGCCTATCCGGCAACCGCGAGCGCCGCGGCGCCGACCAGGCCGGCGTCGCCGCCGAGTGTGGCGGGGACGACGCGCAGGTCACGCAGGAAGGACAGCCCCGCGTGGTCGGCAAGCGCCGCCCGCAGCGGGTCGAACAGCCGCGCGCCGGCGCGGGCCACGCCCCCGCCGATCACCACCAGATCCAGGTCGCACACCGCGGCGACCGAGGCGATCATCGCCGCGACCGCCCGGGCGCCGCGCGCATACGCCCGCGAAGCGACGTCGGAGCCGGCGACCGCGGCGTCGGCCAGTTCCCTGGCGTCGGCGTCGGGCGGGGCCTCCCATCCCTGCGTGCGCGCCCACTGCGCCATCCGCGGTCCGGCCGCGACGGTCTCCACGCAGCCACGCCCGCCGCACGTGCACGACGACCCCGCGGGATCGACGACGACGTGGCCGACGTGGCCCGCGTTGCCGGTGCGCCCGTCATAGGGCGCGCCGTCGAGCACCAACCCGCCGCCGACCCCCGTCGACACCACGATCCCGAGCAGGAACCGCGCGTCGCGACCGGCGCCGCGCCACCGCTCCCCCATCGCCATGCACAGCCCGTCGCCGCCGAGCCGCACCGGCAGACCGGTCACCGCCGAGACCCGCGAGACGATCGGAAACCGTTGCCAGGCAGTCAGATTGATGGGGCTCACGGTGCCCGACGGCAGGTCGATGGGCCCGGCCGAGGCGATACCCACCCGCCGCACGGCGCCACCGCCCGACGACATCGCCTCACCGATGAGCCCCGAGGTAACCGCCCACACCGCGTCGGCGCCGGCGCGCGGGGTGGGCGACTGGGCGCGGTGCACGATCGTCCCGTCGGCGTCGACCAGCCCGGCGGCGATCTTCGTGCCCCCGATGTCGAGCGCGAGGGTCAGGTCGGTCATCAATCGCGGGTGACGTCGACCACGAGCGCGCGGTGGTCGGAGATCGGCAGACTCACCGCCGCACAGTGTTCGACCCGCAGCCTCGGATCGTCGGTCAGGACGTGGTCGAGTTGACGGTCGGGGGCGTGGGCGGGGAAGGTCAGCGCCTCACCGAGCTGGCGCATCCGCGCCCAGCGGGCCGGTGTCGGCGGGGTCATGTTCAGGTCACCGACGAGCATCCGCGGCCCCTTGAACCCGCGCAGGTCCCGCACGAGGTGACGCATCTGCACGCGGTTCCAGCCGGGCACGAACGACAGGTGGGTGTTGGCGACGGTCAGCGGTCCGAGCGGGGTGTCGAAGGTCCCGACCATCGCGGCGCGGGGTTCCTCGTTGACGACCTGCACGCGGTTCGGCCCGGGCAGGTACATCGGGAAGCGCACCGGGATCCGCGGCAGCCGCACCACCTGCCAGGTCTCGGCCGGGAAGCGTGACAGCAGAGCGATGCCGTAGGCGGCGGTCCCCGGTTGTTCGCGGCCCGTCGCCGCCATCCACGTCGCCCCGGGGGTGCCGGCGATCGCGGCGACGAAGCGGTGGCTGACCGCGCGCATGGCCTCGGCCGCGACGGCGGTCAGGTCGGCCTTGCCGGAGCGCGGCTGGTCGAGGTCGACCTCCTGCAGCGCGACGATGTCCGCGTCGAGTTCGCCGATGGCTTCCGCCAACCGGTCGAGGTTGACGTCGCCGTCGTGCACGCTGCGCCCGTGCAGAATGTTGAATGTCGCCACCCGCATGGGGTACTAGGTACCCGCCCCGACGACTCACCGACACGTGTGAAAGTAGGCCGATGTCCGCCCGTAACGACGCGCTGCGTGACGCGCTGCGCCGCTCGGCCTCTGCGTTGCGTGCGCACGGCCCCGACTTCGCGCTGGCGGGCAGCTACGCGCTGTGGGCGTACGGCGGTCCGGAACCGGTGCACGACGTGGACTTCGTCGTCGCCGAGGAGGACGCCGAGTCGGCGGCGCTGACGTTGGAGAAGGCCGGGTTCCGCATCGAGCGGACCCCGGAGGACTGGTTGTTCAAGGCGTGTGTGGGCGACGACTTCGTCATCGACGTGCTGCACGCGCTCAACGGCACACCGGTGACGGCGCAGGATGTGGCCGCCGCCGAAGAACTCGACGTGCTGGCGATCCGGATGCGGGTGCTGCCGCCCACGCATGTCGTCACCGAGAAGCTCAACTCGCTCAACGAGCACAACTGCGACTTCTCGGCGCTGCTGCCTGCGGTGCGGGCCGTGCGGGAAAACGTGGACTGGGACATGGTGCGCGCCGATACCGCCGAAAACCCTTTCGCCAGTACGTTTTTGGTGCTCACCGACCGGCTCGGCATCACGGCCTGACATCGCTGCGCGGTGTGCGCGTCACATCGAGCGATCTCGCCTCAGTCTCGAGAAGGTACCGCTTCGGTGTCACGACCGTTCGCGTCGGCACGCTCCGAATACGATCCGCTCCATGGTGGCCCTCCGGCGTGTGCTTGCGATCGCGCTGGTGGCCGGGTGCCTCGGCGGAGGTGCGGCGTTGACGGCCCCGACCGCCGGAGCTCTGGGTTGGGGCGCGATCGCGGTGTCGCCCGATACCGGCAGGGTGGGTTATACGCAGGGTTTCAACTCGGCCGTCGAGGCCGAGCGCGCGGCGGTCGGCCTCTGCAGAGCCCGCGACTGCCGGCCGGTCGTGAACTTCACGAAAGGCTGCGGCGCTGTCGCCCAGGCGCCCGACGCGTCGTGGGCGCCGGGCGTGGGTCGCGACAGCGCAAGTGCGCAGAGGTTCGCATTGATCTCGTGCAGTCGATACGGTCCCGGATGCCGCATGGTGGGCGTGTCATGTAGCTGACCTGACGGCGCGGCGCAACCGGTCGGCGATGGTGCCGACGGCGGCGATCACCTCGGGTGGTTCGAGCACCTCGAACTCGGCGCCGGCGACGGCGAAATAGAGCGCCATGCGTTCGGGGTCGTCGGCGCCCACGGTGACGATGCACACATCGGGCCCGTCGGGCTCGATCTGCGCCGAGGCGGGTGGGAAGTGCGCGGCGATGACATCGACGGGCGCCTGGTAGCGCACGCGGGCGACGTAGCGGTAGGGCGAGGTGCTGATGGAGCGCCGCACGTAGTCGGCGGCGTCGGGCGCCTCGCGCGGGGCGAACGTGGTGCCCGCGGCGGTGACGTCGGCCATCCGGTCGAGCCGCAGGCTGCGCCAGTCCTGTCGGTCGCGGTCGTAGCCGAGCAGGTACCAGCGCCGTCCGGTGGTCACCAGTTGGTAGGGCTCGAGGCGGCGTCGGGTGGCGTTGCCGCCGCGATCGACGTAGTCGGCGGTGACGTGTTCGTGGTCGCGGCAGGCCCGGGCCAGGGTCATCAGCACGTCGGGGGCGACGACCTCGGAGGTGTTCGACGTGATCGTGACGGTCGCGTCGTGCACGGCGGAGACCTGTGAGCGCAGTCGGGCGGGCATGACCTGGTCGAGCTTGCTCAGCGCGCGCAGCGCGGACTCCCCCACCCCGGCGACCGAACCGCCCGCGGCCAGCCGCAGGCAGACGGCCATCGCGACGGCCTCGTCGGGGTCGAGCAGCAGCGGCGGCAGGGCGGCGCCTGCGCCCAGTTGGTAGCCGCCGCCGTGGCCCTTGCTGGCGGCCACGGGGTAGCCGAGCTCGCGCAGGCGGTCGATGTCGCGGCGCACGCTGCGGGTGGTCACGCCGAGGCGTTCGGCGAGCTCCTCACCGCTCCACACCCGTCGCGACTGCAGCAGCCCCAGCAGCTGCAGCACCCGGCTGGTCGTTTCGGACACACGGCCAGCCTGCCAGAGTCATAGGACAGAAATTGTCCTAAAGAGGTGCGACGCTGTACGCATGGATCTCACCGAGCAACTGGTCGACCAGGTGGACTTCCACTGGACGCATGCGCTGCGGCCTCGCCTGGAGGGCCTGTCCGACGACGAGTACTTCTGGCAGCCGGTGCCGAACTGCTGGACCGTGCACCGCGACGGGGGCGTCGACTTCAGTGATCCGCCTCCGCAACCGGCGCCGTTCACCACGATCGCGTGGCGGATGGCGCACGTGATCATCGGCGTCTTCGCGATGCGCAGCCATTCACATTTCGGCGGCCCGCCCGCCGACTACGGATCCTGGCCCTACGCCACCGACGCGGCGACGGCCCTGCGCCAACTCGACGAGGAGTACCAGCGCTGGATCACCGGGGTGCGCACTCTCGACGCCGACGCGCTGGCGCGTCCGTGCGGACCGGCCGAGGGCCCGTTCGCCGACTATCCGATGCTCGCGCTGGTGTTGCACATCAACCGGGAAGTGATCCACCACGGCGCCGAAATCGCTTGTATCCGAGACCTGTACGTCCACACCACAAAGGAGAACCACTGATGCCCGGCATGCCCCCGCCCGCCGCCGACGAACGGCAGACCCTCATCGAGTTCCTGGCGTTCAACCAGAACGCGTTCTTCTCGGTCGCCTACGGATTGACCGATGAGCAGGCCCGCTCGACGCCGTCGGTGAGCGCGCTGTCGGTCGGTGGACTGATCAAACACGCGGCCGGGGTGCAGCGGGCGTGGACGCAGCGGGTGGTGTGCGCACCGGAGTTCCCGCCGCCGGACCCGCGGCCGTTCGAGGAGCAGATGCGCGAGCATCAGGACGAGCACGTGATGCGCGAGGACGAGACGCTCGACGACATCGTGGCCACCCTGCGCGCGCAGAACGCCGAGACGCTGAAGGCCTTCCGCGAGGCCGACCTCACCACCCCGGTTCCGGTGCCCCACGACGTGCCGTGGTTCCCTCACGACATCGACCATTGGTCGGTGCGCTGGGTGGCGATGCATCTCATCGAGGAACTGACGCGCCACGCCGGGCACGCCGACATCATCCGCGAGTCGATCGACCGGGCGACAATGTACGAGTTGATGGCCGCCAACGAGGAGTGGCCGGAGACGGACTTCATTCGGCGCTGGCGGCCGACGCAGCCGGCGTAGGTCCCCCGAGCGCACGGTTGTTGACGGCCCCACTCGGCCGATGCGTACAACAACCGTGCGCTCGGACCGATCTCGGCGCGAAAAGTCAGCGGTCGAGCACCAACCGCAGCGCGTAGTCGACCACGGCGTCGAGGTCGTCGCCCAACGTGCCGGCCAGCCACTGCTGGGCCAGTTCGGCCATCGCGCCGGTGTACATCGCGGCGCCCACCTGCGCGGCGACCGGATCCGAGCCAGGGTGCAGCCGCCACCCCTCGACCAGCACCGCCTCGCGCAGCAGGTCCTGGGTGGCGGCGCGGCGGGCGGCCAGCACCGGGTTGGCCCGCGCGTCGGTGAACAGCACCCGCCCGCGCCGGGGATCGGCCGAACTGAACCCCAGCACGGCGGCCACCCCGGCGCGGGTGCGGGCCCGCAGGGTCTCCCCCGCCGCGGCCATGGCGGCGTCGACGTCGGCGGCCAACTGGGCGCTCACCTCGTCGTACAGCGCGCCGAGCAGGTCGTCGGTGTCGGCGAAGCTCTCGTAGAAATAGCGGGTGTTGAGCCCGCATTCGCGGCACACCGAGCGCACCGCGAGCGCGCTCTCCCCGCCCTCGCCGAACAACCGCAGCGCCGCGCCGATCAGCAGCGCGCGGCGTTCGGCGCGCCGGTCGGTCAACGGCACGCCGGCCCAGCGGGTGGGTGTCGGCATCCGTTCAGCGTACGTGTCGACGCGCGATCTGGTCACAGTTGTAGCCAAAGCGGTAGGGTGGGCACACCCGTCGCCACACCGCATCTGGAGGTCCACCGTGGACATGCCGCACGAGATCCTCACCCAGTGGTTGCGCGGCCGCATCGACTACGGCGGCATGCGGCGCAACTACTTCCGCGGGATGGAGTTCGCGACCCCGGTCGGCGACCCGGGCTGGTTCGGCCCGAGAAGCGCGGTCTGGCATGTGCATTCGCATATGGAGGCGTTGATCTTCGGTCTGCAGTGCGCGGCCTACATGGAGCGCCTCGACCCGAGCATCTTCTGGATGGGCATGCACCACTCGCGCCTGGTCGAACGCGACGAGACCGGCACCGCCACCGGCCGCCTCGACCCCGCGGGGGCGATGGCGCGACTCGGGCATTCGGTGGCGTTCTTCATCGGCACGGCCTACGGGTCGACGGACACGGCTGAGAAGCTAGCGACCACGGTCAGGTCCATGCACCACACCATCAAGGGCGTGCGTCCCGACGGGCTGCGCTACGACGCCGACGATCCGGACTGGTTGCGCTGGAACTACGCCACCGTCGTCTGGGGCATCGCCACCGCGCATGAGCTCTACCACCCGAATCCGTTGCGCGGCGAGGAGATCGACCGCTATTACGGTGAGTTCGTCCGCGTCGGCCACGCACTGGGCGGCACCGACCTGCCCGCCACCAAGGCCGACACCGCCGAATGCCTCAAGTCCTACCTGCCGAGGCTCGCGGTCACCCACGGCACGGCCATGGCCACCGGCCCGAACGTCGCGATCCCGCAGAGCGTCGTCGACTGGGCGATCCGCGACACCATGCCGAAGTGGGCCAAGCAGTTGATCCAGCACAGCGACCCGAACATCGTCGAACGCACGGCCCGGCGCACCGCGGTCTGGGCCGTCATCAACGGCCTGCACGCCGCGGCGGGCCCGGCGCGGGAGTTCCAACAGGCACGGGCGCGGGTCAAGGGCGGCACCACGGTCCCGCACACCGTGCCGACGTACGTCCTGGGCTCAGATCCGGAGCTCAGCCGGGACGAGATCGAGCACAGCTTCGCCTGAGCCCGCAACCGTCGTCACCGACGGACTGTGACCCGGGGCACACGTTTTTTCCCGTCACCGCGCATTTTGCAACACTGGAACCCATGAGTGCCACGCGAAAGACCCAGCACCGAGAGGTGGCCAGCCTGGACCGGGTGCCGCTGCCGGTCGAGGCCGCGCGCTTCGGCGCGACCGGGTGGCAGATCACCCGCACCGGCGCCCGTGTCGTCACGAACATCCGCGGACGCGGCAACCTCTCGCAGAAGATCATCAAACAGGTCCCGCAGACCTTCGCCGATCTCGGACCCACCTACGTCAAGTTCGGGCAGATCATCGCGTCCAGCCCGGGCGCGTTCGGCGAGGGACTGTCCAAGGAGTTCCGCAGCCTGCTCGACCGGGTGCCGCCGGCCAACCCCGAGCAGGTGGCCAAGCTGCTGCGCGAGGAACTCGGCGACGACCCGAAGAACCTCTACAAGAGCTTCGACGACAAACCGTTCGCCTCGGCGTCCATCGCGCAGGTGCACTACGCGACGCTGCACACCGGCGAAGAGGTCGTCGTCAAGATCCAGCGGCCCGGCATCCGCCGACGTGTCGCCGCCGATCTGCAGATCCTCAAGCGCGGCGCCCGCATCGTCGAGTTCGCCAAGCTCGGCCAGCGCCTGTCCGCCCAGGACGTCGTCGCCGACTTCGCCGACAACCTCGCCGAGGAACTCGACTTCCGGCTCGAGGCGCAGTCGATGGACGCGTGGGTGGCGCACATGCACGCCAGCCCGCTGGGCAAGAACATCCGCGTGCCGCAGGTGTACTGGGATCTGACCAGTGAGCGGGTGCTGACCATGGAGCGGGTGTCGGGTATCCGCATCGACGACGCCGCCGCCATCCGCAAGGCCGGCTTCGACGGCACCGAACTGGTCAAGGCGCTGCTGTTCAGCCTGTTCGAGGGCGGGCTGCGGCACGGGCTGTTCCACGGCGATCTGCACGCGGGCAACCTCTACATCGACGACGACGGCAAGATCGTCTTCTTCGACTTCGGCATCATGGGCCGCATCGACCCGCGCACCCGGTGGCTGCTGCGCGAATTGGTCTACGCGCTGTTGGTGAAGAAGGACCACGCCGCGGCGGGCAAGATCGTCGTGATGATGGGCGCGGTCGGGACCGTCAAACCGGAGGCCCAGGCCGCCAAGGACCTGGAGAAGTTCGCGACACCGCTGACCATGTCGACGCTGGGCGATATGAGCTACGCCGAGATCGGCAGGCAACTCTCGACGCTGGCCGACGCCTACGACGTGAAGCTGCCCCGCGAGCTGGTGCTCATCGGAAAGCAATTCCTCTACGTCGAGCGTTACATGAAGTTGTTGGCGCCGAAGTGGCAGATGATGAGCGATCCGCAGCTGACCGGGTACTTCGCCAACTTCATGGTCGACATCAGCCGTGAGCACAAAGAACACGAAGAAGACGTGGAGGTCTGAGCGTGGAGGTCCGGGAGGGCAAGGCGCCGTCGGGCGAGGTGCAGATCCACTACGAGGACATGGGCAATATCGGCGATCCGGCCGTCCTACTCATCATGGGCCTCGGCGCGCAGCTGACGTTCTGGCGTGAGGACTTCTGCCGCAAGCTCGTCGACCAGGGGCTGCGGGTGATCCGCTACGACAACCGCGACGTCGGGCTGTCGACCTACTTCGACGGTCAGCGCACCAAGGGGTCGCAGGTCGGAAACATGGTCCGGTCGGTCCTCGGCCGGCCCAGCCCCGCGCTGTACACGCTCGAGGACATGGCCGACGACGCCGCGGCGCTGCTCGACCATCTGGGCATCGACCGCGCGCACGTCGTCGGCGGCTCGATGGGCGGGATGATCGCGCAGATCGTCGCGGCGCGGCACGCCGCGCGCACGAAGACGCTCGGGGTGATCTTCTCGTCGAACAACCAGGCGTTCCTGCCGCCGCCCGGGCCGCGACACCTGCTGGCCGTCATCACCGGGCCGTCGCCGAGCTCGCCGCGCGAGGTCATCATCGACAACTCGGTGAAGGTCAGCCGGATCATCGGCAGCCCGGGTTATCCGCGGTCGGAGGACGCGCTGCGCGCCGACGCGATGGCGTTCTACGACCGGGCGTTCAACCCGGTGGGCGTGGCCCGGCAGTTCAACGCGATCACCGGCAGCGGCAGCCTGCGCAAGTACAACAAGCAGACCACCGCGCCGACCGTCGTCATCCATGGCAAAGCCGACAAGCTGATGCGGCCGTCGGGCGGGAAGGCGATCGCGAAGGCGATTCCGAACGCGCGGCTGGTGTTGTTCGACGGGATGGGCCACGAGTTGCCGGAGCCGCTGTGGGACGACATCGTCGGCGAACTCAAGACCACCTTCGCTGAGCGGCCCTGACCAGGGACAAATATTTCGTAATTGGGCTGGTGGTAATCCATCCGATAACATCGCCCCTTGAGCGCAGGGAGGCCGTTGCGGCCGTCAATGACGACGTGTGCAAGGCCGGATCCCGCCAGGAAAGGCACCACCATGGCCCCCACGGGCAAACTGAAGCCGCATTTCGAAGACGTCCAGGCCCACTACGACCTGTCCGACGACTTCTTCCGGCTGTTCCTCGACCCCAGCCAGATGTACAGCTGCGCCTACTTCGAGCGCGACGACATGACGCTCGAGGAGGCCCAGCGGGCCAAGGTCGACCTCGCGCTCGGCAAGCTGGGCCTGCAGCCCGGTATGACGCTGCTCGACGTCGGCTGCGGCTGGGGCTACACGATGATGCGGGCGGTCGAGAAGTACGACGTCAACGTCATCGGGCTGACGCTGAGCAAGAACCAGCACGCGCATGTCGAGAATGTGTTCGCCGCCTCGGACAGCCCGCGCAGCAAGCAGGTGCTGCTGAAGGGCTGGGAGGACTTCGATCAGCCCGTCGACCGGATCGTGTCGATCGGCGCGTTCGAGCACTTCGGCCGCGACCGCTGGGACGACTTCTTCGCCATGGCCTACCGCGTGCTGCCCGATGACGCCGTGATGCTGCTGCACACGATCACGGCGCTGACCATTCCGCAGATGATCGAGCGCGGCATCCCGCTGACGTTCTCGGTGGCGCGGTTCATCAAGTTCATCCTCACCGAGATCTTCCCCGGTGGTTACCTGCCGACGATCGAGCTGGTGGGCGAGCACGCCGGTAAGGCCGGGTTCACGCTGACGCGTGAGCAGTCGCTGCAGCCGCACTACGCCAAGACGCTGGACCACTGGGCCGAGGCGCTGCAAGCCCACAAGGACGAGGCCATCGCGGTGCAGTCCGAAGAGGTCTACGACCGCTACATGCACTACCTGACCGGTTGTGCGGATGCGTTCCGCAAGGGATACACCGACGTCAACCAGTTCACGCTGGTGAAGTAGCGGCACCCTCAGCAAAGCCACTAACTATCGCGGGCGTCAAACAGCCGGCGCCGGGGCCCGCCGACACGTGCCGGGGTGGTCATAAGGCCATCCTGAGGCAGGTAGGGTGCGGTCCAACGAACGTTTCGATGAACTGGATTTGACCTGTCATCAGGAAGGCCGAATAGCGACAATGTCTGACAAAGCCACGGGCACCAAGGATCTGATTCCTCACTTCGAGGACATCCAGGCCCACTACGACCTCTCGGACGATTTCTTCGGCGTCTTCCAGGATCCGACGCGTAAGTACAGCTGTGCGTACTTCACGGGGCCGACGGTGTCGCTGTCCGAGGCCCAGATCGCCAACGTCGATCAGCACTTGGACCGCCTGGACCTCAAGCCGGGGATGACGCTGCTCGAGGTGGGCTGCGGCTGGGGGCTGACCCTGGCGCGGGCCATGGAGAAGTACGACGTCAACGTCATCGGCCTGACGCTGAGCAAGAACCAGCAGGCGTACTGCACCAAGATGCTGTCGGAGTTGAACAGCGAGCGCACCTTCGACGTCCGGCTGGAAGGGTGGGAGCAGTTCCACTCCCCCGTCGACCGCATCGTGTCGATCGAGGCGTTCGAGCACTTCGGCTTCGAGCGCTATGACGACTTCTTCAAGACGTGCTTCGACATCATGCCCGACGACGGCCGCATGACGGTGCAGAGCAGCTGTGGGTACCACCCCAACGACCTGCAGGCCCGCGGCAAGAAGCTGACCTTCGAGCTGGCGCGGTTCGCCAAGTTCATCCACGAGGTGATCTTCCCCGGCGGCCGCATCCCGACCACGCAGATGATGGTCGAGCACGGCGAGAAGGCCGGGTTCGGGGTGCCGGAGACGCTGTCGCTGCGCAACCACTACATCAAGACCCTCGGCATCTGGGCCGCCCGCCTCGAGCACCACAAGGACGAGGCGATCGCCGCGGCCGGCGAGCAGAGCTACAACGACTACATGCGGTACCTGACCGGGTGCCAGTACTACTTCGTCGACGAGGCGCTCGACGTCAGCCTGGTCACCTACCTGAAGCCGGGCGCCGCCGCCGCCTGATCCTTGTTTACGAAGTCGCCCCGCCACTGTTTCAGTGGCGGGGCGATTTTCGTCGGTTCAGGTGGTCAGCACTTGTTGGGGCGGTTGACGCCGACCCCGGCCCACGATTTCGCGGTGAACGTCTGTCCCGCCCGCGGCGACTGCCAGCAGACGGTCCAGTTGGTCAGGTTGATGACCTCGCTGGGGCCGGACTCGTTGCTGTACTCGAGTTCCGGGCCCGCGCCGTCGGTCGCGGCGGTGTAGGCCTCCTGCGCCGCCGCGAGGTTCATGCCCCGCAGATCCGGCATCGTGAACCGGGTCGGTTGCGCCATGGCAGGCGGTGCGGTGAGCGCCAACGCCGACACGAATGCGACGGCGCCGGCAGCAATGCGGTATTTCATGTGATTCCCCTCCGGATCTCCCCTATGGCAACGGTAAACGACCGGTTACCCGTTGCCGGTCTGTTTGGTGCGTTCTGGTGAATACCCGAAAACAGCAACCGCCCGGCACTCTTGGAATGCCGGGCGGTTCGCTACCAAAGATTGTCAGGCAGCCGCCTGTTCTTCGGCGGGTGCGGTGTCCGCTTCCGGGTCGGCCTTCTCGGTCTCGGCCTCGTCGGTCTCCTCGTTGGAGGTCTCGCCGTCCTCGACGTGCTCCTGCTCGAGTTCCGCTTCTCCGAGGTTCTCGGTCAGCGGCGCCTCGTTCTCGAGGTCCTCTTCCTTGGAGGTCTCCTCCTCGAGCTCTTCGTCCTTCGTGCCGTCGATCTGTTCCTGCTCGTCGACGGCTCCCAGCTCGTCGATGATCTGCGGTGTGCCGGCGGCGTCACCTTCGCCGGTCTCGTCGACCAGCTCTGCACCGTCGTCGGCGACCGGCTCGATGAGCGTGGCGGGTGCGTCCTGCTCGTCGTCCGCGGCGAGACGGCCCAGGGCCTTGCCCGCTGCCAACACGTCGTCGGACAAGGTCTCGGACGGCGTCGGCACCGGGACGGCGATCATGCTGCCGCCGCGGAACGCGTCTTCGATCCCTTGGGCGATCGCTTCGACGAAGTCCACCGAGAACTGGATGGGATTGAAGGTGAACGGGTTGAACGGCAGGATCGACAGGTTCCGCGCGATCCCGGGGTTGGCCTGACGGTCGTAGCCGAGGTCGATCAGCAGTTTGGTCACCGGCTGCAGCAGTCGGACGACGGGTTCGACGAATGCGGATGTGCCGGTGGCGTTTCCGAGTTCGACGAGTGGCATGAAGATCGGCAGCGTGCCTCGCTGAGGGATGAGCACGAAGGTGGCGTCACCGTGGACGCGCTTCGGCGCGGCGGCGATGGCGGCGGCCAGGCTGGCCTCGTCGTAGCCGTAGGGCATGACGTCGGTGGGCGCGTTCGCGTTGGGGTCGAGGTAGTACCCGTGGACGTAGTCGAAGGCCATCAGCGCGTTGAGCACGGCCAGGGGGTTGCCCCAGTACTGCGGGGCGTCGCCGACGGGGTCGTATTCGAAGGAGTAGTTGGTGCTCTTGACGCCGATGTCGGTGGGCAGCTGCGGCCCGAAGGACACATCGAGCAGCGGGATATAGCGCAGGAAGCTCAGCCGCGACCACAGTCCCTGGGGGTTGTTGATGTTGCCGATGGTGACGACGGTGATGCGGTCCCGCGTCTCCTCGTCGAGTTCGGCGATGTCGTACATGGCGCGGGAGACGACCGCTCCGCCCTGGGAGTAGCCGAAGACGATGATGTCCTCGTTGTCGTTGGCGGGGTCGGCCAGGATGCCGGCGAGGTCGGTGTTGAGGTTGGTGACGCCGTCGCCCACCGACCTGTTCCAGGTGTCGCACGTCAGGCCGGGACACCAGCCGGGCAGCGGAATGGGCCAGAAGCTGGCGGGATAGTCGACGCCTCGGAGGTCGCAACCGTCCTCTGACGTACACGGCACGCCGGACGGGTCGATGTAGCGGTTGGCGGCGTTTTCTCGGTACTGGGTGTCGGTGGTGACGTTGTGCGTCCCGGTGCCGGGGACGATGAGCGCAATCGCGCCGAAGGCGATCGCTGCCGCGAAGGTGGAGGCGAGCCAGAGGCCGACGGTGGCGATGAGTGAGACGATGACGAGAATCGTTGCGTTTGCAGACTTACGCATGCGCCAAAGGGTCACATATGGAGCGTCGTTGTGAGGCCGATTGACCGACTCTGCCGACTGTGTCGATCGGCGCGCGCAAGCGAGCACTTTTGCGACAACGGTCTGTCGAGGCGCTAAGCATCGTTCGCCCAAACGCCAACCCTGTGGTTGGGTAACACCAACGCCATTTCACCCCAGGCTTAACCCGGTTTACGCCGCTAATCGCTTTGCACGGCGTGCCAGTCGGCAAGTACGCCACGTGTCGCGTAAGGTTGCTTCGAAGCAGACGTCGAGAGGAACCATCTGATAGTGCAGTCTGCTGAATGGAAGGCCACGGCGCGTTTGTTGCGGCGGACCGGCTTCGGAACTACAGGGTCAGCGGTTGATTCTGTATTCAGTTTCTCGACGACCGGCGAATATCTTGAACGCGCGTTCGGAGTCACAGAGTCGACCGATGCCGGACTGGCTGCCACACCTTTACCGGACTTGCGCATTACGGCTCCTCAAGCAGGAGGCGAAGCAACACCCGACGTTCGTAGTCGCTTCCAGAAGAAGCTGAGGGAGCGACGGGTGGAACTCGTCAGTTGGTGGTTGCGGCGGATGGTTGCCGTTAATGAACCAGCTCGCGAGAAGTTAGCTTTGTTGTGGCACAACCACTTCGCGACGTCGTTGGAAAAAGTGAGATATCCCGCGGAGATGGCCGCTCAAAACGAGAAGATCCGCACAATGTGTCTCGGCGACTTCAGCTCCTTCGCTTACGCGATGCTTAAGGATGCCGCGATGGTGCGGTGGCTAGATGGCGACTTGAATCGTGCTGAATCTCCTAATGAAAACTTGGCCCGCGAGTTCCTCGAACTCTTCGCGCTTGGTCACGGCAGTGGCTATTCGGAAGGCGACGTACAAGAGGGCGCGCGGGCTCTCACCGGATGGTCTGTGAAGAAAGACGGCAGCACCACGCTCGTACCCGCTTGGCAGGACACCGGGCCTAAACAGGTTCTGAACGTAAAAGGCAACTTAGACGCTGGCGGGTTTCGCGATGCGGTCCTAACGCACCCGCACTCCGCCCGTTTCATAGCAAAGAAATTATGGCGCCAGTTAGCTTCGGACTCCCCGCCAACAAATGCGATAATCGACCGTCTTCTGAGCGCATATGGCGAGGAATTCAACCTTCACGCGCTCACGAAAGCGATTCTTACAGACCCCGAGTTCAATAATGCAGAAGCCGTCGTCATCATCAGTCCAGTGGAGTGGTTGGTCGGCTTACATCGCGCGATGAACTTGCCGATCGATGATGCGAAAAAATCCAGCAAGGCCATCGCAACTCTGAAGTCGTTGGGCCACTTGCCGTTCTATCCGCCGAGCGTCGGCGGATGGGCTGGTGGACAGGCATGGTTATCCGCTGCCGCAGCCGGGATTCGATTACGTGCAGCTGCTGATCTTGCGAAGCAAGGAGACCTAAGCTCGATCGAAGAAACACCGGCTTCACATCGCCTGGATGCAGCGGGCTATCTGCTAGGTATCGGCTTTTGGACCGACAGCACGATTAGGGCCTTGAAACCACTTCTCAGGAGTCCTCCAGCCTTGGTGGCCGCGGCCGCAAACACACCCGAATACTTAGTTTCTTGAGGAGCTTCCGTGCATACCGTTACTCGTCGGAACTTCTTGTCAGGATGTGCGGGCATCGGAGGTGCAGGACTATTCGCCGCGACCACGACATTCACGTGGCCCCAGCTTATAGGTATAGCTCAAGCGGAGCCACTGACCGACGGCGACGGCATCTTGGTACTGGTGACGATGTATGGCGGCAATGATGGTATTAACACATTAGCACCACTCGCTGACTCCGCATATCACGACGCGAGGCCGGAGTTGGCGTACTCACCCGAAGAATTAATCGCCCTAGATGACGACTACGGGTTGAATCCAGAGATGAAAGGCTTGGCCGAGATGTTCAGCGGCGGGTCACTCGCAATCGTCAGGGGGGTGGGATACCCGAAACCCGACCGAAGTCATTTCCGCTCCATGGATATCTGGCAGAGCGGCACCCTAGATAACGGGGTGAACACTGGGTGGGTCGGGCGTTGGCTCGACGGAAGCGACGGCGACCCCGTACGCGCACTCTGCATCGGGTCAGTGTTACCCAGGCTAGCTATCGGCGAAAATGTGACCGCCGGCGCCTTTTCGACCCAGATTGTTCCGCCGACGAATTTTAAGGAATTCGCCGAGTCCCTCAGTCGACATGACCCTGCAGACAATCACCCGATGAAACTAGTGCGCAACTCCTACGGCTCGCTACCCATTGTCGCTGACGCGCTAGCACCTCTGCTGAAGGACACGGACGATGGCGCGCCAGTCAGCGAAGCGGGGGAGGGTAGCAAAGGGCTAGATGTTCAGCTAAACGCCGTTGCGAAGTGCATTTCCGCGGGCTTACCGACTCGTGTATATAGCGTGTCGATCGGCGGATTCGATACCCATGCCGACGAACGCGAGGACCATCGGCGATTAATTGGCATCGTCGACCGCGCCATCACCCGCTTCATAAAGAAGATGGAAGGCGATCGGTACGGCAAAAACGTAGTGTTGATGGCATATTCGGAGTTCGGTCGGCGTGTTCAAGCTAACGCCTCGGATGGCACTGACCACGGCACGGCAGGACCTGTTTTCGTAGCAGGTAGAGCTGTCCGCGGAGGCTATTTCGGCGACGAACCAAGCCTTACCGACCTAGACGACGGCAATCTTAAGGTGACAACAGATTTCCGCGATATCTATAGCGAACTTCTATCTGAGACGCTTCAGGCAGACCCAGAACCGATCGTCGGGCGTGGCCGCGCGCATCTGGGGTTCCTCAAAACGTAGTCGCGCGCCCCACCTCTCGCATTTGCTCAAGTCTCAACCGGCGTGCGGCCCTCACGAGCAACGGCCGCAGTCGACGCGAGCTTACCGCTGGTGAACGCCGACCGCGCCGCGGTGCTCACGTGAGCCAGGCGAACCTGGGATGCCACTTCAAGCAGTCCGCGTGCCCCACGTTGACGTCCACGATCCCTGCTGCCGCCGGTGCTGGCACTACATCAACCCACCTAGAGCCTCCCAGGAGGGCGGCTATCACGGGCT
The DNA here is from genome assembly GCF_001499995.1 of Mycobacterium sp. IS-1496. Taxonomy (GTDB): domain Bacteria; phylum Actinomycetota; class Actinomycetes; order Mycobacteriales; family Mycobacteriaceae; genus Mycobacterium. The sequence continues at coordinate 95,389 of NZ_LQIU01000045.1, forward strand.
CGTCGACAGTCACGCTTGGTCGAAGGCTTCGGTGACGTATCGCGTCTCGGCTTTCACTCTTGGTCTACTCGCGTATTTGAGCTTATAACCATCCCGCTGACGCGGTGGCCCTCCCAGATAGCGATAGGAGAAGTGTGTGTTGTGTTTCCTTTGGGTTGGCGGACGCGGCACGCGTCCCCTATTCGCGTGAAGAATGCTTCCGGCGGCCGCCCGTTGTTTCGACCGTGTCTTGACTTGCTGGTGCGCCATTGCCGTTGTGCGAAGGAGCATCTCGCGAGGCGGGAGGTGCCAGCGCCGGCAGGGTACCTTGCCGGCGACCACCTTCTTCGCCGTAATAGCTATAGCTGTAGCTATACGCAGAACTTCCTCGTGTAGGCGTCATCGTGAATACAGCGCCCAGAATTGAAGCTCCGACGTCGGTCAGTGTGCCGACTGCATGCGTCAGCTGATCACGCTTGGTTTGCCCGAAACGGGCCATCACCAACACGCCGTCGGAAACGGCGGCCAGGATCGCAGCGTCGGTGACGGCAAGCAGCGGCGAGGAGTCGACGACTACGTAGTCGAATTGTGACCGCAGGTCAGTCAACAGGTTCGCCGCGGCCTGCGACCCAAGGAGCTCGCTGGGGTTTGGTGGCACCGCGCCCGCGGTAAGTGCCGTGAGCCCTGGGAAGCGCGTCTTCTGCAACGCCTCACTCAGCACCGCCTGTCCGCTCAAGACGGTGCTGAAACCGACGGCGCCGATCAGAGCCAAATACTTATGAACCGATGGCCGCCGCATATCGCCGTCCACCAGCACCACATTGTGTTGAGCCTCTGCCAACGCCAACGCTATGTTGATCGCAGTCGTCGACTTCCCTTCGCTTGGCGAGGAACTAGTGACCACAATGACTCGCGGAGGATTGTCGACTGCAAGAAACTGCAAGTTGGTTCGAAGCTTTCGGAACGACTCGGCAATAGCGGAGTTGTCGCTTTCGAACGCAATCGCCGGCTGCTTCCGGCGTTCCTTATCAAGCGGAATGCTGCCCACTACACCGGCGCCCGTGATCGATTCGAGCATTTCGCGGTCCTTGACGGTGTTGTCTAGCATATCGCGTAGGACTGCCAGACCAACGCCTAGCAGAAGCCCCACACCGAGCCCGGCCAAGAGATTCCGTGCAGTTTTCGGAACCACCGGTTTGTTTGTGACAGATGCGCGCTGTTCGACTACCACACGAGCGTCCGGTCGGGCGCCGTCTTCAGGAGTCTCCAACTCGCGGACCAAAGCGACGAATTCGTCGGAAAGCGTGTTCGCGATGTCGCGAGCCCGAACGGGAGACTCGTCGAGCACAGAGACGTTGAGAAGCACTGTCTCGGCTTTCGCACTAGCCTTCACGTTCTCTCGCAGTGCTTGGGCGCTCATGTCCAGCCCCAGCTTGTCGATGGTCCGTTGGGCGAGAGTCTCACCTTTCAGCAACTCCGCATACGAGGTGACTCGCTCTTGCGATAGGCGATTGCCTTGATAAAGGTCGGTAACCGACGCCCCCGCCGCGGTAGAAACGAAGAGCCTAGTCGACGCTTGGTAAAGCGGCGTGGTCGACAACGTGACCGCAACGGCGGCCACAACAGCGAACGCTATCGTGACACAAACAGTGATCCACCGGGAGCGCAGAACTTTCACGAATTCTTGGAGATTCAACGCCACCCCTTGATAGCTAATAACTCGAGCAAAGGACAGGCGCCCCGTGCCATCGAAATTGACAAAACGAATATCTCGTGGTCACTCCGACACTGGCGGCTTCGCGCAGAGAGCCGCATTATATGACCTGTGTATCGAGCACTGCAGCGCCTACGAGTATCCGCCCGGGAACAATCCGCGAGCGACGAGAACCCGGTAGTGTTCGGAACAGAATTCCATCATGGCCTGCTCGCGCCTCTGCGCCCACGCGGCGTGCGATAGCACTTACCGCGGCACGCGAGAATTCTGTCCACAGGTTACATAGGGCCACAAAAGCAACACCTGCCCCGCGCTTGACCGCGGTGGCGGATCCAAGGCCTTCCACCACTGGGCGAGGCTCAGAAATCACTGGGCGAGGCTCAGAAATCAAGCTGAGCACATTGTCTGCGATTCGCAGCCTCAAACTGGAGGAGTTACCGTGCAGCGGGACGCGTGACGGCGTCAACCGTGCCAACGGTCGAAATTTTCGTCGCGAAAGCAGACATTCCCCCCACAGGCATGATCCGACTTGGATTGGAGCGAGCATCGCAGATTGCACTCAGCTTGTCAATGTGAGAGTTGGTTGCTACAAGTCGGCCTCTTCGACCTACCGAAGGAGAGCGTCCTGGGCGCCTCGCCGCCACCTTGCAGGGCCAGTCGCCGCAATCCAAAGGCGCGGTTCATGGCAACGTGCGGGCGGCTTCCGAGCCCATCCGCTACGGTGGCCGGCTGGCGTCAAACCTGTTGCACGTCAGGCGAGTTCGTTCACCGTAAGGGTGAATCGAATCGACGGCGAGCAGACTCAACGAAGGGTCCTGTGTTTCCAGCAAATAGTCCGGGGCAGGAATGGCGCGCAGGGCATCCACCCGCGCAAGGCAATGCCGTCGCGCGCACGGCGAACAGTTAGCTCCGACCCCTGCCAGATCCTGAGACGACGACGCCCACTTCGAATTGGAACAACGACAATGAACACGATGCCCCTTACGTCACGCGCGGGGTTGAGTTCACCGACGAGTGCTGAACGGAAACTGCCGTGAACGGCGGAGCGTGGACGTGCAGGCCTTCTGAAGCTAGCACCGACCGCGTCCCGCGAGATGCTTGTCGCGGGCGTCACCGGTGTATCGCCTGCCGAGTAAGCTACGCGCGCCCACGTCGCCTCAAACCGAACGCACCCACGACCGCCGACATAGGTCAAGCAAGGGCGGCAACAGATTCCGGATTTGCATCCCTACCGAATCGAATACCTCCGGTCTTTGACCGATCGGATCCGGGATATCTAGCAGTCCGTCCACCTTCAAGTGGGGCCGAAGACCGGGAAGGTCCGCAACGCATTCTGCACCATAATCAGTCGCCAACTGTGCAGCTTCGACGAGCGTGAATGTCTTGTGAAGTTTTTGTGGTGCGAGCATGAGAACTCTGTCAAAATGGGCTCGCGCCATCGTGATGATGAGATCGGCGCTCGACGCAATCTGAGGGGTTAGCTGCCGTGCAGTGAACCCTGAAGAATCCCCACCCAAATTGCCAAGCACTCGAGACGACTCACTATGGATAGGATGCCCTATCACTGCGCGTGTTCCGGCACTTGAGGCCTGCAGGGCTGAAAAACCCGAACCAGCTGCGTAGCTGCGTGCTAAACGTTCAGCCGTAGGTGATCTACAGACGTTCCCTGTGCAGACGAAGAGTACGTGCAGGACACCCTCCTAATTTTGAAGACGAACGCGACCAGTAAATCTCCGTATTCGGAGAAATCGAAGGTCTCTTCGATAGCATCGACTCACAGAGTGTAGGTACTAGAACTTAGCTCGACGGTACTACGGACGCGCGAGCGCGAAGATCCGAAGCACCTACAACCGCGGAGGCCGAGAGCGGCATGGGTTCAGGTTGAGGCCTAAGCGCAGCACACCCTTCGAAGTTTCATGACGACCCAGCAATATGGATCCCGCTCGCGTTCACGGGTACTTCGCCGGTGGGGGCCGGCCCGAATCGCCTACCTGCTAGGGCTCAACGTCTCTACAGTGCACCGTGTCCTGACACGATACGGACTGGCCAGACTTCGGTGGCTGGACCGCCCCACCGGGCGGGTCATCCGCCGGATGAACTCCGCCCATCCGGGCGACCTCGTGCATGTCGACGTCAAGAAAGTAGGCAAGATTCCGGCCGGAGGCGGGTGGCGGATGCTGGGACGAAGTGCAGGAAGGCGGCACTCCCATGCCGATCAGAGCCGCGGAACCGGAGAAGACCGTAGCGGACGGCGTGGCTATCACTTCGTGCACACCGCCATCGACGCGCACTCTCGCCTGGCCTACTCCGAGTTGCTGACTGACGAACGCAAAGACACCGCAGCCGACTTCTGGCGACGCGCCAATTCCTGGTTCAATGAATGCGGGTTCACCGTACGAACAGTGTTGACAGACAATGGCTCCTGCTATCGGTCCCACTCATTTAGAGAAGCCCTCGGCGACATCGAACACCGCCGCACCCGCCCCTACCGACCGCAGACCAACGGCAAGGTAGAACGATTCCACCGCACCCTTGCCGACGAATGGGCATACGCTCGCCTCTACACCAGTGATCTCGACCGCTGCGCGCAGTTTCCCCGTTGGCTGCACACCTACAATCACCACCGCGGCCACACCGCACTCGGCGGCCAACCACCCGCCACCCGCGTACCTAACCTCTCAGGTCAGTACATCTAGCGCGGTGAAGCGTGCACCCTGCGACTCGAAACGGTCTAGCGCAAGAGACAAGCCCACCAAACTGCCAAGCGGAAGCATAACGAACGGATATACGAAGGGGTTATCTGTTATCGCGATCAAACTGATGCTAAGCAGTCCAATAAAGGCCGCCCAATGTAGCGGATGATCCGTATCTCTGGCACTCCGCAAGGTCCGCCACATCAACGCGGCATAACCAAGTGCAAAGAGGCCAAGGCCCACTATGCCGAAGTCAAAGAAGAGACGCAAGTACTCATTATGCGGGTGACTCTGACCTGGCACCCTTTCGGCGATGAGCGCTGCGCCAGCTCCGGTGCCGTGACCGAAGATTAATCCGTCCGAAGATTCAGATATAATTAGGTCCCACAGCCTCGCGCGGCCTTGCGTGCTTATATTCAGATCGCCCACTTTCAATGCGTTGTCTCCGACTAAGAACCGATCTCTAAACGGGGTATAGTAAACAACAAGCGCATATGCCGAGAGGGCGACACCGACGACGATAAATAAGGCTCTAAGAAGCCGTTTTCCGCCCGCCGAAACCCCGCGTGTGAACTTCCTCCGCAGAGCTAGGAAGGCTAGAAGCGCGAGCCCGATCGCCGTGCTCGTTCGCGACAGGCTCAACGCCATCGCAGCGACGGCCGCGAACGGTGCGAATCGAACGAATCCGTTCTGCGGCACGCCGGGTATCACTACCGCCAGAACAATTAAGCCGACCATAGCCATCGCGCGTTCGGCGAGGAACGTGAGACCTACAGCGGACATCATCAGCGTGAGATAGGCAGCGACCGTGGATACGCTCCTCATAAGGCCCCACCCGCGAAGGACCAACGCTGGAGACCGTGCAGCGGACGCGAAAAGTATCGCTCCTACGAACGACAGATATACAGACGCATTCTGGATCGAATCAGCGTTTGCTTCGCCACTAAAGGACGTGATCAAGAAGCTGCTAAAAAGCAGCAGTATGAAGCCCCAGATCGGCCATGGCAGCCCAGGACGAGCAGACCCCTTTCCGTCGAGAGCATCTGTTCGCGAAGAGGCGGTGTTGATGTATGCCGGTAACATGCAAAGAGTCAGCGCAGCGACAAGAATCGTGAGCGCGCCAGACATAGTTACTGGACCGAGTTGAATGTGCCGAGGCGCCGCCACCACAACCATCCAGAATGCGCCCACGGTGACGGTAAAGGGAAGCTCGGCGATCCCGGGGCGCTCAATAGACCGGGCGAGGGGCGTCGAGCGCGGCTGGACGCGGGCCGTTGTCTTGAGTCGGGGCCTCGGCATAGTCGGATCGTACAGATGGATGCCACTGCAGGTGTTTATGCGGGCGCTGGGAGGGACGCTCCATCGCCGCGATCGAACTTGGTCAAGGGTGGTCGGGCATCCGGGCCGACGGTTCGAACGAACTTCCGAAACTATTATTCCGCAGAGGGGCCACCAGAAAAACCATCTCGTTTTTGGGCGTTCTTCGCTGACACGTCCTGCGAAGCGTATTTCAGGGCACCGTGACACTAATGAGGCAAGCGCGGACCGAACTTAGTCGACACCGCACTTTGCAGCGGCCCGCTGCGTCCTTAAGCTTCGCAGCGCCACCCATAGGAATTCGACGTTTCCTATTAAGTAGCGCCGCCATAGGCGTCTGGGTTCGGCTAGGAGCCGAAAGAGCCATTCGAAACCCGAGCGTTGGATCCATTCTGGCGCTTCGGTAACCGTTCCTGCACAGAAGTCGAAGGCAGCACCCACATTAATAGTGGTAATGCCTATCTTGGCCGCGAGGGCCGTTCCCACGACGTCCTGCTTCGGAGTACCTAGACCAATCCACACCACGTCCGCTCCTTCTCCGACGATTCTCGCGGCGCAGTCCTCTATATAGTCGTCGTCGACTGGCGCGAAGGGCGGAGAATAGGCGCCTACGATCTGGACACCCGGGTAGCGCTCGCGGAGCGCCTTTTGAAGCTCGACCAGTGTCTCTGGGCTGCCCCCGAGCAGGAAGTGTTTCAGATTACGACGAGTTCCCGCCATCAAAACTGCGGTAAAGAATGACGGCCCTCGGACTCGTTCTGCCTTTGCTCGTCCGCTGCGACCAACATTCATTAGCCATGCAACGGGAGTGCCATCGGGAAAGTTCACGCCTTGCGAGACCAGTAGCTCGCGATATGTTACGTCCTTCCCAGTCAAGGCCACGTTCCATGCGTTCGCGAGCCGGACGTTTATTGGAAGGTGCTTTACGGCGGCGACATCCACCAACCAACCCACGGCTCCTTGGAATGTGGCAACGCGGAAAGGAACGTCACCGACGCGCGCGACTTCGAAACCAGTAGCCCCCACCCCTCCCGAGGAGGAATTGCGATCTCGGGACAAACCTTCGCTGTTCACTCGCTCAATACTAAACTAGAAGGAACCTCGCTCGATGTCAGCGCTCGCGCGGCGGCTCAATGCGCGCAGTGAGACCGACCGCCTCGGCTACCAGATAGTGGGGCGCTCCTCAACAAGACGCAGCAGTCGTGTTGTCGCAAAAGCGGAACGCACATGCCCGCCCATGATCTCGTCGCTGGCGCCTAACGGGCTTCGGCTGCCGCTCCCGGATCTAGCGGTCTCTGCGCTCAGCCAGCGGAGTACTGCGACTTCTTTCTTCTGGGGTGTGCGCTTAGTGCCGCCGAGCACCGTCCATCATCGACGTACAGGGTCGAATCTCGAGCGGGCCGGTAAGCTCTCTGCTCAAACACGGTCGGCGCGTCGGCCGTCGCAACGAAATGGGGGAATTCGTGCCGAAGCGTGCTCTAATCACAGGCATCACAGGCCAAGACGGCTCATACATGGCCGAGCTACTCCTTGCAAAGGGGTACGAGGTTCACGGTCTGATTCGCCGCGCGTCGACTTTCAATACGGCACGTATCGACCACCTCTATGTCGACCCCCATACTCCCGACGCTCAACTTTTTCTCCACTACGGAGACCTGAGCGACGGAGCGCGTTTGGTGACACTACTTGCCGCGATCGAACCGGACGAAGTCTATAACCTGGCTGCGCAGTCTCATGTTCGTGTGTCTTTCGAAGAACCGGAACACACGGCCGACACTACTGGTACCGGAACCGTCAGGATGTTGGAAGCGGTCCGCCTCTCCGGTATAAGCACTCGATTTTACCAAGCTTCGTCCTCGGAATTGTACGGTGCAACCCCTCCTCCACAGAACGAAAGCACGCCCTTCTACCCCCGGTCACCATACGCAGCGGCGAAATTGTACAGCTACTGGATTACCAAGAATTTTCGTGAGGCTTACGGCATGTTCGCCGTAAACGGTGTCCTCTTCAATCACGAGTCTCCGCGTCGCGGCGAAACCTTCGTCACCCGTAAGATTACACGTGCAGTCGCCGCGATAAGCGCAGGCCAACAGGACTTTTTGTACTTGGGCAATCTCGACGCTGTCCGTGACTGGGGCTACGCCCCGGAATACGTCGAGGGCATGTGGCGGATGCTGCAAGCTGACGAGCCTGATGACTACGTCTTAGCCACAGGGGTGGGAATAACAGTCCGAGAATTCCTAGAAACCGCCTTCTCGCACGCGGGTCTACAGTGGGAGGACCACGTACGTTTCGACGAGCGCTACCTCCGACCCACCGAGGTCGACGCTCTCATCGGCGACTCATCCAAGGCTCGGGCGAATCTCGGATGGACCCCCGTGACAACCGGTCGCGAACTCGCCCGACTCATGGTGGATGCAGATATAGAAGCCCTAAAACATGCGGGTCGGTCGTGGATTGACCAGGTGAAATTGGAGTCCTGGGGCACTTCGCGCCAACTCGAGGCCGGCGCCCGGTGACCGACGATACTGCATTCACCCCGCGCGCACTGGACAGAGACGCAGCGTTCTATGTCGCGGGCCACAAAGGCCTTGCCGGCTCCGCCATCGTGCGCAAACTTCGCACTGAGGGCTTTACTAACGTCATTGGTAGGAGTTCCGCTGACCTGGATTTGCGCGATCGGCCGGCGGTCTTCGACTTCTTCAACGACCTTCAACCCAGATACGTCGTCTTGGCCGCCGCAAAGGTGGGCGGAATTCTGGCGAACAACTCCTACCCCGTCGATTTCTTAAGTGAAAACCTCCGCATCCAGGTAAACGTCCTCGACGCTGCGCGCGAGGTCGGTGTGGAGCGACTTCTGTTCCTCGGATCTTCATGCATCTACCCCAAGTATGCCGAACAGCCAATTCGAGAAGAATCGTTGCTGACAGGCCATCTCGAACCTACAAATGATGCGTACGCGATTGCAAAAATCGCGGGCATAATTAATATTCAGGCGGTCCGCCGACAGTATTCTCTACCATGGATTTCAGCCATGCCAACTAATCTGTACGGTCCAAACGACAATTTTTCACCCGCGGGGTCGCACGTCTTACCTGCATTAATTCGGCGTTACGATGATGCGGCGAGGTCTGGGGCGCAGTCCGTGACGAACTGGGGATCCGGCAAGCCAAGGCGCGAATTCTTACACGTCGATGATATGGCCGATGCGTGTTTCCACCTACTAGAGCATTACGACGGACCCTCACACGTCAACGTTGGTAGTGGGGTCGACACTACGATCCGAGAGATTTCCGCCATTGTGGCATCGGTGGTCGACTATACCGGCGAAACGTATTGGGACACGACCAAGCCGGACGGCACCCCACAAAAGCTTCTCGACATCTCACGGCTCGCAGAGCTCGGGTGGGCGCCCAGAATTGGACTCCGCGACGGTATCGCCGGAACGGTCGAGTGGTATCGCCAACACGTGGGTGAACTGCGCGGGGTTTGAACTTCGCGTCGCCGGGCTCGTTCACATGTCCTCCACTTCAGAGCGCCATCACGTAAGGGACCGCAGCGTGGATCATGCTACAAAAATTCTGATAGTGGGCCAGACTCCGCCCCCCTTGGGTGGGCAAGCCGTTATGGTTCAAAAAATCGTCGAGAGCGACCTGAAAGGGATCCAGCTACACTTTGTCCCGATGCAGTTCTCGAGCGATATGGACGATATCGGTCGATTCCGATATAAGAAACTGTTTCGTCTACCGTCACTTATCATCAGAATATGGATATCGCGCCTCCTGACCGGAGCACGAACGCTGTACTATGCCCCTGGGGGAGAGACAATCACCGCGGTCGCGCGGGATATCGCGGTGCTGTTGTCTTGTAGGCTGCTCTTTGCTCGAGTGATTTTTCATATTCACGCGGGCGGCTTTACCGACGTGGCCGAAGCTACTCCCCTGCCGTTTCGCGTACTCGCGCGGCTTGCATACCGTAAACCCGATCTTGCGATTCAGTTAACCGAAAATAGTCCACCCGACGGCGCTCGCATTGCGGCGAAGCGCATCGTACACATACCAAATGGAATCCCAGACGATGCGGGTCGTTATCTGGCTCACTTCCGCGATCCGTCTGCGTCGCAACGAATCGAGCTTCTCTTCGTCGGCATGGTCTCCGAGAGTAAGGGCGTCCGAGTACTGCTAGAAGCCTGCGCCCTGTTGAAGCACCGTGGGTTCGACTTCCGCCTACGCGTCGCCGGACGCTTCCACTCGCCAGATTTCGAAGAGGAATGCGCATCCTTCATCTCTGTGAACGACCTCGGGGCTAGCGTAGAGTTCTTAGGCGTGGTGACCGGCGACGAAAAATGGCAAATGTTCTGTAGCGCGGATATTTTTTGCTTTCCCTCTCACTTTAAATCCGAGAACCAAAGCCTCGTAATTCTCGAGGCAATGCAGTTCGGTCTTCCTTCGGTGGCGTCCGACTGGCGAAGCATGGCGACGATGATTCAGGATGGAGAAACCGGATACATCGTTCCCGTCGGGAATTCCAACGCGCTAGCGGACCGGGTAGCGTGGCTAATCGAGAATCCGGACCTACGGGCGAAGATGGGTCAAAAGGCCCGAGAGGTTTTCCTTTCTGCCTACACGGACGACGTCTGGCGGGCCAACATTGAATCGGCAATTAGGGGATAGGGTGAGACTTCTGCTTACGGGGGCGTCCGGGTTTATCGGAACGAATTTCGTGGATTTGTGTGCTCGCGAACGGTTAGAAATTCTCAATGTAGATGTCAAGAAACCTCTGAAAAAGGAACACGAGCGTTTCTGGCAGCAATGCGACATTATGAATTCTGACGAGCTTTCGGAGATTTTTGCAAGATTCGAACCCACGCATGTAATACACATGGCCGCCCGCGCCGACTGCGACGAGAACACCACTGTTGAGGCAGGGTACGCAGTCAACACAGTTGGCACTTCTAATGTACTCGCATCAATACGGCGTACGCCTTCGATTGAACGCGTGATCTTTGTATCCACCCAGTACGTGACCGGACCCGCTCGCTTACCTGAGCACGACGATGATTACTTCCCGCACACCGTATATGGCGAGAGCAAGGTGATAACGGAAAGGCTCGTCAAAGAGGCCGGCCTCGATTGTGTCTGGACCCTCGTGCGGCCTACGAATATATGGGGACCGTGGCACGCGCGGTATCGGCGCGAGGCGTGGCGCGTCATAATGAAGGGACTGTACCTGCACCCGGGTGGGCGTCCCGTGGTGCGCTCTTACGGTTTCGTTGGCAACATCGCATGGCAGATGAAGCAAATTTTGACCGCTCCCAGCGAGGCGGTTGATCGGCAAGTTTTCTATCTAGGCGACCGCCCCATTGACATTTACTTATGGGTGAACACTTTTTCACTTGCGCTTCGAGGGAAGCCTGCAAGGCGGATGCCGCGCGGTGTAATTGCTCCGATCGGCCGTTTCGGCGATCTGCTCGGCCGCTTCGGAAAGTCCTTCCCCTTGACAACCTCCCGCTATAACAACATGATCTCAGATTACCCAACTCCCATGGAAAAAACGTTTGAGGTGTTAGGCGAGCCTCCTTACTCGCTTCAGCACGGCGTTAACAGGACGGTCGAGTGGCTTGAGTCCATCGGCTGGGACTGAATGCCCATGGGGCGGCTGCGACCTCCAGGACCAGGCGAGGTTCGGGGCTCGAAAGCAATCGAATGCACATGATTTCGAATACTCACCGGGGCGCTTTGGCGTGAACCGATAGCTCAATCGATGAGGTGAGCACATCCGTCCTCACATCGGTGCGGACGTTGTAGACGGGGTAAGGTTCGAGGTGGGGGCATCACCGGCAGTGGTGGTTCTTCTACCGAGCTACGCTAAGGCAAGAGAAGGACATGGGGATAAAGACATTCTTGCAAGAACGGGTGATCGACCCGCTGCAATTCCGCTACGACTCGTTCCCGAGGCTTCCATATCAGCCGCTTCCTGTGCTAGAAAAGGCGAACGCCCGCCGAAGTGACGGCACCGTGCAGCGGTGGACTGTCATCGAAGAGCGAATCCGCGAAGCCGACATCGGCTCCGCGATGGACGTAGGTTGCCAGGTAGGGTATTTTCCGTTCGCTCTGGCCGCAAAAGGAATACCGACTTTGGGAGTCGACCTGGAGGAACGTGCGCTTCGGATCGCACGCTATGCCGCACGGAAGACCGCGACGGATGAGGTCGCGTTCCTTAATATGACGGTGTCACCCAAAACAGTCCAGCTTTTGCCGGAGGTCGACCTGACATTGGTGATGTCAATCTGGCACCATTGGGTACGTTATTACGGACTCGATGGCGCCACCGCCATTCTGAAACGAATCTGGCAGCAATGCCGCGTGACGATGTTCTTCGAGACCGGCGAGAACGAAATGCCCGTCGAATATGGACTTCCGGCGATGACCCCGTCGCCCGATGCATGGCTAACCGGCTACCTGCAAGAAACTTGCGTCGACTCGAAAGTCGAACACCTAGGACAGTTCAAAGCGTTCGCGCCAGGAGGTGACAACACACGGAACGCTGTGCTGCGCAATCTCTTTCAGGTGAGTCGTGCGTGAAGGCGCCGCTCAACGTCGATTAGCCCCCGTCCTCTCGCAACACTACGGCGACGGCGTCGTCATACGGCAGACTCGGCAAATAGCGACCAGCACGCAGGCAAGGGTGTTCATCACTGACGTGCGGGACTCGCCTCAGCCGATCGTAGCGAAGCTTTTCCGACAGAAGCGATCGGGCGTTGTGGCCGCACTCAACGATGAATATGAATCGCTTTCGGTCATGGCGAGCGTTTTTAGCAACGTCGAAATCTATGGTTGGTGCGTCACCTCCCCCGTGCCCCTATCTAGGAGTTTCACACCGCCAGCAATACTAATGACAGCAGTACCCGGAGCGCCCCTCGACAATGTGCTGCCTCGACTCGCGCAGATTGATCGGCATGCCCTAGCAACCACTGTTGCGGAGGCACTTAACGTTTATTGGACCTCAGCGGAGCGCATAATCGCGGACGTCACGCTTGCAAACATCCTGGCTGATCCCGCAAGGAAGCAACTTTCGTTTGTCGATCCCGGCCTACCAGATCCCGCGTTCTCTTGCCCTGACATATCTGACACCTTCGCGCCGGGCTCGCGAGACCTTGCGTTCCTACTCGTGCATGTTCTAGCGACGAACGTTCGTATCAGTATGTTGACGCCAAGACGTGCGCAGATCCGTGCATCGTTCGCCACTGATGTAGTGCGGCAATTCGCGGCAAAGCATCTTCGGGACTACGAATTGGCTGCATTTCTTTCGGAACTAACCGGGTGCGCTGCGAAGCATGTCGCTCGTATACCGACTGGCGGACCGTTGGAGCCATGGCGGCGTTTGATAAGGAACCGGGTCAATCAAGGTATCTCGACAGCGCTAAACGGATTGGCGGAGCACTGATTATTATTCCACGCAGCAGACATCGGTCGACTGTACTTAGCCTGTTCTTGGCACCTTGTCGCGGGCCTTCTCATTCGGCCAACCCGGAATCCGTGATCATTCAACTACCGCGTTGGACTCTCCGCACCGCGCTGGGGTGGCTGCAGTCGACCGATCCCAGGGAGATTCTGAGCCGTACCAATCCATCGCCCGCGCAGGCGCTGACGCTCCGACCGATGGTGCCGACCGGTTCGCAGGCAATCCGGGCCTGAGCGGTCGGACCTCGAGAATCTTGGTACGGACAGTATGAAGCGGATGCTGGTGCTCGCCTCACGTGCGGCAAAACGACTGGGCGGATTCGCTGCCAGTGTAATACTGTTGGCCGTCGCGTCGCTGTTGCTCATGCCAGCGACAATAGGTGCAGCTGGTCTTCAGATCTGGTCGTCAATTGTTCTTGGGCAAGCCTTGGCTCAGATCGCGGCGACCGTCGTTGGGTGGGGATACGGCGTAAACGGTCCCGCGATTGTGGCTACCCGGACGCCTGAGGGAAGCGTTATGTACTTCCGGATGGCTCAGAGAACCAAGTTCGCCGTCGGGCTGCCTTGCGTTCTTTTAATGGTGGGTGCGATGCTAGCGATTCCAAATCCCGACCCCGTCGCTGGCATACTCGGCGGCGCGCCGCTCGTCATCAACGCGTTCAGTGCAATCTTTTTCTACATCGGGCGCGCCGCACCACTTTGGCTATTGTTTGCCGAGACCGTTCCCAGAGTGTCACTGATGTTCGCCGGAGCGGCCGCATTGGCGTTGGGGGCTCCCCTCCTTGTCGGCTTAACGCTACCCGTCATAGGCACGGCCCTTGGTGTCGCAATTTCGTACATCTCGATCTGTCGGTCCAGCAGGAGGCACGCAAATTCCGCACCGCCTTCTGAACTAGGGGGCGTACGGGTCCAACTGCGCGCACAAATCGGGCCGGCGGCCGCATCAATGCTGCGGGGCGGCCGTGATGCAATACCCGTTCTCCTATTGACCGCCTTAGCTACGGATCTAGTCGCTGTCTTCGGCATATACGACCGGGTCCAACGCCAGGCGTTAGGGGCGCTGGCACCGTTGACGTCGGCGCTCCAGGGCTGGGTCCCGCACCGCATGGCCAAAGAAGCGAGCGCACGCCCAGCGATAGCTGCGGCCCTCGCTGGATTCGCAGCAGCTCTCGCTATCCTGGCCGGGTTCTCTTTGCTTGGAGCGCCGTTAGTATCTTGGCTCGCGGCAGGCACCATAGATCCGACGTCCACCGAGATCTTTTTTTGTGGAGCAGTCATCGCAAGCAGCATTTTAGTGCAGATTGTTGGCTATGCATGTTTGGTACCGCTTGGGGGAATTCGGAACGTCGTTAGGGCGAACGTTGTTGGCATAGTTGGCATCCTTATCGCACTTCCCGTCGTCGCGTCGCTCGAGCACTCTGTCGCCTACGCACTCGGCGCACTCGTGATTGGAAATGCCGCTCAGATCTTTTCACAATTGGTGTCGATGCGACGCCATCTCGCCCGGCCACCGTTGCTGGAGTGAGTTGGGCTGTCAACTCGGGCCCAAGAATGAGCCGGCAGTTCTGGGCGGCCTACGAGCTGTCTTCACATCCCACTTCTCCGGGTTCCGGAGAAACGGGCATCATCGCGTGGGTGGCCGAGCGGCCGGTCCGCCCGCGGTTGGCCACACGTCAGCAGTCCATGAATCGCGGGCTGGGTAGTGGAGGTACGCGCCGGAGCCCGCGAAGTCGGCGTGTCTCGGTCAGCGGTGCAGTCCGCAGCAGATCAGTCGATCAGTCGCACCTAGTTCTTCGGTCTCCTGACGATCGGTCGTTATCGCTGCATCACCAAAAAATCTATCAGGCTGTGTAAACAGAGTTCCTGCTCCCCACGCCCCTCGCGGTTGGCGCGGCATCGACGTTCACCGACACGCACCGGCGCGCGATCATTCGCCCGGCATACCCGTACCCCCGTACCATTAGCGCCGGCGGGCCACGGTTTGAGCAGCCCCATCCACGATCGGCGTTTCCCGCTTGCCGACCGGTAAAGGCCGGCGGTTAGAAGGCGATTCGATCATCGGGAGTTACCATCTCGCAGCGATCGGCTCCCGGGTTAGGGGGCCAAACTCGGTTTGCGGATCCGCCACCTGCCGACCCCGACTCGCTGAATGCTGCTCCGGTGACCCGTTGCAGGAGCTGACCGATAGATCACATGGGCCAGGGCCTCGAGATGGTGCGCCACCTTGCCACCACTGACAACTCGGTGCGCTCATCTACTTCCCACACTCGCGATCACCCTGGCAGTGCGCTTCAACGAGAACACAGTCGAACTGCCGCTGTACTACTTCCCGAAGGACGTCACCCTCGTGAACCATCCATCAGAGCACCTCTACCGGCTCTTGAGCGGACTGAACAACCGACCACGAATACATCGTGGAAGGCCGTGTCTGGCCTACTAACCCCTATTAGCCTCACGGCCCGTCAGCATGCGACGTGACTAGAACCCACCTCAGAGGCAGCTTGCTCGTGATTCGACCGGAGCCGACATAGGGCAGCGCGCGCATACAAACTTGTCTCGAGGCCGGGCTTCAAACGGTGATCCGCACATTCACTCAGCACCCACCCGAGTGGTTTACCGGACGGACGACTGCTGTCGGTCAGTTAAGTCAGGGAGTTGTCCAAAGCTCCCTTGACGACATTCATCGAATCTGTCTATGTCCCACTTGACTCTGGCGAGATCCCATTTAGCCGATGACTCGCGGTCCGCATATCGATTGGGTCATAAACTGCACTTGCAGAATGCCAGCGCCTGGCCCCTCCGAGTGGAGGGACGGAACTCGACACTCTCAAAGATCCGGTTGTGAGTAATAAAAGTGTTTCTGAACGCCGCTTGGCTGAAATAGAAAGACCTGTCGTATTTAACTGCCCCTACCCCAATAACCGGAATACGCCGCGAAATCAACTCCATAACCGGCGCCTCGATCCCCCGCCGCACGCGACGAGCTAACCGCCGAACACCTCGCGCTCGAAGATCCGATAACGCAGTAGGCCCGTGAAATCCCTCCTGAACGAACTGAGGATCGTGCGGTTGGCGAAATTCAACTACCACGGTTCCGCGGCAAAGGCTGGCCAGCTTGCGCATCACGGCGATTGGGTCAGTTACATGGTGTAAGACATTGAGAAAAATGACGACGTCGAACTTTTCATCTAGCGAGACTTCCTCGAGTTGACCCTCAATTATTTCGATCTTGCCCTGCCATAAGGGTGCGAGAGTACTGGCGATCTTGAACCGGGACGGATCCATCTCGATACCTACGGCTCTTGACGCACCGCGCCGAACCGCATCGTGAAGAAAGAACCCATGATGGCAGCCCACGTCCAACACAGTTTTGCCCGATAAATCAGCCGGGTAGATAAGGTTAGCGGTGGGTAAGCGGTCCACTCCAGGGATCACCCGACCGTCTGGAAGCGTCAGCTTCTGATAGTCCGCAAAATCCGTCTGATCGATAAAGCGGTTGATTTCGTCAGCGGACAGCGAGCTAATTATACCATCATTCATTTGCATCGATTCTTTCCTGAGAATTGAGCTTCACTAGATCATAGCGGAGTACCGATCGTAACTCTGCTAGTAGCTTGGGCTTGTGTTTGGCTACGTAGCGTTCAAGCGCTGCGGTGGACTCGAAGTCGTGACCATCCCCGTAGAAACGGCAAACAAAACGCAAGAAAGTTTCACGATCGAGCGTGCCGATTTCTATGAGTTCCGCGGTAATGTCGAGCGGCTCAAAGCGGGGCCGTATCAACACTTCATAGTGGGTCGGTTCGAGGCGTTTCCACCCTAGAAGCCTCAAGCAAGCGATGCGGTGGCAGCCATCCCCCGAGAATACCCGCTCGTCGATAGCCTTGCCGTGGACGTTTCGTATAAATCGCCCGGAACTCAACCGAACCGGCTTGGCCTCATCAAACCCGTAGGTCGACAGGGAATCCCACAGGCTTGCGGTTTCGGCCACCCGCCGAAGGAATGCTGACTGCATTCGTTCGGGGTTGCGCAACAGACTTGGCTCGTAACGAACCGAGCGCACATTGCGGAACCACGAGTAATAAGCTCTCGCCTCTGGCCGTGCAAGAAATGCTTCTATGTCGCTGGAGTAGAGTTCACGGTCGTCGCGAATCAGTTGGACAAACTTCATCCGAACGCAGATATCGAAACGCAGCGGACAAATTAGGTGGTCAATATCTATCGTTTCCCCGAGAGCAGTACCGGGGACCACCTGCTGCGTCAGTCGACCAATTCGTCCCCACGCCGCTCGGACAAAATCTTCCGGATGTCGCATCACCCGAATGTACCTCAAATTCTCAATGGAGGTTCGCTTGGCTTGATCGTTGCCGCTCCCGGGTATGGCTCGCATCACATTGCATAGCCAATCGCCCGAAGCCTGGTTACATGTTTAAGCGGGCTCTCCAATCCCGTCGTGCGCGCGATTCATGAAAGTGATATCCACACTATTCGCCGCCGACTGCGGCGAATGCTTTTGCGTTGTGAATTTATGGGCGGCCTTCACGACGTGCTGTAAGCGGCACGCAGACGAAAGTCTGCTGTCTGAATTGACGCTTGCCCGTCGCTTGCTGGATGGTCGCGCTTTCATTGGATGTAAACCATCGTCCCTAGAGTTCGAGATCGTGAACCGGAAACTGACCTACCTACTGTTTGACTGGTGCGGTAACCGCGCCCGATGCCAGTGCGGTTTTAGCGGCAAGCGACGCGTATTCAGGGGAAGCGCTCTGCTTGACGCGCTCGAGCACTGCCGCTCATCGGGACACGTCCCCGTCGGCGTGTTGGACCCAGAACCTCTAAGCACGGGGAGTTAACAAGGCGCGATGATGGTACGTTGGGGCACTGCTCGAAATGGCCAGAATTCTTTCGTCTGTCAGCTCGATGATATGACTCATTCCGAGCATCCGGGAACTGCCACGGAAGGTACTACCGGATCCATCAACGGCTGCACTGGAACACGAGCTTCACTCGGAGATGTAGGTTCCGACAGGGGGAAAGTTAATTCGCCCGACTTGCCAGGCGGTATCGCGACCTGCACCTCGAACCTGGGATGGGAACGTTCGATCGAAGTGACCCCCTAGCTGTTCGCCGTTCTAGCATCCCGCTAGGCCTTGCCTATCCGGAACAGGGAGGCACCGAAATCTTCGGCTGAACGCTGTCGATAAGGGGCTGAACTGGCACGCGGGCTTCACCGGCCGACGTCGGTTCGGTCAGACGGAAACTCAACTCACCAGACTGCCTGGGCGGTATGCCGAGTTGCACTTCGAACGTTGGGTGGCCCCTCTCGGTCCCGCTGAAAACTGGTACCTGCTGACCGTCGACCAATGCGCTGACCAACGTCGCGCCCGTTGTCGCCAAAAGGCGCACAGAGGTGACCATCGCGCCCTTCGGCACCTCGAGCGGTATGTCAGAACGAATTCCGGGTGCGTTGGCGACGTAGTCGGGAAGCCCAGCGTCTGGCGCCTCATTGGAAAGCCGGACCGTTACGGTGGAGTTCCGCACACCAGCAGTGCACCCGTCGGCGACGTATTCGATTTGCCTTCTCAAGTAGTAATCGAGTTTGTTCCCGCCCAAGTTATTGATGACGACCGACGCGTACGGCGCCGGATCGTCTGGAACCACATGAGCGAGCGGCGTTTCTTCCAGCATCGCCTGGTCGGCAGGGTTCGCACTCCACACAGCGATCCGCCGTTCCCCAACGGCTCTGCCTAAGGCATCGAGGAGTTTCTGCGGCGATTCGAGTCGTCCGGTGACCTTTCTGACCACTTCGCTTGCGATGTCTTGGAGGTAGTTCTTCCGCGCAATCTGATCGGTGGGGAAGCGGCTATACGCGGTCGATTCAGTAAGTTCGACAACGTTGTCCTTGGTGATTACCTCACCGTCGGGCATCCTCACTGAGCCCACAGCGCCGAGCACGTAGCTGAGCGTCACGGGGTCGAGCACGATGACCCCGTCTACGTTTTCTCCCGTCCGCTCAGCCCACATGGATTTCCAGATTTGCGCTGCGTAGGGAAAGTGTGAGCTCAGGTTGCTGTTCCGGAAATCGGTTGTGGGATTGGTGAATCCGTACATCTCCGTGAACTCCGGCCCCAGATCGACCGACGCCGTGGCGCCCTCCAGGTCCAGGTTCGATGCCAACGTGTCCACGTTCGCAGTTCCATTGTCGAATCGGAGAACACCGAACCCACCCAGCAAGCCGCCGGTACCACGCGCCTCAGCGTTCGTCTGGAAGCCCATGAAGTAGGTGCGGGGACCGTCGGCACCCATCATCGAAGGCGCAAGACGAGCGGCCAAGGCCGTATTGTCAAGCAGGCCAGCAATGTTGGACGTTTGTTCCTGCAACTGTGAACGGGCGTCGCCGAGAAGCGAAACGTAAGTCGGTTCCGGTATCGCCTTCGCGTCGCCACTGAGCGAGTCCGCGGCTGCCGCAAGGTCGCTCAGCTGCCCTTCGCGCTCGCGAAGCGCCTGGACGTCGACTCGACCGTCTTGCAGGAGGTTGTCAGGCGACAGCACTGCGCCGACCTCTGCCGCCGGCTGCAGCACGTCGGTAGCGAGGCCTAGTACGACATTAGAGATCTCTTGGCCGGTGTCAAACGGATTTCCCAACCAGGGCACCGCTGACGCGATATTCCACGGGACCGAATGGGTCGCGTCGCGCGCTTGCTGGGCGCTCGACTGCGCCGCATCTGCGTGGCGGGCCGCACCGTCCGTGTCGCCGTCCAGCAGAGCGTCCTTCGCCTGCTGCGCGCTGTCGCGTGCCGCCTCTAGGTTCGACTTTGCCTCGAATGCACGGATCGCGAGCCAACACCCGAACGCTATGACGATGACCAGTGCCAGCAGTGCTCCGAAGACGACATGCCGCCGCCGAAGATGTCGCAGCATCTTCGGCCGCCCCTCTCCCTCGTCAGATCTCGAAGAATCGTCTAGCGCGTCCCCGCCATCGAATGATTCACGCATAAAAACCAGTAGGCGAATACCTGAGACTCACCGCCGAATCACACTCGATGGCGATTCGACGCGGTGGTCAACACCGGTGCGATTCCCCAGCGCATGGGTAACCGCACCACGTGCGTCGCCCTAGGGCGCGGTTAGCCGCGGCCCGTCGAGTAGGGACCGATCTGGAAGAACCGCTGAACGGCGGTAACGATCGCCTGCGTGACGGCAGCGATGGGGGCAATGATCGCTCCGGCAACCGCAAACACCAGGGCGCCGAACCTCTCAACGACTCGACGGCCACTCTCGTACCACCAGGGCAGATTCGGCTGCTCCGCGAAGTTCATGACCGGGCTCATCGGCGCGAAGGTCATGATCGGGCTCAGCGGCGCGTCGACCAGAATCTGCGTGACGGGAGCGATGGGTGTAGGCACAGCAGGCGCAGCGTTAGCCGCCACCGCCGGCACTGCCGCCGCAGCAGCTACTGCGCAGACAGCGGTTCCGACCTGCAGTCGAGTAAGCCCCCCGCGAAAATTTGTCGCCATAGTCGACATGTCCCCCCCTAAATATTTCAGGTCCAGTTTCGGTCCGATTTTTGTGAGCAAAGCCTCTCAGACGCTGACGGTTGTGTCAACCGGAACCGCCAGTCACCGATGGCATCGTCGGTGGCCATTCAATCGGCAGCCTTCGAGTGCCTCAAGATTCCGAACACTCTTCCGTTGTTCCGTCCATGTAGACTGACGTCTTCGGCGATAGGTGCAGGTCAACGTTGCGAGATCAGCCTGTCGAGGGCAAGAAACTCGACCACAGAGAGTCCGCATCCTGCATTACCTCGGACTTTGACCGCCTTACATCCGCGGCGGCCGCCAGCTTCGTCCGGGTGTGGATTTGCCAGAATCCACTCGTGCTGCAAAACAGCGGGCAAACTACGTTTCGTCATCACTATGCGTCCTTTAACGGTGTGTTACGCCTCCACAGATTCCGTGACACCAGGTGTCTCTCGGGCGAGCTGAAGCAACCGAATAAGGCACCCGTGCGACGACACGCACCGCATCTTGATCGTGCGTTCTGAGGCCCTTGGTCGGCTCAACGACAGCGCCGGTAGGCCGCTGACTACGCCTCTGGCTCGCCGACGATTTCTGCGAAGGGCAGCCCTCTAACCGGGAGGCTCGTCCTGGCACACAGCGTCGACGACCGGCGACCGCTGGTTATAGGTCTGCGATCCGTTCATGTGCTTCGCCTGGACACACAGAAGGGTGGCGAAAAGTACCGCGCGACCTGCGGCGTGGTCTTGCCCGTCTGCGGCAGCGGTCAGAGAAGTCTCGGGAAGGTAGTAGAAGTCAAGGGCCTCGAGGACAGCCCGGTCGACGGGTTGACACCATCGGCGTAGCGGCACAATTCGCGCGACATCTGCTCCACACCGCCCGGCCGCACCCACTCCTGGTAGCCCATTGCGTAATAGCCATCTATGTCGCTGAGGGCCAACTGCTCGTCCAGGTACTCCTCGTACGTGACAGTTCTTCCATTCAAGAAGTCATAGAAAGAGATTGCCTTCGGTGCGGCCACGTCGAAGTAATCGGGATTCGCCCCGGCGACGGCCGTACAGGCCCCGACGTCTTCGTAGGCGAGTTCGGAACCCGCTTCCGGGGACTGCTCACTGCCAACTTGTACGCCGGCGCCGCCGGCTGCCGATGGAGCCGCGGACGTACCACACGCCGACAGCGCGAGGCCAACGGCGGCGGACACCACACCTACGGCTACAGGCGGGGACCTGAAGGCCTCTCCAGCCAACGGCATTCACACTCCTGTCGATCATTCGAGCCGGGTCAACGGTATTGCTCTGGCACAGACTCCGGGCACACGGCGAAAGGAATCGCGAAGTACTCCTCGGGATTCTGAACGGGGTAGCCGTTGTCGGTGAGCGCTCCCCAGCACGACGCCGCTGCCCCGTTGGCGGCGATGGCCATCATATATTTGGTGCTGCCCAACTGCCGGTCCGCAATACCGATCGCCATGGGGTCCATCACGCCTTTGTCGCGAGCGTCTTGCACCAGCTGACAGTTGTAGTTCGAGACCCATTCGATCCGGTTCGGCTCGACGAGTGCATAGGCATCGTCGAACGGGTACGCCTCGAGTGGATTCTGCGCTCGGACGTCCACTGGCGTCGCGTTCCACATGTCCAGGATCGCGGCGCGCGCCTCCTCCGCCGACGGATTGGACCCCTGATATGCGGCACACCCTTCGACGCGGACCGCCGCAGCAGTCGACTCTTCGGACTCCCCAGCGGCATCGCCCGAAGCCGAACCACACTCACGCCGGCAGCTTCGCCGCCATCGCATCGACCATCCGGGTGCCGTCGTCGGTCACGTTGTCACGGCACGCCGCGACCTCGGGCAACGCATTCGATGCCACCCGCAGCACGTGCTCGCAGCCGTATCCCTCCATACCCTCCTGGGTCACCCGCTGCGAGATCTGCGTGTCCGTCTGGTCCACCCGGTCGAACGTCCACGTGTACGCGGTCCCGTCCTCCGTCGTGACGGTGACGTTGTCACCGCCGCACGCCTTCCACGCCTCCGCCGACTTCGTCACGAACTGCTTGGCCTGATCAGCCGAAGGAAAGAGCACCACGCTCCGGTTGACGAACACGTACTCGGCGTCTCAGCCTTGAGGATCTGATCCGCCACCGCGCTGTACCCGCTGCCCGCATACACCGACTGCAGCGCGTTGTATTGGGCGCCTGCACAACTCGGCTCCGACAGCGTCGCCGACGTCGTGGCCATCTCGTCACGCCTCCGAACTGCTCGCCCGCGGCGGGTTGTACAGGCAGCTCTACGACGCGCAGAACGCCGAGCCGGTGGCCACCGGATAAAGCCCCGCACGGGATACGGAACACCTCTCGACCAGGTCGATCGCGCAGGAGAGCCAGCAACCAATAGAAGCCGTATCATCCGTCGAATGACAGGGTCTGCCGGCCACGGCCGAGCACTGACGGAAATCGCCGCCGGCCTATCTCTCATTGGCCTGTCGATACTGATCTTCGGGTGGGCGGCGCTGGGATGGTGGGAGCCGGATGACGAGCAAGCCGTATCCAAAGACATGAATTCACTGGTCTTCTACTCGAATGATGCTGCGGTACCCGTCACGATCAACCTGCACCTGAGGATGGACGAAGACCGGAAGGTCTCCGGATCACTCGGTTTGGAGATCGGCCGGCCGCGCGACAGCAGGACCTTCCGGTGGGCACTTGTCGGTCGCGGAGACCTGACTTTCGACCACCTTCACGAAGACGAGGTTCACGAAGCAAGCAAACCCGGTTCGTTCAGCAAGCACTGCAACGAGGACAGATCGGCAGGCGCGTACGAAACCATCTTGGCCGGCGACTTGTCCGGTGGACACTTTGTTGGGGCGGAGCAACCTCCGATTGCGGACCCGCAGGATCGCGCATCCCGCGAAGGTGCGACCATCCTCGCTGACCTGAACTTTCCGCATATGCGCGCTCTTCGGTCCGGCGAACAATACACACTGAGCATCGGCGGTATCGGTAAACCGGGCGACGAAATGAAGACGCAGATGGCCAACTACACGATTGCTTGGCTCGCCGACTGCGTAAACATCGATGACGCCGAACCCGCCTTCAACGGCAAGAACTTGGATGCGCATCAAGCGCACTGGACCGTCCGCGTGTTCCCGGTTAGCGAAGAAGACGAACTACAACTCGCTGACCCTGATCCCATCAATCGCGACTCCGCAGCGTGGGCCATAGACGGCTTCGCCGGACCGACCGCGAGCTTTTCCGACCACGCACTGAAAGAGTTTCACCAGATGGCTGTCTTCATCGCCGGAATCGTGGTCGGCGTGGGTACGACTTATTTGGTCCAGGGTCTGACGAACCTCACCAAGTAGCGGGTGGAGCCTCATCGGCTGCCACGTGCCTGCCCTTGACGATCCGATCCGACGCTTTGGTGACGAAGTGTGCCGATTCGCAACCAGAAATGCTTTGCTGACTTTACGCTGGCGACATGACCGGTCCACAGGCCTTCCTAGTCGCCAGCTGGCTTAACAACCGAGCACAGTGCCAATGCGGCTATGAAGGCAAACGCCGTTGGCTTCGCGGCAATGCCGTCCTCGATGTCATCGAGCACTGCCAGGTCACCAAACACAAGCCGGTCGGACTGCCCGCCATCCGACAGATGCAGTCGCTCTGAACCCAGAAACGCCGAACGCCCCCGCCAATGGCGGGGGCGTTCGGACTTGAGAGCCTCAGGCCTCGGCGAAGTTCCGCGTCACCTGCGGGTCGACCGGAATGCCCGGGCCCGTCGTCGTCGACACGACGATCTTCTTCAGGTAACGGCCCTTCGACGCCGACGGCTTGGCGCGCAGGATCTCGTCGAGCGCCGCGCCGTAGTTCTCGGCCAGCTTCTTCTCGTCGAACGAGGCCTTGCCGATCACGATGTGCAGGTTGGCCTGCTTGTCCACGCGGAAGTTGATCTTGCCGCCCTTGATGTCGGACACGGCCTTCGCCACATCCGCGGTCACGGTGCCGGTCTTCGGGTTCGGCATCAGGCCACGCGGGCCCAGGATCCGGGCGATGCGTCCGACCTTGGCCATCTGGTCCGGCGTCGCGATCGCCGCGTCGAAGTCGAGCATGCCGCCCTGGATCTGCTCGATCAGGTCGTCGCTGCCGACGATGTCCGCACCCGCGGCCGCGGCCTGCTCGGCCTTGTCACCCACGGCGAACACCGCGACGCGCGCGGTCTTACCGGTGCCGTGCGGCAGGTTCACGGTGCCGCGCACCATCTGATCGGCCTTACGCGGGTCGACGCCCAACCGGATCGCGACCTCGACGGTGGCGTCCTGCTTCTTCGACGACGTCTCCTTGGCCAGCTTCGCGGCCTCGAGCGGCGAGTAGAGCTTGGTCTTGTCGACCTTCTCCGCGGCTTCGCGGTATGCCTTGCTGTTCTTGCTCATTGATTTCTCCTACTCAGAGTTGTGGTTGGCGGGCCGGAGCTGGCCCTCCCACGATGACGGTGTCGATATCGCGCTCACGGCTGTGACGGACGGAGAAGTCGCAACCCTCAGTGCAATCTCGACGGATCGCAGCCGAATTATTCGACCGTGATGCCCATCGACCGGGCGGTGCCGGCGATGATCTTGGCGGCCTGATCGATGTCGTTGGCGTTCAGGTCCGACTTCTTGGTCTCGGCGATCTCGCGCACCTGATCCCACGTCACCTTGGCGACCTTGGTCTTGTGCGGCTCACCGGAACCCTTTTGCACGCCCGCGGCCTTCAGCAGCAGCTTGGCTGCCGGCGGCGTCTTGAGCGCAAAGGTGAAGCTGCGGTCCTCGTAGACGGTGATCTCCACGGGGATGACGTTGCCGCGCTGCGACTCGGTCGCGGCGTTGTACGCCTTGCAGAACTCCATGATGTTGACGCCGTGCTGACCGAGCGCCGGACCCACGGGCGGGGCGGGGTTGGCCTGCCCGGCCTGGATCTGCAGCTTGATCAGCCCGGTGACCTTCTTCTTCGGGGCCATGCTGTGTGTGTTCCTCTTCTTTTTCTGGGGCTTCTAGTTAGATCTTGGAGACCTGGTTGAAGGTCAGTTCCACCGGTGTCTCGCGACCGAAGATCGACACCAGCACCTTGAGCTTCTGCTGTTCGGCGTTGACCTCGCTGATCGAGGCGGGCAGCGTCGCGAACGGGCCGTCCATCACGGTGACCGACTCGCCGACCTCGAAGTCGACCAGGATCTCCGGACGCTCCAGCGTCGCCTCCGACGAAGCCGCACCGGCAGCCGTCGAGGCGGCCTTGCCCGGCTTCTTCGCCGCGGCGGGCGGCAGCAGGAACTTCACCACGTCGTCGAGGCTCAGCGGCGACGGACGCGACGTCGCGCCGACGAACCCGGTGACACCCGGGGTGTTGCGCACCGCGCCCCACGACTCGTCGTTGAGCTCCATGCGGACCAGGATGTAGCCCGGCAGCACCTTGCGGTTGACCTGCTTGCGCTGGCCGTTCTTGATCTCGGTGACCTCTTCGGTCGGCACCTCGACCTGGAAGATGTAGTCGCCCACGTCCAGGTTCTGCACGCGGGTCTCGAGGTTGGCCTTCACCTTGTTCTCGTAGCCGGCGTAGGAGTGGATCACGTACCAGTCGCCGGGCTTGAGCCGCAGTTCCTTCTTCAGGGCGACGGCGGGATCCTCGTCCTCCACCGGTGCCGCTTCAGCAGCGGGCTCGGCTTCGGCCGGGGTGGCGGCCTCTTCGCTCACCTCGCCGCCGGCGACGTCGGCGTCCTCGGTCGCGGGGTCGGTGGTCGCCGTGTCGGTCTCATCGGTGTCGACCAGATCGACGCTCTCGGCCGAAGGCGTGTCG
The DNA here is from genome assembly GCF_001499995.1 of Mycobacterium sp. IS-1496. Classification (GTDB taxonomy): domain Bacteria; phylum Actinomycetota; class Actinomycetes; order Mycobacteriales; family Mycobacteriaceae; genus Mycobacterium. Next base: position 121,888 of record NZ_LQIU01000045.1, read on the forward strand.
CCCTCGAAGCTCGTCACGGTTGTAGTCCTCTCTTGTTACCGGTCGATCCTCGGCTATTCGCCGAACACCAGGCCGACCAGTCGGGCCATGCCATAGTCGAACCCGGCGATCAGCGCCACCATGAAGGCGAGGAACACGAGCACCACGCTGGTGTAGCTGACCATCTGCTTGCGGTTCGGCCAGATGACCTTGCGCAGCTCGGCGACGACCTGCTTGATGTAGTTGACGACGAACAGGAACGGGTTCGGGTAGCGACCCGGCTCCTTCTTCGCGGTCTTCTTCTTGGTGCCGGAACCGTTTTCGGTGCCCGCGCTCTCGGTGAGCTCGGTGGCATCCGATTCGGCGTCGGTCTCGACGGCCGCACGCCGCGTCCGCTTGCCGGTCGGGCGCAGCGGCCGGGTCACCACAGCTGTCTGACCGCGGGTGTCGTCGACGCCATCGGTCTCTGCGTCGTTGCCGGTGCCTGCGGAGCCGGCACTATCGCGCTCGTCGCTCACCGCATGCCTTTCGTCTCAGGTTCGTGTGGACTCTTCGTTGTCATCACTGTCCAGTGTCCACGCTTGTCCAGTATTCAGTTGGCAGGGGCGACAGGACTTGAACCTGCAACCTGCGGTTTTGGAGACCGCTGCTCTGCCAGTTGAGCTACGCCCCTTCAGCGACGACGACGCTGGCACTGTCATCTCCGCGTACGGGGCTCACACAATTCGCGCGCTTCCAGACGTTCAGTCGGAAGCGCGCTGTAATGGGAAAACCCCGGTTACCGAGTTTAGCGCGCAGCCTGTCGGACTTCCTAATCCGCTGCCCAGCGACTACTCGCCGACGGCTGTGCGGACAACCTGACCCGTCTCGGGGTCCCACTTCGCCGAGATCGAGTTGTCCCCCTCGTGCCCCATCAGCGTGGTGAAGGACTCCATGACGACCGCGCCCGTCGAGTCGGTGAGCACGTTGCGGGTGGTGACGATGTCGGCGCCGAACCGCTCGTCGACGGTCTCGATGTACATCGTCCCGGTCAACGAATCGCCGGCCACGATCGGCCGGTGGAACAGGAACTTCTGGTCGACCTGGACGATCTGCAGGGTCTCCAGCCCGACGTCGACGTGCTGGAAGAAGTGGTTCTGGATCATCACGGCGAAGATCGACATGAACGTCGGCGGCGCGATCAGGGCGTCATGCCCGAGTTCGGCCGCGGCCTCCTCGTCGAGGGTGGCCGGATCGGTGACCTTCACGGACTTGGCGTACTGCCGGATCTGTTCGCGGCCCACCACGAACGTGTCCGGGTACTTCCAGACCATGCCGCGGATGTCGGTTTTGAGTGCCATGAGTTCTGACCTCCGCCCTACGCCAGCGTCGCGACCGCGACGGCGCGGCCGAAGATCTTCTTACCGCCGGCGGTGGCCGCAAGCGCGATGGTCACGGACTTGGTCTCGGGATCGGTCGACTTCACCCGGCCGGTGAAGACGATCTCGGCGCCCTTGCCGTCGTTGGGCACCGGCACCACGGCGGTGAACCGCACGTTGTACTCCTTGACCGCGGCCGGGTCGCCCACCCACGAGGTGATGTAGCCGCCGCCGAGTCCCATCGTGAGCATGCCGTGCGCGATGGCGGTGTCGAGTCCGACCTGCTTGGCGATCTCGTCGTCCCAGTGGATGGGGTTGAGGTCACCGGAGACGCCGGCGTAGTTCACCAGGTCCTGGCGCGTCAGCTTGATCACCTTCTCCGGCAGCTGTTCCCCGACCTTGACCGAATCGAACTCACGCAGTGCCATTGCTGAAGCCACTCTCTCCGTCTTCTTCGCTACGCCCCGCCAGGGTGGTGTAGCACTCCTGTACGACGTCGCCGTTCTCGTTCGAGATGATGTTTCTGGTCGTGATGATGTCGGTGCCGTGTGCCTTGCGGATCGCGTCGATATAGACGTCGCAGTGCAACGTGTCACCCGCCACGATCGGCCGGATGAACTTCAGCGTCTGATCGACCTGCACGATCTGGGCGTCGCTGATCGCGATGCCGTTGGCCTTGAACATCGCCAACTGGGCCTGGTAGCCGAAGATCGAGATGAACGTCAGCGGGGCCAGCAGCGTGTCATGTCCGAGGTCCGCAGACGCCTTCTCGTCGAAGAACGCCGCGTCATCGTTCTTGACGGCGACCGCGTACTCGCGGATCTTCTCGCGGCCCACGACGTAGTGGTCGGGGTGGCGGTAGTGCGTCCCGACGTAGTTGTCCAAGAAAGACACGAGTGATGAACCTATCTCGTCAGCCCCGGCGTCAGCCGATGGGCCGACCGATCAGCGCGACTCCTTGTGCGCCCGGTGCGTCCCGCAGTTGGGGCAGAACTTCTTGAGCTCCAGCCGGTCGGGATCGTTGCGGCGGTTCTTCTTCGTGATGTAGTTGCGGTGCTTGCACACCTCGCAGGCCAAGGTGATCTTCGGCCGGACGTCGGTACTGGAGGCCACGTCAGCTGCCCTCTTTCACAATCTCGTGTCGTTGCTCGTGCTCTGTAGCGGTGGGGGGGCTCGATCCCCCGACCTCACGATTATGAGTCGTGCGCTCTAACCAGCTGAGCTACACCGCCATTCCAGGCGCCTACCACTCGGCGGTCGCCGAGCCCCCTAACGGAATCGAACCGTTGACCTTTTCCTTACCATGGAAACGCTCTGCCGACTGAGCTAAGGGGGCCTGACCCTCGGGCGCGAACAGGCCGTGCCGCGGGCCTTAAAGAGAGTACAGTCTGGCCCGCTCAGGCGCCAAACCGCTGGTCAGTGCGACCAGTCGCGGGCCAGTCCGTACTCGGTCGATCAGGCCAGCAGCCAGTCGTTCGGGGAGAACAACTCGCAGTGCAGCCGCTCGTTCGGCACGCCGCGCTCCTGCAGCTGAGCGCGCACCGCCTGCACGAAGCCGTTGCCGCCGCACAGGTACACCTCCGCGTCCTCGGGCAGCTCCACGTCGGCGACGTTCAACAGACCCGGGCGTGCGTCTGCGTCGGCCTCCTCGTACCAGAGCTCCAGCGTGGCGTCGGGCAGCGCGGCGACGAGCTCCTGCTGGCGGTCCTTGAGCGGATGGGTGGCTGCCGACCGGTCGGCGTGCCACACCTGCACGCTCGTCGCGGGCGCGACGGAGGCCAGGTGCTCGAGGATGCCGATCATCGGGGTGATGCCGATGCCCGCGGACACCAATACCAGCGGCCGGTGGTGCTGCTCGGGGTCGGGCAGGTCGCCGAACGGCACGGTGACGTCGAGGACGTCGCCGGTCCGCACGTTGGCGCGGATCCAGTTCGACACCTCACCGAGCGGGCGCACCGCGAACGTCAGGTCGCCGTCGTCGTCGGGGGTGTTGATCAGGCTGTACTGGCGCAGCTGGCGCGCGCCGTCGGGCAGCGTCACCCCCACCGACACGTACTGGCCGGGCCGGAAGCCGGGAAACGGCTGCGCGGTCGAGCGCACGGTCAGCAGGACGGCGCCGGACGGATCGTCCTCGCGGGCGACCACCCGCGCGCGGCGGTAGACGTCACCGTCGTCGACGCCCGCCTCGGCGTAGAGGTGGCGTTCCAGCTCGATCAGCGTGCGCGCCATCATCCAGTAGACGGCGTCCCACGCCTCGGCCACCGGCGCGGTGACGGTGTCGGCGCCCAGCACCTCGACGATCGCGGCGAACAGGTGCTCGTGCACGATCTCGTACTGGTCGGCGGTGATCCCGAGCGAGGCGTGCTTGTGCCCGATCCGCGACAGCAATTCGGCCGGATGCGGCAGATTCGGGTCGACGAGGTGGGTCGCGTAGGTGGCGATGGACGCGGCCAGCGCCCGCTGCTGAGCGCCCTGAGCCTGATTGCCCCGGTTGAACAGGTTGCGCAGCAGTCCGGGGCGGGCGGCGAACATCCGGCTGTAGAAGACCGTCGTGATCTCGTCGATGTGCGCGCCGACGAGCGGCAGCGTGGCGGTGATGATCTCCGCGTGCTGCGGGTCGAGTTCTTCGCCGACGGCAACGTTTGCGGTGACGGTCATCAGAGGGTCCTTTCATCGGTGGAGTTCTTCACCGGTGCTCCGAGGAACACCAGGGGAAGTGCAGGGGCCGCCAGATCGGTGATCGTGTAGCGGTCGAGTTCGCGGTAGAACGCTTCTTTGGCATCGCTCATCGCCTTGCGCAGCCGGCAGGCCGCGAGCAGCGGGCAGGGGTCCTCGCCGCCGCATTCGATGACCTCGCGGTCGCCTTCGAGGCGGCGCACCAGCCAGCCGACCGATGCGTCGCGGCCGGCGTCGGTGAGGGTCAGCCCGCCGACGCGGCCGCGGCGCGCGTGCACCATGCCGAGCTCGGCCAGGCGGGCGACGGCCTTGGCGATGTGGTGTTCGGACGCGTTGGCGCCCGCGGCGATGGTGCGGGTGGTGACGCGCTGCCCGTCGACCTCACCGGCGGCCAGCAGCATCATGGTCCGCAGGCCCAGGTCGGTGAATCGGGTGAGTTGCACGATTCGAACGCTATGTAAATGCGTAGATCAGACGCCACTTTTGCGGGTGTGCCCTTAAACACCCCGCGACGTGCGGTTTTTTCACCAGCCGCTTTAGGCTGTGGGACGTGTCGAATTCCGAACGTCTCTACTTCCGCCAGCTGCTCGCCGGCCGCGACTTCGCCGTCGGCGACATGATCGCCACGCAGATGCGCAACTTCGCCTACCTCATCGGCGACCGGGAGACCGGCGACTGCGTCGTCGTCGATCCGGCCTACGCCGCCGGTGATCTGGTCGACGCGCTGGAGGCCGACGGCATGCACCTGTCGGGCGTGCTGGCCACGCACCACCACCCCGACCACGTAGGCGGGTCGATGATGGGCTTCGAGCTCAAGGGGCTTGCCGAACTGCTCGAGCGGGTCAGCGTGCCGGTGCATGTGAACAGCCATGAGGCCGACTGGGTTTCGCGGGTCACCGGGATCGCCCGCAGCGATCTGACCGCACACGACCACGGTGACGTGGTCAGTGTCGGCGGCATCGACATCGAACTGCTGCACACCCCCGGCCACACGCCGGGCAGCCAATGCTTCCTGCTCGACGGCCGGCTGGTCGCCGGGGACACGCTGTTCCTCGACGGCTGCGGCCGCACCGACTTCCCCGGCGGCAACGTCGACGACATGTTCCGCAGCCTGCAGGCGCTGGCCCAGCTGCCCGGCGACCCGACGGTCTTCCCCGGGCACTGGTACTCCGCGGAGCCCAGCGACGCGCTGTCGAACGTGAAGCGGTCGAACTACGTCTACCGCGCCCGCGACCTCGACCAGTGGCGCATGTTGATGGGCGGTTGATTTTTCGCAAACGTCTCGCTGGGCGCGCGCTGTTGCGCACACGGCGGAGCGTTCCGCGGGGTTCCGGCGCGAGCGCCACGGATTTCGTCGTCCAAACCCCTGCTTCGTCAAGAAAACGTCGCGAAAAGCGGAAAAGTCCGCTCAAAGGTAGTGACACGGCGGTCACGAACGGGCAAACTCACAGGCAACAAAGTCGTTCCTCAGCCGGGGGTTGCTGTGAAGAACATCGTGTTGTGCTTCGACCGCTCACAGGACCAACCCGGCCGACGTGCCGCCACCAACGCCGGCGCACTCTTCGGACTCGTCGAGAGCTCGCCACGACAGCTCACCTGGTACGACGCCGGCACCGGCCCGCAGCCGCCGGCGCGCGGTAACCGCATCAGCGCGCTGCGGTGGCGACAGATCGCCGCCGACACCGCCAGGACGAGCATCGTCGAGGCGTACCGCTTCCTCGTCGACGTCTGGACCCCCGGCGACGAGATCGTCCTGCTCGGCGCCGGCCGCGGCGCCTCGTGCGCCCGCGAACTGGCCCGGCTGCTCGGCACGTTCGGCGTCTGGCACGACGGGCACGACCATCTGCTCGACTACCTGCTGGCCACCTACGTGCTGCCGCGCACCGACCGCAGCGCCGCGGACTGGGCACGGATCAGCCGCCTGGCCGCCGCGCTGACCGGACGGCGCCACGCGGCCGTGCCCGTCCGCTACCTCGGCCTGTTCGACTCGGTGACCGTCCCCGGCACGGCGCGCTCGGCGGACGACGACCTCGCCCACGTCGCCGCCGGACGGCACGCCGTGGCGATCGACGGCGGTCACTTCGGTGAGCGCATCGGGGCGGACACTGTCGAGGAGGTCTGGTTCCGCGGGGCGCACTGCGACGTGGCCGGGACACGCGGCGCCTGCTGGCCGCTGGCCGACATCCCGCTGGACTGGGTGCTCGACGGCGCGGTGCGGGCGGGGGTGCGGTTGCGCGGCGGGTGCCGGCTGCCGACGCCTACGGAGTTCGACGCGCTCGCAGGCAGCAGCCATCCGCTGTCGATGCGCAAGCTGCCCGAGGACGCCCGCGTCCACGCCAGCGTCGAGTTGTATCTGCGCGCCCACCCGCAGTACTGGCGGCGGCTCCCGGCGCGCATCGAATGGGCGGACGCCGAATGGCTGGCCCGCGGTGAGCGTCTCGTGCACACGCATGCGCCGTTGCCGGTCGCACCCGCCGCACCGCGTGAGCTGGCTGCGGCCGCGCACTGAGCACCGCCCCTTCCGCTGCCCTCGTGGCCTTCGTTCGGCACGCCTGACCTGCGCGTTGACCGTTTGTTGAGAACCACGGCCCGCGGCGTTGAGCCGATGTTGAGGCCGCTGCGGATAGTGATGCCCTATCGAGCCGAATCGAACGAGGGGGCCACGAATGGACCGAGTGAGAACGTACGTCTACGCCGACGACCCCATCCTGCAGGTGGGCGTCAGCAGTCAGTTGCGCGGCAGACCGGAGGTCGAGGTCGTCGAGGGCAACGACCTGACCGACGTCGTCGTGGCGGTGGTCGTGGCCGACGCGCTCGACGAGGACACCCGGCGGGTGCTGCGATCGCTGCGGCGGGCGTCGGTGCCGCGCAGGATCCTCGTGACCACAGCCGTCGACGACGGGACCGTGGTCGCCGCCGCCGAGATCGGGGTCAACGGGTTGCTCCGTCGCGCCGAGGCGACCCCCGAGGTGCTGGCCCGCACCATCCGCAAGATCGCGGCGGGCGACGGTGTCATCCCCGCCGACCTCCTCGGCCATCTGCTCGAACAGGTCGGACGGCTCCAGCGGCAGGTGCTCTCCCCGCGAGGCCTGACCTTCACCGGCCTGTCCGACCGGGAGATCAAGGTGCTGCGGCTGATCGCCGAGGGCCACGACACCAGCGAGATCGCCCAGCAGCTCTGCTACAGCCAACGGACGGTCAAGAACGTGCTCCACGACGTGACCACGCGCCTGCAGTTGCGCAACCGCTCGCACGCCGTGGCCTATGCGGTGCGTGAAGGTCTGATCTGACCGTGCCCGTACGGGCACCGTGGTCTGCCCGTCTGGCGGGACGTCGGCCGGTTCCGCGCCCGCCGTTCAGACAGGACCGTTGATGACGTGATACCCGAGGCGGATCACGCGCTCAAGACGCTGATCGAACGGGAAGCGCTCGACCCCGGCGAGGTCGAGGTGTCGTTCGACGCGCCGACCAAGGAATGGGCGGGCCGGCGCAACAACCCGACCGTCGACGTGTACCTCTACGACATCCGCGAGGATCTGCGCCGGCGGGAACGCGGATGGCTCAACGAGTACGACGGCGAGCTGATCCGCGCCCGCCACCTGCCGCCGCGTCACTTCAAGCTGTCGTATCTGGTGGCGGCGTGGACCCAGCGGCCCGAGGACGAACACCGACTGCTCGCCGCGCTGCTGTCGTGTTTCCTGCGCCACGAGGCGCTGCCCTCGGATGTGCTCACCGGATCGCTTGCCGCACTCGGGCTTCCGGTACCCCTGAGCGTCGCGCTACCGCCGCCGGAGGACCGCTCCTTCGCCGACGTGTGGACCGCGCTCGGCGGCGAGCTCAAACCGTCGCTCGACGTCGTCGTCACCGCACCTGCCGACACCGGCCACAGATTCGAAGCCGCGCCGGCCGTCCGGCGTGCCATGCGCCTGAACGCCGCCGGGATGCACGGCTGGCCCGCCGCCGAAGACGCCGCGCAGCCCCCGGCACCGGACCGTGACAGCGCCGTGGACGACGACGCGGACGGCGCGCGCGTGCGGATCCGTCGCACCCGACGCCCCAAGTCGGGGGGCAGGAAATGACGGCGACCGCCGACACCCGATACTTGCTCGATCGGGCGAGCGGGGTGGAACGCCGGGTCCGCGCGCTGATCGCCCACCGTCGCCAGTACGACCCCGCGCCCGACGACCCGTTTCGCGGCCTGTACCTCAGCGACGAGGTGGTCGACACGTTCCTCGAGGCCCGGCCACCGGCTTCGGTGGCGCCGCCCGAACCCATCGCGGCCGACGAATCGGTGCGGCTGCGCCGGCTGGCCGGCACCGTCGCGCTGACCGAACAGGACGTCGAGATCCTGGTCATCTGCCTGCTGCCCGACCTCGACCCGAGGTTCGAGCGGCTCTACGGCTACCTCAACGACGACGTCACCCGCCGCCGCGCGAGCATCGGCCTGTCGCTGGAACTGGCGGGGATGTCACCGATGGACGCGACGGCCCGGGCCCGGCTCGCTCCGGGGGCGCCGCTGGTCGACCATTCGCTGGTTCTCGTCGAGGACAGCGACCGCCCGTTCCTCACACGCGGGTTGCGGGTGCCCGACCGGGTCACCGCCCACCTCCTCGGCGACGACACCGTCGACCCCGCAGTGGCCGCGACGATCATCGCGCCGCGCGGTCACCACAATCGGCAGTCGGTCGAGTTGACCGCTGCTTTCGTTGCCGGACAACGCTTCTGCTACATCCGCGAGCCAGCGGGCTGCACCGCGGCGGCCGTCGCCACCGACGGCCTGCTCTCCGCCGGCCACAGCGTGCTGTGGTGTGACGCCGCCAAGCTGTCGTCCGACGACGACCTCGCCCACGCGGTTACGGTGCTGGGGCGAGAGGCGATCCTGCGGGAGGCCGCCCTGGTGGTGTCACCGGTCGAGGCGTTCGGCCCGCACACCGGCGCGGTCATCGACCGGTTGGCGAAGCTGCCTGTGCCCGTGATGCTCACCGGTGTGGCGACCTGGGACCCGGAGTGGTCCGCCGTCGCGCCGCTGCTCACCGACGTGTCACGACTGACGGTCGCCGAGCGGATCGACATGTGGCACCGCGAACTCGGGCCGCTCGCCGAGACCGTCGACGTCGGCGACGTGGCGGCCCAGTTCACCTTCGGACCGCGGCAGGTCGCCGCGGCCATATCGGCCGCCGAGGCCGTCGCGCGCCTCACCCGACGGCCCCTGGGCACAACGGAACTGCGTCACGGCGCGCGCTCGCAGAACGCCGCCGGATTGGAGCGGTTGGCCCGCCGGATCGAACCCGCGGTGTCGTGGCCGGACCTCGTGCTCCCGCCGCGGGTGCACGCACAGTTGCGCGAGCTCACCATCCGTGCCCGTACCCGCGAACGGGTGCTGTCGGACTGGGGGATGCGGCCCGGCGGAGGACGTGGCGGCGGCGTCACCGCGTTGTTCGCCGGCGACTCCGGAACGGGTAAGACCATGGCGGCCGAGGTCATCGCCGGCGACCTCGGCCTCGACCTCTACACCGTCAATCTGGCGACGGTGGTGGACAAGTACATCGGCGAGACGGAGAAGAACCTCGAACGCATCTTCACCGAGGCGGCGCGGGTCAGTGCCGTGTTGCTGTTCGACGAGGCGGACGCCATCTTCGGCAAGCGCAGCGAGGTGCGCGACGCCCACGACCGGTACGCCAACATCGAGAGCGCATACCTGTTGCAGCGCATGGAGACCTTCGACGGCCTGGCGATCCTCGCCACCAACTTTCGGGCCAACCTCGACGACGCGTTCACCCGGCGCCTCGACCTGATCGTCGACTTCCCCGTACCCGACGAACCGGCCCGCCTGGCCCTCTGGAAGACCTGCCTGCGGCCTCCGGTGCCCGTCCGCGACGATCTTGAACTCGCCCGCTACGCAGGGAGATTCGAGCTCTCCGGCGGCAACATCCGATCCGCGGCCATCACCGCCGCCTACCTCGCCGCCGCCCGCGGGGGCCCCGTCGGACCCGAGGAGGTCACCGCGGCGATCCAGCAGGAGTACCGCAAGCTGGGCCGGCTCCTGCCGATGCCGCCCGTCGTCGACGAGCAGGTGGCCGGCTGATGAATCGAGTAGCCGACTACTCACGACACCCCCGGCGCGCGCTGCTTAGCGTTCACCTGGGTGACCTGACCGGGGGTGGCGGTTCGATGGGAAGTCAACGTGAGGACCGGGTGCGACGCCTGGCGGCGGTGATCGCGTCGACGAGCGTGGCGGCCGCGGGCGTCTACGTCGTGGGCTGCACCAAGAGCGAATTCGCGAACGCCCCCGAGATCATGCTCGAGGCGGCGAGTTCGTCGGGCTCGTCGCCGTGGATGGATTCCATCTCCACCGCCGAGGCGCCCACCGCGGTCCCGTCGAGTGCGACAATCCTCGACAGCGAGGCCGAGACCACCCAGGAGCTGTCCGGAGCCGAGATCGGCTTGTACGGCGGCACCCCGAACTCGCCGGTGTGCGACCGCGAGAAGATGGACCTGTTCCTCGGCGAGAACCCGGACAAGGCAGATGCGTTCCGTCAGGTGACCAAGGCCCGAGACATCGGCGATTTCCTCGGCGGGCTCTCCCCCGTCGTGCTCACCGCCGACACGCGCGTGACGAATCACGGCTTCGACAACGGGGTGACCACCTTCCAGTCGGTCCTGCAGAAGGGCACGACGGTCCTGGTGAACGACACCGGTGAACCGGTGGTGCGCTGCGCCTGCGGCAATCCCCTCGCCCCACCGGCCGCGCTGGCGGCGCCGGTCAGCCAGTTGCGATTCCGAGGTGACCAGTGGGAGGACTGGAACATCAAACGGTTGACCGCCGTCCGGCCGGCGGTGGAACCTATCAAGACGTTCGTGCTCTCCGATGTGGTTGCGCAGCAGAATCTTCCGGCCGACGCGCCGCCGCCGCCGCTGCTGGCGATCGAACCCGGCGAGCCGGTGCCGTTCGTCGCCACGCCCCAGGTCGTCGAAGAGGCCCAACAGACGCTGCGGGCCGAGGAGGCGGTCACGGGAGAGAGTTCCGTCTCGGACGATAACGCGGTGACCGACGACCAGACGTCCGATTCGATCGACAGCGGCGACTCGTCGGGGACCGATTCCACGCCGGAGACCGAGACGGAGTCGGTCACCGAGTCGCCGGTCACCGAGACCGAGGAAGACCCCGTGACCGAGGGTGAAACCCCCTCCGTCGACCCGGCTTTGGTGCCCGAGGGGGCGGGCGAGCCGCCCAGCGAGGACCCCACCGAGCCTGTTGTCGGCACCGATCCGGCGGAGTTGCCGGTCGAGGCGCCGGCGGACGAGGTGCCGCCGGCCACCGAATACGTCCCGGAACTACCGCCGATCACCGACTACATCCCCGAGATCACCGACTTCATGCCGACAGCTGAAGTGCCCGCCCCCTAGGAGAGCAGCGATGTCCCGAGTTCGATGCGTCAACAGCGTCCTGGCGGTCACCGCGCTGGTCGCCGGGCCGAGCCTGGTGTGCCCCGCGGGCGCCGCCGCCCAGCCGGACGGCGGATCCAATTCGCGGGCAGCCGATCTCATCACGCCGGCCATCGTCTACATCGAGACCAGGGTGACCGGGACGGTCGTCGATCCGCAGCAGCAACAGCAGATCAACGACGGCGCACCGTTCCAAAGCACGCTGCGATGCACCGGATTCGCCATCACGTCGGACGGTTACATCGGCACAGCAGGACACTGCGTCGACCCCGAGGAGAACCGGAAGGCGATCGTGATCAGCGCTGCCGAACAGCTCTCGGGCGGCGACGTCACCCGGGCGAGTCTCGAGGAGCTCGGCGCCGACCAGTGGATCGTCGAAGGTAAGGTCCCGGGCGCCGGGCCGGATCAGGAGATCGTGGTCTCCGGCGCGGGCCAGCGCGAGAAAGTCGAACCGATCCCGGCCAGGGTGGTCACATTCCGGCCCTTGGGCCAGGGCGACGTCGCGCTGCTCAAGGTCGAGTTGGACAACCAGGCGATACCGACGGCCCAACTCGCGCTCGACACGACACCGCAGGTCGGCGACGAGGTGCTCGCGGTCGGATATCCCGAGAGCACGGCAGGCGTGACGGATTACAGCCTCGAACCGACGGTCAAGTCCGGGACGATCAGCGCTAAGCAGACGTGGAAGACCCAACCGCTCTTCCAGGTCAGCGCCCCGATGACCAAGGGGATGAGCGGTGGGCCCACCGTGGACCAGGACGGCCGGGTGCTCGGGGTCAACAGTTTCATGCCGTCCAACGAGGACCAGCCCTTCAACTTCATCACACCGGTCTCCGGCTTCAACGAGCTTCTCGGGCAGGCCAATGTCACACCGAAACTGTCGCCCGCCGACGAGGCGTACCGGGAGGGACTCGACAACTTCGAGGCCGGGAAGTACTCCGAGGCGATCGACAATTTCGGGACCGCCCTGGCGATCTCCGGCGACTACCCGGGCGCGCGGGACAAGCAGCGGGAAGCGGTGCGGCTGCGCGCCGAACGCGGCGACGCGAGTTCGGGCCCGCCCACCTGGCTGCTCTTGCTGCTGGGCTTGGGCGCGCTCGCGGTGGTGGGCGGCGGTGTGCTCGCCTTCGTCCTGATGCGACGCAACCGTGAGCCGGCACTGGCCGGTGTCGGGCCGTCGCCGCACCAGCAGTACGCGCCGAGCGGTGGCGGTTCGGCGGGTCGTCCGCCGACGCCCGCCCCGCCGCCGGGGCCCGCGCCGAGTGCCCCGTCACTGGACTCCGGCCAGAACGCCTGCAAGAACTGCGGATTCGGCATGGACCCGGGGATCAGGTTCTGCCCGCGGTGCGGCAAACCGCAGTCCTGACGCTTTGCGGCTGAGCCTTGGCGTGGCCGTCACAGTCGGCCGAGAAGACCACCCGCGATGCCGAGTAGAGCGCCCGCCCCGATCAGGTATGCCCCGTACATCGGCCCACCCGTGCTGACCTGGCTGCTGACGTAGACGAAGTAGCCGATCAACGTGGTCGCGATCAGCACGGCAGCCGACACGGTCGCCTTGCCGCCCCGGCCCGCCAGGCCGATCGTCATCATGACCGCCATGAACAGGATCGCCGCGCGCAGGGCCGGTTGGGTTCGTTCGACGTCATCGGTCGCCGAGCCGATTCGTGGCAGTTCGGTCATCCAGTAGTCGGGCAGGTTGACCATCCAGGGTGTGAAGGTTCCGACCACCACGGCGATCCCGCCGAGTAACGTGCAGACGGCCCGCACGATCGGGATCCAGTTCGACCCGGACTGTACGAGCGTGCCGTTGCTCGTGGCGGATTCGGCACCGTCGGACGCCTCGACCTGGAACGTGCGCGTGACTTCCTTGCCCCGCGGCGGTTTGGGCGCGGACACGCGCAACCACGCGCCGGCGGATCCGCTGGGCGGGATGTCGAACCGGTCGGGCGCGAAGGAGAACCGCATCATGCGCTCCTGGTCCCAGGCGAACAGGCTGGCCTGCAACCACTGCGACCGGTCGTGGTTCTCGAGCGTCACCTGATACGTGCCGTCGGTGCGGTCCCGGCGCCGCAGCGTCTCCGGGTGTAGGCGCAACTCCGCCGTGAGGATCGGTGGCTGCGACGTGACCATGGTGAAGGTTCCGGCGGTCTCGCTCTCGCGGGTGCCCTCGGCGGCGACGACGGTGAAGTCGCGCAACACCTGCTCTCCGGCAGGGGGCTGCTTGGCGGACACGCTGAAGCGGAGCGTGGCGATCTTGCCGGCCTTCACCTCGACCTCCGGCGACGGGAAGGTGAAGCGCATCGCACTCTCCGCGTCGCGCCCTTCCACCCGTAGCGTGCGGTCGTGCTTGCCGTCGGTGTTGTCGATGAGCAGGGTCAGATCGGCGACCGGGCAGTCCTCGACGCGCAACTTGCTAGGCTGCAGCCGTAGTTTGAGCGGCAGCGTCGCCGACTGTTCCTGGTCGACGGTGACCACGGCACTGTCGGATTCGTCGCCGTCGGTCGCGGTGACGGTCAGCTGGCGGGTCCGTTTCTCGCCTTCGTCGAGTGGGGGGACATCGAACCGGACGTCGACCGTCGAGGACTTCCCGGCCGCTACTTCTTCTGTCGGAGAGACGAAGTGGAAACGCACCGTGCCTTCGGGGTCCGATCCGCTGAGCACGACCCTGCGGGTGTGGTTACTCGCTCGGTTGTCGAGGATGATCTGGAATTTGCCCGACGTCTCGTCCTCCACGCTGACGATGGTGGGGCGCGCGCTGATCGACACCTTGGGACCGCTCCGCGGAATTACCAGCGCCACCTGGGTTTCGGCGAACTTCGTCAGGTCACGCAGCGAACAGATTCGCAGCGGCACCTTCACCGTCTGCGCCTCGACGAAACTTCCGGGCCGTATCGAGAACATCACCGTGACCGACGAGTTCTTACCCGGCATCAGACGGATCTCGGGCTGCTCGATCACCAGCCATTGCGGCGGCTCAACGGGGTCGACACGGTACGCGTCGACGATCGAGGAGTTGTTCCGCATGCGGATGTCGACGGCCCCCGGCGTGTCCGGGGAGACGGTGGTCTCGGGGGTCGCGAGCTCGACCTGCGGCGGCTGGGCACGATTGGTCTCGCCGTCCGGTGAGGGCTGCACGGGCACGGGTTCGGGCTCGGCCGGCGGGGTGAGGAAGGCGTCACAACTCTTGCAGAATCGTACGTCGGCGGCGTTGAGTGTCCCGCACGCTTCGCATTTCTGGTCAGCCATGATGATCGCTCCCGGATCTCTACGGATTGGTCGCTGCCTGTAGTTCCTGAGTCGCGACCGGTGGACCGTCGGCGAGGTTGCGGACGGTCCAGCCAGCCGCCTCCAGCAATGCCACACCGCTCTCACCGGGATAGGCCTGGCGGTAGGTCACCGTCCCCGTGGCGTTCAGCGCCATGCGTCGGATGCGGTTGAGATCACTCGCGCACGCTAGACACGGATTCCAGTCATACAGCTGGATGTCGATATTCGTGGTGCGCCGCAGCAGTTGTCTGTTCTCCTCTTTCAGCGCCCACTGGGTGAATTGCGGCTCGGCGTGGCTCGCGTTCGAACGCACACGCCAGTCGAGCTCACCCGTATTCCAGGTGACAACCTCGACTTTGTCCGAGCCGGGTTCGGTCGGGATCAACCGTCCGCCGTACCGCCCACGGTTCTTGCCGCCCTTACCTTCGACGTTGGTTGCCGGTAGAGGTGCTGGCGTGAGCTCTGATGACACGAGCTTGCCCTTCTCGTCATATCGTGTCCGCGGCCGCGGTGCCGGTGTCACACCCTGGAGCGGCTCTCCGGTCACGGTCAGTGTGACGATCATCCGCACAGCACGGCGACGAGGCGCCAACGCGAGTAGCACTTCGGGAGGGCTCGCCACAGCGGTGACCGGATACATGCCGTCCCTCCGCTTACCGCCCATCTTCAAGCTCTTCAGCCCCTTGGGGCCGAGGTCCATGAGAATCTTCCCCAAGGCGGCGTCGACTTCCGCCTTCTTGTGGGGGGACGACACCGCCGCTGCAACCCGCGATTTCGCGTCCGCTTTGACATCCTTGGAAGCTGGCGTGTCCTTCTTGTCCTTCTTGTGATTCTCGACTTTCTTCGACCCCGGGAGCTTGCCCTTCACCCACTTCTTCGCGGCGTCGGCCTTTCCCTTCACCCACTTCTTGCCGGCGTCGACTTTGCCTTTGACCCAGGCCTTTCCGGCGGCCACCTTAGCCTTGACCTTCTTGCCGATGCCCTTGAGCCCGCGGATGATCGGACCGGCCAGCTTGAGTCCGTGCTTGATGACGAAGTCGATGGCCTTGTTCACGGGTTTCTGCAGCTTGGCGATGATCTCCCGGATCTTCTGCCCGATCCCGCCCAGACCGATCGCACTGGCGAGGAAGCCGATCAGGATCGGGACCATCTGACCCAGCACGTCGTCGATCTTGTTGACCACGCTGCTGATGTTGCCGCGCACGATGTCGGCCACCGAGTCGATCACCGTGTTCACGAACTTCATGATGCGTTCGGCGTTGTTGACGAAGAACATCACGATGTCGTAGATCAGCTTGCACGCCTTGATGAATGCGGCCGCAGGGTTGAGCAACCCGATCAGCCAGGTGATGCCCGCGGTGATGATCCGGGTGATCACGAAGTCCTTGACCTGCTCGAGGATCATCTCCTTGATGTCGCCGAGCTTCTCGATCAGCATCTGCCACAGCGCCGCCACCCCGCCGGTCGCGATCAGCTGGAAGATCTCGACGCCCTTCTCGATCGCCGCCATCGCCGGTTCGCCGATCTGTTTGACCAGGCGGTTGCGGATGTTGGCCCAGGTCAGCCCGAACAGCGATGTGAGCAGCTTGACGATGCCCTTGAGGTCGAAGGTGTCCGGCAGCTCGACGCCACCTTCGGCGAGCGCCCCGAACAGCCAGCTCATCAAACCTTTTCGCAGATGGGCGAGGATGTTGTCCTTGAACTTCAGGATGCCGCCCTTGACGCCCTCGATGAGGTTGGACAGGAACGCGACCGGACGTTTGATGATGTCGCCGACCACGCCCGCCACCCGGGCCAGGACATTCATGAGCATCGCCGCGAGTTGGCGGATCGTGTTGATGATCGCCTTGATCGCGCCGATGGCCTTGTCGACCAGGCCCTTGTTCTCGGCCTGCAGTTCTTCGATCCGTTCGTCGAGACCCTTGCGGGCGTCGACGTACTTGGTCGCCAGGGTGTCGACGACCGCCTCCTGTTTCGCGTTGACGTCGTCCTCGAGCTGAGCGAACTTGTCGTTGATCTCCTTGGACGCCGCGTCGCCGACCTTCTGCAGATTGGCGGGCAGACTCTTGACGTAGGAGGAGATCTCGGCCTTGCCCGCGGCGATGCGCGCCTTCGCGGCCGCCAGGTCCGCACCCACGATGTCGGCGACCCGCGAGATGACGGCGTCCATCTTCTTCAGGTACAGCTCCCGGCCCGCGGTGTAGAAGGTGTTCACCTTGTCGGGCATGCCGAACAGCTTGTCCTTGGCCCACCTCCAGCCGCCGAGCCAGCCGCTGTACCGGTCCTTCTTGAACGCCGACATCTTCGCCGCGACGAACGACTCGAACGTCCTTCGCGCCTCGGCCTCACCCTCCTCGAAGGCCTTGTCGACCTTGGGGTCTATCCCGTCGAGGATCTTCTTCACCGCCGTCTCGGTGGAGGCGTAGATCGACTGCACCTTGGCGGTGACCTCGGCCCGCTTGGCTTCGTCCTTGGACTTGGTCTTGCCCTTGTCGGCGACCAGCTTCGCCAGCGCCGCGGCCTTGCTGCCCTGCATGCCGGCCACACCCTGCTTGGTCACCGCCGCCGCTTCGGCCTTGTTCTGGCCGATCACGTCCTGTTCCTGCTTGCGGAACTCGCCCGGGGCGGTGTCGGCGTGTGCGGCGGCGGCCTTCTTGTCCGCGAGCGCCTGCTGGAAATCGGGCTCGTTGGATTCGGCGAGTTGCTTTTCGCTGACGTCGGCGCCGGCCATCTCGTCGTCGGCCTGCTGCTTGCCGGCCGCGAGGTTGAGCTGTTCGGGCGGAGCGGGTTTCGGCGCGGCCCCGGTGGCGGGGATCGCCGCGGGCGGGCTCTGGGTTTCCGGCGACATCGGAGTGACCGGCTTGGGTACCGCCGTCGACGGGTCGGGCGGTGCGTCGGTCGCGGTCTTGACGTCCTTGGTCTGGCCGTCCTTGCCCTGCGACACCAGACCCTTGACCTCGCCCTTGACCTCACCGGCCTTGCCACCGCCCGCCTTGGCCTGGGAATCGGCCTCCTCCAGCGTCTTCGGTGACTTCGCTTCGATCGCCGCCTTGACCGCCGCGATGAACGCCTTCTTGTCGAAGGTCCCCGCCGGTTGGGCGTCCATGGTGTCGACCTTGGCGGCCTTGGCCTGTCCCGCCGCGTCGTCGCTGGGCGCCAGCGCCGCACCCTGCGCCTCCTTGGCCTTCGCCGCCGCGGGCGGATGGGACTTCTTGTCGCGGCCGAACGCTTTGACGCCTCCGGTGACCTGCTTGAAGGCGGGGTCCGCCTGCGGGGAGACCGGCTTCGGGGGCACCGGCGGCTGCAGCAGTTGGTCCGCCGACAACGCCGGCGTCCCCGTCGATGTCCCCGCCCCGCCGGGCGATGCGGGCGTACCCCGCGCCGGTGCCTTCGGCACAGCGGGTCCCGCCCGTTTGGCCGCGGCCTTCCCCAGCGGGTTGACGGCGGGCAGCCGTTTCGGCGGCGGAACGGGTTTCTTGGCGGGCACCGCCCCGGGACCGAACCCGGTCACCGTCGCGGCGAGCGCCGACGCCGGTGGCTTGGGACCCTCGAGCTCGACGGGGATGCCGAGCTTCTTGGCGGCCTTGAGACCCTTCTCCACGACGTTGACCGCCGGCTCGTCGCGGCGCGCCTCGGTCAGGGCCGCGTCCAGCGATGAACGGGCCTCGCTGTCAGGGCCTTTGAACTTCGCGGCGAGCAGGGCGTTGACCGCGGCGTTCCCTGCGCTGCGCTGCAGCTGCATGAGCATCCCGCCGGGGCGCGACCGGGCCGCGGCGGTGGTGCGCTGCCCAGCGGTGAGCGCGCGGCCGACGGCCGCTCTCGCCGAACCCGCGGTCTCGGTCATCGGTTACGCCGTCTCCTCCTCGCCCTCTTCCTCGGCGCGCTGCACGAATGTCTGTGCGGTCTCTTCTTCTTCGTCGCCCTCGCGCTGGACGGAAGGGGTGTCGGATCCGTCAGCGCTCCGCTGGACGTCGTGGGTCTGAGGGGGGCTCGGTGCGGCCATCAGACGGTCCGCGTTGGCGACGGCGTCGCGTTCGAACCGGTCCGACGGGTCGCTGACCTTCACGCCGCCGCCCGCGTCGGTGCCGTCGACCGGTCCGCTGCGCTGTTGGACGACGTGGGTGAGTTCGTGAGCCAGCATGTGTTTCCCGGATTCCGATGCCGGGTCGTACTTGTCGCGCTGGAAGACGATGTTCGACCCGACCGTGTACGCCTGCGCATTGACGGATTTGGCCGACTCGTGCGCCGCGCCGTCGGTGTGGACCCGGACGTCGCCGAAGTCGTGTCCGAACCGGCCCTCCATGTCCGCACGGACATCGGACTGCAGCGGACTGCCCCCGCCCGAACTGACGACGTCGTGCACCGGCGAGCGCTCGTCGTCGATCATCGCCGCGGTGCTCCCGTTGCCGACGGCACGCTGCAGCCCGGCCACACCGCGGGGCCCGGCCGCATCCAGCCGGCCCGACAGAGCGGCACGTAGCGCAAGGGACGATTCGGACTCCTCCAGCCGGGAAGCCTTGGGCCGCAGAGTGGACTCGAGGCTCTGGTCGGTGTCGTGGGCATGCATTTCCGCCTCACTTCCCTGGTGTGGTGATGCTGCAACGATCCGCCGCCCACCGATAGGGGGCAAGACGCCAAGGCGTGGCCCTTCGGGCAGTCCGGCGTGCCCGAAAGGGCAGTCGCCGGTCCGGCCTGAACGGGCATCCACCGGTGCCCCTCTGACCGTCCCACCGCCTCTGCCATCACCTGCCGGCCGCGCTCACGATCGTGGTGGCCAGCCCACCAACTCAGTGAGGAGGCGCAATGCCGACATACCTGTCGCCGGGTGTCTACGTCGAGGAGATCGACTCCGGCTCACGTCCGATTCAAGGCGTCGGGACGGCGGTGGCGGCCTTCGTCGGGTTCGCCGCGAAGGGACCCGTCAACGAACCCACCCTCGTCACCAACTGGACCCAGTTCACCAACGTGTTCGGCGGTCCGATCGAGAACGCGTGCCTGGCGCAGTCGGTGTTCGCGTTCTTCCAGAACGGCGGGGGCAAGGCCTACATCGTCGCCATCGGCGACGAAGCCGGCCGCAACGGCGGCGCCACGAGCAACCCCGCCCTGGAATCGGCGCCACAGGCCATGCTCGGCCACGGTTTGCGCGTGCTGGCCCGTGACACCGGCGCACCGTCGAACAGCCTCAAGGTCCGCATCGTCGAGTCGCAGAAGGACGGCGACGGCCAACCGAGCCGCCTCCAGGTGGAGGTGCTGCGCAACGACGAACCGATCGAGCACCACGACAACATCACCACCACGCGCGGCAAGACCTTCGTGGTCTCGGTGGTCAACGCGGCCTCGCAGCTGATCAAACTCGAACCGGTGAGCGGACAGTCGCTCGACGACCTGCAGGCCGGTATGGAGGTCGCCCTCGCCGCCCCGGCGCCGGTCGACGTGGCACCGCCCGAACAGCTTTCGGCCGAGGACTACGTCGGCGACGTCACCGAACGCAGCGGCGTGGCGGGGCTCGAAGCGGTCGATGAGATCACGATGCTGTGCATGCCCGACCTGATGACGGCCTACCAACGCGAAGCCATCGACCTGGAGACCGTGCAATCGGTGCAGCTGAAGATGATCACCCACTGTGAGTTGATGGGCGACCGGATGGCGATCCTGGACCCACCGCCGGGGATGAACGCCCAGCAGGTCAAGGAGTGGCTCGTCGAGAAGGCGAACTACGACTCGAAGTACGCGGCGCTGTACTGGCCGTGGGTCAGTACCGGCGACGGGCAGTACCTCCCGCCGTCGGGTTTCATCGCCGGCATCTGGAGCCGCAACGACGACACCCGCGGCGTGCACAAAGCCCCGGCCAACGAGATCGTACGGGGCGCAGTCAAACTCGCGTCCAACATCACCCGGAACGAGCATGATCTGCTGAACCCGGCGGGCATCAACTGCATCCGGGCGTTCCCCGGCCGCGGCATCCGGGTGTGGGGGGCGCGCACCCTGTCGAGTGATCCGGCCTGGCGCTACCTGAACATCCGGCGGCTGTTCAACTATCTGGAGGAGTCGATCCTGGAGAACACCGACTGGGTGGTGTTCGAGCCCAACGACGAGGCGCTGTGGGCGAAGTTGCGGCGCACCATCAGCGCGTTCCTGGTCAACGAGTGGCGCAAAGGCGCGTTGTTCGGTCAGACCCCGGATGAGGCGTTCTTCGTCAAGTGCGACGCGGAGACCAATCCGGCCGAGGGCATCGACGCCGGTGAGGTCGTCTGCCAGATCGGTGTCGCACCGGTCAAGCCGGCCGAGTTCGTCATCTTCCGGCTCGCCCAGTACTCCGGCGGGACCAGCCTGGTAGCCGAGTGACACCGCAGGAATCGACACCGAAAGTAGGGACACACCATGGCTCTGCCCGAGAACGACAGCTCCGTAGGCCATTCGTTCGGCCTGGAGTTCGACGGCATTCAGATCAAGGCGATCACCGAGGTGACCGGCTTGAAGATGGAACAGGACGTCATCGAGTACAAGTCCAATACGGCCACCGACGGCAAGTATCTGGTCAAGAAGTTGCCCGGCCGGTGGAAGGCGGGTGAGTGCACGCTCACCCGGCCGCTGACCGGCGACCAGAGCTTCGACAAGTGGGTCAAGGACTCTCAGCTGGGCAAGATGGGCAACGCCCGCAAGGGCGGCGCGATCGTCGTCTACGACTACGAGGGCAACGCCGTCAAGCGTTACAAGATCACCGCGGCGTGGCCCAAGAGCCTCGAGATCAGCTCGCTCAAGGCAGGCGACACCAGCGTGCTCACCGAGAAGCTCGTGCTGACCTACGAGAAGTGCGAGCCCGAGGGTGCGTAGAGGACCCGCGTTCGCCGTCCCGGACGTCGCCGACCACGAGGCGCCCGTCCGCGAACTGCGCACCGAATTCCCCTTCGTCCTGCCCCGTGGCTACGTCGACGCGAGCGGCGAGATCCATCGCCAGGGGGTGATGCGATTGGCCACTGCGCGTGACGAATTGGTCTCGCAACGCGATGACCGGGTGCGGGAGGACCCGCGCTATCTCAGCGTCGTGCTGATCGGCCGGGTGGTCTCGCGCCTGGGCGGGGTCGAGGACGTCCACGCCGGCGTGATCGAGAACCTCTTCGCATCCGACCTCGCGTTCCTGCAGGACCTCTATCGCCGGGTCAACCAGGACGGCCACACCCAGGCGGGTGTGCGCTGCCCGGGATGCGGCACCGAGTTCACCGTCGACTTCGCCGGGAGCCGCCTGGGGGAATCGTGACGTACGGGGCCGAACACCTGCACGACGAGGTCGCGTACATCGCCTACCACCTGCACTGGCCGCTGGATCAGCTCCTCGACCTCGAGCACCGGGACCGGCGCCGCTACGTGCGCCTGGTGCAGAACCTCTGCGCGCAGGAGAGAAACGGAAGGTGAACGATGGCAGGACTGGCTGGATGGTGGCCGCGGCGGCGGACGGTTCCGGCGGCGCCGCCGAGTGCCGCCCCGGACCCTCGCTGGCAGGCGCTGCCGCCGATCCAACGGACAGTCGGCGGCATCGCCGCGACGACTGATCTCGACCGGTTCTCCACCTCGCTGACCACCGCGCGCAACCCGGGCTTGGTGTCGTCCGCCGGCACGCTGGCCACCGAGCATGCCGACACGCTGACGATCCTCGATATCGGCGCCCCGCCTCCACAACCTCCGCCGCGACCCGTCGTCGCGTCGCAGCCGCGTTCATGGCAGCGCAGCGTTCACCTGCCGCAGCGCATGGTGTCCGCACCGGATCCCGTTCAGCGCAGCGAGGATTCGGCGGCCCCGGTGTTCGCGGATACCGCGGAAACCACAGAAACACCTGAGGCCGCCGAGACCGCCGAAGCGCCGGTGACCGCATCGGCGGTTCCGCTGCCCGAGGGCACCTCACTGACGCGGGCACCCGATCCCGGCGAGCACCGCGAGCTTCCCGTCGTCGCACCGCTTGCCCCGCCGTTCGCCGAGCCGGTTCAGCACGAGACCCCCGTCGCCACGGGTGACCCGGTGCGGCCCGCACAGGCCGCCACGCCGGTACAGCGCGTCGCTGACGGGGCTGCGACTCCCCCGTCCCCGCCGCCACCGGTGCCGCGCACGGCGGCTGCGGAGACGCTGTCGGCCAACGGGTCCCTCCACTCGTCGGGGCCCGGTCACCGGGTTGTCCAACGCAGCACGACGGTGCCGGCGCCCGCGCCGCCGTCGCCCTCACCGCACGTCGACACCACACGGCCGGTCCCGGAGCCACCCGCATCCCCGCCTGACGTCATCGCCGTCGCGCAGCCCGATCCGCCCGCCGACACCCGCGACGGCCACGGCCCGGCCATCACCGACGGACCAACCGCACCATCGATCGAACGCGATGTGCAGCGCGCGGTCGCAAGCGAGGCGATCACCTGGCTCGCCCCCGACGACCCGGTGCGCCCCATCCCGGCCCGGCGACCCGCACCGATGGACCACCACACCGGGACAACACCGGCAGCCACGGTGCAGCGTGTGTCGGTGCAGCGTGTGTCGGTGCAGCGTCCGACCACACCTTCGGCCTTGGTCGATCCGGCACCTGAACGCCCCACCGGGGCAACGCCTCCGGCCGCGCGCAACCGCGATGTGGTTGCGGCGCAACGGGTCGAACACCATGAACCGCCGCCGGTGGCCGAAATACCCCCGCTCCAACGGATCGCGGTCGCGCCGGCCCACGAAGCGGTCCACTCGCCGCCGCAGCCGCTCGGGCTTCACACGCAGCGACCCGCCACCCCGCCCGAGACGCACCACCCCGCCGCCCCGGCCGGTCGGACACCGGCCACCGCGCTCCCGGCGACGACAGCCCCACCCGTGGCGCAGCGCGCCACGACTCCCGCGCCATCAACTCTCGCCGCGGCGACGCGCTCCGTCCCAGCGCGGCCCGGCACTCCGACACCGCCGACCGCGCACCCGCACGAGGTGGTCCCCGAGGTGCAGCGCAGCGTCACCCCGATCGCGCCCGACTCCGCACCGGGCCCCGCCCCGCACATGCGCGTCGTCCTTCCGCCGCTGCGCGCGCCGGAGCGTCCGGAGAGCAGTGACGACCCCGCGCCGCTACCGGTCCAGCAGATCGCGGAAAGCCCGCGGCCGATGCCGTTGCAGCGCATGTTCGAACACGCTGCCGCGCCCCGGGACCCCGGCGGCCGGAGCTCCGTCACGACGACGCGCCCGCCTCCCGCTTCGGTTGTGGAGCACCACGAGTACACGGAGGTCAGTTTCGGCGAGCTTTCGGTGCAGCGGGATGCGGAACCCTCCGAGACCGCCGCGCCGGCCGACGAGCCGACCGCTGCCGGCGCACCGGAGACGACGGCGACGGTGACCGCGGTGGCGCCACAGACCGCGACCGGTGGCGCCACACCGGCGGGCGGCAACATCGACGAACTGGTCAACCGCCTCTACGACCCGCTCGCTGCCCGGTTGCGTTCCGAGCTCTGGCTCGACCGCGAACGCGCGGGTGTGCTGATGGACCTGCGATGACACAGGAGGACCGATGAGCGCGGACGACAACGACGAACCGTGGGTGGGTGTGTGTTTCGCGGTCGAACTCGACAAGGAGTCCATCGGCACGTTCTCGACCTGCGAGGGACTCGGGCTCGAGGTCGTGATGGAGCAGCGCGAGGAAGGCGGCAACAATGCGATGGTCTGGCAGCTCCCGACGCGGATGAAGTTCAGCAACATCAAGCTCTCCCGACCCGTCGGGCGGGACAGCGAGAAGCTGATCAAGTGGATATCCGCCGCGCTGGGAGGGATCAAACCCACCACCGCGGTGATCAAGGCGATGCGCTCCGACGGTGAGGCGATCGCCACCTGGTCGCTCGACGGTGTGGTGCCCGTGCGGTGGACCGGCCCCAGCCTGAATCTCGACTCCCCCAAGGTGTTCACCGAGACACTCGAGATCGCCCACCACGGCTTCCTCCCGGGCGGTCAGGGCCGATGACCGCCATCGCGCTCACCAGTTCGGGCAAGCCGGCCAACATCTCCGACAGCACGATCGTGAGTTCGGCCAACCCGTCCTACGACCATGCGTCGATCGACATGTACGAGGCCGCCGAGGCGCCTGGCGGCAGCAAGCTCGGATCGCCGATCGGCAGCATCGCCTTCCAGTTCAACCCCAAGGAGGTGTCGATCAGCAAGTCGGCGAAGTGGGAGCGCAAACCGGTCAAAGGCGCGAAACAGGCAGGGCCGCCGGAGTTCAGCGGCGCCGACCCGTGCAAGCTCACCCTCGAGATGTTCTTCGACGCCACGCTCAAACACGCCGACAGCGTGGTCGACGCGGTCGAGAAGCTGTTCAGTTGCTGTGTCCCACTGGAGAAGACACGCAACGCGAAGAAGCCGATGCCCCCGCTGGTGGTGTTCAAATGGGGCAACGTCACCAGCTTCCCGGCCTTCGTCACCCAGGTGAACGCCAAGTACACCCGGTTCGCACCCAACGGTGTGCCGATTCGCGCGGTCTGCTCGGTCAACCTCGAGGAGATGCCTGCCGAACGGAGCAAGCAGAACCCCACCTCCGGTGTGTTCGACGTCGACCGCGCCCACACCCTCATCGCCGGGGACACCCTGGCTCTCGTGGCCTACCGCGAGTACGGCAACCCCACCATGTGGCGTGCGCTCGCCGAGTACAACCGCATCGACGATCCGATGCGCATCCCCGCGGGCACACCGATCCTGCTCCCTCCCGCCGAGACCCTGGCCCGGTGAGCCATGACCAGCACCGCCAGCTTCCTCGTCACCTTCGACGGCAGTCCGCTGCCCGCCGACGTGACGGCGCTGCTGACATCGGCGTACGTGGATTTCAGCCTGCGACTCCCCGATGCCTTCATGCTCCGGTTCCGCGATCCCGGCCGCATCGTCGTCGACAAGTCGAAGGTGCGCATGGGCACCAAGGTGACGATCTCCGTCGCCACCGACTCCACCCCGACCCCCGAACCGCTGCTGTCCGGTGAGGTCACCGCGGTCGAGGCGGTGCTCGACAACACCGGATCCTTCACCGCCATCCGGGGATTCGATCCCACCCACCGGTTGTTCCGCGGGCGGCACACCACCTCCTACACCCAGATCACCGCCTCCGACGCGGTCACCCAGGTCGCCCAGCGGGCCGGGCTGACACCCGGTCAGGTCGAATCCACCCCCACCGTGTTCGATCACCTGGGCCAGTGCGGACAGACGGACTGGGAGTTCCTCGACACGGTCGCTCGGCGGGTCGGATTCGAGTTGAAGATGCGCGAGGACAAACTCGACTTCAGCGCGCGCCAGCCCGCCGAGAAGGCGCCGACACCGTCCGGGCAGACCGCCAACCCACTCGTGTTGCGTCTGGGCACCGACCTGCTGCGGTTCCGCGGCGTCGTGACCGCCGCCGAGCAGGTGGCCAAGGTCGAGGTGCGGGGATGGGACGTGGCGCAGAAACGCAAGATCGTCAGCACGGTGCCCGCGGGCACGACGAGCGTCGAACTGCCCACGCTGACACCGAAGGACATCGCCGGAGCCTTCGGTGATCCGACCTATGTCGCATCGGATGTCGCCTACCGCACGCAGTCCGAGGCGGATTCGGCCGCCGGCGCGCTGGCCGAGGAGATCGGCAGCTCCTTCGCCGAGGTCGACGCCGTGGCCCGCGGCAACCCGAAACTGCGCGCCGACGTCAGCATCATGATCGAGAACGCGGGCGCACCCTTCGACGGGAAGTACACGATCACCACCGCGCGACACCGCTATGACGTCAACAGCGGTGGCTACACCACCGCCTTCTCGGTGACCGGACGCCAGGAGCGCAGCCTCTACGGACTGGCCGGCGGTGGTGGGCGGACACACGGCGGCTTCGGTGTCGTCATCGCCCAGGTCTCCGACGTCAACGACCCCGCAGGCCAGGGCCGCGTGCGGCTGACCTTCCCGTGGCTGTCCGACGACTACGTCAGCGACTGGGCGCGCACCGTGCAGCTCGGCGCAGGCAGCACCCGCGGGGGCCTGATCCTGCCGGAGGTCGGCGACGAGGTGCTCGTCGCCTTCGAACAGGGCGACCCGCAACGGCCCTACGTGCTCGGCGGTCTGCACAACGGGGCCGACCTGCCGGACTCCACGGGCCCGAGCGTCATCGACAGCGGATCCGGTGCGGTGAACCGCCGCTCGCTGGTATCGCGGCGCGGCCACCGCATCGACCTGTTCGACGACGAGGGCCGCTCCGACGGCCTCACCACCGCCACCGGCGACGGCAAACTCCGGGTGGCGCTCGACGCGGCCGGCAGCAGGATCGACGTCCACAGCGACGGGACGGTGACCATCACCGGAACCCGAGGCGTCGTCGTCGACGCCGCGGGCGACAAGCTCGAGCTCACGGGCCGAGACATCACCATCGCTGCCGCGCAGAGTGTTTCGGTGAAGGCACCACGGGTCAAGGTGACGGCCGACGCCACCGCGACACTGTCCGCATCCGGCCCCACGGTCATCCAGGGCTCACCCGTGAAGATCAACTGAACGGAGAACACGACGATGCCGCCAGCCGCCAGGGTCGGTGATCCGACCGGCCATCCCGGGATCATTGCCGGTCCCGGTGTGCCCACCGTGCTCATCGAGGGCAGACCGGCCGCCGTCCTCGGCGACATGCACACGTGCATGATGCCTCCCCCGGCACCCCACCCACCGACCCCGCTCGTCGGACCCGGTTGTCCCACCGTGCTGATCGGCGGCAGGGTCGCCGCGGTGGTCGGCGACCTCGCCGGCTGCTCGGCGCCCGTCCTGCCGCCCGGCGCGGCCACCGTGCTGATCGGAGGATGAGCATGACGATCGACTTCATCGGCGCCGGCTGGAACTTCCCGGTCGACGTCGACGCGACCGGCTCGGTTGCCCTGGCCACCGGCAGCCGTGACATCGAGCAGGCCATCCGCCTGATCCTGTGCACGTCACCCGGTGAGCGTCCGATGCGTCCCGAATTCGGCTGCCGCATCAACGATCACCTCTTCTCCCTCACCAACGAGGCGACCGCCGCGTCGATCGCGAACGACGTCCGGGCGGCGCTCGAACAGTGGGAGCCGCGCATCGACGTCGAGAACGTGCGGGTCGGTTACAGCCAAGTCGATTTCGGCACGTTCTACGTCGACGTGCAATACCGCATCCGGGGCGACAACGACGACCGCAACCTCGTGTTCCCGTTCTACGTCATCCCCGACGAGCCGCCCGCGCTCACCGGCACCCACCAACCCGCTCTGGGAGGCGGCTGACATGTTGCCCGCTCCGCGACTCGACGACCGTGACTTCCAGAGTCTCGTCGACGACGCCCGCCGTCACATCCGCCGGAGCTGCCCGGCCTGGTCGGAACACAACATCTCCGACCCCGGGATCACCCTGGTCGAGACCGTCGCGATGATGCTGGATCAGCTGCTCTACCGCCTCAACCGCGTTCCCGACCGGCACTACGTGAAGTTCCTCGAACTGCTGGGCCTGGAGTTGCGCCCACCCGGTGCGGCGCAGGGTGAGGTGACGTTCTGGCTGTCCGCACCGCAACCGCAGACCGTCCGGGTCCGGGAGGGGATCGAGATCAGCACGGACCGAACCGATCTCGAGGAGCCGGTGGTGTTCTCCACGGCCGAACCACTCGACATCATCCCCTGCACACTGGAGTCCGGTCAGGTGGCGACGGTGGCGGCCGGCGGGATCCCGGTCGACCAGAACCCGACCACCGGCACCGGATTCGCCTGTTTCTCGCCGATGCCCACGCCCGGAGACGCTCTGTTGATCGGCCTGAACGCGGCGGTGCCCCGCTGCGCGGTGCTGCTGCGCATCGTCTGCCAGGTCTCCGGAGTCGGGGTCGACCCCACCGATCCGCCCTACGTGTGGGAGGCCTGGACCGAACCCGGCGGGTGGCAGCCGTGTGAGGTCGATCGCGACGAGACCCAGGCCTTCAACCAACCCGGCGACGTCATCCTGCACGTCCCCAAGGGACATACGCTCGCCTCGCCGGAAACGCTCTCGGGCACCCGTCGAGGATGGTTGCGCTGCCGACTGCTCGAACCGTCGCCCGGCCAGGACACCTACAGTGAGTCACCGCTGATCAACTCGATCAGCGCGGCCACCAAGGGCGGCACCATTCCGATCGTGCACGCCCGGGTCATCCGCGACGAGCTGCTCGGGATCTCCGACGGCACACCGGCACAACGCTTTCCCCTCAAGAACCGCCCGGTGCTGCCATGGGCGGCGACCACGCTGTCGGTGATCCGCGACGGCGACGCCACCGACTGGCACGCCGTGGAGAACTTCGCCTTCGAGAAGCGGGACAGCCCGAGCTTCCACGTCGATGCCGTCGCGGGTGAGGTCGTGTTCGGGCCCGCCGTGCGGGAAGGCGACGGCACCCTCACCCAGTACGGGAAGGTCCCGCCGAAGGGTGCCACGTTGAAGATGACGGCCTACCGGACGGGAGGCGGGCCCGCGGGCAACGTGCGCAAGGGCGCGATCCACGTGCTCAAGACCAGCGTGCCGTACGTGTCCACCGTGGAGAACCGGCGCTCCGCGGCCGGCGGCGCGCCCGCCGAGACCATCGACGACGCCAAGATCCGGGGACCGCTGCTGATCCGGTCCCGTGGCAGAGCAGTGACGGCGGAGGATTTCGAGGAACTGGCCCGCGAGGCGGCGCCGGGCGTCGCGCGGGTGCACTGCCTGACACCGTCCAGTCCCGGCGAGGCGGGCATCGTCCGGTTGCTGGTCGTACCGAACGTGTCCAGCGATGCGCTCGACGCCGTCCGCAGGGAAGACCTCGACCTGTCCGAGGAAACGAAGGCACGCATCAAGGCCCACCTCGACGAGCGCAAGCTCGCAGGAACCCAAGTGCGCGTCAAAGAGCCCGCCTACCAAGGGCTGACCGTCGTGGCGACACTGACGCCGCTGGCGGGGTATCGGCGCGACCGGCTCCGCGACGACGTGCTGAGGGCGCTCAACCGGCTGCTTCACCCCCTCACGGGTGGATACGACGGAACCGGATGGCCGATCGGACGACCGGTGCAACGGCACGAACTGGCCGCCGCGCTCGCGTGGACGCCGGGCGTCGACATGGCCAAAGAGCTGACACTGGACCTGTACCCGGCCGACGTCACCACCGGTGCGCGCGGCGAGAGGGTCGACACATTGCTGCTCAACCCCGACGCGCTCGTCCTGTCCCACCGGCACAAGGTGCAGTGGAGATGACGGTGAATCGCCCGGCCTGCGACCTGAGTTCGCCGCTGCCCCTGATCGAGACGATGCCGGGGGTGTACCGCAGCGACCCGATGACGCAATCGCTGTGCGGCGTCTTCGACGAGCTGCTCGCCCCGGTGTTCGCGGTGCTCGACGGGTTTCCCGCGTACCTCGACCCCGCCACCACGCCGGAGGCCATGCTGGACTGGCTGGCCGCCTGGATCGGCCTCGCATTCGACGGCCACGTCGACGCCCAGCGCAAACGGGAACTCGTCATGTCCGGTGTCGCCCTGCTGCCGTGGCGGGGCACCGCGAGAGCCATTCGCGCAGCGGTCAACTCAGTGTTCGACCAGCCGGTCGAGATCCTGGAGCCGGCTCCGGGCGAGGCGCCGGTGCTGCTGGTCCGGTTGGTCACCGACACGCCCGACGGTGTCGATCTCAGCCGCCTCGACGCGATCGTGGCCGCGGTGAAACCCGCCCATCTCCCGCACCGGGTGGAGGCCGTCGCCCGCGACGGTCACCGGCCGACGGCCAACTCCGCTTGAATGCGGGCACATTCGCGTCGGCTGAGCTCGGCGGCACTGGGGTCGCCGCCGCTTTCGTGCAGTTCGGCCATCAACAGCCACGGACCCTCCTGGTACGGGTCGAGGTCCACGGACTGCTGCGCCGCGGCCAGCGCCTCGGCTCCCCTGCCCCGCGCACGGTGGTCGGCCGCCAGGCCCGCCGCGGCCGACGCGGCGGCACGGCGCAAGCGCTGCCGTTCGTCGTCCACCGGGTCGGCGGCCACCCCGGGCAGCAGATCCCCCGTGTAGACGACCAGCGCCCGGCGCCGCGCCGCGATCCGGCCGTCGACGTCGCCTCGCGCGGATGCGGTGGCCGCCGCCGTCATCGCCGCGCCGAAGTCCACGACGTCGACGGCCGAACCCGCGGGCAGGCAGAGGCGGTAGCACTCACCGCGGCGCTCGACGGTGACCGGGCCGTCGCCGAACAGGTTGCGCACACTCGACACCGCAACCTGCAGCCGGTGACATGCGGCGGTGTGCGGGGCACCCGGCCACAACGCCTCTTCGAGGAACTCGCGGTGGTGATCGATGCCGGGAGCCAGCGCGAGGAGCTGCAACACGCTGCGCGCCTGCGGTCTCAACCGGCTCAGGTCGACCGGCGCGCCCGCCACCTCGATGCGGAACTCACCGAAGCAGCGGACGGCCACCGGCACCGGCGTCGTCTTCCGGATCGGGGCGTCGGTGCACCAGCGCGCCAGCATCGGCGCATCCAACTCGGTGAATCGCGCCGCCGCATCGGTCAATTCGACCGACGGCATGCCGAACGCCCTCTTGCTCAGACCGACCGCCAGGGTCAGCAGGGCCCCACCCCACACGTCGCCGCGGGCGTCACACGCCGCGATCACCTCGGCGCAGCACTCCAGTCGCCATGCGGCGTCACCGGAGCGGGCGAGCGCCAACTGCTGCAACCCGTGCGCCAGGCGGGCCAGCCACGGCAGTCCGTTGGCCTCGGCGAGTGCCGCGACGTCGCTGGTGCCCGAGGAATCGTCCAGGTCTCCGGCGTCGGCACGCAGCACGTCGAGCACCTCCCACGCCAGATCGGCGGCGATCGCCACGGCGGCGCCGGCACTCTCGTCGCGGCGCACCGACGCGATCGCCGTACGGGCCCAGTCGGTGTCAGCGGCGACCAACGCGACCAGACCGCGCGCCAGCCGAACCCCCGCGTCACCGGTCGTCGGGGCACAGGCGCGCAGGTCCGGTGTCTCACGCAGCCCGTCCCGCAGCACCCGGCTCCAATGCCGGAACGCCGGAGCGCATCCTGCCGTCGCCGGAAGCCAGCCCGTCACCGCCTGCGCTTCCGACGCGCAGATCTCGCTGAACCGCCGCTCGTCATAACAGCTCTGGCTGACGACGTAGGCGTCCTTGGCGGCCTGCAGCGCGCCGTCACGGGCGAGCCGACGGGCGTTGGCCAACGACAGCCAGGGGTCGCGCCGGAACGTCACCGGCGGCAGGAGATCCTCTCCGATTCCGTCCGCGCCGGCCCTGCGGATCAGGCGGGAGACCGCGGGCCAGTCCTCGGCCTTGGCGAAAGCCCTGGTGGCCGAACGCAGATCGCCCAGCGACTCCAGCACCACACCGCTGCGGGCGTACCACGCGCGGGCTCCGTCGCTGCCGTACTCCTCGACCAACGCCAACTCGAGATGGGTCTGCAGCACCTCGTGATAGCGGAAGTGCAGACCGTCGTCGTCGGTCGACGTGAACAGCTGTTCGCGGTCGAGCATCTCGAGCACCCGATGGCTACCGCCGGTGTTGAGCAGCGCATCGCAGGCGGGCCCGGACAGTCGACCGAGGGTGCAGGTCCGGAGGAGGAACACCCGCCGGTCATCGGGTAGCGCGCCCAGGACGTTTCGGGCCAGATAGGAGCGGACCAGCTTCGACCGTCCACCGAGGTCCGACACCGCCTGGTGCCGCTCGGCCGCGCTTCGCCCGGTCGTGGCGAGGTGGAACAACTGCAGTCCAGCCGCCCACCCCCCGGTGCGCCGGGTCAGGGCCGCGGCCGCCTCGGGACGCAGGGGTTGGTGGTAGACGTTGGCGAACAGTTCCTCGACTTCCCATGAGCGGAAGCGCAATTGGTCACTGCCGGTTTCGTGGAAGGTCCCCGAGACCCGCAGGCGCGGGATGTTGATGTCAGGGGTCCGCCGCGACCCCAGGATGACGCGCAGCCGCCGGGGCCGCAGGGACAGGAACCGCTCCAGCGCGTGCTCGGCCGGGGTTTCGGCGATCTCGTGCAGATCGTCGAGGATCACCAGCGCGTCGGGACCGGACCAGCTGTCCAGGGCGGACAGCAGCGTGTCCATCGAGCGGGCGTCGCCGGTCCCGCACACGGGGCCCAGCGCGGCGGCGAGGTGCGTGACGAACCGCGACTCCGCGCCGTCGTCGTCGGTGACCCGGTACCACCCGACCGGACCGCCGCGTGCCGCGGCCACCCGGGACAGCAGGGTGGTCTTACCGGAGCCTGCGGGAGCGACCACCAGATCGACGACGGTGGACGGCGCGTCGAGCAGCGCTGACTCCAGACGGGGACGCGCCAGGCCGGTCGCCTCCGGTGCGCGCAGTTTCTCGCGGAACACGACACCGTCGCAGCGCACTCGTGTGCTCATCTCGGCCACCCCCACGATCCGCGGACCGAATCTACGGCGCTTGCCCGGGCACCCGCGTGAGTAGCGGACTACTCGATTTGCGGGCAGGCTGTCTGCGCACCGCGGCCGCGAGGTCCGCCCGGTCACGCAGATCCAGCTTCGCGCAGGACCGGTAGATGTGGTTCTCCACGGTTCGCACCGACACCGTCAACCGTTCGGCCACCTCACGATTCGTCAGCCCCTCCGCGACCAGCACCGCGACTTCGAGTTCGCGGGAACTGAGCGGCAACGGGCGGGCGGCGGAGCCGATGGCGGGCGTGATCGCGCCGCCACACTCAGCTGCCAATTTCAGCGCCCGCGCGGCAGAGTCGGCGCCCTTGCGCGGCCACCCGTCGATCTCGTGAAGCACGGCCGCCTGGGCCGCCGAGTCCGCAGCGGACAGGAGGTAGCCGGCCTCCTGGTAGTCACGGCTGACCGCGTCGAGGCGCTCGGCGTCCGCCGAGGCAAGCGCGGCGGCGTGGCGCCGATGCAGGTTGACCACCCCACCGTCGACCACCCGCGCCAGCGCCGCCAGGCGGGGCGCCGCGGCACGGTCACCGAAGCGGGCCGCGTGGTGCAGCGCTTCCGCCTCGACGGCGAACTGCCCCGAGCGGTGCGCCAGGTCCGCCGCGGTGCGCGCCAGGTCGATGGCGGTGCGCCCGCCACCCCGGGCCGCCACCATCCACGCCTTCGCGATCAGGGCCTGCGGATGATGTAGCGCCATATGGGGTCCGAGCTGTCCGGTCGTCTCGGCCAGCACCCGTTCGGCACTCTTCGTGTCCCCCAGCGCGGAGTACGCCCGCACCAGCAGAAGCCGCGCCACGAGCCGCCACGGCATCGAGTTCTCCGCGTTCAGCGCTGCGAGCGCCTGTTCGAGAGAGGACACCGCGTCCGGGAAGTGGCCGCGGTACACCTCGACGCAGCCCGCCATGATCTTGGTGATCGCCCACCCGACGAACTGCCCGCACGATGAGAACCGGGCGCACTGCGCCACCGCCGCGTCGGCGGCGTCGAGTTCCCCGGAGTACACCCGCGCGACGACCAGGCCGTAGCGGATCATGAACCTGATCATCCCGTCGGTCGGGGTCAGGTCGGGCCGGCAGAGCGCGGCGATCGGTTCGAAGCCGTCGCCGTGACCGATCGCGGGAAGGGCCAAACCGGCTGCCAGAGCGGCGAATTCCACCGCCTGCTCCGGCGCGTCGGGATTGTCGATCACCGCCCGCGCGGCGTGCAGTCCGTCGGCGATCCTGTTCTCGTGCACGGCCATCGCCGCCCCCACCGCGGACACGATCGCGCGCAGCGCAGGGTGCGCGACCCGACGGTGCAGCACACCCAGGAGCCGATGGGCCCGCTCGACGTCGCCCACCGCCCAGAACAGGATCGACAGACGCGGAAGGCCCCAGAGCACCAGTTGCGACTCGTCGAGGGCGGCGGGGTCGAAGAGGGCGAGGATGTCGTCGGCCTCGGCGGCGCGCCCCTGCCACAGCAGGGCCCGGGACAGCAGGCCCGCCGCCCGCAGATCGCCGTGGCGTTCGAAGGCCAAGCGGGCGAAGCGCTCCGCCGTCTCCAGGTTCGCCAGGAACAGGGCGTCCTTGCCCGCATCGATCAGCAACGCGTCGTCGACGTCTCGATCACTGCCGACGTAGAGCTCGGCGAGGCGGATGCGGGTCGCCGCCGAGTCGGGCTCACGGGTGGAGAGCACGTCGACGATCCGGCCCCGCAGCCGCCGTGCCGATGCGGTGCCGATGCGCTGTCGGATCACGTCCCCGAACAACGGATGGCTTATCCGGGCGTTGAGTTGACCACCGTCCTGGACGACGTGGATCAACCCCTGGGTCTCACCGGCGTCGACGGCCTCCGCGCCGGCCAACGCACACAGGGTGTCGAGGTCCAGCGGTTCGTACAGCGCGAGCACCTTCAAGGCCGACAGTGCCTCGGCGCCCGCCCGGTCGAGGCGGGCTTCCAGCAACGCCACCATCCCGGACGACACGGCCGCGTGGCCGCGCAGTTGCCACACGCCGTTCACCTCGGTGAGTGCGCCGGCAGCCAGCGCGCCCTCGACGAGATGCCGCAGGAACAGCGGGTTACCGCTCGACGAATTCCACATCACGTCGGCGGACAGCCCCTCGACGGTGCCCCGCAGAACTCTTTGCACCAGTGAAATGCATTGCGACTTCGTGAAGGGGTGCAACTCCAGACGCTCGAGAATTCCGTCCTTCCACAATGACGTGACCGCATCAGGAACCGCTTCGCCGCTCCGCACCGTCGCGATGATCCGTCCGCTGCCCTCGACGGCGACCTGGTGGAGCAACGTTGCCGACAACTGGTCGAGAAGATGGGCGTCGTCGACCCCGAGCACGGTGTCGTCGGCGTCGAGGAGTGCCTCGCGGGCCGAAGTCAGCAGGGCGATCGGATCGCGGGCGGCGGTCATGGTGACCCACGGCGCAAAGGCGCCGAGCGGGATGACTTTCGAGGATTCCGTGCATGACGCCCACCGGACGGACGGGATCGTGGCCGTCGCGGTTCTGGCGAGCGTCGTCTTGCCGACGCCCGCCTGACCGACCAGCACCACCCCGCGTTTGTCCGCATCGCTGAGTGCGGAACGGATGAAGTCGCGTTCCCCCGCACGGTCGAGCAACTGCCAACGGTTGCCCACGCGTCGAATTGTAGATTCGTCTTGTAACGAGTAAGAAGTCGATTTCCGGACTTTTCACGATACTTTGAAAGCGAAAGGATCTGCGGAGTTCGGCGTGGCCGCTGCCGGTGCCGACAAGACTTCCGCACCTTCACATATCCCGTTAACGAAACGCAATGGCGGTCAGCGGCCCGCGTATCGAATATCCGAAAATGGTGGCTGAAACGTGTTCACGCACAGTTGTCAGTCGAATAGGCGCTTTTCGTCGAACCGCATTTTCCGCAACTATCGTCACGTTCTCCGCGCGAGCGGCTATCGCCCCGGTGATCTGGACCTATGGCGCGACGGCCGCTCGCATCTCGTTGCTGCGGATTCGTCAGCGAACGGTAGTCTGCCCCCAGCGCACGAGGACCTGTTGGGGGCGCGGTGGACTGGATCGAGGATCGCTGGCGGGACCTGACCGGAATCGGGTCCGCGGGCTGGCTGGCCGTCGCGACCTGGGCCGCCCTGGTTCTCGGCGTGGTCGCGCTCATCTACGTCTCCCGGCATCTCCGCCGAAGCCGCGACCTGCGCGCCCACGAACTCGCCCCGCACGTCGTGATGTACATGGAGCCGCACGCGGCGGACTGGCACGTCATCGAACTCGTGGTCCGCAACTACGGCCGGACCGCCGCGCACGACATCCGGTTCGAGTTCACCTACCCACCGACGGTGGCCCGCTACGAGGACCGCGCCGACGGCACCCCCGACGTCGTCGAACTCGAGTTGCCCGACGAGCTCCCGGTCCTCGCGCCGGGGCAGGAATGGCGCACGGTGTGGGATTCGGCGATCGACCGCAACGAACTCGGCGGGTCGATCCGCTCACGCTTCGACGGTGTGGTGACGTTCCACGACGAGTCCCGCCGCGCGGGCCGCGCGTCGCGACGCCGCAGGGTGCACACCAGCCGGGTGGTCCTGGACTGGGCGACGCTGCAGCCCGTGCAGCGCCTCGAGTTGATGACCTCCCACGACCTGGCGCGCCAGGAGAAGCAGAAGCTCGAACTGCTGCGCACGGTGCTGACGTACTTCCAGTACGCGTCGAAGGAGACCCGCCCCGACGTGCTGCGGGCCGAGATCGACCGAATGACCAACGCGGTCAGGGAGACTCAGGACCGATGGCGCACCCGCGAACACGACGAGACGACGGTGCTGGACTTCCCGTGGATCGAACGCAACGGCGTCCCGCTGCACAACGGGGCGTCGCGGACGGCGGGCAGGCACCACCGCGGCGCCTGACGCGTCACCGGTCGACGGGTTCGTCTCCCCAGCCCGAGTGCTTCACCATGTCCAGGAAGGTGAGCGAACCGCCGTTGAGCACCTCGTGCACGTGGGCGGGGAACGTGAACGGCGGCGCCTTGCGCGGATTGGCCGCGATACCGCGAGCGATCAGGTCGGCGATCGCATAGCCGAGATCGTGGCGAGGCCAATCCGCGTTCACCCGGTCGACGAAGCCGGGCGACAGCAGCTGCCGGCCGACACCGTTGATGTCGAGCGAGATCCCGCCGAACGACACGGCCTGCTCGGCGCCGAACCGGTCCGCCAGGCCGACACTGGTGTGCAGCGCGATGCCCTCCCACACCGTCCTTGCCCGGGCGCCGTCGACGCCGTGTTCACGCAGGAACCCCGCTGCGGCGTCGGCCCCGTCGACCTCGAAGCGCTGATCACCGTCGCCGTGGGCGGTGAGGCCGAGGTCGTGCAGCACGCACGTGAGGTAGACGAGTTCGTCGTCGTAGTCGGTACCGCCGCGCAGACCCTTGGCCGAGGCCAGTTCTCGGGCGAAGAGGTAACTGCGGACGGTGTGGTTGGCGATGCACGGCGTCGACACATCGAGCACCAATCGCAATGCGGCGGAACAGACTTCGGTATCCGGTAGATCCCACGAATGCGTCATGCGGTGAGCCTGCCGCAACCGCGACCTCCGCGACGAGTGGCTAGATCGTCACATATCGACGGAATCTGGCCAACATCTTGGCTTTCGTAACAGCGTTACGTAACGTCGCCCGCATGAGCGACACCGTGAACTACGACCTGACCGAATCCGTCGCGACCGTCACGATGGACGACGGCAAAGCCAACGTCCTCTCACCGACCATGCAGGCCAACCTCAACGAGGCCTTCGACCGGGCCGAGAAGGACGACTCCAAAGCCGTTGTGCTGGCGGGCAATCAGAAGCTGTTCAGCGGCGGGTTCGACCTGGCGGTGTTCGCCTCGGGGGACGCGCAGGCCGCGCTCGGCATGCTCACCGGCGGGTTCGAACTGGCCGTGCGCTGCCTGACCTTCCCGAAACCGGTGATCATGGCCGCGACCGGACCGGCCATCGCCATGGGTTCGTTCCTGCTGCTGTCCGGCGACGTCCGGATCGGCTCACCGCGGTCGCGCTGCCAGGCCAACGAGGTCGCGATCGGCATGGTGCTGCCGATCAGCGCGATCGAACTGATGCGGATGCGGTTGACGCCCGCGGCGTTCCAGCGTGGCATCTCCATGGCCGCGACGTTCGCCGGTGACGCCGCGATCGCCGCCGGCTGGCTCGACGAGGTGGTGGAGCAGGACGCCGTGCTGACGCGGGCGCAGGAGGTCGCGGCCGAGGCGGCTTCGACGCTGCACCTGAGCGCGCACGTCGCGAGCAAGCTCAAGGCCCGCGACCATGCGCTGCAGGCGATCCGCGCCGGAATCGACGGTCTGGCAACGGAGTTCGGCGGCTAGGGCGTCCATGCCTCGCGCCAAGCAGCGCACCCCCGAACTGCGGGACCGGCTGCTGGAGGTGGCCGTCGCGACGCTCAACGACGAGGGCGTCGCCCGGCTCACCACACGGCGGGTCGCCGAGCGGGCGGGCACGTCGGTGCCCGCGGTCTACGAGTTGTTCGACGACAAGGCCGGGCTGGTGCGGGCGATCTTCTTCGAGGGGTTCCGGCGACTGGGCCGCGACCTGGCGCAGACGCCGGTGACCGACGACCCGGTGGCCGACGTCGAGGCGCTGGTGCCGGCGTTCCGTCACTTCTGCCTGGACTCGCCGAGGCTGGCGCAGGTGATGTTCTCCCGGCCGTTCGCCGACTTCGACCCGGGTCCGGAGGAACTGGCCGCCGGCGAGGCGGTGCGTGACACCTTCCTCGACCGTATTCAGCGGTGTCTCGACGAGGGAGCCCTAGCCGGCGACGCGGTGGACATCGCGCACGTCCTGCTCGCGCTGGCCAAGGGGCTGGCGGTGCAGGAGGCCGGCTGCTGGCTGGGCACGACGGCACGCTCGGTCGAGCGGCGGTGGCAACTCGGGGTGCACGCGCTGCTGGCGGGCTTCCGCCCGTAGGGCCTACGGGAAATGAGGCGAATGCCCCATGCCCGCCGCGGGTTCCCCGCCGCAGCATCGGTGGCATGAACACACAACCCACCCCCCAGGCGGCCGCCCAGGCGACCGCGACCCAACCCCTTCCCGACGGTGACGACGAGCGCGTCGTCGGCTTCGGCGTGATGGGCCTGCCCTTCACCAGCGGCCACTACCTCGCCTACCGCGACTTCCCCGCGACGTCGTTCTCCCCCGCCTACCTGTCGGTGTGGCACCGCACCCCCGACGGCGTGTGGACGTTCTACGCCACCACGCCCGGCGCACAGAGCTGTTCGCGGTACTTCAGCTCCGCCACCACCGTCGACCCCGTCGTCTGCGACATCACCGCGACGTGGACGACACCGTGGACGCTCGAGATCTCGATCCCCGACGTCCTGCGGTGGCGGGTCGACATCACCGCCACCCCCACGACGAAGGCCCTCACGGCCGTCGGCACCCACCTGCCCGCCCGGACGTGGACCAACCGCGCGGCGCTCGGACTGCTCGGCCGGGTCGTCGGCCCGGTCCTCGGGGCGGGCAGCATCCGGCTGACGGGCACGGCGTCCAACGG
Organism: Mycobacterium sp. IS-1496; assembly: GCF_001499995.1. GTDB lineage: Bacteria > Actinomycetota > Actinomycetes > Mycobacteriales > Mycobacteriaceae > Mycobacterium. Next base: position 161,533 of record NZ_LQIU01000045.1, read on the forward strand.
CCAGCACTTCCGGATCGGCCCGAAGCGGGTATGGCTGGTCACCGACTCCACCGCGACAGTGCGCGGCGAGGATCTCGGGCCGACCGGACCACTGCCACAGCAGGCCAGGCTGGCCGACTTCCGGCTGCCGCAGCGGGGAATCTGCGTCGTCGGCCAGGGCCTGTTCGACCCGTTCGACACCCGCCGGCACCGCGACGCTGACCGGCTTTCGCTGACCTGATGACCAGGCCATGACGACGGCGCACAATCAGGTCGTGACCAGTCGCCCGCAGGCCGCGGGGCTCCCGACACGTGCGGAAGTCCTCGCGGCCCTGTCGGTGGCCATCGACCTCGGCCTCGGCCAGCCCGCCGAGCACATGCTGCGTTCGGCGCTGATCGCCACCCGACTCGCCGACCGCTTGAAACTCTCCCCCGCGCAACGTGATTGCGTGTACTACACGACGCTGGTCATGTGGATCGGCTGCCATGCCGACTCCCACGAGTACGCGCGGTGGTTCGGTGACGACATCGCGGTGCGGCGGGCGTCGTACCTCGTCGACTGGTCCGGGCTGCCGTATCAGCGGTTCCTGCTGGCCAACATCGCCCACGGCGAACCGCTGCTGCAGCGGCTGCGGACCGCGGCGGCGCTGTATGCCGATGCGCGCGGCAACATCTCGCGGCTCATCCATTCCCACTGCGCGTCGGCGTCGACGCTCGCCGAGCGGATCGGCCTCGACGGCGATGTGCAGCGGGTGCTCAGGTTCACCTTCGAACGGTTCGACGGCGGCGGACTGCCCGGCGGCGCCGCCGGAGACGCGATCCCCATCGAGATGCGGGTGGCCCAGTTCGCGGATCTGGTGGAGGTGCATCACCGTGAGCACGGCGTCGAGGGTGCGGTCGCGATGGCCCGCAGCCGGCGCGGCGGCCAGTTCGACCCGGCTGTGGTGGACGCGTTCGTCGCCGACCCCGACGCGGTGCTGACGATGCCGACGTCGGTGTGGACCACAGCGCTGCAACAGGCACCGGACCGCCACGACCGGCTCGACGCGCCCGGCCTCGACGCACTGCTGATCGCGCTCGGCGACTTCGTCGATCTCAAATGCCCCTTCACCGCGGGACATTCACGCGCGGTCGCCGCACTGGCCGCGTCCGCGGCCGCCGCGCTGGGTCTCGACACCGAGGCGGTGGCGTTGACGCGCCGGGCCGGCCACGTCCACGACGTCGGCCGCATCGGGGTGTCGAACCAGGTGTGGTCGAAGGCTTCGGCGCTGAGCACGGCGGAGTTCGAGCGCGTGCGGTTGCACCCGTACCTGACCGAGCGGATCCTGCGCCAGGTGCCCGGGCTCGCCCAGGTGGCATCCGTCGCGGCGAACCACCACGAGCGTCTCGACGGCACCGGGTACCCACGCGGGCTCGGTGCGCGGGAGCTGACCACGCCCGATCGGGTGCTCGCGGCCGCCGTCGCCTTTCAGGATGCGTGCGAGCCGCGGCCGTACCGCGCACAGATGGCGCCGGGCGACGCGGCGCGCCGGGTCCGGCAGCGGGTGCGCGACGGCGGACTGGATCCGGCCGCCGCCGACGCGGTGCTCCACGCCGCGGGCCAACCGGCCCGGCCCAGGGCGCGATCCGGTGCGCTGACCGCCCGCGAAGCCGAGGTGCTGTGTCTGGTGGCGCAGGGGGCGACGAACAGGGAGATCGCGGCGAGGCTCGTCATCAGCGAGAAAACCGCACGCAACCACGTCGAGCGCACCTACGCCAAGATCGGGGTGTCCAACCGCGTCGCGGCGAGCCTGTACGCCCTCGAGCACGGCCTGCTGGGGCGCCTCGCCTAAGCGGCGGGCCGGTGCGTGGCGTCCGGGTGCTGGCTGCGCCAGAGCCGCTCGATGCGCAGCACGCGGCGGTGCTCGAGCGCGATCAGGCCGCCGCCCGCGGTGACCACCGCGCCGGTGACCAACGCGAGCGGGAGCACCAGGCTGGTCTCCCCATACGCGGCGGATGCCACGATGGCCGCCAGCCCGATGACGCCGAGCGCGATCAACACCAGCCCGGGGAACCAGAGAGTGTCGATGAACGATTCGCCCGCGCGGGGCTGGTAGGTCCGTGCGTGATCGATCGGATCGTGATGCGCGCCCTTCATCGCATCCTTCTTTCTTCGAGAGATACTCCAGGCTACGCCCGAAGTGATGCACGTCACATAACGTTCTCCTGACAAGATGGGGCCCGTGAGTGACGTCCGTGGGCGGGTATGGCGGAACGGCGAACCGCAGGACGAGTTCGAGTTCGCCGGGATCTCCGACTACCTCGCCGAACCGGGGACCCTCGTCTGGGCCGACGTCTACGCCTCCGACCACGCCATCCTCAAAGACCTCGCCCACGAACTGGGCCTCAACGAGTGGGCCGTCGAGGACGCGGTCGCCGAATCCGAACGCACCAAGGCCACCGTCTATCCGACGCACACGTTCTTCACCGTCTACAGCGTCGACACCCACGAACCGGACAGCGACACCGACTCCACGCTGGCTGTTCACCGCATCTCCGGGTTCGTGCTGCCGCGGGGGCTGATCACCGTGCGGATGTCGCCGGACTTCGACATCGAGGCGGTCTCCGAGCGGTTCGACGAACTCGGCGGCCAGGAATTCGGCGTCGGCGCCCTCGTGCACGCCCTGCTCGACACGGTGGTCGACGGCCATTTCGCGGCGGTGCAGGACCTCGACGACGCCATCGAGGAGGTCGAGGACGCGTTGTTCTCCGACGCGAAGCTGCCGGGTGGGTTGCAGCGCAGGACATTTCAGCTGCGTAAGGACCTCGTGCACCTGCGGCGGGTGGTGTTGCCGATGCGTGAGGTGGTCAATTCGATCCAGCACCGCCGCTTCGACGCGAAGACCTCGCCCGAGCTCGACCCGCGCTACGCCGACCTCTACGACCACGTGCTGCGGGCGTCGGAGTGGACCGAGTCGCTGCGCGACATGATCACGACCGTCTTCGAGACGAATCTGTCCCTACAGGACGCCCGGCTCAACATGGTGATGAAGAAGCTGACCGGCTGGGCGGCGATCATCGCGGTGCCGACGGCCATCACCGGGTTCTACGGCCAGAACGTCATCTACCCGGGGATCGAGACGGTCGCGGGGTTCGTCACGAGTTCGGTACTGATCCTGCTGCTGGTCGCGATCCTCTATGTGATGTTCAGACGCCGCGACTGGCTCTAGGTCGGCATAGCCGCACGCGCCCTACGCCCGTTGTCGACACCACGGCTGTCGATTTCCCGCCAACCCGCGAAACCACAGCCCTGGGGTCGAAACCGAGCACAGCATCGGAATAGCCACTCCCTCCTCAGAGCCGGCGGGCTTGTCGGTGAGGCGGGCCATCATCGCGGCATGTTCCCGATCGTGGGTTCCGAGGAGATCGCCGCCGGACGGCTGACGCGGGCGGCATTGCGGTGGAACTACACCGCTATCCACCCGAACATCTACCTGCCCCGAGGCGCGACCCGCACACCTGCCGCGAGGACCGCGGCCGCGTTCCTCTGGACAGGACGCAAGGGCGTCATCGCCGGCCGGGCGGCCGCCCATCTGCACGGCGTGTACTGGGCCTTGACAGACCATGACATCGAGGTGATCGGCAAGCACCGCAAGCCCGTGCACGGTGTCGCGATCCACGACGAACGCATCGGCCCGGACGAGATCCGCCACTACGGAGCCGAACTCCTCGTCACCTCTCCGGCCCGCACCGCTCTGGATCTCGGCCGCCGTCTGCCCCGGGTCGAGGCCGTGACCGTGCTCGACGCTCTGGCGGCCGCGTCGGGTGTGACGGCCGCAGAGGTTCAGGCGCTGGCAGCCCGCTACCCGGGGATGCGCGGGATGCCGGCGGCTCGGGAGGCCGTCGAGCTGATGGACGGCGGTGCCCAGTCGCGGGAGGAGTCGATGATCCGGCTGTTCCTGATGGACGCCGGTCTACCCAGACCGACGACGAGCATCTCGCTCGAGGACAAGCTCTGGTCGGCGCGCATCGCCATGGGCTGGAAGTTCGCGAAGGTCGGCATCAGCTTCGAATCCGACGACCACCTCGAGAGCTACTCAGGGGTGCAGCGGCTCGAGACCGAGGAACTGATACAACGGCTGGGCTGGTTGCACATTCGCGCACATCCGTGGCGCAGCCTACGAATCGTCCGGTCGCGCGCGCGAGCGGCGCTCATGTCCCGCGCTCAGCCCACTTGGAGTGGCGAGTGGGTGCCCACCAGATCGGCGGCCAGCCGGTAGTCGTCGTCGGCGTTGAGGCTGAGCACCCCGACCACCTCACCGCCTGCCTCGTACCAGACCGTGAAGCCGTCGCGGTGGTCGACGAGCCGGCTGTGCTCGTACGGAACGCCCCAGCCGCGGTACTTGAGCCGGGCCTCGCCGATCGCGCAGTGGAACCCCGGCACCTTCGCCCAGGCGGTCGGATATCCCGCGGCGGCCGCGCCGGCGATCTCGCCCTGATCGGCGGCGTCGCGCCAGTGTTCGGTCGGGATCGACCTGCCCGCGGCGACGTTGAACGCCAGCGCGACGTCGCCCGCGGCGAAGACGTTGGGCGCTGACGTGTGCATGTGCTCGTTGACGACGATCCGCCCGGCCCGGGTCCGGATCCCCGCCGCCTCGGCCAACCGGGCGTCCGGGCGCACCCCCGTCGCGGCGACGACGAGATCGCCGTCGAGCGCACCGCCGTCGTCGAGGGTCACACCGTCGTCACGCACCTCCACGACGCGCACCGGGCCGGTGAATCGGACGCCGCAGTCCGACAACAGCTTCGCGATGCGCTCACCCGCGTCGAGGCCGAACCGGCGCTGCAGCGGCACCGGTTCGCCGGCCACCATCGTCGTGGCGATCCCGTTGGCCGCCAGACACGCGGCCGCCTCACACCCGATCAGCCCGCCGCCGATCACCACGGCGGTGCGGGCCTGCAGGGCGGTCATGCGGATGGCGACGGCATCGGCGAGCGAACGCAGCCGCAGTGCGTTCGCGGCGCCGGGCACGTCGAGCGGGACGGGCGTGGCGCCGGGTGCGAGCACCAGACTCCAGTACGGGTAGCGCCGCCCGCCGCGGGTGATCACCTCGCGGGCGTCGAGGTCGATGTGGTCGACGGTGATGCCGCGGACGAGTTCTAGGCGCCTCTTGTCGAACCAGTCGGGCGTGTGGAGGTCGACGTTCTGGTCGCGACCGCAGAGGAAGTCTTTGCTCAGCGGCGGCTTGGCGTAGGGCATCGCGGGGTCGGCGGTCAGGATCTGTACGCGCAGGTGCGGGTGCCGCTCGCGGAACGCCGCGGCCGCGCTGAGCCCGGCGGGTCCGCTGCCGACGGCGATCAACCCTGACGACGTTGCCACGTCCGGGGAGTACCACCGCCGAGACCCGGTTAAGCGCAGTTCGGACTTGGTATCCGGTTATATGCATGTGCTATGCATATAACCGTGCCGCCCTCCCGCTACGACCATCTCGACGAGCTGCTCACCCGGATCCACGTCATCCGGCAGCGGCCCGAGTGGCGGCGGCAACTGCTCGACCACACCGAGCCGGCGACCACGGTCTCGACGCTGCGGGTCCTGCGCGCCGTCGAGCAGTGTGAGACGGGCGGGCGCGGGGCATCCATCGGCGATGTCGCCGAGTACATGGCCGTCGAACATTCGACGGCCAGCCGGACCGTCGGATCCGTCGTCGCCGCCGGGCTGTTGACCAAGACCCTCGCCCCCGACGATCAGCGCCGCTGCGTGCTGGTCCTGACCGATGCCGGGCGCGCTGCGCTGGCCGCCGTGACCGACCGTCGCCGCGAGATCGTCGCCGACGTGGTGTCCGGCTGGCCCGACACCGACGTCGACGCACTGGTCGGACTGCTCGACCGGCTCGTCGTGGACTTCGAACGCGGGGTGCGGGCATGACCGCACAGGCCACCGCGCCGCCGCAGGCCCGCGGCGCGCTCGGGTTGATGTTCGACCCGGTGTTCGGCGCCCTGTTCTGGGGCAAGATGTTCTCGATCGTCGCGGTGTGGACGCACGGCATCATCTCGGCGATCGTCATGTACGAGGCGACCGGTTCGGCGCTGATGGTCGGCCTGGTCGGCGTCGTGCAGTTCGGACCGCAGCTCATCTTCAGCCCGACCAGCGGCAAGTGGGCCGACACCGGCAACCCGGCGCGGCAGATCCTGCTCGGCCGCCTGCTGTGTCTGGTCGGTTCGGGGTCGATCGCGGTGTGGCTGGCCATCACCGAGGAACAGGCCGCGGCGGCGGTGCTGCTCGGCACCCTGCTCGTCGGGATCGGTTTCGTGGTGGGCGGGCCCGCGATGCAGTCGATCGTGCCCAACCTGATCCGCAGCGGCGAACTGTCGACCGCCATGGCGCTCAACAGCATCCCGATGACGATCGGCCGGATGATCGGCCCGGTGATCGGCGCCTACCTGGCCGCGCACCTCGGATACGCCGAGGGATTCGCGGTCAGCGCGGGTCTGCACCTGATCTTCGCGATATTCCTGCTGGTCGTCCGGTTCCCCGCTCCCCCGGTGCGCCGGGAGGGCGCGGACTACCGGGTCCGCGCGGCGCTGAAGTACGTCTGGCACGACAAACCGCTGTTTCTGGCACTGCTGGCGGTGACGACGGTCGGGTTCGCCGCGGACCCGTCGATCACGCTGACACCGTCGATGGCCGACGCGCTCGGCGGGGACACCCGACTGGTCGGGGCGCTGTCGGCGGTGTTCGGCATCGGCGCGGCGCTGGGCATGGCGGTGCTGGCGCTGCTGCGCGGGCGGATCGCGGCCGGGTGGGTGTCGTCGGTCGGGTTGTGGCTGCTGTGCGCCGGGTGCGCGGTGCTGGCGTTCGGGACGGTCACGCCGGTGGCGGTGGCGGGGTTCGCGCTGGCGGGTCTGGGCTTCGGCTGGGCGATGACCGGCCTGAGCACGGTGGTGCAGGAGCGGGCGCCGGAGGAACTGCGCGGCCGCATCATGGCGCTGTGGCTGGTCGGGTTCCTGGGGTCGCGGCCGATCGCGGCGGCGGTGCTCGGCGGGGCGGCCGATGCGGTGAACGTGTTCGTCGCCTTCGGGGTGGCGGCGGTGTCGGTGGTGGGCGTCGCGGCGATATGCCGGCCGTCCGCGCTCACCGGCGGGCTACCGGTCCGGATCTAGGCGGCACTAGACCGTCGCGGCGACCGGCGGGCCGATCTCCTGCTCCAGATCCTGGATCACCCGGGCCAACTCGTCGACCAGCCAGCTCTCACGACGCCGGCGGTACACCTCGAGCAGCGACCTGTAATACCAGAGATGGTCCTGCGGATCGGCCGTGCTGAACCGCTCCCACAGCGGCGGCCCGAGCCGGCGCAGGTCCCGCAGGATCGCCCGCGCGTTGTCGAGCTTGTCGGCCAACGACACCAGGATGGTGCCGTCCGACGCCTTGCCCAGATGGGCGATGTAGTCCTCCTTGCGCTGCCGCCACGGCGGCTTCGGCGTGACCATCGTGTCGCTGCACTCCTCGACGATGTCGGCGACCTCCGCCCCGAACCTGGTCCGGATCTCGTCGAGCGTCTGCTCCCCGCCCTGGTCCTCGGCCGCGTCGTGCAGAAGACCGGCGATCGCCTCGGTCTCGCTGCCGCCCGCCTCGATCACCAGACCCGCCACCGAGAGCAGATGCCCCACGTAGGGCACCTCCCCACCCTTGCGCCGCTGCGTGCGGTGCAACGCCGATGTGTAGGCGAGCGCCTCGTCGAATCGTTCGGTCAGTCGTGTGGCCATACGCGGGGAATGCCCGCCTTGCCCGCGATTAGTCGGACCCGCGCTCTATCGTTTGGACTGATGCCATTCCACGTGCACCGGGCGGAGCGCACCGACCTGCTGGCCGACGGACTCGGCGCCCTGCTGTCCACTCCCCTGGCCGACCCCTTCGCCGAGGAACTCGTGATCGTCCCGGCCAAGGGGGTCGAGCGGTGGCTGAGCCAGCGCCTGTCCCACGTCCTCGGCCGCGGTTCGGGTGACGACGGCGTCTGCGCGGGCATCACCTTCCGCAGCCCGCGGTCCCTCATCGCCCAAATCATGGCGGGATCATCCGGCACCCAGGACGACGACCCCTGGGCCCCCGACAGCCTGGTCTGGCCGCTGCTCGAGGTCATCGACGACAACCTCGACCAGCCGTGGTGCACCACGCTCGCCACCCACCTCGGCCACTTCGAACACGGCGAGGAGAAAGCACTGCGGCAGAGCCGCCGCTACGCCGTCGCGCGCCGCCTCGCCGGCCTGTTCGCCTCCTACGCGCGCCAACGCCCGCAGTTGCTCGTCGACTGGCTCGCCGGCGACGCCGGGGACCTCGACGACGACCTGCACTGGCAACCGCATCTCTGGCGCGCGCTCGCCGAGCGGGTGCCCGTCGACCCTCCCCACGTGAGGCACACCAAAACCGTTGCCCGCCTTCGCGAGTCACCCACCGACCTCCCCGAACGCCTGTCGCTGTTCGGCCACACCCGCCTGCCCGCCACCGAGGTCGAACTGCTCGACGCGCTCGCCACCCACCACGACCTGCACCTGTGGCTGCCGCATCCCAGCGATCAGCTGTGGACCTCGCTGCGGGCCCACCGCGGCCCCATCCGCCGCCGCGACGACACCACCCACCGCGAAGTCGGCCACCCGCTGCTCGCCACCCTCGGCCGCGACCTGCGCGAACTGCAGCGCGGCCTGCCCGCCGACCCGCAGACCGACGAGCACCTACATCGGCCGGCCGGCGACGCCGACCATCCCGACACGCTCCTGGGCCTGCTGCAGTCCGACATCGCCGCCAACGCCGTCCGCCCCGCCGGCCGCCGGCTGCCCGAACACGACCGCTCGGTGCAGGTGCACAGCTGCCACGGCGCCGCACGGCAGATCGACGTCCTGCGTGAGGTGCTGCTCGGCCTGCTCGTCGACGACCCGACGCTCGAACCCCGCGACATCCTCGTCATGTGTCCGGACATCGAGCACTACGCGCCGTTGATCGTCGCCGGGTTCGGGCTGGGCGACGTGGTGCACGGCGCACATCCGGCCCATCGCCTGCGCGTCAAACTCGCCGACCGCGCGCTCACGCAGACCAACCCGCTGCTCGGCGTCGCCGCCCAACTGCTCATCCTGGCCGGTGGTCGCGCCACCGCCACCGAAGTGCTCAACCTCGCCGAGGCGCCGTCGATCCGGGCGCGGTTCGGCTTCAGCGACGACGACCTCGACGCGATCGGCGACTGGGTCCGCGAGGCCAACATCCGGTGGGGCTTCGACCGCGAACACCGTCACCCCTACGGCGTCGACTTCGTCCAGAACACCTGGCGTTTCGGGCTCGACCGGGTGCTCGCCGGGGTCGCGATGTCCGACGACTCGCACGCCTGGCTCGGCACCACCCTGCCCCTCGACGACGTCGGCAGCGACAAGGTCGAACTCGCCGGCCGCCTCGCCGAATACGTCGACCGGCTGCAGCACTGCGTCGAATCACTGAGTGGCACAAGACCTCTGGACGAGTGGCTCGATGCGCTGCGCACCGGCATCGACCAGTTGACCGCGGTCCCCGACGACGACACATGGCAGACCACTCAACTGGAACGTGAATTCGCCGACGTGGTGGCCCAGGCGGGCCTGCGACGCGACACGCTGCTGCGCCTGCCGGATGTGAAGGCGCTCCTGGACCGCCACCTCGCCGGGCGGCCCACCCGCGCGAACTTCCGCACCGGCACGCTGACGGTGTGCACGATGGTGCCGATGCGTTCGGTCCCGCACCGGGTGGTGTGCCTGGTGGGTCTCGACGACGGGGCCTTCCCGCGCCTCGGCGTGGTGGACGGCGACGACGCGCTGGCCCGCGACCCGATGACCGGCGAGCGCGACATCCGCTCCGAGGACCGCCAGCTGCTACTCGACGCGATCGGCGCGGCGACGGAGAAACTCGTCGTCACCTACACCGGCGCCAACGAGTACTCCGGACAGCGCAGACCGCCGGCGGTGCCGCTCGTCGAACTGCTCGACGCGCTCGACGTCACCACCGAGAGCCCGGTGCGCGACATGATCGTCGTCGAACATCCGTTGCAGCCCTTCGACGTTCGCAACGTCACCCCCGGCGCACTAGGGGTGCCCGGCAAACCGTTCACGTTCGACTCGACGGCGCTGACCGCGGCGACGGTCGCGGCAGGCGACCGCGCCGAGCGGCCCGGCCTGCTCACCCATCCGCTGCCCCCGCCACCGGAGGACGACGTCGCGCTCGACGACCTGATCGGCTTCTTCAAGGATCCGGTCAAGGGGTTCTTCCGCGCGCTGGACTTCACGCTGCCGTGGGATGTCGACGCCGTCGAGGACGCGATGCCGGTGGAGATCGACGCGCTGGCCGAATGGCAGGTCGGCGAACGGATGCTCGACGACATGCTGCGCGGCCTCAACCCCGAACAGGCACAACAGGCCGAGTGGCGGCGGGGTTCGCTGCCGCCGGGCCGGCTCGGCTGGCGCAAGGCACAGGAGCTGCGCGATCAGGCCGCCGCGCTCGCCGTCGCCGCACACCGGCACCGCGGACAGCCGCCGCAGGCCTACGACGTCGACGTCCACCTCGGCGGTGGCCGCCGCGTCACGGGCACGATCCCGAAGGTGTACGGCGACCGGACGGTCACCGTCACGTACTCCAAACTCGACGGCCGCCACCTGCTGGGGTCGTGGATCCAGTTGGCGGCGTTGGCCGCCGGGCGTCCGGGCGCCGACTGGGCGGCGGTGTGCATCGGCCGCGCGAAGCGGGGCACCACTCCGCGGGAGCGGATGCTGGGCGCACCGCAGGACGCGACGGGCGTGCTGCGGGACCTGGTGAGCATGTACGACGCGGGACGACGTGAGCCGATTCCGTTGCCGCCGAAGACGTCTTACGCGTGGGCCGAGGCACGCCATGCCCGTGGGGACGCGCAGCGGGAGGCGGGGTTCCGCTGGAAGTCGGGCCGCTACCCCGGTGAGGACGCCGAACCCGCCAATGTGCGGGTGTGGGGGGCGAACGCCTGGCTCGGCACCCTGCTCACCGCCGGCCTCGACGAGTACGCGACCCGCCTGTGGGTGCCGATGCTCGAAGCCGAGAGGGATCCCGACTGATGGACGGTTTCGATCTGCTCGGCCCGCTCCCCGCGCCGCGCACCACGACGGTGCTCGAGGCCAGTGCGGGCACCGGTAAGACGTTCGCGCTCGCGGGTCTGGTGACGCGCTACATCGCCGAGGGTGTCGCGACGCTCGACCAGATGCTGCTAGTGACGTTCGGCCGGGCGGCCAGCCAGGAACTGCGTGAGCGGGTCCGCTGTCAGATGCTCGACGCGCTGGTGGCGTTCGGCGATCCGTCGAGGGTCGGCGACAATCAGCTGGTCGCCCACCTGATCGACGCCCCGGAGGACGAGCGGCAGCTGCGGGCGCAGCGGCTGCGCGACGCGTTGGCCGGTTTCGACGCCGCGACGATCGCGACCACGCATCAGTTCTGCCAGCTCGTCCTCAAATCGCTTGGCGTGGCCGGTGATACGGACACCGGGGTGCAGCTGGTGGAGAGTCTCGACGACCTGACCGCCGAGATCGTCGACGATCTGTACCTCGCGCACTTCGGCCAGCAGCGCGACGATCCGGCGCTGACCCGCGGGGAGGCGCTCGAGCTGGCCCGCGAAGTCGTCCGCAACGCCGGCACCGAACTGCGGCCGCAGCACCCGCCCACCGGCACGGAGGCCGCGGTGCGCGTCGAGTTCGCGACGGCCGTGTGCGCCGAACTCGAGCGACGCAAACGCCGGCTCGGCATCCTGCACTACGACGATCTGCTGTCCCGGCTGGCCAATGCGCTCACCGACACGGACTCGCCCGCCCGCGCCCGCATGCACCGCCGCTGGTCGATCGTGATGGTCGACGAGTTCCAGGACACCGACCCGGTGCAGTGGCAGGCGATCGACCGGGCGTTCACCGGCCGCTCGACGCTGATCCTGATCGGCGACCCCAAACAGGCGATCTACGCGTTCCGCGGCGGCGACATCGTCACCTACCTGCACGCCGCGAGCACGGCCGGGCACCGGCGGACGCTCGGCACCAACTGGCGCACCGACGGTGACCTGGTCGACCGGCTGCAGGTGGTTCTGCGCGACGCCGAGCTCGGCGACTCCGAGATCGTCGTCCGCCCCGTCGAGGCCAGACACGAAGGACACCGGCTCGAGGGTGCGCCGCACAACGACCCCTTCCGCCTGCGCATCGTCTCGCGCGACACCTTCGGCATCCGTTCCGACCGCGTCATCCCGATGGACAAGCTGCGGCCGCACATCAGCCGGGACCTGGCCGCCGACGTCGGCCGGCTGCTGGCCAGCGGAGCGACGTTCTGCGACAAGCGGATCGAGGCCAAGGACATCGCGGTGATCGTCGAGACGCACAAGGACGCCCGCGCCTGCTTCGACGCGCTCTCGGCGGCGGGCATCCCGGCGGTCTACACCGGGGACTCCGACGTGTTCAACTCCCCGGCGGGTGACGACTGGCTGTGCCTGCTCGAGGCGTTCGACCAGCCGCACCGCTCCGGGCTCGTGCGCGCGGCGGCCACCACGATGTTCTTCGGCCGCACCGCCGAAGAACTCGCCGCACGGGGCGACACGTTGACCGACGAGATCGCCGACCGGCTGCGTGAGTGGGCCGATCACGCCCGCGAACGCGGTGTGGCCGCCATCTTCGAAGCGGCGAACATGACCGGGATGGGCAGGCGGGTGCTGTCCTGGCGCGACGGTGCCCGGCACATGACCGACCTCGCACACCTGACGCAGGTGCTGCACGACGTCGCCCATCGCGAACACTTCAGCCTGCCCGCGCTGCGGGACTGGCTGCGCACCCAGCGCGAGGACCGCAGCGGCGCCGCCGAACGCAACCGCAGGCTCGACAACGACGCCGCGGCCGTGCAGATCATGACGGTGTGGGTCAGCAAAGGGCTGCAGTATCCGGTGGTGTACCTGCCGTTCGCGTTCAACCGCAACATCCAGACCCGCGACTGCGTGCTGTTCCACGACGGCCGCACCCGTTGTCTGCACATCGGCGGCGAGGACAGCCCGGACCACGCGCAGGTCGAGCGCCTCGGCCGGAAAGAGGCGGCCGGCGACGACGTGCGCCTCACCTACGTCGCGCTGACCCGCGCGCAGTCGCAGGTGGTGGCGTGGTGGGCGCCGTCGTGGGACGAACCCAACGGCGGGCTGTCGCGGCTGCTGCGGGGCCGCGGGCCCGGGGAGGCCATGGTGCCGGACCGCTGCGACCCGCCCAAAGTCGACGACGCGGACGCGAGGACGGCGTTGCGCGCGTGGGCGGACCTCGGCGGTCCGGTGCTCGAGGACTCCGAGATCGCGCGCCCCGCCGCACCCCACCCGCACGAACACCCAGCGGGGCTGGAGGTGCGGCACTTCCACCGCGGGATCGACACCGCGTGGCGGCGCACGTCGTACTCGGGTCTGCTTCGGGCCGCCGAGGACTCCGGGGGCGGCGGGGTGACCAGCGAACCGGAGGTGGCCGAACTCGACGACGAGATCGTCGACGTGCCGGTGTCCGAGCATGACGACGAGACCGCGGCGGTGCCGTCGCCGATGGCCGCATTGCCGACCGGGGCGAAGTTCGGGTCGCTCGTGCACGCGGTGCTCGAGCACGCCGACCCGTTCGCCGGCGACTTGCGCGCCGAGCTCGAGCGCACGATCCGTGAGCAGGCGGTGTGGTGGCCAGTCGACGTCGCACCCGAGGTGCTGGCCGACGCGCTGCTGCCGATGCACGACACCCCGCTCGGTCCGCTCGCACCGGACGTGACGCTGCGCCAGATCGGATTGCGGGACCGCCTGCGCGAACTGGATTTCGAGTTCCCGCTGGCCGGCGGCGACATCCGTGGGGGCGCACCGGCGATCACGCTGGCCGACGTCGGCCGCCTGCTCGCCGGGCACCTGCCCGCCGACGACGTGCTGGCTTCGTATGTCGACCGGCTCACCGATCGGGCGCTGGGCGGCCAGTCGCTCAAGGGTTACCTGACGGGGTCGATCGACGCGGTGCTGCGGGTGGGCGGCCGCTACGTGGTGGTCGACTACAAGACGAACTGGCTCGGCGAACCCGAATCCCCGCTCACATCAGCTGATTACAGCCGGTCCCGCATGGCCGAGGCGATGCTGCACTCGGACTATCCGCTGCAGGCGCTGCTGTATTGCGTTGTGCTCCATCGCTTCCTTCGATGGCGGCAGCCGGGTTACGACCCGACCGAGCACCTCGGCGGGGTGCAGTACCTGTTTCTGCGCGGGATGTGCGGGGCGTCGACGCCGACGGCGGACGGGCATCCGGCGGGGGTGTTCACCTGGCAACCGCCCGCGGCGTTGGTCGTCGCGCTGTCGAATCTCCTCGACGGCAAATATGACGTCTCGGCGCCCGCAGTTGCGGTGACGGGGGGTCACCCGCGTAGGGTTGGCGAAGGTTGATGAACCAGCCGCGGCATGTCGCACGGATCGGGTAGTGGAAACCCGCACGCAGACGCCGCCCCCCATACTTTCTTCCGCGCCCGCAGGCGCAGTCTCGGAGCCAGCTCTCATGCCTTCCATCGATCATCTGACGTTCACCACCGAATGGCTCGCCCCGTTCGAGGTCCGCATCACCGTCGCCGGGTCCATCGACGCGTCGAACGCCGCGGACCTGCAGGAGTACGTGCTGCGCCGTGGCGCGAACTCGCGCCGCCTCACCCTCGACCTGACCCGCGTCGACTTCCTGTCCACCGCCGGGTTCTCGGTGCTGTGCACGATCAGCGAACGCTGTGTGCGCGCCGATGTCGAGTGGGCGGTGGTCAGCAACCCCACCGTGCGCCGCGTGCTCGAGATCTGCGATCCGCACGTGACACTGCCGCAGGCTTGCTGACTACCGGTGCCCGATACGCGACACTGAACGGGTGACGGAACCGGGTGCCACACGCGTCGCGGTCTACCTCGACTTCGACAACATCGTCATCTCGCGGTACGACCAGGTCAACGGGCGCAGCTCGTTCCAGAAGGACAAGACCAAGGACGCCGACGACTTCGCCGAGAAGCTCACCCGCGCCACCGTCGACATCGGCGCGGTGATCGACTTCGCCTCGTCGTTCGGCACCCTGGTGCTCACCCGCGCGTACGCGGACTGGTCCTCCGACGTCAACGCGAACTACCGCGGTCAGCTCGTGGCCCGCGCCGTCGACCTGGTGCAGCTGTTCCCGGCCGCCGCCTACGGCAAGAACGGCGCCGACATCCGCCTGGCCGTCGACGCGGTCGAGGACATGTTCCGGCTGCCCGACCTGACCCACGTCGTCATCGTCGGCGGCGATTCGGACTACATCGCGCTGGCGCAGCGCTGCAAACGGCTCGGCCGCTACGTCGTCGGCATCGGGGTGGCCGGTGCGTCGAGCCGGTCGCTGGCCGCGGCCTGCGACGAGTTCGTCACCTACGACGCGCTGCCCGGCGTCCCGGTGCCCCAGCCCGAGCCGCCGCCCGCCGAGGCCGGCGGTGAACCCAAGAAACGCACGCGGCGCCGCAAGACCGACACCGATTCCGACTCCGACGAGCCCGACCCGCAGATCGCCGCCACGGGTCTGCTCGCCCGCGCACTGCAGATCGGCCTGGAGAAGGACGACGCCGACTGGCTGCACAACTCCGCGGTCAAGGCGCAGATGAAGCGGATGGACCCGTCGTTCTCCGAGAAGTCGCTGGGCTTCAAGTCGTTCAGCGATTTCCTGCGCTCGCGCCAGGACCTCGTCGAACTCGACGAGAGTTCGACCACCCGCATGGTGCGCCTCCGGTCCCCCGGCGGGTCATGAGCGTCGCGACCCCCGCCGCGACCGGACTGCTTCGCGCGTTCACCGACGCCGAGGTGTTCGAACCCGCCGACGTGCACGTCGCGCAGCGGCTCACCGAAATGGCCGGCGAGTCAGAGCAGTCCGTGGCGCTCGCCGTCGCGTTCGCGGTCCGCGCCCTGCGCAACGGGTCCGTCTGCGTCGACCTGAAATCGGTCGCCGCCCAGGTCGCACTGCCCGACCTGCCCTGGCCTGACCCAGAGGCGTGGGTGGCGGCCGTGCGGGCCAGTCCGTTGACCGG
Source organism: Mycobacterium sp. IS-1496 (assembly GCF_001499995.1). Classification (GTDB taxonomy): domain Bacteria; phylum Actinomycetota; class Actinomycetes; order Mycobacteriales; family Mycobacteriaceae; genus Mycobacterium. The sequence continues at coordinate 177,576 of NZ_LQIU01000045.1, forward strand.
CACCCCGCCGGTGCTGCGGCTCCACTCCGGTTCTTCCGGTGACCTGCTCTACCTCGACCGCTACTGGCGCGAAGAACAGCAGGTGTGCGACGACGTCCTCGCGCTGCTGGAGTCGGCGCCGCCCGGTGAGGTGCCGGGCCTGGACCGCCTGTTTCCCGCCGCGGACTTCCCCGAGCAACGCGTCGCCGCGGAAATCGCGCTGTCGCAATCGCTCACCGTGCTGACCGGCGGCCCCGGCACCGGCAAGACGACGACGGTGGCCCGGCTGCTGGCGCTGCTCGCCGAACAGGCCTCGTTGCAGAACCGGCCGCCGCTGCGCATCGCGTTGGCCGCCCCGACCGGCAAGGCCGCGGCGCGTCTGCTCGAGGCCGTGCACCTGCAGATCGCCGAACTCGACGCCGTCGACCGTGACCGACTGCCCGAGCTGACGGCCTCGACGCTGCACCGGCTGTTGCAGCGGCGTAGGGACAACGCGTCGCGGTTCCGCCACCACCGGGAGAACCGGCTGCCCCACGACGTGATCGTCGTCGACGAGACCTCGATGGTGTCGCTGACGCTGATGGCCCGGCTTCTCGAGGCCGTGCGGCCCGACAGCCGGTTGCTGCTCGTCGGCGACGCCGACCAGTTGGCGTCGGTGGAGGCCGGGGCCGTGCTGGCCGACCTGGTCGACGGGCTGGGCGCGCGCGACGACGTGCGGATCGCCCGGCTGGTCACCTCCCACCGCTTCGGCGCGCCGATCGGGGCGCTCGCGTCGGCGATCCGGGAGGGGCGGGCCGACGACGTGATCGCGCTGCTGCGCGACGGCGGACGCGAGATCGAGTGGGTCGACACCGACAACCCCGGTGAGCAGCTGCGCAAAGTGCTTGTGCCGCATGCGTTGCGGCTGCGCGAGGCGGCGATCCTCGGTGACGCGCGGACGGCGCTGGCCACGCTCCACGAGCACCGGCTGCTGTGCGCGCACCGGCGCGGACCGTACGGCGTGCGGTACTGGAACCGGCAGGTCGAGCGCTGGCTCACCGATGCGACCGGTGAACCGATCTGGTCGGACTGGTACGCCGGGCGGCCGCTGCTGGTCACCGCGAACGACTACGGGCTGCAGCTCTACAACGGCGACACCGGGGTGACCGTCGTGCGCGACCACGGGTTGGCGGCGGTGGTGGGCGCGGGCGCCGGGCCGGTCGAGTTCTCGACCAGCCGGCTCGCCGACGTCGAGACCGTGCACGCCATGACGATCCACAAGAGTCAGGGCAGCCAAGCGCAGGAGGTGACCGTGCTGCTCCCCGACGAGGAGTCCCGGTTGCTGACGCGCGAGCTGTTCTACACCGCGGTCACCCGCGCGAAGACGACGGTGCGGGTGGTCGGTTCGGAGGCGGCGGTGCGGGCCGCGATCGAACGGCGCGTGGTGCGGGCCTCGGGTCTGGCCGACCGGTTGAGCGCCGCGGACTGATATCACCGGTGATGCGCCTGCCCGGCCGGCAATGCCGTCGCAAATCCGATATCGCGGGTGATAGCTGATAGCACCGGCGATATCGCTTTTCGCAAAGCATCGTCCTTCCCGGAGGCGCTGCGCGCTCGCCACCTCGGGAATCGACTCGCCCGTTCCTGCTGACCATCGCGCACCCCGCACCGTAGGGTGGCCGTGTGGTGGCCCAGATCAGTCGTCGCCGGATCGTGCGCGCCGACACGCAGACGGTGTGGGCGGTGCTCGCCGATTTCGGGGCGATCCACGACTGGCTTCCCGGCGTCGACCACTCGTGCGTGTTGAGCACCGCCCCCGGCGGCCCTGTCGGCACCACGCGCCGCGTGCAGATGCGCCGACTGACCCTGGTCGAGACGATCACCGAGTTCGACGCCCCGACCACCCTGGCCTACGACATCGCTGGCTTCCCAAGCTGGGTGCGCCGCCTCAACAACCGGTGGACGCTGCAGCCCGCAGGCCCGGACGCCACGACAGTCGCCGTCACCACCACCGTCGACCTCGGGCCCGGCCGGCTGCGCGCACTGGCCGCGCACCTGGTGTGCCTGCTGATGGCGAAATCGTCCGACACCATGCTCGCCGGCCTCGCGACGCGATCGGAGTCCACCCATGTCTGAGCCCAAGCCCGACATCGTCATCCTGATGACCGACGAGGAACGCGCGGTCCCGCCGTACGAGGCGCCCGAGGTGATGGCGTGGCGCCGCCGCGCGCTGCCCGGCCGCACGTGGTTCGACGAGCACGGCGTCAGCTTCGCCCACCACTACACCGGATCGCTGGCCTGCGTGCCCAGCCGCCCGACGATCTTCACCGGACAGTTCCCCGATCTGCACGGCGTCACCCAGACCGACGGCATCGGCAAGACGTACGAGGACTCCCGGATGCGGTGGCTGCGTGGGGGTGAGGTGCCGACACTGGGCAACTGGTTCCGCGCCGCCGGCTACGACACCCACTACGACGGCAAGTGGCACATCTCGCATGCCGACGTCACCGACCCGGCCACCGGGCTGCCACTCGACACCAACGACGACGCCGGGGTGGTCGACCCGGACGCGGTGCAGCGCTACCTCGACGCGGATCCCTTGGCGCCGTACGGGTTCTCCGGCTGGGTGGGACCCGAACCGCACGGAGCGGCGTTGTCCAACAGCGGGTTTCGCCGCGACCCGCTGATCGCCGAGCGGGTGGTGGCGTGGCTGGAGGACCGCTACGCGCGCAGGAGGGCCGGTGACGCGGACGCGCTGCGGCCGTTCCTGCTGGTGGCCAGCTTCGTCAACCCGCACGACATCGTGCTGTTCCCGCAGTGGGTGCGGCGCAGCCCGGTCAGGCCCTCACCGCTGGACCCGCCGCACGTGCCCGCGGCGCCCACCGCCGACGAGGACCTGTCGGCGAAGCCGGCCGCGCAGATCGCGTTCCGCGAGGCGTACTACTCCGGCTACGGCCCCGCGGCGGTGATGGAGCGCACCTACCGGCGCAACATCCAGCAGTACCGCGACCTGTACTACCGCCTGCACGCCGAGGTGGACGGTCCGCTGGACCTCGTGCGCCGCACGGTCGTCGAGGGTTCGCGCGATGCGGTGCTGGTCCGCACCGCCGACCACGGCGACCTGCTGGGCGCGCACGGCGGCCTGCACCAGAAGTGGTTCAACCTCTACGACGAGGCGACGCGCGTCCCGTTCGTCATCGCCCGGACCGGTTCTCATGTCACGGCGGCGCGCACGGTGAGCGCACCCACCTCGCATGTCGACCTCGTCCCGACGCTGCTGGGCGCCGCCGGCGTCGACGTCGACGCCACGGCGGCCACACTCGCCGAATCGTTCTCCGAGGTCCATCCCCTTCCGGGGCGCAACCTGATGCCGGTGGTCGACGGCGCCGCGCCCGACGAGGACCGCGCGGTGTACCTGATGACCCGCGACAACATGCTCGAAGGCGACAGCGGCGCATCGGGTCTGGCCCGCAAGCTCAAGCGCACCGTCAATCCGCCGGGCCCACTGCGGATCCGGGTGCCCGCACACGTGGCGTCGAACTTCGAGGGACTCGTCACCCGGGTCGACGGCCACCTGTGGAAGCTGGTGCGCAGCTTCGACGATCCCGCCACCTGGACCGAACCGGGCGTGCGGCACCTGGCCGCCAACGGCCTGGGCGGCGAGGCGTACCGCGCCAGCCCGCTCGACGACCAGTGGGAGCTCTACGACCTCACCGACGACCCCACCGAGGCCGTCAACCGGTGGGCCGACCCCGACCTGCACGAGCTGCGCGCGCACCTGCGGCAGCAACTCAAACTCGTCAGGACCGAATCGATACCGGAGCGCAATCAGCCGTGGCCGTACGCCGTCCGACGCCCACCCACCGGACAGGCCCGGGTCAGCCTCGTCCGCCGGGCGCTCGGACGCCTGGGGGTCGGCGCCGCGGTTTGAGTATGCGAGTCGACGGGCGGGAGATCGCCGTAACGGGCAGCCTGCTGCTGCCGCTGACTCGACGCACCAACGACATCCTGCGCCTGGCCTTGGCGACAGTGCTGTTGGCCGTCGTGATCACCAGTTCGTTCATCACCCGCTACGAGTGGAGCGCGCTCGAACAGTCGATCTCCGAGATCGTCGGGGTGCTCACGCCGACGCAGTCCAACCTGGTCTACCTCGCCTACGGCATCGCGATCCTGGCGCTGCCGTTCGTGATCCTGGTCGGGTTGATCGTCGTGCGGCAGTGGCGGTTGCTCGGCGCGTTCGCCGCGGCCGGGCTGATCGCGACGCTGTCGTTGTCGATCACCGGTAACGGGATAGCCGCGCCGACTTGGCATTTCGACCTGTCCGGGCGGCTCGACACGCTGCTGTCGCAGATCCTCGACGATCCGCGGTGGATCGCGATGCTCGCCGCGGTGCTCACGGTGTCGGGGCCGTGGGTGCCCGCACGGTGGCGGCGCTGGTGGTGGGCCCTGCTGCTGGCGTTCGTGCCGATCCATCTGGTGGTCAGCGCCGTCGTCCCGGCCCGCTCGCTGCTGGGACTGTCGGTCGGCTTCTTCGTCGGGGCGCTGGTGGTGCTGGTGGTGGGCACGCCCGCCCTCGAGGTGCCGCTGGCCGACGCGGTGCGGGCGTTGGCGCGGCGCGGATTCGAGGTGACCGCGCTGACGGTCGTGCGGCCCGCCGGCCGCGGCCCGCTGGTGATGACCGCCGACACCGCGGGCCCCGGCCACGCGACCGTCCACATGTACGGGCCGAACCAGCGCAGTGGCGGCGCGGTGCGCCAGGTCTGGCGCAAGCTGCGGCTGCGGTCCTCGGAGACGGCGCCGTTGCAGGCCTCGCTGCGGCGCGCCGTCGAGCACCGGGCGCTGATGGCGATCGCGATCGGCGAGGCGGGGCTGGCCAACACGTCGTCGGTGGCGGCGGCGACGCTGGCGCGCAGCTGGGCGCTCTACGCGCACGACGCGGTACATGGTGTGCCGCTCGACGACAGCACCCCGCCGCAGAAGGTGTGGGAGGCGTTGCGCGACCTGCACGCCGGCACGATCTCCCACGGCGACCTGCGGGCGGCGGAGATCACCGTCGACGACGGCGCGGTGCTGTTCGGCGGCTTCGGGTACGCCGAATACGGTGCGACGGACGGGCAGCTGCAGACCGACGTCGCGCAGCTGCTGTTGACCACCGCCCACCTGCACGGCGCGGAGCGGGCGGTCGCCGCGGCGATCGAGGTGCTCGGCGCGGAGGCCGTTCTGGTCGCGTCGCGGCGTCTCACCAAACACGCAGTGGGCGGGCGGTTCTGGAAACTGCTGCCCGATGCGCGCGCCGTCGCCGCGGCCACCCGCGAAGAGGTGATGCGGCAGACCGGAACCGACAGCATCAGCACCGAGAACATCACGCGGTTCAGCCGCAACCAGATCATCCAGCTGGTGCTGATCGGCGCGCTGGTCTACGTCGCCTACCCCTTCCTCACCGCCGTGCCGACGTTCTCCAACGAGCTGCGCAACGTCAACATGTGGTGGGCGCTGCTTGGTCTCGCGGTGTCGGCGCTGAAGTATCTGGGCGCCGCGGCCGCGCTGTGGGCGTGCGCCGACGGGCTGGTGACCTTCCGGCATCTGGCGCTGATGCAGGTGGCGAACACCTTCGCGGCGACCACCACCCCGGCCGGGGTCGGCGGGCTGGCGCTGAGCACCCGGTTCCTGCAGAAGGGTGGGCTCGGCGCGGTGCGGGCCACGACCGCGGTGGCGTTGCAGCAGTCCGTGCAGGTGGTCACCCACATCACGTTGCTGATCGTGTTCAGCTTCGTGGCGGGCGCGTCGGCGGACCTGTCGAAGTTCGTCCCGTCCACCACGCTGATCTATCTGATCGGCGGGGTGTTGCTCGGCCTGGTCGGGGTGTTCCTCGTGGTGCCGAGCCTGCGGCAGTGGGTGCTCACGACCGTGCGGCCGAGGCTGGTCGAGGTGCTCCAGGACTTCCGCGACCTCGCTGCCGAACCGCAGCGGCTGGCGCTCATCGTGCTGGGTTGCGCGGCAACGACATTGGGGGCCGCGTTCGCGCTGTGGGCCAGCATCGAGGCCTTCGGCGGGGACACCTCGTTCGTGACGGTGACCGTGGTGACGATGGTCGGCGGCACGCTGGCCTCTGCGGCGCCCACCCCGGGCGGTGTCGGCGCGGTCGAGGCGGCGCTGATCGGCGGGCTGGCGGCGTTCGGGGTGGCCGCGGCGGTGGCGGTGCCCGCGGTGCTGCTCTACCGGGTGCTGACGTGCTGGCTGCCGGTGTTCATCGGCTGGCAGGTCATGCGGTGGCTGACCCGCCGGGAGATGATCTAGCGGGTCGTGCGGCGCGGCCCAGAATCGTGCTGAGTCGAACCCGTGACCACGCCACGCGCTTAGGCAACGATTTCGCGGTGACTCGTGTGATCCGCTTCAACGCCTTCGACATGAACTGCGTCGCCCACCAGTCCCCCGGGCTGTGGAAGCACCCCGAGGACCAGTCCTGGCGCTACAAGGACCTGCACTACTGGACCGAACTGGCCAAGCTGCTCGAACGCGGCCGCTTCGACGGCCTGTTCATCGCCGACGTGCTGGGCACCTACGACGTGTACGGCGCCAGCGACGAGGCGGCGATCCGCCAGGCCGCGCAGGTTCCGGTCAACGATCCGCTGCTGCTGGTGTCGGCGATGGCGTACGTCACCAACGACCTAGGCTTCGGCATCACCACCGGGACGGGCTTCGAGCACCCCTATCCGTTCGCCCGGCGGCTCTCGACGCTCGACCACCTCACGAACGGCCGCATCGGCTGGAACGTCGTCACCGGCTACCTGCCCGCCGCCGCCCGCAACATGGGCCAGACCGACCAGCCCGCCCACGACGCCCGTTACGACCACGCCGACGAATACCTCGAGGTCCTCTACAAGCTGTGGGAGGGCTCGTGGGAGGACGACGCCGTTCTCCGGGACGCCGGGCGCGGCATCTTCACCGATCCGGCCAAGGTGCACCACATCGGCCATGAGGGAACGCATTTCACCGTCCCGGGCATCCACCTGTCCGAACCGTCGCCGCAGCGCACCCCGGTCATCTACCAGGCCGGCTCCAGCCCGCGCGGGGTGCGGTTCGCCGCCGAGAACGCCGAGGCCATCTTCACCGCGGCCCCCACCAAGGCGCTGCTGCGCGAGACGGTGACGACCATCCGCCGCGAACTCGAGATCGCCGGCCGCGACCCGTACGCGGTGAAGATCTTCAACCTGTCAACGGTGATCACCGCCGAGACCGACGAGGAAGCCCACGCCAAGCACGCCGAGTACCTGTCCTATGGCGACGCGGAGGGCGCGCTGACGTTCATGTCCGGATGGATGGGCGTCGACCTGGCGCGCTTCGGGCTCGACGAACCGGTCGGCAACGTCGACTCCAATGCGATCCTGTCGGCGGTCGCGGCGTTCCAGTCCGCCGACCCCGACGGCCGAGAGTGGGCCGTCCGCGACATCGCCGAGTGGGGCAAGATCGGCGGCATGGGCCCACGCATCGTGGGTTCCGGTGTCTCGGTTGCCAATACGATCCAGGAGTGGGTCGAGGAGACCGACGTCGACGGGTTCAACCTCGCCTACGCCGTCACGCCCGGGTCGTTCGCCGACTTCGTCGACCACGTCGTGCCGGTGCTGACCGCCCGCGGCGCCTACCAGTCGTCCTACGCGCCGGGAACGCTGCGCAACAAGCTGCTCGGACGCGGCGACCGGCTGCCCGAGGAGCACCGCGGCTCCCGCTACCGTGTCGGCGGACCGGCCTCCACCATCATCGACCGGCCATCGACCGTGCCGTCGTCAGCGGCGTCGGCGGCATCCCAGCCGACCCGCGGCCGTTAGGAGTTCGTCGTGACCATTCAATTGCACTGGTTCCTGCCCACCTACGGGGACAGCCGCCTGATCGTCGGTGGCGGCCACGGCATGCCCGCCGGCGCTGCGCACGGCGACCGCGACGCCTCGATCGACTACCTGGGCTCGATCGTGCGCGCGGCCGAGTCGTTCGGCTTCACCGGTGCGCTGATCCCGACGGGCGCGTGGTGCGAGGACGCGTTCATCACCGCCGCGTTGCTGGCCCGCGAGACGACGTCGCTGGCGTTCCTCGTCGCCTTCCGCCCCGGCCTGGTCAGCCCGACGCTGTCGGCGCAGATGGCCGCGACGTTCGCCCGCCACGCCCCTGGGCGCATCCTGCTCAACGTCGTCGTCGGCGGCGAGGCGCACGAGCAGCGTGCGTTCGGCGACCACCTCGACAAGGACGGCCGCTACCAACGCTGCGACGAGTTCCTCGACGTCGTGCGCCGCCTGTGGGCGGGTGAGACGGTATCGCTCGACGGTGAGCACATCCAGGTCGAGAACGCGGCGATCCCGACGCTGCCGAACCCGGTGCCGCCGTTGTACTTCGGTGGCAGCTCGGCCGCCGCGGGCCCCGTCGCCGCCAAGCACTCCGACGTCTATCTGACGTGGGGCGAACCACCGGCGGCGGTGGCCGAGAAGATCGCGTGGATCCGCGGGCTGGCCGAAGCGGAGGGCCGCCAGGTCCGCTTCGGGATCCGCCTGCACACCATCTCCCGCGACACCGCCGACGAGGCGTGGCAGCAGGCCGACAAGCTGGTCGCCGCGCTCGACGAGGAGACCGTGCGCAAAGCACAGGAAGGGTTGCACCGCAGCCAGTCCGAGGGCCAGAAGCGGATGCTCGCCCTGCACGAGGAGAACCGGCGCAACGGCAGCTGGAGCGACGCCCGCACCCTCGAAGTGGCCCCGAACCTGTGGGCGGGCGTAGGTCTGGTGCGGGGCGGCGCGGGCACGGCGCTGGTCGGCAGCCACGCCGAGGTGGCCGACCGGATCACCGAATACGCCGAGATCGGTATCGACGAGTTCATCTTCTCCGGCTATCCGCACCTCGAGGAGTTGTTCTGGTTCGGTGAGGGCGTCGTCCCGATCCTGCGCGAGCGCGGGCTGTTCAAGGGCCAGGCCTCATCGGCGTCCCCGGCGCACATCCCGTTCATCGGCGCAACGCGATGACGGTGATCGCCTCCGCGGACGACGCGCTGGACGTCGCGGCGAAGCTGTCCGCCGAGTTCGACGCCGAGGCCTCCGCTCGCGACACCGAGCGGCAACTCCCGCACGAACAGGTACGCGCACTCAAAGAGTCCGGTCTGCTGGCGATTTCGGTGCCGGTCGAGCACGGTGGCATCGACGCGCCCGCGACCGTACTGGCCGAGGTGTTTCGGCTGATCGCCCACGCCGACCCGTCCTTGTCACAGATCCCGCACTCGCACTTCGTGTTCCTCGAGGCACTGCGGTTGCAGGGCACCGCCGATCAGCAGGCCTACTTCTACCGGCAGGTGCTCGACGGGGCGCTGCTGGCGAACGCGCAGTCCGAACGGGGGCCGCATCCGATCGACGTCGACACCACGACGCTGACCGGGCTGCCGTCGGGTGACTACGTGTTGACGGGACGCAAGTTCTACTCGACGGGTGCGCTGTTCGCGGACTGGGCGGTCGTGCGGGCGTCGCTCGACGACGGGTCGGTGCCGACGGCGTCGACGCCCAAGGCGGTCGCATTCGTTCCGCGCGACGCCACCGGGGTCGAGATCGTCGACGACTGGGAGGGCATGGGTCAGCGGACGACGGCGTCGGGAACGGTGACGCTGACCGACGTCGCGGTGCCCGCCGAACACGTCGTGCCGTTCTCGCCGATCTTCTCCGAGCCGACGACCTACGGCGCGCGAGCGCAGTTGCTGCACAGCGCAATCGACGTCGGCATCGCGACGGGTGCGCTGGCCGCCGGGGTGCGCCAGGCCGAGCGGGCCCGCCCACACTTCGAGGCGAACGTCGCGACGGCGGTCGACGATCCGACGCTGATCCAGGCGGCCGCCGAGTTGACCGTGACGGTCCGTGGGGCGCAGGCGCTGCTCGTCGAGGCGGCGCGGGCGGTGGACACCGCCACCGAGCATCTGACCGAGGAGTCGGCGGCCGCGGCGTCGGTGGCCGTGGCCGTCGCGAAGGTGGCCGCGGTGCGCGCGTCGCTGGAGGCGTCGACCGGGCTGTTCGAATTGGGCGGTACGCGAAGCGCTTCGGTGTCGGGCAACCTGTCCCGCTACTGGCGTGACGCGCGCACCCACACGCTGCACGACCCGGTGCGGTGGAAGCTGCAGCACATCGGCCGCTACACGCTGTCGGGCACGCACCCGCCCCGCCACGGCCAGATCTGATTCCCGCGTGCGCCTAGAGCCGACGTAGCCTTCGCACCCGGTCGGCCATGGTCCGCCGCGACACCGACGTGTCGAAGGCGAACGCATCGAACCCGTGCGGACAGCCCGGGTGCACATGCAGTTCGGTCGGCACACCGGCCGCGGCGAGGCGGCGGGCGAACTCGACGTCCTCGTCGCGGAAGATGTCCAGATCTCCGGTGTCGAGATAGGTGGGCGGCAGCCCGGAGAGGTCGGTGGCACGCGCGGGGGCCGCGTACGGGGAGACGTCCGAGCCGCCAACCCGCTCGCCGAGCAGCGCCGACCACCCCGTGACGTTGTCGTCGTACGTCCAGATCAGCAGCTCCGGCGGCAGGTGCGGATCCGGCTGGGTGGTGCGGTCGTCGAGCATCGGATAGATCAACAGCTGCAAGGCGATCGACGGGCCGCCGCGGTCACGGGCCAGCAGTGCTACGCCGACCGCCAGCCCACCGCCGGCGCTGTCGCCGCCCACGGCGATCCGGGCCGAGTCGACCCCCAGGGTCCCGGCCGACTCGGCCAGCCACTGCAGGGCCGCGTAGCAGTCCTCGACCGGTGTCGGGTCGGGATGCTCGGGCGCCACCCGGTAGTCGACGACCAACGCGGGCACACCGGAGGCGGCGACATAGTCGCGGACAACCACGTCGTAGAGGGCGCCGACGTCGTCGAGGGCGAAGATCATCCCGCCGCCGTGCAGGTACAGCAGCGCGCCGCCAGACGGTGACGTCTCGGTCGGCCGGTACCACCGCAACGGCAACACGGCTCCGTCGGCGGTGGTCACCGTGTATTCGTCGACGGCGACGCCCTGAACGGCGGGGCGTGCCGCGGCGACGGCGTCGAACAGGGCTTTCGCGTCGACGCGCCGGGTGGCGACGTCGCCCGGTTCCGGCGGAGCCGCAGGTTCCGGGGCGGCGAATGCGCTCAAGGCCACGGCGACTTCAGGATCGATGGTCAGCGCCATACCACCACCCTAGGCCGACACCCCGGCCCGAAGCGCCGGTCCCGTCACCGGACGGTGTGACCGCTGAGGATCGAGACGCGGTTGAAGGCGTTGATGGTCGTCGCCACCCAGATGACCGCGGACAGTTCGTCGTCGTCGAGAACCTCTCGGGCGAGGGCGTATTCGCGTTCGGCGGTGTCGTGGTCGGGCAGCGTGGTGGTGATCTCCGCCAGGCGCAGCGCGGCCTGTTCGCGCTCGTCGAACAGTTCGGTGTCACGCCAGACCGACACGGTCGCAAGTTGTTTGGCGCTCACGCCTGCGTCGTCTGCGCGGCGGTGGTGCACCTCGAGACATGAGGCACAGCCGTTGAGTTGAGATACCCGCACGTTGACCAGTTCGACGAGGCTGCGTGGCAGACCGGTCTCCTTGGCCAGTGCGGTGACGGCGGTCGAGACGCCGATCAGCGACTTGTACGCCGACGGCGAATGCTTGTCGATGTGGAGGTGCCGGGTGCCCATCGCCCGATGCTACGCAGCACCCGGCGGCATTCGGCCCGGCGCGCTCAGCAGACGGTGCCGAGGATGATCGCGCTCGAGATCAGCGCGATGATGATCGCCGCCGTGGACTGTCCCAGCGTCAGGGCGCCGATGACACCGATGAGGCCCAGGACGAAGACGGCCGTCAACAGGACGGACTGGACGGTGTGGCGATCGGCCGGCTTGGCGCGACGTGTCACCGCGGGTTGGGCTGGATTCAGCGAACCGTCGTTTACCGCATCCATGGATCCGCCCTTTCGTTGTGGTGGCGGACACAATTTAAACTGATCGTGATCGCAATCACAACTCGTTCCGGCAACACACGTTGTCATCCGGGTGCGGAGCGGGAACGAATAACGGTCGTGACCACTGCATCCTCCGCCCGTTCGAATGCCCCGTCCGTGACCACGTGGCGGTGGGTGGCCGCGATCCTGGCAGTCAGCCAGTTGATCGCCCCGCCGGTGTCCCGCGCGCTGAACGGCGAGTTCCTGAAGTCGGGCGCGACCAACCAGGCGCTCATCACCCCCGCGGGTTACGCGTTCAGCCTGTGGGGGCTGATCACCGTGCTCAGCGCGGTGACGGCGGTCTGCATCGTGCGATGGGGGCTCGGTTCGCCGTGGGAGACCGACGCGCTGATCGACGCCAGCGTGGTGTTCGCCGGGTTCAGCGTGTGGCTCGCGGTGGCCGCGCAGGACTGGTTGTGGGCGAGCGTGGTGGTGTTCGTCGTCATGGCCGCGGCGTTGTCACACATCATGTGGCTGCTGGTGCGCCGCCGCCGGGACCTGACGTGCCCGCGGTGGTTGGCGGCGCTGGCGACGGTGTCGTTCGGGCTCTATCTCGGATGGAGCAGCATCGCGGTGTTCGCGAACGTGGCGGCGGCGCTGATCGCCGAGGGGTGGTCGACGTCGGCGGTGGCGTGGCAGTTCGTGGTGCTGGCCGCGGCGTCGGTGGCGGCGCTGACGGCGACGGTGTTGTTGCGCGGGACGCCCGGATTCGTGGCCGGCGTGTTGTGGGCGTTGGTCGCGATCGCGATCGGGGCGTCGGAGCGGGGCAGCACTGCGCTGTCGGTGACCGCGGTCGTCGCGGCGGTGGCCGTCGGGGCGGTGACCGTGGTGCAGCAGGTGCGCTCGCGCGCCCGTTGATCAGCCATTGAGCAGGGGCGATGCGGTGTGGGAGCATCTGCCCATGAACCCGCAGGACGACCCCGAGGCCCGGATCCGCGACCTCGAACGCCCGTTGGCCGACCGGGCACAGACGTCCGAACTGGGCACCCAGCCGTACACCGTCGCGGGGGCGTATCCGCAGCCGGTGTACGACACGCCGTATCCGGTTGCGCCGCAACCGTATTCGAAGGGGTCGTCGCATACGGGCGTGATCGTGCTGGTGGTCGTGGTGCTGACGCTGCTGGTCTTCGGTGCGGGCCTGGCGATCTACTTCGCGAAGGCCGGGCCGGGCGACGGGGCGGTCACCGCGGGCCGGCCGACGATCGCCGGTGGCGGCGGGGCGCTCGATGAGACGCCGGAGGCGCCGGCCACCGGGGAGTTGCCGATCGTGATCCTGCCTGGCGGCCCGTCCGGCGCGGGTGAGGCGATCGCGCAGGCGCCGCCGGGTGGGCAGTTCAGTGTCTCGGGTGTCGAGGGCGACAAGCGAGTTGCCTGTAACGACAGCCTGATCAGCGTGAGCGGCGTGTCGAACACGGTGACAATCACCGGGCACTGCGTGAGCGTGACGGTGTCCGGGGTGAGCAATGAGGTGGTCGTCGAGAACGCGGACCGCATCAGCGCATCGGGTTTCGAGAATCGGGTGACGTTCCAGACCGGTGACCCTCAGATCGACAATTTCGGCGACAACATCGTCGAGCGCGGCTGAGGCCGTCCGAAATCTCTCCCGTAACACCTGCGACGCACATCACGATCACACCGTCAGCACCATCGACCTCGATGGTCACAGGAGGCGGGAGACGCGCATGCGGAGAACCTGGAGAACCGCCGCGGCAGCCGTGGCGCTCACAGTGGCGGCCCTGGTCGCCGACGTCTCCCCGCCCGTCGCCCACGCGCAACCCCCCGTCGCGGTCAAGGACTTCTCCAAGCCCGCCATCGTCATCCTCGGCTACGGCCTGGAGCCCGACGGCACCATGCGTCCGATCCTGCGCCGCCGCGTCATCACCGGCCTGACGGTCGCGCAGTTCTTCCCGCAGTCGCCGATCATCGTCACCGGCGGCAACCCCCGCAACGGTGTCACCGAGGCCGCGGCGATGCGGCGCATGCTGACCATCCTCGGCTTCCCCGCGCACCGAATCATCGTGGAGGACAAGGCGAACAGCACCGTCCAGAACGCCCGCTTCTCGGTGCCGCTGGCCAAGGAAGCGGGCACCTCGGGCATCATCCTCGTCACCTCCTCGACCCATCAGGACCGCGCCGACGGCAACTTCGTCGACGCGGGCGCGAACGTGCTCGCGACGGTCAGCTATCCCGACGGCAGCCCGCAGGTGAACGCCGCGCAGTTCGCCCGCGACGTCATCAGCCCGCTCATCAACCAGAGCTGACGCGCCCCAGGTTTCACCGGACACTACGAGGGGTACTGTCCGGTGCCATCCTTCCGCAACGCCGCAACCGGGGGTTCGATGAGAGTTCTGGTCACAGGAGGCACCGGTTTCGTCGGTGCCTGGACCGCCAAGGCCGTGCAGGATGCCGGCCACCAGGTCCGGTTCCTGGTCCGCAAACCCGAACGCCTGACCACCAGCGCGGAGAAGATCGGCGCGGACATCAGCGACCACGTCGTCGGCGACATCTCCGATCCCGAGTCGACCGCCGCGGCGCTCGACGGTTGTGACGCGGTGATCCACTGCGCAGCAATGGTTTCCACGGACCCGGCGATGGCCGACGAGATGCTGCGCACCAACCTCGAGGGTGCGCGGTACGTCCTCGGCGGCGCGGCGAAGGCCAAGCTGGATCCGATCATCCACGTCTCGAGCTTCACCGCGCTGTTCCGTCCGGGGCTCGACGTGCTGAACGCCGACCTACCCGTCACCGGCGGATCCGACGGCTACGGCAAGTCCAAGGCCGTCGTCGAGGCGTACGCCCGGGGACTGCAGGACGCCGGGGCGCCGGTGGACATCACCTATCCGGGCATGGTGCTCGGCCCACCGGCCGGCGACCAGTTCGGCGAGGCCGCCGAAGGTGTCGAGGCGTCGATCAAGATGCGCAGCGTGCCCGGACGCGGGGCGGCGTGGATCGTCATCGACGTCCGCGATCTCGCCGCGCTGCACGTGGCGCTGCTGGAGAAGGGCCGCGGGCCCCGCCGCTACATGCTGGGCGGCCGGCGGGTACCGGTCGGCGAACTGGCGCAAGTGATCGGCGACGCCGCCGCCCGCGACCTGGCGCCGATCCCGATCCCCGACGTCGCGCTGCGCACCGTCGGCCGGATCTTCGACGTGATCGGCGACCAACTGCCGTTCGAGACGCCGATCAACTCCGCGGCGATGCAGTACTACACGCAGATGCCGACCTCCGACGACTCCCCCGCCGAGCGCGATCTCGGCATCACGCAGCGCGATGTCGCCGAGACGATCGCCGACACCGTCGCGGGACTACGGGAAGTCGGTCGCCTGTAGCGGGAATGGGACGCCGGTCACACCCGTTGTCCCGAAGCATGGAACTCGGATACCACGTACCCATCTTCGACATCGACGGCGGAACGACCGCCATCGCCGGTGAACTCGCCCGCGTCGGCCACGCGGCGGAGGCGTCCGGCGCGACCTGGCTGTCGTTCATGGACCACTTCTTCCAGATCGAGCCGACCGGGCTGCCCGCCGAGGCGAACATGCTCGAGGGCTACACGTCGCTGGGCTTCATGGCCGCGCACACGTCGACCATCGAGCTCGGACTGCTGGTCACGGGCGTGACGTACCGCCATCCGGGGCTGCTCGCCAAGACGGTGACGACGGTCGACGTGGTCTCGGGGGGACGGGCATGGCTCGGGATCGGCGCCGCATGGTTCGAACGTGAACATCACGGGCTCGGTGTGCCGTATCCGCCTGTCTCCGAACGCTTCGAGCGTCTCGAGGAGACGCTGCAGATCTGCGCGCAGATGTGGGATCCCGCGAACAACGGGCCGTTCGAGGGCAAGCACTACCAGTTGGCGGAGACGCTGTGTAACCCGCAGCCGATCGACAAACCGAAGGTGATGATCGGCGGCAGCGGTGAACGCAAGACCCTGCGCCTGGTGGCGCAGTACGGCGATGCGTGCAACCTGTTCGGTTCACCGGACGAGGTGGCACACAAACTCGACGTGCTCCGGCGGCACTGCGACGACGTCGGGCGCGATGTCGACGACATCCGCGTCACGATCCTTAGCCACGACGGGCCCACCCCCGACACCAAGGACGAATTCGTCCGCGCCATGGCCGAATACGCGAAGGTCGGTGTGCAGACCGCGATCGTCATGCCGCCGGGCGGCTCGCCGTCGAAGTGGATCGACGGCATCGCGCCGGTGGTCCCGAAGCTCGCCGAGCTGAATTGAACCCGCCCGCCTGACGAGAGTCCCGCGGCGGTGTCTTCCCCGATGCTGTGCTCGATTCCGACACCAGGGCTGCGGTTCCACGGCCGGACCGACTGATCCACAGCCGTGGTGTCCACATCGGAGACAGCGCACGGACCAACCTGCCCGCGCTGGTCTATCAGACCGCGTCCTACGACCACTGGCGGCGCCACCTGGACCGCGACGACCTCACACCCGGATGCTTCGGGGAGAACTTCACGGTCGACGGGCTGGCCGACGACGAGGTGTGTATCGGAGACCGCTACCGGATCGGCGGCGCCGAGTTCGAGGTGACCCAGCCGCGCGTCACCTGCTTCCGGGTCGGCATGCGCCTCGGCGAGCCGCGGATGCCGAATCTGTTGGTGGCCCACCATCGACCCGGCTTCTACCTGCGCGTCATCACCGAGGGCGTGGTGGCCGCCGGCGACGTAATCGTCCGCACCCGCCGCGGCCGGCACGGCCTGTCCGTCGCGGCGGTCGACGCGCTGTTGTACCTGCCGGGCCGTGACGTGGACACGCTGCGCAAGGCCGTCGACATCCCCCGCGCTAAGCCCGGGCTGGGTGCAGTCGTTCCGCGAGCTCATCGCCGCCGCCGAACTGAACAGGCTGGGCTGGAACGGATTCCGACCGCTCCGGGTCACAGCCACCCACCGCGAGTCCGACGATGTGCTGTCGATCGAACTCAAATCCGGTGACGGTGCGCCGCTACCGCATCAGCGTCAAACGCGAGCCCCTCGGCGTGGTGAGTCAATGGCTGCACAGCATGACACGTCCGGGGTTGGCTGACCGTCGGCTGGTCCGACCGCTACCGGAGCCTCCTCGAACTCGCGGAGGCCTGTGACGTCCCCACCCGCTACTCGTGCCGCAGCGGCGTCTGCCACATCTGCGTCACCGACGTCGTCGCCGGAGCCGCCGAGTACTCGCCACCGCCGCTCGACGCACCACCGGACGGATCGGTGCTGATCTGCTCGGCGGTCCCCACCACGGAGCTCGTCCTGGACCTCTAGCCCCCCGCCGCCGATGTCCCCGACGTGCCTTATGTTGGGTCGTCCGGCCAGGAACGGGGACAGACGCGGACAGATCAAGGAATGCAGGTGGACGACAACAGGGGGCTGTCGGCGGCTGAGCTGCTCGAACTCAATCGGGACCTGCACGGATCCCGGGCGATCCGGCTGCTGGCCACCCACAACCTCGGGCTCTACGCCACGCTCATGGAACGCCACCTCAGCGACGGCGTCGTCGCCGAGACCCAACTGGTGGTGCGCCTGGAGCGCGACCTGCACGACCTCGACCCCGACGGGCAGTCCGGGCTGGCGCTGATCAAGTCGTGGGCCAGCCAGGGCTGGCTGCACCGCATCGTCGACGAACGCAGCGACCAGAACATCTGTTACCTCACCCAGGACGCGCGCCGCGCGCTGGACTTCCTGCGCGGGATGCGCCGACAGGACACCATCGCCACCGGTGGGTCCATCAACGGCATCGCCTCACGTCTCAAGCAGGTCGCGATCCGCGTGGACAACGACCCCGCGCGCATCCGCAAGAGCATCGAGGCCGAAATGGCGGCTCTGCAGGCCCAGCTCGACGACCTCGAGGCCGGCCAGCGCCCGGATCCCGATGTCACCGACGCCTACGACGAGGCCCGCGCAATCGCGCTGCAGATGGAACGGCTCATCACCGACATCGGCCAGTACGGGTCGATGATCGAACAGGCCACCGCGGCGCTGGACGAGCCGATCGACAGCAATGCCGAGTACCGCGACCGGCAGCGCCAGATGTACGCCGACTACCAGGCCGCATGGGATTCGCAGGGCCGCGACAGCCACCGCGCGTTCCTACGGATGATCAACGACCCCGACCAGCGCGCGGAGTTCGAGGCCGACGTGGCGGCGGTCGCCGAGGCGCTGCCGGCCCTGGACCCGGCGCTGCAAAAGGTGATGGCCGGGTTTTTCGAACTGGTCGGCCATCAGATCGACGAGGTCGAACGCATCCAGCAGCGCTGCGCGCAGCGGGTCAAGCGGTTCACCGCATTCGGGACACTCGAGCAGAGCCGCGGGGTGGCCCGTCAGCTCAACGAGGCGATCGGCGCCGCGCGCGCCCTGCTCAAGACGTCGTTGGCCGACTCCCGGCTCGGCATCGACGTGCCGTTGGCCCGCCACGCGATCAGCTCCGTCGGCGCGCTGACCTTCAAGATCGGCGACCTGTCGGCGCCCAAACCCGCCAAACCCGCTGCGGGCGAAGTGGATCTGGCCAGCTTCGCCGCGCTCACCACGCAGGTCGACGCGCCCGCGATGTCGGACATGCTCAACGCCGCGCTGCCCGTCTCCCTCTCCCGCGCCGTCGGGATGTTGGACAACGCGTACCTGGGCCACGTCATCGTGCTGTGGTCCTGGGCGCTCAAACAACCGAACGACGGGCGGGCGGCGTCGACCACGGTCCGGTTCCGCTCCCTCGACGGCCTTGACCGCGAAATCGCCGTACCGGATCTGATGTTCACCGAACCGATCACCACACTCGCTGGAGTTTCGCAGTGACCTCTCCGTCCACGGACCCCGACATCGACTTCTCGTCCCTCCCCCAGGTCGACCAGAACGCCCGTCCCCCGCACCAGCTCAGGCCGCGCTTCGACGGCGATGTCTCCGAACTCCCCGACCGGGCCTGCTGGGCGCTGCAGAACCTGCTCACCCGCCGCTACATCAGCGCCGAGTCCGACAGCGACCTGTTCAGCTGGGTGCTCGAATACCGCAAACAACTCAGCGTGCGGCTCTCCGAACTCGACCTGATCCTGCGCGTCGTCGACGGTACCGACGTCGCGTTCGTCGAACAGGCCCGCTACGAATCAGCAAGGGGCGTCAAGCTTCTGCGCCGTGAACCGCTGGGCACCTACGACTCGATCCTGGCGTTGCACCTCGCGCAGATGATGCGCGCCGCGGGCGGGCAGAGCGTCCTGATCAGCCGCGAGGAGATGCACGGTCTGTTCTCGGGGGTGCTCAACGACACCGACCGCGACGCGGTGACGTTCACCGCACGCATCGACGGCGCCATCGCCCGCCTGGCCGGGCTGGAGATCCTGCGCCGCAGCCGCGACGACGAGGACAGCTACACCATCAGCCCGGTCATCACCGCCGTGATGACAGCGAGCGTGATCACCGAACTACAGCAGCAGTTCGAGCAGCTGCTGGGCGGCGGGACGCCGGCCGAGGAGGTCGAGATTGACTGAGCAGTTCCACCTGTCCCGGCTTCAGGTCATCAACTGGGGTGTCTTCGACGGGTACCATTCGATCCCGTTCAGCCCCGGCGGCGCGTTGATCGCCGGCGCCTCCGGCAGCGGTAAATCCTCTCTGCTGGATGCGATCTCGCTCGGCTTCCTGCCGTTCAACCGGCGCAATTTCAACGCCTCAGGCGACAACACGGCGGCCGGGTCGAACGCGGGACGCCGCACCGTCGACAAGTACGTGCGCGGTGCGTGGGGCCAGCGCAGCGACGGCGGCACCAGCCGGGTGATGTACCTGCGCGGCGACGGCACCGCGTGGTCGGCGGTCGCGGTCACCTACGCCGGCGACTCGGGGCGCACCGTCACCGGCCTGGTGCTCAAATGGCTGACCGGTGAGTCGCGGTCGGACTCGTCGAGCCGGTTCGTGATCGGAGACGGTGACCTCGACATCGAGGACGTCTGCAACCGCTGGGCGGCGGGGCGTTTCGACACGGGCGTGTTCAAGGACCACGGCTGGCGGTTCACCACCAAGGTCGAATCGCAGTACCTGGCGCAGTTGTACGCGACCATCGGCATCCGCGCCTCCGACGCCGCCCAACAGCTGCTCGGCAAGGCGAAATCGCTGAAGAGCGTGGGCGGGCTCGAACAGTTCGTCCGCGAGTTCATGCTCGACGAACCCGACAGCCTTGCGCGGCTGCCGGAGGCGCTCAAGCAGATCGACCCGCTGGTCGAGGCCCGCGAACTGCTCGCGGTCGCGCAGCGCAAACGCAAGATCCTCGGCGACATCGAGAAGATCCAGCACCGCTACGCCTCCGAATCGTCGGATCTGGGCATCATCGACCTGGTCGACCTGCCGATGGTGCGCGCGTACACCGACCACGTCCGGCTTGCGCAGTGCCCGGCGCAGATCGCGCAGCTCGATACCACGATCGACCAGCTCGACAACGAGTACGAGGACGTCACCCGCAGCCTGAATCTCGCGAAGGCCGAGGCGGATTCGCTCAACGCGCAGATCAGCGGCAACAGCGCGAGCATCGGTCCGCTGCAGTCGCAGGTGGCCGCCGCCGAGACCGAGGCCGAGCAGGTGTCGCGTCGGCGCAGCGCCTACGAGGACATGGTGACCGCCCAGGGCCAAGAGGTGCCAGACACGGCCGAGGAGTTCTGGAACCTGCGCGAGGAACTGCTGACCGAGGCGACCGAGCTGCTGGCCAAGGTCGAACGCAACCGGGAGGCGTCCACCGACGCCGAATACGCGCAGAAGGCGGCACGCATCGCCCGCGACGACGCGGCGAAGGAGCTCAAACGCGTCGAACACGTCGGGTCGGCGCTGCCGGAGTTCGCGCTGCTGATGCGCGACCAGATCTGCGCGGCGATCGGCGTCGAGGCGTCGGAGCTGCCGTACGTCGCCGAACTGATGGACCTGCGCCCGGACCAGACGCGCTGGCGGATCGCGGTGGAGAAGGTGCTGCGCGGGGCGGGGCTGCGGCTGCTGGTGCCCGACCAGCACTGGACCAGGGTCCTGCGATTCGTCAACGAGACGAACATGCGCGGCCGGCTGGCGCTGCACCATGTCCGGGCGAAGCTCTACGGGGCCGAACCGGTCGACCCGGAGCCGAACACGTTGGCGGGCAAGCTGTTCGCCGTCGACGCGTCGCATCCGTGTGCGGCCGAGGCCGTCGACGTCGTCACCGGGGCCGGCGACCACATCTGCGTCGACACCCCCGACGTGTTCGCGCGGTTCCGCCGTGCGGTCACCGACACCGGCCTGTATAAGGACTCCGACCGGTTGGCGATCAAGGACGACCGCCGCCCGCTCAAGCAGTCGGAGTACCTGTACCAGGGTGACGTGTCGGCGAAGATCAACGCGCTCACCGTCGATCTGGCCGCCGCCGAGCAGGCCTACCAGAAGGCGCGGCGGGTCGCCGACGAGATCGCCGCGCAACGCCAGCAGTGGCGCGACCGGGCGGCCGCGTGCAAGGCGGTCTGCGAGCAGTTCCCGCAGTGGAGCCACATCGACGTCGAGACCGCCGACGGGCACGCCGACCGGCTGCGCGAACAGTACGAGCTGCTGCTCGCCGACCACCCCGACATCGAGGCGCTCAACGCGCGCGCCGACGAATGCTGGTCGCAGATCCAGGTGTTGATGACCCGGCGAGGCGCGATCCAGACGCGCCGCGACGATCTCGACTCCCGGCGCACGCAGCTGCTGGAACTGTCGGAGCGGCTGCAGCCGGCGTTCGTGTCGGAGCCGTTGACCGAGCTGCTGCACCGCTACGCCGGTCAGGTCCCGGTGACCCTCGAGTTGTTGAGCCCCGAACCGCACCGCGATGCGCTGTTCGCGGCGATCAAGAAGGAGCGTGAGCAGCTGCGGGAGAGCCGGCGCCGTTCGTACGACGAACTCGCTCGCATCCTCAACACCTTCGACACCGCGTTCCCGGACGCAATACCCAACGACAGCACCAACTTCGACGAGCGCGTGCACGACTACGTGGCGCTGTGCCGGCACATCGACGAGCGCGAGCTGCCCGAGGCCTACGAGCGAATGATGCGGCTGGTGACCGAGCAGGCACCCGACGCCATCCTCACGCTGCACCGGGTGGCCGAGCAGGAGGCGCGGCGCATCGCCGAGCAGATCGAGAGGGTCAACACCGGGCTCGGCGCGGTGGAGTTCAACCGGGGCACCCGGTTGACGCTGCGGGCCACCCCGCGGCAGTTGACCGCAGTGTCGGAGCTGACGGAGATCGTGCGGGCGATCTCACGGCGCATCGCCGAGGTGGGCCTCGGAGACAAGCAGGCGATCCTCGACCAGTACGCCGACATCCTGCGGCTGCGCAACCGGCTGGCGTCCACGGCGCCGGAGGACAAGGCCTGGACGCGCGACGCGCTCGACGTGCGCAACCGGTTCACCTTCGACTGCGCGGAATGGGATGTGACCACCGAGGAGCTGATCCGCACACATTCCAACGCCGGCGACAACTCCGGAGGCGAGCAGGAGAAGCTGATGGCGTTCTGCCTGGCGGGCGCGCTGAGTTTCAACCTGGCCAGCCCGGAAAGTAGTGACAACCGGCCGGTTTTCGCGCAGCTCATGCTCGACGAGGCGTTCTCCAAGTCGGATCCGCAGTTCGCGCAGCAGGCGCTGTCGGCGTTCCGCAAGTTCGGCTTCCAGTTGGTGATCGTGGCGACGGTGCAGAACGCGACGACGATCCAGCCGTATATCGACAGCGTGGTGATGGTGAGCAAGACCGAGGCGACGGGCCGCAACGCCCGCCCGGTGGCGACCGTCGCGACGCGGACGATCTCGGAGTTCGGAGAGCTGCGCCGCGAGATGCGGGCCGCCGCGAAGGTGCCCGCCGGGGTGTAGGGCACGGCGTAGGGTGCGAAACGTGCACGTCGACGCGATGACGACTCCGCAGCCCCTGCAGGCGATCGGCGACCTGGCGCGCCGCGCTCGATCCGCCGGCTTCGACGGTCTGCTGTTCACCGAGACCGGGAGAACCGCCTACCTCAACGCCGCGGTGGCCGCCCAGGCGGCGCCGGGACTCGAGTTGTCGACCGGTGTGGCGGTGGCGTTCCCGCGCAGTCCCTTCGTGACGGCCGCGACGGCGTGGGAGCTGCAGGAGGCGACAGACGGCAGGTTCCGGTTGGGCCTCGGCACGCAGGTCCGCACGCACGTGGTGCGCCGCTACGGCACGGAGTTCGAGCATCCGGGCCCTCGCCTGCGGGACTACGTGCTGGCGGTGAAGGCGTGCTTCCGGGCGTTCCGGACCGGCAAGCTCGACCATCGCGGCGACTTCTACAGCCTCGACTTCATCACGCCCCAGTGGAGTGCCGGGCCGATCGATGCGCCGGATCCCAAGGTCGACGTCGCCGCGGTCAATCCGTGGATGCTGCGGATGGCCGGTGAGGTGGCCGACGGCATCCATGTGCACCCGCTCGGCGAGCCGGGTTACATCGCCCGG
Organism: Mycobacterium sp. IS-1496; assembly: GCF_001499995.1. Taxonomy (GTDB): domain Bacteria; phylum Actinomycetota; class Actinomycetes; order Mycobacteriales; family Mycobacteriaceae; genus Mycobacterium. The sequence continues at coordinate 200,932 of NZ_LQIU01000045.1, forward strand.
CATGTGCTGCCGAACCGCGCTGAGGGAGCGGCGAAGTCGGGTCGCGCACCGGAGGACATCGCGCTGATCGTGCCGGTGATGACGATCGTGGGCGACACCGACGAGGAACGCCACCGCGAACGCGAACTGGTGCGAGCGAGCATGAGTTTCTACGGGAGCACACCGAACTACGCGTTCATCTGGGACGAGGCCGGCTTCGAGGGGACCACGGCCCGGATCCGGGAGAAGCAGAAGGCCGGCGACTTCGCGGGCATGGCCGCGCAGATCACCGATGAGCACGTCGCCACGTTCGCCACCGAGGCGACCTGGGACGGGCTGGCCGACGCGCTCACCGCCAGGTACGGCGACACCGCCGCCCGCCTGGTGTTCTACAACGCGCTGTCCGATCCGGAGCGTTTCGAACGCTACGGCGCTGTGGCGCAACACCTGTCGACGACGTGAGCGGGGGCCTGGTCCTCACCGACGAGTTCCGGGAGGCGTTGGCGCTGCTGGCAGGTGGCCGGCACCTGTTCCTGACGGGTAAGGCAGGCACCGGTAAGTCCACGCTGATCCGGCGGTTCATGGCGGAGACCGACCGCAACGTGGTGGTCGTCGCGCCGACCGGGATCGCGGCGCTCAACGTCGACGGCTACACCATCCACCGACTGTTCGGGTTCCGCACCACGACGACGCTGGCCGACGTCACCGGCGGCGAGTACCGCCCGGGCCGGTTCGCCAAGACGCTGGCGTCGCTGCAGACCTTGATCATCGACGAGGCGTCCATGGTCCGCGCCGACGTCTTCGATATGGTGGCCACCGCGTTGGAGCGGTTCGGCCCTGAGCCGGGGGCGCCGTTCGGCGGGGTGCAGATCGTGCTCGTCGGCGATCTGTACCAGTTGCCGCCGGTGGTCGGGGACGGCGAGGAGGGCTACTTCTCGTCGGTCTACGAGACACCGTACTTCTTCTCGGCCCGCAGGTTCTCCCGCGACGACTTCCCGACGATCTCGTTGTCGACCGTGTTCCGGCAACTCGGCGACGACCGAATGACGGCGATCCTGAACGAGATTCGTGAGGGTGTGCTGCTGGGTCACGCGCAGGAGCAGCTCAACGCCCGCGCCGACAAGGACTTCGTGCCGCCGGACGACGAGTTCTGGCTGACGCTGGCGCCCACCAATCGGCTGGTCACCGCGCGCAACCGTCAACACCTCGAGCGGCTGTCCGGCGACGAGATGCTGCACCGCGCCCGCGAGTCCGGCGACCTGTCGCTGTTCGACAAGCCGATCGAGGACGAGTTGCGGTTCAAGGTCGGCGCGCAGGTGATGATGCTCAACAACGACCAGGGCGACCGGTGGGTCAACGGATCGATCGGGCGGGTCGTCGGCGTGGGCTACGACCGGTACGGCGTCGTCGTCGAGGTCGAGTTCGCCGACGGGACGTGCGCGGAGGTCACGCCGTTCACGTGGGAGGCGACGCGGCCGGTGGTCGACGGCGGTGCGCTGCGCCGCGAGGTCATCGGGACCTTCACGCAGCTGCCGTTCAAACTGGCGTGGGCGATCACCATCCACAAGAGCCAGGGGCAGACGCTGGAGCGGGTGGTCGTGGACCTGACCGGCGGCATGTTCTCGACGGGCCAGCTGTATGTCGCGTTGAGCCGCTGCACATCGATGGCGGAGCTGGTGCTCAAACGCCCCGTGCTGCCGAAGGATCTGAAGACCGACCGGCGCATCGCGCGGTTCCTGCGCAGCTCGGTCAGCAGCGCGGCCGCGCGGAAGTACTGCGCGATCGGCATGCTCACCGTCGGCGATGAAGGCCGCATGTCCCGGCCGCGGCCCGTGGAGCTGGCGGTGGCGTTCGACGACGGCACCGCGGTCTCGACGCTGGTGAACCCGCAGCGCGACCTGGCCGACGCGCGAAACGCATACGGCATCACCGTGTCCGACGTGTTGCTGGCGCCGACGCTGCGCGAGGCCTGGGCCGTGATCGCGCCGATGCTGGCGGGGTGTACGCCCGTCGGGCCTGGGGTGGACGAGACGCTGGGGCTGATCGACTTTGAACTCAAGCGGTGCGGGCATGTGGCGGTGATGCCGCTGGGCGTCGACCTGCGCCGGGCGCGGGTGTCGGGGCGGACGGCGCTCGAACGTGCGCGGTCGGCGCTGGTTGCGCTGTCGTCGGCGACGGTCGAGCAGGGCTCGTCGGCATTCGAGGAACCCGAACCGGCAGAATCGGTTTCGGGGTTACTGGTCAGCCGCGATCCCGACGTGCCGACGCCGAAGGCGGAGCATCTGCCGGGATTGTCGGCGCTGCTGCGGATCAGCCGCGACGTGGGGGCGGTGCTGTTGGGCGCATCGGTGCACCGAGACGTCGACTCGTCGTGGGATGCGGCGGCGCGACTCGCAGTGGCCGATCAGTTGCGCGCAGCCGCCTCGAGGGCGCGGCTACCCGAGGAGGTGGTCGCGCGCCTGCACGAGGCGTCGGCGCTGCTCGGTGTCGACGTGGTGAGCGACGCCCAATCGGTGACCCGTCACGACATCGGTGACGCGTTGGTACCCGGCGCCCGGATCTGTTTCACCGGAACGACTTTGGACCCGTCAGGGCGCGTGGTGGAGCGCGACGAGATCGAGCGGTTGGCCGAGTCGGCGGGCCTGAAACCGGTGCGGTCGGTGACCAAAACGCGGTGCGAGGTGCTCGTGACGGCCGAGGCGGGTACGCAGTCCGGCAAGGCGCGCAAGGCGCAGGAGTACGGCAAACCGGTGTTCACCGCCGAGGAGTTCTTCGCCTGGCTGAGCGGCGCCACACGCGCGCGTTGACGAGCCCTTCGCCGCACCTCCCGAGCGCGTGGTCATGGACATCCGGACTGGCCGACGAAGTTCCAGAATCCCTTGGTCTTGTACAACGAGTGGTCGCTCAGGAGGTTCGCCAAACCCCAACCGCCGCTGTAGCGATCAGTTATCCGCTTGGCTTGCCCGCTGTTGAGTTGGTCAGCGTTCTTCTTGAAGTAGCACTGACTGATGTGGTTGAGGAACGCAGTCTGCTCGGATTTTCCTATCGGCACCCAGAAGGACGCATAGAGCTTGGCCAGTTGGGCGGCTATGGCGATGGGAGCGCTGACTCGAGCCACGATGCCGGAGGCCACATCGATCAGACCGCTGAGTTCTCTGCCGGGGTCGTTCGACGCGTGGCCGACGACCATGTCGCGCAGCCCCAAGGCGAGGTTGCCGACTCCTACGACCGCGCTCATGATCGGTCTTCTCACCAGGTTGTGAGTGAGGAAGTTGGTGATGTCGTCGACGAGCCCGGCCATCGAGAAGCCGGTGCCGAGATGATCCCAGAACGGAACCTCTGCGTGGCTGTTGCCGTCAGCGAGGGCGATCTCACGAGCGGACTGGACCAACCTGCCGATCGTCGTGACGCTGCGTTCGATCGCATGCGCGACGGCTCGCGCCGAAGCGCGTACCGCATTGGTGACGGTGCGGATGATCAACGTGATCGGATTGACTGCCCTCGGCGGGGTCACCACGTTGCTCGTCCCCGTGTCGATCACCGCGAGCTGTCCCGTCAGGCTTGTGGGGTCTCCCCCGTCGCCCACCAGCACTTGTCCGAGATAGACGCGGCTGCCGTTGGCGCTCAACGCGATCCCCATCGGGGTTCCCGCGTCGATGGGGATGCGGGTGAGCATCGTGCCGTCGCGTGTGCTCACTGCGCCGATCGCGAGGTGGGGCTGACCGCCGACGAGCGCGACAGCCGGCACGTAGAGCCGGGCGCCGTCAGCACTCATGACCGGCGTCGACGGGTACAGCCCGCTCAACAACGCCTGCGCAGTCCCGGTCACGGTGTCGATTTTCCACAGGGTCCCGGACGGTGTGGCGCCTGACGCCAACGCGAAGGATTCGGTGTAGACGTAACGCCCGTCCGGGCTCACCAACGTCATACCGTTGGTCCCGGGCCCTTCGGCGACCGAACCGTAAGAGATCGGCGTCCCGACTATCGCCTTCGTTGCGGTGTTGACGACAACGAGGGTCGACTGGTTTGTCGGGGAGCCGAGTGGATCGGTGAACGACATGGCATTGACGAAGAGGCGCGAACCGTCCGGTGACAGCGCCACCGACACCGGGTTGCCGTCGATCAGGATCGGATCGGGGTCCACCGCGTTGGTCGCGGGGTCCAGCACGTAGACCGCTCTCTCGGCGAAGTCGGTGATGTACACGGTCTGGGCGTCGTTCTGGCGGATCACGATGTCGACCCCGAAGCCCCCGGACGACGGACCCGCGAAGATCCCGATCGGCACCGTCGCGACCGGGGTGTTGTTGTGCTGCAGGTCGATCACCGTCACGGTGCTGTTGCCGTTGGCCGTGTACAGGCGGCGGCCATCCGGACTGACGACCAGTCCGGTCGTCATCGCGTTGCCCAGATCGATGGCGTCGCCGACCGCCTGTCCGGTGGCGGCGTCGATCACGACGACGCGGCTGGTGGCCTGTCCATCGGCGCCCTGACCCATCGACGCGACGTACACGCGCTTCCCGTCGGGACTGAAGGTGATCGGCTTGGCGGACGTCGAGAACGTCTGGGGTGCTACATATCCGACCGAAAGAGGGGCGCCGACAGGCCGATTGGTCCTCGTGTCGAACCCGTACACGGTGCTGGTCGGCAGCGATCCGCCGCCGGTCGGCAACGTCGTGGTGATCACGTAGACCGTGCGTCCGTCGGGGCTGGCGACCACGGTGTACGGCAGGCCGGCGCCGAGGGCGAACCTGTCGATGACTCCTGACGGCGCAGCCGCCGCGGCAAGCGGGGGCGTACCCGCGGGGGCCGACTGGCCGGTGGTCTGCACCGAGGCTTGCGTCGTGGTGAGGCCGCGCTGGTTTGTGGGCCGGTAGGCGGCCACGACCAGCTCGCTCAGCGTTGGAGCGGCGGGCGGCCCGGGAACTTCCGGGCCGGTGTTCACGCCGGCAGGCGCCGTCAATTCGGGAAGCGGTGCGGAGAACGGGCTTTCGGCGACAACCGGGTCGACCTCTACCGCCGGCACCTCCTCGGCTACGACCTCCACCTCCGGTTCCGGAGCTTCGTCGACGAAGGTGAGCGTGCGCTGGGTCGTCGCCGGCTCCGCTCCGAGGTCCTCGGGGACAAGGGCGCCGTCCGGCTGGTCGGACTCGTCGAAATCCTCTGCGTCGTCGGTGTCCTCGTGGTCGACGTCGATGTTCTCGTCGTCGAGGGTTGCGCCGTCGTCCTGGACCTCGTTGTCCTTGACGTCGTTGTCCTTGACGTCGTTATCCTTGACGTCGCCGAAGCCTTTGTCGTCGGCGTCGTCGTCGCCGTTGTTGTCGTCGAGCTTCGAATCGCGTTCGCCGCCATGATCTTCCTGGGATGAGGGTGACGACGGCGCGGGCCCGGCGGTGTCGTCGGCGTAGGCGACGCCCGATCCGTTCGCGACCGCGACACCCAACCCCAGAGCCACCGCGCCTGCGCCCAGCCACCTGTACGGCTCGACGCCGCGCCTTCGGCTACGACCCTTCGCGCTTGCTCTCCCCCGGCGCACGCTATGCTGACCCGCCATGCCATCCCCCTTGGTGACTTTGCCGGAATATAATTAACACGGCTGTCAGCACATTGTTGGCAAATCAACAAACCGGGTGTGGCGAGGCGGCTACCTGCCTGGATCTGGTCGAATGCGCCGGCCTCCATCGCAGTCATCGCAGACAGCCATGTTCCGGTTGGGACGCAAGTGACGAAGGTTCCGTCGCCACCTGCTGTCGCTTTGCGTCTGCGGCGACGCTATTCGGGTAGCCAGGGCCCTCAACGCAGGGTCGACACAGCTACGCCGTCAGCTCCGGTCGAGCAGCTCCTTGAGCTCACGCTCGAAGCGGTCGGCCAGGTCCCAGAGGTCGTCGACCAGCTTCGGGCACGAGATGATGCCGACGTTCAACTTGTCCCCCAGCGACATCACCGTGATGTTCAGCCCCGAACCGTGGAAGATCGGACCGAGCGGATAGAGCGCCTTGACCTCGGCGCCGCACGAGTACAACGTGTGCGGCGGCCCCGCGACGTTGGAGATGACCACGTTGTGTATGGCCGTATGAGTCAGCGGGGTACGGGACATCACGTTCACGAGCAAGCCGAACATTCCGCGAGAGAAGACCTCGGCCAAGTCCACCAACAGCGTGGGTCCCAGCGCTGAGCTGTGTTCCTTTGCCCGCGAATCTGATTCGGCGATCGCATGAAGTCGCTGCACTGGATCGTCGATGTCAGTGTGCAAGTTGCAGAACATGCCCGAGAGCTGGTTGCGGCCCGGGCGGTCGGACTTGTCGCGCACCGACGACGGCACCACGGCGATCAGCGGACTGTCCGGCAGCTCGGCGCGCTTCTGCAGGAATCCGCGCAGCGCACCCCCGCACAGCGCCATCACGACGTCGTTGACTTTGACGTCGTACCGATTCTTCACCCGTTTGACGTCCTTGAGGTCCAACTGCGCCAGGGCAATGTTGCGCTCCGACGTCAGTTCGGCGTTGAAGGGGGTTGTCGGGGCTTTGAACGGTGCGGCCATGGCGGTTCCCGAGACGGCACGAGTCATCGTCTTGACGAGCGTCGACGTCGTCTCCGGAATCACCCGGGTCAGCTGCAACGGACGGGTGAGGAACCGTCGAAGTCCATCCGCTGCGATCGCGAGCGGCGTCGCGTCACCCGGTCCTTCGACAGGGTCACGAGGCGCGCCCACCGGCTCGGGATCGCACAGCTGGTTGAGGAGGTTGGCCGCCGAGACGCCGTCGACCACGGCGTGGTGCAGCCTGAGCATCAACGCCAGTCGACCGCCGTCCTGGGGGTCGGTGCCGTTCACGCCCTCGATCACCCACATCTCCCACAGCGGCTTGCTGCGATCCAGGGGAACCGCGGCGATGTGCGCACAGATGTCCACCAGTTCCTGGCGACCTCCCGGCGACGGAAGGCTGATCCGTTTCAAGTGGCGGGAGAGGTCGAATGCCCGATCCTCCACCCACACCGGATGGTCCAGGTTCAGCTGACTGTCGGCGAGCTTCGCTCGCAACTCAGGCAGCGCACTCATCCGCGACGCCAAGTCACTGCTGAATCGCTCGAAGGTGTACCCGCCCGGAACCGTCGACGTGTCCAACTCGACGATCGAGCACACATTGAGGGGCACAGCGGATGACTCGCTGTACAACAGGCCCGCGTCAAGACCGCTCAACCGCTCCATCCGCGTGCAATACCCCAGCCGACTGAACCGTCAAACGCCGTGGACGTCCGCTACAGCTGTTGACTTCGCGTCTACGGCGACAGCGTGCCAGCAGCTCACGCCGTCCAGCGCGATGTCAACGCTTCCCGACCCGCACGATCGGCCAGAACAGCTCGAACAGCCGCGCCTCCCAGCCGTCGGCCACCTCACCCGTGCGGGCGCGTTCGGCGATGTGCGCGCCGACCACCGCGTCGATCAGCGTCGCTCCGTCGACGTCGCCGCGGAACGAGCCGTCGGCCTTGCCCGCGTCGATCACCGCCTCGATCTCGGACCGCTGGTCGACGAGAATCCGACGGAAGACCGCGGTGAAATCCGGATCGTCGTCGGTGAGCAGCGCCGCGAAGCCGCCGTAGCCGATGCCGTCCTCGATCGCCTTGACCGCTTCTCTGATCACCCACCGCAGCCGATCCGGTGCGTCGGTCTCCGGCGCGAGCGGTTCCGGCGCGGTCACCCGCGACAGTGCGACGGACAGCATGTCCCGCCGGTCACTGTGCCTGCGGTAGATCGTCGTCTTCGCGATCCCGGACCGCGCGGTCACCGCCTCGACGGTCACCGACCGCGGGCCTTTCGTCCGCAGCAGATCCAGGGTGGCCTCGGTGATGCCGACGTCGACATCTCGTCGCTGCACCATGGCCGGCTCCTCGGTTGCATCTCGCCGGGAATATCCCGGGGCGCACTTACGCTACACTAGGCGTAGCGCTACGATACGCGTAGCGCAGCGATGACTTGAGAGGTGAGCGACATGATGACGAGACTGCGCGGCGAGACGATCACGTATCTGGCGTACGTGGGCTTCTTGGTCGGCTTCATCGGGCTGGGTCTGTTCGTCTACGCATTGGCCGCCGGGAGCGCGGTCGCGGGCATCATCGGCGCCGCCCTGGTCATCTCCGACCTCGCGACGGTCGTGTTGTTCCGCCTCGGCGCCCGAAAGCGTGCCGCCGAGAACGACAGTGGCATCGAGATCCCCGGGGTGAACATCTTCGCGACGCCACTCGAGCAGGAGCAGATCGACAACTACCTCCTGACCTACCGCGGCGAGCGGAGCCGTGCCAACACCGCACCCCGGGGCCGCGTCGTGGCGGTCAGCGCCGGGGCACCGGCGTCCCGCGAGGACGAACGCCTCGCCGCCTGATCACATAACGGCGAAATCGCCGACAGCGCCACGCGAATGCGTGTACAGCTTGCTCGGTGAAAATCAGATCCGCCCTCGGCGCCGTGCTGGCCGCCTCCGTCGTCCTGACCGCGTGCCAGGACTCGCAGCCGCCGGCCCGCGCCGGCGCGGACTATCCGTCGGGACCGGTGACGATGACGGCGGGCGCCAACCCCGGCAGCGGATTCGACATCACGATCCGCGCCGTGGTCGACGCACTGCAGAAGGAGCGCCTCGTCGATGTGCCTCTGCCCGTGGAGAACCGGCCGGGCGGCATCGGGGCGGTCTTCCTCGCCACCATGGTCGAGCAGTACCGGGGCAGGGACGATCAGGTGTCGGTCACCTCGCTGTCGATGATGATGAACGAGCTCCGCGGTCTGTCGGAGTACGGCTACACCGACGTGACGATGATCGCCCGGCTGATGACGGAGTACTACGTCGTCGTCACCGGCGCGGGAAGCCCGTTCGAGACCCTCGGCGACGTGATGACGGCCGTGAAGTCCGACCCCGGCCTCCCCATCGGCGCCGCCACCGACGACCAGGCGCCGTTCGACCTCCTGGTGGCGGCCGCGGGCGGTGACCCGTCGACGATCAACTACGTACCGTTCGAGGGCGGCGGCGACCAGAGCACCGCCATGCGCAACGGCGAGATCCCCGTTGCGATCACCGGCGTCAGTGAAGTGGTCGACCAGGTGAATTCGAAGGAGTTCGCGGCGCTCGGCGTGCTTTCCGAGGAGCGGCTGCCGGATCTGGACGTGCCCACCGCGCGCGAGCAGGGTCTGGACGTCACGCTGTCGAACTGGCGCGGCCTCTACGGCCCGCCGGACATGCCCGACTTCGCGGTCGCGTACTGGCAGACGGCCCTCGGCGAGATGGTGAAGTCCCCGACCTGGCAGCAGATCGCCGCGCGCAGCCAGTTCACCACCACGTTCATGACCGGTGACGAGTTCCAGACCTTCCTCGCGGAGACGCAGGCGGACGTCAAGACCGCGCTGGAGGAAGCGGGTCCCTGACCATTCCGTCAATAGGCCGCATGGACGTTCCCCTGGCCCTACATTGTCAGCAAACGGCCAGCACTTCGCCGACCGGACGGGGGGTGCACCGCGGTGAGAGCAGCCATCACACGGTCGTTGCGGCTGGCCGGTATGCGTCCCGTCCCGCGGTGGCCGGCGCGCACGACGTTCGATCTGCGCGGGAAGCGGATCCTGCTGACCGGCGCGTCCTCGGGGATCGGGGCCGTCGCCGCGCAGCGGCTCGCCGCCCAAGGTGCATTCGTGATCGCCGTGGCGCGGCGGGAGGCACTGCTCGACGAGGTGGTCGCGCGGATCGCCGCGGCCGGCGGCGCCGCCAAGGCCATTCCGGCGAACCTGGCGGATCTCGACGAGGTCGACGCGCTGGTCGACAGGGCCGGCGCCGTGGACGTTCTGATCAACAATGCCGCGCGGTCCATCCGCAGGCCGCTGGCCGAATCGCTGGGACGCTGGCACGACGTCGAGCGGGTCATGCAGCTCAACTACTACGCCCCGCTGCGGCTCATCCGCGGCGTGGCGCCCGGGATGATCGAACGCGGTGACGGCCACATCATCAACGTCGCCACCTGGCGCGTGCTGCCGGAGTCGTCGCCGATGTTCGCCGCCTACAACGCATCCAAGGCCGCGCTGAGCGCCGTCAGCCGGGTCATCGACACCGAATGGGGCCACACGGGCGTGCACTCGACGACCGTGTACTACCCGTTGGTGGCGACACCGATGATCGCGCCGACACAGGCGTACAGCGGCGTCGCCGCACTGTCCGCCGACGAGGCCGCGGAGTGGATGGTCACCGCGGCGCGCACCAGGCCGATCCGCATCGCACCCCGTAAGGCCCTGGCGCTGCGGGCGCTCGACGTCGTCGCCCCGCGCGCGCTGAACACCATCCTCGAGCGCGAGACGGACCGGATGAACCGTAACGCCGTCAAAGCGGCTGCGCTACAGAGGAATTGAGTGAGAGCTGCGGTAGGGCACCGGCCCGAGAACCTCGCGCTGGGCGCGGCGCTGACAACGGCCGCGTTCTTCTGTGTCGCGCTGGTGGGCGCGTTGGCGAAGGTGGCGGGTCAGTACACCTCCACCGGGGTGCTGCTGCTGTTCCAGAACCTGATCTGCCTGGTGTTCATCGCCCCGCTCGTGGCGCGCGACGGGTGGGCGTCGCTGCGCACCTCCAAGATCGGGTTGCATGTCATGCGGGCGGTCACCGGGACCGCGTGCTGGTATGCGCTGTTCTTCGCGATCTCCCAGATCCCGTTGGCCAACGCGACGCTGCTGACCTACAGCGCTCCGCTGTGGATGCCGCTGGTGGCGTGGGTGGTGACACGGCAGCCGGTGGCGCGGGCGACGTGGATCGGGGCGGGCATCGGGTTCGCCGGGGTGGTGCTTGTGCTGCAACCGCAGGCGCGCATGTTCCACATCGGTGAGGTGTCGGCGCTCGCCGGGGCGGTGCTGCTGGCCGTCGCGATGATGACGGTGCGCTGGCTCGGGGCGACCGAACCGATGACGCGGGTGCTGTTCTACTACTTCCTGCTGTCGACCGTGATGTCCGTACCCATCGCGGCTCTCGACTGGCAGGCGTTCCCGCCGCGGACGTGGGGCTGGCTGATCGCTCTCGGTTTCGCGCAGCTGTTCTCGCAGATTCTCATCGTCGTGGCCTACCGGTACGCGTCAGCCGAGAAGGTCGGGCCGTTCATCTACTGCGTCATCGTGTTCACCGCGTTGATCGACTGGATCGTCTGGCACCACCCGCCGACGCTGTACATGTACCTCGGGATGGTGCTCGTCATCGGCGGCGGCCTGGTGGCGGTCCGGGCGAAGACGCGGGGTGGCGGTTAGGTAACGCTTGTGTTGAGCAGGTGGCAAGCGGCCGGATGTGGGGCACAGTTGAGGTATGGCTGACTCGAAGAACCCGCAGCCCAACGACGTCCGCGCGGCGGCGCAGGCCGCGCTGCAGGCGGCACAGGACGCGGCCAGCGGGGCGCTGCGCGTGCCGGCGGCGTCGGCGCAGATCGTCGCCCAGCTCCCCGGGTTGCTCGAAAACCTCGCTGCCGCAACGGAACGGCTCAACAAGACCCTCGACCGAGTCGAGCGCTACATGGCGCTCGCCGATCCCACCCTGCAGACCATGGACCGCATCCTGCCGCAACTGGAGGCGCTGGCCGCGCAGCGTGACGCCGCCTTCCGGGTGGTGGGCGACCTCCCCGGAGTGAGCACGTTCGGGCGGATCACGGGGCTCAGCCCGCGGGAAGAGCCGCCGCAGGACAAGGGCAAGAACCAGAAACGGCGAGGGCCGTCGGGGCGGTAGCTCGCGAATAAACCCGTCGGATTCGTCTTTAACCAGACTGTCACGACGCTTTACCGGGATGACACCGGCGCAGCCACATACTCAAAACACGACTGCAGTCGCATTTGAGTCCACATCGCCGAAGGCAACGGAGCCTGGCTGACCGCGCCGGAGGCCCAACTATGACCACGCTCAATCACCTTCCCGCCAGCACACCCGTCTCGGAGATCGTCGATCACCTGGACCGGGACAACTACGTCATCGTCGACAACCTCGTCCCCACGTCGCTCATGGACGCGATCGACGAGGAGATCGCCCCGTACATCGCCGACACCCCGATCGGGTACAACGCGATCCTCGGCAAGCGGACCCGGCGCACCGGTGCGCTCATCGCGCGCTCACCGTCCTGCCGCACCCTCATCCAGAACCCGACGATCCTTGGTGTCGTGGAGCAGTTCCTCAGTCACGCCAGCGCGTTCCAGCTGATGCTGACGCAGATCATCTCCATCGAACCCGGCGAGTCCGCGCAGGGTCTGCACCGCGACCAGGTGGCATGGGACTTCTTCCCCTTCCCCAGCGACTACCACGTGCAGTGCAACATGCTGTGGGCGCTGTCGGACTACACCGCGGAGATGGGCGCCACCCGCGTCGTGCCGGGCAGCCACCTGCCCGACGCGCTGACCGCCAAGGAGTACACCGACGCCGACTGCCTGCAGGCCGAGATGTCGCGCGGCTCGGTACTCATCTACAGCGGCAAGATCGTGCACAGCGGCGGCGCGAACATGTCGGACAAGGTGCGCCGCGCCATCAACATCAACTACTCGGTCGGATGGGTGAGACAGGAAGAGAACCAATATCTTTCGGTGCCACTCGAGATCGCGAGAACGCTCGACGACGACCTGCTCAAGTTGATGGGCTACCAGGAGGGCGCGTTCTCGATGGGCTACATCCGCGACTTCGAGGACCCGCTGCGGGCCGTCCGCGGCGAAGAGGTCGCCTACGGCTTCGACCTGGACCGCGTGCGGGCCGGCGCCACCCCGGAATTCACCGCCTTCATGGCCAACAGCGAGTAGACGGGACCCTGAGATGACCGACATGATCATCCCGGCCCCCGCGGTCGGCACCCCGGCGGCTTCCACGCCGGCCGCGCCACCCTCGGCGACGAAGCTCACCGGCAACCTCGGCGTCGCCTCGATCGTCTTCATGGTGGTCGCCGCGGCCGCACCGCTCACCGTCGTCGGCGGCGTCATCCCGATGGGCTTCGCGTTCGGCAACGGGCTCGGTTTCCCCGTCATGTTCTTCGCGTCGGCGGCGATCCTGATCCTGTTCTCCGTCGGTATGTCCCAGATGGCCTCGCGCATACCGCGACCCGGTGCCTTCTACACCTATGTCCAGCACGGGATCGGTGAGAAGTCGGGTACCGCAACGGCTCTGGTGGCGATCGTCACCTACGTGGCGGCTCCGGTGTCCGCGCTGACGCTCATGGGCGTTCAGCTCAACATCACCGTGGTCAGCCTCGGCGGGCCCGACATCGCCTGGTGGGTCTACTGTCTGCTCACCGTCGCCCTGGTCGGCGTCCTCGGGTACCGGCACATCGACCTGTCGTCGAAGGTGTTGGGCATCCTGCTCGTCGCCGAAGTCGGCATCGTCGCGGTTCTGGTGGCGGTCGTGTTCGCGACCGGCGGCGCCGAAGGATACTCCGCGGAACCGTTCACCACCGGTGCGGTCCTCTCCGGGGAGTTGGGCGTCGGACTGACGTTCGCGCTGCTGGGTTTCGTCGGCTTCGAAGCCACCGCGGTGTTCCGTGACGAGGCCCGCAACCCCGGCAGGACCATCCCGCGGGCGACCTACATCGCCGTCGTGTCGATCGGCCTGTTCTACGCCGTCTCGGCCTACAGCCTGGTCGTCGCGTGGGGGCCGACGGGTGTCGTCGAGGAGTCGCTGGGTGATCCCGCGGGCATGCTCGTCGCGACCACGCAGAACTACCTCGGCGCGGTGGGCTCGATCGTGGCGCAGGTGCTGTTGTTGACGAGCATCTTCGCGTGCATCCTGTCGTTCCACAACGTGACGGCGCGGTACTTCCACGCGCTCGGTCAGTCGGGGGTGCTGCCGTCCCGGCTGGGGCTCACGCACACGCGACATGTGTCCCCGCACATGGGATCTCTGACGCAGACCGTGCTCTGCGCGGCGGCGATCCTCGTCTTCGCCATGCTGGGCCTCGACCCCATGCTGCAGGTGTTCGCCTAAATGGGCGGGCTGACCACCTCCGGGTTCCTCATCCTGCTGATGTTGACCAGCCTGGCCGTCCTGACGTTCTTCCTACGCGGGCTCGGGACCGGCAACGTGTGGACGACGAAAGTGGCTCCGGCACTGGGCCTGGCCGGACTCCTCCTGGCGGGCACGCTGGTGGTGCTCAACTTCCCGATGCTCGTCGGCGGTTCACCCGCCCTGGCGTACTCGCTGCTCGCCGTGTTCCCGGTGGCGGCGGCGATCGGGGTGGTGCTGGCTATCCGGCGGGGCCGGGATCGGGTTCCGAGTACGCCGTGAAGTACTGAATCAGCACGACACGGATCTCATCGATGGTGCGCGGATCGCCGTCGGGATCCTCGGTATAGGCGTACTGGAACAGGCGCTCGAGGATCTCGACGGCGACGAGGCACTGAAGCACCGTGAGCCGGCTGAACATCGGCTCGAACGCCTGGAACGCCGCCAGCATCATGGCGGCGACATTGTTCATCCACTCCCGGTCGGCGGTCCGCACCGGAGGGGTCAGGTGCTGGCACACCCACAGTTCGCGGACGAGCGGACGTTTGAACGAGCCGACGTAGAAGTCCACCAGTGTGTCGATGACGTCGTTCCAGTGCGCGTGCCGACCCGGCCGCAGATCGTCCACGAGTGTCACGGCCGAGTCCTGCATGCACTGGAAGGCCAACTGCTCGAGAACCTTCTCCGGGGTCTCGAAGAACGAGTAGAAGGAGCCGCGGCTCACGCCGGACTCCTGCAAGAGCAGCGTGGGGGAGCCGGCGACGGCGTCGTAGCCGACCTCGACCAACAGGCGTGACGCCGTGTCGAGGATCCTCTGGATGGTCGCGCGCGACCGCTCCTGAACTGGCTGCTTGCGCAGTCTGCCCTGAGTCAATCCGCGCCCCGTCGTCGTGCCGGTGGTGTGCGGCCATCCTAGAGTGCGGGCGGCGACTCGGATCAGTCCCGCTGCAGCGTCGCCCAGCGACGGATGCGACGCCGGCGCCGCACCCGATCCGCCGCGACCGGGTCGAGCGTCTGCAGTTCGTCGAGCGCTTCGTCGCTGCCCGCGGCGGCCGCGCGCACGTACCAGTGATGCGCCTCGTCCGGTTGGGGCGGCTGCATGCGTTTTCCGTACAGCTTCGCGAGCTCGTACATGGCGTCCGCACTGCCGGCCGCAGCGGCGCGCTGATACCAACTGCACGCCCGGTCGAGGTCCGGCGGTTTTATCGTGTCCGCGTAGACGGATCCGAGACCTTCCATGCCGTCGGTGTCCCCGGCCTTCGCCGCACGGCCGTACCAGTGCAGCGCTGAGCGCAGGTCGGGTGGCTTCTTCCGCTTCTCGTACAGGCGGCCGAGGTTGTACATGGCCCGGCGGTCGCCGGCGTCGGCGGCGCGCCTGTACCAGCGCTCGGCCTGCCCCACATCGGCCGGGTGGGTCAACGCCGCGTACAGGTATCCCAATCCGTACACGGCGTCGGCGTTCCCGGCGCTCGCTGCGCGCCGGTACCAGCGTGCCGCGCAGTCCAGATCCGGCGGCAGGCTGTTCGCGTGGTGGTAGCCGAGCGCGTACATCGCGGTGGCGTGGCCCGCGCCGGCGGCGGTCTCGAGCCAACGCAGCGCCAACTCGACGTCGGCCGGATCGGTCGACTGTCTGTAGAGGTAGCCGAGGTAGTACATGGCATCGGTGTCACCGTGCAGAGCTGCCGCCTCGTATCTGCGGCGGACCAAGCGGAGCCTCACCTGCCCCATACGACGATCGAAGCACCTGGCCCGGGCCGGCGGTTCGATTCCACCGAGCGAGTACGCCACATCTTGCGGGCTCAACGAGCAGCCGGCGGTTGACGGCATGATGGAGGATGGCAACCGCCAGACGTCGATGGAGGAAGTGAGCGCGCGTGAGCGAGCGGGATCAGCCGACCGGTACACCGCCTGGTGAGGGGGCTTCACCAGTCGATCCGGCGACGCAGCGCGCCTTCGGCCGCCCGGACGGCGTCCAGGGGGCGTTCGCGGCCCCTGAGCGGCGTCGTGACCAGGGTGAATACACGCCGACCAATCAGTCCCCCGGCCCCGTGCTCGACGACGTCTTCGGCCACCCCGCGGCTGACGACGACTCCGATGCCGCCGAGCCCTGGCCGCCGCAGGCCGAGACGCCACCACCGGCGGCTGTCGCGCAGGCTGCCCCCGTCCCGGCCGGTCCCAAGCTCGGCCTCATCGACGTGCTCTTCAGCGGGAAGGTGTCGCGTCCCGCGCTCGTCCTGCTCGGCGTCCTCGCGCTTGTCGTGGGGCTGGCCGGCGGGTGGATGGGCAGCAGGACGGCGTCGATCATCGAGGCGTTCTCGATTCCGAAGGTCAACGTGTCGGACACCGTCCGCGACGGTGAGGCGGAGGGCCGGTTCACCAAGGTCGCCGACGCGGTCGCGGACTCGGTGGTCACCATCGAGGCGGTCAGCGACCAGTCCGGGTCCCAGGGTTCCGGGGTGGTCGTGGACGGCCGCGGCTACATCGTCACCAACAACCACGTGGTCGAAGAGGCCGCGAGCGATACGAAGAAGTGGAAGCTGTCGGTGATCTTCAACGACGGCAAGACCGTGCCGGCGCACGTCGTCGGACGTGACCCGGTGACGGATCTGGCGGTGCTGAAGGTCAACAACGTCGACCACCTGACGGTCGCGCGACTGGGTGACTCGAACCGCCTGCGGGTGGGCCAGGAGGTGATCGCCGCCGGTGCGCCGCTGGGTCTGCGGAGCACCGACACGCAGGGCATCATCAGCGCGCTGAACCGCGCGGTGCGGCTCTCGGCGGAACGTTCGGGTGAGGACATCGTCATCTCGGCGGTGCAAACGGACGCAGCGATCAACCACGGCAACTCGGGTGGCCCGCTGATCAACATGAACGCCGAGGTGATCGGCATCAACGCGGCAGGCAAGTCGCTGTCGGACAGCGCCAGCGGGTTGGGCTTCGCGATTCCAGTCAATGAGATGAAGCACGTCGTCGAGACGCTGATGCGCGACGGCGTGATCGCCCATCCCACACTGGGTTTGACCGCGCAGTCGGTCAGCGACACCAGCTCGGCCGGGGCGAAGGTGACCGAGGTCAAGCAGGGTGAGCCGGCGGAGCGTGCGGGGATCAAGGACGGCGACGTCGTCGTCAAGATCGGTGACCGTGAGGTCGGCGACCTCGACGGGTTCGTCGTCGCGGTGCGTCAACTCGAGATCGGCAAGGGCACGCCGGTCGAGATCCTGCGCGAGGGCAAGCCGATGACGCTGACCGTCGAGCCGATCGCGGGCAAACCGACGACGAAGCCGTAGCGTAGGCGCTCGTGGCGAGTGATCCGCTGCTGCTCGGCCAGCGCGTCATCGCTATTCTCGAGCAAGGCCAGCGCGACGCCACCTACAAGCTCGCCACGTTGATGGCGTTGATCGAGCATGCGATCGAGAATCTGCCGCGGCGAGACGACGACGCGTTGACGGTCCCCATCCCCGATCTCGCCCACCGGGTGCTGGCGCTGTACTGGCACCAGGTCCGGCCCTTCGAAGGGCACGATCTGGCTCAGCGCCGAACAGGGAGCCGAACGCGAATCATCGACGCCACGAAGGAGTTACGGTCGGCGGCGAAGGCCGGAAACGGCCGGATGTCCCTCGAAGTCGCCGTGCTGCGCGCGCCGGCGGCATACGCGGTGGCCATCGACCGGATCGCGATCGCCCTCATCAAGCAGCCCCTCCCCCGCCTGCAGAAGCTGCCGGGTTCGTCGGTGAGTGATCCTTTCCTGTACGACGATTCCTTCCTTGGCGAGAACGTATCGCGGTCCGCGGTGCGCGCACGGGGCGATGCCATCACGCTCAATCCTGGTGTCGCGTACGGCCTGGCCCGCTTGGCCGGATTGCTCAAACCGGCGCTCGAGAGCATGTGGGTCGAGGACGTGCGGCGAATGAACAAGTTCCTCGACTCCGACGTGCCCGACGTCGCGGGGCACCTGTTCGGCAGAGAGCGGACGGCGTTGGCGGCAGTCCGCGAGCCGTACAAGGAGGCGTTCGGACCGCAGTGCTTCTACTGCGGTACGCAGCTGCCGCCGGACAACCCGGTCGACCATGTGCTGCCGTGGTCGCTGGTGGGGATCGACGGTCTCGCCAATCTGGTGTTGGCGTGCCGGCGGTGCAACGGCGACAAGAGCAATGCGCTCCCCGCGCTGCCGTTGGTCGACCGCGCCCTGGACGACCATCGCCTGTCCGCATTGGAGGACATCGCGACGGAGTTGCAGTGGCCGACGCAGCACTCGCGGGTTGTCGCGGCTGCGCGCGGCGTCTACCGCGGGCAGCCGGCGGGTGTGCCGACATGGTCGGGTTACCGGCGCAGTGAGCGGCTCGACATCAGTTTTCCGCCGTGGTGGGTGGAGTCGGACTGAGAAGCGCGCCGACTACCGGGCCGCATCGCCGCGTTCGCGCGTCCGAAGGCAGGCCGAGCGGGCACATGCGTGTGGCGCGTCAACATTCGTTGACGCGGATGGCGCGGCCCCGTGGTCTCGTGCGCCTTCGAGACGAGCAATGTGCGGTTCGGGCATACCGTGTAGGACCAGATGGCCGCGCGAGCCGCGACGGCTGGGTGTGCGCAACCGAGAGGATGCCGACCGGTGTGGGGCCTCGAAGTCGAGACTGCCGGGAGATCACGATTCGGCGGGCGGTTTCAAGCGGTGGATGCAACACCCTTCTTGATTGGAGTGTGTTGTGGGCGGTCATTTGGTGTTGCGGTCGCG
>NZ_LQIU01000046.1 GCF_001499995.1 Mycobacterium sp. IS-1496
CTTCGTGCCGGTCACCGTATAGGTCTCCTGCCGGGGACCGGCCGGTGTGGTGGTGGTCGGCGGCGGGGTCGTCGTGGTGATCTCGTCCTGCACCGGCGGCGGGGGCGTCGTCGTGGTGGTCGCCGGGGTGGCCAACTGATCGGTGTCGGTCTTGGTCACCAGCAGCGCCACCGACACCACCAGCGAGATCGCGGCGATGATCGCGGTGACACCGACGACCCAGGGCCAGCGCGGCGGCACCGACTCCTCACCGAGGTCGGATGCCGGCTCGTAGCTGTCGTAGTCGTACAGCGCCGGGTCCGCCGGCACATAGGGCCCACTGCTGAACTGCTCCGATTCCGGGGCGGAATACGCCTGGGAGTAGAACTCCGTCTCACCGGTGGCGGCGGCCGGTTCCTCGGCAGCGCCGACCTGCTCGGTCGCGTCGTCGGGTGCCGAGTGCCGACCGCCCTCCCGCTCGGGCTGGTCCGGTCCCGGCGAGTCCGGCCCTGGGGGGTTCGGCCCGCTCATCTACGCCTATTCCTTCTCGACTGCGTCACCGGCGCGGGCATGCGGCCGTAACGGCTCACCGCGCCCCGGCAAACACTACCCAACGACGGGTGACCGGCGACCGTCACAGCACGGTTCGCCGGTCAAGTGTTGCCCGATTCGTGATCTTTCGGCCCGTGTGGAGCGAAGGATCAGTGCTTCTCGGGGCCCCAGTGGTACTCGAAGACGAGACCGGCGGCCGAGGTGAGCACGAAAACGATGCCCGCGACGATCAGCCACGGCAGCCACAGCGCGGCGCCCACCGCGGCGGTGGAGAAGGACAGCGCGATCATGATCGGCCACCAGCTGTGCGGCGCGAAGAATCCGAGTTCACCGGCACCGTCGCTGATCTCGGCGTCCTCGTAGTCCTCGGGCCGGGTGTCCAGACGCCGGGCGACGAACCGGAAGAACGTGCCGACGATCAGGGTCAGGCCGGTGGTCAGCACCAGCGCGGTGGTACCCGCCCACTCCACCCCGCCGCCGCCGAACATCGCGGTCAGCGTGGCGTACACGACGGCCGACAGGGCGAAGAACGCGGTGAGGAATTCGAACAACCTGGCTTCGATGTGCATCGAGAAGTCCTACCTGCTCGCTTGCGGGGCCATCTCGCCGCGCCGCGTGTCGAACGGCTTGGTCGTGACGGCGGTGGGTGGCTGGTTGATGGCGATCAGCGCCTCGGCGTTCGTCTTCCCCGCCATGCGCTGGTTCAGGTACGCCTTGAAGTCGTTCGGCGGCACGACGCGCACCTCGAAGTTCATCATCGCGTGGTAGGTCCCGCAGAGCTCCGCGCACCGGCCCACGAACGCCCCGGTCTCGGTGATCTCGCTGATCTGGAAGACGTTGTCGGAGTTGTTCTGCTCGGGGTTCGGGTACACGTCCCGCTTGAACAGGAACTCCGGCACCCAGAAGGCGTGCGCGACGTCGGCCGAGGCGATGCGGAACTCGACGCGCTTCTCGGACGGCAGCACCAGGATCGGGATCTCGTCGCTGGTGCCCAGCGTCTCGATCTCGTCGTACGCCAGGTAACTGCGGTCCTCGGGGTTCTGACCCGCGATCGCACCGTGCTCGGTGTGGGCCTCTTCCGGCTCACCCACGGCGCCGGCGCCTTCTTCGCTGGGACGCGAGGCCACGGCGGCGCTGCGCTCCTCGTCGGCACCGTCGTAGTTCATCGTGCCGTCGGCGAAGTTGACCTTGTTGTAGCCGAACTTCCAGTTCCACTGGAACGCCGTCACGTCGACGACGACCTCGGGATTGTCCTCCTTGGCCAGCATCTGCTCCTGGACCACGACGGTGAAGTAAAACAGCACCGAGATGATCAGGAACGGGATGACCGTGAGCACCAGCTCCAGCGGCATGTTGTAGCCGAACTGGCGCGGCAACTCGGTGTCCGACGCCTTCTTCCGGTGGAAGGCGCTCACCCAGAAGATCAGGATGTAGACGATGCCGCCGACGACCAGGGCGGCGATCATCGAACCGATCCACAGCTCACGGTTCAGATGAGCCTCGGGCGTGATGCCCTTCGGCCAGCCCAGCCCGAGCACCTCCGACCAGCTGCAGCCACTGAGCACCAGTGCGGTGGCACCCAGAACCACCACCAGTGCGGCTTTTCGTGCCACCGCCTTCAGCCCGCGAGGGGTCACGTTGGCGCCTCCTAGAGTCCGCTAAGCCGACCGCTGTGCGGTCCATGCCACCGTTGAATACTACGCAGCGTAGACCACGCCCGAGTGCCGGTCTCGACACACCCGACCTTTGTGTGCCGTCGCGCCCCGCCGCCGCGGCATTGGGCATACTTGGCGCCGTGTGCGGACTGCTGGCGTTCCTGAAAGACCCGTCCGCGCAGCCCTCCCCCGCGCTGGTCGGCGCGGTTTCGGGGGCTGCTGAGCTGATGCGTCACCGGGGGCCCGACGAACCGGGAACCTGGTCGGACGACGAAGCGGATCCGGGCATCGTGCTGGGCTTCAACCGGCTGTCGATCATCGACATCGCGCACAGTCACCAACCGCTGCGCTGGGGCCCGCCCGAGGCGCCGCTGCGCTATGTCCTGGTGTTCAACGGCGAGATCTACAACTACCTCGAACTGCGCGAGGTACTGCGCTCGGAGTTCGGCGCCGAGTTCACCACCGACGGGGACGGCGAGGCGATCGTCGCCGCCTACCACCACTGGGGTCCGGCCGCGTTGTCGCGGCTGCGCGGCATGTTCGCGTTCGCGCTGTGGGACACCGTCGAGGGGGAACTGTTCTGCGCGCGGGACCCGTTCGGGATCAAACCGCTCTACATCGCGACCGGTCCCGGCGGCACCGCGGTCGGCAGCGAGAAGAAGTGTCTGCTCGCCGTGGCCGACGAGCTCGGCTTCGACACCGGCCTGGACGAGCGGGCCGTCCAGCACTACACCGTGCTGCAGTACGTTCCCGAGCCCGAGACGCTGCACCGGGGTGTGCGCCGACTGGAGTCGGGCAGCTATCTGCGGATGCGGCCCGGTCAGCAGCCGTCGGTGACCCGCTACTTCACCCCCCGTTTCGACGCAGTCCCGTTCCGCACCGGGTCCGCGCCCGGCGCCGACCAGGCCCGCTACGACGAGATCACCGCGGTGCTCGAGGATTCGGTCGCCAAGCACATGCGCGCGGACGTCACCGTCGGGGCCTTCCTGTCCGGCGGTATCGATTCGACCGCGATCGCCGCGCTCGCGATGCGCCACAACCCCCGGCTGATCACGTTCACCACCGGGTTCGAGCGCGAGGGTTTCTCGGAGGTCGACGTCGCGGTGGCCTCCGCGGAGGCGATCGGCGCCCGTCACGTCACCAAGGTGGTCAGCCAGGCCGAGTTCGTCGAGGCGCTGCCCGCGATCGTCTGGTATCTCGACGAACCGGTGGCCGATCCGGCGCTGGTACCGCTGTACTTCATCGCCCGCGAGGCGCGTAAGCACGTCAAGGTGGTGCTCTCCGGGGAGGGCGCCGACGAGCTGTTCGGCGGGTACACCATCTACCGCGAGCCGCTGTCGCTGCGCGCGTTCGACTACCTGCCCCGGCCGGTGCGCCGCTCGTTGCGCCGGGCGTCGGCCCCGCTGCCCGAGGGCATGCGCGGGAAGAGCCTGCTGCACCGCGGTTCGCAGACCCTCGAGGAGCGCTACTACGGCAATGCCCGCAGCTTCTCCGACGAGCATCTGCGCGCGGTGCTGCGGCGCTTCTCGCCGGAGTGGACGCATACCGACGTCACGTCCGCGCTCTACCGCGAATCGGACGGCTGGGACCCGGTCGCACGCATGCAGCACATCGACCTGTTCACCTGGCTGCGTGGCGACATCCTGGTCAAGGCCGACAAGATGACGATGGCCAACTCGCTCGAACTGCGGGTGCCGTTCCTCGATCCCGAGGTGTTCGCGGTCGCGTCGCGGCTGCCGCTGGAGCAGAAGATCACGCGGGCCACCACGAAGTTCGCCCTGCGGCGCGCGCTGGAACCGGTGGTCCCCGCCCACGTGCTCAACCGGCCCAAGCTGGGCTTCCCGGTGCCGATCCGGCACTGGTTGCGGTCCGGGGAACTGCTGGAGTGGGCCTACGAGACGGTCGCGGCGTCACAGACCGGCGATCTCATCGACGCCGACGCCGTGCGCACGATGCTCGACGAGCACCGCACCGGTGTCAGCGATCACAGCCGCCGGTTGTGGACCGTGCTGATCTTCATGCTGTGGCATGCGATCTTCATCGAGGGCAGCGTCACGCCGCAGATCAGCGAGCCGCACTATCCCGTGCAGCTGTAGCGCTGCCTCAGGCCCTGTCGGCGCCGAGCGCCTCGCCGATCTCCTCGGCGGCGGCGGCGCCGTAGGCGTCGGCGAGCTCGGCGGCGCCGGCGTCGCGGTCCCACTTCCACTCCTGCGGGCCCGGCGCCTCGAGCACCAGCGTCGCCACCAGCGAGGCGAGTTGGGCGGCCCGCTCGAGGCTCAGCCCGGCGCTGCGGCCGGTGAGGAATCCGGCCCGGAACGCGTCGCCGATGCCGGTGGGATCTTCCTTGTGCGTCTCGGGGACCACGTCGACGTGGACGAAGGTGCCGTCGCGTCCGACGAGGTCGACGCCCTTTTCACCCAGCGTGGTGATCCGCAGCTGGATCTGCCGCATCACCTCGGCCTCCGACCAGCCGGACTTCTGCAGCAGCAGGTCCCACTCGTAGTCGTTGGTGAACAGGTAGGTGGCCCCGTCGATGAGCTTGCGGATCTCCTCACCTGAGAGGCGGGCCAGCTGCTGGCTGGGGTCGGCGGCGAACGGCAGCCCCAGCGCGCGGCACTCCTCGGTGAGCAGGAACATCGCGTCCGGGTCGTTGGCGCCGATGATCACCAGATCCGGCGTGCCGGTGCGGGCGACGACGTCGGCGAGCTTGATATTGCGGGATTCGGACATCGCACCCGGGTAGAACGACGCCAGCTGAGCCATGTCCTCGTCGGTGGTGCAGACGAAGCGGGCGGTGTAGGCCGTCTCCGAGACCAGGACGCTGTCGCAGTCCACACCGTGGGCGGTCAGCCAGCCCCGGTAGTCGTCGAAGTCCTTGCCGACGGCGCCGACCAGCGTCGGCTGCCCGCCCAAGATGCCCATCGCGTAGGCCATGTTGCCCGCGACGCCGCCGCGGTGGATGACCAGGTCGTCGACGAGGAAGCTCAGCGACACCTTCTGCAGGTGTTCGGCGAGCAGCTGGTCGGCGAAGCGGCCCGGGAATCGCATCAGATGGTCGGTCGCAATGGACCCGGTCACCGCAATGGTCACGACGTGTCACCCTTCAAAATCGTCTGGACTACCCGACCTTAGCGGCCGGACCCGGGACCCCGTCGTCCCCGGGCGGCGCACCGACTGTGCGCTAACCTGCGTACAAGTGCCCGCCGCGGTCACTGTAGACAGGCGATCTGATCTCACATCACTATCCGTTGGAGCGACGTTCTTGATGGCTGGCCCGTACCCCTATCCGGAGTCCTATCCCCAGCAACCGCTTCCGCCGCATCAGGCCGCACCGCAACCTTATCCGGGTCCGGTGCCCTCGGCCTATCCGGGCATGCTGCCGCCACCGGTGCAGTATCCGAAGCGGGGCCGCAAACGGGTGCTGTGGGCGGTGGCGGTGGCGGTGCTGGTGGCCGCGCTCGTCGCCGTGGTGATCGTCGCGACCCGTGACGACGGTGCACCGCAGGCCTCCGGGCCGCTCAGCGACGCGTCCGCCCGCACCGCCATCCAGGGCTACCTCGACGCGTTGTCCAACGGCGACGACGAGCAGATCGCCCGGCATGCGCTGTGCGGCCTGTTCGACGCCGTGAAGGAGAAGCGGTCGGATCTGGCGCTGGCCGGTCTCGCCGGCGATGCGTTCCGCAAGCAGTTCAGTCGCGCGGAGGTGACGTCCATCGACACGATCGTGCCGTGGTCGGCCAATCAGGCTCAGGTGCTGTTCACCATGCGGGTGGCGCCGGCTCGCGGTTCGGCCCGCGGCCAGCAGCCTCCCAACGAGGAGGAGCAGGCGGTCGCGCAGCTGCTCATCCGGGACAACGAAGTGCTGGTCTGCTCGTATCTGCTGCGCACCGGCAGCCAGTACTAGCCGATCAGTTGAAGGAGTCGCCGCAGGCGCAGGAGCCCGTGGCGTTCGGGTTGTCGATCGTGAAGCCCTGCTTCTCGATGGTGTCGACGAAATCGATCGTGGCGCCCTGCACGTAGGGGGCGCTCATCCGGTCGACGGTCAGGTTGACGCCGCCGAACTCCGCGGTCAGGTCGCCGTCGAGCGCCCGGTCGTCGAAGAACAGGTTGTAGCGCAGTCCGGCGCAGCCGCCCGGCTGCACGGCGATGCGCAGCGCCAGGTCGTCGCGGCCCTCCTGGTCGAGCAGGGCCTTCGCCTTGGCGGCCGCGGCTTCGGTGAGGAGCACACCGTGGGTTGCGGTGGCGGTCGCCGACTCGTCCTGAACAGTCATTGCTCTCCCTTTGCATCCCTGCTGCTGGTTCACGGGGCACGCGCCGACGATCGCCGGCGGTCCACTACCTCAACGGTACCTTGCTTTCGCGCTATTCCCGAGGTGACTCCCGCCCGGCCGGGGCCCGTCGACCGGCAAGTAACCTGGCGGATGTGAAACTGCTGGGCCGGAAGAACGACGACGAGAACCCCGAGAACGCCGCGGTGACCGCGGCGCCGGCGGATCCCGAGCCCGACACCAGGGAGCGCAGAACCGCCCCCAAGGGCAGGCCCACCCCGAAACGCGACGCCGCCAAACGGCGGGGTCCGGTGGCCCCCGCCCCGCTGACCGCCGCCGAGGCACGCCGCCGCCGCAAGGAGTTGCGCGGGCCCAAGCTGAGCAAGGAAGAGCGCAAGGCCGAGAAACTGGAACGGCGCGCGTCGATGGCCGAGCGCCGCGAGAAGATGATGGCCGGCGACGACGGCTACCTGCTGCCCCGCGACAAGGGGCCGGTGCGGCGCTTCGCCCGCGACGTGGTCGATGCGCGGCGCAACGTCCTCGGCCTGTTCATGCCCGCCGCCCTGGCGCTGATCTTCGTGATGCTCGCGGTGCCGTCGATCGAGGTGCAGCGGCTGCTGTCGCCGGCCATGCTCGTGCTGGTCCTCATCATGATCATCGACGGGTTCGTCGTCGGCCGAAAGGTCAACCGCCTGGTCGACGAGAAGTTCCCGGGTAACACCGAATCCGGGTGGAAGCTGGGCTTCTACGCGGCCAGCCGGGCGTCGCAGCTGCGCCGGATGCGGGCACCGCGTCCGCAGGTCGAGCGCGGCGCCAAAGTCGCCTGAGGCGACCGGCGACGGTGCGCACGCTCGTTCTCGGCGGCATCCGCTCGGGTAAGTCGCAGTGGGCCGAGACCGAGATCGCCGCGGCAGCGCAGCAGGGTCCCGTGCGCTACGTGGCGACCGGGGCGTTGCCGGCCGCCGACGACGAGTGGTCGGCGCGCGTCGCCGCACACCGTCGGCGCCGACCCGGCGACTGGCTGACCACCGAGACCACCGACGTTCCCGCCGCCCTGCGTGACGGTCCCGCCACCGCGACTCTGGTCGACGACATCGGCGGGTGGCTGACCGCGGAGATGGACCGCTGCGACGCGTGGAACGCGGGTTCGGCGGCGGCCGGCATCGACGCGCTGGTGGCGGCGGTTGCCGCGTTCACCGCTCCCCTGGCCCTGGTCAGCCCCGAGGTCGGGTTGACCGTGGTGCCCGCGACGCCGGCCGGACGCCGGTTCGCCGACGAACTCGGCGCGCTCAACCAGCGGCTGGCCGCGACATGCGAGCGTGTGGTGCTGATCGTCGCGGGCCAACCGATCACCGTGAAGGAGCCGTCGTGAACTTCGCCGTCGCCGGATTCGCCGATGTGGTGCCGCCGGACGCGGGCGCCGCGGCCGAGGCACGGGCGCGTCAGGACCGACTCACCAAACCGGCGGGGGCGCTCGGCCGGCTCGAGGAGCTGTCGGTGTGGGTGTCGGCCTGCCAGGGTGTGTGCCCGCCCCGGCAGTTCAGCCGGCCGCGGGTGGTGGTGTTCGCCGGTGACCACGGTGTCGCCGCCGCCGGGGTGTCGGCGTATCCGGCCGAGGTCACCGCGCAGATGGTCGCCAACATCTCGGCGGGTGGAGCGGCGATCAACGCCCTGGCAGACGTGGCGGGCGCCGGGGTGCGGGTCGTCGACGTCGCGGTGAACTGCGACGCACCGCTGACACCCGCGATCGGCGCGGTCAAGGTGCGGCGCGGCAGCGGCAACATCGCGGTCGAGGACGCGCTGAGCGACGAGGAGACCGAGGCGGCGCTGGCGGCGGGCGGGCGGATCGCCGACGACGAGGTGGACTCCGGCGCCGACCTGCTGGTCGCCGGCGACATGGGCATCGGAAACACCACGGCCGCAACGGCTTTGATCGCCGTCCTGACGAACTCCGAACCCGTGGTGGTGGTCGGGCGCGGGACCGGCATCGACGACGCCGGCTGGGCGCGCAAGACCGCCGCGGTCCGCGACGCCATGTACCGCGCACGGACGGCGGCTGCGGATCCGGTTGCGCTGCTGCGGATCTGCGGCGGCGCCGATCTGGCGGCGATGGCCGGGTTCTGCGCACAGGCTGCAGTGCGCCGGACTCCGCTACTGCTCGACGGCCTGGTGGTGACGGCGGCCGCGCTGGTGGCCGATCGGCTCGCGCCGGGTGCGCGGCAGTGGTGGCAGGCCGGGCACCGGTCCCCCGAACCCGGCCACACCCTGGCCCTCGACAGTCTCGGCCTGACCCCGATCCTCGACCTGGGTATGCGGCTCGGTGAGGGCACCGGCGCCGCCGTGGCGCTGCCGGCGCGGCGCGCCGCGGTGGCGGCGCTGGCTGGTATGGCCACCTTCGACGAGGCCGGCGTCTCGTCGTGATCCGTTCGCTGGCAGGGGCTTTCGCCTTCGGAACGGTGCTGCCGGTCCCTGCGGGGCGGGCGGGACCGCTGGGCCGTGGGGTGCTGACGGCGCTGCCGGGTGTCGGGATCGCGCTGGGCGCGGTCGCCGCCGCGGTGCTCTGGGCGGGGTCGTGGGCGTTCGGGCCGCACAGCGCGCTGGCCGGCCTGCTGGCCGTCGCCGCGCTGCTGCTGGCGACCCGCGGTATGCACATCGACGGGCTGTCCGACACGGTCGACGGGCTGGGGTGCTACGGCCCGCCCGAGCGCGCCCTGCGCGTGATGCGCGACGGGTCGGCCGGCGCGTTCGGTGCGGCGTCGATCGTGGTCGCGGTGGGCGCGCAGGCCTTCGCGTTCTCGATGCTGCCCGGCGGGTGGTCGGGTGTCGCGGCAGTGGTCGCGGCGGTGGCGGCGGGCCGGGTCGCCGCGCTGGTGGCCTGCCGGCGCGGGACACCCGCCGCCGAGGGCAGCGCGCTCGGTGGCCGCGTGGCGGGCACCCAGCCCGTGTGGGTGGTCCTGGGGTGGCTTGTCGGCGTTGCGGCGCTGGCGGTTCCGGCCACCGAACGGCTCTGGCAGGGCCCACTGACGGTGGTGATCGGGGTGGGCCTCGCCGCGATGCTGGTGCGGCACTGCGTGCGCCGCTTCGGCGGGATCACCGGGGACGTGGTGGGTGCGGCGATCGAGGTGACGACGACGGTGGTGGCGCTTGGCCTGGTGGTCAGGTGAGGCGTCGGCGATCCGAGTGCGTTTGATCTCGGCACGAACCGGTCACCCGAGCGGTAGCGTCGACCGTGGTCGGCGGGCCTGGCGACGGGAGAACACCATGAAGCGCTGCATCGTCGGAGCGGTCGCCGCCCTGCTGATGGCCGCAGGGCTGATCGGCACGGCGCCCCCGGCCGCCGCCGGGTGTCTCTACGGCGGTCCGTACATCAGCAAGTGCGACGGGCCCGTCCAACCCGACGGTTCGTGGCAGCGCTGCGTCGCGTTCCCCCGCTGGGTGCCCAGCGGCCTGAGTTCGCACCTGGTGCCCGCGCGGCACTGCGAGCCGATGAGCCCCGTTCAGCGTTCGTGGGATCCCGCCTTCGCCGACCCACCGGTGCACATCGCAGGCTAGGTGAGCTTGACCATCCAGCCGTGCGTGTCGGCGAAGGTGCCGCGCTGGATGCCGGTCAGCGTGTCGCGCAGTGCCATCGTCACCTCGCCGGGCTCACCGTCGGCGATGGTGAACTCGCCGTCGCTGTGCTTGACGTGGCTGACCGGTGTGATGACCGCGGCGGTGCCGCACGCGAACACCTCGCTGATCTCCCCCGCGGCGGCCTTCTTCTGCCACTCGTCGACGTCGATCTTGCGCTCCTCGACGGCGAAGCCGGCGTCGGTGGCCAACTGCAGCAACGAATCTCGCGTGATCCCCGGCAGCAGCGAACCGCTCAGCTCCGGTGTCACCAGCCGTGCCGAACCGCCGCTGCCGAAGACGAAGAACAGGTTCATCCCGCCCATCTCCTCGACGTAGCGGCGTTCGATCGCGTCGAGCCACACCACCTGGTCGCAGCCGTTCTCCGCGGCCTGCGCCTGCGCGAGAAGCGACGCCGCGTAATTGCCGCCGAACTTCGCCGCGCCGGTGCCGCCGGGACTGGCCCGCACGTATTCGTGGGACAGCCACACGCTGACCGGTTTGATGCCGCGCGGGAAGTACGCCCCGGCCGGTGATCCGATCAGCAGGTAGCGGTACTCGTTGGCGGGCCGGACACCGAGGCCCGGTTCGGTGGCGATGACGAACGGCCGCAGGTACAGCGACTCCTCGCCGCCGGCGGGCGGCACCCACTGTTCGTCGATCGCGATGAGCTGGCGCAGCGATTCGAGGAACACCTCCTCGGGCAGTTCCGGGATGGCGAGTCGGCGGGCCGAGGACCGCAGCCGCGCGGCGTTGGACTCCGGGCGGAACGACACCACTGACCCGTCGGCCCACCGGTAGGCCTTGAGCCCTTCGAAGATCTCCTGCGCGTAATGCAGCACGAGCGCCGACGGGTCCAGCTCGATCGGGCCGTAGGGCAGCACGCGGGCGTTGTGCCAGCCGGCGTCGGTGGTGTAGTCGATCGACACCATGTGATCGGTGTGGAAGCGGCCGAAGCCGGGGTTGGCGAGGATCTCGGCGCGTACCCCGTCGGTCGCCGGTTCCGCGTTGCGGTGAACGGTGAACTCGAGGGGGCCGTCAGTCATGGAAGGAATTGTATCTCCGGTGGCTAGCGGGTTTTCGCCGTCACGAACGGCGGTTTGACCACCTCGCACTCGACGCGCCGGCCGCGGACGTCGACCTCGACGCGGGCGCCGTCGGCGACGTCGCGGCCGGTGTCGATCAGCGCGAGCGCGATGCCGACCTTCAGGCTCGGCGAGAACGTCCCCGAGGTCGTCACGCCGACCGCGGAGTCGCCGTCGAACACCGTCAGGTCCGGTCGCAGCACCCCGCGCCCGACCGCGCGCAGCCCGCGCAGCAGCCTCGAGGGGCCGGCCTCCTTCTCGGCGAGCAGGGCGTCGCGACCCCAGAAGGCGTCCTTGCGCCACCCGACCGCCCACCCGCAGCGCGCCTGCAGCGGGGAGATCTCCGGCGACAGTTCGTGCCCGTGCAGCGGATAGCCCATCTCGGTGCGCAGGGTGTCGCGCGCGCCGAGCCCGGCCAACTCACCACCGGCCTCGCGCACCGCGGACACCAGCGCGTCGAACACGACGGGCGCGTCGCCCCACGCCGGCAGCAGTTCGTAGCCCTGCTCACCGGTGTAGCCGGTGCGGCACACCCGCACGGGGGTGCCGTCGCGCTCCGCGTCGACGTAGCCCATGTAGTCCATGTCGGTGGGCAGGCCGAGTCCGCCGAGCACCTCCGCGGACTTCGGTCCCTGCACCGCCAGCACCGCGTAGGAGCGGTGCTCGTCGGTGACCGTCACACCGTCGGGTGCCCGTTCGGCGAGTGCGGCCACCACGGCGGCGGTGTTCGCGGCGTTCGGGACCAGGAAGATCTCGTCGTCGGACACGTAGTAGGCGATCAGGTCGTCGATCACTCCGCCGGAGTCGTTGCAGCACAACGTGTATTGCGCCTTGCCGGGGCCGATGCGGTTGAGGTCGTTGGTCAGCGCGGCGTTGACGTAGGCCGCCGCGCCGGGGCCTCGCACCAGCGCCTTGCCGAGGTGGCTGACGTCGAACAACCCCACCGTGGTGCGCGTCGCGGTGTGCTCGCTGACCGTGCCCGCGTACGACACCGGCATCAGCCAGCCGCCGAACTCGGCGAACGTCGCTCCCAGTTCGCGGTGCCGGTCTTCCAGGGGGCCGTGGAGGGGTTCACTCACGCCTGACACCTTAGGGTGGATTCTCGTGAGTTCCGATCCCGGCTACCAGGCCCCCATCGTCACCGTCGGTTCCTCCATCCCGCGTCGCGGTGTGGGTGAGGCCGTGCTCGTCGTGCCCGTCGTCACCCGTGACGACGCCGCCGCCGTCCTGGCCGCGGCCCCGTTCCTCGACGGCGACGCCGTCCGCGAGATCGAGGCCGCGCTCAAGGCGCTCGGCGCGACAGGAGCTGAAGGCCAGACGCACCGACTGGTGGTGTCGTCGCTGCCGGTGGCCAGCGTGCTGACGGTTGGCGTGGGCAAGGACCGCGACGAGTGGCCCGCCGACACGGTGCGACGGGTGGCAGGCGCCGCGGCCCGGTCGCTCGACAAGGTGGCGGCGGTGCTGACCACGCTGTCCGCGCTCGATCTGGAGGCGGCGATCGAGGGCCTGATCCTGGGCTCCTACCGCTTCACCGAGTTCCGCAGCGACAAGACCGCGCCCAAGGACGGCGGTCTGCGCGCGATCACGGCGCTGTCGCAGGAGCCGAAGAGCCGCGCCCGCGACGCCGCGCAGCGCGCCACCGACGTGGCCACGGCGGTCGCGACGGCCCGCGACTTCGTCAACACCCCGCCCAGCCACCTCTACCCTGACGAATTCGCCCGGCGCGCCAAGGCCTTGGGCGAGGCGGCGGGCCTGGACGTCGAGGTCCTCGACGACAAGGCGCTGGCCAAGGCGGGCTATGGCGGCATCGTGGGTGTCGGCAAGGGGTCGTCGCGGCCGCCGCGGTTGGTGCGGCTGACCCACAAGGGCGCCAAGCGCAAGGGTAAGACGGTCGCGCTCGTCGGCAAGGGCATCACGTTCGACACCGGCGGCATCTCGATCAAGCCGGCCGCGAACATGCACCACATGACCTCGGACATGGGCGGGGCTGCCGCGGTGATCGCCACCGTCGTGCTGGCGGCCAAGCAGAACCTGCCGCTCGACGTGATCGCCACCGTGCCGATGGCCGAGAACATGCCGTCGGCGACCGCGCAGCGGCCCGGCGACGTGCTGACCCAGTACGGCGGCACGACCGTGGAGGTGCTCAACACCGACGCCGAGGGCCGGCTGATCCTGGCCGACGCGATCGTGCGGGCGTGCGAGGACGGTCCCGACTACCTGATCGAGACGTCGACGCTGACCGGCGCCCAGACCGTGGCACTGGGTTCGCGCACGCCCGGCGTGATGGGCAGCGACGCGTTCCGCGATCGGGTGGCGACGCTGTCGCAGCGGGTCGGCGAGAACGCCTGGGCGATGCCGCTGCCCGAGGAGCTCAAGGACGACCTCAAGTCGACGGTCGCCGACCTGGCCAACGTCAGCGGTTCGCGCTACGCGGGCATGCTGGTCGCGGGCACCTACCTGCGGGAGTTCGTCGCCGACGGCGTCGAATGGGCGCACATCGACGTGGCGGCACCGGCGTACAACTCCGGCGGTCCGTGGGGGTACACCCCCAAGGGCGGCACCGGGGTGCCGACGCGGACGATGTTCGCGGTCCTCGAGGACATCTCGCAGAACGGTTAGAGCACCCGCCCGCGCGCGGTGCTGCGCAGTGCCTGCGGCAGCACCCGGGAGACCCCGTAGACGAAGTAGGCCTCCGGCATCACCGGCCGGATCGCCTTGTTCGCCTTGACCGCGGCGACGATCGCCTTGGCGGCCTTGTCGGGGCCGTAGCGGCGCATCGCGAACATCTTCTGCAGCTGGCCGCGGCGGCCGGCGACGTCGCCGGTGCGGTCGGCCGGGCCGTGGATGCGGGTGTCGCGCACGATGTTGGTGTTGACGGTGCTCGGGCAGATCGTCGTGAGCCCGATCCCGGCCTCGTCGAGTTCGGCGCGCAGACAATCGGAGAACATGTACACCGCGGCCTTGCTGGTGCAGTAGGCGTTGAGCGACTGCAGCGGCGCGTACGACGCCATCGAGGCGACGTTGACGATGTGCCCACCGGTGCCGCGCTCGACGAGGCGGGGCGCGAACGCGCGACAGCCGTTGACCACCCCGCCGAGGTTCACGTCGAGCACCCGGTCCCACTGGTCGCGCGGGGTGTCCAGGAAGCGGCCGGCCTGCCCGACGCCCGCGTTGTTGACGACGATGTCGGGGACCCCGTGCGCGGCGCAGACCTCGTCGGCGAACCGTTCGACCGCCTCGGCATCGGAGACGTCGAGCCGGTAGGCGTGGGCCGTGCCGCCCGCGGCGTCGATCGCCGCCGCGGTCTCCTTCGCCCCGGCTTCGTCGATGTCGCTGACCACCAGTTCGGCGCCCTCGCGCGCGAACGCCAGCGCGGTCTCCCGGCCGATGCCGCTGCCCGCGCCGGTCACCGAGACCAGCATGTCCGCGAAGTGCTCCCGTGGCCCGCCCACCCGGGCCCGCCTCAGCTCCCTGGGGGCCGGACCACCGTCGACGTGGTCGACGAGTTCGGTGACCGCCCTGGCGATCACGGGCGCGTGTGACATCGGCGACCAGTGGCCGGCGCGCAGGTCGCGCCGCCACAGCCTCGGCACCCACGGCGAGATCTCGTCGTACACGTACGGCCGGATGAACGCGTCCCCGGTGTTGACGATCAGCTGGACGGGAACGTCGACGACGCGAGGGGCGCGTTTGTTCACCAGCGACCGGAAGTAGTTGGCGCGGTAGACCTTCACGCTGCGCGCGGCGTCGGCGCGGTAGGTGGCCGAGTGCAGCAGCTTCTCGGCGGGGATGCCCTCGCCCACCCGCTGGAACTGCCGCAGGCCCTCGGCGATGAACGCGCGCACGAACACGGGGCCCACCACCGGAACCGACAGCAAAATCATGTAGCTCAACCGCGCGAACTGGTTCAGTGCCCGGCCGAGGCGGCGGATCCGGTAGGGCCGCTTGAGCCCGTCGAGGACGTACCGGTAGACGTGGTCGACGCTCGGACCCGACAGCGAGGTGAACGATGCGACGCGCTCGGCGGCCTCGGGTCGCGACAGGTACTCCCACATACCGGTCGAACCCCAGTCGTGGGCCACCACGTGCACCCGCCTGCCCGGTGCGACCGCGTCGGCGACCGCGGCGAAGTCGTCGGCGTACCGCGCGGTGGTGTAGGCCGACGCGCGTTTCGGCGCCGAGGTCGGGCTGACCCCGCGATTGTCGTAGCGCACGAGGTGGAACCGGTCGGCGAGCCGGGCGACGACGCTGTCCCACACGACGTGCGAGTCCGGCCAGCCGTGCACGAGGATCAGTGTGGGCGCGTCGGGATCGCCCTCCTCGTAGACGGCGACGCGGACCCCGTCGGTGCTGTCGACGAAGCGGGAGGGGGTTCGGGTCATGCGTTCGGACATGGGAGGGCTCACCCTTCGAGTTCGCGGCGGGCGGCGCGTTTGCGTTCGATGCGCCGTCGGGCGTCATAGTCGCGCATGCGCTGCGGGTAGCCGACTTTCTGGACGTCGTAGACCGGGATCTTGAGCCGCTCGGACAGCCGCCGCGCGCCCGCGTCTCCCCCGGCGCGCCGCCGCGTCCACTCACCGTCGGCGGCGACCAGTACCACCGTGACGTCGGTGACCGTGGTCTTCGGTTCGACGTACGCCTCGACGCCGCGGTGCTCGGCCACCCACTGCCGCAGGTACCTCAGGTCGGCCGCGGGATCGCCGCCGTCCGTGCGCGCGGAGCGACGCCCGCGCCACTTGTCGAACAGTCCCACCGTCTCCCTCGGCTCTCGTCAGACCCCTCTCGATAGTGCCAGAGCAATCTGCTGCCGAGTCTCTCGGCGAAAGCCGGGGCCGGACGTGGAAGGATGGGTTGTGAGTTCGCCCACCCCTGCGACTGATCGTACGAAGGAGCCAACACACATGGCCGTCTCTGTTCAGATGCCCGCCCTCGGTGAGAGCGTCACCGAAGGCACCGTCACCCGGTGGCTCAAGCAAGAGGGTGACACGGTCGAACAGGACGAACCTCTACTCGAGGTCTCCACGGACAAGGTCGACACCGAGATCCCGTCGCCGGCCTCCGGGGTGCTGCAGAAGATCGTGGCGCAGGAGGACGACACCGTCGAGGTCGGCGGGGAACTGGCCGTGATCGGCGACGGCGACGGCGATTCCGGTGAGTCGTCCGATGACTCCTCCGAGGACGAGTCAGAGGACGAGTCGGACCAGGAGCAGCCGGCCGACGACGAAGAGCCCGCCGCCGAGGAAACCGACGACGAAGAACCCGAAGAGGAGCCGGAACCCGAACCTGAGCCGAAGAAGGAGTCGAAGCCGAAGTCCTCGGGTTCGGCGACGCCGGTGAAGATGCCCGAGCTCGGTGAGTCCGTCACCGAGGGCACGGTCACCCGGTGGCTCAAGAAGGTCGGCGACAGCGTCGAGGTCGACGAGCCGCTGCTGGAGGTGTCTACCGACAAGGTGGACACCGAGATCCCCTCGCCGGTGGCGGGCACGCTGCTCGAGATCATCGCCGAGGAGGACGACACGGTCGAGGTCGGCGGTGAGCTGGCCAAGATCGGCGACGCCGATCAGGCCGAGGGCGGTGAACCCGAACCCGAGCCGGAGCCGGAGCCGGAGCCCGAACCCGAGAAGGAGCCGGAGGCCGAGAAAGAGCCCGAGAAGGAGCCGGAGCCCGAGCCCGAGAAGGAGCCGGAGCCCGAACCGGAGCCTAAGCAGGAATCCAAGCCGAAGCAGGAATCCAAGCCCGAACCGAAGCAGGAGTCCAAGCCGGCGCCGAAGAAGGAACCCGAGGCCGAGCAGGACGCCGAGCCGTCCGACGGCAGCGGCCCCTACGTCACGCCGCTGGTGCGCAAACTGGCTGCCGAACACGACGTCGACCTGGGCGCCGTCAAGGGCACCGGCGTGGGCGGGCGGATCCGCAAGCAGGACGTGCTCGCGGCGGCCGAGGCCAAGAAGAAGCCGAAGTCCGGTACCGAGGATGCCGCCGAGGCGCCCGGCAAGGCCCCGGCCGCGGCGATGGCGCCCGCGGACGCGAACGCCTCCGAGGCACCGCTGGCCCACCTGCGCGGCACCACGCAGAAGGCCAACCGGATCCGTCAGCTGACCGCGAAGAAGACCCGCGAATCCCTGCAGGCGACAGCGCAGTTGACGCAGACCCACGAGGTCGACATGACCAAGATCGTGGCGCTGCGAGCCAAGGCCAAGAACGACTTCGCCGAGCGCGAGGGCGTCAACCTGACGTATCTGCCGTTCATCGCCAGGGCGGTCATCGACGCGCTCAAACACCATCCGAACGTCAACGCCAGCTACAACGAGGACACCAAGGAGATCACCTACTACGACGCCGAGCACCTCGGTTTCGCGGTCGACACCGAGCAGGGTCTGCTCTCCCCGGTGATCAAGAACGCCGGTGACCTGTCGCTGGCGGGCCTGGCCCGCGCGATCGCCGACATCGCGGCGCGTGCCCGCTCCGGTGACCTCAAACCGGACGAACTGTCCGGCGGCACGTTCACGATCACCAACATCGGCAGCCAGGGCGCGCTGTTCGACACCCCGATCCTGGTGCCGCCGCAGGCGGCGATGCTGGGCACCGGCGCCATCGTGAAACGGCCACGGGTGATCGTCGACGAGTTCGGCAACGAGCTGATCGGCGTGCGGTCGATCTGCTACCTGCCGTTGACCTACGACCACCGGCTCATCGACGGTGCGGACGCCGGTCGCTTCCTGACCACCATCAAGCGCCGCCTCGAAGAGGGTTCGTTCGAGGCCGACCTGGGGCTTTAACCCGGTGTCCACCGGAGCCGGGGGGCCGGCGACATCAGGCGGACCCGTGATCGCGGTAGCGGGGTCATCGGGGTTGATCGGTTCGGCGCTGGTGTCGGCGCTGCGCTCGATGAACCGCCGCGTCGTGCGGATCGTGCGTCGGCCGCCGTCGAACGCCGACGAGCTGTTCTGGAACCCGGACAGCGGCGAGTTCAACGCCGACGCGCTGCACGGGGTGGACGCCGTGATCAACCTGTGCGGTGTCAGCGTGGGGCAACGCCGCTGGTCGGGCGCGTTCAAGCAGAGCCTGCGGGACAGCCGCATCGCCCCCACCGAGGTGCTGGCCAACGCGGTGGCGGACGCCGGGGTTCCGGTGCTGGTCAACGCCAGCGCGGTCGGCTATTACGGCGACACCCGCGACCGGGTCACCGACGAGTCGGCACCCGCGGGCGAGGGTTTCCTCGCGCAGCTGTGCGTGGACTGGGAGGCCGCGACGGCGGCGGCCGCCGACGACGGCGCCCGGGTGGTGCTGCTGCGCACGGGTCTGGTGCTCTCACCGTCCGGTGGGATGCTGAGCCGGCTCAGACCGCTGTTCAGCCTGGGGCTGGGCGCCCGGCTGGGCAACGGCAGGCAGTACATGCCGTGGATCAGCCTCGAGGACCAGGTGCGCGCGATGTTGTTCGCGATCGCCCACGAGGAGTTGTCGGGGCCGCTGAACCTGACCGGCCCCGCTCCGGTGACCAACGCGGAGTTCACCACGGCGCTGGGCCGCGCGGTCAACCGGCCCACCCCGCTGCTGGTGCCCGGCTTCGCGTTGCGCACGGTGCTCGGCGAGTTCGCCGACGAAGGGCTGCTCGGCGGTCAGCGGGCGATCCCCGCGGCGCTGGAGCGGGCGGGGTTCACGTTCCACCACAACACCGTCGGCGAGGCGCTCGACTACGCCACCGGCCCGCGGGACGCCTGACGAGTAGCGTCGGATCCATGGCGATTTCGATCAGGTCGTCGACCCGTCCCGTCGAGGTGCGGTCCCTGGGCACCGTCGACTACCTCGACGCGTGGGAGCAGCAGCGCCGGCTGGTCGACGCGCGGGTGGCCGGCGGCCCCGACACGCTCCTACTGCTGCAGCATCCGTCGGTGTACACCGCGGGCAAGCGCACCGAACCCCACGAACGCCCGGCGGACGGCACCCCGGTGGTGGACACCGACCGCGGCGGCAAGATCACCTGGCACGGTCCCGGTCAGCTGGTCGGCTACCCGATCGTCGGGCTGGCCGAACCGCTCGACGTGGTGAACTTCGTGCGCCGTATCGAAGAGGCGCTGATCAAGGTGTGCGCGGACCTCGGGCTCGACGCCGGGCGGGTCGACGGTCGCTCGGGGGTGTGGCTGCCCGGTGACGGCCTGCGGCCGGCCCGCAAGATCGGCGCGATCGGCATCCGGGTCTCCCGCGGCACCACCCTGCACGGGTTCGCGCTGAACTGCGACTGCGAGCTGTCGGCGTTCTCGGCCATCGTGCCGTGCGGGATCGCCGACGCCGGCGTGACGTCGCTGACCGCCGAACTGGGCCGCCGCGTGCCCGTCGCCGAGGTCACCGACACCGTGGCCGAGCGGGTCTGCGACGCGCTCGACGGCCGCCTGCCGATCGGTGCGGGTGCCGCGGCGCGCGTAGCATCGACACAGTGACAGTCACGCCTGAGGGCCGCAAGCTCCTGCGCCTGGAGGTCCGCAACGCCCAGACGCCCATCGAGCGCAAACCCCCGTGGATCAAGACGCGCGCCAAGATGGGGCCGGAGTACAAAGAGCTCAAGTCACTGGTCAAGCGCGAGGGCCTGCACACCGTCTGCGAAGAAGCCGGCTGCCCCAACATCTTCGAATGCTGGGAGGACCGCGAGGCCACGTTCCTGATCGGCGGCGAGCAGTGCACCCGGCGCTGCGACTTCTGCCAGATCGACACCGGCAAGCCGACCGAACTGGATCGCGACGAACCACGCCGGGTCGCCGAGAGCGTCCAGGCCATGGGTCTGCGGTATTCGACGGTCACCGGTGTCGCCCGCGACGACCTGCCCGACGGCGGTGCGTGGCTCTACGCCGAGACGGTGCGCGAGATCAAGCGGCTCAACCCCAACACCGGCGTCGAGCTGCTGATCCCCGACTTCAACGGTGTCCCGGAGTTGCTGGCGCAGGTATTCGAGTCACGCCCAGAGGTGTTGGCGCACAACGTCGAAACGGTGCCGCGCATCTTCAAGCGGATTCGGCCGGCCTTCCGGTACGACCGCAGCCTCGCGGTGTTGACCGCGGCCCGCGACGACGGCCTGGTGACCAAGAGCAACCTGATCCTCGGCATGGGCGAGACACCCGACGAGGTGCGGACCGCGCTGTCCGACCTGCACGAGGCGGGCTGCGACATCATCACGATCACGCAGTACCTGCGGCCGTCGCCACGCCACCACCCGGTGGAACGGTGGGTGAAGCCTGAGGAGTTCGTCGAGTTCGCGGAGTTCGCCGAGGGTCTCGGCTTCGCCGGGGTGCTGGCCGGTCCGCTGGTGCGTTCGTCGTACCGGGCGGGGCGGCTGTACGCGCAGGCTGCGCGGCTGAAACCGGCCGCGACGCCACCCGTATCCTGAGGTCATGGCCAAGACCCGCAACACCGCCGCCACGAAGGCCGCCAAGGCCGAGGCGAAGGCCGCCCGCAAGGCCGCGTCCAAGCAGCGGCGCAGTCAGCTCTGGCAGGCGTTCCAGATCCAGCGCAAAGAGGACAAGCGGCTGCTGCCGTACATGATCGGCGCGTTCGTCGTGATCGTCGGGGCGTCGGTCGCGGTCGGTGTCCTGGCCGGCGGGTTCACGATGTACACGCTGATCCCGCTGGGCATCGTGCTCGGCGCGCTGGTCGCGTTCATCATCTTCGGCCGCCGGGCGCAGAAGTCGGTGTACCGCAAGGCCGAGGGTCAGACCGGTGCCGCCGCGTGGGCGCTGGACAACCTGCGCGGACGGTGGCGGGTGACCCCGGGTGTGGCGGCGACCGGCAACTTCGACGCGGTGCACCGGGTGATCGGCCGTCCGGGCGTGATCTTCGTCGGCGAGGGTTCGCCCGGCCGCGTCAAGCCGCTGCTCGCCCAGGAGAAGAAGCGCACCGCGCGGCTCATCGGCGACACCCCGATCTACGACGTGGTCGTCGGCAACGGGGAGGGTGAGGTGCCGCTGTCCAAGCTCGAGCGCCACCTCAACAAGCTGCCCGCCAACATCACCGTCAAGCAGATGGACGCGCTGGAGTCGCGGTTGGCCGCCCTGGGCACCAAGATCGGCCCCGCCGCGATGCCGAAGGGCCCGATGCCCGCGCAGGCCAAGATGCGCGGTGTGCAGCGCACCGTGCGCCGCCGCTAGCGGCGCGCCGCAAAGCCGGACCAGCGGTCGCCCGCCATACTTCCGCGGGTGTGTACTGCGTGTGAGTGGGCGCCTCATTTCGTGTCCTTGGGTGGCCGGACCACCCGTCGGACGGTGCTGCGGGCCGCCGCGACGATAGCGGGGGCGACCGCGGTGAGTGCGTGTTCCCCGTCGCAGTCCGCCGGCCCAGCGACTTCCCCCGGCGCCGGAAACGACCACGCGGACTTCGTGTTCCGCAACGGCGCGGTCTACACCGTCGCCGGGTCCGCGCCGTGGGCGCAGGCTGTGGCCGTCAAGGGCGACACCATCACCCACGTCGGCGACGAGGAGGGCGCGATGGCGCTCGCCGGCCCGGCGACCCGGGTGATCGATCTGAACGGGCGGCTGCTGATGCCGGGCTTCGTCGAGGGCCACACCCACCCGTTCCTCGGGGCGTTCCTCACCTCCGGTCTCGACCTGCAGGTGCCGACGCTGGCCGACGCGCTGGGGGTGATCGAGCGTTACGCGAAGGACAATCCGAGCGGCCCGGTGCGCGGATTCGGTTGGCGGGTGGACATGTTCGGGCCGCAAGGCCCCAACCGTTCCGAACTCGACCGCATCCTCCCCGACCGTCCGGCGTTCTTCTTCGCGATCGACGGGCACAGCCTGTGGGCCAACAGCACGGCCCTGCGGATGGCCGGCGTCGACCGCGACACCCCCGACCCCATCCCCGAGTTCAGCTATTACGCGCGCGATGAGAACGGCGACCCCACCGGCTACATCCTCGAGGTGAACGCCGTGCTCGGGCTGGTCGACGCCGTCGAGCCGATCTCCACCGACACCATGGGCCGGCTCATGGAGGATTGGCTGCCGAAGGCGTCGGCGGCCGGCATCACCTCGGTGTTCGACGCGGGCGTACCGCCCATCGGCGGTGACCAGGCGGCACTGATCGGCCTCTACACCGAGGTGGAGAAGCGCGGCGATCTGCCGTTCCGGGTCGTCGCGTCCTACAGCGTGAAGGCACCGCCCGTCGACACCGCCGTAGGCGATTTGACCGACATCCGCGGCCGCGTCGCCACCGACCTGGTGCAGGTGAACATCGTCAAGATCATCGGGGACGGCACCCAGGAGGGCTACACCGCGTGGCTGATCGAGCCCTACGCGGACCGGCCCGACTCCACCGGCGGATCCCCGTTCTCCGAGGATCAATGGCATCAGCTCATCGGCGAGGTCGACGCCGCGGGATTCGACGTGCACGTGCACGCCTGCGGGGAGCGGACCGCGCGCACCGCGCTGGACGCGATCGAGCGCGCCGTCGCCGCGAACCCACCCCGCGACCGCCGGCATGCCATCGCCCATCTGGTGTTCGTCGAGGACGACGACAACCCCCGCTTCGGCGCACTCGGCGTCACCGCGCAGTTCTCCGCGAACTGGATGTCGGCCGACCCGGACACCCTGCAGAACCTCGCCGAGCGCTACGGGCCCGAACGGCAGCGGCGGATCTACCGGCCGCAGGCGGTGCTGAAATCCGGCGGCCGCATCTCTCTGGGCACCGACTGGCCGGCGGCCGGCTACTTCTCGACGTACAAACCGCTCGACTCGATCCAGGTCGGGGTGACCCGGCAGCTGATCGGCGAATCCGACGCGCCCGTGCTCGAACCCGACGATCAGCGGTTGT
Organism: Mycobacterium sp. IS-1496; assembly: GCF_001499995.1. Taxonomy (GTDB): domain Bacteria; phylum Actinomycetota; class Actinomycetes; order Mycobacteriales; family Mycobacteriaceae; genus Mycobacterium. The sequence continues at coordinate 22,939 of NZ_LQIU01000046.1, forward strand.
CCGTGGCCGAGGCCGTCCACGCCAACACGCTCGGCGCGGCGCACCAGTTGCGGCTGGAGGACAAGGTCGGCTCGCTGGAAATCGGCAAGCGGGCCGATCTGATCGTGCTGGACCGCAACATCTTCGACGTCGACCCGCACGACATCCACCGGGCCACGGTCACGATGACGATGATGGACGGGCAGATCCGGCATGAGGCGTGACGCCGAACGTGAGCTTGTCCGCGTGCTCTGCGCCGATCTTCGAGCACGACCTCACGTTCGGTCGGGCGGAACCGGCGTGGGTGGCGACGCCGTCTTATCAGGGTGCAGTGGCCTTTCCTCGGCACCGAGGCGCTGGCGGCCGGAGTCGTCAACCGATACCAGTTGGCGACGCACCACGATGCGCTGTTCCGCAACGTGTACGTGCCGAAGGGACAGGTGGTGACGCCGGTCGACAAGGCGGTCGGCGCGTGGCTCTGGTCGGCCAGGCGTGCCACCGCCGCGGGTCTGTCGGCCGCGGCGCTGCACGGGACGAAGTGGATCGACGCGACGCTGCCGGCCGAGCTCAACCAGGCGAGTCGGCACCGGAACCAGCGGCATCCTGCTGCACAGCGACACCCTGGCCGACGACGAGGTCTGCCAGGTGCGGGGCATACCCGCGACGACACCTGCCCGGACGGCGTTCGACCTCGGCCGTCGCCAGGGCATGACGGTCGCGGTGGTGCGGCTCGATGCGCTCAGGCGGGCGACCCGGCTGTGCGTCGACGACGTCGAGGCGATCGCCATACGTCATCGGGGTGCCCGCGGCGTCGTACAGCTTCGCCGAGCCCTGGCGCTCTCGGATGCCGGGGCGGAGTCCCCGCAGGAGACCCGGACGCGGCTGGTCCTCACCGAAGCCGGGATGCGGCCGACCCACACGCAGATCGAGGTGTACGACCACGACGACTTCGTGGCCCGCATCGACATGGGTTATCCCCGATGGAAGGTCGGCGTCGAATACGACGGGCCACAGCACTGGACCGATCCAACAATCCGTGACCGCGACCTCGAGCGGCGCGCCAGGCTGGCGGCACTGGGCTGGCGCATCGTCCACGTCAACGCCGAGATGTTGCGCTACCGGTCGGCGGTCATCGTCGGTCGCACGAGGGCCGCGCCGGCCGACGCCCGCCGAACGTGAGCTGGTGCGCGAACTCCACGGCTTGGGTTCAAGGCGTCTATGCAACAGCGGGTGGATTGAGTGGGTCGCACAGTAGCGCGTCGAGTGTTTCGGCGGGTGTTTTCCAGCCGAGGGTCTTGCGGGGTCGGTTGTTGAGCTTGGTTGCGACGTAGTCGAGGTAGTCGGCCGGAAATATCGAGAGATCAGTGCCTTTGGCAAAGTACTGACGCAGCAGTCCATTGGTGTTTTCGTTGGTGCCGCGTTGCCACGGGG
>NZ_LQIU01000047.1 GCF_001499995.1 Mycobacterium sp. IS-1496
ATAGATGGTCTCCGGGGACACGCGCATCTCCGCATCGTCGGGGAAGTCGATGAGCAACCGCGCTGCGATCTGCTCAGGGCTGTGCTCCTCAAGCAGTTTCGCCTGCACCTCATCATGCAACACCTGATTGCGGGCCAGCTTGCCCAGCTGCGGACGGCGAGCACGCTCCTCGGAGCGCGACTGCGCCACTACCGCGTCGTACCGCACGGTGGCGGTCGAACCGCTCTGACGCGCTCCGAACGCCTCCTTGCGCCGATACCCCGACTTGCGTCCGTCGTTGTGGTGGACACCGTTGACGTCGAGCTCGTACTTGATCGTCGACGCCGGCCGGCCCAATCGCCTGCCAATCGAGTTCAGCGATTCGTTGGCCGCGACTCCGATCTGGATCTGAATGCGGTCGGCCAACGTCAGACGCGGCCGAGGTCCCGAGGTCGTCGGCTCACGCTTTTGCGGGTTCACCCCTCCAGCGTGTGTGAACCAGCGAACCCCGGTAGCACACGACACACCGACCGCCACACCGGCTTCACGTGCAGTGCAACCCTCACCGATACAGCCCCAGAACTCACGAACAACACTCAACAACGGTGGACGTGGCACAGCAGCACTTCCCATCAGAATCAGCTGCTATTGCAACGACGCCTTGAAACCGCCGTCGAAAAATCGCACACGAGCTCACGTTCGGCCGTCAGGCCTTCAGCAGCTGGAAGCCCTTGTATCCGGCTGCCGCCACCTCGGCGCAGATGTCGAGGTAGACGCCGAATCCCCCGATGAAGAGCATGAACACCCGCGGTTTGCCGGGCACGTTGGCCCCCATGTACCACGAGTTCGCCTGCGTGAACAGCGTCGCCTCGGCCCGCCGCGAGAGTTCGGCGCCCCAGTCGTCCACCGCCTGGGAGGTCGCTTCGATGGCCTGGTAGCCGTGCCGGTCCAGATGGTCGATGCAGTCGGCGATCCAGTTCACGTGGGCCTCGGCGTGCAGCACCATGTTGGCCAGCACCGCCGGCGCCCCCGGGCCCGACACGATGAACAGGTTGGGGAAGCCGTCGACGCCGAGCCCGAGGTAGGTCCTCGGCCCGTCCCGCCAGTCGTCGGCGAGCCTCTCCCCGGCCCGTCCGACGATGTCCATCTTGGCCAGCGCTCCGGTCATCGCGTCGAAACCCGTTGCCAGCACGATGGTGTCGACGTCATAGTGCGCTTCGGAGGTGTTGATGCCCGTGGGGTCCACCGATTCGATCGGTGTCTTGCGGACGCTGATCAATTCGACGTTGGAGCGGTTGAACGTCTGGAAATAGTTGGTGTCGGTACAGATCCGTTTCGTGCCGATCGGGTGGTCGTTCGGGATCAGCAGGTCGGCGACCTCGGGATCGTCGATGACCGCGCGGATCTTCTCCTCGTAGAACGTGCGGGCCTCTTCGTTGGCCCGCGGGTCGATCATCTGGTCCCGGAAGGTCTTCGAGAACAGCACACCACCGAGTTCCCAACGCTTCTCGAACGCCGCCCTGCGCTCCTCCGGCGAGACCTCCATGGTCAGCTTCGGGTGCGCGATGTGCGGCGAGCCGCCGCCGCTGCGCCACGACAGCTGCCGCCGCTCGTCGTAGTTGGCCTTGACCGCGGCGATGTCCTGTTCGGTCAGTGGCCGGTTGCCCGCCGGCACACTGTAATTCGGCGTCCGTTGGAAGACGTAGAGCTGCGCCGCCACCTCGGCGATGATCGGGATCGACTGGATGCCGGACGATCCGGTGCCGATGACGGCGACCCGTTTGCCGGTGAAGTCGACGTCCTCGTGCGGCCAGTCCGCGGTGTGGTAGATCTCGCCCGCGAAGGTGTCGAGTCCGGGGAACTGCGGGGTGAGCGCCGCGGACAGCGGACCGGTCGCCATGATGCAGAACCGGGTGGAGAGCACCTCACCGGTGTCGGTCGTCACCGTCCACTGCAGCGTGTCCTCGTCGAGCACCGCGGAGGTGACCTTCGTGTCGAAGGTGATCCCTGATCTCAGGTCGAGCTTGTCGGCGACCCAGTTGATGTAGCGCAGGATCTCGGCCTGGGTGGCGTACTTCTCGCTCCAGTTCCACTCCTGCTGGAGTTCCTCGGAGAACGAGTAGCAGTAGTCCACGCTCTCGACGTCGCACCGCGCCCCGGGGTACCGGTTGAAGTACCAGGTGCCGCCGACGTCGGGGGCGGCCTCGAACACCCGGACGCTCAGGCCCTGCGAGCGGAGCTTGTGCAGTGCGTACAGCCCCGCGAAGCCGGCGCCGACGACCACCGCATCGACAGGGTTGGGCAGCTGATCAGCCGAGGTGTCCACGACGATCAAGCTAGGCGTGGGTTGCGTGCGCCCGGAGGGGTCCGTCCCGGTCAACGGACCTCACGTTCCTGAACCGCGCGCTGCGCCCCCATGATCGCCGGCGTGGATTCCGTGCGGCTCACCGTCACCGACGTCATCGAGGAGAGCCACGACGCCCGGTCGCTGGTGTTCGCCGTCGCCGGTGATGCCCGCTTCGATTACCGGCCTGGGCAATTCCTGACGCTTCGGGTGCCCGGCGGCCACGGGGGCACGGTGGCCCGCTGCTATTCGCTGGCGAGTTCGCCGCACACCGATGCCGCACCCAAGGTGACGATCAAGCGCGTGGACGGCGGATACGGGTCGAACTGGTTGTGCGACAACGTCGTCGCCGGCCACGTCATCGAGGCACTGCCCCCCTCCGGGACGTTCACCCCGGCCGACCTCGACCGTGACCTGGTGTTGTGGGCCGCCGGCAGCGGCATCACGCCGGTGATGTCCATCCTCAAGTCGGCGCTCGCGGTGGGCGGCGGGCGCATCGCACTCGTGTACGCCAACCGCGACGAGCGGTCGGTGATCTTCGCGGCCGAACTGCGGGAACTGACCACCCGCCACCCCGACCGGCTCACCGTCGTGCACTGGTTGGAGTCCGTGCAGGGGCTGCCCCCCCGGGACCAGCTCGCGGCGCTGGCGCGGCGGTTCGCCGGCGGCGAGGCGTACCTCTGCGGGCCCGCGCCGTTCATGACCGCGGTGCAGGGGGCGCTGGCCGACGCGGGCGTGCCCCGCGACGACGTGCACACCGAGGTGTTCCGTTCGCTGACCGGTGATCCCTTCGCCGAGGTCGCGCCGGTGGAACCCGACGCCGACGCGGTGGACCTGCAGGTGGCGCTGGACGGCCGGACGCACACCCTACGGTGGTCCCGCCGGACCACGCTCGTCGACGCGATGATCACCGCCGGTCTGGACGTGCCGTACTCCTGCCGCGAGGGGCAGTGCGGGTCCTGCGCCGCCACCTTGGTCAGCGGCCGGGTGGACATGCCGGCCACCGAGATCCTCGAAGCCGAGGACGTCGAGGCCGGCACGATCCTCGGCTGTCAGGCGCGTCCGGCCTCCGACGAGATCCACGTCGAATTCTGACGTCGGTCCTGACGGCTTTTCCATTCACCGGGATTCGCCCACGAGCGGCGCGCGATCCCGGTAGACCATCGAAGACAGCCCCACGACAGAAGGACGCCTCATGACCGACCGGGTGATCGACCGGGTGATGGAAATGGCCGACCAGTTCCGCGAACAGGCCGTGGAGGCCGAGAGGCTCGGCCGGCTCTCGGACACCACGGTCAAGAACATGAAGACGGCCGGCCACATCCGGCTGCTGCAGCCCGAGGAGTACGGCGGCTACGAGGTCCACCCGCGTGAGTTCGCCGAGACCGTGATGGCCACCGCGGCGCTCGATCCCGCCGCGGGATGGGTCAACGGCGTCGTGGGTGTGCACCCCTACCAGCTGGCCTACGCCGACCCGCAAGTCGCCCGGGAGGTGTGGGCCACCGACGTCGACACCTGGATCGCGTCGCCGTACGCCCCGCAGGGGGTGGCCAAACCCGTGGACGGCGGATACCTGTTCAACGGGCGCTGGCAGTTCAGTTCCGGCACCGACGCCTGCGACTGGATCATCCTGGGCGCGATGGTCGGCGACGCCGAGGGCAGGCCGGTGATGCCGCCGCAGATCCTGCACATGATCCTGCCCCGCAGCGACTACGAGATCGTCGACGACTCCTGGGACGTCGTCGGACTCCGGGGCACCGGGTCGAAGGACGTCATCGTCCGCGACGCGTTCGTCCCCACCTACCGCACGATGGACGGTCTCAAGGTCATGGACGGCTCCGCGCAACTCGAGGCCGGGATGACCAAGACCCTCTACAAGATGCCGTGGTCGACGATGTTCCCGCTCGGGATCAGTTCCGCGACCATCGGCATCTGCGAGGGTGCCCTGGCCGCGCATCTGGACTACCAACGCGAACGGGTCAATGCCAGCGGCGTCGCCGTCAAGGACGACCCCTACGTGATGTACGCGATCGGTGAGGCCGCCGCCGACATCGAGGCCTCCCGCCACGCGCTGCTCTCCAACGTCGACCGCGTCTACGACATGGTCGACGCCGGCAAGGAGGTGACGTTCGCCGACCGTGCCGCCGTGCGTCGCAGCCAGATCAAGGCGGTGTGGCGGGCCGTCTGCGCCGTCGACCAGATCTTCGCGCGGTCGGGCGGCAATGCGCTGCGCATGGACAAACCGCTGCAACGGTATTGGCGTGACGCCCACGCCGGTGTGGCGCACGCGATCCACACGCCCGGCACCATCTACCACGCATCCGCGCTGAGCTCGCTGGGAGTCGACCCGCAGGGTGCGCTGCGGGCGATGATCTGATCGGGAGGGAACGACAATGGCAGTGTTGAAGAGCCTCGGCTACATCACCGTGCAGACCGCCGACATCGACCGGTGGCGCCACTTCGCCTTCCAGGTCCTGGGTTTCGCCGAGGGCAGCGGCCCCGACGAGTCGTGCCTGTACCTCCGGATGGACGAGCGCGCGGCCCGCATCATCGTCCGGCCCGGCGACGTCGACCGGATCGTCACGGTGGGTTGGGAGGTCCGCGACCACGCGGCGCTCGAACAGGTCAAGCGGGATCTGGACGCGGCAGGCGTTCCGTTCAAACAGCTTTCACTCGAGGAGGCCGACGCACGACGCGTCGAGGAGGTCATCGCGTTCGAGGACCCCGCGGGCACCGCCCTGGAGGTGTTCCACGGCGCGGTGCTCGACCACAGCCCGGTCGTGACGCCCTTCGGGGCCCGGTTCGTCACCGGCGCGCAGGGTCTGGGCCACGTCGTGCTGCCCGCCCTCGACCCGAACGGGCTCTTCGAGTTCTACACCGGCGTCCTGGGATTCAAGTCGCGCGGAGCGTTCCGGGTGCCGGTGCCGCCGGAGTTCGGGCCGGTGCGCGTGCGCTTCCTCGGGATCAACGAGCGCCACCACAGCCTGGCGATCTGTCCGGCGGCGACCCTGCGCGATCCCGGTCTGGTGCACATGATGGTGGAGGTGGACAGCCTCGACGCCGTCGGCCAGGCGCTGGACCGCGTCAACGCCGACGGCTACCAGCTGTCCTCGACGCTCGGCAGGCACACCAACGACAAGATGGTGTCGTTCTACGTTCGCGCCCCGGGCGACTGGGACATCGAGTTCGGCACCGAGGGCATGCGGGTCGACGAGACCTATTACACCGCTGAGGAGATCACCGCCGACAGCTACTGGGGCCACCAGTGGGTGGGCGACCTCCCCGCCGCCATGCGGCCATGACGGCCGACGACGTTCACCCGGTACCGTCGGCATCGGTCACCCAGTGGGACCACGAAGCCGACGTGGTCATCGCCGGTTACGGCGTCGCCGGTGCGGCCGCCGCCGTCGAGGCGGCCCGCGCGGGCGCCGACGTCCTCGTCCTCGAGCGAACCGGGTCGTGGGGCGGCGCCGCGTCGATGGCCGGCGGGTTCATCTACCTGGGCGGCGGGACGGCGATCCAGAAGGCCTGCGGTTTCACCGATTCCGTCGAGAACATGGCGGCGTTCCTCAACGTGGCCATGGGCCCCGGCGCGGACACCCGCCGGATCGCCGACTACTGCGACGGCAGCGTCGCCCACTTCGACTGGCTCGTGGAATGCGGAGTGCCGTTCAAGGCCGAGTTCTTCGGTGAGCCCGGCTGGGAGCCGATGGGCGATCAAGGCCTGATGTACAGCGGCGGCGAGAACTCCTATCCGTTCAACACGATCGCCACGCCGGCCCCCCGCGGGCACGTCCCGCAGATGTCGGACAAGAAGCAGGGTGAGGCCAGCGCCGGCTACATGCTGATGAAGCCGCTGGTCGAAACGGCCACAGCGGCTGGGGCGCGGTCGCTCTACGACGTGCGGGCGCACGCGCTCGTGGTCGAGTCCGACGGCCGGGTGGTCGGCATCCGCGCCCGCCAGTACGGCACCGAGGTGACGATCCGGGCGCGGCGTGGGGTGGTGCTGGCCACCGGCAGTTTCGCCTACAACGACGCGATGGTGGCCCAGTACGCCCCGCGCATCGCAGGCCGTCCCGCCGCGTCGATCGAGCAGCACGACGGTCAGGCGATCCGGATGGCCCAGGCGCTCGGCGCGGATCTGGCGCACATGGACGCCACCGAGGTGGCGATCTTCATCGATCCCCAGCAGTTGGTGCGCGGAGTCCTGGTCAACGAGCGTGGTCAGCGTTACGTCCCCGAGGACACCTATCCGGGCCGGGTGGGCCAGTTGACGCTCTACCACCAGAACAACACCGCGTACCTGATCATCGACGGCGACGCCCAGGAGGAGGCGATGGCCTCGCAGTCGCCGCAGCTGATGATGCGGCCGCCGACCTGGGTATGTGAGACCGTCGCCGAACTCGAAGCCGAGATCGGGCTGGCGCCCGGATCGCTGCAGGCCACGATCGCCGCCTACAACGACGGCGCGGCGCGCGGCGAGGACCCGTTGCTGCACAAGAAGGCTCAGTGGCTGCGTCCGGTCGGATCCCCGGTCGGGGCGATCGACCTGCGGGAGAGCACCGGCGGGTTCACCCTCGGCGGGCTGCAGACGTCACTGGACGGCGAGGTGCTGCACGTCAGCGGGGATCCCATACCCGGCCTGTTCGCCGCCGGCCGCTCGACCGCGGGCCTCGCGGCCTGGGGTTACGCCAGCGGCGTCTCGCTGGGCGACGGCAGTTTCTACGGTCGACGCGCCGGCCGGTCGGCCGCGAAGGGCTGACCGCCGCGCGTTCCGATATGGCCGTGGTCCGCCGGGTCACGGCCACATCGGCATGCGCCGAATGTGGGCTGAGTCCAGTTTCAAGATCCATGTGACACCGCCCACCCCGTTGTGGTACAAAAAGTCATATTCCTAATAGGAATATGCCTGATCTGCACTTCAGCCCCAGGAGGCGTCATGACCGTGGCTCCACTCAGCCAGGAATCCACCACCCCCAGCGCGGTCATCGACCGGGTGTCGCTGGTCCTCGACGCGTTCGACGGCCCCGGCCGACTGACCCTGGCGCAGATCGTCCGTCGCACCGGACTGCCCCGGTCGTCGGCACACCGCATGCTCGAACGGCTGGTCCAGCTGCGCTGGCTGCGCCGCAACGGCCGCGACTACGAACTGGGCATGCGGCTGGTCGAACTGGGATCGCTTGCGGTGCACCAGGACCGGTTGCACCGGGCGGCCACGCCGCTGCTGCACGACCTGCACCGCGCCACCGGGTTGGTGGTGCACCTCGCCGTCCTCGACGGTGCCGACGTGGTGTACCTCGAGAAGATCGGCGACCGGATGGTGGCCGCACTGCCCAGCCGGGTCGGCGGCCGCCAGCCCGCGCATTGCACCGCGATCGGCAAGGCACTGCTCGCGTACAACTCCGACGCCTGTGACGACGTCGACCTGGGCAACCGCCGCACCAAGTACTCGATCGGCAGTGCCGCGCAACTGGCCGCCGAACTGGACAAGACGCGTGCCCACGGTGTCGCGTTCGACCGCGAGGAGTCGCTGCCCGGCTTTGGGTGTGTCGCCGCGCCGATCGGCGGGCCGGGCGAGGCCGTCGCGGCGCTGTCGGTGTGTGGTCCGATGAGCCGCATGGCGTTCGACCAGCGCCTCGCCGCGCCGGTCCGGATGACCGCGATGGGGGTGTGGCGCAACGTCGAAGGCGGACCGCAGCGCGTGGCACCGACGCTGCAGCAGGTGCGCCCGCTGCGCGGCGGCCCCACCCCGCGCCCGGCCCACGAGTCGGCCGCCCTGCAACTCGCATGAGCGGCGAGCTCGATCCGCAGATCGCCCGGATGATCGAGGCGCTCGACAGCGGCTTCCCCCCTGTGCACACCATGACCGGCGCGCAGGCGCGTGCCACGATCCGCTCCCGGTTCGTGGCGGCTGCCGACCCCGAGCCGGTTGCCTGCGTCGAGGACCGCGGCGTCGAGCGCGCCGGCGGTCCGATCCCGGTCCGGATCTACCGTCCGGCCGGCGCTCCCGTCGGGTCGTTGCCGGTTCTGGTGTACGCCCACGGCGGCGGGTTCGTGTTCTGCGATCTCGACAGCCACGACGGGCTCTGTCGGAGCATCGCGAATCAGATTGGCGCCGTCGTTGTTTCGGTCGCCTACCGACTGGCTCCCGAACATCCGTGGCCGGCCGCGGCCGAGGACGTGTACGCGGTCACCAGGTGGGTGTCCGAGAACTGCGCCGCGCTCGGCGCCGACCCCGGCCGGATCGCGGTCGGCGGTGACAGTGCCGGGGGCAACCTCGCGGCGGTGACGGCGCTCATGGCGCGGGACCGCGGCGGTCCGGCGCTGACCGCCCAGGTGCTCGTCTACCCGATGATCACCCCCGACTTCAGCACCGAGTCGTACCGATTGTTCGGCGCCGGGTACTACAACCCGGCCGACGCGCTGCGCTGGTACTGGGATCAGTACGTGCCCGACGAATCCGACCGCACCGATCCCTACGTGTCGCCACTGCACGCCGACCTGCGGGGGCTGCCGCCGGCCGTCGTGGTGATCGCCGGTCACGACCCCCTTCGCGACGAAGGCCTGCGGTTCGGCGGGGCACTCGCCGAGGCCGGGGTGCCCACCGTGGTGCGCCGGTTCGACGGCGGCATCCACGGGTTCATGACCATGCCGAGTCTCGAGATCGCGCAGGCCGCCCGAGCCCAGCTGTGCCGGGACGCCGCCGCGCTGTTGGCGGGAGTACCGGCCGGTGGCTGAGGTGTTCGTGATCGACCGGGTGGTCACGCGGCCCGGCCGCACCCGGGAGTTCGTCGACGCCTACCTCAGCGGATACGCACCCGGAGCACGGGAGCGCGGTATGACGCTGCGGCAGGTGCTGGTGAGCCCGCCGATCTGGTTCACCGACCAGCCCAACACCGTCACCGTGACGTGGTCGCTGCCCAGCGCCAGGGCGTGGTGGGAGATGACGTGGCAGGGCCGCCCTGATCCGTCGATCGGCGAATGGTGGTCGGGCATCGAGGATCTCGTCATCACGCGGGACAGGAGCGTGGCCGCCGAGGCCGCCGATGTGGACGGACTCTGCGATGTATAGCGTCATCCGGTTGGTCGACGCGGTCGAGTCCGAGCGGCAGGAAGTCCTCGACATATTGCGCGGCAGCGACTTCCGTGCCGATCGGACTCTCGTGCAGCCGACGCTGCCCGGTGTCCGCAACGGCGGCGACATCCTGGTCCACCTGCAGTTCTCCCACCGGGACACGCGTTCCGACGCCGTCGCGAGGCTCGACGACCTGCTGGACCGGGAGGCGGTCCGGCACGTCAACGGCGCCACCTACCACGGGCAAGCCACTCCCGGCGCCGACGGGGACGGCACCGTCTATCGGGCTCTGCTGCTGCGTGTTCGTCCGGAGACCTCGGAGGCGACCGTCCGCCGCTTCGAGAACGATCTGCGACTCCTCCCCCGCTATGTGCGAACCATCCATTCGTGGCAGCTCAGCCAGGTCGAGGATGCGGTCGGCACGTCGCCGTGGACGCATGTCTTCGAGCAGGAGTTCACCGATGTCGACGGCCTGATGGGCCCGTACCTCATGCACCCGATTCACTGGGCGTACGTCGACCGGTGGTTCGATCCCGAGTGTCCCGACATCGTCGTGCGGGATCGGGTGTGCCACAGCTTCTGCCGCAACGACACGGCGTTCGACGCCTGACGATTGCACCCAGGGCTGTCGGTTGCGTCGGATCGACGACCGTGAGCGCAATCTTGCGCCCGAACTAGAGCCCCGCCGGCAGGATGTTCGGGTTGGCGGTCACCGGCGGCTCGATCGGCGGCAGCAGCTCGCGACCGTCGAGGGTGTGCACCGGCAGTCCCTGCGACCACGGGTAGTGCAAGCTGAACGCCACGAGTCCGGTGCGGTCGGCCGCGGGCAGGTGACACATCGCGAGCACGGTCTCCGCGAGGTACTCGACCGGCTCGGTCGGGAAGGTGTCCGGAATGAGCTGCGACGCACCAGGAGTACGCACAGCCGTCGACGGGCCGACGCAGTTCACCGCGATGTCGTCGTCGAGCACCTCGGCCGCCAGCCCCTGCGTGAACCGGTGCAGCGCGGCTTTCACCGACGCGTAGATGACGTCGCCGGAGGACTTGTTGTACTCACGGAACGGCCGCACCGGCGCCATCCCGGTGACCGATCCGATGTTGACGATCCATCCGGCACCCTGGGCGCGCATATGCGGGATCGCGCACTGCGACAACACGAACGGGGTCCGCAGGTAGTGTTCGACCGTGCGGTCGAAAGTGTCCATGCCCATGTGCTCGATCAGCGAGTAATCGGCGTATCCGGCGTTGTTGACCAGGATGTCGAGGTGCCCCGTGCGGTCGAGCACGTCGTCGACGAGACGCAGCCGCTGTCGGTGGTCCTCGAGATCGGCCGCGACGGCGTATGCCCTGCCGCCTGCCGCCTCGACCATCTCGACGGTCTCCCCGATGGTGCCCGGCAGTGCGGCCGTCGACCCGGCGCGCACCGACGGCGACGGGGTATGAGAGCGCGCGGTGACGACGACGGTGGCGCCTTCGGCGGCCAACCGCTGGGCGATGGCCCGGCCGATGCCGCGACTGCTTCCGGTGACCAGGGCCGTCTTACCGCTGAGAAGTCGAGTCATCGCAGCTCGAAATGGTCTTCGATGGGCGCCCGGTGCTGCTGCCACACGTCGATCAGGCGGTACGGGGTCGCGACCACCACGCGCCCCGACCCGGAGCGGTAGTAGGTGTGGGCGTTCGGCGTGTGACACCACACGGTGCGCGACATCGCCTCGTCGATGTCCTCGACGTAGTGGTCGTACGCCTCCTGTGTCACCTCGATGGTCGTCGCACCCCGGGATGCCATGAGCTGCAGGCACTCCACGATGTAGTGCGCCAGCACCTCCATGGAGAAGTTCGCACCCGCACCGTGGCCGGGGCTGTAGTTCGGCGCCGAGGTGATGAACAGGTTCGGGAAGCCGGGAACCGTCCCGCCGCGGTAGGCGCGGGGGCTGTCGCCCCATTCCTCGCGCAGCGTCCGGCCGCCGCGGCCGCGGATGTCCACAGTGGACAGGAAGTCCAGGTGGTAGCCGGTGGCGTAGATGATGACGTCGAGGTCGATCTGCCTGCCGTCCTGGGTGACGATCCCCCTGGCGTTGACCTCGGCGGGTTCGCGGGCCTCCACGTCGACGTGGTCGCGGGTCAGCGCGGCGTAGTACCCGCCCGGGTCGCGGATGATCCGCTTACCGTACGGCGCGAAGTCGGGCGTGACCTTCTTCGCCAATTCGGTTCCCGCACCGAACATCCGGTCGATGTAGTCCAGGCACATCTGCAGCAGCACGTCGTTGGCCGGCGAGATCGACAGGTGCTTCTCTGCCCAGTCCGGGTCGCGCAGGATGACGGGATAGTTGTTGTCGGCGGTGGCCCAGTACGACTTCAACCGATGCCAGTTGGCGTAGTACGGCAGGTTCCTACCGAGGAAACGGCGGTACTCGGGAACGTCGTCGGAGAGCCGTTTGCGCGGTGCCACCCAGTGTGGCTGCCGCTGGAAGACGGTCAGATGCTGGACCTGGTCGACGCAGGCGTCGACGATCTGCACCGCCGTGCACCCCGCGCCGATGATCGCCACCCGCTTGCCAGTGAGGTCCAGCGACGGGTCCCACTGCGCGGAATGCACGCTGACACCCGCGAACGTCTCTCGGCCGGGCACATCGGGCCACCGCGGGCGATTGAGGTATCCGGCGGCGGTGATCACCACACGTGAGTGGCTGACCGTCCGGTTGCCGTCGCGGTCGACGGCGTGGATCTGCCACTGCCCGCGGTCCTCGTCCCACCACAGCGCCTCGACCTCGGTGCCGAACCGGGTGTGCTCCCGCAGACCATACTTGTCGGCCAGCGACACCAGGTAGGCCTGATACTCCGCGCCCTGGGGGTAGTAGTTCGTCCAGTCCGGATTCACCTCCCGCGAGAGCGAGTAGTAGGCCGACGGGGTGTCCACGCCGATGCCCGGGTACCTGGTGGTCAGCCACGTCCCACCGACCTCGTCGTTGCGGTCGTAGATCTCGAACGACACGCCGGCGTCGGCGGCGGCCAGCGCGGCGACGATGCCCGCGATGCCTGCCCCGATGATCGACACCGTGGTGTCCGGTGGGATCGGCACGTCGCGCGGCAGCGTGGGCTGCGACAGCTGAAAACCGCCCTGCTCCAACAACAGCGGTACATATTCGTCGTCCACCTCGGACCCCAGCGCGACCGGCAGCAGCCGGGCGAACAGTTCCGGGTCGTCGGCGGCGAGCGCGCCCTGCGGCCGAGGTGCGTCGAGGGCGGCGGCGATCCGGCCGACGAGGGTCTCCATGGTGTCGGGGTCGGTGACCCCGGCGCGTTCCGGCGGGTCGGGCACATGCGAGACCGCGGGTGCGAACTCGTCGACCACCGAGAGGTCGCCGGTCATCTGGGCCAACACCGCCACGAGCACACCCGGGTCGGCCTGGCGCAGGTGGCCCCTGAGCTCCGCATCAGTCGTCACGGCGACGAGTATCCGACCGCTGCCGGGCACCGGGCACCGTCCTGCCTACTGAGCGGGACAGCGATCCGTGCCGGGCGGCCCGCCGTGCTTACGTTGCCGCATGGATGCCGCCATGGACCCGGTCGTCGCGCAGGCACGCAGCCACACACTCGGTGACATCCCGCGCCGGTCGGCGCGCAGACACCCGGACAAGACCGCCATCGTGGACGGCGACGTGGTCCTGACGTTCGCCGAATTCGAGCGTCTGGTGGACCGGGCCGCGGCGGCGCTGCAGGACAACGGTTTCGGTCCCGGTGACCGTATCGCACTGCTGTCCCACAACTGCTGGCAGTACACCGTCCTCGCCTTCGCGACCGCGCGGGCCGCGGTAGTGCTGGTGCCGATCAACTTCATGCTCACCGCCGAGGAGATCTCCTACCTGCTCGCGCACAGCAAGGTTCGCGGCTTCGTCGTCGAGGCGGAGCTGACATCCACCGCCGACGAAGCGATGCGGCTGGGCGGTCGGGTGACGACGAAGGTCGCGCTCGTGCCGGACGGCGTCGCCCCGGCACGGGGTTGGGACGACTTCGCCGACTGGTTGTCCACCGGATCGCCTGCGCCCAGCCCACAGATCGACGACGACCAGCTGCTGCGACTGATGTACACCAGCGGAACGGAATCGCGTCCGAAAGCGGTGATGCACACCAGCCGGAGCCTGATGTGGCAGTACGTCAGCACGATCATGGCCGGCTCGATGTCCGGTGACGACGTCGAGATCCACTCGCTGCCGCTCTACCACTGTGCGCAGCTGGACAACTTCCTCGCCACCGACGTCTATCTGGGGGCGACGAGCATCATCCTGCCGCGTCCCGACCCGGAACTGGTGTTGCGCAGCATCGAACGCTACGGCGTCACCAATTATTTCGCGCCGCCGACTGTCTGGATCAGCCTGTTGCGCTGCCCCGTCTTCGACGAGGTCGACCTGTCGAGCCTGCGCAAGGGTTACTACGGCGCATCGGCGATGCCGAGGGAGATCCTCGGCGAGATCCGCGAGCGGCTCCCGAATCTGCGGCTGTGGAACTTCTACGGGCAGACCGAGATGGCGCCCCTGGCGTCGGCGCTGGGACCCGACGAGCAGGACGCCCACGCCGGATCCGCCGGGCGGCCGGTGGTCAACGTCGAGACCACCATCCTCGACGAGGACGACAGCCCGGTCGCCGCGGGTGTCGTCGGTGAGATCGCGCACCGCAGTCCGCATCTGATGCTCGGTTACCTCGACGATCCGGCGAAGACCGCGGAGGCATTCCGCGGCGGGTGGTTCCATTCCGGCGATCTCGGCTATTACGACGAGCACGGGTTGCTGCATGTCGTCGACCGCAAGAAGGACATGATCAAGACCGGCGGTGAGAACGTCGCGAGCCGCGAGGTCGAGGAGGTCCTGTACCGGCACGCCGGTGTGCAGGAGGCGGCGGTCTTCGGCCTGGCCCACCCCGTATGGGTGGAGACGGTGGTGGCCGCGGTGGTGCTCCGCGACGGCTGCTCCGTCGGGAGCGAGGCCGTCACCGAGGACGACATCATCGCGCACTGTCGCGCGCACCTCGCCGGTTACAAGACGCCCAAACAGGTCTTCTTCGTCGACGCCCTGCCGAAGAACCCGAGCGGCAAACTGCTCAAACGCGATCTGCGCCAGCGGTTCAGCACTGCGCCCAGCCACTGAGAGGGACGTTCTCGTGTTCGAAGGACGGATCGCGCGATTCGACGCGCCCGGACAACCGTTCGTGATCGACACCGTCGACCTGGCCGGGGTGGGACCCGGCGAGATCCTGGTCAAGGTCATCCGGACCAACATCTGCGGATCCGATCTGCACGCCTGGCACGGCACCTTCGCCACCCGCGGGCTCGGCGGGCACCTGCCCACCGTCCTGGGCCACGAGATGGTCGGCGCCGTCGCCGCACTCGGTGACGGCGTCACCGCCGACTCCAACGGCGCCCCGCTGGCCGAGGGCACCCGCCTCGTGTTCCCCTACTTCTTCTCGTGCCACCGCTGCCGCAACTGTCTGCTGGGCCGGCGAGGCGCCTGCCTGAACCTGAAGATGGCGATGCTCGGACGCGCCGACGAGCCACCGTACTTCGTCGGCGGATACGGCGACTACTATCTGCTGCCCGCCGGCGCCGTGTGCTACACCGTGCCGGACGCGGTGTCCGACGAGATCGCCTCCGGCGCGAACTGCGCTCTGTCCCAGGTGATGTACGGTCTCGAACGGGTGGACCAGCAGCTCGGCGAGGTCGTGGTGGTCCAGGGGGCCGGTGCGCTCGGCCTGTACGCGGTCGCAGTGGCGAAGGCCCGCGGCGCCGCCAAGGTCATCGCGATCGACGGGGTCCCCGAGCGTCTGGAGTTGGCGACGGCGTTCGGCGCGGACGCGGTCGTCGACATCACCGAGGCGGCCACGGTCAAGGACCGCGCGAAGATCGTGCGGGCGCTCACCGACGGCCACGGCGCCGACGTCGTCGTCGAGGTCGTCGGCCACCCCTCGGCCATCGACGAGGGCCTCAAGCTGCTCGGGCAGTTCGGCCGCTACGTCGAGATCGGCAACATCAACATCGGCAAGACCTTCGAATTCGACCCGTCCCGCTTCGTATTCGGCAACAAGACGATGGTCGGCGTCTCGCTCTACGACCCGGCCGTGCTGTCGCGGGCGCTGACGTTCCTCGAACAGCACCGGGACCGCCTGCCGCTGGACCGCCTCGCCGCGGCGCACTACCCGCTCGACCACATCAACGAGGCGTTCGCCGCCGCCGACGGCAAGCGCGACGTCCGCGCGAGCATCATCCCCTGACCGCGAAGGAACCCATGCACGACTACACCCGCAAGACCCTGTACATCGACGGCCGGTGGGTGACACCAACCGGGGGCGACGCGATCGAGGTGATCGATCCGGCGACCGAGCAGGTGATCGGATGCGTCCCGAACGGCACGGCCGCCGACGTCGACGCGGCGGTCGCCGCAGCGCGCAAGGCATTCGACCCGCTGATCACCGTCGCCGAACGGCGCGACCGGCTGGACCGGGTGATCGCCGCCATGGAGAAGCGCCTACCCGACATCGGCGAGACGATCACCCGCGAGATGGGCGCTCCGGTGCGCATCGCCCAGGGCGTCCAGACCAAGGTGCCGCTGGCGGTCGCCCGCGGCGTCGCCGATGTGCTCGCCACCTTCGAATTCGAAGAGCGAGTGGGCAACTCGCTGGTCCTCCGCGAGCCCTACGGGGTGATCGGAGCCATCACCCCGTGGAACTATCCGCTGTACCAGGTGGTCGCGAAGGTGGTGCCGGCGATCGCGGCCGGCTGCACCGTCGTGCTCAAGCCGAGCAACGAGGCGCCGCTGTCGGTATTCGAGTTCGTCGAGGCGCTCGAGGAGGCCGGTCTGCCGCCGGGCGTGGTCAACCTGGTCTCGGGAAGCGGCCGCGTGGTGGGTGAGCGGATCGCCGAGCACCCCGACGTCGACCTGGTGTCGTTCACCGGATCCACGGCCGTCGGACAGCGGGTCGCCGCGCTCGCCGCGACGTCGGTGAAGAAGGTGGCCCTCGAGTTGGGCGGCAAGTCGGCCAACGTCATCCTCGACGGCGGCGACCTCGCCACCGCGGTGAAGGTCGGGGTCGGCAACGCGTTCCTCAACGGTGGTCAGACCTGCATGGCCTGGACGCGGATGCTGGTGCCGCAGAGCCGCTATGCCGAAGCGCTCGACCTGGTCGAGGCGGCGGCCGCCAGGTACACCGTGGGTGACCCTTTAGATCCCGCCACGCGCATCGGCCCGTCGGCGTCCGAGGCGCAGTTCGCCACCGTGCGCGGGTTCGTCGAGCGCGCCCGGCGTGACGGCGCCCGGCTGATCACCGGCGGCGCCGACAGGGTCCGCGACATCGGCTACTACCTCGCGCCGACCGTGTTCGCCGACGTCGACCCCGATTCGGAGCTCGGTCAGGAAGAGGTCTTCGGACCCGTGCTCGCGGTGATCCCGTTCCGCGACGAGGACGACGCCGTGCGCATCGCCAACGGCACCCCGTACGGGTTGGCGGGCGCGGTGTGGGCCGAGAACCTGGACCGTGCGATCGCCTTCGCACGCCGGGTCCAGACCGGGCAACTCGACCTCAACGGCGGCGTGTACAACCCCGTGGCGCCGTTCGGTGGCTACAAGAAGTCGGGCGTCGGCCGGGAACTCGGCCGGGCGGGCTTCGAGGAGTTCCTGCAGACCAAGTCCCTGCAACTCCCCGCATGACCGTGTTCCGCTGACCGGACCACACGGGTGTGCCCGAGGTCGCGCACCGGTTGACTGGCCGCCATGAGCAACGAGATCGCGCTGTCCGAGCTGCAGGACTTCGTCGGCAGCTTCTGGTATCACTACGACGAGGCCCACTACGACGCGATGGCGGCGGCCTACGCCGACGACGTCCGCTAC
Source organism: Mycobacterium sp. IS-1496 (assembly GCF_001499995.1). Classification (GTDB taxonomy): domain Bacteria; phylum Actinomycetota; class Actinomycetes; order Mycobacteriales; family Mycobacteriaceae; genus Mycobacterium. The sequence continues at coordinate 17,273 of NZ_LQIU01000047.1, forward strand.
ATCAGCCGCAGCGAGTCCGGCGCGAGCCCGTTCGAAGAACTGATGTCCCCCGAACTGGTGGGGCGCGACACCGTGATGGAGTGGCTCGCCGACCACCGCAAGCAGAGCCCGTACCCGTTGCGCCATCACGCCACCAATCTGCACCGCACCGGAACCGACGGCGACGTCACGCGGGCACGGTTCTACATCTTCGTGAACCAGATCGCGAACTACGTGCCGTTCGCGGTGTCCAGCGGCGTGGCCAACGTGGCCGTGCGGCGCGGCGCGCGGGGACTGGAGTTCACCGAGATGGAGGTCATCCTCGACACCACCAATTCGGTTCTGCTGTCGGAGTACTCGGCCGATACCGCCACCGCGGGCGCCTGAGGTCGTGGACGCCAGGCAGACCTTCGCCGGCGGCGTCGCGGTCATCACGGGGGCAGGCGCCGGGATCGGCGCCGGCCTGGCCCGCCAGGCCGCCCGCCTGGGGATGACGGTGGTGCTCGCCGACATCGACGGCGACGCCATCGCCGCGTTGCGCGATGAACTGGCCGGCCAGGGGACCGACGCGGTCGACATCGTCTGCGACGTGCGCGATTTCGACGCTGTCGATGAGTTGGCACAGCGGACCCGGCGTGACGTCGGGCCGGTGCGCCTGCTGGTCAACAACGCCGGTGTCGAACAGTTCGGTTACCTGTGGGACACCCCGGTCGCGAACTGGCAGCGGGTCGTCGACATCAACGTCAGCGGCGTCTTCCACGGCATCCGGGCGTTTCTGCCCCTGATGATCGAGGCGGGCACCCCGGCGTGGGTGTGGAACCTGAGCTCGATCGGCGGCGTGGCCGTCGTCCCGCTGCAGGCGCCCTACATCATGAGCAAGCACGCGGTGCTCGCCCTCACGGAGTGCCTGGCGCTGGAGGTGCAGCTGGCCGGGCACGGGCACATCCACGTGCAGGCGGTGCTGCCCGGTGCGGTCACCTCGAACATCTTCGAGTCGGCCGGCGGCGTCACCGACGGGGACATCGGCGCGGCGGAGTCGCAGCGGCTGGCGATGCTGGACATCAAGGCCGCCGCGATGGACCCCCTGGCCGCCGCCGAGGTGGTGTTCGACCAGGCCGCCGAGGGCCGGTTCTACCTGCTGACCCAGCCCGAATACGTCGGCGGTGCCATGGCCGAACGCGCCGATGTGCTCACCACGCAGCGGGCGCCGGTGCTGCGCACCACACCGCGGTTCGACCCCGCCGAGCACTGAGAAGGGAGATCGAGTGCGGATCGCCGACAGGGTGTTCGTCGTGACCGGCGCCGGAAACGGTATGGGTCGGCAGGTGACGCTCGGCCTGCTCCGACGCGGAGCGCGGGTGGCGGCAGTCGATGTCGACGAAGCGGGACTGGCCGGCACAGCAGAACTCGGCCGGACTGACCGCACGCGGCTGTCCACGCACGTCCTCGATGTCACGGACAGAGAGGCCGTCGCCGCCACGCCCGGGCAGGTGATCGACGTCCATGGCCAGGTCGACGGGCTGGTCAACATCGCCGGCGTCATCCACCGGTTCGCGCCGTTCGTCGACCTGCCCGCGGAGACAGCGGACCGCATCATGGCCGTCAACTTCACGGGCACGGTAAACATGTGCCGCGCGTTCCTGCCCACACTTCTGGCCCGCCCCGAAGCGAACGTGACGAACATGTCGAGCCTGTCGGCGTTGCTGCCCTTCGCCAGCCAGACGCTGTACAGCGCCAGCAAGGGCGCGGTGAAACAGTTCAGCGAGGGCCTGTACGCGGAGCTGTGCGATACGAATCTCCGTGTGGTGACGGTCTTTCCGGGTAACGTCGACACCGAGCTGACCCGCAACTCCGGTGTCGAGATGCTCGATGCCGGTGGGAAGAAGGTTCGTTCCACCACGCCTGAGGCGGCGGCCGACAGGATCGTCGACGGGATCGCCGAGGATCGCTTTCGGGTGCTCATCGGCACCGACGCACGCGGACTCGATCTCCTGACCCGGGTGTCGGCGAAGCGCGCCACCCGGCTGGTCGCCAAACAGATCAAGTCGGTGCTGTGAACTACGACGTCATCATCGTCGGCTTCGGCGCCGCCGGTGCCGCCGCAGCGATCGAGGCCGCGGACCGGGGTGCCCGCGTGCTGGTGCTCGACCGCGGTTACGGCGGCGGAGCGACGGCGTTGTCGGGCGGAATCATCTACGCCGGTGGTGGTACCGCCGAACAGACGGCGGGCGGGTATCACGACAGCGTCGAGGACATGCGTGCCTACCTCGAGTCGGAGGTCGGCGACGCCGTCTCCGGCGAGACCCTGGACCGCTTCTGCCGACAGAGCCCGGCGATGGTCGATTGGCTCAAGGCACAGGGCGTCGAGTTCCGCGGCGGTCAGGTGCCCTCGTACAAGACCTCGTATCCGACCGACGAGTTCTACCTGTACTACTCGGGCAACGAGAAGGCCTATCCACACGCCTCCCGCGCACGGCCGGCACCGCGCGGCCATCGGGTTCTCGCACCCGGCATGAGCTCGGGCAGGGTCTTGTTCGAACACCTCGCCCGATCGGCGAAAGCCAAGGGCGTGGAATTCATTCCGCTGGCCAGGGTGCACTCGCTCATCGAGGATGACGACGGCCGCATGGCCGGTGTCCGCTACCGCGCGATGGACTCGGCGCACCCGCACGTGCGCAGACACGCGGCGCTGACGAAGCTCACCGGGAAGGCGGGCACCTGGATGCCCGGTCTGGTCAAGGGGGTCGTCGCACGCGCGGAGAGGATATGGGCCGACGCGGCCGTGGACGGAGAGGCCCGCGCGCCCGCCGTCATCCTGGCGGCGGGCGGCTTCGTCCACAACCGGCAGTGGATGCAGTCTCACGCACCGCAATTCATGAAAGTCTCCCCGCTGGGAACGGCGGGTGACGACGGCACGGGCATCGCGCTGGGCCTCGAGGCCGGCGGTAGAACGAACAAGATGGGCAACGTCACGGCGTGGCGATTCCTGTCGCCACCGAGCGCGTTCCTCGAGGGGCTCACCGTCGGCGCGGACGGACGGCGCATTGCGAACGAGGATCTCTACGGCGCCACCCACGGCAACGTGTTGATGCGGGACTTCGGCGGCACCGGGTGGGCGATCTACGATGCCCGCACGTGGAACAAGGTCAAGAGCCAGATCAGAACCCAGACGCAGGTCTTCCAGCGCCTGCAGCTGATCTACCTGTTCACCGTGGGACACAAGAAGGCCGATTCGATCGACGCCCTCGCCGCGAAGAACGGGATAGACGGGCCGGGTCTGCGTCGCACGGTCGACGCGTATCACCGCGGCATCAGCGGGGGCGCCGGGGACCCCGCGCACAAGGACCCCGATCTGTGCCCACCGCTGCTGACCCCGCCGTTCTACTCGATCGACATCTCGGCCGACTCGTCGATGTTCTTCCCGATTCCCGGCCTGACCCTCGGCGGCCTCGTCGTCGATGAGTGCACAGGCGAAGTCGCCCGTGACAGCGGCGGAACGGTGCCGGGTCTGTACGCCGCCGGCCGGAACGCGGTCGGTGTGTGCTCCAACAGCTACGTCAGCGGGCTGTCCCTTGCGGACTGCATCTTCAGCGGCCGACGCGCGGGTGCGCACGCAGCGGACCGATCCCGGGTAGTGCGGTGACCGTCCCCTCCCTCGACCCGGACGCCGCCGCGCGGGTCGCCTCGTTCGGCGTCATCCCCCCGATGCGCGAGCGCGGCCTTGCCGCGGTGCGGGGGGCCGTCGACGCGACGCCACACCCCGAGGACATGCCGGAGATGGCAGCCATCGAGGAACTCTCGATACCCGGCCCCGCACAGGCGATTCCGCTGCGGATCTACCGGCCGACCGGTGACGACCCGGCACCGGTGCTGGTCTACTTCCACGGCGGCGGAATGGTCATGGGGTCCAACCATGCCTTCGAGCCGCTCGCCCGGACGCTGGCGGCGCTCAGCGGTGCGACCGTGGTGTCCGTCGAGTACCGGCTGGCGCCGGAGGCACCGGCGCCGGCACAGTTCGACGACGCCTACGCGGCGACCGTCTGGGTGGCCGACAACGCCGCGTCGCTGCGCGTCGATCCGGGCCGGCTCGCGGTGGTCGGCGACAGCGCTGGCGGCTCTTTGGCGGCGGCAGTCGCGCTGGCGGCCCGCGATCATGGGGGGCCGTCACTGCTCTGCCAGGTGCTGTTGTATCCCGGCCTGGACCGCGATATGACCTGTGGGTCGATCCAACTGTTGGCCGACGCGCCGATGCTGAGCCGCGCGGACATCGAGTACATGCACGAGTTGGCCGACCAGGGCGTCACCGCGCCAGCCGATGCGTACCGATTCCCGGCGCTGGCAACGGATCTGGCCGGGCTACCGCCTGCGATCGTGGTGACCGCCGAATGCGACCCCATCCGCGACTGGGGCGAACGGTACGCGACCCGCCTGCGGGACGCCGGGAACCAGACGACCCAGACCCGCTATCCCGGCGCCTACCACGGGTTCCTGATGCGCTCGGACGCCACCGCCCGCGGCCGGCTCGCGATCGCGGAGGTCGGTGCGCTGCTGCGGGCGAAGTTCGCCGCCCCCCTCTCAACCTCCCGATGACCGGAAAGCGACCGTCGACGACACCGCGGACGGTCGCAGAATCAAGGCAAGTCAGGGCGCCGCGGCGCCGATGAATGAAGGAGAGACTCGATGCTCACTGATGATCGGCGGTTGGCGCTGTCCGACGTCCTGCGACCCGCCGCGCCGCCCCGGGAGCTCGACGACGTCTACACCGACGACCAGCGTGAGCGGTTGCTGGATGTCGTTCGCACGCAGGGGCCGTGGAGGCTGATCATCGCCCAGCACTTCGCCTCGGCCGAGGAGCTGATGGCCACCATGAGCGGCGCGTTCCCCGAGGGCTTCGAGCCGTCGCTCGACCTGTTCCTCACCCCGACCTTCCGCGGATACCTCGCCAACTACGGCGCCGTGCTCTACCCCGAACTGCACGACTGCTTCTACAACGAGAACTTCCTGAACTACGCCAAGAGCTACTGGAACGCCGACTACGCCAAGCCCGAACTCATGCTGTTCAACATCAACGGGCCCTGCGCCAACCGGGATCCCGGGCACCTCGACTCGCCGAGCTTCCGGGGCGTGCGTCACGAGAACGCCCCGACCTGGTTGACGAGCGTGATGGGCAAGTCGGGCCTGTTCCAGGACTACCTGATCAAGATGGCCCAGGTGATCACCTGGTTCTCCCACGACGAGGGCAGCGGGTTCACCTACTGGCCTGAGGGTCCGCTCAAGGCGCCGCAGCGCCTGCTGCCGCCGGTGTACAACCGCGGCGTGGTGGTGCAGAACGAGATGATGGTGCACCGCGGTGAGGCCAACGGTCCACTGGAGCAGCAGGTTCCGGCCGGCCTGGCGTTCGACACCGTCTTCACCGGCGACCCGGCCGATCGGAATCAGTGGGTGCTCAAGAACGGCGACGACGTGATCGCCCGTCACCACACCGACGAGCTGCGGTTCCTGGTCCACTGGTCGGCCGAGGTGTTCTCCGACTACGACGAGCTCAAGAAGAACATGGACCACTCCGACGATCTGACCATCGAGCGCGCGCTCGACACCCTGGTCAAGGACGTCAACGCCCAGGGCATCAAGCTGGCCATGCCCGACAACCCACTGCACGACCCGCAGTTCATCCAGACTCTGAACGCGGCGTACGACCTCGGTGGTCCGGCGGCCTACCCGGAGGCAGCGCCGCTGTCGGCCTTCCAGCTCGCCTGAGCGCCACGAACGTGAGCTTGTGTGCGAGGTTTCGCCGGCGGTTTCAAGGCGTCGTTGCAATAGCAGCTGATTCTGATGGGAAGTGCTGCTGTGCCACGTCCACCGTTGTTGAGTGTTGTTCGTGAGTTCTGGGGCTGTATCGGTGAGGGTTGCACTGCACGTGAAGCCGGTGTGGCGGTCGGTGTGTCGTGTGCTACCGGGGTTCGCTGGTTCACACACGCTGGAGGGGTGAACCCGCAAAAGCGTGAGCCGACGACCTCGGGACCTCGGCCGCGTCTGACGTTGGCCGACCGCATTCAGATCCAGATCGGAGTCGCGGCCAACGAATCGCTGAACTCGATTGGCAGGCGATTGGGCCGGCCGGCGTCGACGATCAAGTACGAGCTCGACGTCAACGGTGTCCACCACAACGACGGACGCAAGTCGGGGTATCGGCGCAAGGAGGCGTTCGGAGCGCGTCAGAGCGGTTCGACCGCCACCGTGCGGTACGACGCGGTAGTGGCGCAGTCGCGCTCCGAGGAGCGTGCTCGCCGTCCGCAGCTGGGCAAGCTGGCCCGCAATCAGGTGTTGCATGATGAGGTGCAGGCGAAACTGCTTGAGGAGCACAGCCCTGAGCAGATCGCAGCGCGGTTGCTCATCGACTTCCCCGACGATGCGGAGATGCGCGTGTCCCCGGAGACCATCTAT
>NZ_LQIU01000048.1 GCF_001499995.1 Mycobacterium sp. IS-1496
GAGCGGGGCCAGCGGGTCCGCGCCCGCTCCGGCCCCGGTCGCCGCCCCGGCCGCGGACCCGCTGGCCCCGCTCAACGCGGTCAACATCCCGCAGCCGGTCTTCGACGCCGCCAACCAGGCCGCGAGCGGTCAGATCCCGGCGGTGCCCGCGGGTCTGCCGCAGGTGCCCGCCGAGGTGCCGCACCTGGCCAGCCCGGAGAACCTTCCGCCGGGTACGACGGTCAACCCCGGTCAGGTGCCCGGGCAGAGCCCGAACGTCACGTACCTCAAGGAGATCTGGCACGCGATCCAGACCCAGGAGATCTCGGGTTCGGATGCACTGCTGGCGCTGACCCAGCGGCCGCTCACCACCCCGGACACCCCGGGTGGCCCGGCGCCGATCCCGGTAGGCACGGCGCCCGCTCCGGCCCCGGCGCCCGCGCCGGCTCCCGCTCCGGTCCTGCCGCCCGCCTAGGGCTCAGGCCGAGTTCACCCACTCGTCGGAGCCGTCGCCGAAGAACTGGTGCTTCCACACCGGAATCCGGTCCTTGACGGCGTCGACGAGACGGGAACAGGTGTCGAACGCCGCCCTGCGATGGTCCGCTGCCACAGCGGCCACCAGGGCGGCGTCGCCTATGTCGAGGGGGCCCACCCGGTGGCTGACCGCGATGGCGCGCACACCGTCGGAATCCGCGGCGATCTCGGCGGCCACCTCGGCGAGAATCTGCGCGGCGCTGGGATGCGCGGAGTACTCGAGCCGGGTCACCCCGCGGCCGCCGTCGTGGTCGCGCACCACACCGGCGAAACTCACCACCGCGCCCGCGGATTCGTGCGCCACCAGCTCCTCGTGCTCGGCCAGGTCGATCGGATCCTCGGTCACGGCGGCGCGGAGCACGACGGCGGTCATCGCGGATGGTCCTTTCCGGCGAGTTGATCCAGGGCGTGGTCGAGGACGTCGGCGAGCACGGTCAGCCCGTCCCTGACGCCGCCGGGTGAGCCGGGCAGGTTGACCACGAGCGTGCGCCCCGCCACGCCGCAGATCCCGCGGGACAGCACGGCGGTGGGTACCTTCGGCAGCCCCGCCCTGCGGATCGCCTCGGCCAGACCGGGAAGCTGGTAATCGACGACGGCCGCGGTGGCCTGCGGGGTGGCGTCGGTGGGCGAGATGCCGGTGCCGCCGGAGGTGATCACCACGTCGGCGCCGTCGGCGACCGCCGCGCGCAGGGCCGCTTCGACGGGGTCGCCGTCGGGCACCACGACCGGTTCGGGTGTCTCGACACCGCGGCCGGTCAGCCACTCGACGATCAGGGGTCCGGTCCGGTCCTCGTAGACGGCCGCGGCGGCCCGGGTGGAGGCGATGACCACGCGGCCGGATCTCATCACGTCCGCGTCCAGGTGCCGGTCTTACCGCCCTCTTTGCGCAGCACCGCGATGTCGTCGATGCGGGCGGCGGGGTCGACGGCCTTGATCATGTCGTAGACGGTGAGGGCCGCCACGCTGACCGCTGTCAGCGCTTCCATCTCCACACCGGTGCGGTCGGTGGTCCGCACGGTCGCGGTGACGCGGACGTGGCTCTCGCCGACCTCGAAGTCGACGTCCACACCGGTCAGCGCGAGCTGATGACACAGCGGGATCAGGTCGCTGGTGCGTTTGGCCGCCATGATGCCTGCGACCCGCGCGGTCGCCAGCGCGTCACCCTTGGGCAGCCCGCCGGACGCGATCAGCGCGACCACGTCGGGGCGGGTGTGCAGCGTGCCCGCGGCGACGGCGGTGCGCTTGGTGACGTCCTTGCCGCTGACGTCGACCATGTGCGCCGCGCCGGACTCGTCGACGTGCGAAAGCCCGTGCTGCGAGCTGGCGGCCACTTACCTGTTGACGACCGTGACGGGATGGAGGTAGGGCAGCTCCTCGGCTGGCAGCGGGAAGGTCAGGTCGCCGAACGGCGAGAGCGCCCCGGTGCGATCGGTGGCGAGTTCGCTCACGGCGTGCTCGTCACCGTCGAGGTGGGCGGGCCACCCCGGATCGACGTACTGCTTCTTCGATTTCTTGTCAGCCACGCCCACATTGTGGCAAACCCCGCGGCGCATGGCGACCTCGGGCGGCTGCTTTACGCTGGTCAGCAATGACAGCACACACTCCGGGCGTCCCCCTCGGCGCCTGGTTGGCCCAACTACCCGATGAGCGGCTCATCCGGCTGCTGGAGTTGCGCCCTGACCTCACCCAGCCGCCGCCGGGCACCATCGCCGCTCTGGCCGCACGGGCGACGTCGCGGCAGTCGGTGAAGGCCGCCACCGACGGCCTGGATTTCCTGCGGTTGGCCGTGCTGGACGCGCTGCTCGTGCTGCACGGCGACACCACCGCGGTGCCGTTGACCAAGCTGTTCGAGCTGGTCGGGGCGCGCGCTGACGAGGATGCGGTCACCGCCGCGGTCGACGATCTGCGGGGGCGGGCCCTGGTGTGGGGTGACGACGAGGTCCGGGTGGCGGCCGAGGTCGCGTCCGGGTTGCCGTGGTACCCGGGACAGGCGGTCGTGGAGACGGCCGAGCACGGCGCCGACGACATCGCCCAGAAACTGGACGGGCTCGACACCGCACAGCGGGACCTGCTGGAGCGGCTCCTGGAGGGGTCGCCGGTCGGCCGCACACGGGACGCCGCGCCCGGGACGCCGGCCGACCGCCCGGTGCAGCGCCTGCTGGCGGCGGGTTTGCTGCGCCAGGTCGACGACGACACCGTGATCCTGCCCCGCCTCGTCGGCCAGGTGCTGCGCGGCGAGGCGCCCGGTCCGACGGAGCTCGATCCACCCGACCCCGTCACGACCTCGACGAAGACCTCCGACGTCGACGCCGTCGCCGCCGGTGCGGCCATCGACCTGCTCCGCGAGGTCGACGTGGTGCTCGAGGCGCTCTCGTCGACCCCGGTGCCCGAACTGCGCAGTGGCGGCCTCGGGGTCCGCGACCTCAAACGCCTCGTGAAGGCCACGGGTATCGACGAACGCCGGCTGGGGCTGATCCTCGAGGTGGCGTTGGGGGCCGGCCTCATCGCGGCCGGGATGCCCGAACCCGACCCGGGCGACGGGACCGGCACGTTCTGGGCGCCGACGGTGGCGGCCGACCGGTTCATCGAATCGCCGACCGCGGTGCGCTGGCACCTGCTGGCCTCGACGTGGCTCGACCTACCCGCGAGGCCCGGACTCACCGGCACCCGGGGTCCAGACGGCAAACCCTATGCGTCGCTGTCGGATTCGCTGTACTCGACGGCGGCTCCGCTGGATCGCCGGCTGCTGTTGGCGGTGCTGGCCGACCTGCCCGCCGGAGCGGGCGTCGACGCGGCGTCGGCGTCGCGGGCGATGATCTGGCGCAGGCCGCGGTGGGCGGTGCGGTTGCAGCCCGAACCGGTCGGCGGTCTACTCACCGAAGCGCACGCGCTCGGCATGGTGGGCCGCGGCGCGATCGCGACGCCCGCCCGCGGACTGCTGGCCGGCCAACCACCCGAGGACGTCGTGGCGGCCATGGCCAAGGTGCTGCCCGCACCGATCGACCACTTCCTGGTGCAGGCCGACCTGACCGTCGTCGTGCCGGGCCCGCTCGAACGCGACCTCGCTGAGCAACTGGCGGCCGTGGCATCGGTGGAGTCGGCAGGTGCGGCGATGGTGTACCGGGTCAGCGAGGCGTCGATCCGCCGCGCGCTCGACACCGGCAAGACCGCCAGCGGACTGCACTCGTTCTTCGGCCGGCACTCCAGAACCCCTGTGCCGCAGGGGTTGACGTATCTCATCGACGACGTCGCGCGCCGCCACGGCCAGCTGCGGGTCGGCATCGCGGCGGCGTTCGTGCGGTGCGAGGACCCGGCGCTGCTGGCCCAGGCCGTGGCCGCACCGGCCACCGACGCGGTCGAGCTGCGGCTGCTGGCCCCGACGGTGGCGGTGTCCCAGGCGCCGATCGCCGACGTGCTGGCCGCCCTGCGCAACGCCGGGCTCGCCCCCGCCGCCGAGGACTCGTCCGGCGCGATCGTCGACATCCGCTCCCGCGGCTCGCGGGTGCCCGCCCCCGGCCGACGGCGGGTCTACCGGCCGGCGCCCACCCCGACCGGCCAGACGCTCGGCGCGATCGTCGCGGTGCTGCGCAAGGTCGCGGCCGCACCGTCGGGGAACATGCGGCTCGATCCCGGCGTTGCGATAACGCAGCTGCAGGAAGCCGCACTACAGCAGACGTCGGTGGTGATCGGCTACGTCGATCCGGCCGGGGTGGCCACGCAGCGGGTGGTGGCCCCCGTCAACGTCCGCGGCGGCCAGCTGACCGCCTACGATCCGGCATCCGGACGGGTACGCGAATTCGCCATCCACCGCGTGACCTCGGTGGTGTCGGCCGAGAACGAATAATGGAGTGATGAGCTCCAGGGGAGAACCATGACCGACAAGCGAGAAGCGAAGCGGGATCGCGCATGACCGACGGCCCATTGATCGTGCAGTCCGACAAGACGGTGCTGCTCGAGGTCGATCACGAGCAGGCGCAGGCCGCCCGCGCGGCGATCGCCCCGTTCGCCGAGTTGGAGCGCGCCCCCGAGCACATCCACACCTACCGCATCACGCCGCTGGCGCTGTGGAACGCCCGCGCCGCAGGGCACGACGCCGAGCAGGTGGTCGATGCACTGGTGTCGTTCTCCCGCTACGCCGTCCCCCAGCCTCTGCTGGTCGACATCGTCGACACCATGGCCCGCTACGGCAGGCTGCAGCTGGTGAAGAGCCCGGTGCACGGGCTCGTGCTGGTCAGCCTGGACCGCGCGGTGCTCGAAGAGGTGCTCCGCAACAAGAAGATCGCTCCGATGCTGGGCGCACGCATCGACGACGACACCGTCATCGTGCACGCCAGCGAGCGCGGGCGCGTCAAGCAGATGCTGCTCAAGATCGGCTGGCCGGCCGAGGACCTCGCCGGCTACGTCGACGGTGAGCGGCATCCGATCGAACTCGCGCAGGACGGCTGGCATCTGCGCGACTACCAGGAGATGGCCGCGGATTCGTTCTGGTCGGGCGGCTCCGGTGTGGTGGTGTTGCCGTGCGGTGCGGGCAAGACGCTCGTGGGCGCCGCGGCGATGGCCAAGGCCGGCGCCACCACGCTCATCCTTGTCACGAACACCGTCGCGGGCCGGCAGTGGAAGCGCGAACTGGTCGCCCGCACCTCGCTCACCGAGGACGAGATCGGCGAGTACTCCGGGGAGAAGAAGGAGATCCGGCCGGTCACGATCGCCACGTACCAGGTGATCACCCGCCGCACCAAGGGCGAGTACCGCCATCTCGAGTTGTTCGACAGCCGCGACTGGGGGCTGATCATCTACGACGAGGTGCACCTGCTGCCCGCGCCGGTCTTCCGGATGACGGCCGACCTGCAGTCGCGCCGCCGGCTGGGCCTGACCGCCACCCTGATCCGCGAGGACGGCCGTGAGGGCGACGTCTTCAGCCTGATCGGGCCGAAGCGGTACGACGCCCCGTGGAAGGACATCGAGGCACAGGGCTGGATCGCGCCCGCGGAGTGCATCGAGGTGCGGGTGACGATGACGGACAACGAGCGCATGCTCTACGCCGTCGCCGAACCCGAGGAGCGGTACAGGCTCTGCTCGACCGTGCACACGAAGATCGCGGTGGTGCGGTCGATCCTGGAGCGCCACAAGGGCGAACAGACCCTCGTGATCGGCGCCTACCTCGACCAGCTCGAGGAGCTGGGCCAGGAACTGGACGCTCCGGTGATCCAGGGGTCGACGAAGACCGCCGAGCGCGAGATGCTCTTCGACCAGTTCCGCCGCGGTGAGATCTCGACGCTGGTGGTCTCGAAGGTCGCCAACTTCTCCATCGACCTTCCCGAAGCATCGGTGGCCGTTCAGGTTTCGGGCACGTTCGGGTCCCGGCAGGAAGAGGCGCAGCGGCTGGGCCGGCTGCTACGGCCCAAGCACGACGGCGGCGGGGCGGTGTTCTACTCCGTCGTCTCCCGCGACAGCCTCGACGCCGAATACGCCGCGCACCGGCAGCGGTTCCTCGCCGAACAGGGCTACGGCTACATCATCAAGGACGCCGACGATCTGTTGGGACCCGCGATCTAGAGATCCGTCCTGATCAAAGGATGTCCTTCTCCGCATCGGCCAGCGCGGCGAATTCCTCGTCGGGCGAGTTCGCCACCAGGTGGTGGCGGCTGTAGATCCCGAAGTACGCCATGAACGCGGCGAACACCACCAGGCACCAGGTGGCCGCGGTGCTGTCCACGAGGAAGGTGGCGACCACCGCCAGGGCGGCGATGACGAGTGCGAAACCGGTGGTGACGATGCCGCCCGGCGTGCGGTACGGCCGGGGCATGTCGGGTTCCCGCACCCGCAGCGCGATGTGGCTGACCATCATCAGCACATAGGACAGCGCGGCACCGAACACCGCCATGTTGAGCAGCATCGCGCCCTGCCCGGTCAACGACAGGATGAAGCCGATGATGCCGGGCACCACCAGGGCCAGCGTCGGCGCCTTGCGGGAGTTGACCACCGACAACCGCTTCGGCAGGTATCCGGCGCGGGACAGCGCGAACAGCTGACGCGAGTAGGCGTAGATGATCGAGAAGAAACTCGCGATCAGCCCGGCCAGGCCGATGTAGTTGACCACCTTGGCCATCGTCGTATCGCCGAGCGCCTCCACCAGCGGGTTGCCCGAGGCGCTGATCAGCTCCGCCCCGCCGGAGCCCGCCGCCAGCACCAGCACGGAGCTGCCGGTGATCAGCAGCACGGCCATCGCCGCGAGGATCCCCCGCGGGACGTTGCGTGAGGGATCCTTGGCCTCCTCGGCGGCCAGTGGCACACCTTCGATGGCGAGGAAGAACCAGATCGCGAACGGCACGGCCGCCCAGATCCCGAGGTAGCCGAACGGCAGGAACGACGAGGCGCCCGCTGCGTCGGTGGGCGCGATGTCGGTGAGGTTCGCGGCGTCGAAGCTCCCGATCGCCGCGATGGCGAAGATGATCAGGCCCGCCAGCGCGATCGCCGTGATGACGAACATGACCTTGAGCGCTTCACCGACGCCGCTGAGATGGATACCGATGAACAGCAGGTACACCGCCAGATACACCCACCAGCCGTCGGTGATGCCGAACAGCCCGAGTGATTCGACGTAGGCGCCGATGAATGTGGCGATGGCGGCCGGGGCGATCGCGTACTCGATGAGAATGGCTGTGCCCGTGGCGAATCCGCCCCACGGTCCGAGCGCGCGACGGGCGAAGGTGTAGCCGCCGCCCGCCGCGGGCAGCGCCGAGGACATCTCGGCCATCCCCAACACCATCGCCAGGTACATGCCGGCGATGATCACGCCCGCGATCAGCAACCCTCCGAAACCGCCCTCGGCGAGCCCGAAGTTCCATCCCGAGTAGTCGCCGGAGATGACGTATCCGACGCCGAGTCCGGCGAGCAGGAGCCAGCCGGCCGTGCCCTGCTTGAGCGTCCGTTTGGCGAGGTACTCGCTGGATTCGCTGTGCGTGATGTCCACCCGGCGATGTTAGACCGGGCACGCAGTCCGCACAGCGCTTCGCGAGTCTGGGCAGGCCGGCTCGGCGAACTCATCCACACAGCCGACGGCGGCAGCCCGAACACGCTAGCCTCGACACCCATGATCGGACGACCGCGCAACCGCGCCGCCGCGACCGCTCGCGGGGCCAGGCTGACGCTGGCCGGCGCGGCCGCCGGCCTCGGGGCACTGTGGCTGGCGGGCGCCGCCGCCGCGCAGCCCGCTCCCCCGCCCGCCCCGGTTCCGGGTCCGCCCGCCGTGGTGGCCGCCGGGGATCCGGCACCCCCGCCCGCGCCGCCACCGGTCGGCCCGCCGCCGGTGCCGCAGGTGCAGAACCAGCAGTACGGCTCGGGTGACGGGCCGCTCGGCTTCCTGCGCGACGCCTGGCATCAGGCCCAGAATCCCTACGGAATGGGGATGCCGGACCAGATGCCGGTGTACACCCCACCTCCGCCGGGGGCCGGTCCCCCGCCACCGCTGCCGCCGGGGTACACGTCGTTCACCGCGCCGGAGTCATCGACCCCTGCGCTGGCGCCCGCCGAGGGACCCGAAGCCGCGGGGCCGCCGCTGCCCCCGGGGTACTACCCGCTGGACGGGCCGCCGCCGCCGGGATACTTCGACCCGCCGCCGCCCCCTGCGCCGGGCCCGCCTCCGGCGCCCCCGAAGATCATCGCCGGGCAGCCCTGAGCCTGGTGTTCCTCAGGTGTACGGGCCGACCGGTTTGACGACGGTCAGCAACACCGCGGAGTCCTCGAGCGCCGCCAAGTCGTGGCGGGTCTTCGGGATGACGATCAGATCGCCGGCCGAACCCTCCCAGTGCGACGTGCCGTCACCCAACCGCACGCGTCCGGTCACGACGTAGAGGGTCGCCTCCTCGGGCGCCTCGTGCTCGTCGAGTCCGTTACCGCCGGTCAACGCGATCAACGTCTGCCGCAGAGAGTGCTCGTGCCCGCCGTAGACGGTGTGGGCGCTGCGGCCGTTGTTGCGCGAACGGGCGAGTTCGAGGTGTTCACGGGCCAATGCGGTGAGAGAGAGCTTCTCCATGGTTTGGGTGTTCCCACTTCCTGTCCGGGCAATCACGCGAGCGCGGGGATCACCTTCTGTTCGAACATCTCGATACCCGATCGGTCGTAGGCCGCCTCGGGGAAGTACACGATGGCGTACTCACAACCCAGGTCACGCATCCGCGCGAGCTTCTCGATGACCTGTTCCGGTGTCCCACTGGCCGACTCGGGCGCCGTCGCCGTTGACAGCATCGCGTTGACGGCATCCTTGTCGGCCACCGCGACCTGCCGCTCCCGCACGCGTTCGACCCGCGCGGCGACGTCGTCCTCGGAGTCGCCGATCACGGCGTTGAAGTTCGCCGAGCGCACGATCGCGTCGTAGTCGGTGCCGACCTCACGGCAGTGCTCGGCCAACACCTCCGACTTGTGTTGAAAGCCCTCCGGTTCGGAGGTGAAGTTGGTGTACTGCGCGTACTTCGCGGCGATGCGCAGCGTGACCTTCTCGCCCCCGCCCGCGATCCACAGGGGGATACCGTTGTCCTGCAGCGGTTTCGGCTGCACGACCGCGTCGGTGACCTGGTAGTGCTTACCGTCGAGGGTGGCGCGTCCGTCGCGCCAGGCGTCCCGCATGATCTGCACGCCCTCGTCCAGCCTGCCCAACCGCGCACCGGCCGACGGGAAACCGTAACCGTAAGCGCGCCATTCGTGTTCGTACCAACCGCCGCCGATGCCCATCTGCACCCGCCCACCGGAGATGACGTCCACCGTCGCGGCGACCTTCGCCAGGAAGGCGGGGTTGCGGTAGCTCATCGCCGTACACATCTGGCCGAGCTTGATCCGTGAGGTGGTCGCCGCGTAGGCGGCCATCAGCGACCAGGCTTCGTGGGTGGCCTCGTCGGTGGGCACCGGAACGGTGTGGAAGTGGTCGTATACCCACAGCGAGTCCCATGCGGTGCCGTCGGCGTAGGTCGCCAGATCGGACATCACCCGCCAGTGCCGGTCGACCGGTATGCCGACCAGATCGAGCCGCCAACCCTGCGGGATGAACAGTCCAAATCGCATGATCACGACTGTAGCCCCGAGCCGCACGGATTCCCGCAGACTTGCGGACGCTGTCGGTGGCCGTCATTACCCTCGCGAACATGGCCCTATCGAAAGACGACCGCGAACAGTTCCTCGCCGAACCCCATATCGCCGCGCTCTCGGTGTCCGCCGGACCGGACCGCGGCCCATTGACCGTCCCGGTCTGGTACCAGTACTCCCCCGGCGGGCAGCCGTGGGTGCTCACCGGGGCCGGTTCCCGTAAACACCGGTTGATCGAGGCGGCCGGACATTTCTCACTGATGGTCGAACGCGTCGAGCCGTCCGTGCGCTACGTCGCGGTCGACGGTCCGGTCAGCCGCATCGAACCCGCCACCGACGCGCACCTGGTCGAGGTGACCGAACGCTATCTTCCGCCCGAGGCAGTCGAGCCCTACCTGGAGATGGCCCGCCGCGAGCACGGGGAGAGCGTGGTGATCCACCTCCGCCCGCAACACTGGTTGTCGTCGGACCTCGGCTCGTTCTGACTACGTGCTCGCCCGGACGGTGTCGTAGAGCGCCGCGACGTCGGGTAGCCGCACCTTCAGCGACGGGGTGCGCGGCAGTTCGTCGACGGTGACGACGGCGACGGGGACGTGGTGGACGGGCAGTGCGGCGCGCACCCACTCCCGCAGCTGCTCGGAATCGGGAACAGGTTGTCCGCGTGCGGGTTCCACCGCGGCGAAGGGAACCTGACCCAACCGGTCGTCGGGCACGCCGACCACGCACGCGTCACGCACCCCCGGATGGTCGAGCAGCACCTGCCGGACCGTCTCGGGCAGGATCTTGAACCCGCCCCGGATGATCGCACCGTCGGCACGCCCGTACAGGGTGACGAAGCCGTCCTCGTCGATCGACGCGATGTCGGTGGTGCGGATCCAGTCGGGCGAGAGCACGTCGATCCGTGCCTCGAGCACCCCGCGCGCGCCGGTGGGCACCTCGTCGCCGGTGTCCGGGTCGACGATGCGGACCCGGGTGTCCGGCAGCGGACGCCCCACGCTGTCGCGCTTGGCCCCGCCGAACTCCTCGACCATCTCCGGCGTCCACGCGCACACCGATCCGGCGAATTCCGTTGCGCCGTAGGCCAGCCGGATAGGGATGCCGAAGCGGTGCTCGAACTCGTCACGGGTCGCCGGGTCCAGCGGACCCGATGCGCTGATCAGGAACTGCAGCGAGGCCAGATCGTCGGGCGACACGTCGGCGTCGAGCAGCATCCGCACCACCGCGGGTTGGACACCCGCCCGCGGGATGCGGTGCGTTCTCACCGCCCGGACCCAGTCGTCGACGCTGAAGCGCTCCAGCAGCACGATCCGCTTACCGGTGGCGAACCCGGCGATCAGCTGGCAGACGCCGATGCCGCCGAACGGCCAGTACGACAGTTCCGGCGGATCGGTGGGTTCGGCGAACAGGCCGCCCGTCACGCTGAACACCGTGCGCTGCAGCACCGCCTCCCCGATGGCCTGCCGCTTCGGCGGACCGGTGGTGCCGGAGGTGAGGATCGACAACCCCGCGGACGCCGAAGCCGGCACCGGCGCGCCCCGGCGTACCGTCACGACACGTGGCGCCTGCGCCGAAATCTCAACCCCGGCAAGGCCGCAGCGCGTCGCGGCGGCGACCACCGGCTCGGTCCAGTCCTGCGCGTCGGCGACGACGGCGGCCGGCCGAAGCTGCTCGACATCGCGGGCGACCGCCTCCGGCGACTGGAACGAGTAGATCATCGACACCCAGCGCCCCCCGGCGAGCGACCCCGCGATCGCGGCAGCGTGCGGCAGGCGGTTGCGCACCACCAGGCCGATCGGCGCGTCGGCCGCGACGCCGGCTTCGGCGAGGGCGGCGTCGAGGGCGGCGGCGTAACCGGTCACCTCGTCGCCGCTGTGCCAGCGGCCCTCGAACTCGATGCACGGCCCGTCGCCGTAGCTGGTGAAGCCCGCCGCGAAGGTTTCGGTGAAGCCCACGGTGGCCAGGTTAACGCGCTCGCCCGGCCCTCGTTATTGCATTGACGGCTGTGCCGCGCGGCGAAAGCACCACCGTGCGTGCATTCTTCGCCGCCCCGGACAGCACGAAGCCCCCGCGACGACGCTGTCGCGGGGGCCCGTGGTGGTGCGAACTACTTGGTCAGCGACTCCGGCGGGGTGAACCGGTCGCCGTAGCGCTCGGCCAGCTCGCGGGCGCGGGCCACGAAGGCCTCCTTACCCGTGCCGAGCGCACCCTCGTAACCGACGATGTACTGCGCGCTGCCGCCGGTGTAGGGCGGGTAGCCGATGCCCATGATCGAGCCGATGTTGGCGTCGGCGGTCGAGGTGAGCACGCCCTCGTCGAGGCACTTCTGCGTCTCGATGGCCTCGGCGAACAGCATGCGGTCGATCATGTCCTGCAGGGGAATGTCGGCCGTGCCGGATTCGAACGTCTCGCGCAGGCCCGGCCACAGCCCGGTGCGCTTACCGTCGACATACTCGTAGAAGCCGGCGCCCTTGAGCCGGGACGGCCGGCCGATCTCGATCATCTTGTTGACGACGGCCTCCGCCGGGTGCGCCTCGTGGGTGCCGCCCGCGGCCTCGGTGGCCTTGCGCGTCTCGTTCGCGATCTTCTGCATGAGCTCGAGGTTGAGCTCGTCGGACAGCTGCAGCGGCGCCGCCGGGTAGCCGGCCATGCTGCCGGCCCGCTCGATGCTCGCCGGCTCCACACCCTCGCCGAGCATCGCCAGCGCCTCGTTGACGAAGGTGCCGATGACGCGGCTGGTGAAGAACCCGCGGCTGTCGTTGACCACGATCGGGGTCTTGCCGATGGCCATCGTGTAGTCGAACACGCGGGCCAGCGCCTCGTCGGAGGTCTTCTCGCCCTTGATGATCTCGACCAGCGGCATCTTGTCGACCGGGGAGAAGAAGTGGATGCCGATGAAGTCCTCCTGGCGCTTCACGCCGGTCGCCAGACCGGTGATCGGCAGCGTGGAGGTGTTCGACCCGAGCAGCGCGTTGGGCTCGACGACGTCCTCGATCTCCTGGAACACCTTGTGCTTGAGTTCCTGGTTCTCGAACACGGCCTCGATCACGAAGTCGACACCCTTGAGGTCGGCGGGGTCACCGGTCGGGGTGATGCGGGCCAACAGCGCGTCGGAGCGCTCCTGGGTGGTCTTACCCCGCTCGAGCGCCTTGGCCTCGATCTTCTCGGAGTACGCCTTGCCCTTCTGTGCGTTCTCGAGCGAGACGTCCTTGAGCACCACGTCGTAGCCGGCCTTGGCCGAGACGTAGGCGATGCCCGCACCCATCATGCCCGCGCCCAGCACGCCGATCTTCTTGATCTCGGTCTTGGCGATGCCGTCCGGACGGGAGCCGCCGCCGTTGATGGTCTGCAGGTCCAGGAAGAACGCCTGGATCATGTTCTTGGCGACCTGACCGGTGACCAGGCTGGTGAAGTAGCGGCTCTCGATCCGCGACGCCGAATCGAAATCGACCTGCGCGCCTTCGACCGCGGCGTCGAGGATGGCGCGCGGCGCCGGCATCGGCGCACCCTTGAGCTGCTTCTTCAGCAGGGCCGGGAACGACGGCAGGATGCTCGCCAGGCCGGGGCTGCTCGGCGTGCCGCCGGGCATCTTGTAGCCCTTGGCATCCCACGGCTGGGTGTTCGCCTCGGGGTTGGCCTTGATCCACGCTTTCGCGGCGGGCACGAGTTCCTCGATGCTGCCGACCAATTCGTCGACCAGGCCGGTCTCCTTGGCCTTGCCCGGCTTGAAGCGGGTGCCCTGGCTCAGCACCTCCATGAACGCCTTCTGGATACCGAACATGCGCACGGTGCGGGTGACGCCGCCACCGCCGGGGAGCAGCCCCAGGGTGACCTCGGGCAGGCCGATGACCGAACCCTTGACGTCGGCGGCGATGCGGTGGTGGCACGCCAGCGCGATCTCCAGGCCACCGCCGAGCGCGGCGCCGTTGATGGCGGCCACGACCGGCTTGCCCAGCGTCTCGAGCTTGCGCAGATCGGCCTTGATCTCCTCGACGTTCTCGAACACGGCGGCCGCGTCGTCCGGACCGGTGTTGATCATGCTCTTGAGGTCACCGCCGGCGAAGAAGGTCTTCTTCGCGCTGGTGATGACGACACCGGTGATCGAATCCTTCTCGGCCACAAGGCGTTCGACGGTGTTGTGCATCGAGGACTTGTAGTGGTCGTTCATCACGTTGGCCGAACCGGTCGGATCGTCCAACGTCAGGGTGACGATGCCGTCGTCGTCCTGCTCCCACTTGATGGTGTTCTCAGCCATGGTTGTCTCCTAGACCCGCTCGATGATGGTGGCCACGCCCATGCCGCCGCCCACGCACAGCGTGATCAGCGCGCGCCGGGCACCCCGGCGCTCGAGCTCGTCGACCATGGTTCCGGTGATCATCGCGCCGGTGGCACCCAGCGGGTGGCCCATCGCGATCGCACCGCCGTTGACGTTCAGCTTCTCGTCCGGGATGCCCAGGTCCTTCTGGAACTTCAGCACCACCGAGGCGAACGCCTCGTTCAGCTCGAACAGGTCGATGTCGTCGACGGTCAGCCCGGCGCGGTCGAGCACCTTCTTGGTGGCCGGTGTCGGGCCCGTGAGCATGATGACCGGATCGGCGCCGCTGGTCGCGGTCGCCACGATCCGCGCCCGCGGGGTCAGACCCTGCGACTGGCCGGCCTTCTCGCTGCCGACCAGCACCAGCGCGGCGCCGTCGACGATGCCCGAGGAGTTACCGCCGGTGTGGACGTGGTTGATCTTCTCGACGTAGTGGTACTTCTGCAGCGCCACGTCGTCGAAGCCGCCCATCGCGCCGATCCCGTCGAACGCGGTCTTGAGCTTGCCGAGGCTCTCGACGGTCGAACCGGGACGCATGTGCTCGTCGTGGTCGAGGATCACCAGGCCGTTCTGATCGCGGACCGGCACGACGGACTTGGCGAAGTAGCCGCCCGACCAGGCCGCCGCGGCACGCTCCTGGGAGCGGGCGGCGTAGGCGTCGACGTCCTCGCGGGAGAAGCCCTCGATGGTGGCGATCAGGTCGGCGCCGATGCCCTGGGGCACGAAGCCGATCGTGTAGTTGGTCTCCGGGTCGGTGGCCCATGCGCCACCGTCAGAGCCCATCGGAACACGGCTCATCGACTCGACACCCCCGGCGATCACCAGGTCGTCCCAACCCGAGCGCACCTTCTGCGCGGCGATGTTGACCGCTTCGAGGCCCGAGGCGCAGAACCGGTTGAGCTGCACGCCGCCGGTGGTGTCGGGCAGACCCGCGGCCAGGACCGCGGTGCGGGCGATGTCGCCGCCCTGGTCGCCGACCGGCGACACGACGCCCAGGACGACGTCGCTGATCAGCGTCTCGTCCAGGTCGGGGAACCGGTGGCGCAGTTCGTCGATCAGGCCGGTGACGAGGTTCAGCGGCTTGACCTCGTGCAGCGAACCGTTGCGTTGCTTGCCGCGAGGCGTGCGGATCGCCTCGTAGATGAAGGCTTCTTCAGACATGCGCGCAGCGTAACAGCCCAAACCAACCTGTTGGTTGGCCGGTCACTGCTTCCGCCGAGCAGGCCCCCGCAAGCGGGAGGTACCCCCCACGGAATCACCCTCTGGGCCGGTCAGCACGCACATTTCTGTCTGCTCGCGGCAGTACCTGCTCACGCCGATCGGCGCGCCTCCAGTCCGGCGAGCGTCGGGTAGTCGATGTAGCCGACCGGCCCGGGCGCGTAGAAGGTGGCGACGTCGGGTTCGTTCAGGTCCGCGCCGACGGTGAGCCGCTCGATCAGGTCCGGATTGGCCAGCCACGCCCGACCGACGGCCACCGCACTGACCGCACCCCACTGCGCGAAGCTCTCCAGCTGGCAGAAGTCGGTGTCGGTCCCGCGGCCGGTGTTCAGTACGAACACCCCCGGCCACAGCGCCCTGATCACCCCGAAGGTCGTCTGGGTCGGATCGATCAGCACGTGCAGGTAGGCGGTGTTCAGCGGCGCGATCCGGTTCAGGAGCGCCTCGTACGCCGCGATCGGGTCGTCCTCGCGCACGTCTCCCGCGCCGTTGCCGGGCGAGATCCGCAGCCCGACGCGGCCGGCGCCGATCTCGTCGGCCACGGCCTCGACCACCTCGGCGGTCAGCCGCGCCCGGTTCTCTGCCGATCCGCCGTAGGCGTCGGTGCGCTGATTGACGACATCGGAGGCAAACTGGTGCAGCAGGTACCCGTTGGCACCGTGGATCTCGACCCCGTCCAACCCGGCGTCGACCGCACGGCGCGCCGCCGAGCGGAACTGCGCGACGATCTGCGGGATCTCCTCGGTCTCGAGCGCCCTGGGCACCACCAGCGGCTTCTTCCCGCCGGGTGTGTGCGTCACGAGGTCCGCGGCCACCGCCGACGGCGCGGCGGGGTGGACACCGCTGATGTCGGGGTGTCCCATCCGGCCGACATGCCACAACTGCATGAAGATCCGCCCACCTTCGGCGTGCACCGCCGACGCGATCTGCCCCCACGTGTCCTGATGGCGGTCGGTGTAGATGCCCGGGGTGTTCAGGTAGGCGCCGTTGGCGTTCCGCGACACGGCGGTGGCCTCGGTGATGACGATGCCCGCGGACGCCCGTTGGGCGTAGTACTGGGCGGCGAGGTGGGACGGCGTGCCGTCGGCCTGCGCGCGGGACCGGGTCAGCGGAGCCATGAACACCCGGTTCCGGGCGGAGGTGTCACCCACCTGCAGCGGTGTCAGCAGGGTCGCGTCGTCATCGAATCTGAAAGCCACGTCGGGTGCAGACGCCACGCGCCCCGATTTCATTCCCGTCGTTACGCTCGGGGCCATGACGGTGTCGAGGCTGCGGCCGTACGCGGTGACGGTGTTCGCCGAGATGTCGGCGCTCGCCGCCCGCATCGGCGCGGTGAATCTCGGGCAGGGTTTCCCGGACGAGGACGGTCCGGCGTCGATGCTCGAGGTGGCCCGGCAGGCGATCGCCGACGGCGTCAACCAGTACCCACCCGGGCTCGGCATCGCCCCGTTGCGCGAAGCCATTGCGGCGCAACGCAAGAGGACATTCGGCGTCGACTACGACCCCGACACCGATGTGCTGGTCACCAACGGCGCCACCGAGGCGATCGCCGCCGCGGTCATCGGCCTGGTCGAACCCGGCTCCGAGGTGTTGCTCGTCGAACCGTTCTACGACTCGTACTCGCCGGTGATCGCGATGGCCGGCTGCCACCGCGTCGCCGTGCCGATGACCGAACACGGCCGCGGCTTCGCGATCGACGTCGACGGTCTGGGCCGCGCGATCACGCCGCGCACGAAGGCGTTGATCGTCAACACCCCGCACAACCCCACCGGCATGGTGGCCTCCGACGCCGAACTCACCGCGATCGCCGAACTCGCCGTCGCACACGATCTGCTGGTCATCACCGACGAGGTCTACGAGCACCTCGTGTTCGACGGACACCGGCACCGCCCCCTGGCCGCCTATCCGGGCATGTCCGGGCGCACGGTCACCATCTCGAGCGCCGCCAAGATGTTCAACGTCACCGGCTGGAAGGTCGGATGGGTTTGCGGCACAGCAGATCTCATCGGCGGCGTCCGAGCCGCCAAGCAGTACCTCACCTATGTCGGGGGTGCGCCGTTCCAGCCGGCGGTGGCCCATGCCCTGGACCACGAGGACGCGTGGGTGAGCGCGTTGCGCGACGCCTTCCAGACCAAGCGCGATCGGCTCGGGTCAGCACTGACCGATCTGGGATTCGCCGTGCACGACAGCGCGGGCACCTACTTCCTGTGTGCGGACCCGCGACCGCTCGGCTATGACGACAGCACCGCGTTCTGTGCCGACCTCCCCGAGCGGGCGGGTGTCGCGGCGATCCCCATGTCGGCGTTCTGCGATCCGGACTCGCCGCACATCGACCGGTGGAATCATCTGGTGCGCTTCGCGTTCTGCAAGCGCGACGACACCCTCGACGAGGCCATCCGTCGGTTGCAGGTGCTGCGCCGCTGAAACGGCGCCACCCGCTCGTCCCTCACTCAGCGTGCGTCTTGGCCATCACCCGCGCCCGCAGCCCCTCCGTCGCCGAGTGCAGGACGATCTTCTTCGCCCGCTTCACGAGGAACTGCGGGATCGGCACCGACGGGTCGACGATGACGTCGAACCGCACACGGGTCCTGTCCCCCTCGGGCGTCAGGTTGTACTCGACGTGCTGCCCGCGCTGCTGGAACGTGTCCTCGGCGTCCCACACCACCCAGTGCTTGCCCCAGTGGTACTCGAGGATCTCGTTGTCGGTGACGCCCATCAACCGCAGGGTGGCCTCCACCCGGCGCGGTCTACCGTCGGGGTGGCGGTCGAGCACGGTGACCTTCCGGTACACCGAGGACCAGTCCGGCAGCGCCTCGATGTCGGCGAGCACGTCGAGGATGGCCTCCGGTGGCGCATCGAAGACCACTTCACGTGACGCGCGAACGGCCATGAGGCCCAATGTAGTGACCCGCGCGCCGCTACCGGCGGGTTCAGCGCAAGTCGGGGCGCTCAGCCGTTCTTGACCTTGAGGACCCGTTTGCGCAGACCGTCGGTGGCCGTCTCCATCAGGCCTTTGGCGCCCTTCTTGACGAGGAAGCCCGGCAGCGGCACCGTCGGGTCGACGGTCAGGTCGAACCGGACGCGGGTGCCGTCGCCGTCCGGGGTCAGGGTGTACCGGCCGTCCTGGGCACGTTGTTGTTTCGAGCTGACCAGGGTCCAGCTCACGCCGTCGTCGTGGACGGAGTAGTCGAGCACCTGCTCGTCACTCACACCGACGATCTTGACGACCTGGCGGGAGCGCTTGGGCCGCCCCTCGTCGTCCCGTTCGAGGATCTCCACCTTCTGGTGGGCCGACGACCACTCGGTCAGGGACTCGAGGTCGAACAGCACCTCCATGATGTCGTCGGCGCTGGCTTCGATGACGACTTCGCGCGATTCTGTGATGGCCATGGAAGGCTATGTGCCACCCTTGGCGACCTTCAAAACCTGTTTGCGCAGACCGTCCGTCGCGGTCTCCATCGCACCCTTCATCGCCCGCTTGAGAACGAACCCGGGCAGCGGCACCGACGGGTCGACGGTGATCTCGAACCGCACCTTGGTCTTGGCGCCGTCCGGGGTGAGGGTGTAGGTGGCGTCCTGGCTCTTGAGCTGGCCCGCGCTGACCAGCGTCCAGCTGGCGGAGCTGTCGGTCCACGTGTACTCGACCACCTGCTCGTCGGTCAGGCCCGCCGCCTTGACCTTCATCTTGACCCGGCGCGGCCTGCCGTCGGGGTGGGTTTCGAGCACCTCGGCGCTCTGGTACTGCGACGACCAGGAGGGGGTGGACTCGACGTCGGCGATGACGTCGAGGATCTGGGCCGGGGTTGCTTCGATGACGACTTCGCGCGAATCGCTGACTGCCATGGGCCGACCTTAGCGACCGCACCGGGCCCGCGGGATCAGTTGGTGCGCCCGCGCACCTCGAGCACCCGCTTGCGCAGTCCGACGGTGGCGGTGTCGAGCACGCCCTTGGCGGCACGCCGCAACAGGAACCCCGGCATCGGCATCACCGGGTCGACGGTCACCTCGAAACGCACACGGGTCCGGTCGCCTTCGGGGATGAGCCGGTAGCGCGCCTCCTGGGAGCGCTGGTAGGTGGAGCTCACGAGTGTCCAGCCGTAGCCGTCGTCGTGGTAGGTGAGCGCGATCTCCTGGACGTCGGTGATGCCGACGGTCGCGACGGTGGCGCGGCTGCGGATCGGCCTGCCCTGCTCGTCGCGTTCGAGCACCTCCGAACTGCGATGCGCCGCCGACCATTCGGGCAGCGCCTCGAGATCCAGCATGATCGGCAGGATCTCGTCGACCGGGGCCTCGATGACGACCTCGCGCGACTCACGGATGGCCACAGCCGCGACCCTACTCCCGGCGTAGGGTCGCCGGGTATGACCGAGGCGATCAACCCGGTGGTCGCCCGGCTGCGCGTCCGCCGGGACTGAGTGGCGGCGCCGCGCCGTTTCTCCGTGGCGCACGTCGGGTATTCGGGCCGCGTGAGCGACGATCCGAAGACCACGCAGTCCGACAAGGGTCCCGACAACGCGAAGGACGACGTCATCAGCGACCCGGCCGAAGGCGCGGACGACCGCGTCGACTGGTCCAGCGAAGGGGGCGCCACCCCGAGCGGGCCGGCCGACACCGGCGACTAGTGGATGGTGCTCGCCAGCGACGAAAGCGTCTCGGCGGCGGTGTATCTCGGTGTCCACCCGAGCATGTCCCTCGCCTTGGAGGTGTCCATCACCACCGACGTCCGGCCGGCGTGCAGCCACTCGAGAATCGACGGCACGAACGGCAGCCGCGACATCACCTCCGAGGTGGCGACCGCCGCCACTCGTGGCACCCGCACCGGACGGGCACCGAGGGCCTCCGCGACATCGGACATCGACAGCACCCCGTCGCCGGCGATGTTGTAGGCACCGGGCGGTGCCGAGGTGGTGGTGACGGCCAGCGCGATCGCCGCCGCGACGTCGTCGTGGTGCACCAGCTGCAGCGGCGTACCCGGGTCCGGGAACGGCGGTTTGAGCAACGGCAACGCCTGCGTCACCCGACGCACCGGACCGGGCAGCTGGTTCCACGGCATGGCATCGGCCAGGGCGGGCGCCTTCGGTCCGGCCACGATGCACGGCCGCAGGACGTACACCTCCAACTCGGATCCGCCGGTGATCTCGGCCAGCGCCGCTTCGCACGCGGCCTTCTGCTCGGAGTAGTAGTGCTCGGACGAACCGCGCGGCGGCACGTCCTCGGTGATCGGCACCGGGTTGTCGGAGTGGTAGCCGTACGCGGCGACCGACGAGGTGTAGACGAGGCGATGCGGCCGCGTCGCGGCCACCGTCGCCTCGAATACGTTGCGGGTGCCGGCCAGGTTGACGCGGGCGCTCTCCTCCCGCGATCCCATGATGATGAACGCCAGGTGCACCACCACGTCGGCGTCGGCGACCAGTGCGTCGACCGCCTCGCGGTCGAGGATGTCGCCCTGCCGGTAGGTGGTCTTGGTCCAGCCCCGCGCGGCGGGATCGAACGGGCGCCGTGCCATTCCCACGATCTGCCCGACGTCGGGGTGGTCCTCCAGCGCCTCGATGGCCGAGATCCCGATGTCCCCGGTGGGTCCGGTGACGGCGACGCGCAGTGACATGCGCGAGAAGTTCCCGGTCTGCGACCGGCAAAACGTTGCCGGGACCGAGGAGTGGGCATACAAAGGAGATCCACGACCCGAAGGGACCGCGATGAAGCTGATCTCGCCGACCGATTCGATGTTTCTACTCGTCGAGTCGAGGGAGCATCCGATGCATGTCGGCGGGCTGCAGTTGTTCGAACCGCCGGACGGGATCTCGGGTGCGGAGTTCCTGCGCGAGATCCACCAGGCGATGGTGGCGCAGACCGACTTTCAGGAGACGTTCCGCAAGCATCCGGGTACGGTGCTCGGCGGCGTCGCCAACCTCGCCTGGGCCGTCGACGACGAGGTCGACCTGGACTACCACCTGCGCCGGTCGGCGCTGCCGACGCCGGGGCGGGTGCGTGAACTGCTGGAGTTGACGTCGCGGCTGCACGGTGGGCTGCTCGACCGGCACCGTCCCCTGTGGGAGGCGCACCTGGTCGAAGGGCTCAGCGACGGGCGCTTCGCGGTGTACGTCAAGTTCCACCACGCGCTCATCGACGGGGTGTCGGCGCTCAAGCTGACCCAGCGCACGCTGTCGACCGATCCCGACGACACCGAGGTGCGGGTGCCGTGGAATCTGCCGCCGAGGCGGCGCACCCGGGAGCCGGAGTCCAAGTCACTGCTGCGCAGCGTCACCGACCGCGTGGGTTCCGTTGCGGCCCTGGCCCCTTCGACCCTCGGGCTGGCGCGCGCGGCGTTGCTCGAACAACAGCTCCAACTGCCGTTCGGTGCGCCGAAGACGATGTTCAACGTGCCGATCGGCGGGGCCCGCCGGGTGGCGGCACAGTCCTGGCCGCTGGAGCGCATCCGCTCGGTCAAACGGGCGACCGGCGCGACGGTCAACGACGTCATCCTCGCGATGTGCGCCGGCGCGCTGCGGTTCTATCTCACCGAACAGGACGCGCTGCCGGACGCTCCGCTCATCGCTATGGTGCCGGTGAGCCTGCGCACCGAGGACGAGGCCGACGCGGGCGGGAACATGACCGGCGTCGTGCTGTGCAACCTCGCCACCGACGACGACGATCCGGCCCGCCGCCTCGACACCATCAGCCTGTCGATGCGCCGCAACAAGCAGGTGTTCTCCCACTTGCCGCGCACGCAGCAGTTGGCGCTGTCCGCGTCGATGATCGCGCCGCTCGGGCTGGGGGCGGTACCGGGATTCGTCTCGACCGCTCCCCCGCCGTTCAACATCGTGATCTCGAACGTGCCGGGCAATCAGACACCGATGTACTGGCGCGGCGCCCGCCTCGACGGGAACTATCCCTTCTCGATCGCCCTCGACGGCCAGGCGCTCAACATCACGATGGCCAACAACGGCGACAACCTCGACTTCGGGCTGGTGGGCGCGCGCGGCAGCGTGCCGCACCTGCAACGGTTGCTCGGGCACCTCGAGGATTCGCTCAAGGAGCTCGAGCGCGCGGTCGGGGCGTGACGGCTCGGGTCAGGCCGCGTCGGGTCGCAGCAGCGCGATCGAGGCGCCGACGGCTTCCTCGGTGATGTCGCTCATGCGGCCTCCGTCCTCGACGGTGATGGCGGTCAGTTCGCGCAGACCGCCGAGCAGCATGACGACGCGGGGACGCGAGACGGGCCCGATGCCCGCCGAGCGGAATTCGTCGGTCCCGCCGAGCGCCTGCACCATGTCGATGAAGTTCTCGGTCACCTCGCGCTGGAGATCGCGGGCGGCCGCACCAAGGCCGGGCAGGTCGCGGGTGGCGCTCAACATCAGCGCCGAACGCGACTCCGCCGAGGAGATCCACGCCTCGATGGCCTGGCGCACCTGCACCTGCCAGGGCGAGTTCGGGTCGACGGCCGCCGAGATCTGCCGGACCTGGCCGGCATAGGCCTCGGCGAGCAGGCCGAGGAAGCAGGCTTCGCGGCTGTCGAAGTGTTCGTAGAAGGTCCGGCGCGAGGTGCGGGCGCGCCGCACGATGTCGGCGACGGTGGTCTTGCCGTAGCCGTCCTCGGCGATCGACTCTTCGAGCGCGTCGAGGAGCCGCTGGCGGAAGTTGTTCTTATCCTCCACCGCGCCCGGGGCCTCGCTTGTCACGGTCATGTCAGCGAGCATCGTACGGCCGCGCCGGAGAAGACATGGGTTGAAACCACAGTCATGGTGGCCAGGGCCGGGATCGAACCGGCGACCTTCCGCTTTTCAGGCGGACGCTCGTACCAACTGAGCTACCTGGCCGGAAGGCACCGGCTCGTTGCGAACCTCGATGCCTCGCCGTGATGGCGACCCTGACGGGACTCGAACCCGCGACCTCCGCCGTGACAGGGCGGCGCGCTAACCAACTGCGCCACAGGGCCTTACTGTGTGACTCCGAACCGATCGGTCACGTGTACCCCCTACGGGATTCGAACCCGCGCTACCGCCTTGAAAGGGCGGCGTCCTAGGCCGCTAGACGAAGGGGGCCAAGCCGAATCTCTCCGGGGTACTCGCAACGTTTCCGTTGGGAGCTTCGATAGCTTAGGACACCGGTAGCTCAAACCCAAAACCAGGGTCGGCGGCCGACGCAGTATTGTGGTGCACCGCGCCCCTATAGCTCAGTTGGTAGAGCTACGGACTTTTAATCCGCAGGTCCCAGGTTCGAGCCCTGGTGGGGGCACCACACCGGCTTCGTCGTCATCGAGATTGCGCACAGATCGCGATCCGGCCGGCGGTTTCAAGCGGTGGATGCAACACCCTTCTTGATTGGAGTGTGTTGTGGGCGGTCATTTGGTGTTGCGGTCGCG
>NZ_LQIU01000049.1 GCF_001499995.1 Mycobacterium sp. IS-1496
CGACCGCAACACACGATTCGAACCCACAACACTCCTCAATCAGAAGGGTGTTGCATCGACCGCTTGAAACCGCCGCTCGATTTTCGCAGTGCGTGCACACTCGGCACAGAGCCGGGGCACACGCCGCGAGGCTCAGTGCGAGCGCATGGCGCGGGCGCTCTGGTACAGGCAGATCGCCGCGGCCGCGGCGACGTTGAGGCTCTCGGCGCTGCCGGCCATCGGGATGGTCACCCGGGCGTCGGCGAGCGCGGCGGTCTCGGGTGCGAGTCCGTGCGCCTCGGAGCCGAACAGCCACGCCGTCGGCGCATCGAGGTCCGCGTCGTCGAGGCTCACCTCACCGTCGAGCGTGGTGGCCAGCACTGTGAGTCCGGCGCCGTGCAGCGCCGCCACCAACGCCGCGGTGTCGGGAGCCTCGACGACGGACACCCCGAAGATGCTGCCCGCCGAGGCCCGCAGGCACTTGCCGTTGTAGGGGTCCACGCTGTGGCCGGCCAGGATCACCGCATCGGCGCCCATCGCGTCGGCGAGCCGGATCAACGTGCCCGCGTTCCCGGGCTCTGACGTCTCGACCGCGACCGCCACGAGTCGCGGGGAGGCACCGAGCACCGCGTCGAGGGACACCTCGGGCATCCGGCACACCGCGACGAGGCCGACCGGATTCACCGTGTCCGACAACGCCTTCGCCGCACGCTCGGTGACCAGGTGCACGTCGGCGCCGGCGAGCAACGCCGCGAACCGCGCCGCGGCCGCTTCGGTGACGAAGACCTCGGATACGACACCGCGCCGCAACGCGGCCTCGACGAGGTTGGGTCCCTCGGCGAGGAAGCGTGCGGCGCGGCGGCGACCGACGTGTCGGTGGAGTTTGACCGCTGCCGCCACCCGGGCGGAGCGCTCAGTGAGCAGGCTCAGGCGGCCTCTCCGGACGGCGCGTTCACATCGGCGGGCAGTGCGGCCTTGGCCACCTCCACCAGGGCGGTGAACGCAGCGGCATCGCTGACGGCGATCTCGGCGAGGTTCTTGCGGTCGACCTCGACGCCTGCGGCCTTGAGGCCCTGGATCAGCCGGTTGTAGGTGATGTCGTTCGCGCGGGCCGCGGCGTTGATCCGCGAGATCCACAGCTTGCGGAACTCACCCTTGCGTGCCCGCCGGTCGCGGTAGGCGTAGGTGAGTGAGTGCAGCTGCTGCTCTTTGGCCTTGCGGTACAGGCGTGACCGCTGACCGCGGTAGCCCTTGGAGGCCTTGAGTACTGTGCGGCGCTTCTTCTGGGCGTTGACTGCGCGCTTGACGCGTGCCATGGGTGGTTCCTATCTCGTGCGGACTGGGAAAGGTCGGTTCGTCGCTCAGCCGTTGAGCATCTTGTTGATGCGCGGGGCGTCGTTGGCCGACACCTGGGTGCGGCCGGCGAGGCGACGGGTGCGCTTGGTGGGCTTGTGCTCCATCAGGTGGCGCCGATTGGCCTTCTGGCGCACGATCTTTCCGGTGCCGGTGCGCCGGAAGCGCTTGGACGCGCCGCTGTGGGTCTTGGCCTTGGGCATGGGTGTCCTCTTGATTCTGTTCGGTGTCGGGCAGTACTACGTGGCGTCCGGGCCGGGGGCCGACTCGCGGGGACGCTCGGCTTGCTCCGCCGCTTTGGCGCGAGTCTTCGCGCCGCGGTGCGGGGCCAGCACCATCGTCATGTTGCGTCCGTCCTGCTTGGCCGACGTCTCGACGAAGCCGTATTCGGCGACGTCGGCGCCCAGCCGCTGCAGGAGCCGGAAGCCCAGTTCGGGCCGCGACTGCTCGCGTCCGCGGAACATGATCGTCACCTTGACCTTGGACCCGGCTTCGAGGAAGCGGATGACGTGACCCTTCTTGGTCTCGTAATCGTGCGGGTCGATCTTGGGGCGGAGCTTCTGTTCCTTGACGACGGTCTGCTGCTGGTTCTTGCGAGACTCGCGCGCCTTCTGTGCCGTCTCGTACTTGAACTTTCCGTAGTCCATGATCTTGCAGACGGGCGGCTTGGCGTCCGGTGCAACTTCGACGAGGTCGAGATCGGCATCCGCGGCGACGCGGAGTGCATCTTCGATGCGCACGATGCCTACCTGTTCACCGCCCGGTCCGATCAGGCGAACTTCAGGTACGCGGATGCGCTCGTTGACGCGGGTCTCAGTGCTGATGGGGCCTCCTATGTTGTGTTCTCCTGGGAGTCCACTGGCCCATTTCCGCACCTGCCCGTCAGAGCAGGAAGGCCCTGCACCGCAGGGCCCGTTGCCGACCGATCACGGCATCCGCCGCCTGCGCCGACAGCGCAGAACCGGCATACTCGATGCCGGTGACCGGACCGCTGTGCCGAGGTGGCCAGCGGTGGGAGTGGGACTCCACTTGCTGTCCTGGCGTCAGCCAGGACGGTCGCGCATGCCAGTCTAGCAGGCATGACCGATGATCCAAGCACGCGCGAGCTCGCCGATATTCCCGCCGTCGAGGTGATCACCCGTTCGGCGGTGATGCTGATGAGCGCGGCGGCCGAGAAGCTGGGTCTGTCGGACCCCGATCCGGATGACAGTCCCCACCGTGACCTCGACGAGGCCCGCCGGCTGATCACCGCGCTGGCCGGCCTGGTGACGGCCTCGGCGGAGTACCTGGGCCCGCATGCGGGACCTGTTCGTGACGGTCTGAAGACGCTGCAGTTGGCGTTCCGCGAAGCCAGCGCGGCCCCCGACGAACCCGGCAAGGGGCCCGGCGAGAAATACACCGGTCCGGTCTGGTGATCACGTCCCCACATTCGGGGCCCTGAGCGAATAATGTCCCGGCCTATGACGCTCACCAGTCCGCCGAGGACGCGCGCCGCCTCCCGCTACTCCTGGGTCCCCGCGGCCGCCGGGTGGACCGTCGGGGTCATCGCCACCCTGTCGCTCATCGCGAGCGTCTCACCGCTGGTGCGGTGGGTGATCCGGGTGCCGCGCGAGTTCGTCAACGACTACATCTTCAACTTCCCCGACACCAGCT
Source organism: Mycobacterium sp. IS-1496 (assembly GCF_001499995.1). GTDB lineage: Bacteria > Actinomycetota > Actinomycetes > Mycobacteriales > Mycobacteriaceae > Mycobacterium. Next base: position 2,986 of record NZ_LQIU01000049.1, read on the forward strand.
TCGCGTGGGCGTTCGTGCTGGCGCTGCTGGCCGGTGCGCTCGCTGCCCGCAAACGCATCGCGTGGTGGATTCTGCTGCTCTACATGGTGGCCGCGGTCGGGTGGAACATCGGCGATCTGCTGACCGGTGACGAATCGATCGTCGAGGAGACGGGCGAGGTCATCGGCCTCGTCTTCCACCTCGCGGCGATCGCCTTCCTGCTGCTGGCGCGCCCGCTGTTCTGGGCGCGCGTGCGCCGCGGTGCGCTGTTCAAGGCGGCCGGTGTGCTGGCCGCCGGGATGGCCGTCGGCGTGCTCGTCGGCTGGGGTCTGCTCGAACTGTTCCCCGGCACCCTCGAACGCGGCTACCGGCTGGCCTACGCCGCCAACCGGGTGTTCGCGTTCGCCGGCGTCGACCCCGACGCGTTCGACGGTCAGCACCCGCACGTGGTGGTCAACGCGCTGCTCGGACTGTTCGGCGCGCTGGCGCTGATGGCCGCGGCGATCGTGCTGTTCCAGTCGCAGCGCTCCGAGAACGCGCTCACGGGCGAAGACGAATCGGCCATCCGCGGTCTGCTCGAGCTCTACGGCAAGAACGACTCGCTGGGGTACTTCGCGACGCGCCGCGACAAGTCCGTGGTGTTCGCACCCAACGGGCGGGCCGCGATCACCTACCGGGTCGAGGTCGGGGTCTGTCTGGCCAGCGGTGACCCGGTCGGCGACCCGAAGGCCTGGCCGCAGGCCATCGACGCGTGGCTGGCGCTGTGCGAGACGTACGGATGGGCGCCCGGCGTCATGGGTGCCAGCGTGGGCGGGGCCGAGGCCTTCCGCGCCGCCGGGCTCAGCGCGATCCAACTGGGCGACGAGGCCATCCTGCATCCGGACAGGTTCCGCCTCTCGGGGCCGGACATGCGGGCCGTGCGCCAGGCGGTGACGCGGGCCCGCCGCGCCGGCGTGACCGTGCGCATCCGCAGACACCGGGAGCTCTCGACCGAACAGATGGCCGAGGTGATCGCCCACGCCGACGCCTGGCGTGACACCGAGACCGAACGCGGGTTCTCGATGGCACTGGGCCGGTTGGGCGATCCGGCCGACGGCGACTGCCTGCTGGTCGAAGCCGTGGAGGGCGAGAAGGTCGTCGCGATGCTGTCGCTGGTTCCGTGGGGCAGCAACGGCGCCTCGCTGGACGTCATGCGGCGCTCCCCGCAGTCGCCCAACGGCACCATCGAGTTGATGGTCAGCGAGCTGTGCATGCAGGCCGAGGACATCGGCGTCACGCGCATCTCGCTCAACTTCGCGATGTTCCGGTCCGCGTTCGAACAGGGCGCTCAACTCGGCGCGGGTCCGGTGGCCCGGTTGTGGCGCTGGCTGCTCGTCTTCTTCTCACGCTGGTGGCAGCTGGAGACGCTCTACCGGTCGAACATGAAGTACCAGCCGCAGTGGGTCCCGCGGTACGCCTGCTACGAGGACGCACGGCTCATCCCCCGCGTCGGGGTGGCGTCGGTGATCGCCGAGGGGTTCCTGGTGCTGCCGTTCTCCCGGCGCAACAAACAGCACACCGGCCATCACATCTCCGCACCGCAGGACCTCGTCGCCAGCGGTCTGCTGCACCACGACGGCACCGCACCGGACGTGTCGGGGCTGCGCTCCGACACCGGCGACGACGATCCGCCTCGGCTGCCAGAGCAGGTGCGGGTCCGGATGGCGAAGCTGAAAGCATTGCAGGCCAACGGCATCGACGCCTATCCGGTCGGGCAGGCGCCCAGCCACACGGCGGCGGCGGCCGTCGACTCCTCCGACGACGTCGAACTGAGCGTCGCCGGCCGGGTGCTGCGGATCCGCGACTACGGCGGTGTGCTGTTCGCGCAGTTGCGGGACTGGTCGGGCGAACTCCAACTCCTGCTGGACAACTCGACCCTCGAGCAGGGCGGCACAGCGGACTTCACGGCGGCGGTCGACCTCGGCGACCTCGTCGAGGCGACCGGGACGATGGGGTACAGCAAGAACGGCACCCGCTCGCTGCTGGTGCGGCACTGGCGGCTGACCGGAAAATGCCTGCGCCCGCTGCCCGACAAGTGGAAGGGCCTGACCGATCAGGAGGCCCGGGTCCGGGCCCGCTACGTCGACCTGGCGGTCAACACCGAGGCGCGAGACCTCATCCGGGCCCGCAGCGGTGTGCTGCACGCGATCCGGGACACCCTGTATAACAAGGGTTTCCTCGAGGTGGAGACGCCGATCCTGCAGCAGATCCACGGCGGCGCCAACGCGCGGCCGTTCCAGACCCACATCAATGCCTACGACCTCGACCTGTACCTGCGCATCGCGCCCGAGCTCTACCTGAAGCGGCTCTGCGTCGGTGGTGTGGAGCGGGTCTTCGAACTCGGCCGCGCGTTCCGCAACGAAGGTGTCGACTTCTCCCACAACCCCGAGTTCACGCTGCTCGAGGCCTATCAGGCCCACGCCGACTACCACGTGTGGATCGACGGGTGCCGCGAGCTGATCCAGAACGCCGCGATGGCCGCCAACGGTGAGCACGTGTTCTTGCGCCCGCGTGACGACGGCGTGCTCGAACCTGTCGACATCTCCGGACCGTGGACCGTCAAGACCGTCCACGACGCGGTGTCCGAGGCGCTCGGCGAACACATCGACGCCGGCACGGACCTGCCGACGCTGCGCAAGCTCGCCGACGCGGCGGGCATCCCCTATCTGACCCACTGGGACGAGGGCGCGGTGGTGCTCGAGATGTACGAGCACCTGGTCGAGGACCGTACCGAGCGGCCGACGTTCTACAAGGACTTCCCGACGTCGGTGTCCCCTCTGACGCGCCCGCACCGCAGCATTCCCGGTTTGGCCGAGCGGTGGGACCTGGTCGCGTGGGGCGTCGAATTGGGCACCGCCTACAGCGAACTCACCGATCCGGTGGAGCAGCGCCGCCGGCTGCAGGAGCAGTCGCTGCTGGCCGCCGGCGGTGATCCGGAGGCGATGGAACTCGACGAGGACTTCCTGCAGGCGATGGAATACGCCATGCCGCCCACCGGCGGGCTGGGCATGGGTGTCGACCGGGTCGTCATGCTCATCACGGGCCGCAGCATCCGCGAGACGCTGCCGTTCCCGTTGGCCCGGCCACGTTGACAGCCGGCTGTCCGTCACCGCGAGTACCGTGACGGCATGGCCGACGAACCGCAGCCAGCTCCCGAACCCGCCCCCGCGCCGCCGCCCCCACCTGCGGAAGCGCTCGACACCGGGTACACACCGGGCGGCGTCCCGACCTTCGAGTCGGTGCGCGAGAAGATCGAAGACCGGTACGGCACGGCGATCGGTGCCGCGGAACTGGCCGCCGAGACCCCGGAGGGCCGCACCGCCGACGAACAGTACGAAGAACGGCAGCGCGCGGCCGCGCAGCGGCTGGCCGAGATCCGCGAGCAGATGCGCGAAAAGGACTGAGCGCTGCGCTCTTTCACACCCGCCGAGCGGCGGGCCAGGCTTGCTCGGCGCCACTTCCTCGCTGATGACGGGCGTGCCGCTTCGCTCGACGAGGTGGTCACGACGATGGTCGGACTGCACGCCACCGATCCCGCCACCCCGTACCTGACGCTGTGGGCGCGCGTCCCCGGATTCGACCTCGCCCACCTCGACACCGCGCTCTATCACCGCCGGACCGTCGTGAAACACCTCGCGATGCGCCGCACGCTGTGGGTGGTGCGCAGCGACGAGCTCCCGATGATCCAGAGCGCGGCCAGCGACCGCGTCGCCGCCAACGAACGCAGGCGCCTGATCGCCGACGCCGAGAAAGCCGGTGTGGCCGCCGACGGCGCCGCCTGGCTCGACACCGCCTGCGCCGCCGTCCTCGAACATTTGCGGCGACACGGACCGACCAGCGCGCGCGAGTTGCGCACCGTGCTGCCAGAACTGGCGGGCAGCCACGACTACGCACCCGGAAAGGCGTGGGGCGGGCCCACCCCGCTGGCACCCCGCGTGCTGACCGTGCTGGGTGTGCGCGGCGACATCGTCCGCGGCCCGAACGACGGCGGCTGGACGGTCAGCCGTCCGAGGTGGACCTTGCGCACCGACTGGCTCGAGGACGGCGCCGCCCCGTTGGACGCCGACGAGGCCGCCGTCGCCGTCGTCGGACGCTGGCTGCGGGCGTTCGGTCCCGCCACGGTGACCGACGTCAAATGGTGGTTCGGCCACACCCTCACGTGGGCGCGGCAGGCCCTTCAGTCCCTCGGAGCCGTGGAGGTCGACCTGCACGGAACGCCGGGATTCGCGTTGCCCGACGACCTCGACCCCGAGCCGGAGCCCGAACCGTGGGCGGCGCTGCTGCCGGGCCTCGACGTGACCACGATGGGCTGGGTCGACCGCGAGTGGTACCTCGGCGAACACCGCGCGCAGGTCTTCGACCGCAACGGCAACGGCGGTCCGACGGCGTGGTGGAACGGCCGCATCGTCGGCGCGTGGGGTCAGGACGCCGACGGCCGGGTGGTGGTGCATCTGCTCGAGGACGTGGGCCGAGACGGCGCGGCGGCGCTCGAGCAACGCGCCGACGACCTGAGCGCATGGCTCGACGGCGCGCGGGTGAGCCCGCGGTTTCCCTCGCCGGTGATCAAAACGTGATTCGAACCCGGAGGTGTTGGCTAACCTACGCCCACCGACGGAAGGGGTTGCGATGAAGATCGCGATCATCGGCAGTGGGTTCTCCGGCCTCGGCGCCGCGATCCGACTGCAGCAGGCAGGCCACCGCGACTTCGTCGTCTTCGAACGCGGTCCCGACGTCGGCGGGACGTGGCGCGACAACACGTATCCCGGTGCGGCGTGCGACGTGCCGTCGCATCTGTACTCGTATTCCTTTGCGCTGAACCCGGATTGGACACGCTCGTTCTCCGCCCAGCCCGAGATCGAGGACTATCTGCGTCAGGTCGCGCACCGCTACGGCGTCCTCGACCGGCACCGGTTCGGGTGCACCGTCAGTCGCGCCGCGTGGAATCCCACGGCATCGCAGTGGGAGCTGTCGACCAGTGCGGGACCGGTCACCGCCGACGTGCTGATCACCGCGTTCGGCTCGCTGGCCGAACCGTCGCTGCCGGACATCCCGGGCATCGAGTCCTTCAAGACTGCCGGTGGCGAGATGTTCCACTCCGCGCAGTGGAACCACGACGCCGATCTGTCGGGCAAGCGCGTCGCGGTCATCGGCACCGGCGCATCGGCGATTCAGATCGTCCCGGCCATCGCCGACCAGGTCGCGCACCTTGACGTGTACCAGCGCACTGCACCGTGGCTGCTACCGCGGTTCGACCGCCCGTTCACCCGCGCCGAGAAGTGGGCGTTCCGCAACGTGCCCGGCTTCCTGCGGGTCGCCCGGGCGGGTATCTACGCCGGCCGGGAGGTTCAGGTCGTCGGACTGGCGAAGAACCCGAATCTGATGAAGGGCTTCGAACTGCTCTCGCGGATGAAGATCCGCACCGAGATCAAGGACCCCGCGTTGCGGCGCAAGGTGACGCCGAACTTCCGCATCGGCTGCAAGCGGATGCTGATCTCCAACGACTGGTACCCGACCCTGGACGGCGACCACGTCGACCTGGTCACCGACGGAATCAAGCAGATCGACGGCCGCCGCATCGTCGCGACCGACGGCACCGCGCGCGAGGTCGACGCCATCGTGGTGGCCACCGGCTTCCACGTCACCGACTCGCCGATGTTCGAGACCGTGTGCGGCGCCGACGGCGCCAGCCTGACGCAGAGGTTCGCCGACAAGGGCATGCGCGCCTACAAGGGCACCACGATCGCCGGCTACCCGAACATGTTCGTCCTCGTCGGGCCGAACACCGGTCTCGGACACAGCTCGATGGTCTACATGATCGAGTCGCAGCTGAACTACGTCGTCGACGCCATCACCACCATGGACAAGCAGGGGCTACGCACCGTCGAGGTCAAACAGGACGCGCTCGACGTCTACAACGAACGGTTGCAGCGGGCGCTGGACGGTTCGGTGTGGATGACCGGCAAGTGCGCGAGCTGGTACCTCGACGCGCACGGCAACAACACCACCCTGTGGCCGGACTTCACCTTCCGGTTCCGCAATCAGACGCGTCGCTTCGACCTCGACGCCTACGAGGTGACCCGCACGAACGAGCCGTCGCTCACGCGCTGACCTTGCGCCGCTTGCGGGTCGGCGCGGGCACGTCGAGCATCTCGGCCAGGAACTGGCCGGTGTAGCTGTCGGTGTTCGCCGCGACGTCCTCCGGTGTTCCCTGCGCGACGACGGTGCCGCCGCCGGCGCCGCCTTCGGGCCCCATGTCGATGATCCAGTCGGAGGTCTTGATCACGTCCAGGTTGTGCTCGATGACGATCACGGTGTTGCCCTTGTCGACCAGACCGTTGATGACCTTGAGCAGCTTGCGGATGTCCTCGAAGTGCAGGCCGGTGGTCGGCTCGTCGAGGATGTAGACCGTGCGGCCGGTCGAGCGCTTCTGCAGTTCGGCGGCCAATTTGACCCGTTGGGCCTCACCGCCGGACAGCGTCGGCGCAGGCTGACCGAGCCGCACGTATCCCAGCCCGACGTCGACCAGCGTCTTGAGGTACCGGTGGATGGAGCTGATGGGTTCGAAGAACTCCGCCGCATCCTCGATCGACATGTCGAGCACTTCGGCGATGGTCTTGCCCTTGTAGTGGACCTCGAGTGTCTCGCGGTTGTACCGGGCGCCGTGGCACACCTCGCACGGGACGTACACGTCCGGGAGGAAGTTCATCTCGATCTTGATGGTGCCGTCGCCCGAACAGGCCTCGCAGCGGCCGCCCTTGACGTTGAACGAGAAGCGGCCCGGCTGATAACCGCGGACCTTGGCCTCCGTGGTGGCCGCGAACAGCGACCGGATCTTGTCGAACACGCCGGTGTAGGTCGCGGGGTTCGACCGGGGGGTCCGCCCGATCGGCGACTGGTCCACCCGCACCAGCTTGTCGAGTTGGTCGAGGCCGTTGATCCGGGTGTGGCGGCCGGGCACCTGCCGGGCGCCGTTGAGTTTGTTGGCCAGCACCGAGGCCAGGATGTCGTTGACCAGGGTCGACTTACCCGAACCCGACACTCCGGTGACCGACGTCAGCACCCCGAGCGGGAACGCGACGTCGACGTCCTTGAGGTTGTGCTCGCGCGCGCCGATGACGGTGAGCTGGCGTTTGCGGTCGACGGGGCGCCGGATCGCCGGCACCTCGATGCTCTCGCGACCCGACAGGTAGGCGCCGGTCAGGGAGTCCGGGTTGCGCAGCAGGTCCTTGTACGTGCCGCTGTGCACGATCCGCCCGCCGTGCTCCCCTGCGGCCGGACCGATGTCGACCACCCAGTCCGCGTGCGCGATGGTGTCGAGGTCGTGTTCGACCACGATGAGCGTGTTGCCCAGCTCCCGCAGCCGCACCAGGGTGTCGATGAGGCGGCGGTTGTCACGTTGGTGCAACCCGATCGACGGTTCGTCGAGGACGTAGAGCACGCCGACCAGACCGGACCCGATCTGTGTCGCGAGCCGGATGCGCTGCGCCTCCCCGCCGGAGAGGGTGGCCGCCGCGCGTGAGAGCGACAGATAGTCGAGCCCGACGTCGAGCAGGAACCCCAGCCGTGACTGGATCTCTTTGAGCACCTGCCCGGCGATGGCCTGTTCGCGGTGGCCCAGGGTGAGCGTGTTGAGGAAGCCGGCGCAGTCGGCGATCGACAGCTCGGCGACCTCGGCGATCGACTTGGCGCCGTGGTCACCCGCGGCGAGCGTGACCGCGAGGATCTCGGGTTTGAGGCGGGTGCCGTCGCACTCCGGGCACGGCACGTCACGCATGAAGCCCTCGTAGCGTTCCTTCATCTGCTCGGAGTCGGTCTGCTCCATGCGGCGCTGCAGGAACGCCATGACGCCCTCGAAGTCGGCGTAGTACGAGCGGGTGCGGCCGTAGCGGTTGCGGTACTTGACGTGGACCTGCTCGTCACAACCCTCGAGGATGGCGCGGCGCACCTTGGCAGGCAGCTTCTTCCAGGGGGTGTCGACGTCGAAGCCCATCGACTCGCCGAGCCCGGTCAGCATGCGGGTGAAGTACTCCGCGGTCTGGCCCATGGACCACGGGGCGATGGCGCCCTCGGCCAGTGTCAGGTCGGGGTCGGGGATGACGAGTTCGGGGTCGACCTCTTTCCGGACGCCGAGACCGGCGCATTCCGGACATGCGCCGTAGGGCGAGTTGAACGAGAACGACCGCGGTTCGAGATCGTCGACCGCGAGGGGATGGCCGTTGGGGCAGGCCAGTTTCTCGGAGAACCGCTGTTCGCGGTGCGGGTGGTCGTCCTCACGGTCGACGAACTCGAGCACCACGATGCCGTCGGCCAGCGTCAGCGCCGTCTCGACCGAATCGGTCAGCCGTTGCTTCGCGGTGGCCTTCACGGTGAGCCGGTCGACGACCACCTCGATGTCGTGCTTCTCCTGCTTCTTGAGCTTGGGCGGGTCGGTCAGCGGATAGACGACCCCGTCGACACGGACACGGCTGTAGCCCTGGCTGTTGAGCTTCTCGAACAGGTCGACGAACTCACCCTTGCGGGTGCGCACGACCGGTGCGAGCACCTGGAAACGCAGGCCCTCGTCCATGGCGAGGACCTGGTCGACGATCTGCTGAGGAGTCTGCCGCGCGATGCGCTCCCCGCACACCGGGCAGTGCGGCGTGCCTGCGCGCGCGTAGAGGAGCCGCAGGTAGTCGTAGACCTCGGTGATGGTGCCGACCGTGGACCGCGGGTTGCGGTTGGTCGACTTCTGGTCGATGGATACCGCGGGTGACAGGCCCTCGATGAAGTCGACGTCCGGTTTGTCCATCTGCCCGAGGAATTGGCGCGCGTAAGCCGACAGCGATTCGACGTAGCGGCGCTGCCCCTCGGCGAAGATCGTGTCGAACGCAAGCGACGATTTCCCCGAACCGGACAGCCCGGTGAACACGATCAAGGCGTCGCGCGGTAGGTCAAGGTCGACGCTTCGCAGGTTGTGCTCGCGCGCACCCTTGACGATCAGGCGGTCAGCCAACTCGGTCCTTCCCTGGCTCAGACATGGTCAACGCACTTTGATCCATGCTAGGTGTCCCCACCGACAAGCCCGTTACCGTGGCTGTCATGACAGTCGTCGACGACAACTACACCGGCCATGTGGAACCCCGGACCGCGGCCAGGCGCACTCTTCCCGGCGCGACGATCGTCAAGGTCTCGGTGGGTCCCATGGACAACAACGCGTACCTGGTGACCTGTTCCCAGACCGGTGAGACGTTACTCATCGACGCCGCCAACGATGCGGACGTCCTGCTGGAACTCGTCCGGAAACTGGCGCCGAGCGTGACGCTGATCCTCACCAGCCACCAGCATTTCGATCACTGGCAGGCGCTGTCGGCACTGGCCGAGGCGACCGGCGCGCCCACGGCCGCACACGAACTCGACGCGGGACCGCTGCCGGTCACCCCCGACCGCTACCTCGCCGGCGGGGACACCCTCCGGATCGGTGACCTCACCTTCGACGTCATCCACCTGCGTGGCCACACCCCGGGGTCCATCGCGCTGGCGCTGCGCGGTCCGGCCGCCGGCGACGCCGTCCACCTGTTCACCGGAGACTGCCTGTTCCCCGGCGGAGTGGGTAAGACGTGGCAGGAGGGTGACTTCGAGAAGCTGCTGACCGACGTCACCACCCGGGTGTTCGACGTCTATCCCGACTCGACCGTCGTCTACCCCGGCCACGGCGACGACACCACGCTGGGTGCCGAGCGTCCACACCTCGGCGAGTGGCGCGAACGTGGCTGGTAGACCGGTCCCGCTGAAACCCGGCCCGGGTCAGGAGTCCGTATGGGACTACCCGCGCCCGCCGCGGCTCGAGACGTTCCGCGGTTCGATCACCGTGGAGTTCGGCGGACGCACCGTCGCCTCGACGACAACGGCCTGGCGCGTGCTCGAGACGAGCCATCCGCCGACGTACTACCTGCCCGCGGACTGCTTCGCACCCGGCACCCTGCGCCCGGCGGCGGGCAGCTCATGGTGCGAATGGAAGGGGCAGGCCGGCTACTACGACGTCGTCGCCGGTGACCGGGTCGCGCCCAGGGCGGCCTGGACGTACGCGCATCCCACGCGGGGCTTCGAGGCGATCGCCGGTGCGGTCGCGGTGATGGCCGCACAGATGGACCGCTGCACCGTCGATGACGAGCAGGTGGTGCCGCAACCCGGAGGCTTCTACGGCGGCTGGATCACCAGCAGGGTCGTCGGGCCCTTCAAGGGTGTGCCGGGCTCCATGGGCTGGTGACGTTCACACCGTCCAGCCGACCGGCAGCCGCTTGATGCCGTGCACGAACGCCGACCGCAGGATCGCCGGCTCGTCGATGGCCACGATGTCGGGCACCTGTCGGCGCAACTCCGAGTAGAGCACCCGGATCTCGCGCCGGGCCAGGTTGGCGCCGAGACAGAAGTGCGCGCCACCGGCACCGAAGCCGATCTGCGGGTTGGGATCCCGCGTCACGTCGAACAGCCACGGATTGTCGAACTTGCTCTCGTCGCGGTTGGCGGAGTTGTACCACATGGACACCTTGTCCCCCGCCTTCATTCGCACGCCGCGCAGTTCGACGTCCTCGGTGAGGTTGCGGCGCATGAAGATGATCGGCGACCCCCACCGCACGATCTCCTCGACGGCGGTCGGCGCGACGGCGTCGAAGTCGTCCCACCAGCGTCGGCGCTCCTCCGGATAGCGGGTCAACGCGACGAGACCGTGGCTGATCGCGTTGCGGGTCGTCTCGTTGCCGGCCGCCGACAGCAGGATGAAGAACGACGCGATCTCCGCCGATGTGAGGCGTTCACCGTCGACCTCGGCCTGCACCAGGTTGGTGGTGAGGTCGTCGGTCGGCCGCGACCGGCGGGCCTCGGCCAGCGCGAGCCCGTACTCGCCCAGTGACAGCACCGCCCCGACGACGGTGTCATGGTCCTTGGCGATCTCCTCGTCGGCACCGCTGAGCACGATCGAGGTCCAGTTGAAGATCTTCTCCTCGTCCTCCTCGGGGATGCCCATCATGTCGCAGATGATCTGCAGCGGGAACGGTCCGGCGACGGTCCGCACGAAGTCCGCCTGCCCGTCCGGGTGCTCTGCGATGAGGTCGGCGACCAGGCGCCGAGCGCGGTCGCGGACGCTCTGCTCGATGCGGGTGAGCATCTTCGGGGTGAACGCCCGGTTCACGATGGAGCGCAGCCGCAGGTGCCGCGGATCGTCGAGCGAGATCATCGACCCGACGTACTCGGCGATCTCGACGGGGACGTCATTGAGCGCGGTGCTGGTCGGGATCGAGCTGAACACCTCCGGGTGCCTGCTCGCATGATGCACGTCGTCGTAGGTGGTCAGCGCCCAATGTCCGCGGCCGCCGGGGAAACCGGCGAATTCGGGGACCTCGAACCACGCGATCGGCGCCTCCCGGCGCAAAGTGGCGAAGGCCCCGTCGCGGCGGTCGTCGTCCCACTCCCAGAAGTCGAGGACGCCCAGGTCGATCTCGTCGAGCGGCACCTGCGGTGGCGGCGCACCGTTCTCACGCGGCGCGATACCGGCCGGATGCAGTGTTCTCGTCATTACTGACCTCCACGTCAACACCGAGTGTGGCACTCGGAGTCGACCCGGGGTCGGGAATGAACGAGGTCAGCCGGCCCGAATCAGGGCGTGGTGTGCACGATGAGGACGTCGGTCTTCGAGCGGCGCGCCACGTTGGCGGGCACCGAGCCGAGCAGCCGTCCGGCGATGGTGCTGAGGCCGACGTTGCCGACCACGAGCAGATCGGCCTTGACCTCTTCGGCCAGCTCGACCAGGGCGTCGACCGGCGCACCGACGATGGCCTTCTCCTCGATGTCCTCAGCGCCTGCGGCCTTCGCGCGGTCGCGGGCCTCCCGCAGGATGGAGTAGATCGGGGCGTTGCCCGACATCTTGTAGCCCTCGTCCTTCAGGACGTCGGCGGCGCGCTGATCCTCGCTCTGGGGGAAGTAGGCGGTGGTGACGATGAGCTTTGCGCCCGAACCGGCAGCGATCTGGCCCGCGCGGTCGACTGCCCGCAACGACGAATCCGATCCGTCGGTGCCGACCACCACGGTGCGATAGGCGCTCATCCATACCCTCCCAGAGTCGTTTGCAAGGCCAACCGAGACAGTAACGCGTCGCCAGACGAACCCGGGTGCTAATCGCAACACCCGGCGGGTCCGCTCGGTGCGGCCAACGGCGTTCTACCGGCACCGATGTTAGCGCTCGGCAAAGTCGTAACGGTCGGCACAGTGACGCAATCGACGCGCCGCGCCGGCGTCGGGCACCGTCGCATCGCAATCCCGGGGTGACCCAGATCAACCCGCGCGCACCGACATCCGCGCCGGCGCATGACCGGCCCCTCGCGCGGGTAGTCCATCGCCATGCCGACGAAAGTGCCCGGCGCAGAGGACTTCGTTCCCGACACCCGCGACGTGTCCATCCTGGCCGACGCGGTGCAGGCCTGCCGAGGGTGCGAGCTCTACCACGACGCCACCCAGGGCGTATTCGGCCAGGGCAGCGCGAATGCGACGGTCATGTTCGTCGGGGAACAGCCCGGCGATCAAGAGGACCGCGCCGGAGAACCGTTCGTCGGCCCCGCAGGCAAGTTGCTCGACAGAGCACTTGCGGCCGCGGGTATCGACCGCGACGCGGTCTACGTCACCAACGCGGTCAAACACTTCAAATTCACCCTGCCCGAACGCGGCAAGCGGCGCATCCACAAGACCCCGAGCCGCACCGAAGTCGTCGCGTGCCGGCCGTGGCTACTCGCCGAATTGGACGCCGTGCAACCGGAAGTCGTGGTGCTGCTCGGCGCGACGGCGGCAAAAGCATTACTGGGCAACGACTTCCGGTTGACCGCCCACCGAGGAGATGTGCTGTCACTGCCGCAGATCACCGATCTGGACATCGACCCGGCAGTGGTGGCGACCGTGCACCCGTCCTCGGTGCTGCGCGGACCGGCCGACAACCGGCAGGAGGCGTTCGACGCCCTCACCGAGGATCTGCGCGTCGCGGCGCGGCTGATGCACGGCGACCGCCGATAGCGGATTCAGTCCCGGCGGTCGCGGCCGAAGTAGACCTCCTGGGTGGCGGTGCAGACCAGTCCCCCGTCGCGGTTGTACATCGTGGCGGTGGCCAGCGCGCGACCGTGGACGCCGCTGGGTGTGACGGCATCCGAGAGCACCCAGTCCGAGAAGTCAGCCGGCCGGTGGAACCACACGGCGTGGTCGATCAGCGCCGAGAAGGCCGTCACCGGCGTCGTCCGGCGCACCACCATGGCCGTCTCCAGCAGTGCGGTGCCCGATACGTACGTCAGCAGGCAGCTGTTGAGGATGGGATCGTCGGGCATCGGTTCGGCGGGACGCCACCACAGTCTGATGCGCGGCGACGGGTCGGGCTCATCGAGCGCCAGACGCGACGGCGGATCGACGTAACGCAGGTCGAGCGGTTGCGGCCGGACCCAGTGCCCGCCATGCTCATCCGCGTACGGGCGCAACTGCTCCTGCACCGACGGCAGCGACTCCGGGGACGGCACGTCGGGGATCGGCTGCTGGTGTTCGAAGCTGTCGAGCGGCGCGGTGAACGACACCAGCGCCTCGAGCAGCACCTGGTCGTCCTGGCGGGCCAGCACCCGGCGTGAGGACAGCATGCCGCCGTCACGCAACCGGGTGATCTCGAAGTGCACCGGTCGGCGCGCGTCGCCGGCACGCATCAGGTAGACGTGCATGCTGTGCGGGGTGCGGTCAGCGGTGACCGTGCGGCTCGCCGACATCAGCGCCTGAGCGGCGATGTGCCCACCGACGATGTGATGTGCGGCATTGTCCAGCTGCGTCGCGATGAACTCGTCATCCCCGATCTGTTCGACGTCCAGGGTCGTCAGGATGTCCGAGAGTGTCCGCGCTACCACCGGGGCATCATGCCGGACGCCGCCGCGGCCGGCCGAACCGGTCAGGCAAGATGAGCGTCGTGGACAGCGCTGCGACAACTCCGCGCCCGCCGGGCGTCGTGCGGCCAGCCCGATAGTGCGCGTCGACGAGCGGCTACGGCACTTCATGCCGATGCCGATGCCGATCGTGTCGCTGCGCACCATCGTGATCGTGGCCGCGCTGTCGGTGGTCGTGCTGGTGCTCACTCTCGGCACGTGGGTGTGGGTCGGCGTGACGAACGACCAGTACAGCCAGCTGGACCGGCAACTCGACTCGGTGACCAGCCTCGGTGACTTCGGGACGTTGCTGAACGCGGCGAACGCTGCGGAATCCCAGGACGACCCGCTTCCCGACAGCACGCTGGTCCGGACGGCGCGGATCGGCGGAGTGACGATGTCGGTGCCCAAGGACATCGTGCTGCCGCAACTCGAGGCCGGATACGCCAACACGACCATCGACGGTGTGGAGTACCGGGTGCGCACCTTCGCGGCCGGGCCCGCGACCATCGCGCTGGGCGCACCGCTGGCGGAGACGCAGCGCCGCATCGACCAGTTGCATCTGCGGGTCGTGCTGATCTGCGGTGGGGTGATCGCGGGCACCGTGGTCGTGGGCTGGGTGATGTGGCTGATCATGATCAACCCGTTCCGCCTGCTGGCGCAGCAGGCCCGCGCCATCAACGCGCAGTCCAAACCGGAGGAAGTTCAGGTCGGCGGCGTGTGGGAGGCGGCCGAGATCGCCGAGGCAGTCGAAGGCATGCTGGCGCGCATCGGCGAGGAGCAACAGCGGACCAAGGCGGCGCTGGAGTCGGCGCGCGATTTCGCCGCGGTCGCATCGCACGAACTGCGCACGCCGTTGACCGCGATGCGCACCAACCTGGAAGTGTTGTCGACCCTCGACATGACCGACGAGCAGCGCAAAGAAGTCATCAACGACGTGGTCCGCACACAGAGCAGGATCGAGGCGACGTTGACCGCGCTCGAACGGTTGGCCCAGGGGGAATTGACGACCGCTGAGGATCACGTCCCGGTCGACGTGACCGAACTGCTGGACCGCGCCGCGCACGACGCGCTGCGCAGCTACCCCGGACTGGACGTCTCGCTGGTGCCATCGGCGCCTGTCCGGATCCTGGGACTGCCCGCGGGGTTACGCCTGGTGATCGACAACGCCATCGCGAATGCGATCAAACACGGTGATGCCACGCAGATCCGGCTGAGCGCCATCCGGTCCGGCGAGGATGTGGAGATCGCGATAGACGACAACGGCAGCGGTGTGCCCGAAGCGGAGCGCACGCTGGTGTTCGAGCGGTTCTCCCGCGGGTCGACCGCATCGCGTTCGGGCTCGGGACTGGGCCTGGCGCTGGTTGCCCAGCAAGCCGAGTTACACGGCGGGACAGCGTCTTTGGAGACCAGTCCGATGGGCGGAGCGCGGCTGTTGCTGCGGCTTCCAGTCACCCGCTGACTGCGTCGGGCCCGGCGTGAGCACGCCGGGCCCGATCGCGGTGTTCACCGAGTGCAGGTCACCAATCGTCGCGACGGTCCGTTGCCGGGCGGGCGGCCGGCGTGGTGGCCGGAGCGGCGCTCGCCGACCAGAGCCCACCGGTCCCGGCGCAGATACCGTCACTGGGCGGCCCGATCTCGGTGGGCAGCGGAACCGGGAGACCCGGGATCTGCGGCACCGAGATCGTCGGGATGAAGTCCCACGGGCCGTTGGCCGCGGCACCCGGCGCACCGGGCGTCGGTGCTCCCGGCAGCAGACGGTCGAACACCGCTGCTGCACCCTCGAGCGGCGGGAACACCCCGGGGGGCGTACCGCCCGTACCGCTGGCCGACGCACCGGGCGCGGCGGGGTACGGAGGTGTCGGGATGTTGACCGCGGTCGAGGCGCCGGCCGGCGGAGCCGGAGGCGCGGGCGGGGTGACCACGTTCACCGCGCCGGAACCAGCGGCCGGCGGCGCGGGGGGCGCAGGCGGGGTCACGACGGGCACCGAGGCTGCTGCCGGCACTCCCGGAGCCGGAGGGGCGGGCGGAGCGACGGCGGGCACCGAGGCGGCTGCCGGCACTCCCGGAGCCGGAGGGGCGGGCGGCACGACGGCGGCGGCCGGTTGCACCACCGCGGCAGGCGGGGCAGGCGGAGCCGGAGGCGCCACAGCAGCGGCAGGCTGAACCGCAGCGGCCGGCGGGGCCGGAGGTGCGGGCGGAGCGACACCGGCGGCCGGTTCCACCACCGCGGCAGGCGGGGCAGGCGGAGCCGGAGGCGCCGCAGCGGCGGCAGGCTGAACCGCAGCGGCCGGCGGGGCCGGAGGTGCAGGCGGGGCGCCCGCTCCACCGGAGCCACCACCCGCAGCCCCCGCGCCACCCGGAGCCGGGGGCGCAACACCCGCAGCAGGCTCGACTACCGCAGCCGGAGGAGCCGGCGGAGCCGGAGGCACAACACCCGCAGCAGGCTCAACCACCGCAGCCGGAGGAGCCGCAGGAGCCGGAGGCACAACACCCGCAGCAGGCTCAACCACCGCAGCCGGAGGTGCCGGAGGAGCCGGAGGCTCAACACCCGCAGCAGGCTCAACACCCGCAGCCGGAGGTGCCGGCGGAGCCGGAGGCTCAACACCCGCAGCAGGCTCAACCACCGCAGCCGGAGGAGCCGGCGGCGCCGGAGGCGAAACAC
>NZ_LQIU01000050.1 GCF_001499995.1 Mycobacterium sp. IS-1496
GCGCTGCCGCAGGTCAGTGACACGCGGGTGCCCTCGACGCTGACGTCGACAGGTTTGGCGGGCAGCGCCCTGGTGATGTCGGACAACAGCCGCCCCGACACCAGAACGCTTCCGGGAGAAGCGATTTCGGCTGCGACGCGAACCTCGGCCGAGACCTCGTAGTCGAATCCCGAGATCGTCAGCCCGTCGTCGTCACCGGTGAGCAGCACGCCGGCCAGGACGGGGACGGTCGGACGGGTCGGCAGATTGCGAGCCACCCAGGCCACCGCATCGGCGAAGTCCTCGCGCACCAGGCGGAACTTCAGATCGGTGTGACCCGCCGTCGTCGGCACCACGTCCATAGCGTCCCTTCGCATAACAACCACAATGAGCTCTACCAGCGGTTTCACCGGCGTCTCGGAACGCGTCGCCCTGATGCGTCTCGACGACCGTAACGGCTGTCGATGAACCACCGTAGAGCTTTCCACCCGAACTTGAAAGCTAATCGATCGGGCCGACATCGAGCGCACCCGAGGCGACCATCGAGTGTGTCCCCAGAGCCTTTGTTCTTAGAAGAGAACTAGAGAGATATACAAGCAACAGTATTAGGGGCTGTGGACATTGGGGATGAAGGCCGTTCGTCGCAGCCTGTCAGGCGTGTCGGCCTGTGCGGCGGCTGTGGACGAACTGGCGAGCGGGGTGCCGCGGCTGTGCACGGCGACCGCGGTGTGTGACAACCTCGGCGTTGTGCGAGGTCCGGTCACCAGGTTGTCCCCAGACTGTCCACAGGCCCGGTGAGTGACGGATGTGACATCCGGTACCCAAGTTTTTTCGGCCGGGGACACGGAGGACCCGCTTTCGACACGTGACAGAAGGCCGCCGGATGGACCCGGCGGCCGGAAATCGATGAAAAAGGGCTCAGCGCTTGGCGCGCTGGCGGATCCGTGTGGTCAGTTCCTTGACGTGATCGAACACCTCGCGGCGTTCGGCCATCTCGCCCCGGATCTTCTTCTCCGCGTACATCACTGTGGTGTGATCGCGTCCGAACGCCTGGCCGATCTTCGGTAGGGACAGGTCCGTCAGCTCACGGCACAGGTACATCGCGATCTGTCGTGACTGCGCGAGCGCGCGGGTCTTACCGGGGCCGCGGAGCTCTTCGACCGTGGTCTCGAAGTACTCCGCGGTGGCCGCCATGATCGCGGCGGTCGAGATCTGCATGGTGCTGGCGTCGGAGATGAGGTCGCGCAGCACGATCTCGGCGAGCGACTTGTCGATCGGCGTCTTGTTCAGCGATGCGAACGCGGTGACGCGGATCAGCGCCCCTTCGAGTTCGCGGATGTTGCGCTCGATGCTGCTGGCGATGAGCTCGAGGACGTCGTCGGGGACGTCGAGCCGGTCCATCTGGGCCTTCTTGCGCAGGATCGCGATCCGCGTCTCGAGTTCGGGCGGCTGCACATCGGTGATCAGCCCCCATTCGAAACGCGTCCGGAGCCGATCCTCCAGCGTCGCCAGCTGTTTGGGCGGACGGTCCGACGAGATGACGATCTGCTTGTTCGCGTTGTGCAGCGTGTTGAAGGTGTGGAAGAACTCCTCCTGGATGCCTTCCTTGCCCTCGATGAACTGGATGTCGTCGACCAGCAGGACGTCGATGTCGCGGTAACTGCGCTTGAACGACGCCTTGCGGTCGTCGCGCAGCGAGTTGATGAAGTCGTTGGTGAATTCCTCGGTGGAGACGTACTTCACGCGCATACCGGGGAAGAGGCGCTGGGCATAGTTGCCGGCCGCGTGCAGCAGATGCGTCTTGCCCAGACCGGACTCACCCCAGATGAACAACGGGTTGTACGCCCGGGCGGGCGCCTCGGCGATGGCCAGCGTCGCCGCATGGGCGAACCGGTT
The DNA here is from genome assembly GCF_001499995.1 of Mycobacterium sp. IS-1496. GTDB lineage: Bacteria > Actinomycetota > Actinomycetes > Mycobacteriales > Mycobacteriaceae > Mycobacterium. The sequence goes on from NZ_LQIU01000050.1 coordinate 1,876, forward strand.
CGAGGCGCCGATGACGAAGGTGTCGAACGTGTAGCGCCGGTTGAGGCTGACCGCATCCGGATCCTCGGCGGCCGGAGTCTCCGGCGGGCGGCTGAAGTACCGCGGCCAGGTCTCCTCGGCGCTGACTCGCGCCTCGGTGTCCTCGTCGACCTCGTCGGCGTCGGACATGACCGGGGCCGGCGGCGGGTCGTCGTCGGTGGGGGAGGGAGTGGCGATCCGGACGCCGAGTTCCACGCGCTGGCCGAGATGACGGCTTAACGCGGTGATGATGGGTTCGCGCAGGTGACGTTCGATCTCGTTCTGGACGAACGGCGTGGGCACCGACAGCAGGGCGAAACCCTCGGTGATCACCAGGGGTTTGACGAGTTTCAGCCAGGCTCTCTGTTGAGGGGTCAGGGTCGGCAGCGCACCGTCACCGTTGCGCGGTCCGGTGGCCGCGGGGTCTCCGTTGAGTTCGGCGACGACGGTGTTCCAGACGGCGACGAAAGGTGGGTCGGGGTCAGCTGTCAACGACTGCTACCCCCTTGCGGTCCGTCCAGAGACGACCAATCGAACGAAGACAAAGCTGTCCACAAAGTTATCCACAACCTGTGGAGTAACGGGCAGGCGTCGTTCGTTCTGTTGTCTACCGGTTTGGACGCCACCGGGACGGGGCTCGGCACAGCGGATGGTGCGGCTGTGGGCTCGCGGCCGGTGAATCGTCCTCGTTTCGTTGTCGGCGGCCGCTCCGGGTGCGAAACGGCATTGCCAGAAGCTAACAGTTTTCTCTCGTAGTGCCAACCGTTCGACAACATTGGGGGACTTCATCTTTCTGTCCGCCGGACAGCGGTGAACAATGTGACGAATGTCAACGGTCGGGGGCCTCGAGGGCGAGGTTTGACCCGGGGAAATCTCGTCAGTACCCTCGAACAGTCGCCCGCACGTGGCGATACGGCTGCGATCCGTACGCGGAGACCGCGCCGGCAAGCCAGCAAGACGCACGAGCTTAACAACGGCTACCGCGTCCGCCCGCGAGTGACATGCGGATGGAATGCGGGTGCCACACGTAACGAGGAGAGATTGCCGTGGCCAAGGGCAAGCGGACGTTCCAGCCCAACAACCGCCGTCGCGCGCGGGTGCACGGGTTCCGGCTGCGGATGCGCACCCGTGCCGGCCGGGCCATCGTGACGGGCCGTCGTCGTAAGGGCCGCCGTTCTCTGACTGCGTGAGTCGACGCAGGATCTCACGCGGTGCTTCCGGCTCGGTACCGGATGACCCGGTCCACGGAGTTCAGTACCACGGTCAGTAAAGGGGTGCGCTCGGCGCAACCCGATCTCGTGCTGCACATGGCGAACGTCGCCGACGATCCGACCGGTCCCCGGGTGGGCCTGGTCGTGGCCAAGTCGGTGGGTAACGCCGTGGTGCGCCACCGGGTCTCCCGCCGGCTCCGACACAGCGTCCATCCCATGCTCGATGACCTGCCGCCCGGATACCGACTGGTGATCCGTGCGCTGCCGGGCGCCGGCACGGCCACGTCGCAACGGCTCCGGCAGGAACTGTCCGCGGCGCTGCGCCGAGCCCGGCCACGCGTCGAGGCGCCGGCGTGAATGCACCACGACGAGTGAGCATCTCGGTCACGTCGATTCCGCTGAAGGCCGTCGTGTACGTCATTCAGCTCTACCGCCACATGATTTCTCCGCTTCGTTACCCGTCGTGCCGTTTCACCCCGACCTGCAGCCAGTACGCCGTGGAGGCGCTGACCGAGTACGGGTTGGTGCGCGGCGGCTGGCTGTCCCTCGTGCGGCTGGCGAAGTGCGGTCCGTGGCATCCAGGAGGATGGGACCCGATCCCCGAACGCCCGGACGCGGCGAGCGCGCCGCCCCGAGACCGAAGCGGTGCAGACTTCACCGCCGACCCCGTCAGGAGCAAGTCGCGTGTTTAACTGGTTCAGCCTCGACATCATCTATTACCCGGTGTCGGCGATCATGTGGGTCTGGTACAAGGCGTTCGCCTTCCTGCTGGGCCCCGAGAACTTCTTCGCCTGGGCGCTGTCGGTGATGTTCCTGGTCTTCACCCTGCGCGCGATCCTCTACAAGCCGTTCGTCCGGCAGATCCGCACCACCCGCCAGATGCAGGAGCTGCAGCCACAGATCAAGGCGTTGCAGAAGAAGTACGGCAAGGATCGCCAGCGGATGGCGCTGGAGATGCAGAAGCTCCAGAAGGAACACGGGTTCAACCCGGTCCTCGGCTGTCTGCCGATGCTCGCGCAGATCCCGGTGTTCCTCGGCCTCTACCACGTGCTGATGTCGTTCAACCGGACGCAGACCGGCATCGGCCGACTGGGCCTGTCGGTGGAGGAGAACCGCAGCCTGCCGAACTACGTGTTCAGCGCGACCGACGTGGCGCACTTCCTGGACGCCAACTTCTTCGGGGCGCCGTTGGGCGCGACGATGATCCAGCAGCACGGCCTGGAGGCGTTCACCCAGTTCGACCGGCTGGCGGTGGTGATCGTCGGCGTGCCGATCATGCTGCTGGCGGGCATCGCGACGCACTTCAACAGCCGCGCCTCGGTCGCGCGCCAGACACCGGAAGCGGCCGCGAACCCGCAGACCGCGCTGATGAACAAGCTTGCGCTGTATGTGTTCCCGCTCGGTGTGGTGGTGGGCGGACCGTTCCTGCCGCTCGCGGTGATCATGTACTGGCTCGCCAACAACATCTGGACCTACGGCCAGCAGCACTACGTGTTCGGCAAGATCGAGAAGGAAGAAGAGGCGAAGAAGGCCGAGGCGCTGGAACGCCGTGCCGCCAACGCCCCGGCTCCCGGTGCCAAGCCGAAGCGGGCACGCAAGGCCCAGGACGCGGCCGACGCCGGCGAGGACGCGGCCGATGGTTCCGCGACCGATGCCGTTGGCACCGACGGCACCGGAAGTGGGCCCGTGGCCAAGACCGGCGGGCCGGCCTCGAAGCCGAGTGGGAACGGGGCGGCGAAGCCGAGTGGCGGCCAGGCCGCAAGCCGAACGCCGAAGCCGGGAGCCCGGCCTAAGAAACGCAAGCGTTGACCAGTCCGGGACTGGCGGGAGAGGGAGAGGCAGACATGACTGACGCTGATACGACCGAGCGGGCCGAGGACGTCGAGACGCGGGAGGGCGCGGAGACCGCGGCTCCGGAGGACGACCTCGAGGACCGGTTGGTGGCCGAGGGGGAGATCGCCGGCGATTATCTGGAGGAGTTGCTCGACCTCCTGGACTTCGACGGTGACATCGATCTGGATGTCGAGGGTGACCGAGCGGTGGTGAGCATCGACGGCGGCAGCGATCTGAACAAGCTGGTTGGTCGCAAGGGTGAGGTGCTCGACGCGCTGCAGGAGCTGACTCGGCTCGCGGTGCACCAGAAGACGGGCGAGCGCAGCCGTCTCATGCTCGACATCGCCCGGTGGCGTCGCCGCCGCCGGGACGAGTTGGCCGCGCTGGGTGAGAAGGTGGCGCGGCGCGTCCTCGAGACCGGTGACCGCGAGGAGCTCGCGCCGATGACGCCGTTCGAGCGCAAGATCGTCCACGACGCGGTCGCGGCGGTCGACGGGGTGCACAGCGAGAGCGAAGGCGTCGAGCCGTCGCGCCGCGTTGTCGTGCTCGCCGACTGACCGAGTTACATCCATGTAGTTCACCGGAGCGGTCCGCTCGAAGGCAGGGGATGTTTCACGTGAAACACGTAGCGCCGCCGCCCACCGCGGAGGCAGTCTTCGGGGAGCGCCTTCCGCTGGCGCAGACCTACGCCGACTTCTTGGCGACCGCAGGTGTCGAGCGTGGGCTGATCGGCCCACGGGAGACGGACCGGATCTGGGACCGCCACATTCTCAACAGCGCCGCCCTCGGCGAGTTGGTGGAGCCGGGGGAGCGGATCGCCGACATCGGAAGCGGCGCGGGTCTGCCCGGCATACCGTTGGCGCTGGCGCGTCCCGACGTCCATGTCACGTTGATCGAACCGATGCAGAGGCGCTGCGACTTCCTCACCGAAGTGGTGGACGCGCTCGGCGTCGGGGTCACGGTGGTGCGCGGTCGCGCCGAGGAACCGGGGGTGCTGCGCGAGGTGGGGGAGATGGACGTCGTCACGTCGCGGGCAGTCGGGTCACTGGACAAGCTGGCGACCTGGAGCATGGGACTGCTCCGCGACGGCGGCCGGATGCTGGCGCTCAAGGGCGCCCGGGCCGAGACGGAGATCGAGGAGAACCGGCGTGTGCTTGCCCGGGTTGGCGCAGTCGATGTCAGGGTGTTGAGATGTGGCGCGGACTATTTGAACCCACCCGCGACCGTGGTCGAGGCGCGGCGCGCGGTACCGGTGAAGGGGCGCGGCCGGCCGGGAAGATCGGGCAGGAGATGAGCATGAGCGAGGGTCCCGACGGGTCGCGGGTGGCGCGAGGCGGTGCCCGCGTTTCACGTGAAACATGGCCGTCCGCTGCGAAGGACGTGCCGGCGGACACCGCCCAGGACTGGCAGAACGATGCCGTGATCGACACACCGATCGGGGCCGAGGCGGAACGGGCGGTGCGCTTGCTGCACTCGGCGTCCCGCGGCGGCCTGCCGCGTCCCGCGCGGCAGCGGGTGTTCACCATCGCCAATCAGAAGGGCGGGGTCGGCAAGACGACCACCGCGGTGAACATCGCCGCGGCGCTCGCTCTGCAGGGATTGAAGGTTCTGGTCATCGACCTCGATCCCCAGGGCAATGCGAGCACGGCCCTGGGCATCGAGCACCGGCCGGGGACGGCCTCGTCGTACGAGGTGCTCATCGGAGACATCCCGGTCCAGGAGGCCCTGCAACAGAGCCCGCACAGCGAGCGGTTGTTCTGCGTTCCGGCGACGATCGATCTGGCCGGCGCGGAGATCGAGCTCGTCAGCATGGTCGCGAGAGAGGGCAGGCTGCGGACGGCTCTCACCGAACTGAAGCAGTACGACTTCGACTACGTCTTCATCGACTGCCCACCATCGCTCGGACTGCTCACCATCAACGCGCTGGTGGCCGCACCCGAGGTGCTGATCCCGATCCAGTGCGAGTACTACGCCCTCGAAGGGGTGGGCCAGCTGCTCCGCAACATCGAGATGGTGAAGTCGCACCTGAACCCGGAGCTGACCGTGTCGACCGTCGTCCTCACGATGTACGACGGCCGGACGCGGCTGGCCGATCAGGTCGCCCAGGATGTGCGTGCGCACTTCGGCGACAAGGTTCTGCGCACGGTCATTCCGCGCAGCGTGAAGGTCTCGGAGGCGCCGGGCTACGGCATGACGATCCTCGACTACGACCCCGGATCCCGGGGCGCGATGAGCTACCTCGACGCCAGCCGTGAGTTGGCGGAACGAGGGGCTCCCCATGACGGCACCGCACGATGACCATCGGTGCGCGAAGGAGAGAAGGACATGACGCAGCCCACTCGTAAGCGCAGCGGTCTCGGCCGCGGCCTGGCCTCCCTGATCCCGACCGGACCGACCGAGGACGGTGGTCAAGCCGCACTGGGTGGTCCGCGGATGGGCAGCGCCGCGGCCGACGTCGTGATCGGTGGCGGGCCGGCGGTGGTGCCACCCACGGTGGAGGTCGGTGCCGTCTACCGGGAGATCGACCCGTCGGCCATCGAGCCGAACCCGCGCCAGCCGCGACAGGTGTTCGACGACGAGGCGCTCTCCGAACTCGTGCATTCGATCCGGGAGTTCGGGCTCATGCAGCCGATCGTCGTCCGGGCCCTCGAACGCGGTGACGCCGGACCGCGCTACCAGCTCGTCATGGGGGAGCGGAGATGGCGTGCCGCGCAGCAGGCCGGCCTGGCGGCCATCCCGGCGATCGTGCGCGAGACCGCCGACGACAGCATGCTGCGTGACGCGCTGCTCGAGAACATCCACCGCGTCCAGCTGAATCCGCTCGAGGAGGCGGCGGCCTATCAGCAGCTGCTCGATGAGTTCGGCGTCACCCACGATGAACTGGCGACGCGGATCGGCCGCTCCCGCCCGTTGATCACGAACATGATCCGGCTGCTGCGCCTGCCGATCGCCGTGCAGCGCCGCGTCGCCGCCGGCGTGCTCTCCGCCGGGCACGCCCGCGCGCTGCTTGCCCTGGAGGGCGGGCCCGAACGCCAGGAGGAGCTCGCGGCGCGCATCGTCGCCGAGGGGCTGTCGGTCCGGGCGACGGAGGAGGCGGTCACGCTGGCGAACCGGAGCGATCCGGCCGCACCGCCGGCGCCACGACGCAAGCCGATCCAGATGCCCGGCCTGCAGGACGTCGCCGAACAGCTCTCGACGGCGTTCGACACCCGCGTCACAGTGAGCCTGGGCAAACGCAAGGGCAAGATCGTCGTCGAATTCGGCTCGGTGGACGATCTTCAACGGATTGTCGAGTTGATGAACTCGACGAAGCCCTGACCGAGGACACGGGGGCATTACGTCACTGTGACACCACCACGTTCGACACGCGGAACTCACCCGGCCGCTGACGGCAGATCATCTGGCCGGCAACGCTTTTCGCGCGTCGCCGTCATGCTGCCTATCCTGGAGCCCGAACCGCGGTCGCGCGCAGCGTCCGCAGCGCACGAGAACCGGGGAGCCTAGTGCCCGCACGTATCACGCCCTTGCGTCTGGAAGCTTTCGAGCAGCTTCCCAAGCACGCGCGGCGCTGCGTTTTCTGGGAGGTCGATCCGTCGACGCTGGGTCGTGAGGATCATCTGTCCGACCCGGAGTTCGAGAAGGAAGCGTGGCTGTCGATGGTCATGCTCGAGTGGGGATCGTGCGGTCAGGTGGCGGTGCGGTGCCCGGAGGCGTTGAGCGACGAGGCCGCGGCGACCGACCCGTCCGCCGAGGAACCGTGCATCGGCTACGCGTTCTATGCACCGCCGCGTGCGGTTCCGCGGGCACGTCTGTTCCCGACCGGACCGGTCAGCGCGGACGCCGTCCTCCTCACGACCGTGGGGGTGGAGCAGGGCGACGACGCCGACGCCCTGCCACGCACGCTGCTGACGTCGGTCGTCGGGGATCTCGTGCGCCGCGGGGTCCGTGCCCTCGAGGCGTTCGGCCGCACCGAGGCGGCCGCCGAACTCATCGACCCGCGACTGGTTCCCGGCGATCTCACTCCGGTGATCGAGGCACTGGGCGACTGCTCGGTGCACCAGTGCATGGTGGACGCCGACTTCCTGGAACAGGTCGGCTTCACCGTCGTGTCCCCGCACCGGTACTTCCCCCGCCTGCGTCTGGAACTCGAGCAGGGGCTCGGGTGGAAGGCGGGTGTCGAAGCGGCGCTGGAGCGTCTGTTGGAGTCGGCCCCACTGCAGCAGCCCGTCGGCGCGGGCAGCGGGCGCTGTTAGGCGACCGAACGGGTCAGTTCGAGCTGAGCCGGCCGGCCTGTTCGACGGACAGTTCGTGGGCCAGCAGTTCGGCGAAGGTGAAAGTCCCTGTGGGCCGGTCGTTCTTGCCGAGCAGGTAGAGCCGCTTGACCGCGGCGAGGATCCCCTCGGCGATCGCATCGCGATTGTGGTTGGACACCAACAGCTCCCGGTCGTGGGGGTTGGTGATGTAGCCGACATCGACCTGCACCGTGGGCATCCGGGTCAGGCGCAGCAGATCCCAGGTCCGGCCGTGGGTTCGGCAGTCACGTAACCCGGTGCGCGCGACGACCTCTCGCTGGATGAAGTCGGCGAGGTTGCGCCCGATGGTGGAGACCGAGCCGTGCGAGTTGCCGAAGTGGAACGACGCGACCCCGTTGGCGCCCGGGGTGGGCTGCGCGGCGCAGCGCAGGCTGATCATCAGATCCGCGCCGACGGTGTTGGCGGTCGCGGCCCGCTCGGCGTCCGACGGGCTGCGGTTGGCCGGGCGGGACAGGAACGTGTCCATCCCGATCGCGGTCATCCGGCCCTCGAGTCGACTTGCCAAGTCCCACAGGATGTCCGCTTCACTGATCGGGCCCTGCGGTCCGTTCATGATGAGCCCGTGGTCGCTGCCCCCGCGGCCCGGATCGATGATGACCCTCTTACCGGACAGTCGGGGACCGGAGCGGCGGACCAGCTCCTCCTCCCGGATCGCGTGCGGGGACCCGCCGGTGACCCGCGACCCGAGGAAGTACAGCGAGCGCAGCGTCTCCGGACCGCAGATGCCGTCGGGGTACAGGCCGTACTCGCGTTGGTAGGAGGTGAGCCCGTGGTGGGTCTGCAGCCCGAAATGGCCGTCGACCAAACCGGTGTAGAACCCGAGATCCTGCAGTCGGGCCTGCAGCGTCGCCACGTCGTCGCCGTACATCGGGGCACCGAACTGGTGCATCAACGTGCGCGCGCCGAGGCGGTAGGACGCCTCCTTCAGTGCCCGGTACGTGGCCTCTCCGACGATGCCGTCGACCAGCAGCCCGCGGTGCTGCTGGAAAGCGCGGACCGCCTGGTCGAGGTCGTCGTCGAACAGGTCGGCGACGACGTGCCTTCCGGTGGTGAGGTCGTCGTCGGGGCCGTCCAGCAGGCCCAGAGCCGAAAGCGCTGCGCGGATCTCAGTGACCGCGGCCCCGCGATCACCGTGACGCAGACTCGACATACTCGCCCCTTCGGCAGGCCCTCAGCTATGGCTGTCAGTACCCCTGCGGCACGGACATATGCACGACGGGCCCGGAAGGCATTCTCTCAGAAGTTTCCGCCAATCCGGAAAACGCCAGGCGAACCGGAATCGGCCCGTGACCCGTCAGAGCAGGTCGGTGAGCTCGCGCAGCAGTGCGGCCTTACCCTTCGCGCCGACGATCCGCTTGACCGGTTCACCGTCCTTGAACAGGATCATCGTCGGGATCGACACGACCTGGAAGTCGCGTGCGGTGGTCGGATTCGCGTCGACGTCGAGCTTCGCGACGGTCAGCGCGCCGGCCTTCTCGCTGGCGATCTCCTCGAGGACCGGGGCGACCATCTTGCACGGGCCGCACCAGGTGGCCCAGAAGTCCACCAGCACGGGCGTGCTGCTGGTCAGCACGTCGCTGGAGAACGAGTCGTCGGTGACGGTGACGGTGGCGCCGTTGTCGGCCATGTCTGCTCCTCGGTGTAGGGGTGGCTCAGATCGGTGCTGAGATCTCTTGATCGCTTGGGGCGACGCCGATTTCGGCCAGCCAGCGTTCGGCGTCGATGGCAGCCGAACAACCGCTGCCCGCGGCGGTGATGGCCTGCCGGTAGGTGCGGTCAACGAGATCGCCTGCGGCGAAGACACCTTCGATCGACGTGTTGGTGGTGCGACCTTCGACCAGGACGTAGCCGTCCTCGTCGACGTCGACCTGACCGCGGACGATGTCCGAGCGCGGGACGTGGCCGATCGCGACGAAAACACCGGTCACCGCGAGCTTCGACTCCTCACCGGTTATGTTGTCGCGCAGACGGATTCCGGTCACCTTCGGATCGCCCTCGATCTCGGTGACCGCGGTGTTGGTCAGGAACGTGATCTTCTCGTTGGCGCGGGCCCGGTCGAGCATGATGCGGGAGGCACGGAACTCGTCGCGGCGGTGGATCACCGTCACGCTGCGAGCGAAGCGGGTGAGGAACGTCGCCTCCTCCATCGCCGAGTCGCCGCCACCGATGACCGCGATGTCCTGGTCACGGAAGAAGAAGCCGTCACAGGTCGCACACGTGCTGACGCCCATGCCGAGCAGCGCTTCCTCGCCGGGGACGCCGAGGTGGCGCGCGGCCGCACCCATCGCCAGGATGACCGCACGGGCCCGGTGGGTCTCGTCACCGACGGTGACCGTCTTGACCGGACCCTCGAGGGAGACCTCGTCGACGTCTTCCATCCGCAGGTCGGCGCCGAAGCGCAGCGCCTGCTCGCGCATCTCGTCCATCAGTTCGGGTCCGGTGATGCCGTTGCGGAATCCGGGGTAGTTCTCCACCTCGGTGGTGGTCATCAGGGCGCCGCCGAACTGGCTGCCTTCGAACACGAGCGGCTTGAGCTGCGCGCGGGCGGCGTACACGGCGGCCGTGTAGCCGGCCGGTCCGGAGCCGATGATGATCACATCGTGAACCGTCGATGAGGTGGTCATGTGAGCCTTTCTGCCGTTTCGCACCGGCACGGGTACAACACCAGCCTAGGTCCGGGTGTTCCCGCACGCGTGCAGGGTCACGCTACGGCCGGTCGGCAGGTGTCCCGCCATCCGCGTGGCGCAGGGCGCGGCCGAGGGTCGCATGGGGGCGGCTGCGCGCGGACCGCGGCAGCGTGTGACAGGCGCGCGCGGCGGGGGGTGGTGGCGTCGTCTCGTCGAGACCGCGCAGGGTCTCGGCAAGTCTCGCCCGGCCGCGGCTGCACCGACTCTTGACCGTGCCCTCCGCGACGCCCAGCATGCGGGCGGTCTCGGCCACCGAGTAGCCCTGCATGTCGACGGCCACGATCGCGGCACGTTGTTCGACGGGCAGCCGCAGCAGAGCCCGTTCCACCACGATCGCGGTGTCCACCCTGGCGGTCGGATCACCGGTCGGCGCGACGTCGTCCACCAGCGGGCTGGTGGCGTGATTGCGGTTGCTGCGCAGCCGGTCCAGACAGGCGTTGACCACGATGCGGTAGAGCCAGCTGCTCACCGCGGAGTCGAAGCGGAAGCTCGCGGCCTTGCGATGCGCCGAGAGCATCGCGTCCTGGAGCGCGTCGGCGGCGTCCTCGCGGTTGCTGCTGCTGATGCGCGCGAGCCGCTCGAGGTGGCGCTGATGGCGGGCGAACAACTCCGCGAACGCGTAGCGGTCGCCCGCGACGTGATCGGCCAGCAGCTGGGCGTCGGACCGGCCGACGGCGTCGAAGCTCACCACAGCCGAACACTAAGCGGGCGCGGAGGTGGGGCCGGACACCTGATCCACCGGTGGCCCGTCCGCAGAGGTCGGAGGTCGCGGGCCCTGTGGATAACCGTCTAGGTGGTGCCCTTCAGCGTGATCTCGGAGATGTCGGAGCGGTTCAGACCGTTGACCGTGCCGAGTTTGTCGATCCACACCAGCACGTACGGGGTGGGGGAGGCGTTGCTGACCTCGATGGTGTTGTTGCCGGTCCGCAGCGGCGTCGACGGGGTCATCGCGGTGGTGCCGTCGAGCGAGGACGGTTCGGCCGACTGCGACGACCGGATCTGGACGGAGGTGTCGGTCGAGGAGACGTTGATGTCCACGGCGGTGATGGTGGTGGGCTGCGGCAGCTCCAGCATCAGCCCCACGCCGTTCTTGAAGTTCGGGAACGGCATCGGATCGGAGTAGGTGTCGGTGGGCCATACCGTCGTCGAACTGCCGTCGATGGCGTTACCGGCCTGATCGGGGGAGTCGGCGCCGCCGTCGGGGGAGAACACCGTCGCCCGCACCGGGCGCACCACATTGCCCGGGGCCGTCGACCCGCCCTCGGATTCGGCCGACGTGCTGGGGTCGTTGAGGCCGAGTTCGTCGCCGCCGAGCCCGCCGCCGACGTCTCCGAAGATGCGGCTCAACACGGTCGCCAGCACGATGAGCGCGACGACGACGATCGCACCGCCGACGGTGAGGCCGACCATCAGACCGCGCTTTCGGCGGGCCTGCGCCTCCGGGTCGTCGTCGGGTCCGCCCCGGAAGCGTGATGGAGCGCCGCCGTCGGGCCGGTCGACGGGTGAGATCAGGTCGGTGCGGTCGGCGACGGCGGTGGCCTGCTGCAGCAGGTTCAGCAGCGTCGGTGCGCTGCGGATGCCGCCGTCGGGTTGGACGGCGTGAGCGGCCGCAGCCGAGATCTGGAACGGGATCTCGCGGTCCACCGCCCGCGGTTCGAGGGGGTCGCCCGCCGGGTCGCGCTCGGCAGGGGCGAGCCCGCTGGGCACCCCCGTCTCGGGCAGCGGCCAGCGGTTGACCAGGAGCGCGTACAGCGCGGCCCCGATGCCCCGGATGTCGTCCTCGGGCGTGGCGTCGGGCATCGTGGCGGGGAAGGCCAGGGCGACGTCGCCCTCGATGCTGACCCGCACGCGGCTGGGATGGTCGATCGACAGCGCCACCCCGGAGCGGTGCGCAGCCTCGGCGGCCGCGGCGAGCGACTGCATCGCGCGGGCGCCGCCGATCGGGGAGGGCGCCGTCTCGGCGACCTCGGCCAGTGACCCGCCGCGAATCCACTCCGAGACGATCAGTCCGCCGGATCCGGTGTTGGCGACGTCGAGGACGCGGGCCACGCCCGGCATGTCGAGGCGGCTGAGCTTGAGGGTGCGCGACAAGATGTCCTGCACGCGTTCATCGGGCAGCGTGGCGTCCGGGTCGACGAAGGTCAGCGCGACCTGACGGTCGAGCGCGGTGTCGAGCGCCTGCCAGAACTGCAGGTTGGGTGGTCCGCCGTGGAACACGAGAAGCCGGTAGCGGCCGCCGCCGATCGTCGCGCCGGGGATGAGGTGCACGTCCTCGTCGGAGGTGGCCGCCTCGATCGCTGGTTCGCGGGGCGGCTCGAAGGGCAGCGATTCGCGGGTGGGGTCACCGCCGTAGTCCGACGGGGGACGACCGGAGGTGGGCATCTCGGTGGTGGCCGAATCCGCGGACCGTGGGGAAGGTTCGGCGACGTCGGGCTGGAAGTCGTCCGCGGCGGGCCGCGAGACCTTGGTGGTCGAAGCGCTGTCGGGCGCCGCTGCGGAATCACCCGCGGAGTCGTCGCTCACCGCTGGTCCTCTCCACCTCTCTTCTCCGGCCCCACGCACCGGAGTTCCCCGAACCGGAGACTCGTACCGGCCGGTCGCGGGGCCCCGACTCCGCCGCACCGGACGCGCACTCCTGCCGTCAGAGTACGGGACGGCACCGCCGGGCTGCGGCTGGTCGGGCCGAGATATGGACGCGGCGGGTGCGGGGGCGGGCCTGCCGAGGCGCCTGCGCACGAACGCGACGGCGGCGGCGGCCTCGGGCACGCCGGCCGCGAGCAGCACCCCGGCGATGACCGGCAGCATGATCACGCCCAGTACCGCCAGCCGCACCAGCGATCCCGCGCCGCCGGCGGCGGCCGTCAGCGATTCGAGGCCGAGCAACTGGTCGGCGACGTGGGCGAGCAGCCCGGCCAGCAGTGAGGCGGCGACGGTCACCAGGATCGTGCGGATCACCTGCACGTCGAGCATCCGGCCGCCCGGTGGGCGCAGGCTCGACTTGAGCAGGAAGTGGCCGACGATCGCACCGGCGAGGAAGCCGAGGCCGTTCGCGAGGCCGAGGAATCCGGCCACCAGTTCGGGGTCGTCGGTCATCGACGGCGCCGCGACCGAGGCGAGCACCTTCACCATGGTCACGACGACGATCACGATGATCGGCGTCCACGGCTGCTCCCGCGCGTAGAAGACGCGCAGCTGCAGGAGCACGAGCGCGTACGGGATCAGCGTGAATGCCGACAGCGTGATGGCCATGCCCAGGTAGCCGGCGTCGGTCTCGCCGAAGTTGCCGTAGGCGAACAGCGCGGTGCCGATCGCCGGGCCGCCCACGGTCATGACCGCCACGATCGGGATGAGCGTCACCATGGTCAGCCGCGTGGCCAACGAGAAGTCGCCGAGGACGGCGCGGATGTTGTTGGCGGCGGCGTTGCGGGACAGCCGGGGCATGACCACCGTGAGCACGGTGACGCCGATGATGCCGAACGGCAGCTGCAGCACGAGCCAGGTGTAGTTGTAGATCGCCGGGCCCGATGCGGCCGCGCCGCTGGCGATCTGATTGCCGACGATCAGGCCCACCTGGCTGATGAGCACGTAGAGCACCATTGCCGCGGCCATCGTGCCGAACTTCTTGAGGCGGTCGTCGATACCCCACAGCGGGCGCAGGCTGATCCGTTCGCGGCGGATCGCGACCAGCAGGACCGCCGTCTGCGCGAACACGCCGAGGGTGGTGCCGATGCCGAGAACCAGCAGTTTGGCGTTGCCCATCTCGACGGGGTCGACCGAGAGTTCACCCGGCACGACGAGATACAGCCCGAGGGTGGCGATGGCGACGACGTTGTTGACCACCGGCGCCCACGCCGGTGGCCCGAAGACGTTGCGGGTATTGAGGATCGCCATGAACACCGAGGACAGCCCGTAGAACAGCACCTGCGGCAGGAGCAGATACGCGAACGCCGTCGTCAGCGGATTGTTGACCTGCGGGTCGTCGCCGAGCATGAGGCGCACGAGCAGCGGTGCGCCCGCCACGGACAGCACGGTGGCCACCAGCAGCAGCGTGGTCGCCAGGGTGACCAGGCGGCGGACGAAGGCCGTACCGCCGTCGGGGTCGTCGCGTTCCGCGCGGGCGAGGACGGGGACGAAGATCGCGGTGAAGGTGGCTTCGAGCACCAGTGCGGCGACGAGGTTCGGCAGCTGGTTGGCCACCGTGAACGAACTCGACAGCGCGGCGCCGAGGATCGCGGCGAGCAGCACGATCCGCAGGAACCCGGTGATCCGGCTGACCAGTGTCGCGACGGCCATCCCCCACGAGCGCGACACGACGGCGGCATCGGACAGTTCCGGCCGGCGCGGCGGTGGGCGGGGCGCCGGGCCACGCGGGATGCGTTGGGGGGGGGGGGGGGGAGGCG
>NZ_LQIU01000051.1 GCF_001499995.1 Mycobacterium sp. IS-1496
CGCCCCCTCCGCCCCCCCCCCCCCCGCCGCCCGGTGGTTGAGCGCAGCGATCTGGACGCCGTCGCGCGGCAGTTGGGCCGCGAGCCGCGAGGTGTCCTGGAGATCGCCTACCGCTGCCCGAACGGAGAGCCCGGCGTCGTCAAGACCGCGCCGCGGCTGCCCGACGGCACCCCGTTCCCGACGCTGTACTACCTCACCCATCCGGCGCTGACCGCGGCGGCGAGCCGCCTCGAATCCGAGGGCCTGATGCGGGAGATGACCGAAAGGCTCTCGGAGAACGCCGAATTGGCAGCCGCCTACCGGCGGGCGCACGAGTCGTTCCTGGCCGAACGCGATGCGATCGAACCGCTGGGCACCACCTTCTCCGGCGGCGGGATGCCCGACCGCGTCAAGTGCCTGCACGTGGTGATCGCCCACTCGCTGGCCAAGGGGCCCGGCGTGAACCCGTTCGGAGACGAGGCGTTGGCGATCCTGGCCGGCGAACCGGGTATGCAGGGGATTCTGGACCCGACGATATGGGGGGACGCGTGACCGACCGGCGCGCAGCGACGTGGAGCGTGAAGTGACCAGGGTGGCGGCAGTCGACTGCGGGACGAACTCGATCCGGCTGCTGATCGCCGACCAGGCCGACGGCCGGCTGACCGATGTGCACCGGGAGATGCGCATCGTGCGGTTGGGTCAAGGTGTCGACGCCACAGGTGAATTCGCGCCGGATGCACTGGCCCGCACCCGGGCCGCGCTGGCCGCGTACGCGGAGTTGATGCGCGCGCACGAGGTGGCGAAGGTGCGGATGGTCGCGACGTCGGCGGCCCGCGATGTCGCCAACCGCGATGCCTTCTTCCAGATGACCGCCGACGTGCTCGGCGAGGTGGTCGACGGGGCGGTCGCGGAGGTCATCACCGGCACCGAGGAAGCCGAGTTGTCGTTCCGCGGTGCGGTGGGCGAGCTGGACCCGGCCGACGGGCCGTTCGTCGTCGTGGATCTCGGCGGCGGTTCGACCGAGGTGGTGGTGGGCCGCGAGCACGTGGACGCCAGCTTCTCGGCCGACATCGGCTGTGTGCGGTTGACCGAACGGTGTCTGCACTCGGACCCGCCGACCGCCGAGGAGGTCACGGCGGCGCGGAAGGTCATCCGTGGTGCGCTCGACGAGGCGCTGCGCCACGTTCCGGTGCAGGGCGCCCGCACCTGGGTCGGTGTGGCGGGGACCATGACGACACTGGCCGCGCTGGCGCATCAGATGACGACCTACGACTCGGACGCGATCCACCTGTCGCGGGTCGGTTTCCGTTCGCTGCTCGGCGTGTGCGACGAACTGATCGCGATGACGCGTCAGCAGCGGGCGGTGCTCGGTCCGATGCACGAGGGCCGTGTCGACGTGATCGGCGGCGGCGCGATCATCGTCGAGGAACTGGCGCGCGAACTCGGAGAGCGGGCCGGCATCGACGAACTGGTCGTCAGCGAACACGACATCCTCGACGGCATCGCGCTGTCGATCGCCTAACGCACCGCCACGATCGGCAGCGCGGCGCCCGCGGTGGCCGAAAGCCGTTGCCGCGCCAGGGCCGGCCACGCCTGCACGGCGCAGAACGGGGCGCACTGGTCGGCGGCGCTGCGCGTGCCGACGTGCACACAGCACTGCACCAGGCGCTCCTCGATCATCGTCGACATGTCCATGAAGGGTTTGACGGTGATGCGCACGACGCGTTCGCCGAGCAGGCGACGGACCTTGCGGCGCCGCCCCGGAAGCGCGGACGAGGCCAGCGTCAGCAGCGTCGACATGCCGAGATCGCAGCTCTGACAGATGATCTGCCAGATGTCCCCGATCTGGGGGTGAGACAACGAGGACTGTTCGGACAGCAGGCCCAGCAGCGATTCCTGCACGGCGACCCGCAGTTGCCGGGGGATCTCGGAGTCGGCGATGCGGTTGGCCACCAGCCCGAGCTTCTCCTTGAGGCTGTCGTGTCCGATGAGCCCGACGAGCGACCGCCACTGGTCGTTGTCGTCGCGGATCAGATAGCCGACCGAGCAGCAGTGCGGATGCGAGCACGGCAGTGCGGTGAGGTCCCGCCATGTCACCGCACCGGCGGTCTGCGGGCCGAGCCGGTTGAGCACTCCGGTGTGGGTGAGCCGGTGCTGTGGGTCGATGTCGCCGGATCTGCCGGAACCGAACTGCGGCTGGATGGTCAGCCCGCCGACGTACGGGGTGTCCAGCGCGAGGCGGACCATGTCCCCGATCTCGTCGTCGTTGACGCCCAGTGCGGTCGTCATGACCAGCGTGGTGAAGATCTCCTTCTCCGAAAGGCGTTGCAGTGCGGCTGATTTGATGCGCCGCAGATCACCGCCGCGGTGGTGCCGGTGCGCCGCCTCGGACAGTCCGTCGTACTGAAGGTAGACCTCGACGCGTTCCCGGTGCCCGGTCAGCAGGTCGAGCAGGCCGTCGTCGGTGGCGATCCGGACACCGTTGGTGTTGACCAGGATTCGGGTGATGGGCCGGTCGACCAGCTCCGCCAGCAGCTCGCGCAGGTGGGGGTGGAGAGTGGGTTCGCCGCCGCTGAGCATGACGACGTCGAGACGGCCGTTCTCGCGTTGCAGCCGCTGATCCACGTTGGCCAGCACGTCGGCGACGGGAACCACGTTGCGCAGGTCGGGTGAGGATTCGGTGAAACAGGTGGGGCAACGTAGGTTGCAGGTGTCGGAGATGTCCTGCAGGAGAATGCAGGTGTGCTGGGTCTGCATCTCCGGCAGGCCACGTAGATATGCCTGCGGGATCGGGTCGAAGTTGCCCGGAACGTCGGGGGTGTGGATCTTCGTCGGGGCCGTCCACTCCTCGAGGTAGGACAGGATCTCGGGGACCTCGTCGTAGAGGGTCCGTACCAGACCGTGGCTGCGGCAGCCGCGTTCGAGCCAGACCCGGCCGTCGCGTTCGACGAGCCGGCCGCTGAGCCGCTGCACGTCAGACAGCGGCCGCTCGGGCGCCTCGTCGTGGCAGTGCGGGCAGTAGGCGGTGACGTAGCGGTGCAGGCGGTCACCGCGCAGACCCATGCCGGCCGTCATGTCGCGTACAGAGACGGGTTGATACCGGTGCAGATTCCGACGGTGACCAGCGACACCAGGGCCCAGCCGACCATCAATCCGAGGCCGATGCCCTTGGCCTGCGGGCTGCGCACGGCGAGCAGGGCGGCGCCGCCGCCGAAGGCGATGAGCGCCAGGAAGACCGCGGCGGCCCCGAGGATGATGTTCGCCGAATCCGTCGACGAACTGGCGATCACGAAGGCCATGAAACCCAGCAGCGAGTTGAGCGCGATGTACACCGGCGCACCGACGAACACCATGCCGATCGAGATCTTCTTCGGCGGTTGCGCCGGCGGCGGGGGGTAGCCGTAGCCGCCGGGATACGGCGGACCTGGCGGGTATGTCATGCGGGCACTTCCTGCTGGTGGGGTGCGGAGCGATAGTAACCGCGCCGGTGGCCGTACCACAGTCGAATCCCGATCAGGAGCAGTGACGGCAGCAGGAACCATTGCGGCCGAGTGAGATCGAGCCACACCGTCTCGTTGGCGCGGGTGAATTCGACGGCGAAGCGGAAGGCGGCGTAGCCGGCGATGTAGAGCACGAACAGCTCGCCGGGGTGGTGAATCCGGCGGCGCAGCCACAGCAGGATGATGAAAGCGGTGAGCTGGAAGGCGATCTCGTAGAGGAACGACGGGTGCATGGGCTGTCCGGCGAGACATCCCGGGCACTCCGGGGTGGTGGCCGGTGCGTGGATTCCCCAGGGCAACGTGGTGGGACGTCCGGGTGCTTCGGTGAGGTGGCAGCCGATGCGCCCGACGGCGATTCCGAGGGCGACGGCAGGGGCGAACAGGTCTCCGGTCTTGCCGCGGTAGCCGCCGATCCGTTTGGCGACGAGGACTCCGAGGTAGGCGCCGAGGAGGCCGCCGAGAATGCTGCGGGAGCCGAACTGCCACGCCTCGGCCAGGCTGGGGTTGCCGGTGACATCGAGGTGCCGAACCCAGCCCGACAGCCGCATGCCGATCGCGCCGCCGACGAGCGCGCCGGCCGCCGCCACGACGGATTGTTCGTTGACCGCCCCACGCCTGCGGGCCTCGGCGACGAACACGACGAGCGCGGCGAGGACTCCCAGACCCACGAAGACACCGTGCACCGGCACCGAGACGGCGCCGAGGTGCCACTCGGGGGTCATCGGCGGAATGTAGCGGTCCGTTCACCCGGTGCGCAACGCCTCATGAGGCGAAGGACAGCCCGGCGGCCAGCGCGAACCCGAGCACTGCTGCCAATCCTGCCTGCTCGCGGGCTTTTTCGGTGGCCTCGGGGATCATCGAGCCGACGAGCATGACCAGCAGGGCCCCGGCCGCGAAGCCGTCGATGCCGCCCTGCAACGGTGCGCCCGCGATCTCCCGCAGCTGGTAGCCGCCCACGGTGGCGGCGGCGCAGAGGAGCGCGATCGCGGTCCATCCGAGCGCGATGCCCGTGACTCGGTGACCGGCGTCGCGCAGATCGCTGGCTGACCCGATCGCCTCGGGAAGGTTCGAGACGAAGATCGCCGCGAGCAGCGCGGGGCTGACCGCGCCGCCGTCCGCAATCCCGATGCCGAGCACCGCTTGTTCGGGGATACCGTCGAGCAGAGCGCCGAGCAGCAGGGGTATGCCCGCGACCTTCTTGTCGCCACCGCCGAGGCGGTCGACCAGGTGATCGGCAACGAAGAACGTCACCGCTCCGGCGGCCAGCCCGAGGGACACCGGGAGCGCGCCACCCACGCGGAAACCCTCCTCCGCCAACTCGAACGAGATGCCGGCGACCAGCGCCCCGGCGCCGAAGCCGAGGACCAGTCCGACGAGTCGGCGGTTCCAGTCGCGCGCGATGCCCGCCAGTGCGCCGACGATCAACGAGGAGGCGGCGACCGATCCCCAGAGCAGCGCGCTGAGCACTGGCTAGGCGCGAGATTTGGCGCGCGAACGCGACCGGGGCTTCGTCGGATCATGTTGTGCGGCAAGGGTCAGGCCCAGGACGAGCATCACGACGCCGAGTGCGAAATGAAGCCAGTTGTCGGCGCGGTTGAGAGGGAACACCCCGGCGATCCCGCTGTGCCCCGAGGCGGCGCGGTAGATCCACACTCCGAGCAGCGTGATGCCGCCGGCCAGCAGGTAAGCCCTCGACGCGGCGTACGTGCGCGCGCAGACCATGCCGGCGGCGCCGAGCAGGAGATGGAGCACGTTGTGCAGTCCCGAGACGGCGAAGACACCGAAAAGCAGTGCGTCGGACTGATGCCCGGCCCACTGGAGGCTCTCGTGATTGGTGGTGACTCCGGGGAGGAAGCCGAGGGCACCGAGGAGGAGGTATCCGGTACCGACGATCAGCGCCGCACCCTGGACGGCCATCAACGCGGGTCTCTTCACCATGGCTCGCCTCCTTGACCTGCAGAGGAGCAATACCCGGGCGGCCCACTGCTTAACCGGTGCCGCCCGGGTATCGCCGCGGATCGCCGCGTCAGCGGGTTGTCGGCGGTGCCGCGCGACCCGCCGTGTGCGCGGTGTCGCGACGGCTCAGTGCGAACCCCAGTCCGATCATTCCGATGGCGAGCACCAGGTGCAGCCAGTTGTCGGCGTTGTTGACCGGCACGAAGTTCGCGCTGCTGTCGCGATCGATCAGCATGCCGTAGATGAACAGCAGCAGATAGATGACGCCACCGCCGAGGAGGTAGGCGCGCGCCCCGCTCCACGTCCTGGCCAGCAGGAGACCTGCGACACCGAAGGCCAGGTGAACGAGGTTGTGCAGGATCGACACGTTGAAGATGCCGAGCAGTGCGGCCCCGGACTCGTGGCCGGCGAACGTCATCGTGTCGTAGTTCGTCGTGATCCCGGGGATGAACCCAAGGATGCCGACGAGCAGAAACACGGCACCCACTGCGGCCGCCGCCTTCTGCAGCGCGGTCGTGAACCTGCCCATCGCTCCGCCGGTCCTCGCCGGTTCGTTGTATGTCATGGTCACTCCTTCCCTCAGGTGGACGACCGCACGCGTACCCGGGGCGCCCTGATACAAACGCGCTCGGCAAAGCGCGTTTGTATCAGTGCCGCAGGTGAGGCGTGCACATAGTGCATGACGGGCCGCGGCTCGCTAACAGCCCGCTCCCCCCCCGAACGCTAGTTCGAACCACCGACAAAACGCCGCCAGGCTGTGACGGCTGGAACTCAAGTGGCGCAGGTTAGCTCGGCCGCCATCATCTCTTCTCGCGGAGCACCGGATGCAGCTTGTCGAGTACCGCGGGGTCCTCGATCGTCGAGGGCAGCGGTTCGTCACGACCTTCAGCCAGCCCGCGCATCGTCTTGCGGAGGATCTTGCCCGAGCGGGTCTTCGGCAGGGCGTGTACGACGTCGACCTGCCTCAGACAGGCCACCGCCCCGATGTTGTCGCGGACCGCGGCCACGAGTTCCGCTTCGAGTCCACCGGCGTCGGCGCCGCTCTTGAGGACCACGAACCCGCGTGGCACCTGCCCTTTGATCTCGTCGGCCACCCCGATCACCGCGCACTCGGCCACTGCGGGATGTGCGGCGAGCACCGCCTCGATCGACCCCGTCGACAGCCGGTGGCCGGCCACGTTGATCACGTCGTCGGTGCGGCCCATCACGAACAGGTAGCCGTCGTCGTCGACGTAGCCACCGTCGCCGGTCAGGTAGTAACCCGGGAAGGCCCGCAGATACGACGCGATGTAGCGGTCGTCGTCACCCCAGAGCGTCGGCAGCGTGCCGGGAGGCAGCGGCAACTTCACGCAGATCGCGCCTTCCTCGTTCGGACCGCATTCCGATCCGTCCGAGCGGAGGATACGGACGTCGTAGCCGGGCATCGGCACCGTCGCGGACCCGGGCTTGACCGGCATGGGTTCCACGCCCATCGGATTCGCGGCGATCGCCCACCCGGTCTCGGTCTGCCACCAGTGGTCGATGATCGGGATGCCGAGCCTGTCCGAAGCCCACTGGTAGGTGTCCGGGTCGAGCCGCTCGCCGGCCTGGAAGAGGTAGATGAGCTTCGACAGGTCGTAGCGGCTGATCTCGTGGCCGTGCGGATCTTCCTTCTTGATGGCGCGGATGGCCGTCGGCGCGGTGAACAGCGCCTTCACGCCGTACTCGGCGGCGACCCGCCAGAAGGCGCCCGCGTCCGGCGTGTGCACCGGCTTGCCCTCGTAGAGAACGGTTGTCGCGCCGAGGAGCAGCGGCGCGTACACGATGTAGGAGTGGCCGACCACCCAGCCGACATCCGAGGCGGCCCAGTACACGTCGCCGGGCTGGGTGTCGTAGACGTGGCGCATGCTCCACAGCAGCGCGACGGCATGGCCGCCGTTGTCGCGGACGATGCCTTTGGGCTTGCCGGTGGTGCCCGAGGTGTAGAGGACATAGAGCGGATCGGTGGCAGCCACCGGCACCGGGTCGACGGCCTCCGCGGCGGCGAGCAGTTCGGTCCAGTCGTGGTCGCGGCCCGCGGTGAGTTCGCAACGGTGGTGTTCGCGCTGCAGGATCACGCATGCGCCCGGTTTGTGTTCGGCCATCTCGAGGGCGGCGTCCAGCATCGGTTTGTACTCGACGGTGCGGGTGGGTTCGACACCGCAGGACGCCGACACCACCGCGGTCGGCCGGGCGTCGTCGATGCGGGCCGCCAGTTCGTGGGCGGCGAATCCGCCGAACACCACGGAGTGCACCGCGCCGAGGCGGGCGCAGGCCAGCATCGCGATCAGCGCCTCGGGCACCATCGGCAGGTAGATGACGACGCGGTCGCCCTTCTGGACGCCGAGGCCACGCAGCGCGCCGGCGAACCGTGCGGTCTGGTCGAGCAACTCGCGGTAGGTGTAGGTGCGTTTGGCGCCGGTGACGGGGGAGTCGTAGATCAGCGCGGCCTGGTCGCCGCGACCGCCGTCGACGTGGCGGTCCAGGGCGTTGGCGCAGGTGTTGAGCTCGCCGTCGGGGAACCAGCGGTAGAACGGCGGGTTGGTGTCGTCGAGTACGCGGGTCGGTTCGCGGGTCCAGGTGACCGCCTGGGCGGCGTCCGCCCAGAACTTCTCGGGTTCGTCGATGCTGGCCCTGAACAGGTCTCGATAGCCGCTCATACCGGCACGGTATACCGCTCGGCCAGTCGGCGGTTCAAGACGCCGACGTTGTTTCGCGCGAGCGGGTTTCCGGAGCGCGGCCAGGTGCCCGGGGTGCCGGCGGCCACGGGATACACAGCCGCCGGACAGGGTGGTGGAAGGTGGCGCCGACACCATCGACGGCATGATCACTTTCCGTCGTTCACGGGAACTGCCGCGCCACACGGTGTGCCATCGGGCGTTACGAGGCACGCCGCTGCACGTGCCCGCCGAGTTGTTGACGACGGCCTCGGTGGCCGAATGGGTGCGTCGGCGGGGTCTCGGCGTCGACGTGTCGAGCGCTCCGGAGTTGCAGGTGGCGCTGCGTGCGGGACTGCCCGCCTCGAGGGTGGCGGCGCACTGCCGGGACGTCGAGGCGGTCGACGCCGCGGTGGCCGCGGGGGTCGGGCGATTCGTGATCGGCGGATGGTCTGAGGTGCTGTTGCTGGCGGGACGGCGGGCCGCGGCGCACCGGGTGGTGGTGGACGTCAGCGAGGGGACGGGGGAGCGGCTGGCGACATCGGTGATGGCGTTGCGGCGCTTGGACGTTGTGGGGCTGCGGTGCCGTGTCGGCCCCACCGAGGCCGAAGCAGGCGACGCGGTGCGCGGAATGATCGAGCAGATGGCGCGGCTGCGCCGGACGCACGGCGTGATCCTGACGCGGGCGTGCCTGTCGGGCTACGGGCGGGGTGACTGCGGGCCGGAGGAGTTGCGGCGGGGAGTTCACCACCTGCAGTTGGCGGTGGAGGAGGCGTGCGCGGGCCTTCGGTATCCGCGGCCGGCGCTGGTGCTGTCGCTGGATGCGGCGACGCTGGTGGAATCGTGAGCGCAGCTTACTGATTCGCGAGCCGGCCGCGCCGGGATCTCCACCAGGGTCGGGACAGCGGCGGGTCGACGACCCACAGGTAGATCTCGACGTGCCTTCGGTGCCGCGGTGCCATGGAATAGGGTCTGACCCCGACGCCCCCATAGCCCAATTGGCAGAGGCAGCGGACTTAAAATCCTCTGAACTGGGCGTTTGTTGTGTTGGGAAGTGGCGGTAGCCGCCGGAAGAACCGTATCTAGCTGCGGATTTTGTGTTGGCTGCGTTGGCGGTCATCGAAATCGGACGAGAGCACTGCGGTACTCACTGCGGTATTTCCCTGGTCATACTTCGTGCGAGAATTTAACTAGCCGCGCGCCACTCGAGATCGGGAAAGACGTCCGCTGGACATGGACGAACTGGACTCGGAGGCTAGGAGTTCTCATGTGGCCCCGAGGATGACCGCATTCGCAACAACTCTCGGGTGACTGAGGACGGTCGAGTGGCTGCGCAGCGCGTGGAGGCTTCGCTCCTGGCACCCGGCGATGGTGTCTACGGACGAACTGACGCTTGGTTTCGCCTCCGCACCCGCATCCACAGGCGTTCACGGCGTTGTCGTCCCACCTCCCATCGCTCTGCGGTGCCTTTAGCGATCGCGCGAGCGGATTCTATTAGAGAGGTACGACCAAATCGCGCCCAACTGAGGCCGCCTGCTGCTGTCGCGCATAGTCGGCCTTTGTAGGGAACGCCAGGAAACTGTCGTGCGTTCTGTCGCACCTCTGTGCGATCCTGTATGGCTGCCCACCAGAAGGGAGCCACACACGATGTGAAAGATCGAAGAAAGGCACGCATGTGGAGGCCGACGAGCAGGAAGAGATAGAGCGAGTACGAGAGTGGATCGGCCGGCTTGAAGCCTTCGCCTCTGCACTTGACGACATCGAAGGCAACAGCGCCACTGATTTCGCCAACGACGTGCTTGAGGCAATGCAGTCCGTGGTGATGCCGCACGTGGCCCCGGCACGGGTTCCGTCAATGCTGCTGGCGTTGGAGGCCGCGAGCACGGTGACCTGGGCAACGACAACCGTGATCATGGACTGGGCGGACACACCTGACGTTCGGGATCGTTACACACGGGACACCGCGCAGCGGCTCGTGAAGGACGCGCTGGATCGCGTGCTCTCGAACTGCACGCGTTGGTTTTCCGACGGCCTACCTTCCGAGGAGGAAGTGAAGCAACGTATCTCGACCGCGGCGAAGGACATGCGAGACGCGCAGGAACTGCTTGGCAAGCGCAATGCAGAGCATGACGCGCAAGACGCAGAAGCTGCGGCAGACCCCTACGGCGCGATCCTGGTTCACCTGGACCCCAGCCGATCTGCTGATGCTCCAATCTTCGAGAAGGTGTGTTCCTTGACTGAGGACGAAGATGAGCGTTATCGCGATGCATACGAACAACTTCGGCGCATGATCGACAGCGAACTATTGCAGCACATCTCGGACGAGAGCGACCGGCTCTGCGACGTGGTGATGGCGCTGCTGACTGACCTGCGGTACAACCGGATTCCAATCTTCGATGAGGATGCTTGGGACGAACACAGGCGCAAGGTGCGGTCCGCGTTGATCTCATTTACTGCCGCGCTGTACAGCCACAGGGAGCAGACGGTCAGGACGGCCAAGAAGACCCTCAATCGCGGTCCTGAGGTCCAGGCGGTCGAGAAATTGTTTGACGAGCTGCGCAAGACGTCGTTCGAGTACGGCTGGCTGGAAGAACTGCGTGGCGCGCTGCAGCACGGCGACATCAACGCCTTTAAGTGGGGCTTCGGGGCATCGATGAACGAAGAACCGGTGGCGAACGTGTACATGAGTCGGGAGTTCATGCTCGACTTCACGCGCAACTCGTCGCAGAAGAAGTGGTTGAAGCGTCGGGAACTGGAAGACATGGATTCTGATCCGAGCGTGTTGGACATGATCAAGGCAATTCAGCCGCTCATGGGACCGCTTCAGGAGAAGCTTGACACGATTCTGTACCCGAACGTGGCGGATGATGTTGCGACCGTTCGCGAACTGTTGAGCCGCTACCCGCACCCGAACGGAGTGCATGCGCTGCAGGACGGTCCTGGCTTCACGCGTCGCAAGATGTGTCCGCCCATGAGCCCACTCGCCCCGCGCGTGCTGTCCTTCGTCGCTTCGTACGAACCTGACGACGTGGGTGCCAGTGATGCAGGTGACGGGACAGCGACCTGACAGCAGCGCGGCAGCAATCCGGCTGCCTGCGACAACGAGACAGCACCGGCTACAGTGCCCGTTCTCGGAGCCGTACCCCACCGCTGAACTGGATATTGACGGCCCTGTTGGATCGCGACGAAGCGTCGTAGAAACCCTAATCAGGCAGGGTATTCGGGCTTAGAAGTTCCTGAACTGGGCGTTTGTTGAGAATCGCTTCGCGCAGAATGCAGTATTGGCTGCGTTGGCCGGCGTCGGGGCCGAGTGAAACGACTGCGGTACCGCCTGGCTTGGCTCAGGGGTGTGTAGCCGGCGACTGCCGCGCTGCAAACGGTTCTATCCGGTACCGCAGTTTCGGTTCCATGTATCGGTTACCTCTCCCCGAACCGGACCGCTACGACGGTGAGCCACTAGGCGTCATTGAAGCCCGGGCCAGGCCGGAATCGGCGGGACAGTCGCACAGCCCGCGACTGGGTGTCTAGCTAATCGGCCTGATGTGATCACGTATGTACTCCACGCGGGCGGTGATCGCTGAATCGTGCGATTTTCGCCTCAACCGAAGCTCCCACAGCACGAACACCGGAACAACGAGTAGGACCACCGCGGCGGCGACCCAGCTGCCCGTCCGGTGCCAAGCCCACGCAGCAACCAAGGCCTCGACCGGCGTCAGCATTTGCCAAAGGTCTCTCCTCCCCGCGGCGCGTATCTGCTGCTCAGCGGACAGAAGCATGACGCGTTCTTCGACGTAGAAGGCGAGCATTCGTCGAGCCTCAGAGTCCCCCGGCAACTTCTCCAGCAGGTCGAGGTCGCGTGCGATGCCATCCCGGAGGTCTCGGCGGTCCTTGCGCGCCGCGAGGTAGGCGGCAGCGATCGTCGCGAGACCGGCGATCAGCGCCACGCTGAGAGGGACGACCCACTTCTCCATGGGGCAAGTATCTACGGTTGGGGCGCCAACCTTGGCTAAGCATGGCCGCAACACCTGACGGGGAGAATGCCTGCGCGCGCCCTCTGGGTCGTCGCCTCTGATGGGCATAATGTCTCCAGTACGTGCGTTAGACTGTAACGAGATCGGTGACATCCACTTGGAAGTGCAGTACGAACACAAGAAGCTTAAGAAGCTGTGCACAGACGAGCGGGAAATGAAGAAGAAGCGCTCTGACATCGCGGGGAAGCTGCGGCTGCGGATCAAAGCGCTGGAGACAGCGAAGTCTGTTGGCGAGCTGTCCACTCACGACCCGCTGGGGGAATGGCACCAGCTCAGCGCTGACCGGGACGGTCAGTGGGCGGGAAAGCTCAGCGGCAACTACCGCCTTGTGATTCGTCCACACGACGCAACTGAGCCGTGGAACTCGGTGACCGTAACCGTGATCGAAATCGACGACTACCACTGAGAGGAGAAGCCATGACTGCGACCAACTACGCCGTTGCTCCAGGTGAATACCTGGAGGAGTGGATAAACGAGCACGGCTTGTCTCAGCAGCGCGTCGCCGAGCAGCTGGGGTGTAGCCGCAAGCAGGTCAACGAGATCGTCAACGGGCGCGCACCGATCACTAGCGATACCGCGGTTCGCTTGGAGCGCGTCGTCGGCATCCCGGCCGACTCATGGCTCCGCTACGAAGCCGCATATCGCGCTGACCTTGCACGGATCGCCGATGAAGAGAACCTAGCGGCGCACGCAGACGAGATCGATCCGGGCGCAGTGACCTACCTTCGAAGTTTGGGCGCGACTAAGGCGACACGGAAGTCACCTGGGTCTCTGGTATCGGATTTCCTGGCCTTCCACCGCTGCGGTACTTGGGATGCCTACATTCATCTGCATGAGACCGCATCCACGGGCGACTATGCGCTCGCCGCTCTGAAGGAGTCCGGCGACGCCAAGATCGACGCGACGGTGCTATCGACGTGGTTACGCGCAGCAGAGCTCGCCGAGCCGTTTGAACGTGGGCGGCGCTACGTCTACGACCCAGACCGGCTGAGAAAGGCGCTTCCACAGCTGCGAGCTCGAGCAGCCGAACCCGGCGCCACGATGCTTCGCGACATCGCGAACATGCTTGCCGATGTCGGAGTCGTCTTCATGGTGGTCGACCCGCCCAAGAAGTTCCCGCTGCATGGCATGACGCGTTGGATCGACAAGCGAGTACCTGTGATTCAACAGACCGGGCGGTGGGGCAAAGATGGCTTCGTCATCTGGGCGTTGTTTCACGAACTCGGCCACGTGCTGAACGACCCCCGCGGAGAGATGCATCTGGAGTACAAGACGGAGAAGAAACGCAACAGCGAAGCGGAGAAATCCGCCAACAAGTTCGCGATGGACGTCTTGTTCGGCGAGACCGGGATCAAGCCGTTCGAGGGACTGACGCGCGATCGCGACATCGAGACCGTTGCGAGACAGCTAGGTGTCTCGCCAGGTGTGGCCGTTCACCAGATGCACCGACGCAGACTGCTCGATTACCGGTTCGGGAACAAACTCTGTGTCGACCTCGCTGGAACCTTCACGGCATAGATAGCGGCTTGGTGCATCGTCACCCGGGACCACGCGGGAATTCGCCCGCAAACTTGGGATGATGCGGCTGTGACTGTTGTCCTCTCGGGCCACGGTTTTGGATACGAATGAATCCACCGAAAAGCACCACCAGCACCGACGCCAACGGGCTGCGGTGGAAGCAGACCCTCGACGGCAAAATCGAGCGGGTGCTATCCACCACCGCGGTGCCCGCACCCCGCACAGCTGACAGCGTGCAACCCTATTCGCAGATTCAGACCATTACCCCGGAGGAAGCCAAAGCCCATCGATTTGGTGGGCCAGACGTTCCCGATTTCGGCGACGAGGAGAGTGGCGATTCTGCTGAGACTGAAACGGCAGCAAGGAACATCGTCAACGACTGGACTCCCGTCAAACGCATCGGCGCCCCGATCGTCGAGCCGCACCACTCCGATCCGAAATTGCTGGCGATCGAAATCGGCTACGCTCCGGACGCGCCCCAACCTTGGTACCAGTACTTCAGGGACGGGCTCCGCGCAGCCGGCATCCGCTCGAACCAGAGTCATTCGCAGGGTCCGTACCAGTCCTCGACCTTCGAAGCTGCGAGATCTGCTCTGCCGCTTGTTGACGACGGTTGAAAGTCCGGCCAGTCGCGACGGTTGAAAAGTAGGCCACCCGATCAGATTGGATGGGTGATCT
>NZ_LQIU01000052.1 GCF_001499995.1 Mycobacterium sp. IS-1496
GTGCAGTCGGTGGTGGTAGGGGCAGACCAGCACGAGGTTGTCCAGGTCGGTGCGGCCGCCGTCTTCCCAGTGCCGGAGGTGGTGGGCGTGCAGACCTCGGGTGGCTCCACATCCGGGGACCGCGCAGGTGGGGTGGCGGTGTTCCAGCGCGCGGCGCAGCCGGCGGCTGATCAGCCGGGTGGTGCGCCCGGACCCGATGGGTTGCCCGTCGCGTTCGAACCACACCTCGCAGGTGGCGTCACAGGTCAGGTAGCGGCGATCGGAATCCGAGAGCAGCGGCCCCAGATGCAGGGCGGCGATACGGTCTGTGAGGTCGAGGTGCACGACCACAGTGGTGCGATGCCCGTGGGGGCGGCGAGCGGCCTCGGCGTCCCACCCGGCCTCGACCAGTGCATTGAACGCATCGCCGAGAGTGGGGAACGGCGGCCGCCCCGCTGACGGGCCCGCGCCCGGGCTGTCGGTGTCGTGGTCGTGTTTCCACTGGGCGACCAACCCGTCGTGGTGGGATTGCAGGGCGGCGTCGAACGCCGCCGCCTCGGCATGTGGCATCGCGATGTGCCAGTGGGTGTACTGCTCGTCGGAGGTCTTGGTGATCGAGGATCGCGGCTCGGGCTCAGGCTCGGGTTCAGGCGGGATGTCAGTGTCGGCTTGAGGTTCGGGTTCGGGTTCGGGTCGGGGTTCGAGTTTGATCGCGGTGCGGAATTGGTTGACCGTGGCGCTGCGGGCCAGCTCGGCGTAATGCGCATCAGACCCTGGCCCCGCGCCCTCGGCGATGACCCCGACCTGATCCAGCGACAGCCGCCCTTCCCGCAGAGCTTGGACGCATTGGGGGAATTCCGCGATCTGGTGGGCGATGGCGGCGATGGTCTTGCCGTTCCTCGACGACGACCCGGTCTTCCACGCCATCAGATGCGCCACCGACGTCGCACCCGTCATCCCACACAACTCGTCGTGGTCGATCTCGGCGGCGATCTCCACCAGGCGGGCGTCGATCGCGTTGCGTTGGCCGGTCAGCTCGGCCAGCTCGTCGAACAGCATCTCGAGACGGTCGATTGGGCGCACCACCACCGCGCCGGACGCCACGCTCGAGGACATGACCCCATACAAGCAGCAGGGTCCGACAGATCCGGCCGACGGAGCGATTCGACGTCGTTCAGGACCGGTCGGGTAGCGCCCGTTCGACGATCGGAACACGTGGATGCGGTTCGCGCTCACGGCGTTTCGCGGCGATGTAGACCTGAGAGGTCTCCGCGGCGACAGTGTTCCAGTCGAAGTCCGAGGTGAGCCGGTCCCGGGCGGCAACCACGCGTCGCTGCGCGGCGGCGGGGTCGTCGAGCACGGCGCGCACGGCCGTGGCGAGCGCTGCGACGTCGCGGGGCGGGAACGACATCCCGGTCACCCCGTCGATCACGGCTTCGCCCAGGCCTCCCGCCGTGGAGGTCACCAGCGGTGTTCCCGTGGCGGCCGCCTCGAGCGCGACGATGCCGAACGGTTCGTAGTGGCTGGGCAGCACCGCCGCGTCCGCGGTGTGGAGCATGTCGACGAGCCCGTCGTGGTCCAGCCGTCCGACGAACGTGACAGCCTTGCGCACCTTGTGCTTTCGCGTCTGCTCGATGAGCCAGTCCGACTGAGTGCCGTCGCCGGCGATCGTGAGGGTGGTGCCGGGATGGGTGCGGCGGATCCGGGGGAGCGCGGCGATGGCGTCGTGTACCCCCTTCTCGTATTCGAGCCGGCCGAGGTAGAGCAGTCGGGCGGGTCCACCGTGAGGCCGGCGGCGCGCGAACGGCCAACGCTCTGCTTCGATCCCGTTGCGGATGACCCGGATCTCCGGCAGGCCGGGTCCGAACAGTTCGGTGATCTCCTCGCGCATCGACGCCGAACACGTGATGAGCGAATCGGATTCGCGTACCAGCCACGACTCGACCGCATGCACCTGGCGGCTGATCGGCCCGGCCACCCAGCCGGAGTGTCTGCCGGCCTCAGTGGCGTGAATGGTCGAAACCAGTGGCACGTCGAAGAATTCGGCCAACGTTATCGCCGGGTGGGCGACCAGCCAGTCGTGGGCGTGCACCACGTCGGGGCGCCACGGCTGACCGTGGTCCTTGATCGCCAGGCCGGCCCGGATCATGGCGTGTCCCATGGCCAGCGTCCAGGCCATCATGTCGCGGCCGAACGCGAACTCGTGCGGGTCGTGGGCGGCCGCGACCAAGCGCACACCCTCGCTGACCTCGTCGGTGGTGGGGTGCGTGCTGGGGTCGGTGTCGGCCGGCCGGCGGCTGAGCACCACGACCTCGTGGCCGGCCGCGGCGAGCGCGATGGCGAGGTGATGGACGTGGCGGCCGAGCCCGCCGATGACCACCGGCGGGTACTCCCACGACACGAGAAGGACTTTCACGCACACTCGATCCTGCGCGAGTGTGCGCGAAGTGCTGCTGTCCGGCGGCGCGTCGCGCAGCAGACGCGCACGCTCGCGGAAGGGCGATTCACCGGGGCAACCTTCGGGCGTCGAGCGCGCCGAACAGGCCGTCGGCGCGGTTCCAGCCGTCGGCGAGGCGCTGTGCCTGCTCCCGCCGGCCGGCCGCCAGGGCGTCGGCGATCTCGCGGGTGGCGTGGGCGTGCAGGTGCGCACGGTAGCGGGCGTAGTCGGCGGCGGAGTCCTTGCTGACCATGAACGGCCAGTCGCTGGACACCGTCAGCAGGGTCTCGCGCAGGATCTGGTCAGCGACGGTGTCGCGCGGCGTCGGGCTGCCCACCGACGCGTGCTGGGTGAGCGCCTTATCGACGGTGCTCAGCGCGGTGTCGACGACCTCGGCGTTGAGTCGCACGAAGTCGGTCACCTGATCACCCGCCCAGACCTGCCAGTCCTTGCCCGAACCCCACGAGCTCGGCGGCAGATCTACTGGGGCGCCGACGAATCCGTCGTCCACGGCGTCGCCGAGCGTGCCGACCCGCACACCCGCTTCGGGCAGCGCCCGCAACACCCGCGCCAACCACTCCGGGCCCTCGTACCACCAGTGGCCGAACAGTTCGGTGTCGAAGGCGGCGACGACGTGCGCCGGCCGGCCGATCCGCTCGCTCTCGTCGAGCAGCCGCCGCCGGACCACGGCCACGAAGTCGGCGACGTGGGCGTCGATGGCGGCGTCGGCGCGGTCCGGGTCGTACGGCGCCTTGGCCGAGGAGGGCACGTTGCGGCCGGTGACCCGCGCCGGCTTCAACCCCGTCACGTGGTCGTAGGTGTGGAAGTCCCGGTAGGCGGCGTGGCCGGGGTAGCCGGACTTCGGCGACCACACGCGGTAGCTGACCTGCAGGTCCCGGCCGAACGCGACGACCCCGGAGTCGCCGACGGGGCGGCCCAGCGCGGTGTCGCCGTGCAGCGACGGACCGTCGACCATGAAATGGCCGACGCCCGCGGCGGCGTAATCGAACTCCATGCCGGGTGCGTACGCGCATTCCGGGGCCCAGATCCCGCGCGGGGTATGGACGAAGCGCTGCGCGGCGTCGGCGAGCCCTTCGCGCAGCGCGAACTCCCGCAACCGCGGGTTGAGCAGCGGCTGGAACGGATGCGCCAGCGGCCCGCCCAGCAACTCGACGGTGCCGGCGTCGACGAGCTCACGCAGCAGCGGGCTGCCGCCGTGGCGCCACAGCGTGGCGAACTCGTCGAGCGCCTGGTCGGCTTCGCGTTGCTCACGGGCGCCGAAGGTCCGCAGCGCCTCGGGTGTGCAGGCCGGCGTGGTGTCCGACGACGTGCGCAGCGTCGCGGCCTCCAGCGCACGCAGCCGCCAGTTCGCCAGCCAGCTGTGCATCCCGGTCAGGCAGTAGGGGTCGTCGAGCTGGGCGGTCACCACCGGCGTCATCCCGAGTGTGAGCAGGTGGCCGCGGTCCTCGGCGGCCAGCCTGCGCAGCACCCGCATCAACGGCAGGTACGACGCCGACCACGACTGGTACAGCCACTCCTCGCCGACCGGCCAGCGCCCGTGGTGGGCCAGCCACGGCAGATGCGTGTGCAGGACGAGGGTGAACAGCCCCGGTACCGCAGGCGCGTCGTCACTCACGGCCGCACCGCGATCGCGACCAGGTCGAGGCTGTCATCGATATCCGCGCTGCCGGCTTCCAGCAGGTCGAAGTCGTCGGCGCGCACCGCGGCCACGTCGTCGAGAAGATCCTGCGGCCACGGCGCGTCGGCCACGGCCCGGGCGATCTGCGCGTCGATGATCGAGCCGCCGTGCCGGGCGTCCAGCTCGCGCAGGCGCGGGCCATGAAAAACCCCGAGCATCGCCTCCATCCCGAACCCGGCGGTGGTGAGCAGGTCGGTCAGTTCGGCCGCGTCGAGTTCGCGGGTGTGGAACGGGTTGACCGGGGTGTCGCGGCCGGGGGAGAAGGTGATCCGGTTCGGTGTCGACATCAGCAGCAGCCCGCCGGGACGCAGCACCCGCAGGCACTCGCCGACGAATTGTGGTTGATCCCACAGATGTTCGATGACCTGGAAGTTCACCACCACGTCGACGGACGCATCGGCCAGGGGCAGGGCGGCGAGGTTGCCGTGGTGGACCTCGACGCGTGGGTAGCGGGCGCGCACGTGCGCGACGGTGGCCTCGTCGTAGTCCAGGGCGATGACGCGTCGCGCGACCCCGGCGATCAGATCCGCCCCATAGCCCTCGCCGCATCCGGCCTCGAGTACGTCGCGGCCTGCGCACCGTTGCGCGAGGCGGGCGTAGACCACCTCGTGGCGGCGGAACCAGTAGTTCTCCTCCGCCAGACCGGGGATGGTCCGCTCGCCGGTGAGGGGGAGAGTCTCGTCGCCGCCCCCACGCGGCCCGGTAACGAATGCGCTCATCGCAGGCAGGCTAACCCAGGCGACGGGATCGTGGCCGGTTCGCGAACAGTTCCTGACGGGTTCGCAGTGGTAGGGGAGGCGGGCGCATGAACTTCGACCAGCTATGGTGTTCCTGCAAACCACCTTTAGTTACTGACGAGTAACATGGTGCCAGTTTCACAAAACGTGGTAACGGGCCGACCGCCGGCCGGCCTCATCGAGGAGGACGAACCATCTCATGACGAACATTGTGGTCCTGATCAAACAGGTCCCCGACACCTGGTCCGAGCGCAAGCTCTCCGAGGGCGACTGGACGTTGGACCGGGAAGCCGCCGACGCCGTGCTGGACGAGATCAACGAGCGTGCCGTCGAAGAGGCGCTGCTCATCAAGGAGAAGGAAGCCGCCAACGGGGTCGAGGGCACCGTCACCGTGCTGACCGCAGGCCCGGAGCGCGCGACCGAGGCGATCCGCAAGGCGCTGTCCATGGGCGCCGACAAGGCCGTGCACCTCGTCGACGAGGGCATGCACGGTTCCGACATGGTGCAGACCGGCTGGGCGCTGGCCCGCGCGCTGGGCGCCATCGAGGGCACCGAGCTGGTCATCGCCGGCAACGAGGCGACCGACGGTGCGGGCGGCGCGGTGCCGGCCATCATCGCCGAGTACCTGGGCCTGCCGCAGCTGACCCACATGCGCAAGGTCACCGTCGAGGACGGCAAGGTCACCGGTGAGCGCGAGACCGACGACGGGGTGTTCACCCTCGAGGCGCCGCTTCCCGCCGTGGTCAGCGTGAACGAGAAGATCAACGAGCCGCGCTTCCCGTCCTTCAAGGGCATCATGGCCGCCAAGAAGAAGGAAGTGACGACCCTGACGCTGGCCGAGATCGGTGTCGAGTCCGACGAGGTCGGCGTGGCGAACGCCGGTTCCAAGGTGCTGACGTCGACGCCGAAGCCGCCGAAGACGGCAGGCGAGAAGGTCACCGACGAAGGCGAAGGCGGCAGCAAGGTCGCCGAATACCTGGTCGCTCAAAAAATCATCTAAGACTCCCCGAGACACGAAGGACCGGAAAAAGAATGGCTGAAGTACTCGTGCTCGTCGAGCACGCCGAAGGTGCACTGAAGAAGGTCACCAGTGAGTTGATCACCGCCGCTCGTGCGCTCGGCGAACCCTCCGCCGTCGTGGTGGGCAAGCCGGGCACCGCCGAGCCGCTGGTCGACGGCCTCAAGGCCGCCGGCGCCGCGAAGATCTACGTCGCCGAATCCGATGACGCCGAGAACTACCTCGTCACCCCGCAGGTCGACGTGCTCGCCGCGCTGGCCGAGTCGAACAGCCCCGCCGGTGTGCTGTTGGCCGCCTCCGCGGACGGCAAGGAGATCGCCGGCCGGCTCGCCGCCCGCATCGGCTCCGGCGTGCTGACCGACGTCATCGCGGTTCAGGAGGGCGGGAAGGCCACCCACTCGATCTTCGGTGGCGCCTACACCGTGGAGGCCGAGGTCACCGGGGACACCCCGGTGATCACCGTGCGCGCGGGCGCGATCGACGCCGAGCCCGCCGACGGTGCCGGCGAGGTCGTCAACGTCGAGGTGCCGGCCCAGGCCGAGACCGCGACGAAGATCACCAAGCGGGAGCCCGCCGTGGCCGGCGACCGCCCGGAGCTCACCGAGGCGACCGTCGTCGTCTCCGGCGGCCGTGGTGTCGGCAGTGCCGAGAACTTCGGCATCGTCGAGGAACTCGCCGATGCCCTCGGCGGTGCGGTGGGCGCCTCGCGTGCCGCGGTCGACTCGGGCTACTACCCGGGTCAGTTCCAGGTCGGTCAGACCGGTAAGACGGTCTCGCCGCAGCTGTACATCGCGCTGGGCATCTCCGGCGCCATCCAGCACCGCGCCGGTATGCAGACCAGCAAGACGATCATCGCGGTGAACAAGGACGAAGAGGCGCCGATCTTCGAGATCTCCGATCTCGGCATCGTCGGCGACCTGTTCAAGGTCACCCCGCAGCTCACCGAGAAGGTCAAGGCGCGCAAGGGCTGACACCGCTCGACGCTGCAGCGAGAACCCCGGCACCCGCGCGGTGCCGGGGTTTTTCGCATCTCAGCTGAAGACGACGATCTTTTCTGGGGTCGATACGCCCAGGCTGTGCCATCGTGAGTGGGGGTATCGAGAGAGGAACCACCCGATGAAGGTCACCGTCATGGGCGCCACCGGTCAGATCGGCGCGCAGGTCGTCGAACTGCTTCGTCGCGGGGGACACGAGGTCGTGGCCGCCTCGCGGAGTTCGGGTGCCGACGTCCTCACCGGCGAGGGCCTCGCCGAGGCGTTGACCGGTGCCGACGTGCTCGTCGACGTCACCAACTCACCGTCGTTCGAGGACGGCCCGGTCATGGAGTTCTTCCGCCGGTCCTCGGCGAATCTGGTGTCGGTGGCGGACGCGGCCGGCGTCGGTCACTACGTCGTGCTCTCGATCGTCGGCGCGGACGGCTTGCCCGAAAGTGGTTATCTGCGAGCGAAAGTCGCGCAGGAGAAGGCGGTGGCCGAATCCGGGCTGCCGTACACCATCGTGCGCGCCACCCAGTTCCACGAATTCGCCGAGATGATCACCGGCACGCTCACGGTCGGCGACGAGGTCCGGGCGCCCGACGCCCTCATCCAGCCGATCGCCGCGGCCGACGTGGCCGCCGAGGTGGCTCGCGTGGCCGTCGCCGAACCGCGCAACGGGGTGGTCGATGTCGGCGGGCCGGACAAGCTGCCGTTCGCCGACCTGGCCCGCGCCGTCCTCGCCGCGCGCGGCGCCGACGTGCCGGTGGTCATCGATCCGGATGCCCGCTATTTCGGCACGCCGGTCGACGAGACCAGCCTGGTGACCGGTGACGGTGCGGTGATCGCCACGACCCGGTTCAGCGACTGGCTGGCCCAGCGCTGAGCCGGCCACCGGCGGCGGTCACCGACGCCGGTCACGCGATGAGGTGATCCGCCGGCGGCGAGCGACCAACTCGTCATCCAGCGTGCACGAACACGTCACGCAGCGCTTGCCGCCGCGCCGAACGGCTCAGCGACCGTGCTGGACATGAGCACTGCTTCTGTCCTCATCGCCGCCGATCAGCCGAGCACCGCGGACACCCCGCGGTACTCGCTGCTCCTGTCGACCGATCCCGACCTGATCACCGCCGCCCAGCGGCTACGCCACGACGTGTTCACCTCCGAGCCCGGATTCGCGCTCGCCGGCGCTCTCGACGGTCGGGACGCCGATCGCTTCGACGACTACTGCGACCACCTGCTCGTGCGTGAGGAGACCTCCGGCGAACTGGTCGGCTGCTACCGGATGCTGCCCCCTGCCGGGGCCATCGCCGCGGGTGGCCTCTACACCGCGACCGAATTCGACGTGCGGGCCCTCGACCCGCTGCGGCCGTCGCTGGTCGAGATGGGCCGCGCGGTGGTGCGCCGGGACCATCGCAACGGCGGTGTGGTGCTGCTCATGTGGGCCGGCATCCTGGCCTACCTCGACCGCTGCGGATACGACTACGTCACCGGCTGTGTGTCGGTGCCGGTCGCCGGCCCGGCCGGCGAACCGGCGGGCACTCAGGTGCGCGGTGTGCGCGACTTCGTGCGGCGCCGTCACGCCGCCCCGGAGCGCTACACCGTGCGCCCGTACCGCCCGGTGGTGGTCGACGGCCGCGGGCTGGATGCCATCGCGCCCCCGGCGCGGGTCGCCGTCCCTCCGCTCATGCGCGGCTACCTACGGCTGGGCGCACAGGTCTGCGGGGACCCGGCACACGATCCGGACTTCGGAGTCGGGGACTTCCCGGCGCTCCTGGACAAACGCCATGCCGACACCCGCTATCTGCGCCGGTTGCGGTCGGTGTCGGCGGCGGGCGAGATGGCCGAGGGGCTGGCAGGGGGCGCGGCGTCATGACGCTGACGACCGAACACGCCTGGCTGCAGCGCGCCACCTGCGACGCGAGTTGCGTCGCCGCCGGCGCCGACCGGCCCGGGCCGCGCTGGTGGGTCGCGGTGCGCACCGGGGTGCGGGCCGGCGCGGCGGTGGCGCTGTTCTCGTGCGTGTGGCTGCTGGCGCTTCCGCTGCCCGGTCGGTGGCACGTGCAGCGCGCGTACTGCCGTCTGATGCTGCGCAGCTTCGGCGTGCGGATCGCCTTGTCGGGTGGACCCATCCGCAACCTGCGCGGCGTTCTGGTCGTCAGCGGGCACGTGTCCTGGCTGGACATCTTCACCATCGGCGCGGTGCTGCCCGGGTCGTTCGTCGCGCGCGCGGACCTCGTCGACTGGCCGGCGCTGGGACCCGTCGTACGGCTGATGAAGGTCATCCCGATCGACCGGGGGAGCCTGCGTCGGCTGCCCGCGGTCGTGACCGCGGTCACCGACCGGCTGCGGGCCGGCCACACCGTCGTCGCGTTCCCGGAGGGCACCACCTGGTGCGGCTTGGGGTACGGGCGCTTCCGCCCGGCGATGTTCCAGGCCGCCGTGGACGCGGGCCGTCCGGTGCAGCCGCTGCGCATGACCTACCGCCACCACGACGGACGGCTGTCCACCGTGCCCGCATTCGTCGGCGACGATTCGCTGTCCGCCTCGGTACGACGGGTGATCACCGCCCGCCGGACCGTCTGCCACATCGGTGTCGAGTCGCTGCAGCTGCCCGGCGACGACCGGCGGGACCTGGCCGCCCGCTGCGAGACGGCCGTCCGGGGCATCGCGCCGGCGACGGCGAGCGCTCACGCGCTGGCCGCCTGACCCGGCGATCCGGGCGGTGCCCGGCCGACGGCTATCCTGGACGGGCCATGACCTCGCCGAAGTCGGTCTACCTCGACCACGCCGCGACCACCCCGATGCACCCTGCTGCCATCGAGGCGATGACGGCCGTGCTGACCACCGTCGGCAACGCCTCCTCACTGCACGGTGCGGGCCGGTTGGCGCGCCGGCGGATGGAGGAGGCCCGCGAGACGCTGGCCGGGCTGCTGGGGGCGCGTCCGTCGGAAATCATCTTCTGCGCCGGCGGCACCGAGAGCGACAACCTCGCGGTCAAGGGGATCTTCTGGGCTCGCCGCGACGCCGAACGGCGGCGCAACCGCATCGTCACCACGCCGACCGAGCACCACGCCGTCCTCGACGCGGTGCAGTGGCTGGTCGAGCACGAGGGCGCCGAGGTGACCTGGCTGCCGGTGCAGGCCGACGGATCGGTGACCGCCGCCGCCCTGCGCGAGGTGCTGAAGGCGTGCGACGACGTCGCGCTGGTGTCGGTCATGTGGGCCAACAACGAGGTGGGCACCGTCCAGCCGATCGCCGAGCTGGCCGCGGTCGCCGCGGAGTTCGATGTGCCGATGCACAGCGATGCGGTGCAGGCGGTCGGTCAGCTGCCGGTGGACTTCGCGGCGAGCGGGCTGTCGGCGATGAGCGTGACGGCACACAAGTTCGGCGGACCCACCGGCATCGGCGCCTTGCTGTTGCGGCGCGACACCGCCTGCGTGCCGCTGCTGCACGGCGGTGGCCAGGAACGCGATGTCCGGTCCGGGACGGCCGACGTCGCCGGTGCGGTCGCCATGGCGGCGGCGGCGCGGGTCGCGGTCGACGGGCTCGACGCCCACCGCGCTCGGGTGTCCGCGCTGCGGGACCGGCTGATCGACGGTGTGCTGGCGACGATCGACGACGTCTCCGTCAACGGCGCCCGCGCCGACCGGCTACCGGGCAACGCCCACTTCACCTTCCGGGGTTGCGAAGGTGATTCGCTGTTGATGTTGTTGGACGCCAAGGGAATCGAGTGTTCGACCGGCTCGGCGTGCACCGCCGGGGTGGCGCAGCCGTCGCACGTGCTGATCGCGATGGGCGCCGATCCGGCCAGCGCCCGTGGTTCGTTGCGGCTGTCGCTCGGCCACACGAGCACCGACGCCGACATCGACGCGGCGCTCGAGGTGCTGCCGGCCGCTGTCGAACGGGCGCGCCAGGCCGCGCTGGCCGCGTCCGGAGTGGTGGAGTGACGATGAGCGCTTGCGCGAAGAGCGGGCGATGATGCGGGTCCTGGTCGCGATGAGCGGCGGCGTCGACTCCTCGGTCGCCGCGGCGCGGATGGTCGACGCCGGCCACGACGTCGTCGGGGTGCACCTGGCGCTGTCGGCGACTCCGGGCACGCTGCGTACGGGGTCGCGGGGATGCTGCTCGAAGGAGGACGCCGGTGATGCTCGCCGGGTCGCCGATGTGCTCGACATCCCGTTCTACGTCTGGGATTTCGCGGACCGCTTCAAAGAGGACGTGATCGACGACTTCGTGGCGTCCTACGAGCGCGGTGAGACGCCGAATCCGTGTGTGCGGTGCAACGAGAAGATCAAGTTCTCCGCGTTGGCGGGGCGGGCGTTGGCGCTGGGATTCGACGCGCTGGCCACCGGCCACTACGCGCGGTTGTCCGACGGCCGCCTGCGCCGGGCGGTGGACTCGGACAAGGACCAGTCCTACGTGCTGGCGGTGCTGACCGCACAGCAGTTGCGGCACGCGGTCTTTCCGATCGGTGACACCCCGAAGGCGCAGATCCGCGAGGAGGCCGCGCGCCGCGGGCTGGCCGTGGCGGACAAGCCCGACAGCCACGACATCTGTTTCATCCCGTCGGGGGACACCCGGGCGTTCCTGGGTGCGCGGATCGGAGTGCGGCGCGGCGCGGTGGTCGATGCGGGCGGTACCAAGCTCGCCGAACACGAAGGCGTGCACGGGTTCACGATCGGACAGCGTAAGGGGCTCGGTATCGCGGGCCCGGGCCCGGGCGGGCAGCCGCGCTACGTCACCGGCATCGACGCGGCCACCGGGACGGTGCGGGTCGGCGGCGCCGAGGACCTCGACGTGTGGCGGTTGGCCGGTGCGAGTCCGGTGTTCACGTCCGGGACCGCGTTCACCGGACCCGTGGAGTGCCAGGTCCAGGTGCGGGCGCACGGCGGACTGGCGGACGCGGTGGCGTCGTATGACTCGGGCGTGCTGTCGGTGGAGTTGCGGGCGCCGCTGCGCGGTGTCGCGTCGGGACAGACGATGGTGATCTACCGGCCCGACCCGTCCGGTGACGAGGTGCTGGCCAGCGCGACGATCAGCGGGGCCGAGGGGCGCTAGTTCGTCCGCGTCGAGGGGGTCGAGCGTCGTGATTCACCCCGGCACGTTCGCGAGGATGTTCGTCATCACGATGTCGGGCACCGATTCGGTGAACGCGCAGAACGTCACCTCGACGAGCACCGCCGACTTGAGGCGGTAATCCCGCCCGCAGTCGCCGGGCCGCGTCGAGACCGCGTCGCCGGTCGAGGTCCAGTCGCCGATGTACGCGGGACCGTAATCCGTTGTGTCGCAACCATCGACCAGGGCGACCACCCCGTCGAAGGCCCGCCGCGCCGTCGGCGCATCGCGGTATCCCGCCGCGCCCTGTGAGATGAGGCCGCCGTCGGGCGGATTCTGGAACGTCGTCTTGTGGAACTCCTCGACCTCGTCGCCGAAGGTCTGCGACTCGGCGAACAGCCACCGGCACGGCGTCGGCATCTGTTCCATCAGCGATTCGATGTCGACCGGGATCTTGCCGTCCATGCTCGGGATGATCGTGAGATCCTCGCCCGCGCCCGTGATCGCCTGCATCTGTGCGGTCTCGAGCAGCACGGTGTCGACGTCGACGGGGGAGCGGGAATCGTCGTCGAGGCCCGGCACCGAGCGGGTAGCGGTGCCCTCCACCGTCGCCACACACCCGGCGGTCAGCAGCGCCGCAGCGACCGCCGTCAGCGCCCTGGCCCATGCGGTCATCGCCGTCCCCTTCCCGATGACGAGCCTAACCGCGTCGCATACTGTGCACCGGGTGAGTGTCTACGCCGCCGCGACCGGTATCGGATCCTGGCCGGGAACGAATCCGCGGCAGGCCGCCGAAGTCGTGATCGGCGAACTGCACACCCTGCCGCATCTGGTGGAACTCCCGTCGCGCGGTATCGGTGCCGACATGATCGGGCGGGCCGGCGCGCTCCTGGTGGACATCGGCATCGACATCGTGCCCCGCGGTTACCGCGTTGCCAACGGGAAGACCTCCGCGGCCCGCCGCGCCAGAAGCCTGCTCGACGAGGATGTCGACGCGCTGGAGGAGGCGTGGGAGAAGGCCGGCCTGCGCGGCTCCGGCCGCACCGTGAAGGTCCAGGCGCCGGGTCCGATCACGCTGGCCGCCGAACTCGAGCTGCCCGGAGGCCACCGGGCGCTCACCGACCGCGGGGCCGTTCGCGACCTTGCCGGCTCCCTGGCCGAGGGTATGGCGGTGCACCGCGCCGAGGTGTCGCGTCGGCTCGACACCCCCGTCGTCGTGCAGTTCGACGAACCGCTGCTGCCCGCCGCGCTGGCCGGCCGGCTCACCGGCGTCACCAGCCTGACCCCGGTGCATCCCGTCGACGAGGCGGTGGCCACCCAGCTGCTCGACGAGTGCATCGCCCGGGTCGGCGGTGAGGTGGCGCTGCACAGCTGCGCCGTCGGGCTTCCATGGAAAATGTTGCAGCGCAGCCAGTTACAGGCCATCGCGGTGGACACCGTCACGCTCACCGCCGAAGACCTCGACGGGATCGGCGAGTTCGTCGAGTCCGGGCGCGCGGTGCTGCTCGGCGTGGTGCCAGGGGCCGCCCCTGCCGCACGGCCGTCGGTCGAACAGGTCGCCGCCTCGGCGGTGTCGCTGACCGACCGGCTCGGCTTCCCGCGCGCCGTCCTGCGCGAGCGGATCGGCGTGACCCCGGCCTGCGGGTTGGCCACCGCGACGCCGGAATGGGCGCGTATCGCCGTCGAACTCACCCAGAAGACCGCCGACGCGTTCGCCGAGGATCCCGACGCCGTTTGACTTTGCAGTCAGATCGCGAACTCGCCGGGCGGTTTCAAGCGGTGGATGCAACAGCTGGTGGGTTTGAGAGTAGTTCGTTGAGTTTCTCGGCTGGTGTTCTCCAG
>NZ_LQIU01000053.1 GCF_001499995.1 Mycobacterium sp. IS-1496
ACTTCACCGAACTGCCCCGCATCCGGTCGGAGCGCCCGGCGTTCGAGCTGCACTACCCGCACATGGTCGAGCGGATGAGGGCCGAGGCCCACGTCGGCCGCGACCACCATGCGGACGAGCCCAAGCCGATCGACGCGTCCAGCTGATGGGCTGCTGCGGAACCTGGGGGTGAATGGCCGAAAGGTGGCCTCAGCTGTCGGCTCTTCGCGCCAGCGCTCATCGGCGTTGATCACCGTCACCGGACTGGACCAGCCGGGTGTCACCTCGGCGCTGTTCGAGGTGCTGTCACGGCACCGCGTCGACTTGCTCAACGTCGAACAGGTCGTGATCCGCGGCCGCCTCACGCTCGGTGTGCTGGTGGCGGCGGCGCCGGAGGTGGCCGACGGAGACGCATTGCGCCACGACGTCGAGGAGGCCATCCACGACCTCGGCCTCGAGGTGACGATCGAGCGCAGCGCCGACACCCCGGTGATGCGGGAGCCGTCCACCCACACGATCGTCGTGCTCGGCAGGCCGATCACGGCGAGCGCCTTCGGTGTGGTGGCCCGTGAGGTCGCCGCCCTCGGCGTCAACATCGACACCATTCGCGGGGTCTCCGACTATCCGGTCACGGGTCTGGAACTGCGGGTGTCGGTGCCGGCGGGCGCGGCGTACGGACAGCTGCAGAAGGCGATGGCCCGGGTGGCCGTCGAGGAGGGCGTCGACATCGCGCTCGAGGATTACAGCCTGTCCCGCCGGGCGAAACGCCTCATCGTGTTCGATGTCGACTCGACCCTGATCCAGGGCGAGGTGATCGAGATGCTGGCCGCACGCGCGGGTGCGGAGGCCGCCGTCGCCGAGGTGACCGAGGCCGCGATGCGGGGGGAGCTGGACTTCGCCGAATCCCTGCACCGGCGCGTCGCCACGCTGGCGGGACTGCCGGCGTCGGTCCTCGACGACGTGGCCGAGCAGATCGAGCTCACCGCGGGCGCGCGCACGACGCTGCGCACCCTGCGCCGGCTCGGCTTCCACTGCGGCATCGTCTCCGGCGGTTTCCGCCAGGTGATCGAACCGCTGGCCCATGAGCTGATGATGGACTTCGTCGCCGCCAACGAACTCGAGATCGTCGACGGGAAGCTGACCGGCCGGGTGGTCGGTGAGGTCATCGACCGGCCGGGCAAGGCCAAGGCGCTGCGGAACTTCGCACAGCAGGCCGGGGTGCCCATGGAGCAGACCGTCGCGGTCGGTGACGGCGCCAACGACATCGACATGCTCTGCGCGGCCGGGCTGGGCGTGGCGTTCAACGCCAAACCCGCGCTGCGCGAGGTCGCCGACGCCTCGTTGAGCCATCCCTACCTGGACACCGTGCTGTTCATCCTCGGCGTCACCCGCGGGGAGATCGAGGCCGCCGACGCCGTCGACGGGCTGCTGCGCCGCGTCGAGATCCCCGAGGACTGATCCGCCGCCGGGTCAGACCACGACAACGCGCTGCGAGACCGCCGTCGCACCGGTCACCGCATTCCACGCCCGCGCCAGCAGGGTGACGGCCTCGGTCATCTGCTCGGGCGG
This sequence comes from Mycobacterium sp. IS-1496, assembly GCF_001499995.1. Taxonomy (GTDB): domain Bacteria; phylum Actinomycetota; class Actinomycetes; order Mycobacteriales; family Mycobacteriaceae; genus Mycobacterium. The sequence goes on from NZ_LQIU01000053.1 coordinate 1,549, forward strand.
CAGTGTGTAGGGGATGCGGATGAACCGCTCAAGCGAACCGTCCACGCCGAAGCGCGGGCCGGGCGGCACGTCGAGCCCCATCCGCGAGGCCGCAGCTGAGAGCGCCGAGCTCATCGGGGCGGGCAGCCGCACCCACAGCGCCAGGCCACCGCCGCCGGGACACGGCTGCCAGTCCGGCAGGTGTTCATCGAGCAGCGACACCATCAGTGCCCGGCGGGTACGCAGGATCTCGCGGCGCTCGGGCAGCACGTCGTAACCGCCGCGGAGCAGTTCCGCCGCGGCGAGCTGCTCGAGGATCGGCGTACCCATGTCGATGGACGGACGCAATGCCGCGATCGAGGCCAGCGTGGCCGGATCGGCCCGGATCCACCCGATTCGCAGCCCGCCCCAGTACGACTTGGACATCGATCCGATGGTCAGCAGCAGATCCCGGCGGCGGGTCATCGCCGTCGCGACCGGCGGGGGGACCGGCTCGTCCAGCCACACCTCCGTCATCGTCTCGTCGATGATGGTGCGGGTGCCGGTGTCGGCGATGAGCGCGGCGAGGTCCTGACGCTGTGCCTGCGGCATCGTCAGGCCGGTGGGGTTGTGGTTGTCGGGCACGAGGTAGGCGAGGGTGGGCGCGAGCTGGCGGATCGCGTTCTGCAGAGCACCGAGGTCCCAGCCGTCGTCGCCGATGGCCACCGGGACCGGGCGGGCGCCCGCGGTGGTGATCGCCGCGAGTGCGCCGTGGTAGGTCGGCTGCTCGACGAGCACACGGTCGCCCGGCTGGGTGTAGGTCGCCAGGATCAACCCGATCGCGTGCAGCGCACCCGTGGTGATCATGATGTCGTCGGGTTCCGTGGGAAGCCCACGCGCGCAGTACTTTTCGGCGACCGCCTCGCGAAGAGGCGGCACGCCGGCGAGTTCGATGCCGGTGTCGTGGAGGTAAGGCGTCATCTGCTGGGTGGCCGTGGTGAGCGCGGCCAGCACCGCGGGTGCCGGAGCGGCCAGCGCGGCGTTGGCCAGGTTGACCGCACCTCGGGGCGCGACGGGTGGGGTGGGGGTCTCGACGGTGGCCGGGAGCGCGGTGGTGCTGCGGGCGCCGCGGCGGGCCAGCAGGTATCCGTCTTCGCGCAGTTGGGCGTAGGCACTGGTGACCGTGGTGCGCGAGACCCGTAACCGGTCGGCGAGGGCGCGCTCGCTCGGCAACCGGGCGCCGACCGGAAGCCGCCCGTCGACGATGAGCATCCGGATACCGTCGGCCAGGCCTTGATAGACGGGGCCGCTGGAACTGGACGTACGCCAGTTCCCCAGCTCGCGGGCCAGTCGTCCGACATCGAGAGCTCTGGCAGGCATTTCCAGGGTCATTGTGGCCAGTATGCGCGAACTGGCTATTGAAGGGCAAGCCAAGCGTTCCAACAATGGGCCACATGACTTCAAACTGGATATCTCGACTCGGAACTGGCCTCTCTTCACTGTTCAACTACCGCCCCGGGGAGTTCGCCAGCCCCGAACTGGACGCCGATCTGCGCCGGATGCGCACCGAACTGGACGCCATCCGGATCCGTTTCCCGGACCCCTCCTAGTGCGGGTGCGGCTTACGAAGGGCTCCGCGCGGGCCGCGCTCCTGCTCGTCGGACTGGTTCTCTACGGCTTCTCCATGGCGCTCATGGTGCGAGCGGGCCTCGGACTGGACCCCTGGGACGTCTTCCATCAGGGTCTGGCGCGGCGCACCGGCATGACCATCGGCACCGCGACGGCACTGGTCGGCGTGGTGGTGCTGTTGGCCTGGATCCCGCTGCGCAACCGGCCCGGGGTGGGGACGGTGGCCAACGTCGTGGTGATCGCGGTGACCGTCGATGCGAGCCTGATCGTCCTGCCCGGCGCGTCGACGCTGCCGGTGCAGGTGGTGTGGATGCTCACCGCGGTGGTGCTCAACGCGCTCGCGACCGTGCTCTACATCGGCGCCGGGCTCGGGCCGGGGCCCCGGGACGGGCTGATGACGGGGCTGGTGGCCAGAACCGGCCGGTCGGTGCGTCTGGTGCGCACCGCGATCGAGGCGACCGTGCTCACCGCGGGATGGCTGCTCGGCGGCACGGTCGGCGTCGGGACGGTGGTCTACGCGTTCGGGATCGGTCCGCTGGTGCAGCTGTTCATGCGGCTGGGCGAATTCGGTGCGCACCGCCGCGCCGAGCGCGACCGCGCACGCCCCGATCGCGGGGGTGACCCGCAGGTTGCGGAGGCCGTCGAGTACGGCACGATGGTCGGGTGCCCGCAGAAGACACGGCCGAGGGTCTGACCGGCGACGCCATCGACGAGGACCTGCTGATCGACTTCGCCGACGTCAGCCTGCGCCGCGGCGGCCGCACGCTGGTCGGCCCGCTCACCTGGGCGGTCGAACTCGACGAACGGTGGGTGGTCATCGGACCCAACGGGGCGGGGAAGACGTCACTGCTGCGCATCGCCGCCGCCACGGAGCACCCGTCCTCCGGGATCGCCCACGTGCTGGGCGAGCGGCTCGGCCGCACCAACATGGCCGAACTCCGGTCCCGCATCGGGCTGTCCAGTTCGGCGCTCGCGCAACGGATTCCACCGGGCGAGGTGGTGCGGGACCTGGTCGTGTCCGCCGGTTACGCCGTGCTGGGGCGGTGGCGGGAACGCTACGACGAGGTCGACTACTCGCGGGCCGTCGACATGCTGGAGAGCGTCGGCGCCGAACATCTGGCCGAGCGGATCTACGACACCCTGTCCGAGGGCGAACGCAAGCGGGTCATGATCGCGCGCTCGCTGATGACCGATCCCGAACTGCTGCTGCTCGACGAGCCGGCCGCCGGCCTCGACCTGGGTGGGCGCGAGGAACTCGTCGCCCGGCTGGCCGACCTCGCCGCCGACCCCGACGCCCCCGCGATGGTGCTCGTCACCCACCACGTCGAAGAGATCCCGCCGGGGTTCAGCCACTGCCTGATCCTCTCCGAGGGCCAGATCGTCGCCGCCGGCCTGCTGCCCGACGTGCTGACCGCCGAGAACCTCTCCAAGGCCTTCGGCCAGCAGATCGCCCTCGACGTCATCGACGGCCGCTACTTCGCCCGTCGCACCCGCACCCGGGCCGCTCACAGGAGACGCGCATGACCAAACCCACCGAGAAGCCGACGCCCGACCCACTCGTGGCGCGGCCCGCGGCCACCGTGATGCTGATCCGGGACACCCCCGAGGGAATCAAGGTCTTCCTGATGCGCCGGCACGCCGGCATGGACTTCGTCGCCGGGGTGATGGTGTTCCCCGGCGGCGGCGTCGACGACCGGGACCGCAACGCCGACATCGCGTGGGCCGGGCCCAGTCCACAGTGGTGGGCCGAACGGCTGGGCGTCGACGAACACCTGGCCGAGGCTCTGGTGTGCGCTGCCGCCCGCGAGACGTTCGAGGAGTGCGGTGTACTGTTCGCCGGCGCCGCCGACGATCCGGACGTCCTCGTCGACGATGCGTCGGTCTACCGCGAGTCGCGCCACGCGCTGGCCAACCGGTCGCTGTCGTTCGCCGACTTCCTGCGCACCGAGAAGCTGGTGCTGCGGGCAGACCTGCTGCGGCCGTGGGCGAACTGGGTGACACCCGAGGAGGAGCGCACCCGCCGCTACGACACCTACTTCTTCGTCGGGGCGCTGCCCGACGGTCAGCGCGCCGACGGCGAGAACACCGAGACCGACCAGGCCGGCTGGATCACCCCCGGGGAGGCGCTGCGCGACTTCGCCGACGGGCGGTCGTTCCTACTGCCGCCGACGTGGACGCAGCTCGATGCGCTGGCCGGCCGCACGGTGGCCGAGGTGCTCGCCGTCGAACGCCGCATCGAGGCGGTGCAGCCCACCCTCGCCGTCCACGACGGCAACTGGGAGATCGAGTTCTTCGACAGCGACCGGTACAACGCGGCGCGCAATCACCGGGCACCGTGACGCCGTGAGGGAATTCGTCGGCGTCCACACCAGCGACGAGCAGCCGGGCATCGCCACGCTGCTGCTGTCGCGCCCGCCGACCAACGCGCTCACCCGCCAGGTGTATCGCGAATTGACCTCGGCCGCCGAGGAACTCACCGGCCGGGACGACATCGCCGCGGTCATCCTGTTCGGCGGTCACGAGATCTTCTCGGCCGGCGACGACGTCCCCGCGCTGCGCGCGCTGGACCCCCGGGAGACCGCCGCCGCCACCGAGGCGGCCCGTCGGGCCCTCGCCGCGGTGGCGGCCATCCCGAAACCGACCGTCGCCGCGGTGACCGGCTACGCCCTGGGCCGTGGCCTGACGCTGGCCCTGGCCGCCGACTGGCGCATCAGCGGGGACAACGTCAAGGTGGGCTCGACGGAGATCCTCGCCGGCCTGGCCCCCGGCCCGGACGCCACGGCGCACCTGACGCAGGCGATCGGCCTGAGCAAGGCCAAGGACCTGGTGTTCTCCGGGCGCTTCGTCGGTGCCGAGGAGGCCCATACGCTGGGGCTGCTCGACGAACTGGCCGCACCCGACGGCGTGTACGACGCCGCTGTGGCCTGGGCGCGGCGCTTCACCGACTACTCACCGCAGGTGCTGGCTGCCGCCAAGGCGGCCTTCGCCGGTTAGGCTGCCAGCCATGACGAGTATCGACCACACGTCCACCGACCTGCCCGCGTCCAACCCGCACGCGACCGCCGAACAGGTCGAGGCCGCGATGACCGACTCGAAGCTCGCCCAGGTGCTCTACCACGACTGGGAGGCCGAGACCTACGACGAGAAGTGGTCGATCTCCTACGACCAGCGGTGCGTCGACTACGCCCGGGGGCGGTTCGACGCCGCGGTGCCCGAGCAGGTACAGCGTGACCTGCCCTACGACCGGGCGCTGGAACTCGGCTGCGGCACCGGGTTCTTCCTGCTCAACCTGATCCAGGCCGGCGTCGCGCGGCGGGGTTCGGTGACCGACCTGTCGCCGGGCATGGTGAAGGTCGCCACCCGCAACGGTCAGTCGCTCGGGCTCGACATCGACGGGCGGGTCGCCGACGCCGAGGGCATCCCGTACGACGACGACACCTTCGACCTGGTGGTCGGGCACGCGGTGCTGCACCACATCCCCGACGTCGAACTGTCGCTGCGCGAGGTCATCCGAGTGCTCAAACCAGGCGGCCGGTTCGTGTTCGCCGGGGAGCCGACCACCGTGGGCAACCGCTACGCGCGCGAGCTGTCGACGCTGACGTGGCGGATCGCCACCAACGTCACGAAGCTGCCGATGCTCTCGGACTGGCGCCGTCCGCAGACCGAACTCGACGAATCGTCGCGCGCGGCCGCCCTGGAGGCCGTCGTCGATCTGCACACCTTCGACCCGGCCGACCTCGAGCGCATGGCCCGTTCGGCCGGAGCCGTCGAGGTGCACACCGCCAGTGAGGAATTCACCGCCGCGATGCTGGGCTGGCCGGTCCGGACGTTCGAGGCCGCCGTGCCCCCGGGCCGATTGGGTTGGAACTGGGCGAAATTCGCGTTCGGCAGTTGGACCACGCTGAGCTGGGTCGACGCCAACGTGTGGCGCCGAATCGTCCCGAAGGGCTGGTTCTACAACGTGATGGTCACAGGGGTCAAGCCGTCCTAGCGTTCGACCTCGAGTCGGTCGCCTACCTGCGCAGCGACGAGGGTCGCGGCGCGCTGGCCGCCGTCGCGGCGCTGCCGTTGACGCCCACCAGTCTGGTCGCCGACATCGCCTCGGCGCGAACACGTTTCGGCGCACGTGCCGGCATCCTGGTCGAAACGGTGCAGTTGCGCCGAAAGGCGGCGGACAAGCTGCCGGGCACCGCCGACTGGCTGTTCACCGACGAGGCGCTGCAGCAGGCCACCGCAGGTGTCGTCGCCGCGCACCGGGCTCGGCGGTTGACCGGATCGCGGGTACACGACGCGACGTGCTCGATCGGCACCGAGCTTGCCGCACTGGCCGATCGAGCCGCCTACGTCGTCGGCAGCGACCTCGATCCGGTGCGCCTGGCGATGGCCCGGCACAACCTCGGTCCCGCTGTGCCCCTGCTGCGTGCGGACGCCCTGCGGCCCGTGACCCGTGACACGGTCGTCCTGCTCGACCCGGCGCGCAGAAGCGGAGGGCGGCGCACGTTCGACCCGCGCCGGTACACGCCGCCGCTGGACGAGGCGCTCGACACCTACGCAGGCCGGGACGTCGTCGTCAAATGCGCTCCGGGAATCGATTTCGGCGCGCTGCGGCACCTCGGATTCAGCGACGAGATCGAGATCACCTCGTATGCGGGCAGCGTCCGGGAGGCCTGCCTGTGGTCGGCCGGGTTGACACCGGCCGGAGTCACCCGCCGTGCGAGCGTCATCGACCGCGGCGAGGACGTCACCGACGCCGAACCCGACGACTGCCCGGTTGCGTCCGCGGGCCGCTGGATCATCGATCCCGACGGTGCGATCGTGCGGGCCGGACTGGTGCGCCACTACGCGGCACGGCACGGTCTGTGGCAGCTCGACCCCGAGATCGCCTATCTCTCGGGGGATCGGCTCCCCGACGGCGTCCGCGGGTTCGAGGTGCTCGAACAGGTCACCTACCAGGAGAAGCGGCTGCGGCAGGCGCTCGCGACCCACGACGCCGGGTCCGTCGAGATCCTGGTCCGCGGCGTCGACGTCGACCCCGATGTACTGCGCCGCCGGCTCAGACCCCGCGGCAGCGCCGCCGTGTCGGTCGTGGTGACCCGGCTGGGCAGCGGGACCGCAAGCCGGGCAACAGCCTTCATATGCCGACCGTCACACTGAACCGGCACGTACCCTTGCGGTGATGACACGCACCACTTCGATCGCGGCGCTGCTGACCGCCACCGTCCTGGCCGGGTGGACCGGTACCACGGTGGCGTCGGCGCAGACCGCGTGCGCCGACCTCGGCGGCGCCCTCAACGCCGAGCAGTCCTGTCAGGTCCACGCCGCGACCGCCGCCTACACCGTCGACTTCAGCTTTCCGGCCGGCTACCCCGACGAGCAGGCGGTCTCGGCGTACCTCACCCAGACGCGTGACGGGTTCGTCAACGTCTCCGAGATGCCGGGCGCACGCAACCTGCCGTACGTGCTCGACGCCAAGGGCACCGCCCACCACTCGGGGCTGGCCCCGCGCGGCACCCAGAGCCTGGTGCTGGAGGTCTATCAGAACGTTGGTGGCGCGCACCCGCAGACGTGGTTCAAGGCCTTCAACTACGACCTCGGGACGCGTGCACCGATCACGTTCGACACGCTGTTCCGGCCCGGCACCCGTCCGCTGGACGTCGTGTATCCCGCCGTGCAGCGGGATCTGCAGACCAAGACCGGGATCGATCAGCCCGTCCCGCCCGCCGAAGGCCTCGACCCGCAGAACTACCAGAACTTCGCCGTCACCGACGATGCGGTGATCTTCTTCTTCGGTCAGGGCGAACTGCTGCCCGAGGCGGCAGGCGCCCTTCAGGCATCGGTGCCGCGGGCAGCGCTCGCACCCATCCTCGCGGTCTAGAAAGACGACGTCTGGCCTCTTCGCGTCGGTTCACACGTCGGCGACGCTCATTCCGGCGCGAAGCCGTAGACCTTGCCGTCACTCGTGGCGGCGACGACGCGGCCGTCGTGCCCGAGCGAGACCCCCACCGGCCACCCGGTCGCCTCGGGCAGGGGATAGCTGTTGACGGTGCGACCGTCGCCGGTGTCGAACACCGTCAGGTCCTGGCCACCGTCGGGTCCCTCGGCCACCACGTAGCCGAGGACGCCGGCCCGACTCGACGTGGTCAGCGGGGCGACGTCCTCGCGGGTCCACACCACCTCGCCGCGGTCGCCCTCGTCGCGGACCGCCGTCAGCTTCGCTCCCGGCCCGCCGCCCGCGATGATCGAGCCGTCCGGTGAGACCGACGGCGGCGTCTGCGGCAGGTAGTCCAGGGGGACCGACCACTTGGCGTCGCCGTCGGCGGTGTCGAGCGCCCACAGGCGTTCGTCGCGGCCGTTGACGTAGACCGTCGACCCGTCCGCCGAGATCACCGGACTGGCCAGCGGCCCCTTCTCCACTGCGTCACTGGTCCATTCGCGCGCCAGCAGAGGCGTCTGCCCCGGCCGGTAGCGCAGGCCGACCAGAACCGGCTTGTCGGCGCCGGGCTCCCACAGACTCAGCACCACGATGTTGCCGGCGGCCGAGAAAGCGGGGGCCGCCGCCACCGGGCACTGGGGCCGGGCCGGGCCGCAGTCCGCGAGGCCCCGTTCGGAGTTCCTGGGGTCGACACCGGTCACCAGGTCGAGCGGTGTGCCCTCGACGGTGCCGCGGTGGGCGTCGAAGACGAGGACCTGACCGAGGTGGGTGATCACGAGCAACTGGCCGGGCGCCATGATCCGGGGTGTCGTCGGCGCGCCGATCACGGGTTTGCGCCAGCGGATCCACTGCGTCAGCGGAAACGACAGGATTGCGCCGGGTTGCCCGACGTAGACGTTGTCGAACCCGTCGATCAGCGGGCTGGCTCCGCCCGCACCCTGCACGAGGCGCGAACACCACCGCTGCCTGCCGTTGTTGTCGGCCTCCCAGACCATCAGCGAGCAACCTGCCGGGCTCTGGGCGTTGGCGGCGAGGTAGCCGCCGGAGCCCAGCGCCACCGCGGCGCCGAGGTCGCCTTTGACCGACCGACTCCACTCCAGCTTCAACGTGTCGGCGCCGTCGGCGGCGACGAAGCTGCTGTTGGCGGCGTCGCCGTACTGCGCCGGCCACCCCGGCGCGGCCTTCGCCTCCACCCATGACGACGTGTCACCGCACGCTGCGGACACACCCACCAGCAGCGCCGAAACCGTCAGCACGAGGAATCGCCGGAACACGGTGTCCTTTCACGTCGCTGATGAGCCCACGTGAGGGTAACCCGGACGCCGTGACGTCCTCGCGTAGGCTTTGCGGCCATGACGACGATGTGGGGCGCTCCGCTGCACAAGCGTTGGCGGGGCTCGCGACTGCGTGACCCGCGCCAGGCCCGGTTCCTGACGGCGGCTTCGGTCAGATGGGTGCTGGCCAACCGCGCCTACACCCCGTGGTACCTGGTCCGGTACTGGCGGCTGCTCAAGTTCAAGCTGACCAACCCGCACGTGATCACCCGCGGCATGGTGTTCCTCGGCAAGAACGTCGAGATCCAGGCGACACCCGAACTGTCGCAGCTCGAGATCGGACGTTGGGTGCACATCGGCGACAAGAACACCATCCGCGCCCACGAGGGCTCGCTGCGCATCGGCGACAAGGTGGTGCTCGGCCGCGACAACGTCATCAACACTTATCTCGACATCGAACTCGGGGACTCCGTCCTGATGGCCGACTGGTGCTACGTCTGCGACTTCGACCACAAGATGGACAACATCGAGATGCCGATCAAGGACCAGGGCATCGTCAAGAGTCCGGTGCGCATCGGCCCGGACACGTGGGTCGCGACGAAGGTCACCGTATTGCGCGGCACCACCGTCGGCCGTGGGTGTGTGCTGGCCGCCCACGCGGTGGTCAAGGGGGACATCCCGGACTTCTCGATCGCGGTGGGCGCACCGGCGAAGGTGGTCAAGAACCGCAAGCTGGCGTGGGAGACGTCGGCGGCGCAGCGCGCGGAACTGGCTGCGGCGCTGGCCGACATCGAACGCAAGAAGGCCGCGCGCTAGGAGCTCCCGGCTTCCACTCACACGAGCTGTGTGATTCCCCGTTGACCGATTTCGGACCTGCGGGGGGTCCTCAGTTCTTCGTTGGTGGTGGGGGTTGGTATGGCGGGTACCACCACCAACGAAGAACTGAGGAC
>NZ_LQIU01000054.1 GCF_001499995.1 Mycobacterium sp. IS-1496
CCACCCTGTGCACCCCCACCGCCCCAGCACCGATGAGCCCGACCAACCCGACGAAAACCGACCGCGGCCTCATGATGCCCAAACGCCGCCGCACCCGCGCCCAAGACCGCCACTACCGCATCCAAGCCGAACGCCGACTCAACGACGACACCATCACCCAACGCAACAAACCCCCACCCTTCTGAACGCGGCGATGACATGCGGCCGGCACCCTGGTCTGTATCGGCATGAGCAACGAAGCGACCATCCGCGAGCTGATCACCCGATGGGTCGACGCCGTCGCCGCCTGTGACATCGACGGTGTGCTGGCCGACCACGACCCCGACATCGTGATGTTCGACGTCCCCCCACCCCACACCGGTTTGAGGGGACTCGATGCCTACCGCGACAGCTGGCCGCCCTTCTTCGAATTCCTCCGCAGCGGCGGCCGGTTCGAACTCCTCGAACTGGCCGTCACCGCGGGCACAGATGTGGCATTCGCCCACGCCCTGCTCTGGTGCGGCACCCAGGAGACCCGCGACACCGCTCCCGACACCCGGCTGCGGATGACCATCGGTCTCCGCCGACGCGACGGCCGCTGGCTCGTCACCCACGAACATCACTCGTTCTGCATGCTGTGACCGGTTTGCGGTAACAAGATCGACAAGTTCGGATAACGGCGCAGATCAGGCCCAATTACGCTGCTACGCTGGCGCTTCCGGCACGAAGAGTGTCCACGAAGAGTGCGAGGAAGGCGATGGCTACCCGTCGAGCGTTAGTGGCGTTGATGACCGCCACGGTCGTGATGGCCGCCATGGTCGGAACCCTCATCCGCCCGGTCGACACCGCATCCGCCGCACCCGTCGGCCAGATCTGGACGGGCCGGTTCTCCGTCGTGAGCTACGCCTCGCAGAAGGCAGGCACCAGTCCGGCGGCCCAACAGCCCGAAGCCGACTTCACCGGTCAGTACGTCTTCAAGACCGACTGCACGAGTGGCGTCTGCATCGCCACGGTTACCAGCGGCCCCCGCTCGTCGAACCCCACCGTCCCGCAACCGCTGCGCTACACCTGGGACGGCGCCCGCTGGACGCAGTCCTACGACTGGCAGTGGGATTGCTTCATGGGCGACGGCGCCCCGAAGGTGTGGGCGCCGGCGCGCAGCTTCGTCTACTACGTTCCGCAGCGCGACGGTTCGCTCGAAGGCAGTTGGCGCACCGACATCCTCGGCGGGCCCTGCAGCGGCAATGTCACCATGGCCGTCGCGGCGTTTCCCGTGTGGTGACGGCGCCCGTGTGACCGACTCACCGCGTTCCCCCGAACCCATGGTGGGCACGGCCAGGCACGGCGCCGATCATGATCATTACAGACAGATCAGCGGCCCGCCAGCGCCCGCAGGAAGAACGTCATGTTGGCCGGCCGCTCGGCGAGCCTCCGCACGAAGTAGCCATACCACTGCGTTCCGAACGGAACATACACGCGAACAACGTTTCCGGCATCAGCGAGCCGTTGCTGTTCCGGATCGCGGATGCCGTACAGCATCTGATATTCGAAGTCGCCGGATTTCCGGCCGTGCGCGGCGGCCAACGCAGGCACCGCGTCGATGACCGCCGGATCGTGCGACGCCACCATCGGATATCCGCGCCCCGCCATCAGCGTCTCGAGGCAGCGCAGATACGAATCGGTGACCGCATCGGCGTCGCGGAACGCCACCGCCGCGGGTTCGTCATAGGCCCCCTTGCACAACCGGATCCGCGCCCCCGATGCGGCGAACTCCGCACAGTCGTCCTGGGTGCGGCGTAGATACGCCTGCAGCACCGTGCCCAGCCAGTCGAACTCGGCCCGCAGTTCCCGCACGATCGACAACGTCGAGTCGGTGGTGGTGTGGTCCTCGGCGTCCACGGTGACCCACACGCCGACGCGTTGGGCATGCGTACAGATCGTGTGCGCGTTCTCCAGCGCGATCTTCTCCCCGTCCCGCGGCAGCGCCTGCCCCAACGCGGACAGTTTCAGCGACACCTCCAGTGGCCGCACGCCACCGTCTACGGGTTCGTCGCGACGGCCCATGGCGTCGAGCAGCTTGACGTACGCCTCGACCGTCGCGTTGGCGGTGTCGACATCGGTGACGTCCTCGCCGAGGTAGTCGACGCTGACGATACGGCCCGAATCACGAAGCGCCGCAACTGAACGCAACGCCTCTTCGACGCTCTCCCCCGGTACGAACCGGTGCACCACGCCTCGCGTGACGGGCAGCCGTTCGGCCGTGTGGCGCAACGAGTCCGAGCGGGCGGCGGCGAGGATCACCGGGCGCGCGATGCGCTGGAAGGCCCCCATCGCTCATACCCCCATGTGGGGATAGTCGTGGTCGGTCGGCGGGACGAAGTTCTCCTTGAGCGACCGCGCCGACGTCCACCGCAGCAGGTTCAGCGGCGATCCGGCTTTGTCGTTGGTGCCGGACGCGCGCGACCCGCCGAACGGCTGCTGTCCCACCACCGCACCCGTCGGCTTGTCGTTGACGTAGAAGTTGCCCGCGGTGTGCCGCAGCCGCTGCTGTGCGGCGAGCACCGCGCTGCGGTCATCGGCGATCACCGCCCCGGTCAGCGCATACTTCGCCCCGGTGTCGACGACACCGAGAATTCGCTCGTAGTCGTCGTCGGGGTAGACGTGCACCGACAGAATCGGTCCGAAGTACTCGGTGCTGAACGACTCGTCGGACGGGTCGTCCGAGAGTAGCACCGTCGGCTTCACGAAATAGCCTTCGCTGTCGTCGTATTCGCCGCCGGCCGCGACCGTCACCGAGGGTGCGCTCTTCGCCCGCTCGATCGCCGCGACGTTTTTGGCGAACGACCGCGAGTCGATCAGCGCGCCACCGAAGTTCGACAGGTCGGTCACGTCGCCGTAGCGCACCGCCTCGGTGGCGCCGAGGAAGTCGTCGCCCATCCGCTGCCACACCGACCGCGCGACGAACGCCCGCGACGCCGCCGAGCACTTCTGCCCCTGGTAGTCGAAGGCGCCCCGAATCAGGGCCGTACGCAGCACATCCGGCCGCGCACTCGCATGGGCGACGACGAAATCCTTCCCCCCGGTCTCCCCCACCAGTCGCGGATAGCCGTTGTAGCGCTCGATGTTCGCGCCGACCTCACGCCACAAATGCTGGAAGGTGGCCGTCGACCCGGTGAAGTGGATGCCCGCCAGCCGCGGATCGGCCAGCACCACGTCGGACACCGCCTTGCCGTCACCGGTCACCATGTTGATCACACCGTCGGGCAGACCCGCGGCTTCGAGCAGTTGCATCGTCAGGTACGCGGCGAATGTCTGCGTCGGCGACGGCTTCCAGACGACGGTGTTGCCCATCAGCGCCGGCGCGGTCGGCAGGTTGCCGGCGATCGCGGTGAAGTTGAACGGGGTGATCGCGTACACGAAGCCCTCGAGCGGCCGGTAGTCGGTGCGGTTCCACACCCCGCGGCTGCTCACCGGCTGCTGGGTGAGGATGTCGCGGGCGAAGGCGACGTTGAACCGCCAGAAGTCGATCAGCTCGCACGATGCGTCGATCTCCGCCTGGTAGGCCGTCTTGGACTGTCCGAGCATCGTGGCCGCGACCAGCTTCTCCCGCCAGGGGCCCGCCAGTAGGTCGGCCGCGCGCAGGAACACCGCCGCGCGCTCGTCGAACGGCGTCGCCTCCCACTGGGCCTTCGCGGCGAGTGCGGCGTCGACGGCGGCACGGGCATCGTCGTGCGAGGCGTTGGTCAGCGTGCCCAACCGCGCGGCGTGACGGTGGGGCTGCACGACATCGATGCGTTCGCCGTCACCCATGCGGTGGCGGCCGCCGATGACGTGCGGCAGGTCGAGGGGCTCAGCCGCCACCTGGGACAGGGCCTCGGTGAGGCGGGTTCGTTCACCCGATCCGGGGGCGTAGTCGTGCACCGGCTCGTTGGCCGGCAGGGGTACCTCGGTGATCGCATCCATGGCTCCAGAATCCCCGAGACGAGACCTGCGTCACTTAGCCGATCGGCCAAATAAACGCCAGCTCGTCATTACGATCGGACAATATGCGCAGCGCCCGCATCCGGCTCGGCGAGTTGCTGCTGGCGTTGGACCGCACCATGGTCACGCTGCAGCAGGCACCGCGCGGCCTCGACCTGCCGGTGGCGTCGGTCGCACTCGTCGACGCCGACGACGTCAAACTCGGCATCGCCCCCTCTGCAGGCAACGCCGACCTGTTCTTCCTGCTCGGCGTCCCCGCCGACGCCGCGGTGCGCTGGCTCGCCGCGCAGCCGCGCCCCCCGGTCGCCGTGTTCGTCAAGGATCCGGCGCCCGAGCTCGTGCAGCACGCGATCGCGCGCGGCGCAGCGGTCGTGGCCGTCGACCCGCACGCCCGGTGGGAGCGGCTCTACCGCCTCGTCAACCAGTTCTTCGACCATCGCGGTGACCGGGACGACCCGCCGCCGCCCGGCGGCACCGACCTGTTCGGCCTGTCGCAGTCGATCGCCGACCGCGCCCGCGGCATGGTCAGCATCGAGGACGCGCAGTCGCACGTGCTCGCGTACTCGGCGTCCAGTGAGGAGGCCGACGAGCTGCGCCGGTTGTCGATCCTCGGCCGCGCGGGCCCACCCGAGCACCTGGCGTGGATCGGGCAGTGGGGCATCTTCGACGCGCTGCGAGCCGGTCGCGACGTGGTGCGGGTGGCCGAACGGCCCGAGCTCGGGCTGCGGCCGCGCATGGCGATCGGTATCCACCTGCCGACGGGCGCCCGGCGGACGCCCACGTTCGCCGGCACGATCTGGCTGCAGCAGGGTTCGGCGCCGTTCGCCGACGACGCCGAGGAGGTGCTGCGGGGCGGGGCGGTGCTGGCGGCGCGGGTACTCGGCAGGATGGCGGCCACCCCGTCCACCCACACACTGCGGGTCCGGGAACTGCTCGGACTGTCCGACGACACCGACATCGACATCGCCGCCATCGCCCGCGACCTGGGCGTCGACGCGGGCGGCCGCGCCGCGCTGGTCGGGTTCCGCACGGCGGCACCCGGTGCACCCGCCGATGTCATCGCGTTGAGCGCCACGGCCTTTCGTGTCGACGCCCAGGTCGCCTCGACCGGCGACCGGGTCTACGTGCTGCTCCCCGAGATCGGGGCACCGTCGGTGACGTCGTGGGTGCGCGGCGTGGTCGGTGTGCTGCGCCGTGAGGCGGGGATGACCCTGCATGCGGTGATCGCCGCACCGCTGCCGGGCCTCGCCGACGTGGCGGGGGCGCGCGCCGAGATCGACCGGGTCTTCGACAGCGCGGCACGGCATCCCGGCGCGATCGGGCAGATCACGTCGTTGGCCGATGCCCGTGCGACGGTGCTGCTGGACGAGATCGTCGCGCACGTCGCCGGCCGGCCGGGGCTCGTCGACCCACGGGTGCGGACCTTGCGCGAGCGGGAACCGCTGCTCGCCGAGACGCTGCACGCCTACCTCGACGGGTTCGGCGACATCGCGGCGGTGGCGAGCCGAATGCACGTGCACCCGAACACGATTCGCTACCGCGTGCGTCGCATCGAGACGTTGCTCGGTGCCTCGCTGGACGATCCGGACGACCGGCTGGTGCTCGCGCTGGGGTTACGCGCCACCGAGAGCGATCAGCCGGTGAACGCGCCGCCGACCAGTTCGTCGAAGCGCTCCAGCGCCTCGTCACCGTCGTCGTCGATACCGCGCAGCGGGCCGCGGTCCTCGAGGTAGCGGCGCGCATACAGCCTCGCCACCAACGCCTTTCGCTCACCGCCGCGTTCGGCGCGCTCCCACGCCGCCTGTTCGGTCAGCAGGGCACCGGCGTACACGTCGGCCATGAACTGCGCCAGCGGGAACAGCCGCGCCTCGGCGACGGCGCCGTCGAGCTTCGTCCACGCCGTGATCGCGGCGTCGAGGTCGTCGACGCGCTGGGACACCAGGTGCGTGGTCGGATTGTCGTCGGACACCGACACCGCGTCGTGCAGCCTGCTCAGGAACGGCTCATGCGCCTGCGCCCGCCGGATGCCGCGCGCCACGTCGAGGCACAGGATGTTGTCGGGGCCCTCCCAGATGGTGTTGACCTGCGCGTCGCGCAGCAGCCGGGCGACCGGCCAATCCTCGATGTAGCCGTTGCCGCCGTGCATCTCGATTGCGTCCGATGCGGCGGTGATGCCGAGCCGGCACACCTTGAGTTTCGTGACGGGCACCGCGATGCGCTGCCGGACGCGCCGCGGCTGACGGTGATTGGCCAGTCCGGTGCCGTCGAAGACCATCGCCTGCGCGGCCTCGACGTCGACGATCAGCTCGGCGAGCTTGCGCCGCACCAGCGGTTTGTCGATCAGCGCGGAGCCGAACGCATGCCGGTGCCGCGCATAGGTCAGCGACTCGACCAGCGCCCGTCGCGCATTGCCCAGCGCGAACAGCGCGATGCCGAGGCGCGCGGCGTTGGTGAGTTCCATCATCCGGCCCAGCCCCTTACCGTCGGACGGGCCGGCGTCGGTGCTGGGCTCACCGGAGAGCAGGAACGCCTCGGCGTCGACGAACTCCACCTCGCCGGAGGCCACCGAGCGGGTGCCCAGCTTGTTCTTCAGCCGCCGGATCCGCACGCCGTTGCGGGAGCCGTCGCGCCGGGTGCGCAGGACGAGGAACGAAGCGACGCCGCGCCCCGAGTCCGGCGCGCCCTCGGGTTTGGCCAGCACCACGAACGCCTCGCCGTCGCAGTTCGACGCGAACCACTTGAACCCGTTGAGCGCCCAGGCATCGCCGCGGCGGGTGGCCGTCGTCTCCAGCGCGCCGAGGTCCGAGCCCCCCGTGCGTTCGGTGAGCATCTGGGCCGTCTCCCCCGCCCACTCGCCGGACTCGAACTTCGCCAGCACGTGCTCGCGCACGTCGGCGGGGGCATAGGCGGCCACCAGCGCCTGCACCATGCCGCCGCCGGTGCCCAGCGCGCAGCCCAGCCCGATGTCGGCCTGGTCGAGCAGGTAGTTGGCGGCGAACATCGGGATCGACGAGCGGCCACCCGCGGCGCGCACATCGTCGCGCAGCGCCTCCTGGGCGTCGAGCACTGCCCGCTTGGCCTCGGTGAACGACGGCGGCATGACGACGCGGCCCACGTCGTGTCCCCAGCGGTCGTACCGCTCCAGCCGCGGTGGGTTGCGGTCGGTCTCCTCGGCCCACCGGGCGACGGCGCCGCCCATCAGCTCGCCGATGCGCGTCAGATGTGTTTCCGCGACGGGCAGCTGGTCCGGCGGAAGGTAGTACGCGAGCGTGAACTGCAGTGTGGGATCGGTCGTGTACCAGTTCAGGCCGGCGGCACCGCCGAAGCGGTCCGTGCGGTAGCGGTCGGCCTTGTCGGCGGTGCTGAAGGGCAGCCGGTCGACGGCTTCGACGTCGTAGTCGCTCATCGACAGCGACGGTATTACGGGCGGCGGCGGACTAAGCCGGGTTCGCCGAAAGCCGTTCGGCGGCGGCGGCGATCCGCTCGTCGGTGGCGGTCAACGCCAGCCGCACGTGCCGGACGCCGCGGGGGCCGTAGAACTCGCCCGGTGCGGCCAGGATCCCGAGCCGCGCGAGCCGGTCGACGGTCGCCCGGCACTCCTCACCGCGGGTGGCCCACAGGTAGAGCCCCGCCTCGGAGTGGTCGACCGTGTACCCGGCGGCCTTCAGCGCGGGCAACAGCACGTCGCGGCGGCGGGCGTAGCGCTCGCGCTGCACGAGTTCGTGCGCGTCGTCGTCGAGGGCGGCCACCATCGCGGCCTGCACGGGTGTCGGCACCATCATCCCGGCGTGCTTGCGCACCGCCAGCAGTTCGGCGACCACCGCCGAGTCGCCGGCGACGAAGCCGGCGCGGTAGCCGGCCAACGAGGACGTCTTCGACAGCGAGTGCACCGCCAGCAGACCGGTGTGGTCGCCGTCGCAGACCGAGGGGTGCAGCACGGAGACCGGTGCGGCATCCCAGCCGAGGCCCAGATAGCACTCGTCGGACGCGACGAGCACCCCGCGTTCGCGGGCCCAGCCGACGACCTTGCGCAGGTGGTCGACGCCGAGCACCCGGCCCGTCGGGTTGCTCGGGGAGTTGAGGAAGATCAGCGCCGGGGTCTGCGGGCCCAGCTGGGTGAGCGAATCGGCCCGGATCACCCGGGCCCCGGCCAGCCGGGCGCCGACGTCGTAGGTGGGATACGCGAGTTCGGGCACCACCACCAGATCGTCGGACCGCGCCCCGAGCAGCGTCGGCAACCAGGCGATGAGTTCCTTGGTCCCGATCACGGGCAGCACGGCGTCGTCTGCCAGGCCGGTGATGCCGTAGCGGCGTTCGAGCGCGGCCTTCGCCGACGCCCGCAACGCGGGTGTGCCCGCGGTCGTCGGATACCCGGGTGCGGCGCCGGCCGCGGCGAGGGCCTCCCGGATCACCAGCGCCACCTCGTCGACGGGCGTACCGACCGACAGGTCGACGATGCCGTCGGGGTGGGAGCGCGCCAGCGCGCCGGCCGCTGCCAGCGTGTCCCAGGGGAACTCCGGCAGCGTCGAGGAGACCGCCCGGCGGGCTACCTCGGGGGCGGGCCTATGGGGAGGCGTGTCAGTCCTCGCCCTGCGGCGGCAGGTCCTTCACGGCCTGCGGATCGTTGTCGGTCTGGCCGACCTTGGACGCACCGCCGGGTGAACCGAGGTCGGCGAAGAAGTCCGCGTTGTGCTGGGTGTAGGCGCTCCACTGGTCCGGGACGTCGTCCTCGTAATAGATCGCCTCCACCGGGCACACCGGTTCGCAGGCTCCACAGTCGACGCACTCGTCGGGGTGGATGTACAGCATGCGTGCGCCCTCATAGATGCAGTCGACTGGGCACTCCTCGATGCATGCCTTGTCCTTCACGTCGACACAGGGTTCGGCAATGGTGTACGTCACCGGTTCTCCTAAGTGTTCCTCGGTCTAACTGTCCAGTGGGCTGCCGGATCGGGTAGGGCGCCCCGAGGCAGTTCCGCCGATCCGCCTGGAAGTATCCCCAGCCGATACCTGGACGGTTGTCTCAGTGTGCCCTAACTTGCACGCCCAATCCGGACTAGGAGTTGCGCGTGGTTACTGATACTAAACGTCGCACTTACAAACCTGCCAGCCGCCACACCTGATGCGCGTAAGCAATCGTGCGCTGGGACAACGATGACGCCACGGTGCTGCACACTGTGCGTCACCGTGGCGTCCGAAGGTCGTCGTCAGGCTTGTTTGAGGGCTTCGATCTCGAGGGTCACGGTGACCTTGTCGCCGACCACCGCACCACCGGTCTCCAGCGGCATGTCGATGTCGATGCCGAAATCCTTGCGGTTGAGCACGACGGACGCGTCGAAACCCGCGACCTCGCCCTGTCCCATGCCCGGGTTCGTGCCGCTGAACTCCAGCGCGAGGGTGACCGGCTCGGTGCGGCCCTTGATCGTGAGCTCACCGTCGAGTGCGTAGCCGTCGCCGTCCGCGCGCAGGCCCGTCGAGGTGAAGGTGGCGACGGGGTGGTTCTCGACGTCGAAGAAGTCGGCCGCGCGCAGGTGGGCGTCGCGTTGTTCGTTGCGGGTGTTCACCGAGGCCACGGCGATCTCGGCGGTCACCGATGCGGCGCCGTCCTCACCCACCGTGATGGTCCCGGTGAAGTCGTCGAAGGTGCCGCGCACCTTGCTCACCATGAGGTGGCGGACGGAAAAGCCGATGGTCGAGTGCACCGGGTCGATGGTCCAGGTGCCGGTTCCCAGCGCGGTGGTGGTTGCAGCGGTCATATGCGTCTCCTTCGCTCATGCGCCGGGCCGGTTCCGGCGCTCCACCCGATGAAACGGACCATGGTCCGGTTCTATTCCGACGGGGGGCGCGCCGAGCGTGCGTCCAGTGCGAGAAATCGCCGGCGGTTTCAAGCGGTCGATGCAACACCCTTCTGATTGAGGAGTGTTGTGGGTTCGAATCGTGTGTTGCGGTCGAG
>NZ_LQIU01000055.1 GCF_001499995.1 Mycobacterium sp. IS-1496
CCAGCACCTCGCGGAGCTCGTAGCGGCCTGCGAGTACTTCGTGGCCGGTCATAGCCAAGCGGTAGCCCGGTTTACCGCCGCGTAAACGGCGGCGCTCAGATTCCCGCCGCCGCGTCGGCGAGCCCGTCCCCGTCGCCGTCGGACAACCGGACATCCCAGCGCCCGTCGCCGTCGGTGTCCACATGCGCGGTGTCGCCGCTGAACACCCGGTCGGCCAGCCCGTCCCCGTCGCTGTCGGCGAGCCGGTCGTCGACCTGTCCGTCGGCGTCGACATCCACCACCGGTCCACCCGTCTGCTCGACGCCGTCGAGACCGAACCAGCGCACCTGACCGGTCCGGTCGACGCTCAGCAGCCAGGTGCCGGTCCCGTCGTCGCCGAAGTAGGCCTCGACCGCACCGTCGTCGTCGAGATCCCGGGCGGCGAGTTCGGCCAGGCCGTCGCCGTCGCGATCGGCCAACGCGTCGTCGAGCCGGCCGTCGCCGTCGAGGTCCAGACCAACGGCGTCGACAGACCCGTCGTCGTCGGTGTCGACGTCCGGCTCGGCGGTCCACATGGTCGCCGATCCGTCGGGCTCACCCAGGCAGTACTCCACAGGTGTTCAGACGCCGGGGCGCTGCTTCTGGTTCCACCACTTGACCAGTTCGTCGACGGCCTCGTCGTGCGAGAGCGGCCCGCGGTCGAGGCGCAGCTCCTTGAGGTAGCGCCACGCCTCCCCCACCTGCGGCCCGGCCGGGATGTCGAGCAGCTTCATGATCTCGTTGCCGTCGAGGTCCGGCCGCACCCGCTGCAGATCCTCCTTCGCGGCCAGCTCGGCGATGCGGCGCTCGAGGTCGTCGTAGTTCGCCTGCAGCCGGGCGGCCCGCCGCTTGTTGCGGGTCGTGCAGTCGGCGCGGACGAGCTTGTGCAGCCGGGCCAGCAGCGGACCGGCGTCGGTGACATAGCGGCGCACCGCCGAATCGGTCCACTTGCCGTCGCCGTAACCGTGGAAGCGCAGGTGCAGGAACACCAGCTGCGACACGTCGTCGACCATCTGCTTGGAGTACTTCAGCGCCCGCATCCGCTTGCGGGCCATCTTCGCGCCGACGACCTCGTGGTGGTGGAAGCTCACGCCGCCGTCGGGTTCGTGGCGCCGCGTCGCCGGCTTGCCGATGTCGTGCAGCAGCGCCGCCCAGCGCAAGACCAGATCGGGGCCGTCGTCCTCCAGGTCGATCGCCTGGCGCAGCACGGTCAGCGAATGCCAGTAGACGTCCTTGTGCTGGTGGTGTTCGTCGATGGCCATCCGCATCCCGCCGACCTCCGGCAGCACCACATCGCCGAGGCCGGTCTGCACCATGAGGTCGATCCCGGTCACCGGGTCGGCGCCGAGCAGCAGCTTGTCCAGCTCCGCGGCGACACGCTCCACGGTGATGCGGGCCAGCTGCGCCGCCATCTCCGTCATCGCCGTCCGCACCCGCGGCGCGACGTCGAACCCCAGTTGCGAGGCGAAGCGCGCGGCGCGCAACATCCGCAGCGGGTCGTCACCGAACGACACCTCCGGCGCCGACGGCGTGTCGAGCACCTTCGCGCGCAGCGCCGCCAACCCGCCCAGCGGGTCGTGGAACTTACCGGGCCCGGACGCCGTGATCGCCACCGCCATGGCGTTGACGGTGAAGTCCCGGCGCACCAGATCGTCCTCGAGCCGGTCGCCGTACCGGACCTGGGGATTGCGCGACACCTGGTCGTAGCTGTCGGCGCGGAAGGTCGTGATCTCCAGGCGGTGACCGGCCTTGCCCACCCCGACCGTGCCGAATTCGATGCCGGTATCCCACAGCGCGTCCGCCCACGGCCGCAGGAACGCCTGCATCTGCTCGGGGCGCGCGTCGGTGGTGAAGTCGAGGTCGTCGCCCAGCCTGCCGAGCAGCGCATCGCGCACACTGCCACCGACCAGATACAAGGTGTGACCGGCTTGCGCGAAGACCGCGCCGATATCGCGCAGGACCTCGCCGTCGCGGTTGAGCGCCACTGCGGCACGGGCCAGCAGCTCGGCGTCGGTGGCGAGGTCGTCTGGGTCGTCCGGCACGTTCGTTGAGCCTAGAGGGTAACGGTCCGGCAGCGACCGGCGAGTGTGGCCGGAGTGAAACCGGGTGGCAGCTACTATCGCTTGGGTGTCGGAAGGCGAACAGCCCAAATCACGACGCCGCCGCGGGCGACGTCGTGGCCGACGCGCGGCCGGACCCCCGCAGGCGGCCGCCGATCGATCCACCGCCTCCGCCGAACGCACCGACGGCGTCGACAACGCGGATACCCCCGAGACGACGGCCAAACCCACCGACCAGGCCCGCAAGTCCCGGCCCCGCCGCCCCCAGGAACGGCTGCGCACCGTGCACGAGACCTCGGCGGGCGGTCTGGTCATCGACGGGATCGACGGCCCGAAGGAAAGCCAGGTCGCGGCGCTGATCGGCCGGATCGACCGGCGCGGCCGGATGCTGTGGTCGCTGCCCAAGGGGCACATCGAGTTGGGTGAGACGGCCGAGCAGACCGCGATCCGCGAGGTGGCCGAGGAGACCGGGATCCGCGGTGACGTGCTGGCCGCGCTGGGCAGCATCGACTACTGGTTCGTGACCGAGGGCCGGCGCGTCCACAAGACCGTGCACCATTACCTGATGCGATTTCTCGGCGGTGAACTGTCCGACGAGGACGTCGAGGTGACCGAGGTGGCGTGGGTGCCGCTGAAGGAACTGCCGGACCGGCTGGCCTACGCCGACGAGCGCCGGCTGGCCGAGGTCGCCCACGAACTCATCGACAGACTGCACAGCGACGGCCCGTCGGCCCTGCCGCCGCTGCCGCGCACCTCGCCGCGCCGACGCCCCCAGACCCATTCGCACACCCGCAACCGTCGTCGTGACGAGTCCAGCCAAACCCCTCCCGGCCGGCGGACGAACGGATGCGGAAAAGGCCAGTGAGGACCGTGGCGGCGCCACGCACGACGGCGACGGTGCCGCGTCTGCTGGCCGTGCTTGTCCTGCTCCTGCTGACCGCCGTCTCGACCGCCCTGCCGCAGGCCGCCGCCGGTGAGCCCGGCGCCGCCCCCTTCCTCCAGTTGCGCATCGACCGTGTCACCCCCGACGTCGTCACCACGGCCAGCGATCCCGTCGTCACGGTATCCGGGGTGGTGCGCAATATCGGGGACCGTGCGGTCCGCGACGTGGTGCTGCGCCTGGAGCACGCCCCGGCCGTCGACTCGTCTTCTGGGCTGCGCACCAACCTGACCGGCAACCTCGACCAGTTCGAACCGGTCGCCGACTTCATCACCGTCGCCCCCGAACTCGCCCGCGGCAAGGAGGTGCCGTTCACCCTCGCCTACCCGATCCGCGCCGCGGCCGGTCCGTCGCTGCGCATCGAGCAGCCGGGCGTGTATCCGGTGCTGGTCAACGTCAACGGCACGCCGGACTACGGGGCGCCCGCCCGGCTCGACGACGCGCGGTTCCTGCTGCCGGTGCTGGGCGTCCCGCCCGAACCGGGCGCCGAGTCGGCCGCCGACACGCTGACCTCCGTCGTCCCCCCCGACACCTCGAAACCGGTGCGGCTGACCATGTTCTGGCCGCTGGCCGACAAACCCCGGCTGGCCGCGGGCATCCCCGGCGGGACGACGCCCGTGCGCCTGGCCGACGACGAGCTCGCCGCATCGCTGGCGCCCGGGGGCCGGCTGGATACGCTGCTCGCCGCGGTCGATTTCGCCACCGGCCCGACCGTCGACCCGGGCGGCGAGGTCGGCCGGGCGCTGTGCCTGGCGGTCGACCCGGACCTGCTGGTGACCGTCAACGCGATGACGGCTGGATACGTCGTGAACGACGGACCCGACGCCGGACCGACCACGCCGACCCGCCCCGGCACCGGACAGGAGGCCGCAGTCGGCTGGCTGAACCGGCTCAAGGTGCTCGCGAAGCGGATGTGTGTGGCGTCCACGCCGTACGCCCAGGCCGACCTGGACGCGCTGCAGCGGGTGGGCGACCCGAGGCTGGCCATGATCGCCACCACCGGCGCGGCCGACATCGTCGACCAGATCCTCGGCGTCGCGACCACCCGCGGCGTCACGCTGACCGGCGACGGCCCGCTCACCGGGCCCGCGGCGCAGCTGCTGTCCACGCAGGGCCGCACGGTCGCCGTCACCGCGGCGACGCTCACCGCCCGCGACGACGCGAGCGGACTGGGCTCGACCGCCGAACTGGCTCCCGCGCGGTACTCCCCCACCCTCGTCGCGATGCCGTTCGACCCGACCGTCGGTGCGGCACTGGCCGGTGCCGGCAGCGAGCCCACCGCGCCGACCTACCTCGATCCCTCGCTCGACATCCCGTTGCGGCAGGACTCGCCGGTGGCCCGGCGCCAGAACGCGATCGGATCCCTGCTGTGGCGCAGCCTGCGACCCGAGACCGAACCGCGCACCGAGATCGTGGTACCGCCGCTGGTGTGGAGCCCGCGTCCCGACGACGCCCAGACCATCCTGACCACGATGGGCACCGCCATCCGGGCCGGCCTCGCACTTCCCCGGCCGCTGCGCGAGGTCATCGCCGAGGGGGACGCCGTACCGCCCCAGCCCGATGCCGGCTGGCCGGCCGACGACATCGGCAACCCCCGCGGCCGCATCGACGACGCGGTGACCTCCGCGGTCGCCGCCACCAACGGACGCCTCGCCGGGCTGACCGCCGCCCTCGGCGTCGACGAGCGGACGGGCCTGACCGGCATCGGATACACCGCCCCACTGCGCGAGGACATGCTGCGCGCGCTGAGCCAGTCCGTACCCCCGTCCGCCCGCAACGGCCTGGCCCAGCAGCGGCTCGCGGTGACCACCGACACCGTCGGTGACATGTTCGGCGCCGTCCGCATCATGAACCCCGGCGGTGCGTACACCCTGGCCACCGAACGCAGCCCGCTGCCGCTCGCGCTGCGCAACGACCTGCCGGTGCCGATCCGGGTGCGGCTGGCGGTCGACGCGCCGCCCGGGATGACGGTCGACGACATGGGCGAGCTCAGCCTGCCGCCCGGTTACCTGCCCCTGCGGGTCCCGATCGAGGTGCACTTCACTCAGCGGGTCGCGGTCGATGTGACACTGCGGACACCCGACGGGGTGCCGCTGGGTGAACCGGTGCGGCTGTCGGTGCACTCCAACGCCTACGGCAAGGTCCTGTTCATCATCACGCTGAGCGCGGGCGCGGTCCTGGTGCTGCTGGCGGGCCGCCGGCTGTGGCACCGCTTCCGCGGCCAGCCGGATCCGGCCGACCTGGACCGGCCCAAACGCGCGGTCGCCGAAGCGCACCTGCACACCGAGCCGCCGGTCCGCGACCCCCTCGACACCGCGATCCGGTACGCACCCGGCGACCAGCCCGTCGGCGACCAGAAATGAGCACCACCGGGTGGGAACCGGGACCACCGCCGAACCGGCCACCCGACCCCCCACCGCATCCGCCGTCGCAGCCGTTCCCCGCCACACAT
>NZ_LQIU01000056.1 GCF_001499995.1 Mycobacterium sp. IS-1496
CCCCCGCACCGGCGCGGCCGGGACCGACACCCGGTCCCCGCCCCGGCCCGGCGCCCAAGCCCGCACCGCGCACCCCGCGCGTCGGCAACAACCCGTTCTCGACGCAACAGCCGGTGGAGCGGCCGATTCCTCGGCCGCAGCCGCGTCCCGGAGCCCCCCGGCCCGGCACGCCGCGTCCCGGCATGTCGCCCAACAACATGCCGCCGCGTCCCGCCGGTCCCCGTCCGGGTGCTCCCGCGGGACGTCCAGGCGGCCCGCGCCCCGGCCCCGGTGGTCGTGGACCCGGTGGCGGCGGTGGTCGCCCCGGTGGTCCCGGCGGCGGTGGCGGCGGTGGTAACTACCGCGGCGGCGGCGCCGGCGGTGGCGGTGGCGCCCCGGCAGGTGGAGGTTTCCGCGGTCGTCCCGGTGGCGGCGGTGGCCGCCCCGGTCAGCGCGGTGGCGCGGCCGGTGCGTTCGGCCGTCCCGGCGGTGCGCCCAAGCGCGGTCGCAAGTCGAAGCGGGCGAAACGCGCCGAGTACGAGAACATGCAGGCCCCGGTCGTCGGTGGCGTGCGGTTGCCGCACGGCAACGGCGAGACCATCCGGCTGGCACGCGGCGCGTCGCTGAGCGACTTCGCCGAGAAGATCAACGCCAACCCGGCCTCGCTGGTCCAGGCGCTGTTCAACCTCGGTGAGATGGTCACCGCGACGCAGTCGGTGAACGACGAGACCCTCGAGCTGCTCGGCAGCGAGATGAACTACGTCGTGCAGGTCGTCTCGCCCGAGGACGAGGACCGCGAACTGCTCGAGTCGTTCGACCTCACCTACGGCGAGGACGAGGGCGGCGAGGAGGACCTCGAGATCCGCCCGCCGGTCGTCACCGTCATGGGTCACGTCGACCACGGCAAGACGCGCCTGCTGGACACGATCCGTAACGCCACCGTCCGTGAGGGCGAGGCCGGCGGCATCACCCAGCACATCGGCGCCTACCAGGTGACGGTCGACCTCGACGGCAACGAGCGGCCCATCACCTTCATCGACACCCCGGGTCACGAGGCGTTCACCGCCATGCGTGCCCGCGGCGCCAAGGCCACCGACATCGCGATCCTGGTGGTGGCCGCCGACGACGGCGTCATGCCGCAGACGGTCGAGGCCGTCAACCACGCGCAGGCCGCCGACGTGCCGATCGTGGTGGCGGTCAACAAGATCGACAAGGAGGGCGCCGACCCGGCGAAGATCCGCGGTCAGCTCACCGAGTACGGCCTGGTGCCCGAGGAGTACGGCGGCGACACGATGTTCGTCGACATCTCCGCCAAGGCGGGCACCAACATCGAGGCGCTGCTCGAGGCGGTCATCCTGACCGCCGACGCCTCGCTGGACCTGCGGGCCAATCCGGACATGGAGGCCCAGGGCGTGGCGATCGAGGCGCACCTCGACCGTGGCCGCGGCCCCGTCGCGACCGTGCTGATCCAGCGCGGCACGCTGCGGGTCGGCGACTCGGTGGTGGCAGGCGACGCCTACGGCCGCGTGCGCCGCATGGTCGACGAGCACGGCGAGGACGTGACCGAGGCGCTGCCGTCGCGGCCGGTCCAGGTCATCGGCTTCACGTCGGTGCCCGGTGCCGGTGACAACTTCCTGGTCGTCGACGAGGACCGCATCGCCCGCCAGATCGCCGACCGCCGCAGCGCGCGCAAGCGCAACGCGATGGCCGCGCGCAGCCGCAAGCGGATCAGCCTGGAGGACCTGGATTCGGCGCTGAAGGAGACCAGCCAGCTGAACCTGATCCTCAAAGGCGACAACGCCGGTACGGTCGAGGCGCTCGAGGAGGCCCTGCTGGGCATCCAGGTCGACGACGAGGTCGAGCTGCGCGTCATCGACCGCGGTGTCGGTGGTGTCACCGAGACCAACGTCAACCTGGCGTCGGCCTCGGACGCGATCATCATCGGGTTCAACGTTCGCGCCGAGGGCAAGGCCACCGAACTGGCCAACCGCGAAGGGGTGGAGATCCGGTACTACTCGGTGATCTACCAGGCCATCGACGAGATCGAGAGCGCGCTCAAGGGCATGCTCAAGCCGATCTACGAGGAGCGCGAACTCGGCCGCGCCGAGATCCGCGCGATCTTCCGGTCGTCGAAGGTCGGCAACATCGCCGGTTGCCTGGTCCAGTCGGGCATCATGCGGCGTAACGCCAAGGCCCGTCTGCTGCGCGACAACGTCGTGGTGGCCGAGAACCTCACCGTCTCCTCGCTGCGGCGGGAGAAGGAGGACGTCACCGAGGTGCGCGACGGCTACGAATGTGGTTTGACGCTGACGTACTCGGATATCAAAGAGGGCGACGTCATCGAGACGTACGAACTGGTGGAGAAGGCGAGGACCTAAGGCATGGCTGACCCGGCACGAGCGAAGCGGTTGGCCAAGCGCATCTCCACCATCGTCGCCTCGGCGATCGAGTACGAGATCAAGGATCCACGGCTGGCCGGTGTGACGATCACCGACGCCAAGGTGACCAACGATCTCCACGACGCGACGCTGTACTACACGGTGCTGGGCCGCAGCCTCGACGACGAACCGGATTACGCCGGGGCGGCGGCCGCACTGGACAAGGCCAAGGGTGTGTTGCGCACCAAGGTGGGCGCCGGGACCGGGGTGCGGTTCACCCCGACCCTGGCGTTCGTCCGCGACACGGTGCCCGACACCGCGCACCGGATGGAGGAGTTGCTGGCCCGCGCCCGCGCCGCAGATGAGGATTTGGCGAGAGTTCGTGAGGGCGCCAAGCACGCGGGCGATGCCGACCCGTACCGTGTGAGTGGGGCGGAGGAGACTCCCGGGGAATCGGACCACGAGCTCGACGCTGAGGACACCGGTGACCGCAATCGACAAGACGACTGACGTACCAGCCGGCGCGCGCATAGACGCATACCGGGCGGCC
This sequence comes from Mycobacterium sp. IS-1496, assembly GCF_001499995.1. Taxonomy (GTDB): domain Bacteria; phylum Actinomycetota; class Actinomycetes; order Mycobacteriales; family Mycobacteriaceae; genus Mycobacterium. The sequence continues at coordinate 2,908 of NZ_LQIU01000056.1, forward strand.
GACATACTGGCCGCGGCTTCGACCGTCAGTGTGGTCTGTCACGTCTACCCGGACGCCGACACCATCGGCGCCGGCCTGGCGTTGGCGCTGGTCCTCGACCACGCCGGCAAGGGTGTCGAGGTCAGTTTCGCCGCACCCGCCGACCTGCCGGAGTCGTTGCAATCCCTGCCCGGCGGTCACCTGCTGGTGGCGCCGGAGGCGATGCTCCGCGACGCCGACCTGGTGGTCACCGTGGACATCCCGAGCGTCAACCGGCTGGGCGCGCTGGCGGACCTGGCCGCGCCGGGACGGCGCGTGCTGGTGATCGACCACCACGCGTCCAACCAGCTGTTCGGGACGGCGAACTACGTCGACCCGTCGGCGGACTCCACCACGATGCTGGTCGCCGAACTCCTCGACGCATGGCACAAGCCGATCGACCTCGGCGTGGCGCACTGTCTCTACGCCGGCCTGACCACCGACACCGGCTCGTTCCGCTGGGCGAGCGCACGCGCGCACCGGCTGGCCGCGCGGCTGGTCGAGATCGGCGTGGACAACGCCGCGATCAGCCGGACCCTGCTCGACACCCACCCGTTCGCGTGGCTGCCGATGCTCTCGCGCGTGCTGGCGTCGGCCCGGCTGCTGCCCGACGCGGTGGACGGCCGCGGCCTGGTGTACGCGGTGGTGACCCACGAGGAGCTGGCCGACGCGCGGCCCGAGGAAGTCGAGAGCATCGTCGACATCGTGCGCACCACGCAGCAGGCCGAGGTGGCCGCGGTGTTCAAGGAACTCCAGCCGCAACAGTGGTCCGTGTCGATGCGCGCGAAGTCGATCGACCTCACGTCGGTGGCCAGTGCGTTCGGCGGCGGCGGCCACCGGCTGGCGGCCGGCTATTCGGCCAGCGGACCCGCCGACGACGTGGTCGCGGCGCTGAGAGCGGCACTTGGCTGAGCTCGACGGCGTACCGCCCGTCGAGCCGGCGACCAGCCGGCGCATCGCGGCGCTGGCCTTCCCGGCGCTGGGTGTGCTCGCCGCCGAACCGATCTATCTGCTGTTCGACCTCGCGGTGGTCGGGCGCCTCGGCGCACTGAGCCTGGCCGGGCTCGCCATCGGCGCGCTCGTCATGGGTGTGCTCAGTGCGCAACTGACGTTCCTCTCGTACGGCACGACGGCGCGCGCGGCCCGGTTCTACGGCGCCGGCGACCGGACGGCCGCCGTGGGGGAGGGCGTGCAGGCCACCTGGCTGGCCCTGGCCATCGGGACGACGATCGTGGTGGCCGTGCAGGCGACGGCGGTGCCGCTGGTCTCCGCCCTGGCCGCAGGCGGCGAGATCGCCGACGCCGCACTGCCGTGGGTGCGCATCGCCAGTCTGGCGGTGCCCGCGATCCTGATCGCGGCGGCGGGCAACGGGTGGATGCGCGGGGTGCAGGACACGATGCGGCCGCTGCGCTACGTCGTCTTCGGTTTCGCGGTGTCCGCGGTGCTGTGCCCGCTGCTCGTGTACGGCTGGCTGGGCGCGCCCGAGATGGGGCTGGCGGGTTCGGCGGTGGCCAACGTCGTCGGGCAGTGGCTGGCCGCGATCCTGTTCTGCCGGGCGCTGATCGTGGAGCGGGCGCCGCTGCGTCCGCAGCCGTCGGTGCTGCGCGCGCAGGTGGTGATGGGCCGTGATCTGGTCCTGCGGACCGTGGCGTTCCAGGCCTGCTTCGTCTCCGCGGGCGCGGTGGCCGCGCGGTTCGGCGCGGCCGCCGTCGCCGCCCACCAGGTTGTGCTGCAGCTGTGGAATTTCCTTGCGCTCGTGCTGGATTCACTCGCCATCGCCGCGCAGTCACTGGTCGGCGCGGCGCTGGGGGCCGGTCACCTTCCGCACGCGAAGTCCGTGGCGTGGCGGGTGACCGTCTTCTCGACGGTGGCCGCCGGGCTGTTGGCGCTGGTGTTCGCCGTCGGGTCGTCGGTGCTGCCGGGCGTGTTCACCGACGATCGGTCGGTGCTCGACGAGATCGGTGTGCCGTGGTGGTTCCTGGTGGGTCAGTTACCGGTCGCCGGTGTGGTGTTCGCGCTCGACGGTGTGCTGCTCGGCGCCGGTGACGCGACGTTCATGCGCAACGCCACGCTGATCAGCGCGCTGGTCGGGTTTCTGCCGCTGATCTGGCTGTCGCTGGGGTTCGGGTGGGGACTGCTCGGCATCTGGGCCGGACTGTCGACGTTCATGGTGTTGCGCCTGGTGTTCGTCGGCTGGCGGGCGCTGTCCGGACGCTGGCTGATCCCCGGCACGCGCTGACGGCCGGACACCGCGGACCACCCAGGCGGCTCGGCGTCCGCGCCCGTGTGCGGTCACGCGCACATCGGTCAGGCCCGCGGACTCACTCAGCACGACAAACGCCTCGGCCTGTTGAGCGGTCCAGCCGTGGCTGGCGAACCCCGTGGCCTCGGGTTGCACCTGACGTTCCACGACGAGCAGCCGCCCGCCCGGAGACAGAACGCGGTGTATCTCGGTCAGCGCCGCGACCACATCGGGCCAGTGGTGCACCGTGGCCAACGCCCACACGACCGTCGCGGACGTATCGGGTACGGGCAGCGCTTCGGCGCCGCCCCGGACCCACCTCACCGCGGTGCGGCGCCGGGTCACCGCCCGCGCCACCCGCAACATGGCCGCTGACGGGTCGACACCGGTGACCCGGGCGCCCCGCCGGGCGGCCAGCCGGGCGGCGGTGCCGGGACCGCACCCGATGTCGACGACGCGGTCCTGCGACGACACCGCGGCGACGTCGGCGGCCAGACGGGCGTGGCCGCGTCCGGTGAGCAGGAACACGACGGCGAACAGGACGCCGATGGGGCCGGCGAAGCCGGGTTGGCCGGCGTGGTGGTTGACCACGGTGGTGGATTCGGTCATGAGACGACCTTGCCGGTTCAAGTCGGGTTGAAGTCAAATGGCCGGGTGGAGTCGATTCCGATCGGTGAGGCGGCAGCCCGGCTGGGGATGACGACGTCGGCACTGCGCTATTACGACGATCGCGGACTGGTGCGCCCGCAGGCGCGGCGGTCGGGGCGGCGGATGTACGGGCCCGACGAGCTGCGGCGGCTGGCACTGCTCAAGATCGTTCACGGGCTCGGTCTCCCGCTCGACACCGCGGTGGCGGTACTCGACGCACCGAGTGAGCAGTGGCGCCAGACGGTGCGCGACCAGATCGCCGAACTGGACCGGGTGATCGCCCGAGCACAGGGTGCCCAGCAGTTCCTCAGCCATGCGCTGAGGTGCCCGGCCGACCACCCCGCCCGGGAGTGTCCGGCCATGACCGGCGCGCTGGACCGTCTCGTCGACGGGATGAGCGTGGCGGAGCTCGCCGCCGAACAGACTGGGAGACAGCAGGTTCCGTTGTCCCGAGGTGATGAAGCGCAACCGACCGCCTAGCGCACCTGGGCGCGGCCCCGCTCGAACACCGCGGAGCGGCTCGCGGCGACGTCGTCCCCGGTGGCCGACGCCATCCACCGGCGCGCGGCGTCCGCCTCCAGCCACAACGCGCCGGCGGTCTCGGATTCGTCGATGCGGTGGTAGGACTCCAGCAGCGAGCGCACCGCGCGCTGGTTGTTGCCGACGATCGACGCCGCGATCGCCCGCGCGGTCGGCAGCAGTTCGGCGTGCGGGACGACCTCGGTGACCAAGCCGGCGCGCAGCGCATCGGTCGCCGACAGGTAGTCGCCGGTGAGGCTCATCCGGCGGGCCATGCCGACGCCCACCTTCTGCGGCAACCGCACCGACAGACCCCAGGTCGGCAGCAGACCGACCCGGGCGTGGGTGTCGGCGAACCGGGCCAGTTCGGAGGCGATCAGGAGGTCGCAGTACAGCGCGATCTCGAGACCGCCGGTCACCGCCGCACCGTTGATCGCACCGATCACCGGCTTGGTCATCGACGGCCACTTCGGCGAGATGTCCGGCAGCTGGGTCTGATCCCCAAGTTCCTTGAGGTCGAGGCCCGCGCAGAACACCGGGTCGGCTCCGGTCACGATCACCACGTCGACCTCGTCGTCGGACTCCGCGTCGCGCAACGCACCGAAGAACGCCTCACGCAGCGCCGCGGACAACGCATTGCGGGCCTGCGGCCGGTTCAGCGTCAGGGTGCGGACCCGATCGGTGGTCTCGATCGCCAGAACGTCAGGGGTGTCAGCGTTGCTCATGGTGCTAGACGCTAGCCCCCGCGCCTATCGTGGCTGTCATGTGCCGAAACATCACCGAACTGCGCGGTCTGGAGCCGGCGGCCACGGCTGAGGAGATCGAGGCGGCGGCCCGGCAGTACGTCCGCAAGGTCAGCGGAGTCACGCGTCCCACCGCGGCCAACGCCGACGCGTTCGAGACGGCCGTCGCCGAGGTCACCGCGACGACCACCCGTCTGCTGTCCGCGCTGCCCCCGCGACGCCAACCGCCCAAGAGCGTGCCGCCGTTGCGCCGGCCCGAGGTGCGGGCTCGGCTCGATCCAGGGCTTGATCGCTCCTCGCGTGCGCAGGCGTGAGCACCCCGGCGCTCAAGGAGTGGAGTGCCGCTGTGCACGCGATGCTCGACGGCAGGCAGACCGTCCTCCTGCGCAAGGGCGGCATCAGCGAGAAGCGGTTCCATCTCGGCGCTGACGTTCGGGCCGACCGGTTCCTGCTGTTTCCGACGGTCGCCCACAGTCACGCCGAACGGGTGCGCCCCGAACACCGCGACCTCCTCGGCCCGGCCGCGGCCGACAGCACCGAGGGGACGCTGACGCTGCGCGCCGGCGCGAGAGTCGTCGCCGCGGTCGAGGTGAACCGTCCCGAGGCCATCGGCGCCCTCGAGCCGATGCACATCTGGACCGCCGAGTCGGTACGGGCCGACCGGCTCGACTTCCGGCCGAGACACCGGCTGACCGTGCTGGTCGTACAGGTCAGCCCGTTGACAGAACCGGTCCGCATCGACCGCACCCCGCAGTACGGGGGCTGCACGAGCTGGGCCGACCTGCCGGTGCGCCCGGCGTGGGAGCCGCCCGTGCACGACGACGCCACGCTCGCCGCGGTCGCCGAGACGGTGCGCCGGTCAGTCGGCTGACGGGGGCGTCGGACCCGCGGGCAGCACCAGACGCGACACCCCGCCCCGGCCGTGGTGGACCGTGTGGGTGGCCGGGACGGTCCTGCTGCCGCTGATCGGCGGTTCGCCGGTCCCGAGATTGCGGGCGAACCGCGGATGGGAGCCACCGGCGACCAGCAGGCGCAGCCGGGAACCCTCGCGGAAGCGGTGGGCCACCGCGTCGAGGTCGAGCCGGACGATGCCGTCCTCACCCGTCAGGCGCCGGAAGCCGTCGGTGACGTTGCGGGAGCGGCCTTTCCGATCCACCTCGGACAGGCGCACGAACAGGTCGCGGTGCGGGTTGTCGCACGAGTGCGCGAGCTCGACCACGGGCGTTCCGACCACATAGAGGTCCGCGGGCAGCGGGTCGCCGGTGAAGGTCAGCACATCGTCCCGGCGGGCCAGCCGGCGGTCGGCGCGGTAGCCGGCCTGCGCGGACAGCAGGCGGCCGCCGATGGTCGGGGTGGGGTCGGTCGGATCGAAGGTGAACACCGAGGGCGCGGCGCCCGGATCCGGTGGCGCCGTGGCCAATTCGCCTGTTGCGTGCGGGAACAGCTGCAGTTCGGGCATCGACGGCGGCCAGTCCGTGAGGTCGTGCCACCGGTCGTTGTTGATCTCGATGCGCACCGGTGAGCGCCCGGATGCCGGTGCGTCGCTCAGGTGGGTGTCCAGCCAGTCCAGCGTCTCGCGCACGACGGTGGGGGCGGCTTTCGTCATCAGCTGCGTGTGCGTCCACGCCCCGACCGTCAGCGCGGCAGGCACGCCACGGCGCCGCAGATGGGTGTACTGGGCGAGCGTCTGCTCGAGGAAGAGGTCCTGCCAGCCGCCGAACAGCAGGATGGGGATGTCGACCCGGTCGAGCGCCTCGTTGGCCCGCAGATCGTCCCAGAACGCGGCGTCGTCGGCCTGTTCGATCCAGGACTCGAACCAGTTCGCACCGTCGCCGAGGAGACGGCGTCCGGCCTCACCGAGCGGAAGGTCGGCCGTGGCGCGGGCGAGTGCCCGGCGCGCCCGCATCTGCCGGATCAGCGCCGCGACACCGCGGGTGTCCTCCTGGCGGCTGACCATGTCGCTCCAGCCCAGGAAGTCGTTCAGCGAGAACGACCCGGTGCCCCACGACGACGCGCGGAAGTCATGCGGGCCGACGGCGATGACCGCGGCCTTCAGCTCTGGCGGCGGGTCGGTGAGCAGCGCCCACTGGGTGAACCCGAGATAGGACAGCCCGACGGTCGCGAAAGAACCGGTGAACCATGGCTGTTCGCGCAGCCAGGCCGCGGTGTCGGCGCCGTCGTCCTTCTCGTGGACCATCGGGGTGAACGCGCCGCCCGAGCCGAACGTGCCCCGGACGCTCTGCACCACGACGTGGTAGCCCCGCGTCGCGTAGACGACCGCGAACAGCAGCGAGAACGGCCAGCCGCGGCCGTAGGGGCCTCGTACCAGCAGCGTGCCCGCCGGCGTCGGGGAGTCCGGGATGTAGTGGTCGGCGATCAGGTCGACACCGTCGCGCATCGGCACCCGCACGCCGCGCTCGACGGTGAACTCACTGGTGCGCGGAGGGACGGCGAGCATGCGGCTGACGGCGTCGCCGACCGAACGGCGCAGCACAGCGGAACCGGTTGACGTCATCCGGCCCAGGGTAGCCAGCCGCGCCGGCCGCCTCTAATAGATGTAGTGCGGCGCCAGTTCGTGCGCCTTCTGCAGGTTGGTCTGCATGCAGTCGACGTCGGGCTGCGAGTAGATCGGCGAGTAGAACATCACCTGCTGGATGACGCCGTAGCTCGTGTCGAAGGCGATCGCGCACGTGATCCACCACCGGTTGTTCCAGTCGGTGGGCTTCATGATCCAGTACTGCGCGGCCCGGTGCCCGGCGATGTCGAGCTGGACGGCGTCGGGCGGCAGCGTCTCCTCGTAGGTCCGCCACACGAACGCCTCGATGGTCATCTGGTAGTTGCCCGCGTCGTACTTGCAGCGCAGCGCGTCCTCCGGGGCGGGCGGCGTATAGGCCAGCCCCGCGCGCTGGACGACGTCGAGCGGGATGTCGCGGCACGGGTCGAACGGGGACGGATCGATGGTGTCGAGCACCGGGTACTTGATGGTCGTCGACCCGGTCAGCGGCAGGAACGTCGAGCGCAGGTCCACCCTGTCCGGGGCGGGCCCGCCCGTCGGGTTGGTCGCGAACACCACCATGACTGCCGCGAACAGCGCACACAACGCCGAGAGCACTCTCAGCTTGGCGGCCATGTCACCCCCTGTTGTCAGACGGCTCAGTCCGCCGCGTGTCGTGTCCGACCCTTCGGGGAGTGTAGCCGTCGGCACGGCCCCGAAGAACCCGGAATGAGAACACGTTCTAGTTGCTCGCGGCGGCGTCGGGCGGCGCATCAGTAGGCTGGTCGGTTGTGGCGTCACCCCAGAGCCCCCGCGACCGGCGACCGGTGCTGTGGGCGATCAGCGACCTGCATACGGGTCACACCGGCAACAAGCCGGTCACCGAGTCGCTCTACCCGTCCTCCCCGGACGACTGGCTGATCGTCGCCGGCGACGTCGGTGAGCGCACCGACGAGATCCGCTGGGCACTGGATGTGCTGCGGAAGCGTTTCGCGAAGGTCATCTGGGTGCCGGGTAACCACGAGCTGTGGACGACCACCAGGGATCCGATGCAGATCTTCGGTAAGTCGCGCTACGACTACCTGGTCACGATGTGCGACGAGATGGGCATCGTCACCCCGGAGCACCCGTTCCCGGTGTGGACCGAGGAGGGTGGCCCCGCGACGATCGTGCCGATGTTCCTGCTCTACGACTACAGCTTCCTGCCCCGGGGCGCGGCGTCCAAGGCCGAGGGGCTGGCCATCGCGCGCGAGCGCAACGTCGTCGGCACCGACGAGTTCCTGCTGTCCGCCGAGCCCTACGCCACCCGGGACGCCTGGTGCCGCGACCGGATCGACTACACCCGAAAGCGCCTCGAGGACCTGGACTGGATGACGCCGACGATCCAGGTGAACCACTTCCCGATGGTGCGCGAACCCTGCGAGGCGATGTTCTACCCGGAGTTCTCGTTGTGGTGCGGCACGACGGCGACCGCGGACTGGCACATCCGGTACAACGCGGCGTGTTCGGTGTACGGGCATCTACACATTCCGCGCACCACCTGGTACGACGACGTGCGCTTCGAAGAGGTGTCGGTCGGATATCCGCGGGAATGGCGGCGCCGCAAGCCTTATCGGTGGCTGCGCCAGATCCTGCCCGAACCGAAGTACCCGCCCGGCTATCTCAACGAGTTCGGCGGGCACTTCCAGATCACGCAGGAGATGCGGGAGAACGCCGCGAAGATGCAGGAGCGGATCAAGGCGAGGCGCGGATGACCCCGCGAGTGACGCTGCTGCCGGAGGTGCTGGGGCAGAGAGTGATCTCCGCCGAACGCTACGACGATCCGCCCGACATCGCCCCGCTGCCCGAAGAGGAGCCGTTGATCGCGCGCTCGGTCGCCAAACGCCGCAACGAGTTCGTGACCGTCCGGCACTGCGCGCGGGAGGCGCTCGGTGCACTGGGCCTGCCTCCTGTTCCGATCCTCAAGGGCGACAAGGGTGAACCGTGCTGGCCCGACGGCGTGGTGGGCAGCCTCACCCACTGCGAGGGTTTCCGCGGCGCCGCCGTCGCGCGCCGCGGCGACGTCCGCTCCATCGGCATCGACGCCGAACCGCACGGCGTGCTGCCCGACGGGGTGCTCGACGCGATCAGCCTGCCCGCCGAACGCAGCGCCCTGGCGGCGCTGCCCGCCGGCCTGCACTGGGACCGGATCCTGTTCTGCGCCAAGGAGGCGACGTACAAGGCCTGGTTCCCGTTGACGCATCGGTGGCTCGGCTTCGAGGACGCCCACATCACCTTCGACGTCGACGGGTCAGGGGAGACCGGACGGTTCGTCTCCAAGGTGCTCATCGATCCCGTCGCCGAGACCGGGCCGCCGCTGGGCGCCCTGGAGGGCAGATGGTCGGTGCGGGACGGGCTGGCGCTGACGGCGATCGTCCTGTGACCGGTGCCGGGGTCGGTGGCGGCATCGTCGTCGTCGACAAACCCGCAGGCATGACCAGCCACGACGTGGTCGGCCGGTGCCGGCGGATCTTCGGCACGCGCAAGGTCGGTCACGCGGGCACGCTCGACCCGATGGCCACCGGCGTGCTCGTTGTGGGCATCGACCGCGCCACCAAACTGCTCGGGCTGCTCACCGCGACCGACAAGTCGTACGCGGCGACCATCCGGCTCGGGCAGACCACCACGACCGAGGACGCCGAGGGGGAGGTCGTCGAGACCACACCGGCGACCGGGATCACCGATGAGCAGATCGCCGACGCCGTCGCAGCGCTGCGGGGGGAGATCGACCAGGTGCCGTCGGCGGTCAGCGCGATCAAGGTGGGCGGGCAGCGCGCCTACAAGCTCGCGCGGGAGGGGCGGACGGTCGAACTGGCCGCCCGCCGGGTGCGCATCGACCGCTTCGACGTGCTCGGGGTCCGCCGGGTCGACGCGTTCGTCGACGTCGACGTCGCGGTGGACTGCTCCAGCGGCACCTACATCCGCGCGCTGGCCCGCGACGTCGGCGCCGCCCTGGCGGTCGGCGGGCATCTGACCGCGCTGCGGCGCACTCGCGTCGGGCGGTTCGGGCTGGACGAGGCGTACGCGCTCGACGCGCTGGCCGACGAGCCGCGCCTGAGCCATTCGCTCGATGAGGCGTGCCTGCTGGCCTTCCCGCGCCGCGACCTGTCCGCCGAGGAGGCGGAGTCCACGAGGCACGGAAGGCCGCTGGAACCGGCGGGTCTGAGCGGGGTGTACGCGGCCACCGCTTCGGACGGCTCGGTGCTCGCCCTGCTCGAGGACGGCGCCCGGCGCACGAAATCGGTGGTGGTGTTGCGACCCGCCACCCTGTGAGCGCGGTGGAGGTTTCAGCCCGCGGCGGTGCCGGGTACGCCGAATGTGGGTCGGGTCACACTCGAACAGCCACACTGACCCGATCAGACGTGGCGCACGGCAGGCCGACGGTGTCGGGGTCTGCAGGCCTCGCCGTCGAGCATCGTCACGACATACCGGTGCGGGAACGCCTGCGTCGCGTCATCGAAGACGAGGGGACCGGTCGATGGAGAGACTCAGCGGGCTGGATGCCAGTTTTCTGTACGCCGAGACGCCGGCGCAACCACTGCACGTGTGCTCGATCCTCGAGCTGAACACCTCCACCATGCCGGGCGGCTACCAGTTCGACCGGTTGAAAGAGGTTTTGGCCCTGCAGATTTCGGCGATCCCAGAGTTCCGGCAGAAACTGGCCGATCATCGGCTCAACATGGATCACCCGGTATGGGTGGACGACCACACCTTCGACATCGACAGACATCTGCATCGCGTCGCCGTGCCGACGCCGGGAGGGCGTGCCGAGCTGGCGGACCTCTACGCGCGCATCGCCGCTTACCCACTGGACCGCGAGCGGCCCCTGTGGGAGATGTGGGTCATCGAAGGGGCGGGCGGCGGCCGCGACCGGCTGGTGATCATGACCAAGATCCACCGGGCCAGCGTGGACGGCGTCATGGGCGCCGACGTGCTGGCTCGCCTGTGCAGCACCGAACCCGAGTTGCCCCGCGAGAAGACGGTGGCGCGACCCGGCGGCGCGAGCACGGTGCGGCTGGCCGTGGACGGGTTGAAGAAGCTGGCGACGCGCCCCGTGCGGTTGGCGGAGACGACGGCGACGACGCTGTCCACCGTGGTCGACATCGCGCGCCGGTCGATGGCGGGGTCGACGATGGCGGCGCCGTTCCGAGCGCCCGCCACCCCGTTCAACGACGCGGTCACCCGACGGCGCGTCGTCGCCTACACCTCGCTCGACCTGCAGGACGTGGACCGAGTGAGGGAACTCTTCGGCGTGACGGCCGACGATGTGGTGACGGCCCTGTGCTCGGGTGTGCTACGCCGCTACCTGATCGCCCGCGACCGCCTACCGGAGAAGTCGCTGGTCGCGGCGATGCCGGTCCCGGTGCACGGCAGGTCGGGCCGGCCGGGCCGCAATCAGTTGTCGCTGTTGTTCACGCGCCTCGAAAGCCAGCTGGACGACCCCGCGGAGAGGCTCCGAGCCATCGCCGGCAGCAACTCGGCCGCCAAGGAGCACAGCGACGCGATCGGACCGACGCTGCTGCTGGACTGGGCACAACTCGCGGGCCGCACTCTGCTGTCTACCGGCTTGCAGGTCTACTCCGCTCTGGGACTGGCGCGTCGCCGACCCGTCCACAACGTGGTGATCTCTCACGTTCCCGGGCCGCAGGACACGCTCTATTTCCTCGGCTGCCGGGTCGACGCGATGTACCTGCTGGGACCGGTCTTTCACGGCACCGGGCTCAACATCACGGGGATCTCGGTGGGCGGCAAGCTGCACATCGGGATCACCGCCTGCCGACGGCTGGTGCCGGACGCGTGGTCGCTGGCCCAGGGCTTCCACGCCGAACTCGAGGCGTTGCTCCAAGCCGGAGATCCGACACGTGCGGTCGACCCGGCGGCGGGCGTCCGGTGACCTAGCGGGACACGACCCAGATCGCCTCGGCGGCCGGGCTGCCCAGATCCACGGTGGCGTCACCGCCGTCGGCGCTCTCGGGGCTTTCTATGGCGACCGTGATCAGGCCGGCGAAATCGCGCCGTGCCAGCACCCGCAACCGCGAGTCCAGGCTGATGCCCACGCTGTCGAAGTACCGCAGCATCTCGGGGTCGGCGTCGGAGATCCGGGCCACCGTGCCCGCGTCGCCGTCCTCGCACTCGGACAACTGACGCGCAGGCGGGGTGGGCACCCGGCCGTCGGCCGCCGGGATCGGATCGCCGTGCGGATCGCGGGTCGGGTGGCCCAGCTTGGCGTCGATGCGCATCAGCATCAGATCCGACACCGCGTGCTCGAGCACCTCGGCCTCGTCGTGGACCTCGTCCCAGCTGTAACCCAGCTCGTTGACCAGGAACGTCTCCATCAGCCGGTGCCTGCGCACCATCTGGAGGGCGGCGTGCCTGCCCTCGTCCGTCAGCGTCACCGCGCCGTACTTCTCGTGGTTGACCAGACCCTGGTCGGCGAGTTTGCGAATCGACTCCGAGGCGGTCGAGGCGGAGACACCGATCCGCTCGGCCAGCAACTTCGTGCTGACCTTCTCGTGCGACCACTCCTGCGCGGTCCAGATGGTCTTGAGGTAGTCCTGCGCGACCGTCGTCAGGTCGCGGGGGTTGCTGTCAGGACTCACAGTCACAAAGTTTAGGCATTCACCGCCCGATCCGGTGATCTAGCGGAACCGGCGAGCGTGGCGCGCCGTAGGCTTGCGGTCGTGCAGCGCTGGCGGGGTCAGGACGACATCCCCACGGACTGGGGGCGGTGCGTCGTCACCATCGGGGTGTTCGACGGTGTCCACCGTGGGCACGCGGAGTTGATCGACAACGCGGTCAAGTCCGGCCGGTCCCGCGGGGTGCCGACGGTGCTGATGACGTTCGATCCGCACCCCATGGAGGTCGTCTTCCCGGGCAGCCACCCGGCTCAGCTGACCACGCTGACCCGCCGGGCGGAGCTGGTCGAGGAGATGGGCATCGACGTCTTCCTGGTGATGCCGTTCACGGCGGACTTCATGAAGCTGACCCCCGAGCGCTACATCCACGAACTGCTCGTGGAACGGCTGCACGTCGTCGAGGTCGTCGTCGGGGAGAACTTCACCTTCGGCAAGAAGGCGGCAGGCAACGTCGACCTGCTGCGCAAGGCGGGGGAGCGGTTCGGCTTCGCCGTCGACAGCCTGTCGCTGGTGGCCGAACACCACCGCGACGAGACCGTCACGTTCTCGTCGACCTACATCAGATCCTGCGTCGACGCCGGCGACGTCGTCGCCGCCACGGAGGCGCTGGGCCGCCCGCACCGCGTCGAGGGCGTCGTCGTCCGCGGTGACGGACGAGGTCGCGGGCTGGGCTTTCCGACCGCGAACGTGGCGCCGCCGATGTACTCGGCCATCCCGGCCGACGGCGTGTACGCCGCGTGGTTCACCGTCCTCGGGCACGGTCCGGTGATGGGCACGGTGGTCCCCGGCGAGCGCTACCAGGCGGCTGTGTCCGTCGGCACCAACCCCACCTTCTCGGGGCGCACCCGCACCGTCGAGGCGTTCGTCCTCGACACCTCCGCCGACCTTTACGGACAGCACGTCGCGGTCGACTTCGTGGCCCGCATCCGCGGGCAGGAGAGGTTCGACTCCGTCGACGACCTGATCGCGACGATGGGGACGGACACCGACCGGGCTCGCACGATCCTGCGCAATTCTGTCTGAGCGCCGACGCGCGGTAGACTGCTCGACGTCAACGACGTGTGCTGCAGTTCGCGGCGGCCACGTCGCCTTTCTTTGTCACCCGCGGACCGATGGATGGAGTAGTTTCGTGGCGCTTACCGCCGAGCAGAAAAAAGAGATCCTGGGCCAGTACGGCCTGCACGAGTCGGACACCGGCTCACCCGAAGCGCAGGTCGCCCTGCTGACCAAGCGCATCTCGGACCTCACCGAGCACCTCAAGCAGCACAAGCACGACCACCACTCGCGGCGCGGACTGCTGCTGCTCGTCGGTCGTCGCCGCCGGCTGCTGAAGTACGTCGCCCAGGTCGACGTCGAGCGCTACCGCTCGCTGATCGACCGGCTGGGTCTGCGTCGCTGACGCGTCCCGTCCCGACTCGGCCGCGGCCGGGCCCGCCATGCGTCGGGCCCGGCCGCGGTTTTTTCGTATCCGGGCGAATCGCCGCCGGGGTCATCCAGGGTCCGATCGCAGAGGGCCGCCATGTAGCATGGATGTGTTCGACGCTCATGTTCGAACGCATGTTGGGTGCGATACGCGCAGTTCCGCGGGTCTCGTTCCCGTGTGTCATGCCAGGAGCCGCCTGATCGGGCGGTCTTCGGTAGTGGCTGCCGGTGACCTGTGAGTCCCCGGCCGCTTCGATCGACGGCCGTAGCCGCATCAAGGCCGGTGGTCCATCCGCTGTGAGTGTTCCCGGCGTGACGACGCGAAACAGCTGAATGAATTCAGAGAGGCTGTACGGACGTCAATGTCTGTAGTTGAAATTGAAGACGGTGTGTACGAATCGACCGCCGTCATCGACAACGGGAGCTTCGGCACCCGCACCATCCGCTTCGAGACCGGCCGCTTGGCCCAGCAGGCGGCCGGCGCCGTCGTCGCCTACCTCGACGACGAGACCATGCTGCTGTCGGCCACGTCGGCCAGCAAGAGCCCGAAGGACCACTTCGACTTCTTCCCGCTGACCATCGACGTCGAGGAGCGGATGTACGCCGCGGGTCGCATTCCCGGCTCGTTCTTCCGTCGTGAGGGCCGTCCCTCCACCGACGCCATCCTGACCTGCCGGTTGATCGACCGTCCGCTGCGTCCGACGTTCGTCTCCGGGCTGCGCAACGAGATCCAGGTGGTCGTCACGGTGATGAGCCTGGATCCCAAGGATCTGTACGACGTGGTGGCCATCAACGCCGCCTCGGCGTCCACCCAGATCGCCGGCCTGCCGTTCTCCGGCCCGGTCGGCGGCGTGCGGGTCGCGCTGATCGACGGCCAGTGGGTCGCCTTCCCGACCGTCGAGCAGCTCGAGGGTGCGGTGTTCGACATGGTCGTCGCGGGCCGGGCGCTCGCCGACGGTGACGTCGCGATCATGATGGTCGAGGCCGAGGCCACCGACAAGGTCGTCGACCTGGTCGCCGGCGGTGCCCAGGCGCCCACCGAGACCGTCGTCGCCGAGGGTCTGGAGGCGGCCAAGCCGTTCATCGCCGCGCTGTGCGCCGCCCAGCAGGAGCTCGCCGAGCGCGCCGCCAAGCCGACCGCCGACTACCCGCTGTTCCCGGAGTACGGCGAGGACGTCTACTACGCGGTCGCCTCGGTGGCCACCGACGCCCTGTCGGAGGCGCTGACCATCGCGGGCAAGGAAGAGCGCAACAACCGCACCGACGAGATCAAGGTCGAGGTGCTCGGGCGGCTCGCCGAGCAGTACGCCGGCCGCGAGAAGGAGATCGGTGGGGCGTTCCGTTCGCTGACGAAGAAGCTTGTGCGCCAGCGCATCCTGACCGACCACTTCCGCATCGACGGCCGCGGTGTCACCGACATCCGTGCGCTGTCCGCTGAGGTCGCGATCGTGCCGCGGGCCCACGGCAGCGCGCTGTTCGAGCGTGGCGAGACCCAGATCCTGGGCGTCACCACCCTGGACATGGTGAAGATGGCCCAGCAGATCGACTCGCTGGGGCCGGAAACCAGCAAGCGCTACATGCACCACTACAACTTCCCGCCGTACTCGACCGGTGAGACCGGCCGCGTCGGTTCGCCCAAGCGCCGCGAGATCGGCCACGGTGCGCTCGCCGAGCGGGCCCTGATGCCGGTGCTGCCGAGCGTCGAGGAGTTCCCGTACGCGATCCGCCAGGTCTCCGAGGCGCTGAGCTCCAACGGTTCGACGTCGATGGGCTCGGTGTGCGCGTCGACGCTGTCGCTGCTGAACGCCGGTGTGCCGCTGAAGGCGCCCGTCGCCGGTATCGCGATGGGCCTGGTGTCCGACGACGTCGAGGTCGAGGGTGGTGGCGTCGAGAGACGCTTCGTGACGCTGACCGACATCCTCGGCGCCGAGGATGCGTTCGGCGACATGGACTTCAAGTGCGCGGGCACCAAGGACTTCGTCACCGCCCTGCAGCTGGACACCAAGCTCGACGGCATCCCGTCGCAGGTGCTGGCCGGGGCGCTGGCGCAGGCCAAGGACGCCCGGATCACGATCCTCGAGGTGATGGCCGAGGCCATCGACGCTCCGGACGAGATGAGCCCGTACGCCCCGCGGATCACCACGATCAAGGTCCCGGTCGACAAGATCGGCGAGGTCATCGGGCCCAAGGGCAAGATGATCAACTCGATCACCGAGGAGACCGGCGCGTCGATCTCCATCGAGGACGACGGCACCGTGTTCGTCGGCGCCTCCAACGGCGAGGCCGCCCAGGCCGCGATCGACAAGATCAACGCGATCGCCAACCCGCAGCTGCCCAAGATCGGTGAGCGGTTCCTCGGCACTGTGGTGAAGACGACCGACTTCGGCGCCTTCGTCTCGCTGCTGCCGGGCCGCGACGGTCTGGTGCACATCTCCAAGCTGGGACGCGGGAAGCGCATCGCCAAGGTCGAGGACGTGGCCAAGGTGGGCGACAAGCTGCGCGTGGAGATCGCCGACATCGACAATCGCGGCAAGATCTCCCTCGTCCTCGTCGCCGAGGAGGAGGCCGCCGCCAACGGTGCGGGCGACACCTCGGACAAGGCGGAGGCGCCCGCGACCGCCGATGCCGCCACGACCGGCAATTAGTCGGCAATCGCTGCGGCGCAGCACAGCAAGCGTGGAGGCGGCCACCGTGGATGACACCACGGTGCGCCGCACCACGCTGCCCGGCGGCCTGCGGGTGGTCACCGAGCGCATCCCGTCGGTGCGCTCCGCATCGGTCGGGGTGTGGGTCAACGTCGGATCCCGCGACGAGGGTCCGACGGTGGCCGGCGCCGCGCACTTCCTGGAACATCTGCTGTTCAAGTCGACGCCGACCCGCACCGCCGTGGACATCGCGCAGGCGGTGGACGCGGTCGGCGGCGAGTTGAACGCCTTCACCGCCCGCGAGCACACCTGCTACTACGCGCACGTGCTCGACGCCGACCTCGAGTTGGCGGTCGACCTCGTCGCCGACGTCGTGCTGCGGGGCCGGTGTGCTGTCGAGGACGTCGAGGTCGAGCGCGACGTGGTGCTCGAAGAGATCGCCATGCGCGACGACGATCCCGAGGACACACTCGGCGACGTCTTCCTGTCCGCGATGTTCGGCTCCCACCCGGTCGGTCGGCCCGTGATCGGCAGCATCGAGTCGATCGAGGCGATGACCCGCAACCAACTGCACTCCTTCCACGTCCGGCGCTATGTGCCCGAACGGATGGTGCTGGCGGTCGCCGGCAACGTCGAACACGACGACGTCGTGGCGTTGGCGCGGAAGCACTTCGGGCCCAGGCTGGTTCGTGGCCACTCGGCGGTGCC
The DNA here is from genome assembly GCF_001499995.1 of Mycobacterium sp. IS-1496. Classification (GTDB taxonomy): domain Bacteria; phylum Actinomycetota; class Actinomycetes; order Mycobacteriales; family Mycobacteriaceae; genus Mycobacterium. Next base: position 20,022 of record NZ_LQIU01000056.1, read on the forward strand.
CCCGCGCAAGGGCACCGGGCGGGTGCCGGGACGCCCGACGTTGCAGCTGATCAACCGCGACGCCGAGCAGACCCATCTGTCGATGGGCGTGCGCACCCCCGGCCGGCACTGGGATCACCGGTGGGCGTTGTCCGTCCTCAACACCGCACTGGGCGGTGGGCTGAGTTCCCGGTTGTTCCAGGAGATCCGGGAGACCCGTGGCCTGGCGTACTCGGTGTACTCCACGGTGGACACGTTCTCCGACAGCGGAGCACTGTCGATCTACGCGGCGTGCCAACCGGAACGGTTCGACGAGGTGGTCCGGGTGACGACGGCCGTGCTCGAGGACGTGGCCCGCGACGGGATCTCCGAGTCGGAGTGCCGGATCGCGAAGGGGTCCTTGCGCGGTGGTTTGGTTCTCGGACTGGAGGATTCCGGTTCGCGCATGCACCGAATCGGCCGCAGTGAACTGAATTACGGTAAGCACCGCAGCATCGATTACACGCTCGAGCAGATCAGTGCGGTCACCCTCGACGAGGTCAACGCGGTCGCGCGGCAGCTGCTCACCCGGTCCTACGGTGCGGCGGTTCTGGGTCCGCACCGCACGAAAACGTCGCTGCCGAAGCCACTTCAGACCGTCGGTCGGTAACCCGTTGCGCCGGAGGCGGCGCCGTGATGACATCGAGGCATGGCCCACTCCGTCACCCGTAGAAGACTCCTGTCCGCCACCGCCGTGCTCGGCGGTGCGGCGGCGTTCGCCACGTACGCCGGCCGGCCCGCGTTCGCGCAACCGCCGGTTGGGGGCGTCGAAAACCTGGAACGCGCCAACAACGCGGTGATCGGGGTGTTCGCGCAAAATCTCGACACCGGTCGCACTGTGGCGCACCGGGCACAGGAGTCGTTCGCCATGTGCTCGACGTTCAAGGCCTACCTGGCGGCGCAGATCCTTCAACTCGTCGGGCGGGGTGAGCGGTCGCTCGACCAGAGGCTGTCCGTCAATGCGGCTGACCTCCAGCCCAATTCGCCGCGCACCGAACCACGGGTGGGTGGCGAGATGACGTTGACCGAACTGTGCCAGGCGATCCTGCAGGTCAGCGACAACGCCGCCGCGAACATCCTGCTGCGCAACGTGGGCGGGCCACCGGCGGTCACGGCGTTCGCCCGCGGCATCGGCGATCCGCGTTCACGCCTGGACCGGTATGAGATCGAGTTGAACTCGGCGGTCCCGGGGGATCCGCGGGACACCAGCACGCCCGAGGCGCTGGCGGGCGGGTTCCGGGCCATCCTGACCGGCGAAGCGCTCGCCCCACCCCAGCGCCGCCTGCTCGAGGATTGGATGCGGGCCAACGAGACGTCGAGCATGAGGGCGGGGCTGCCGCCGGGGTGGACCACTGCCGACAAGACCGGCAGCGGTGACTACGGCACCACCAACGACGTCGGCATCGCGTACGGCCCGCAAGGGCAGCGGCTGCTGCTTGCGGTCATGACGAAGACGGCCACCGACGATCCCGACGCCGAGAACATGCGGCCGTTGGTCGGCGAGGTGACCGCGGCGGTGTTCCCGGAGCTGTTGCGCCGCGGGTAGAACGTTGGCGAATCAGCAACCCACCGACCCGTGTCCGTGCGGCACCGGCGAGGCGTTCGCGCGGTGCTGCCTGCCGCTTCATGCGGGTGAGCGTCAGGCCGGCACCGCCGAAGAACTGATGCGGTCGCGCTACAGCGCCTATGCGGTCGGCGATCTCGACTATGTCTGGCGGACCTGGCATCCGCGCACCCGTCCCGCCGCGCTGACCCCGGATGCGGACCTGCAGTGGATCGGCCTGGAGATCGTCGACGTGACCGGTGGTGGGCGCGGCGAGGACACCGGGGAAGTGGAGTTCCGTGCGCACTACCGCCGGGGCCGGCGAGGCGGCGCCCTCCACGAGCGGTCCCGGTTCGCCGTTCGGGCCGGGCGCTGGTTCTACGTCGACGGCGACGTCGACTGACGGTCAGGCGAGAACGGTCGCCGGATCGGTGAAGGGCAGTTCCAGGTCGGCGGCAACCTGTTCGCTGAGCAGCGCGCCGGCGTGGGTGGACAGGCCCTTGGCCAGCGCGGGGTCGGCCTGGCAGGCGGCTCGCCAACCCTTGTCGGCCAGCTTGAGCACGTACGGCATGGTGGCGTTGGTCAGCGCGAACGTCGACGTGCGTGGCACGGCCCCCGGCATGTTGGCCACGCAGTAGAACACCGTGTCGTGCACCGCGAAGGTCGGATCGTCGTGGGTGGTGGGCCGGGAGTCCTCGAAGCAGCCGCCCTGATCGATTGCGATGTCGACCAGCACGGCGCCCGACTTCATTTGCGCGACAGTCGAATTGGTGACCAGCTTGGGGGCCTTGGCGCCGGGGATCAGTACGGCGCCGATCACCAGGTCCGCCTGCTTGACGGCCTCGTCCAGCTCGAGGCGCGAGGAGTACCGGGTCTCGATGGCGCCGCCGTACTCGGCATCGATCTTGCGCAGGATGTTGATGTTGAGGTCGAAGACGGTGACGTGCGCGCCCATACCCCAGGCCACGGCGGCGGCGTTGTCGCCGGCCATACCGCCGCCGATCACCACGACCTTGGCCGGGGCGACGCCGGGGACGCCACCCATCAGCACACCGCGGCCACCCTGGGTGCGCATCAGGTGGTAGGCGCCGACCTGGGCGGAGAGCCGGCCGGCCACTTCGCTCATCGGTGCCAGCAGGGGCAGGGCTGTCGATCCGTCCGAGCCGACGGTCTGCACGGTCTCGTAGGCGATGGACGTGGTGCCGGAGGCCAGCAGGGCGTCGGTGCAGGGCTTCGACGCGGCCAGATGCAGGTAGGTGAACAGGGTCTGGCCCTCGCGCATCCGGGAGTACTCGGGCTCGATCGGTTCTTTGACCTTCAGCAGGAGGTCGGCCTCGGCCCACACCTGGTCGGCGTGGGTGACGAGTTGGGCGCCGGCCGCTTTGAAGTCGGCGTCGGAGATGGCAGACCCGTCGCCTGCGCCGGATTGGATCAGCACATCGTGACCGCGGTTGGTCAGTTCCGCCACGCCCGCGGGCGTGATGGCGACGCGGTACTCGTTGTTCTTGATCTCGGTCGGGATCCCGACGCGCATGATGCTCCTCACGTAGACGTTGCTAAAATTGTGAAGAAACTTCGATCTGAGCACAATCGCAATGACGAGTATTCGGTATATTGGTGCGATGCCTGAAGGATCGACGAACCCAGGGCTCACGGCGGTGCGCCCGTCGAAGAATGTTCGGCCCGCGGACATCGACGAAGTCGACCGCCGCATCCTCACCGCGCTGCACGCCGACGCCCGGATCTCCAACAGCGCCCTGGCCGAGTCGATCGGGATCGCACCGTCGACCTGTCACGGTCGCGTCCGTCGGCTCCAGGAACTCGGGGTGATCCGGGGGTTCTACACCGACATCAACCCGGCGGCCTTGGGCCTGTCCCTCCAGGCGATGATCTCGGTGACCCTGCAGTCGAATGCCCGGGGCAGGATCCTCGACTTCATCCAGCACATCCGCAGCAGGCCGCAGGTGATGGACGTGTACTTCCTCGCCGGCGCCGACGATTTCATTCTTCATGTCGCGGCGCGGGACACCGAGGACCTGCGGGCGTTCGTCGTCGAGAACCTCAACGCCGACACGGATGTGGCCGGGACGCAGACGTCGCTGATCTTCGAGCACCTGCGAGGCGCATCGCCGTTGTAGGTGAGCAATCGGTCCGAAGCCCAGCGCTATTCGGGGTCTCCGCCCTCGTCGTCGCCCTCGGTGAGGTAGCGGTGGGGGTGGAAGTGGTTGTTGGTTCGTGACTGGCCGGTGTCGTGGTGTTCGGGCGGGATCCAGTGAGTGCGGCCGTCGCCGGGGCGTTCGGTGGTCCACCCGGTCTTCTCGATGAGCAGGTTGGCGGGTTGGCAGGCCAGGGTGAGGGTGTCGATGTCGGTGCGCCCGTCTTGGGCGTAGTCGTCAGTGTGGTGGGCTTCGGTCCAGTAGAACGGCACGGTGCAGTGGGGGTGGGTGCAGCCACGATCCCTTGCGAAGAGGGCGAGGCGTTGGGCGGTGGTGGCGGTGCGTTTGGCGCGGCCGAGGTAGAGGAGTTCTTCGGTGTGGTCGTCGAACACGGCCAGGTAGTGCCGGGACGTGGCGGCCATGCGGATGAGGTCGCGGATGGGGATGCGGTTGCCGCCGCCGGTGTGGGCCCAGCCGGCGGCGCGTTCGAGTTCGTTGAGCGTGGTGCCGGCGACGATGCTGGCGGGTACCCCGGCGACCTGGCCCAGCGAGCCGGAGGCGATCGCGTCGCCCATCACCCGGGTGAGGGCGTCTGGTGGCGTTGGCCCGGGGTGCGGTCGTCGCGCCCGGTGGCGGCGTCGTCGTGAGGAACGTTCGCGCCGGGGGCGGCGTATTTGGCGGCGATGACGTCCCGAGGGCGCGCGCTTCGGGGGTGAGCCAGCCTTCGATGCGGCTCATCCCGTCGGCCTGCTGGCGCCCGACCCGGATCTCGCGGCGCCGTTGGTGGGTGTGGTGGTCGGGTTCGGTGCCGTCCTGGTCGATGAACCCCAACAGGGTTTCGGCGACCTTCTTGAACTGGTCGGGACGTAACTCGATGGCGTGGGTGACGAGGTCGCGTTCGTAGTCGTCGCGGCGGGCGGCCGACACCCACACTGGCAGCTTCTTGACGAAGTCTTGGATGACCCGCACATGCGCGGTCCCGATGTCGCCGCGGGCCACCGCGGCAGCGGTGTGGGCGAGTTCGGTTTGGACGCGTTCCCCGAGAATAGTGAAGCGTGGGCCTAGTTGGGCGGCGTCGTTCACGCGGTCCCGGGCATCTGTGACCGTGATGCGTAGGTGGTTGGCCAACAGTTCGCGGATCGAGGTCGCACCCAGGGTGTGGGGGTCGGCGTCGATCAGGCGGGCGGTCAGCCGGTGCTCCACCGACGGGACCGCCCAGACGGCTTGTTTGATGCGGTCGAGTTCGACCACCACCTGCGGGTGGGACAGGTCGTCGAGGGGAACGGTCTGTAGGTCGGCGACCGCCGCCCGCAGGCGGTCGACCGCTGCGCTGAAAGCCCCATCCATGCCTCGAACAGTAGTTCGAGGGTCCGACAAAACCGCCCGCGATGTGACGGTTGAAACCATTGTGGCGCAGGTTGCTTCGAGCCTGTCGCGAGCGTGCGCAAACTGCTGCGCAAGCCGCGGCGCGTCGGGTGCAGACACGCACCCTCGCGCGGAGAGGTGACGACGGGGAGGTGCGTGAGGCCGAACTACTAGGGTGAGCGCATGCGAGTAGGCGTGCTGGGTTCGAAAGGCAAGGTCGGAGCGACGATGGTGCAGGCGGTCGAGGCCGCCGACGATCTCACGTTCACCGCTGGGGTCGATGCCGGTGATCCGCTCAGCGCGCTCGTCGACACCCAGACTGACGCCGTCATCGACTTCACCCACCCCAGTGTGGTGATGGACAACCTGAAGTTCCTCATCGACAACGGCATTCACGCGGTCGTCGGCACCACCGGCTTCACCGACGAGCGTATCGCGCAGGTGCAGGACTGGCTGGCGGCAAAGGCCGAGTCGGCCGTCCTGATCGCGCCCAATTTCGCGATCGGCGCCGTCCTGTCCATGCATTTCGCCCAGCAGGCAGCACGGTTCTTCGAGTCGGTCGAGGTGATCGAACTGCACCACCCGCACAAGGCGGACGCCCCGTCGGGCACGGCGGCCCGCACCGCGAAACTCATCGCCGCCGCGCGAAAAGACATGCCGCCCAACCCCGATGCCACCAGCACCGGCCTGGAGGGGGCCCGCGGCGCGGACGTCGACGGTATTCCCGTGCACTCGATCCGGCTCGCCGGTCTCGTCGCGCACCAGGAAGTCCTGTTCGGCACGCAGGGGGAGACGCTGACCATCCGGCACGACAGCATCGACCGCACCTCCTTCGTCCCCGGAGTCCTGCTCGCGGTGCGCAAGGTGTCCGAGCGCCCAGGCCTGACCATCGGCATCGAACCGCTTCTCGATCTGACATGACCGACGACCGGCGCGCCCTGCGCACCCAGGTGCTCATCGCCCTCATGTGCGTTGCGCTCGTCGTCTATTTCCTCCTTCTGGGCCGGATCGCGTTCGCGTTCATCAGCTCGGGAGAACCGGCGGCGATCGGACTGGGTGTCGCGCTGTTGGCGCTGCCGTTGATCGGTATCTGGGTCATGGTCAGCACCCTGCAGGCCGGCCTCGCCCACCAGCGGTTGGTGCGGTTGGCCCGGGAGCAGGAGATGGACCTCGACGTGAGCGACCTGCCGCGTCGCCCGTCCGGCCGGATCGAACGGGACGCCGCCGACGCGCTGTTCGACGTCGTGCGGAGCGAACTGCAGGAGGATCCGAACAACTGGATCCGGTGGTACCGCCTCGCGCGGGCGTACGACTACGCCGGCGATCGGGGCCGGGCTCGCGCTGCCATGCGCAGGGCCGTCGAACTGCAGGAGGGCCGATGAGCGCTCGCGCGAAGAGGAGACGGTCCCGATGAGCGCTCGCGCGACCCTGCTGATCATCCACCACACTCCGTCACCTCATTGCCAGGAGATGCTGGAGGCGGTCGTGGCCGGTGCAACCGATCCCGAGATCGAAGGCGTGGAGGTCATTCGGCGACAGGCGCTCATCGTCTCGCCGGTCGAGATGCTGGAGGCCGACGGTTACGTGCTGGGCACCCCGGTCAACCTCGGGTACATGTCGGGGGCCCTCAAGCACGCGTTCGACCAGTCCTACTATCAGCTGCTCGACACCGCCGCCGGCCGACCGTTCGGCGTCTATCTCCACGGCAACGAGGGCACCGAAGGCGCCGAGCGTGCCCTGGACGGAATCACCTCAGGGTTGGGGTGGGAGCGTGTCGCCGAGACCGTCGTCGTGTCAGGCAAACCGGCGAAAGCTGATGTCGAAGGGTGCTGGAACCTCGGCGCCACGGTCGCCGCTCGGCTGATGGGATAGCCGGGTCCGCGTCGCTGGACGACCAATCAGCCGATTAGCGCGGCCGAAGCGCTGCATCACTGGCACTGTTCACGGTGCACGAGGTTGCCCGGCGGCGGCGAACTCGTTCCTGCGGCGGATGTGGAGCAGAGTCGTGACTCAAGGACCCGGACGTGTCCTCGGCAAGTCGACGGTGATCACCGGGGCGGCGATGGGCATCGGGCGGGCGACCGCCGAGGTCTTCGCCCGCGAAGGCGCACGTCTGATCGTGACCGACATCCAACGTGAACCGCTGCTCGGGTTGGCTGATGAATTGCGCCGTGGCGGTGCCGAAGTCGAGACGGTCGTCGGTGATGTCTCGGTCGAGGAGGACGCGCGTCGGATGATCGCGGCCGCAAGCGATCGTTACGGACGGCTCGACGTGCTCGTTGCCAACGCCGGCATCATTCCGCTCGGCGACGCGACGGAGGTGACTGCCGCCGGCTGGGACGAAGTCATGGCAATCGATGGGCGCGGCATGTTCCTCACCTGCAAATTCGCGATCGAAGCGATGGTGTCGACCGGTGGTGGTGCCGTCGTCTGCCTCTCGTCGATCTCGGGGCTGGCCGGCCAGAAGCGTCAGGCGGCCTACGGACCGGCCAAGTTCGTCGCCACCGGCCTGACCAAGCACCTGGCGGTCGAGTGGGCTGACCGCGGAATCCGAGTGAATGCCGTTGCGCCGGGGACGATCCGGACAGAGCGGGTCAATCGGCTTCCGGAGGAGCCGGGCGGTTCGGAATACCTCGCCGACATCCAGCGCATGCACCCGATGGGCCGACTTGGTGAACCGGCTGAGGTCGCTCGCGTCATCGCCTTTCTGGCCTCCGACGAGGCGTCGTTCGTCACCGGCGCCGTGGTGCCCGTCGACGGCGGATTCCTGGCGCAATAGCGTGCTGGAGATCAGGGGCCACCGTGGCCGCGACATCGATGGACGGATCCTGACCCACAGTGACCGAAGAAAGGGATGAACGAATGCCGGGTATCGCCGAGATCGCCCTGGGCGCAGCTCCCATCGCAGGTGGTGCGCTGCTCGGTATCGCAGCGGGCAATCTGCGAGGCCCCGACATCCGCGGCATGATCGCCAAGGACATGGAACTGCTCGAACGCATTCCGGCCGAACAGATCGAGCTTCGGGAACGTCTCAAGCGCAGCATCGACCAGCGCATCGAGGACCTCGTCACCACGGCCGAACGCGGCCGTGAACTGCGGATGGCGGCCATGTCCTACGAGGGCAACTGGCGCGACATCATCGTGTTCGTCTGCGCGGTCCTGTTCACGATCGTGTGGTGGAACGTCAGCCATGACCGCGCCAACTGGCTGGTGATGTTCATCGTGCTGATCGTGTTGTCGATCGTCGCCGGGGTGTATGCGGCGCGCGGTCTACTGCGCGCGCTGGGCAAGACTTCGCGCACCCGCCATGGCGCCGCCTAATCCGGCAGCGACCTCGCGAACAACTCCTGCAGCGCGATCCAGTGCCGCTGCGCCGCCTCCTCGTCGTACGGAGCGTTGTCCGGCACGGCGAAACCGTGGCCGGCCGGATAGATCTCCACCGTGTGCTGCACACCCGCCGCGGTGAGCGCCTTGTCGAGCGTCTCGGCCTGTTCGGTGGTGAACGACTTGTCGTTCTCGGCGCCGGCCACATAGACGGTCCCGGTGATGCGGTCGGCCAGCAGGTGGGGGCTCGTCTCGTCGTCGGTGACCAGCCCTCCGCCGTGGAACGATCCGGCCGCGGCCACCCGGTCGGGGACCCGGCCCGCCACGATCAGCGACGTCCGCCCGCCCATGCAGTACCCGCACACCCCGAACCGGTCGCCGCGCACCTCGGGCCGCCCGGCGAGGAAGTCGAAGAAGGCGGTGGCGTCGGTGGCCATCTTGTCCGGGGTGACGGAGCCGATCATCCCGAACAGCCGTCGGCGTTCGGCCTGGTCGCCGAACACCGTGCGCATGTCGAACGGCGCCCATTCGCCGCTGCGGTAGTACACGTCCGGCAGCAGGACGGCGTGGCCGAATCCGGCCAGACGGTCGGCCATCTCGTGAAACGTGGGACGGACGCCGCCGGCGTCGGGATACATCACCACACCCGACCACGGTCCGGGTCCGTTCGGCGTGTGCAGGGTGACGGGGCAGTCGCCATCCGGCGTCGTCACGGTCGCAGTGATACTCGGCATGCCATCCGTTCTACTCGCCGCCTCTGGAAGTAAGCTGACCGACGTGCCGATCTCCGGGCCGATCCCCACGCCCTACGAGGACCTGCTGCGTCTCGTGTTCGAGCGCGGCACACCGAAAGCGGACCGCACCGGCACCGGAACCCGCAGCCTGTTCGGTCACCAGATGCGCTACGACCTGGGCGCCGGCTTCCCGCTCATCACCACCAAGAAGGTGCACCTCAAGTCGCTGGTTTACGAGCTGCTGTGGTTCCTGCGCGGCGACTCCAACGTGCGCTGGCTGCAGGATCACGGGGTCACGATCTGGGACGAATGGGCCAGCGAGACCGGCGACCTCGGCCCCGTCTACGGGGTGCAGTGGCGGTCGTGGCCGACGCCGTCGGGCGGGCACGTCGACCAGATCAGCGCGGCCATCGACCTGCTCAGGACCGACCCGGACTCCCGCCGCAACATCGTCTCGGCGTGGAACGTCGGGGAGATCCCGCAGATGGCGCTGCCGCCCTGCCACGCGTTCTTCCAGTTCTACGTCGCCGACGGCCGGCTCTCGTGTCAGCTCTATCAGCGCAGCGCGGACCTGTTCCTCGGGGTGCCGTTCAACATCGCCAGCTATGCCCTGCTCACGCACATGATGGCCGCACAGGCCGGGCTCGGTGTCGGGGAGTTCATCTGGACCGGCGGTGACTGTCACATCTATGACAACCACGTCGAGCAGGTGACGGAGCAGCTCGCCCGTGAACCGCGGCCCTATCCCGAACTTGTTCTCGCGCAACGTAGTTCGATCTTCGACTACACTTATGAGGACATCGTCGTCAAGAACTATGACCCGCATCCGGCGATCAAAGCGCCGGTGGCGGTATGACCGTCGGGCTCATCTGGGCGCAGTCCACCTCGGGCGTGATCGGACGCGACGGCGGGATCCCGTGGCGGCTGCCCGAGGATCTGGCCCGGTTCAAGGAGATCACCCTCGGTCACCCGGTGGTGATGGGCCGGCTCACCTGGGAATCGTTGCCCCCGCGGGTGCGGCCGCTCCCCGGGCGCAAGAACGTCGTACTCACCCGGCGGCCCGACTACCTGGCCGAGGGAGCGGAGGTCGTGACGAGCCTCGACGACGCGTTGGGCGACGAGGAGACGTGGGTGATCGGCGGCGAGCGCGTCTACGCGCTGGCGCTCACCCGGGCCACGCGGTGCGAGGTCACCGAGGTCGAGATCGAACTGCACCGTCAGGACGCGGACGCGGTGGCGCCCGTACTGGGAGAGGCCTGGGTCGGTACCACGGGGGATTGGCTGACCAGTACCTCCGGCCTGCGGTACCGGTTCCACAGCTACCAGCGCGCCACCGCCTGACGGCACTCTCGGAACACAATTTGTCGGTGCGGTGGGCGACGATGTGCTGATGGCTGCCTCCCTCACCGGCGCCCAGGCCCGCCGGATCGCCGTCGCCGCGCAGGGGTTCACCGAACCCAAGCCGCGCGGTCCGGTCACGCGTGCGCACCTGCGCAGGCTGATCAACCGCATCCAGGTGCTGCAGCTCGATTCGGTGTCGGTGGCGGTCCGGGCCCACTACGCACCGGTGTTCAGCCGGCTCGGCCCCTACGACAGCCGGGTGCTCGACGGCGCCGCCTGGTCGCATTCGGCGCGCGCGCCGCGGCTGCTGGTCGAGTACTGGGCACACGAGGCCGCGCTGATGGCCGTCGACGACTGGCCGCTGCTGCGGTGGCGGATGCGCGAATACACCCACGGCCGGTGGGGCACCCACATCGTCAAGGCCAACCCCCAACTTGTCGAGGACGTCGTCGAGGCGGTCACCGCGCTCGGACCCGCCACCGCGGGCCAGATCGAGGAATACCTCGGCGCTGAACAACGCGGCCGCAAAGGGCCGTGGTGGGATCGCAGCGACACCAAGTGGGTGACCGAGGCGCTGTTCGCCTCCGGTGTGCTCACCACCGCGACGCGCGTCGGCTTCGCCCGCCACTACGACCTGACCGAGCGGGTGCTGCCCGCTGACGTGGTGGCCCGTCAGGTCGACGACGACGAGGCGGTACGTGAGCTGTGTCTGCGCGCGGCCGGGGCGTTGGGGGTGGCCACCGAGGCCGACATCCGCGATTACTTCCGGCTCGCCGCCAAACAGGTCAAACCGGCGATCGCGGGTCTGGTCGCCGCCGGTGAGCTCGAGCCGGTCGAGGTCGACGGCTGGCCGGCGCCGGCGTATCTGCGCGCCGGACGGATCGTTCCGCGCGTCGACCGGGGAACGGCGCTGCTGTGCCCGTTCGACCCGCTGATCTTCTTCCGCCCACGCGTCGAACGGCTCTTCGGCTTCCACTACCGCATCGAGATCTACACGCCGGCGGCCAAGCGGCAGTACGGCTACTACGTGTGGCCGTTCCTGCTCGACGGCCGGCTGGTCGGGCGCGTCGACCTCAAGGCGGAGCGGGCCCGCGACGCGCTGCATGTGGTGGGGGCGTTCGCCGAACCCGGGGAGTACCGGGTGCGGGTGGCCACGGCGCTGGCGGCCGAGCTGAAGACGATGGCGGAGTGGCTGGGGCTGTCCGACGTCACGGTCGGGGAACGCGGTGACCTGGCCGAGGTCCTGCGCCGGTCCGCCGCGTTAGGGTGACGCCGTGGCCGAGACCGCGCCGCTGCGCGTGCAGCTGATCGCCAAGACCGAGTTCACGGCGCCACCCGACGTGCCGTGGGACACCGACGCCGACGGCGGGTCCGCGCTCGTCGAGTTCGCCGGCCGCGCCTGCTACCAGAGCTGGTCCAAGCCCAACCCCCGCACGGCGACCAACGCCTCGTACCTGCGCCACATCATCGACGTCGGGCACCTCTCGGTCCTCGAGCACGCGTCGGTGTCCTTCTACATCACCGGGATCTCGCGGTCCTGCACACACGAGCTGATCCGGCACCGGCACTTCTCGTACTCGCAGCTCTCGCAGCGCTACGTGCCCGAGAACGACGCGCAGGTCGTGGTCCCGCCCGGCATCGACGGCGACGCCGAACTCGAGGAGATCTTCACCGCGGCGGCCGATGCGAGCCGCGCCGCCTACACCGAACTGCTCGCGAAGTTGGAGGACAGGCTCGCCGACATGCCCAACGCCACGCTGCGCCGCAAACAGGCCAGGCAGGCGGCGCGGGCGGTGCTGCCGAACGCCACCGAGACCCGCATCGTCGTCACCGGCAACTACCGCGCCTGGCGCCATTTCATAGCGATGCGGGCCAGCGAGCACGCCGACCTCGAGATTCGCCGGCTGGCCATCGCCTGCCTGCGGGAACTGGTCACCGCCGCGCCCTCGGTGTTCGCCGACTTCGAGATCTACGCGCTGTCCGACGGCACGGAGGTGGCGACAACCCCGCTCGTCACCGAGGCGTGAGGTCAAGCGGGTAATCTTGTCACCCGTGAGTATCAGCGGATTCGACGTGACGGCCCGGTTGGGCACCGTGCTCACCGCGATGGTCACTCCGTTCAAGCCCGACGGCTCGCTCGACACGGACGCCGCCGCGCGTCTGGCGAACCGCCTCGTCGACTCCGGCTGCGACGGTCTGGTGCTGTCCGGTACCACCGGTGAGTCCCCGACCACCACCGATGACGAGAAGCTGACGCTGCTGCGCACCGTGCTCGAGGCCGTCGGCGACCGGGCCAGCATCATCGCCGGCGCGGGCACCTACGACACCGCGCACAGCGTCCACCTGGCCAAGGCGTGTGCGGCCGAGGGTGCGCACGGGCTGCTCGTCGTCACGCCGTACTACTCCCGCCCGTCGCAGAACGGGCTCCTGGCGCATTTCACCGCCGTCGCCGACGCGACCGACAAGCCGGTCGTGCTGTACGACATCCCGCCGCGCTCAATCGTCCCGATCGCCTGGGACACCATCCGGACGCTCGCCGAGCACCCGAACATCGTGGCGATCAAGGACGCCAAGGGTGACCTGCACGGCGGCGCACAGATCATCGCCGAGACCGGTCTGGCGTACTACAGCGGCGACGACGCGCTGAATCTGCCCTGGCTGGCCATGGGCGCCGTCGGGTTCATCAGCGTGTGGGGGCACTTCGCGGCCGGTCAGCTGCGAGAGATGTTGTCGGCGTTCAACTCCGGGGATGTGGCCACCGCCCGCAAGATCAGCGTCGTGCTCGGCCGGCTGAGCGACGCGCAGGCGCGTCTGGGTGGCGTCACGATGTCGAAGGCCGGTCTCGGGTTGCTGGGCTTCGACGTCGGGCAACCGCGGCTGCCGCAGATCCCGCCCACAGTCGACGAACTCGCCGCGCTGGCCGAGGACATGCGCGCCGCGGCGGTGCTGCGGTGACGCCGTGAACAGCGATCTGATCGCACCCGGCCCGCTCGCGGTCGGCGGCTTGCGGGTGACCGCTCTCGGCGGGATCAGCGAGATCGGTCGCAACATGACCGTCTTCGAACACCTCGGCCGGCTGCTCATCATCGACTGCGGCGTGCTGTTCCCCGGCCACGACGAACCCGGCGTGGACCTGATCCTGCCGGACCTGCGCCACATCGAGGACCGCCTCGACGACGTCGAGGCGCTGGTGCTCACCCATGCGCACGAAGACCACATCGGCGCCGTGCCGTTCCTGCTCAAACTGCGCCCCGACATCCCCGTCGTCGGATCGCAGTTCACCCTCGCGCTGGTCCGCGAGAAGTGCCGCGAACACCGGATCAAACCGCATTTCGTCGAGGTCGCCGAAGGCCGGCGCAGCACCCACGGCGTCTTCGAGTGCCAGTACTTCGCGGTCAACCACTCGGTGCCGGGCTGCCTGGCCGTCGCGCTGCACACCGGCGCAGGCACGGTGCTGCACACCGGTGACATCAAACTCGACCAGCTCCCGCTCGACGGGCGGCCCACCGACCTGCCGGGGATGTCACGCCTCGGCGACGCCGGGGTCGACCTGTTCCTGTGTGATTCGACCAACGCCGACCGCCCCGGGGTCGGACCGTCGGAGAGCGAGATCGGCCCGACCCTGCACCGGCTGATCCGCGGCGCCGACGGCCGCGTGATCGTGGCGTGCTTCGCCTCCAACGTCGACCGCGTGCAGCAGATCATCGACGCGGCGGTGGCGCTGGGTCGGCGGGTCTCGTTCGTGGGCCGGTCGATGGTCCGCAACATGGGCATCGCCCGCGACCTGGGTTATCTCAAGGTCGACGACGGCGATCTGCTCGACATCGGCGCCGCCGAGATGATGCCCGCGGAGAAGGTCGTGTTGATCACCACCGGAACGCAGGGCGAACCCATGTCGGCGCTGTCGCGGATGTCGCGCGGTGAGCACCGCAGCATCACGCTGACCGCAGGCGATCTGATCATCCTGTCCTCGTCGCTGATTCCCGGCAACGAGGAGGCCGTCTACGGCGTCATCGACTCGCTGTCCAAGATCGGCGCCAGGGTGGTCACGAATGCCCATGCGCGCGTGCATGTCTCGGGTCACGCCTACGCCGGTGAGCTGCTCTTCCTCTACAACGGTGTCAAACCGCGCAATGTGATGCCTGTGCACGGGACCTGGCGGCACCTGCGCGCCAACGCCGCGCTGGCCGCCCGCACCGGGGTCCCGCCCGAGTCGATCGTGTTGGCGGAGAACGGCGTCAGTGTCGATCTGGTGGCCGGGAAGGCGAGCATCGCCGGTGCGGTCGGTGTCGGGAAGATGTTCGTCGACGGGTTGGTCACCGGTGACGTCGGCGAGACCACGCTGGGCGAGCGCCTCGTCCTGTCTTCGGGTTTCGTCGCGGTCACGGTCGTCGTGCACCGGGGGACGGGCCGGCCGGCAGGGCCGGCACACCTGATGGCGCGCGGGTTCTCCGAGGATCCGAAGGCGCTCGAACCGGCCGCGCGCAAGGTCGAGGACGAGCTGGAGAGGCTCGCCGCCGACACGGTCACCGAGCCGGCCAGGATCGCCCAGGCGGTGCGACGCACCGTCGGCAAATGGGTGGGCGAGACGTACCGCCGTCAGCCGATGATCGTGCCGACGGTCATCGAGATCTGACCCCGGTCAGCGAGATTTCACCCGTTCGGACGAGGTTCTCGGGGCCTGCGGATGGTTTGGTGAGACCACAGCGTCAATAACCGATCGCTGGTCGATGCGTTGAGCGAGAGGACCGCCATGAATGCTCACCAACTCATCCATCCCTGGCAGCGTGCGACCACGAATGCCGGCGCGCACCGGCGCACAGCGGTGGTCGTGACGGTCGACGCGCCCACCGCGGCGCAGCCGTCGGTGCACTGGTGGACCGCCCCGACCGGGCGGTTCGTCGCCGCCGCGCACCACGTGTTCACGCTTCCGCAGCCGCACACGCTCCCGGACAACAGGTCGCACTACTACCCGTCGCGGTGCGTGTACCTGGAGAGTTCAGAGTTGGCCCGCATGATGGATCACCTCTGATCCAAAGGTCGTCAGCTCACACCGGTCGGCCGGTCGGCGCCGTGCAGGTGAACCCGGACCCGTCGCGCTGGGGCACGTACGCCCCGCCGGCCACGTCGCAGCATGTGCGGTAGGCGGTGTGCATCGCCGGGGTGTCCATCCGGCCGTTCGGCGTGAAGTCGCCGCCGACGAACGCGTACTTCAACTGCTCGGTGCAGACGACGTAGGCGTTGATGTCCCATCCCGCCGGCTCGGCGGACGCGACGGCGGGACCCCCGATGGACGCGGCGATCGCGAAGACCCCGGCGATGAACGGCTTCATGACACCAAGCGTCGTTGTTGTAACGCGATAACGCAAGCGTCCGTCAGCGCTTGTTGACGAAACCCGCGTCCACCGGGAGCGTGACGCCCGTGATGTAGCGCGCCTCGTCGGACGCCAGGAAGGCGACGGCGGCGGCGATGTCCTCGACGTCGAGTGTCTGGACCGGCAGCGCGTTCGTCATGCTGGGCGCGCCCTGCGTCTCCTGCGCCAGGCCCTCGAGCCAGCTGCGGGTGAACTCGTTGTCGATCATCGGTGTGTTCACCCCGGCGGGATGTACCGAGTTCACCCGGATGCTGTGCGTGGCAAGGATGTTCGCGTACACGCGCATGATGCCCACGATGCCGTGCTTGGCGGCGGCGTAGCCGATCGAGCCGGCCATCGGCGATGCCAGACCGACGAGGCCGGCCACCGAACTGGTCAACACGATCGAGCCGCCGTTACCCGCCTTGATCATCGGCCGCATCGCGACGTCGACGGTGTGGAAGACCCCGGTCAGGTTGACGTCGATGACGTCCTGCCAGGCGTCCTCGCCGGCCATCGGGGCGATCCCGGCGTTGGCGACGACGACGTCGAGTCGGCCGCCGAGGCGCTCCACACCGTCGATCAGCGCGGTCTTGAGCGCCGCGCGGTCCCGGACGTCGGCCTGCGAGGCGACGATGCGGGCGCCGGTGTCCTCGACGAGCTTGACCGTGGCCGCCAAATCGTCGGGGGTGGCCAGGGGATAGGGCACCGAGGCGATCTGGTCGCAGAGGTCGACGGCGATGATGTCGGCGCCGTCGGATGCGAGGCGGACCGCATGGGCGCGGCCCTGACCGCGCGCCGCCCCGGTGATGAAGGCGACCTTGCCCTCGAGTGGACGCATTGCTGTCACTCCGATCAGGGCCGCAGTTGACCCTTGGCCGGATCGCCCGCCGGGATCGGCTCGAGCATCTTGATGTCGGGGGCGCCGTCGAGGTGTTCGCCGACCTCAGCGAACAGCGTGGTGACGCCCGGTGCGGTGCTGTGCGCCTTGAGCGCCTCCGCGTCGGCCCACTGCTCGACGAAGACGAAGGTGCCATTGGCCTCGTGCAGTGAGTAGAGGTCGCAACCCGGCTCGCCGTGCACCGTCTCGATGGCTTTTCTGCAGGCCTCGCGCACGGTGTCGACGGACTCGGGTTTGGCGGTCATGGTGGCGACGACGACGACGGGCATGGGTGGGTGAACTCCTCGATGAGTGACGGGCCAGACCGGACAGGTGTCCAGCCTACTCATGGCGACGCGGCTGAGACGCAGGTGAAACCATTCTGTGACCCGTGTGGCTGATGGTGATTGTGGGGCTATTGCGACTAGGCTGGCACCCATGGCTGGTAAGACCGTCGCCCGCTCCGGCGCCCGTACGAGCAGGTCAAAGGCTGGAACGCGGAGTGGCGCCCGGCCGGGGCGGCCCACGAAACCCGCACCCCGGCGCAAACCCGCGCCGCGGCGCCATCCGTCACCCGTCGGCGCGGCGGGCGCCGCGGTCGGCCGGGGAGCGCGTGCCGGGTGGTTGATGCTGGCGCGGGGGGCGGGCAGCACGGCGCGTTCGGTCGGCCGGGCCCGCGAGATCGAACCCGGACACCGCCGCGACGGGATCGCCCTCGCGCTGCTGGGGATCGCGGTGGTGGTGGCCGCCGGATCGTGGTTCGACGCCGCCCGTCCCGTCGGTCAGTGGATCGACACGGTGCTGCGCACACTCGTCGGTGATGCGGTGGTGCTCGTTCCCGTCGTGCTCGCCGCCGTCGCCGTCGTGCTGATGCGCAGCGAACCCGACCCCGGGGCCCGTCCGCGCCTGATCCTGGGCACGGCGATGATCACGCTGCCCGCGCTGGGACTCTGGCACCTGTGGTCGGGCTCCCCGCAGGCCCCGGGGGAGCGGCAGCACGCCGCCGGCTTCATCGGCTTCGCCATCGGCGGTCCGCTCGCCGACGGGCTCACCGCCTGGATCGCCGCACCGCTGCTGTTCATCGGGGTGCTGTTCGGCCTGCTCCTGGTCACCGGAACGACGATCAGGGAAGTGCCGGAGACGGTACGGGCGATGTTCTCCACGCGCGGATACAGCGACGAGGACTACGACGAATACGACGAATACGACTACGACGACGAGTACGACGACGCCGATGCTGATGCGGCCGATGACTTCTCGGACGGTTACTACGACGATCCGGCGACCTCGCGCGACGAGCAGCTCTGGCCGTCGGGTTCGCCGATGGACAACTATCCGCTCGACCCGCAGGACGCCGACGCGCCCACGCTGCCCGAGGTTCCCGCCGCGCCCGCCGCGCCCGCGGCCGAGGCCAAGCCCAAGCGCAAGAAGGCGCCCGTCGAGAAGAAGCCGGTCGACGAGCAGGAGACCCTGTCGCTCGACCGTGTCGTCGAAGGGCCGTACACACTGCCGTCGCTGGACCTACTGGTCGCCGGGGATCCGCCGAAGCTGCGCAGTTCGGCCAACGACCGCATGATCGAGGCGATCAACTCGGTGCTGCAGCAGTTCAAGGTCGACGCCGCGGTCACCGGCTGCACTCGTGGGCCCACGGTCACCCGCTACGAGGTCGAACTCGGGCCCGGTGTGAAGGTCGAGAAGATCACCGCGCTGCAGCGCAACATCGCCTACGCGGTGGCCACCGAGAGCGTCCGCATGCTGGCGCCCATCCCCGGGAAATCGGCCGTCGGCATCGAGGTGCCCAACACCGACCGCGAGATGGTGCGTCTCGCCGACGTGCTCACCGCACCGTCGACCCGCCGCGACCACCACCCGTTGGTGATCGGGCTGGGCAAGGACATCGAGGGTGACTTCATCTCCGCCAACCTGGCCAAGATGCCGCACCTGCTGGTCGCCGGCTCGACGGGTTCGGGTAAGTCGAGCTTCGTCAACTCGATGCTGGTGTCGCTGCTGGCGCGGGCCACACCGGACGAGGTCCGGATGATCCTGATCGACCCGAAGATGGTGGAACTGACGCCGTACGAGGGCATCCCGCACCTGATCACCCCGATCATCACCGAACCGAAGAAGGCCGCCGCCGCGCTGGCCTGGCTCGTCGAGGAGATGGAGCAGCGCTACCAGGACATGCAGGCCTCGCGGGTGCGTCACATCGACGTCTTCAACGAGAAGGTGCGGTCGGGCGAGATCACCGCGCCGCTGGGCAGCGAGCGGGTCTACAAGCCGTACCCCTATATCCTCGCGATCGTCGACGAGCTCGCCGACCTGATGATGACCGCCCCGCGCGACGTCGAGGACGCGATCGTGCGGATCACCCAGAAGGCCCGCGCGGCCGGCATCCACCTGGTGCTGGCCACCCAGCGGCCGTCGGTCGACGTCGTCACCGGTCTGATCAAGACCAACGTGCCGTCCCGGCTGGCGTTCGCCACCTCGTCGCTGACCGACAGCCGCGTCATCCTGGACCAGCCGGGTGCGGAGAAGCTGATCGGTATGGGCGACGGGCTGTTCCTGCCGATGGGCGCCGGCAAGCCGATCCGCCTGCAGGGTGCGTTCATCACCGACGAGGAGATCCAGGGCGTCGTCTCGGCGACCAAGGACCAGGCCGAGCCCGAGTTCATCGAGGGTGTCACCGCCGCCAAGGCCGGCGAGCGCAAGGACGTCGACCCCGACATCGGCGACGACATGGACGTGTTCCTGCAGGCCGTCGAGCTCGTGGTGTCGTCGCAGTTCGGCTCCACGTCGATGCTGCAGCGCAAGCTGCGGGTCGGCTTCGCCAAGGCGGGCCGCCTGATGGACCTCATGGAGACCCGCGGGATCGTGGGCCCCTCGGAGGGCTCCAAGGCGCGCGAGGTGCTGGTCAAACCCGACGAGCTGGCGGGCACGCTGGCGCTGATCCGCGGCGGGGCGGATGCGAACGGGGCGGACGCCGCGGACGACTTCTGACGCCGAGATCGACGAAATGGCGGCGGCCACTCGCACTTTGGCGCCCATGTGTTCGTTTCGGCGGAAGCCGACGCGCTAGAGGGTGAGCAGCATTCGGGTGTTGCCCAGGATGTTGGGCTTCACATACGACAGGTCGAGGAACTCCGCGACGCCGGTGTCGTAGGAGCGGCACATCTCCTCGTACACCTCCGCGGTGACCGGTGTGCCGTCGATCTCGGCGAAGCCGTGGCGGGCGAAGAACTCCACCTCGAAGGTGAGCACGAAGATCCGCTCCAGACGCAGTTCGCGCGCCACGTCGAGCAGTCGCTCGACGATGAGATGCCCGACCCCGCGGCCCCGGACCTTCGGGTGCACCGCCACCGTGCGCACCTCGCCGAGGTCGGCCCACAGCACGTGCAGGGCGCCGCAGCCGATCAGTTCGTCGCCCAGTTCGGCGACCCAGAACTCCTGCACCGCCTCGTAGATGTTGACGAGGTTCTTCTCGAGCAGGATCCTGCCGGCATAGATGTCGACGAGCCCCTTGATCGCCGGGACGTCGGAGGTGCGCGCCCGGCGCACGACGACCTCGTCGGCCGGGTTCTGGTCGGCTGCGCTCACGCTGCGACAATATCGCCAGAGGCAACCGATATTCTGTTGCGGTGTCGGGCCCGTCTCCTACTGATCCGGTGGTGCCGCGCGCCCGAGTGGCGAACATCGCCAATGTGCTGACCGGCGTGCGCTTCCTCCTCGTACCGGTGTTCCTCGCCGCGCTGTTCGTCGGCGACGGCCACGAAACGTACTGGCGCGTGGTCGCTTTCGTGGTGTTCGCGGTGGCGGTGATCACGGACCGCTTCGACGGTGCGCTGGCCCGCAGCTACGGCATGGTCACCGAATTCGGCACGCTCGCCGACCCGATCGCCGACAAGGCGCTGATCGGCGCCGCGCTGATCGGGCTGTCGGTGCTGGGGGACCTGCCGTGGTGGGTGACCGTCGTCATCCTCGCCCGCGAACTCGGGGTCACGGTGCTGCGTTTCGCGGTGCTGCGCCACGGGGTGATCCCGGCCAGCCGCGGCGGCAAGCTCAAGACGCTCGTGCAGGCGGTCGCGATCGGGCTGTTCGTGCTGCCCCTGGCTGCCTGGCCCGGGCCGTGGCTCGCGGTGGCCTGGGTGATCATGGTGGCCGCGGTCGTGCTGACCCTGCTCACCGGGCTGGACTACGTGGTGTCGGCGATCCGGGACTCCCGTGAACGACCCGCTGCTCACTGACGATGCCCGCGCACTGGTCGCCGACCTGACCGTGCGCCATCAGAGCGTCGCGACCGCCGAGTCGCTGACCGCCGGTCTGCTCAGCGCGACGCTGGCCGGTGTCCCCGGCTCCAGTGCGGTGCTCCGCGGCGGTCTGGTCACCTACGTCGAGGACACCAAGATCTCCCTCGCCGGGGTGGCCCCCCAGGTCCTCGACGCCGTCGGACCCGTCGCCGCCCCGACCGCGCGGGCGCTCGCGGTCGGCGCACGGCAGCGGTGCGGGGCCACCTGGGGCGTGGGGCTGACCGGGGTGGCCGGACCGGAACCGCACGGTGGCCATCCTGTGGGCACCGTATTCCTGGGCCTGGCCGGACCGGTCGACACCGAGGTGGTCGAACTGCGGCTGAGCGGTTCGCGCTGGGACATCCGCAAGGCGGCGGTCGACGAAGCGATCACCCACCTGCGCGCGCTCGTCGAAGCCCAGTGATCTGAAACTCTTCCCCGGCTGGGAACCGCGTCGCCGTCCGCCGCGTTGTGCAGGTAGCAACCCAGCCGACGAAGGAGGGCACGATGGCGGCATTGTTGCGCGAGGTGATCGGCGACGTGCTGCGCCGCGCCCGCACGTCGCAGGGCCGCACCCTGCGGGAAGTCTCCGACACCGCCCGGGTCAGCCTGGGCTACCTCTCCGAGGTCGAACGCGGTCGCAAGGAAGCGTCGAGCGAACTGCTCAGCGCGATCTGCGGGGCGCTCGAGGTACCGCTGTCGCGGGTGCTCTCCGATGCGGGCGAGGAACTGGCACATCAGGAACTGGCCGCCGCGCGTGGCCCGAACATCGACGTGACGACGAAGGTCGTGATTCCGCAGGCCGTGTCGATGGCGGTGGCCTGACACGTCCCCCATATGCCGACGGGGCTGTGGCGCCGTGCGCAGAACCGATAAGTTGGCACCAGAACACAGTCGACAAGACCCGAAGGCGGAGTGAAGCGATGGCCAACCCGTTCGTCAAGGCGTGGAAATATGTGATGGCGCTGTTCAGCTCGAAGGTCGACGAGTACGCCGATCCGAAGGTGCAGATCCAGCAGGCCATCGAGGAGGCGCAGCGCCAGCACCAGGCACTGACCCAGCAGGCCGCCCAGGTCATCGGCAACCAGCGCCAGCTGGAGATGCGGTTGAACCGCCAACTCGCCGACATCGAGAAGCTGCAGGTCAACGTGCGCCAGGCGCTGACGCTGGCTGATCAGGCGGTCGCGAACGGCGACACCGCCAAGGCCACCGAGTACAACAACGCCGCCGAGGCGTTCGCCGCCCAGCTGGTGACCGCCGAGCAGAGCGTCGAGGACCTCAAGACGCTGCACGACCAGGCGCTGCAGGCCGCCGGCCAGGCCAAGAAGGCCGTCGAGCAGAACGCGATGATGCTGCAACAGAAGATCGCCGAGCGCACCAAGCTGCTCAGCCAGCTCGAGCAGGCCAAGATGCAGGAGCAGGTCAGCTCCTCGCTGCGGTCCATGAGCGAGCTGGCGGCCCCGGGCACCACGCCGAGCCTCGACGAGGTGCGTCAGAAGATCGAGCGGCGCTACGCCAACGCGATGGGCGAGGCCGAGCTCGCACAGAACTCCGTGCAGGGCCGCATGCTCGAGGTCCAGCAGGCCAGCGTGCAGATGGCCGGCCACTCGCGGCTGGAACAGATCCGCGCGTCGATGCGCGGCGAGGCCCTGCCGTCCGGTGGCGCCACCCCGGCGGCCAACCCGGCCACCCCGGCCGCCAACCCGGCTCAGCCGACGCCGGAAAACCCGTTGTCACAGTAGTTCTCGCGAGGTGAGGCAGTGAAGACGCAGACCAGACAGGCCCCGACGGCGTGGCGCTCGATGCTGCAGCGCGGGGTGGACACCGCTGCCGAACTGTCCGACGTCGTGGCCGACAGACTGCACGCCGCCGCCGACCCGCGGGCCAAGCTGCTGCGTAAGCGGCGCTGGGCGTTGCGGTTCGGGCTGTTCTTCACGGTGACCAGCGTGTTCTGGATCCTGGTCACCGCCGTGCTGGCCGCATGGAGCACGCCGTTCTGGGTCTTCATCATCACCGGGGCTATCGCGGCCGGCGCCATGTTCCCCGCCACGCTGCTGCTGCTGCGTTACCGCTGGTTGCGCGCCGAACCGCTGCCGCCCGCCCGCGTACGCGGGTCGCGCCGGCTACCGCCGTACAACTCGGCCGCGCGGGCGCCGATGGCCGCGCTGACGTCCGCCGAGCGGGGGTTGTTCTCCTTGCTCGGGGTGATGGAGCGGGGCCGGATGCTGCCGCAGGACGAACTGCGGGAGCTGACGACGGCGGCCCGGCAGAGTGCGGCGACCATGGCCGCCACCGCGGCCGAGGTGGTCTCGATGGAACGCGCCATGGCCTCGGCGCCGCAGTCGCGCGCCCATCTGCAGTCGACGGTGTGGGCGTTCGCCGCCCAGATGGATCAGGGTGTGCGGCAGTACCACGAGATGGTCGACGCCGCAGCGCAACTCGTCTCGGCGGCCAACAACGGCCCGATGTCGAGTTCGCCGATGCATGGCCGGCGCTACCGCGACGAACTGGTCAACGCCACCGACCGGCTGCAGGGCTGGGCGCAGGCGTTCGACGAACTGGGCCACCTACGCCGTGGCGCCTGACCCCTAGAGGGTGGTGCGCAGCGCCGGGAACGGCACGGCCAGCAGACCGCGGACGGCCGCCCCCAGGAAGCCCAGCTTGTCGAAGTAGTCCCGCCAGAGCGTGATCTGCCCCGCGTGCACCTCGAAGACGCCGCAGACCCAGAACTGCACCCGCACCGGTCCGAACACCAGGACGTCGGTGCGTTCGGTGAGCACCGTGTCACCTTCGGCGGCGATGCGGTGGAATTTGACGCCGAACTGCATCCGTCCCTGCCCGCTGCGGAAAAGCTTGCTGATGCGCTGGCGACCGCGGATGGTGGGGAACCCGACGTTCTGCCAGGCGATGTGGTCGGCCATCAGCGATTCGGCGGTGTCGAAATCGTCGTCCTGCAGCGCGAAGAGGAAGTTCTCGACCGTGCGCGCGTTGGTCGTGCTCTGCAGGGCCGAGGTGGAGCCGTTGCTCGATTCGGTCATGGTGGCCAGGGTAGTCCGTCCCCTGCGTGCTTCCCCAGCGAAATCGTTGTGGCAGGGTGGGCGGGTGCGTGTCGCCGTCGTCGCGGGTCCCGACCCTGGTCACGCGTTTCCCGCCATCGCGTTGTGCCGCAAGTTCGCGGCGGCCGGTGACGAGCCGACGCTGCTCACCGGGGTCGAGTGGCTCGACACCGCGCGGGCTGCGGGACTGGCGGCCGAGGAACTGCTCGGGCTGGATCCGACCACGGTGGACGACGATTCCGACGCCGGCGCCAAGATCCATCAGCGGGCCGCGCGGATGGCGGTGCTCAACGTCCCGGTGATCGAGGCGCTCGCGCCGGACCTCGTGGTGTCCGACGTGATCACCGCTTGTGGAGGCCTGGCCGCGGAGCTGCTCGGCCTGCCCTGGGTCGAACTGAACCCGCACCCCCTCTACCGTCCGTCGAAGGGGCTGCCTCCACTGGGCAGCGGACTCGCCCCCGGGGTGGGGCTGCGCGGCCGGTTACGCGACACCGTGATGCGGGCGCTGACCGCGCGATCGTGGCGGGAGGGGTTGCGGCAGCGCGCCGAGGCGCGGGCCGGTATCGGCCTGCCCGCCGACGATCCCGGCCCGCTGCGACGGCTGATCGCCACGCTGCCCGCGCTCGAGGTGCCCCGCCCGGACTGGCCTGCCGAGGCGGTGCTGGTGGGTCCGTTGCATTTCGAGCCGACCTCGCAGGTGTTGGCGGTGCCGCCCGGTGACGGTCCGGTGGTGCTGGTCGCGCCGTCGACGGCGAGTACGGGAGAGCGGGGCGTCGCCGAGGTCGCGTTGGAGGCGCTGACACCTGGGGAGGTCCTGCCCGCCGGTGCGCGGGTCGTGGTCTCCCGCCTGTCGGGGCCCGACGGCGCGGTGCCACCCTGGGCGGTCGTCGGGCTGGGCCGGCAGGACGAGCTGCTCACCCACGCCGACGTGGTGATCTGCGGCGGCGGCCATGGCATGGTGGCCAAGACGCTGCTGGCCGGGGTGCCGATGGTGGTGGTGCCGGGCGGCGGTGATCAGTGGGAGATCGCCAATCGGGTTGTGCGTCAAGGCAGTGCGCGGCTGGTCCGGCCGCTGAGCGCGGACGCGCTGGCGACGGCGGTGCGCGGGGTTCTCGACGATCCGGGCTACCGGGCGGCGGCCCGGTCGGCGGCGGCGACCGCGGGCCAGGTCACCGATCCGGTCCGCGTGTGTCACGGCGCGCTCGCGTAATTTGGTGTCGTGCGACTGACGGAATTCCGCGAACTCGTCGACGGCCAGTTCGGCACCATCCGTGGCCGATCGCTGCTCGTCGACCACGTGCTGAGTGGACTCGGCGGGCGCACCGCGGCCCAGGCCATCGAGGACGGCGTCGAACCGCGCGACGTGTGGCGGGCGCTGTGCGCCGACTTCGACGTCCCGCGTGACCAGTGGTGACAACCGGTCAGATCTTGTCCTCGCCCCGCCCGGTGCCGGTGGAGTGCGCCGGGCCGACCGCGTCGTCGTCCCGGTCGGACTCGGGCATGCCGGCCGCGGGTTGTTCGTCGGCCGGGGAGGACGTCGCTCCGCCGGGCGTGGCGTGCGGTGACGGGTCCTTGTACTCGGTGTCCGTCCCTGGTTTCACCGCGCCGCCCGTGCGCGCGTCGCCGCCGTCGGTGCCGGTGTCCGGTTTCGCCGTCTCCTGGCGGCCCTCGTACGG
Source organism: Mycobacterium sp. IS-1496 (assembly GCF_001499995.1). Taxonomy (GTDB): domain Bacteria; phylum Actinomycetota; class Actinomycetes; order Mycobacteriales; family Mycobacteriaceae; genus Mycobacterium. The sequence goes on from NZ_LQIU01000056.1 coordinate 45,752, forward strand.
CGGAACGGCGGGTTTCGCGTCCGACGGCGCCGCCTCGGTCTTCTCGCCGCCGGTCTGACCGGGCCTGCCCTCCTCGGCGTAGGCGGGCACCGTTTCGTCGCCGCGCAATGTGCCCGACGGCCGGTCGGCCGGACCGCCCGACGGCGTGTCCGAACCGGTGTCCCGCGAGCCCGGCGCACCGCGCTGTTCCTGCGATTCCTCGGACAGGTGTTCGTTCGAGGTGCTCATCTCAACTCCTCTCGAGGGTGCGAACGTCGTTGACGAGATCGAGGGTCGCCTGCGTCGCGGCGGTCAGCGCGGCGACGTCGTCGTCGGTCAGGGTGCCGCAGGCCCAGTCCCAGTGCGCGGCGACGCGGTCACCGGGCCGTGGTGCGGATATCAGCGAATCGCCGTCTCGGCGCCAGCGCACGTGTTCGCCGGTGGCGGCGCCGAGGGCCAGTGTGGCTCCGTCGAGCGTCAACGGGCGCGACACCAGTGCGGCATGGTCATCGCTCACCGATTCGACTGTGCCCCATCGGATTCGGCAGTTCTGCAGGATGTGCAGCGGAGTCGCCGGGTCACGGTCGAGGAAGCGGATCCACGGATAGACGACGAACACGTGGAAGCTGTGATGGCATCTGACGTGACCGGTGGCGGGCACCGCGTCGAGCAGACCGGTGACCTGTCCGCGGAATGCGCGCCGCAGCGCCGTCAGGAGTCGGCCGGGGTCGACCGCGTCCAACAGCGCGCCACCGATCCAGTAGTCGTGCACGACGTCACCGTCGAGGATATCGGTGCCTGCGGCGGCGGCGAGCGCCGCCAGATACGGCCAGGCGCCGTCGAATTCGCCGGCCCGGGCCCCCAGGTCGGCGCCTGCCTGAGGTGCCGTGAGGCCCACGGGGCCGCAGTACCCGAGTTCGTTGGGCGGGTAGGCGTACTGCGCGAACAGGGTGTGGCCGTCGTGCCGGGTTCGAAGGGGCATGTCAGCAGATCCGCGGAAGTTGTTCGCCGATGGGCAGATCCACCACGCGCGTCCCGCCCAGCGCGGTGCGCGCGACGACCATACCGGGGTGGTCGGTGACGCAGGACCCGACGACGGCGGCCCGGGCGCCGAGTGGATGCGCGTGCATCGCCTCGAGCACCCGATCGGCGTCGCCGGCCGGCACGAAGGCCACCAGCTTGCCCTCGTTGGCCACGTACATCGGGTCCAGGCCCAGCAGGCCGCAGGCGTCGCGGACCTGCGGCGGTACCGGAATCGCCCGTTCGTCGAGCACGATGCCCACCCCGGCCGCCTTCGCGATCTCGTTGAGCGTGGCGGCCATTCCACCGCGGGTGGGGTCGCGCAGTGTGTGGATGTCGGCGCCGGTGTCGATCATGGCCGCGACCAGACCGTGCAGTGGCGCGGTGTCGCTGGCGACGCTGGTCGCGAACTCCAGACCTTCGCGGCAGCTCATCACCGCGACTCCGTGCACACCGATGTCGCCGCTGACAATGACCGCGTCGCCTTCGGCGGCGCGCTGCGGACGGATGTCGACGCGCGGGTCGATCACCCCGATGCCGCTGGTGTTGACGTAGATCCCGTCGCCGTGCCCGGAGTCGACCACCTTGGTGTCGCCGGTGACGAGTTTCACCCCGGCGGCCATCGCCGCGGTGCCGACCGCGTGGGCGACCCGCGCCAGGTCGTCGAGTGCGGTGCCCTCCTCGAGGATGAAGGCCGTCGACAGCGCCAACGGCGCCGCGCCGGCCATCGCGAGGTCGTTGACCGTGCCGTTGACCGCCAGGTCGCCGATCGTGCCGCCCGGGAAGACGATCGGCTTGACGACGAACGAATCGGTGGAGAACGCCAACCGGGTACCGCCGACCGGGACGATGGCCGAGTCACCCATCGCCGCGTCGGCGGCCGGGCCGAACGCGGGCAGGAACAGATGCTCGATCAGCTCGCCCGACATCGCGCCGCCACCGCCGTGACCCATGACGATGTTCGGCGCGTCCCGCAGCGGCGCCGGGCACACCCAGCTCTCCATGTCGACGGCCGCCGCGTCGACGGTGGCGCCCTGCTCGTCACGCATGGCTGACCTCGAGGCGCCGGTAGAGGTAGTAGGCCGCGCAGGCGCCCTCGGACGAGACCATCGTGGCGCCCAGCGGGTTACGCGGTGTGCACACCGTGCCGAACGCGGCGCACTCGTGCGGTTTGATCAGACCCTGCAACACTTCTCCCGACCGGCACAACGTGGACTCGTCGGTGTGGATGCCGGTCACCGCGAAGCGGTACTCCGCGTCGAACTCCCGGTAGGCGGGGGACAGCCGCCAGCCACTGCGCGGGATCATCCCGATGCCGCGCCAGCTGCGGTCGGTGATCTCGAAGACGTCGGTCAGCATGGCCTTGGCCGCCTGGTTCCCCTCGGCGCGCACCGCGCGCGGATAGGCGTTCTCCAGTTCGTGTCGGCCCGCCTCGAGTTGCACGACCGTGCGCCGGATGCCTTCGAGGATGTCGAGCGGTTCGAAACCGGTGACGACGATGGGGATTCGGTACTTCTCACACAGCGGCGGGTACTCGTCGGTGCCCATCACCGAGCAGACGTGGCCGGCGGCGAGGAACGCCTGCACGCGGCAGGTGGGCGACTCCATGATCGCCGAGATCGCCGGCGGGACGAGGACGTGCGACACCAGGAGCGAGAAATTCGGGATGCCCAGTCTCTTGGCCTGGTAGACGGTCATCGCGTTGGCCGGGGCGGTGGTCTCGAAGCCGATGCCGAAGAACACCACCTGACGGTCCGGGTTGTCCTTGGCCACCGAGAGCGCGTCGAGTGGTGAATACACCACCCGCACGTCACCGCCGCGGCTCTTGATCCGGAAGAGGTCGCTGTCGCTGCCGGGCACACGCAGCATGTCGCCGAAGGAACAGAAGATGACCTCGGGACGCGACGCGATCTCGAGCGCCTTGTCGATGATCTCCAGCGGGGTGACGCACACCGGGCAGCCCGGCCCGTGGATCATCTCGATCTGATCGGGGAGCAGCTGGTCTATCCCGTGGCGGATGATCGAATGGGTCTGGCCGCCACAGACTTCCATGATCGACCAGCGCCGCGTCGTGACGGACTTGATCTGCTCGATCAGCTTGCCCGCGAGCTGTGGGTCGCTGAATTCGTCGAGATACTTCATTTCTGTGCCCTCTCACCATTCGGGTTGGCCAGACCGGCCTGTCGTGCGGCGAGTTCGAAGCCGTCACCGAACTCCTCGTCGAGCACACCGAGGTGTTCGAACTCCCGCAGTGTGCGCATGGCCGATTCCTCGTCGAGTCGCTGGATCGCGAATCCGACGTGCACCACGACGTACTGCCCGACCTGTGCATCCGGGATGTACTGCAGGCATACGTCCTTCTTGACGCCGCCGAAGTCCACGACGGCCATCAGCGTGCCGTCACGGTCGGCGACACTGTCGATCTTTCCCGGTACCGCAAGACACATGCGAGACTCCTTCTCTACTCCGGCCGTCACCCTGCGTTGGCCACCATCAGCTGGCCCAGTGCGATACCGCCGTCGTTCGGCGGCACCCGCCGGTGGGTCAGCGCCTCGATGCCGCGGGCAGCCAACCCGCGCAACGTCATGCGCAGCAGCAGGGGGTTCTGGAACACTCCGCCGGACAGCGCCACGGGACCGCCGGTGCCCTCGGCGAACCGCACGACGAGGTCGGCGACCGCGCGGTGGAATCGCCAGGCGATCACCGCGGGCGGGGTGCCGCGCCGGTGGTCGGCGACGATCGCCGCGATCACGGCGGTGGCGTCGATGCGCGCCGGGGCCGACGCGTCGGCCGCGGTGAACGTGTACGGCGCGGCATCGTGGCCGACGGTGCGGGCGAGCGACTCGAGTTCGATCGCCGCCTGGGCCTCGAAGTCGACGGTCTGCCGGACGCCCGCCAGCGCGGCGACGCAGTCGAACAACCGCCCCATGCTGGAGGTGGGCACGCAGTTCAGGCTGGTCTCCAGCTGGTGGCGCAGCACCCGCCGCTCGTCGGCGGGACACGCCCGCACCGGTGGCAGGTCATCGGCCCACGCCACCCCGGCCGCCCACAGGTGCGCGAGCGCCATGCGGTAGGGCCGCAGCACGCTGACGTCACCGCCGGCCAGTGGGACGTATTTCAGCGCCGCGATCCGGCGGTATCCCTTGTAGTCGGCGAGCAGCACCTCACCGCCCCACACCGCGCCGTCGGGCCCGTAACCGGTTCCGTCGAACGCGAATCCGAGGACGGGCGCCGAACCGTCGAGCCCGTGCTCGGCCATCACCGCGGCGATGTGGGCGTGGTGGTGCTGCACCGCCCGCACCGGCCGGCCGCCGGCGTGTCGGCGGGCCCACTGGCTCGACCGGTACCGCGGGTGGGCGTCGGCGGCCACGATCTGCGGCGCCACGCCGGTCAGTGCCCGCAGATGCCGTTCGGCGGTGCCGAACGCCGAGAGCGTCGCGACGTCGTCCATGTCGCCGATGTGCTGGCTGAGCCAGGCGTAGCGGCCGTCGGCGACGGCCATGGTGTTCTTCAGGTCGGCGCCGCAGGCCAGCGTCGGCGCCACCGCGACGGGCAGGGCGACCGGCAGCGGGGCGTAACCGCGGGACCGGCGGATCGGGAGTTCGGCGCCGTCGACCATCCGGACCACCGAATCGTCACAGGGAACCCGGATCTCGCGGTCGTGCATCAGCCAGCCGTCGGCGAGTCCGGTAAGCCGGGCGACGGCGTCCCCGTCGGTGTGGCAGAGCGGTTCCCCGGAGAGGTTGCCCGAGGTCATCACCAGAACCTGGGGGCCCGGGTCGTCGCCGGGCAGCCCGAACAGCAGTGCGTGCAGCGGCGAATACGCCAGCAGCACACCGAGGTCCGGATTTCCCGGCGCCACCGCGTCTGCGACCGGCGTCGGTGTCCGTCGCGGCGCCAGCACGATCGGCCGCTGGGGTCCGCTCAACAGCTGTCGGGCCGCGTCGTCGAGCGCGGCGATCCGATTCGCGGTGGCCAGGTCGGGCACCATGACCGCGAAGGGTTTGTCCCCGCGCCGTTTCCGGCGTCGTAGCTCGGTCACCGCGGTGTCGCTGTGCGCATCGCAGGCCAGGTGGTACCCGCCGATGCCCTTGACCGCGACCACGCCTCCGTCGCGAAGGAGCCGCCGGGCCCTGCGCAGGCCGTCCTCACCCGTGGTGTGCTGTCCGTCGGCGTCACGGAAGGTCAGTGTCGGGCCGCAGTCGGGGCAGCACACGGGCTGTGCGTGGAAACGGCGGTCGGTCGGGTCGGCGTATTCGCGGGCGCAGTCCGCGCACATCGGGAAGCCGGCCATCGAGGTGGCGGCGCGGTCGTAGGGCAGTGAGGCGATGATGGTGAACCGGGGCCCACAGTCGGTGCAGTTGACGAAGGGATGCCGGTAGCGCCGGTCGGCGGGGTCGCGTTGTTCGGCGGCGCACCGGGCGCACATCGCGACATCCGGAGACGCCAGTGTGCGGCCGCCTCCGCGCGAGGTGTCGGCGATGAAGAAACCCGTGCCGCCGGTGGGTGGAAGCTCCTCGGTGTCAACGGCTTCCACGACGGCCAGCGGTGGCGGGCGGGTGCGCAGGCGCTCGAGGAAGGCGGCCACGGCGTCGGGCGCCCCCTCGATCTCGACGACCGCGCCTGCGCTGTCGTTGCGCACCGATCCGGTCAGTCCGAGCGCCGTCGCGGTGGTGTACACGAAGGGCCGGAATCCGACACCCTGCACCACCCCGCGCACGCACAGTCGCATCCTCCGGCGGTTCACGGCGAGGTCTTTCCATCCGGCGGTGCTCCGCGGCCCATCAGTTCGAGTCCGGCCATCGCGGCGTCGGCGCCGGTGCGGTCGGTCTTCTCGACGACGAACCCCATGTGGATGATCACCCAGTCGCCGGGGCCGAACGTCTCTTCCGGCAGCATGCCGACGTTGACCCTGCGGTGTTCGCCCGCGACGTCGACGAGCGCGAGTTGGCCGCCGTAGCCGTCCAGCATGCCGACGACCTGTCCTGGGATCCCGAGGCACATGGCGTCACCCCCGCCCCGTCTGCGCCGGCTGCCCGGACACCACTGCGCCGACGGCCCGGACCGCCTCTGGAACCGCCGCCGCGACGGGGGCGGACAACCCGATCCCCTCGGCGACGTCGGCGACCTCACACCCGATCACCACCGTGGGCGGTGCGGTGCCGCCCAGCGCGGTGAGACCGGCGAAGACCGCCGCAGGGTCCATCGCGTGCGCGTCGAGACCCGCCGTCGTGCGGAGCCCGTCGTGATCGGCCTCGAAGACGTGCAGGGTGCCGGGGGCACCGCGGTTCGGCAGGGCGTCGACGAGCACGAGCAACTCCCAGGGCTCGAGCAGGTCGTAGGCGAGGTGCATGCCGCGGATGCCGTAGTCGACCGCGCGGACGCGGGGATCGGTGATCAGCGGCGTGGCCCGGCGGAGCACCTCGGGACCGAAGCCGTCGTCCCCGAGGAAGATGTTGCCGATTCCGGCGATCAGGATGTCAGACGTGATGTCACCCCCGGCTACATCCGGCGCATCTTCAGATAGCGCTTGGCGTCCGGTAGGGAACGCAGGCCCAGCGTCGCCGCGAACAGCGCGACGATCGCCGCGAGGATGACGGCGATCCAGCCGACTACGTACATGACGGGCTCCCATCGTTGATCGGTTCGACTTCGTCGGGTGCGAAGTACAGGTAGCGGCCGTACCAGTCGTGCAGGTCGGCGGCGGGGTCGTCGTCGAGCACGACACCGATCTGCGCATCGCCGTCGACGGTCTCGTGCACGGAAGTGACCCGCGCGGACCGGCCGGCGTAGAACAGGTCCTGGGCGTCGGCGCGCCGGGTGGGGTGCAGCCGCACCCGCGTTCCCCGGCTGACCCGCACGCCGCCGACCAGTACGGCATCGCGGTCGGGCGCGACGGCGTCGTCGGCGAGCGGATCCCACCAGTCGACGCCGTCGGGAACCTCGGGGATGAGGCCGGGCGGTTGCGCGGCGTGCGGATCGCGTAACACGCCGTGCAGGTCGAGCATCGCCTCGGGCGACATGGCATCGCAGCGGTCGACGATCGCCGCCGCCCGTGGGTCGGTCGCGCGCGCCTGTGCCTTCTCCTCGTCGGTCATGGTCATGACGCGCAGGGTCAGGATCTCGTCGATCTCCGTCGAGTCGAAGAGGTCACCGCCGCTCTGTTCGGCGATCTCCGGGTGGTCGTAGAGGATGATCGGGGAGATCAGCACCAGGTTGCGGACACCGGGCGGGCCGGCCAGGACGGGGAAGCAGCGGTGGTGGCGGCACCGGGCGCTCGCATCGGCGGCGTCGGCCGGCGGGTCGAGCAGGGAGACGAAGTTGCCGTCGTGGACCTCGGCGATCAGGTGTGTGCCGATCAGCGATCTGGAGATCGCCTCCTCCTTGTCGCGGGCGGTCGCACCCGTGTTGCGCACGGTGATCGTCACCCCGGTCAGGGCGCCCTCGGGTTGGGCGTGGACCGTGAGCTCGGCGTGCAGGTCGCATCGCGTCCGGACGAGGCGGCCACCGTCGAGGTGTTCGATGTCGCGACCGGAGCCGACGTTGATCGGCACGGTCAGCGTCACTTCCTCCAGCGGTACCGGGTCGACCGCGACCTCACGGGCGACGGCCTCGTCCCACGTCACCCAGGAACCGTCCGCGGTGCGCAGTTCGTCGACGGGAACGAAGCTGCCGCCGGGAGCCGAACTCTCCGCGCGTCGGTGCTGCAGCTGCAGGAAGCGCACCACCAGTGAGATCGTGGCGGCTCCCGTGTGCTCGACGAGCAACTGGGCGGAGAGGCGATCGTCCTCGCCGAACCCGGCCGCGGCGGCTCCCGGCGGACCGAGTACCCCGAACTGCCACCGCGCCTGGTTCTTTCGCGAGGTGGCGCGATACGGGTACAGGAGGTAACCCTCGTAGAGCACCGCGTCGGCGACGGCGCGCGCCCTGTCCCAGTCGGCGGTCACGGCACCTCCTGCCTGGCCTGTGACAGTAGGGCGGTCACGGCGTCGTCGCAGGACAGCAGTCCTTGTGCGGACCGGTATGCGGTGAGCGCGGCGATCGTGTCGTGCGACAACCGCAGCCACCCGGTGTTCGGATAGTGCAGTGCGATCAGGTCGCGCCACACCGTCACCGGGAGTCGGTACGAGTCCTCGCGGTCCCACGGGATCTGCGTCACGGCGAATCCGCGCTCCCCGCGGGTGAACAGTGTTCCGCTGAACAGGAACTGCAGTGGTACGACACCGTCGCGCACGGCGTGCAGGTACTTGGCGGCGGCGACCTCGACGTCGTAGGTGCATTCCAGGGGCAGGTCGACATGGGTGATCTCGGCGAATCCCGGGACCATCGTCGCGCTGTGCTGCCACAGGAACGTGTGTTGCGTGGTACCCCACCGCTCGCGCGGGCCGAACAGGTCGGCGAGGCCCTCGGCCTCGGCGTCGGTGTAACCGCGCCGGAGCGGGTCGATGCGGACCTGACAGCGCAGTGCCATCGCGTGCACCGGGTCGTCACCGGTCGCGGTGATCTCGAGGCGCGCCGTCAGAACCGGTGTGACGGCGTAGGGTTCGGGCGTCACGCTCAGCACCGAGAACGTCACATCGGCGGTCATCGCGGTACCACTCTGGCGCGTTCGGCGATCTGTTCGAAAAAGCCACTCAGGTACTTCTCGACATCCGCGCCGCCGTCGAATCCACGCCACAGCAACCGGAGTCGGCCCACCAGCTCGTAGCAGGCGTCGATCGGCAGCAGGTAGCACTGCGGTGAGGTCTGCGCGTCGGCGCGCGGTGGTATCCGCACCAGCAGCGCCTCGGTGTCCTCCGCGGGCAGGTCCGCGCGCGGATCCGACACCCGGATGCCCTCCCACGCGTCGAGGTCGAGTTCGGACTCCGTCGCTCCGGCGGGGCCCGGGTACAGGGCGACCACCCGCCCGAGTGCCGAGTTCCGGAAGAAGAACGCGAGACCGACCGGGATCTGCAGTGCCTCCCACCGGCCGCGGTCGAGCGCGAAGTCCTCGAGCACGAGGTAGCGGTCGGGCACCGCGCGGTAGCGCAGTGTGGCCTGGGTGTCGGTGAACAACAGATAGCAGCCGCGGCACACGCACATCAGTTGGCGGCCTTCGACGTTGACGACGTGCTGGTGCTCGTCGGCGATCGGTTCGGCGCACATCTCGCAGCGTTCACCCGCGGGCTGCGGGGCGGTGCGGGCGGCCCGGATACGGGCCAGCACGTCGTACGCGGAGGTCGTCATGAGGCCACGCTCTCGGGGATCGCGACCGCCCAGACGCCCTGGCGGCGCAGGACGGGGACGGGTTCGAGGCGTTCGGGGCCGGCGAGGCCCGCGCCCGCGTGCACCGCATCGAACCCGGCGCCGCACCGCGGACAGTGCAGCACCGTGCCGAGCAGGCGGGCGCCGGCCATCGACGCGTCGCACCGGCCGCAGCGGTCCCGGTACGCGTAGAAGGTGTCGCCGAGCCGGCAGACCAGGACCGGCGCACCCGCGACCGCGAACCCACCGACCTCACCCGGTTCGAGGTCGGCCAACCCCGGCACCGGTAGCCAGGACGGCGGGGTGTGCACCCGGGTGAACAGCGACTCGGCCGGGATCACCGTGTCGGGTGAATCACGTTCGCCCGCAACGACGTCGATGGGACCGATCTCGGGCGCGGCGGCCCGGACGGCGTCCTCGACCGCCAACTCGAGGGTCACCGCCGAAGACGGGCAACTCTTGCAGCTACCGGTGAAGCGCAACCGCGCGGTGTCCCCGTCGACCTCGATCAGGTGGACGTCGCCGCCGTGCGAGCCGAGGTAGGGCCGCACGGTGTCGAGCGCTTCGGTGATCCGCCGCTCGACGCTGTGCGGGTGCAGGCCGTGCACCAGCAGCAGGCTGGCGACCAGCGGGTCGGCTGCCACGACGTCGGCCAGGTCGGGGTCGGCGTCCACCGCGAGGCGAAGCAGGCGGCCCAGGGCCGCGCCGTACAGGTCGGTGACCTCGCCGACCAGGTGCTCGGCGCGTTCCCGCGCCGCCGCGCCGCCGGCCGAACTGGCGTCCAGCAGCGTCTGGATCCGCTCACCCGCTGTGCGCCAACGCGTGTCCGCGTCCGCGTCGCGCTCGCTCGGCGAGCTCATACCCTATTCCCCGGTGACGGACTGGGTGGGGGAGTGCAGCAGATCCAGCGACTTCCCGCCGCCGAGATACATGTGCACCCCGCAGGGCAGACACGGGTCGAAGCTGCGCACCGTCCGCATGATGTCGATGCCCTTGAACTTCTCGCGGCCGTTCTCCTCGAAGATCGGTTGCCCCTGGACTGCGTCCTCGTACGGGCCCGGCGTGCCGTAGCTGTCGCGCGGGTTGGCGTTCCACGGCGTCGGCGGATACGGGTGGTAGTTCGCGATCTTGCCGTCGCGGATGACCATGTGGTGGCTGAGCACCCCGCGCACCGCCTCGGTGAACCCGCAGCCGATGCCTTCGTCCGGCACCTCGAAACGTTCCCACGTCTTGGTGCGGCCGGCGCGGATCTCCGTCAGCGCCTTCTCGGCGAAGTGCAGCGCACACGCCGCCGCATAGGCCTGGAAGTACGTGCGGGCCCGGTTGCGTTCCAGCGTGTTGCTGCCGTACTGCGGGATCTTCCACTCCAGCTCGACGGGACCCTTCAACGCGGTCTTCGGCAGATTGATCTGGACACTGTGACCGGTCGACTTCACGTACCCGATGTCGACGAGGTTGGCCAGCGCCGTCGACCACAAGCGGGCCAGCGGCCCGCCGCCGGTGTCGAGCGCGAGGTGGTCGGTGCCGTCGAACCAGCGCGGTGACATCACCCAGCTGTAGTTCTCGTCGAAGTCACGCTTCTGCGGTTTGGGGTTCGTGTGCTGGTTCCACGGGTGCCGCCGGTCGACGGGGTTGCCGAGCGGATCGGTCTTGACGAACATCTCCTGATCGGTCCAGTCATCGTAGTAACTGTGTCCCAACAGGATTCGGATACCGAGGTTGATGTCCACCAGCGATGTGGTGACGAGTTTGCCGTCGACCACGACGCCGGGGGTGACGAACATCTTGCGTCCCCAGTCCTCCATGTCCTTATAGCTGAAGTTGCAGTGCTCGGGATCCTGGAACGATCCCCAGCAGCCGAGCAGCGTGCGGCGCAGGCCCACCTGGTCGTATCCGGGCAACGCCTCGTAGAAGAAGTCGAACAGGTCGTCGTGCATCGGCACGACCTTCTTCATGAACTCCACATAGCGCATCAGCCGGGTCATGTAGTCGGTCATCAGCTGCACGGTCGCCGTGGTGCCGATCCCCCCGGGGTACAGGGTCGACGGGTGGACGTGGCGACCCTCCATGAGGCAGAACATCTCTCGCGTCCACCGGCTGACCTGCAGCGCCTCCCGGTAGAACTCGCCGGTGAACGGGTTGAGCGCGCGCATGATGTCGGCGATCGTGCGGTGACCGTGCATGTCGGCGTGCGGTGCGGCGGTGTTCTCGGCCTTCGCCAGCACCGACGGGTTCGTCTCGGCGACCATCTTCTCGCAGAAGTCGACGCCGACGAGATTCTCCTGGAAGATGTTGTGGTCGAACATGTATTCCGCGGCCTCGCCGAGGTTGACCAGCCACTCCGCCAGGTGCGGCGGTTGCACCCCGTAGGCCATGTTCTGCGTGTAGCACGAGCAGGTGGCGTGGTTGTCACCGCAGATACCGCAGATGCGGCTGGTGATGAAGTGGGCGTCGCGGGGGTCCTTGCCCTTCATGAAGATGGAGTAGCCGCGGAAGATCGACGAGGTGCTGTGGCACTCCACGACTTCGCGGTTGTCGAAGTCGACCTTGGTGTAAATGCCGAGGCTGCCGACGATGCGGGTGATGGGGTCCCAGGCCATCTCCACCAGCTGGCCGGGTTCCCGCTTGACATGCGACGGGTCGGGGATAGTCGTGGTCATCGAATTCTTCTCTCGTGCTGTGCGACCCGTGCGCCGAGCACCGTCATCCGGTGTCGGCGACACGGGCGCGGGCGGCGCGCACCTACCAGGTGCGCGTGGCGCCCGTTTCGAGTTCGGCGCCGGGGTGGCGCCACTTCGGCTCTTTGTCGACGGTGCGACCGGTGACGTGACGCAGGCTGCGGATGACCGACCCGTACAGGGTGGATGCGGTGGTCGAGACCTTCCCGCCCGGTGGCTCGTCCATGAACGGCATGAACTTGTCCGGGAAGCCGGGCATGGTGCACCCGATGCAGATGCCGCCCACGTTGGGACATCCCCCGATACCGTTGATCCACCCACGCTTGGGCACGTTGCATTTCACAACGGGACCCCAACAACCCAGTTTCACAATGCATTTGGGTGACCCATATTCGGTGGCGAAGTCACCCTGCTCGTAGTACCCGGCGCGGTCACACCCCTCGTGTACAGACTGACCGAACAGCCACTGCGGTCGAAGCGCATCGTCCAACGGGATCATCGGTGCCTGATCGGTGGCCATGTAGAGCAGATAGGTGAGTGTCTCCGCCAGGTTGTCCGGATGTATCGGGCACCCCGGTACGCAGACGATCGGTATGCCTGCCTTGCTCTTCCAGTCCCAGCCGAGGTAGTCGGGCACACCCATGGCTCCGGTCGGGTTACCCGCCATCGCGTGGATGCCGCCGTAGGTCGCGCAGGTGCCCACCGCGACCACGGCGGTCGCCTTGGGCGTCAACCGGTCGAGCCACTCGCTGGTGGTCATCGGTTGACCGGTGGCCGGGTTGTTGCCGAACCCGCACCAGTATCCCTCGCTCTTGATCGCCTCGTTCGGGATCGATCCCTCGACGACCAACACGAACGGTTCCAATTCGCCTCTGTCCGCTTTGAAGAACCATTCGAGGAAGTCGTCGGCGCCCCCGTTCGGTCCGCATTCGAAATCGATCAGGGGCCAGTGAACGGCGATCTTGGGCAGTCCGGGGAGGGCGCCGAGCGCGATCTCCTCGATACTGGGCTGGGTGGCGGCAGTCAGCGCCACAGAATCACCGTCGCAACTCAATCCGGCATTGATCCACAGAACGTGGATCAGCGCCTCTTCCGCTTTGACTGCTGCCTCAGTAGGCATCGCCACAGCTTTCCGGGGCCGGGGCTGGCGACCCCTGCGCCGCCGGAGTCGACCCTCGGCCCACTTGCGCGGCGCTAAGTTCTGGGTCTACTCCGGCGGCTTGGTTCTGTCAACGGTCGTCACGACATGACCCGATCGCGGGACGGGTTTGCCGAGAGGTCGATCCAGGCGTACCACTGCCCGGCGCCCTCGCCCGTCGTCGCGGAGACCGGCAACACGCCGACGCCCGGGTTCAGCGAGCGGGCGTGGCGGGTGCACGCGTCGAGGTCGAAGTCCACGTACGGCAGAAGGTCGGTCTTGTTGACGAGGACCAGCCCGGCGGCGGCAAACATGTGGGGGTACTTCAGGGGTTTGTCGGTGCCCTCGGTCACGGAGATGATCACGACCTTGCTGTGTTCGCCGAGGTCGAACAGCGCGGGGCAGACGAGGTTGCCGACGTTTTCGATGAACAGCAGTGTGCCGGGGGCGGGGTCGAGTTCCTCGAGCGCGCGCCGCACCATCATCGCGTCGAGGTGGCAACCGGCGCCGGTGTTGACCTGGACCGCCCTCGCGCCTGCCGCGCGGATGCGCTCGGCGTCGAGTGCCGTCTCCTGGTCACCCTCGATCACGGCGATGGGCCGGTGTCCACCGAGGTCGCGGATGGTCCGTTCGAGCAGGGTGGTCTTGCCCGCCCCCGGCGAGCTGGTGAGGTTGAGCGCGAGGATGTCGCGCTCGGCGAGCCAGCGGCGATTCTGCGCGGCGAGGTCGTCGTTGCGGGCGAGCACCTTCTGCTCCAGCGTCACGGTCTCGGTATGCGGGTGGTCGTGGGTGTGCGGATGGGTGTGGCCGGGGGGGTGGTCGTGGCCGGGGGTGTGGTCGTGGGCGTGGTCGTCGCCGCAGCCGCAGGTCGCGCACATGGTCAGCTCACTTCCATCGAGAGGATTCGCAGTTCGCGTCCGGCGCGCACGTCGACGTCGGCGCTTCCGCACGGGCACAACAGGATCAGATCGGTCAGTTCGAAGTCGGCGTCGCAGGTCCGGCACCGTGCCAGCCCGGGCCGCACGTCCAGGTCCAGGCGGGCGCCGTCGGCGGCGGTGCCCTCGGTGGCGAGCTCGAAACAGAACTGCATCGCGGCGGGCACTACCGCGCACAGCGCTCCGACCTCGAGCCGCACACTGTGCACGCGGCGGCCGGCGGCGTGGTCGCAGACCGCGTCGACAATGCTCTGGGTGATCGCCATCTCGTGCATCGCTGTGCCGTGCATTGCTGTGCCGTCCAGCCAGGAGGCCGGTGTCCTCACGATAGGCCGGTACCGGGCGGAGCGGACGGAATCGCCGATCGGTCCGGTCATCCATCGGCGTGTCAACTTGAGTCGAACAGGTGTTCGTCTATGGTGGGTGGTGTTCGACGGCTGGGTGACTGCTTCCGCCGACTTGTCGGTGGGTCCCTCTAGCGTCACGGCCAACTGATCGACACCGGTCACCGAACATCACGAGGATGGAGACAGACATGGCACCGCAGGCACCCGATCGCGAGAAGGCCCTCGAGCTGGCGCTCGCGCAGATCGAGAAGAGTCACGGTAAAGGCTCGGTGATGCGGCTCGGCGACGAGGTCCGCGCGCCGATCTCGGTCATCCCGACCGGCTCCATCGCCCTGGACGTGGCGCTGGGCATCGGCGGCCTGCCGCGCGGGCGCGTCATCGAGATCTACGGTCCGGAGTCCTCGGGTAAGACCACTGTCGCGTTGCACGCCGTGGCCAACGCCCAGGCCGCCGGCGGCATCGCGGCGTTCATCGACGCCGAGCACGCGCTGGATCCCGACTACGCCAAGAAACTCGGGGTGGACACCGACTCGCTGCTGGTCTCCCAGCCCGACACCGGCGAGCAGGCCCTCGAGATCGCCGACATGCTGATCCGCTCCGGTGCGCTGGACATCCTGGTCATCGACTCGGTCGCCGCACTGGTGCCGCGTGCCGAGATCGAGGGCGAGATGGGCGACAGCCACGTCGGTCTGCAGGCCCGGCTGATGAGCCAGGCGCTGCGCAAGATCACCGGTGCGCTGAGCAATTCGGGCACCACCGCGATCTT
Source organism: Mycobacterium sp. IS-1496 (assembly GCF_001499995.1). Classification (GTDB taxonomy): domain Bacteria; phylum Actinomycetota; class Actinomycetes; order Mycobacteriales; family Mycobacteriaceae; genus Mycobacterium. The sequence continues at coordinate 60,859 of NZ_LQIU01000056.1, forward strand.
CATCAACCAGCTCCGCGAGAAGATCGGCGTGATGTTCGGCTCGCCCGAGACCACAACGGGCGGCAAGGCGCTGAAGTTCTACGCCTCGGTCCGCATGGACGTCCGCCGTATCGAGACGCTCAAGGACGGTACCGACGCGGTGGGCAACCGCACCCGGGTCAAGATCGTCAAGAACAAGGTCTCCCCGCCGTTCAAGCAGGCCGAGTTCGACATCCTCTACGGCAAGGGCATCAGCAAGGAGGGCTCGCTCATCGACATGGGCGTGGAACACGGCTTCATCCGCAAGTCCGGGTCCTGGTTCACCTACGAGGGGGAGCAGTTGGGCCAGGGGAAGGAGAACGCCCGCAAGTTCCTGCTGGAGAACGCCGATGTGGCCAACGAGATCGAGAAGAAGATCAAAGAGAAGCTCAACATCGGTGCCGTGGTGACCGCTGATGACGTCCTTCCCGCACCCGTCGACTTCTGAGTCCGACCCCGCCGCGGATCCCGACGGCGACGAGCCGAGCCGCGAGGAGCAGGCGCACGCGTACTGTCTGCGCCTGCTCACCGCGCGGGCCCGCACCAGGGCGGAGTTGGCCGGCAAGCTGACTCAGCGCGGCTACGCCGAACCCGTCGTGGCACGGGTGCTCGGCCGGTTGGCGGAGGTCGGGCTCGTCGACGACGAGGACTTCGCCGAGCAGTGGGTGCGGTCGCGACACCTCTACGCCGGAAAAGGCAAGCGCGCGTTGGCCGCCGAGCTGCGCCGCAAGGGGGTCGACGACGAGGTGATCAGCTCGTCGCTCGCCGACATCGACGCCGGTGCCGAACGCGACCGGGCCGAGCAACTCGTCCGCGACCGGCTGCGCCGCGAGAAACTCGACGACGAACCGGGTTCGGATCTGAAGGTGAAGCGGCGGCTGGCCGGCATGCTGGCCCGCCGCGGCTACAGCCAGTCGATGGCGCTCGACGTGGTCACCGTCGAACTGGCCGGCGAACGGGAGCGCCGGCGGGTCTGACCGTCAGTCGTCGCCGGTGAGCTGCTGCAACAGGCGTAGGAACGTCGTGCGGTCCCGAGCCGGCAGTCTCGACAGCCAGCGCTGCTCGCCGCGCTGAATCTCCTCCTGCGCAGCATCTTTCACGGTGCGGCCCGTGTCGGTGATGGCCAGCAGCCGAACCCGGCGATCGTCGGGCGCGGGGTGACGTTCGATGTAGCCCTGGTTCTGCAGCTCGTCGAGAGTCCGGATGATGCGCGTCTTGTCCGCGTTGATCGCCTCGGCCAGTGCGGCCTGCGTGCGCATCGGTGAGCGGTCCAGCGCCACCAGAACGGTGTAACCCCACATCGTCAGGCCGTGCTTCTTCAGGACCGGTAACTCGGCGGCGGCCAGATCGCGAAGCAGGGGAGCGAGCATCGCCGCGAGATCGGGACGCGTGGGCCGCGACGTCATGGAACGATTCTAGGCGTTGCCAAATGATAGGTGAACGCATATTGTAGGCGTATGCTTACAAATACTGACGTGCGTCCGTACCACCGCATCGCTGTCGAGACCTCTGTGGGCCTGGTCGCGCAGGTCACCCCGGACGACCTGGCCCGGGCGACGCCCTGCGCGGGGTGGAATCTCGGCGACCTGCTCGTGCACATGACCGTGCAGCACCGCGGTTTCGCGGCCGCCGCGCGTGGCCGCGGCGCCGACCACACGGTGTGGGATCCCGCCACGGTCGCCGACGCGGTGCGCGCACGGCCCGCAGACGCCTATTCGGCCGCCGCCGAGGACCTGCTGGCCGCCTTCGCCGCAGACGGAGTGCTCGAAAACCCTTTCACGCTGCCCGAATTCGGTCCCGATGCCGCGTTTCCCGGGTCGGTGGCGATGCAGTTCCACTTCGTCGACTATGTCGTCCACGGCTGGGACGTCGCGCGCGCACTGGGATTGCGGTTCGACATCCCGGCCGACGTGGTGGACGCGGCGGCACCGATCGCCTTCGCCGTACCCGACGGCGAGATGCGCAACGCGGACAACTCGCCGTTCGCGCAGGCGCTTGCCCCATCGGAGTCGGGCGGCGGTGAACTCGACAGGATCCTGCGGCACCTCGGCCGGTCCCCGGACTGGCGGCCATGAGCCCTTCAGCGGACGTCGGCGCGCCGCGGTGCACGCGCGTCCAGCAGGCTCCGGGCGACGACGCGGCGCAGTGCCACGACCGCGGCGGTCACGGCGATCACCGGCCATCCCGCGTCGGCGCTCAACCGCACGAGGCCGGCGGCAAGGAGTAGATCGAGCAGCACGTGCAGGGCGAGGGCGGGTCGTCGGAACACCACCAGGCAGGCGATGCCCAGAACGATCGCCGCGGCGGCGATGAGCCATGACAGGTCGGCCGCGAGAGTCATGGCGCAGCCGCCCCTGGTGCCGACCGCTTCGCCATGGCAGCCTCGACGGCGCGCTGCTCCTCGGCGATCTCGCGCGCCAGGAAGTAGTTGAGCGCTGTGCGGATGGTCGCGATGGCCGCGAGCTTGGCGATCTCCTCGAACGACGGGGAGATCGCGGTGCGCAGCACGTCGCTCGCGAGCTGGAATTCCAGACCGAGCGCGAGGAACCGGCCCAATGTCAGCCGGACCGAGGAGAACTCGGCGATGTCGCGGCGTGCCAGCGTCACCGCGAACTTCACGATCGCCACCAGCGCGCCGATCACGATCACCACGGCACCGCACGCCTCCACGAGGCGGACCATGACATCGACGACGCTGCGCAACGTCGACTCGGGCAGCAGGTCCAGCGCGGACAGCGTCTCGATCACGCGATCAGTGTCCCGCGGCGCGGCCGAAACAGGGGGCGATGACGCGAGATCCGCTGCGGCACGGCGGCGAGCGTGCGCTACACGGCTTTCGCGCCCGGCGCACCCTCCTGCTCGACGGCCTCGGTGTCCAGCGGCGCGGGTCCGCGCCGGGATCGCCGCATCCGGCGTTCCAGCCTGGTCGCCAGGGCGGACAGGGCGAAGTTGACGCTGATCATCAGCACGGCGATGACGATGAGGGCGGGAATGTAGTTGCCGTAGGACGATCCGACGACCGTGCCCTGGCGCACCATCTCGACGAACGTGATCTGGTAGCCGATCGCGGTGTCCTTGAGCACCACCACGAGCTGGGAGACCAGCACCGGCAACATGGAGGTGATGGCCTGCGGCAGCAGGATCGAGCGCATGGTCTGCCCCCAGCGCAGTCCCAGCGCCGAGGCCGCCTCGGCCTGGCCGCGGGGCAGCGCGTGCACCCCGGCCCGGACGATCTCGGCGATGACCGCACCGTTGTAGAGCGTCAGGCCGGTGATGACGCCGGCCAGCGCGAGGTGTTTGGAGGGGAAGACGTCGTAGAACGCGTACAGGAAGTACGCGAAGATCATCATGATCAGCACCGGGACGGCCCGGAAGAACTCCACGATCACCGCGCAGACCCAGCGGACCGGGGTGATCACCGACAGTCGGCCCACGCCGAGCCCGAACCCCAGGATCAGCGCCAGCACGATCGACACCGCGGCCGCCGTCAACGTGCCCTGCACGCCGGGCAGCACGTAGGTGGTCCACAGGTTCGACGTCAGGAACGGCTCCCACTTGGCGGCGGTGAGCTGTCCTTTCGACTCGAGTCGCGAGTACACGATCCAGCCGATCAGCGCGGTGACCGCCAACGTGATGACGGTGACGACCATGTTGCGTCGCCGGGCGCGCGGTCCCGGCGCGTCGAACAGGACGGTGCCGCTCATGGGATCACCACCCTGCTCATCACCGGGCCACCGCCATGCGCTTGCCGAGCCAACCGAACAGCAGGCCGAGCGGCAACGTCAGGATGATGAACCCCAAGGCGAAGATCGACCCGACCACGAGCAGCGCCGCGGTGTTCTCGATCATCTCCTTCATCAGCAGGGCGGCCTCGGCCACGCCGATCGCCGAGGCGATCGTGGTGTTCTTCGTCAGCGCGATCAGCACCGAGCCCAGCGGAATGATCACCGCGCGGAAAGCCTGTGGCAGCAGGATCATTCGCAGGTTCTGCCCGAACGTCAGGCCGAGTGAGCGAGCCGCCTCGGCCTGGCCGAGCGGCACCGTGTTGACCCCCGAGCGCACCGTCTCGCACACGAACGACGCGGTGTAGACGGTCAACCCGAGCACTGCCAACCGGAAATTGCTGTCCTCGATCGACGTGCTCGACTGCGGGTCGACCAGCGTGATGCCGAGGGTCTGGGACACCCCGAACGAACAGAACAGGATGATCAGCGTCAACGGCGTGTTGCGGACGACGTTGACGTAGGCGGTGCCGAGCCAGGCCAGCATCGGCACCGGCGACAGCCGCATCGCGGCCAGCACCGTGCCCAGGATGAGCGCTCCGACCGCGGAGTAGACCGTCAGCTGGACCGTCGTCCAGAACGCCTCGAAGATCTCTGCGCGGTACTCGGTGAATATCTCCACGGCCGGAGCCAGACCCCCGGCTCAGTAGCGGTCGACCTGCGGCGGGGCGGGCGCCGTGATGCCCGCCGGGCCGAGGTTCTTGTCGAAGGCTTCCTTCCAGGCGCCGCTGGACTCCATCTTCTCGATCGCGTCGTTGATCTTGGCGCGCATCTCGGCGTCGTCCTTCTTCAGCCCGATGCCGTAGCGCTCCTCGGAGAACGTGTCGCCGACGATCTTGAACGCGCCCGGGGTCTGCGCGGCGTATCCGGCCAGGATCACCTCGTCGGTGGTGACCGCATCGATGGCGCCGTTCTTCAGCGCCTCGATGCACGCCGAGTAGGTGTCGTACTGCTGCAGCTGCACACCCGGGTACTCGTCCTTGATCTTCTGCGCGGGAGTCGAACCCGACACCGAGCACAGTCGCTTGTTGTTCTGCAGCGACGCGGCGCCGGTGATGTCGGTATTGTCCTCACGCACCAGCAGGCTCTGGCCGGTGACCAGGTACGGTCCGGCGAAGTCCACCTTCTCCTTGCGGGAGTCGGTGATCGAGTACGTGGCGACGATGTAGTCGACCTGGCCGTTCTGGATCAACGTCTCACGCTGTCCGGACGGCGACTCCTTCCACTCGATCTGCTCGGGGGTGTAGCCCAGTTCGCCCGCCACGTAGGTGGCGACGTCGACGTCGAAGCCGCTCATCGAGCCGTCGGGGTTGCGCAGGCCCAGGCCCGGCTGGTCGAACTTCGTGCCGATGACGATGGTGTTCTCGTCACCGCCGCCACCACCTCCGCAGGCGGTGGCCGCGAACGGCACGGCGACGGCCAGCGCCAGGGCGGCCGTGACGCGCCTGCGAGACATCATCGAGAAGGACGGCATGGGTGAGTTTCCTTTCGCCGAGCGTTTAGTGATGGAGGATCTTGCCGAGGAAGTCCTTGGCGCGGTCGGTCTGCGGGTGGTCGAAGAACTGGGCCGGTTCGGCGTCCTCGACGATCGCCCCGTCGGACATGAACACGACGCGGTCGGAGGCGCGGCGGGCGAAGCCCATCTCGTGGGTCACCACCAGCATGGTCATGCCCTCACCCGCCAGCGACGCCATCACGGCCAGCACCTCGTTGATCATCTCGGGGTCGAGCGCGCTGGTCGGCTCGTCGAAGAGCATCACCTTGGGGTTCATCGCGAGCGAGCGGGCGATCGCGACGCGTTGCTGTTGGCCGCCCGACAACTGTGCGGGGTACTTGTCGGCCTGATTGGCGACCCCGACCCGCTCGAGCAGCGCCATCGCGGCCTCGCGCGCCGCGTCCTTGCCGAGCCCGCGCACCTTCATCGGCGCCAGCGTGACGTTGTCGACGATCGTCTTGTGCGCGAACAGGTTGAACGACTGAAACACCATGCCGACGTCGGACCGCAGCTGCGCGAGTTTGCGGCCCTCCTCGGGCAGGACGTCACCGTCGATCGCGATGGTGCCGGAATCGATGGTCTCGAGCCGGTTGATCGTTCGGCACAGCGTGGATTTGCCGGAGCCCGAGGGCCCGAGCACGACCACGACCTGCCCCCGCTCAACGGTGAGGTTGATGTCCTTGAGGACGTGCAGATCGCCGAAGTGCTTGTTGACCCCCTGCATCGAGATCATCGGCACCGCCCGACGCTCCGGATCGACCGACCGCGCATCAGGCCCGGTGGGGTGTCCGGCCGTTTCCATGGGTGCTGACCTTACCCACGGAACGCCTGCTGTGCCCGGAACTGATCAATCCGGCCCCCGTACCATGGGGCCCGTGACTTCGACGGTGACGCAGCAGGCGGCGAGCGCGCTGCCGCCGGTGGCGCGCACCTTTCAGGTCCGCACCTACGGCTGTCAGATGAACGTGCACGACTCCGAGCGGCTGGCCGGTCTGCTGGAGGCCGCGGGATACCGGCGCGCCGCGGACGGGGCCGACGCCGACGTGGTGGTCTTCAACACCTGTGCCGTGCGCGAGAACGCCGACAACAAGCTGTACGGCAACCTGTCCCACCTCGCGCCGCGTAAACAGTCCGAACCGCAGATGCAGATCGCCGTCGGCGGTTGCCTCGCCCAGAAGGACCGCGACGCCGTGCTGCGTCGCGCCCCGTGGGTGGACGTCGTCTTCGGCACCCACAACATCGGCGCATTGCCTGCGCTGCTCGAACGGGCCCGCCACAACCGCACCGCGCAGGTCGAGATCGCCGAGGCCCTAGAGGAATTCCCGTCGACGCTGCCCGCCGCACGCGAATCGGCATACGCGGGGTGGGTGTCGATCTCGGTGGGCTGCAACAACACCTGCACGTTCTGCATCGTCCCGTCGTTGCGCGGCAAGGAGGTCGACCGCCGTCCGGGCGACGTCCTCGCCGAGATCCAGACCCTCGTCGACCAGGGTGTGCTCGAGGTCACGCTGCTGGGTCAGAACGTCAACGCCTACGGCGTGTCGTTCGCTTCGGACGAGCGCCTGCGCGAGGACCCGGCGATGTGGTCGGAGATCCCCCGCAACCGCGGCGCGTTCGCCGAACTGCTGCGCGCGTGCGGGCGGATCGACGGGCTCGAACGCGTGCGATTCACCTCACCGCATCCGGCCGAGTTCACCGACGACGTGATCGAGGCGATGGCCGAGACACCGAATGTCTGCCCCGCACTGCACATGCCGCTGCAATCCGGATCCGACCGGATCCTGCGCGCCATGCGCCGGTCCTACCGCGCGGAGAAGTACCTGGGGATCATCGACCGGGTCCGGGCGGCGATCCCCGACGCGGCGATCACGACCGACCTGATCGTCGGCTTCCCCGGCGAGACCGAGGAGGACTTCCAAGCCACCCTCGACGTGGTGGCCGCCTCGCGGTTCTCCAGCGCCTTCACGTTCCAGTACTCCAAGCGACCCGGGACGCCCGCCGCCGACATGCCCGGACAAGTCCCGAAAGCCGTTGTGAGCGAACGGTATCAGCGGCTGATCGAGCTGCAGGAGAAGATCTCGCTCGAGGAGAATCTGGCCCAGGTCGGCCGCACACTCGAACTGCTCGTGGCCACCGGCGAGGGCCGCAAGGATGCGGCCACCGCCCGCATGTCCGGGCGCGCCCGCGACGGCAGGCTCGTGCACTTCGCACCCGGCGATGTGGATATCCGGCCCGGTGACGTTGTCACCACCACGGTGACCGGCGCGGCGCCGCACCACCTGATCGCCGACGGCGCCCTGCTGTCCCACCGACGCACCCGCGCCGGCGACGCGCACGCCGCGGGCCTGCGGCCCCGCACCGGGGTCGGGCTGGGCCTTCCGGGCATCGGCGCACCCGCACCCGCCCCGGCGGCGACGGGATGTGCGCGATGAGCGGCCCGGACGGGCCCGACGAATTCGACTCGTACAAGGGCGACATCGAGGACGTCGAACGCCGGGTGGCGGGGGAGTTCGACCCGGGTGCGCGCGCCCTGGTGGTCGCCGTCCTGGTGTTCGTCGTGCTGCTGTCGTTCGTGCTGCCGCACGCCGGCGGCGCCAGGGGCTTCGACGTACTGGCCGGCACCGACGCCGCCGCCAGTGCGGGGATCTCGCTGCCCTCGCGGGTGTTCGCCGTGCTGGCGATCGTGTTCTCCGTCGGGTTTTCCATCCTTGCGCTGCTCACCCGGCGCTGGGCGATCGCCTGGGTGGCGCTGGCCGGTTCGGCGGTGGCCAGCGCGCTCGGCATGCTCGCGGTGTGGTCGCGGCAGACCGCGGCCGAACCGTATCCGGGGCCCGGCATCGGCCTGGTGCTCGGCTGGCTGGCGGTGATCGTGCTCACGTTCCACTGGGCGCGGGTGGTGTGGACCCGCACCGCGGTGCAGTTGGCCGCCGAGGAGGAGCGTCGCCGCCGCGCCAGGGAGAACCAGGGCAAGGGTTTCCTCGACTTCGGCGACTTCGGCGACTCCGGCCGGGACCGCCGCGACGATCCGGACAACCCGGCCGGCTGACCCGCACCGGGCCGGGTCAGGTGCGCCGCTTGCTCAGCGCCTCGACCGCGGCGTCGGCCCACTGGCGCCACTGCTGGGCATTCGCGCGGGCCTGTTCGGCGTCCTTGGTCCGGCCCGCGGCCTCGGCCTTCTGCGCCTGGCGCTCGTACTGCTCGGCGCGCACCCGGAACTGATCGGCGCGGGCCTGCGCCTCCGGATCGGTCCAGTTCGACGACGCGGCGTCGCGGACCTTCTTCTCCACCGCGCGCAGGCGTCGCTCGAATTCCGCGCCCCGCTCGCGGGGCACCTTGCCGATGGCGTCCCACTTGTCGCCGATCGCGCGGAACGCCGCGCGGGCGGCGTCCGGGTTGGAGGTGTCGATCTGCTCGGCCTGGGCGAGCAGCGCCTCCTTGGCGGCGGCGTTCGCCTTGAACTCCGCGTCCCGTTCCGCGGTCGCGGCGTTGCGGGCGGAGAAGAACACGTCCTGGGCGGCCTTGAACCGCTGCCACAGCGCGTCGTCGACATCCTTGGCGGCCCGGCCCGCGGCCTTCCACTCCGCCAGCAGGTCACGGAACGCGGCGCTCGTCGCCCCCCACTCCCGGGACCCGGACAGTTCCTCGGCGCGTTCGCACAACGCCTCCTTGGCCTGCCGAGCGCCCGCACGGCCCCGGTCGAGTTCGGCGAAGTGCGAACCGCGCCGCCGGTTGAACGTCTCGCGGGCGGCCGAATAGCGCTTCCACAGCGCGTCGTCGGTCTTGCGGTCCAGGCCCGTGATCGTGCGCCACTCGTCGAGGATCTCCCGCAGCCGGTCGCCTGCGGTCTTCCACTGCGTGGAGTTCGCGGCGATGTCCTCGGCCTCGGCGGCCAGCGCCTCTTTGCGCGCCAGCTGCGCGGCACGCTGCTCGTCGCGGCGGGCCCGCTCGGCTTGGGCCTCCTCGTCGGCGTGCTCGACGATCGCGGTCAGTCGCGCCGCCAGCGAGTCCACGTCCCCCAGGACATGGGCCTCCGGAAGGCTCTCGGCCAGAGTGGCGGCGGCGGATTTGATCTTGCGGGCATCGCCGGCATGGGTGACCAGGCGCTGCTCGAGCAGGACGACCTCGGTCTGCAGATCGTCGAACCGGCGCCCGAAGTGGGCGTAGGCCGCCTCGGGCTCACCGGCCTGCCACGAACCGATGACGCGCTCACCCGATCCGGTGATCAGCCACACGGTGCCGTCGGGATCGACCCGGCCGAAGCGGTGCGGATCGCTGGCCGGCGGCGCCGCCACCGCGGGCACCGGCGTCGGCCGGCCCGGTCGGGGAACCGGCCGCGGCGGCCCCGGTCGGGGTGAGGGCCGCGGCGGCCCCGGTACCGGACGCGGCGTCGCCTCGTCGTTCGCCTCCGAGGTCGCACCCGGCTCGCTGGTCGTCATGTCTCGTTCCTCGCACCCTCCGCGCGGTGGACCGCGCACTGCCGCGCAACGCGGCGCCCCTGCCTGTCATCCGGATCGGTATCGCTGGCTGTCGAAGGCTATTCAAACAGGTCGGCCGTGGGTGTGCGCACACCTTCGGCGCGCCGGTTTGCAGGACGGCCCGCCATCCGGGCACGCTCATGCCCGCTACCACCACGAGGAGATGCGATGGCCAGGGCGGATATCGCCGCGCTGCTGGCGCTGGGCGCCGCGCTGTTCATCGCGATCGGCGATGTCATCCACCAGCGCTCGGCGCACGAGGTGACCGACGAGGCGGTCGGGCACCTCGAGCTGTTCCTGCGGCTGTTGCGCGACCGGCAGTGGTGGCTGGGCAGCACCGTCGCCGCCGTGGGGTTCGGCCTGCAGGCCGCCGCGCTCGGGCTGGGATCGGTGCTGTTGGTGCAGGCGCTGCTGGTGACGTCGCTGCTGTTCGCGCTGCCGATCAACGCCCGCCTGACCGGCCGGCGGGTGACGCGGTGGGAGTGGCTCTGGGCGGCGCTGCTGGCCGGTGCGGTGGCGGTGATCGTGACCGTCGGCAACCCGACCGCCGGACAGGCCCGGGCCTCCTGGGAGACCTGGGCCGTCGTGATCGCGGTGCTGGTCCCGGCGCTGCTGCTCTGCGTCGTCGGGGCCCGGATCTGGTCGGGCACCCCCAGTGCAGTGCTGCTGGCGCTGGTCTCCGGTGCGCTGTGGGGCGTCTTCGCCGTGCTGACCAAGGGTGTCGTCGACCGGCTCGACGACGGTCTGTGGGCAGTGCTGCAGATGCCCGAGCTCTACGCGCTGGCGGCCGTCGCCGTCGCCGGGACGGCGTGGCAGCAGGCCTCGTTCCGGTCCGGTGCGCTGACCGCGTCGCTGCCGACGATGACCGTGGCCGAACCGGTGGTCGGATCGGTGCTCGGCGTGGTGGTGCTGGGGGAGACGATGCGCCCCGGTGAGGCCGGATGGACGACGTTGAGCGTCGCGGCCGCGGTGATGGTGCTGGCCACCGCCGCGCTGGCCCGCGGCGAAGCGGCCGGCGCCGAGGCCCAGGCCTCGCTCGCACACTAGTTTGGTGGCGTGCTCACCGCGATCGCCATCGTGCCGTCCGCTCCGGTGATGGTGCCCGAACTGGCCGGCGGAGCGGCCGGCGAACTGTCCGAACTGCGCGCGGCGGTGGCGCGGGCTGTCCGGGGACTGCCCGACCGCTGGGTCGCGATCGGTGCCGGCTCCGCCGACGCGGTGCTCACCCCGCCCACGGCGGGCACCTTCGCCGGCTACGGCGTCGACGTGCCGGTGACGCTGTCGCCTGACGGCGCCACCGCGCCCGTCGACCTGCCCCTGTGCGCGCTGATCGCCGGGTGGGCCCGGGGGCGATACGCCCCGCACGCCGCGGCGGAGGCCCGCGTCTATCCCGGTGACCTCGACGCCGACACCGCGATGGCGCGGGGCCGGGAGCTGCGCGCCCTCGTCGACGACGCCGACGGTGAGATCGGGGTGCTGGTCGTCGCCGACGGCTGCCACACCCTCACCCCGCCCGCTCCCGGCGGATACGACCCCGACGCCGTGCCCGTCCAGGCGGCGCTCGACGAAGCACTGGCCGCCGGCGACACCGCGGCGCTGAGCCGGCTGCCCGGCTCGGTCGTCGGTCGGGTCGCCTACCAGGTGCTGGCGGGGCTGACCGGACCCGCGCCCCGGTCGGCCGAGGAGTACTACCGGGGCGCCCCGTACGGGGTCGGCTACTTCGCCGGCCGCTGGACGCCATGAGGCCGCTGGCGATCATCGGGCCGACCGGGACGGGTAAATCGGCACTGGCCCTGGACGTGGCCGAACGGCTCAGCGGCGAGCTCGGCGTCGAGATCGTCAACGCCGACGCCATGCAGCTCTACCGCGGCATGGACATCGGCACCGCGAAGCTGCCGGTCGCGCAGCGCCGCGGCGTCCCACACCACCAACTCGACGTCCTCGACGTCACCGAGACCGCGTCGGTGGCGCGCTACCAGGCCGACGCCGCGCGTGACGTCGAGGCCATCGCCGCCCGCGGTGCGCTGCCGATCATCGTCGGCGGATCGATGATGTACGTCCAGGCGCTGCTCGACGACTGGGCGTTCCCCGCCACCGACCCCGCCGTGCGCGCCAGATGGGAGGAGCGCCTCGCCGAGGTCGGGGTCGCGGCGTTGCACGGTGAACTGGCGAAGGTGGACCCGGAAGCCGCGGCGTCGATCCTGCCCACCGACGGCCGCCGCATCGTGCGCGCGCTCGAGGTGGTGCAACTCACCGGTCAGCCGTTCGCGGCGTCGGCGCCCACCATCGGCACGCCGCGGTGGGATACGGCGATCGTCGGATTGGACTGGGCGACAGCGGTTCTCGATGACCGGCTGGCCGAGCGCACCGACACGATGTTCGCCGAGGGGCTGGTCGCCGAGGTGACAGGCCTGCTGCGGCGCGGCCTGCGCGACGGTGTGACGGCGTCGCGGGCGCTGGGCTATGCCCAGGTGCTCGCCGACCTCGACGCCGGCGGCGACGGATCGGCCGCGCGCGAACCGACGTTCGTCGGCACCCGCCGCTACGTGCGCAGGCAGCGTTCGTGGTTCCGGCGCGACCACCGCGTGTGCTGGCTCGACGGCGCGTCACCGGACAACGTCGACCGCACGCTGCGGGCATGGCGCGCCGTATCCTGAGCGGGTGCAGTTCGCCAAGGGTCACGGGACGCAGAACGACTTCGTGCTGCTGCCGGACCTCGACGCCCGGCTGGCGCTGACGCCTGCCGTCGTCTCCGCACTGTGTGACCGGCGCCGCGGGCTCGGTGCCGACGGCGTGCTGCGGGTCACCACCGCGGGGGCGGCCATGTCCGCGGGCGTATTCGAGCGACTGCCCGAGGGGGTCGACGCCCGCGACTGGTACATGGACTACCGCAACGCGGACGGGTCGATCGCCCAGATGTGCGGTAACGGCGTGCGGGTGTTCGCGCACTATCTGCGGGCGACCGACCTGGAATCGCGCGACGAGTTCGTGGTCGGATCGCTGGCCGGGCCGCGGCCCGTCGTCCTGCACGACTACGACCCGGCGCACGGCTGGCGGGCCGAGGTGACCGTCGAGATGGGCAAGGTCAACCTGCTCGGCACCGGGTCGGCCGTCGTCGGCGGGCGCCGCTTCACCGGGCTGGGGGTCGACGTCGGCAACCCGCACCTGGCCTGCGTCGACGCGACGCTCACCGACGGGGAACTCGCGGCGCTCGACGTGGCCGCCCCGGTGGAGTTCGACCGCGCCCAGTTCCCCGACGGCGTCAACGTCGAAGTCCTCACCGCGGTACGCGATGGAGCGGTGTCGATGCGGGTACACGAACGCGGTGTCGGCGAGACGCGCTCATGCGGTACCGGGACAGTCGCCGCCGCTGTCGCGGCGTTGGCGCAGGCCGGCGACACGCTTGGCACGCTGGATGTCCGCATACCCGGCGGCGTGGTCACGGTGTCGGTCACCGAGACCACGAGTTTCCTGCGCGGACCGTCGGAATTGGTGGCCACCGGCGAACTCGCCGGGGAATGGTGGCAATCTCATCAGCGTTAATTGGGGTGCATGAAAAGTGATCTCCGTGCGAACCTTGATTCGCTCATGACGTTTCCCGAATCACCACTCCAGAACGTATCCGGCGACACGCCGAGCGCCGGCGAACTGGCGCTCGAGGACCGCTCCGCGCTGCGCCGCGTCGCCGGGCTGTCCACCGAGCTGGCCGACATCTCCGAGGTCGAATACCGCCAGCTGCGGCTCGAACGCGTCGTGCTGGTCGGTGTGTGGACCGACGGCAGCGCAGCCGACGCCGAAGCCGGCCTCGCCGAACTCGCCGCGCTCGCCGAGACCGCGGGCTCCGAGGTGCTCGAAGGCGTCGTCCAGCGTCGCGACAAACCCGACGCGTCGACCTACATCGGCTCGGGCAAGGCCGCCGAACTGCGCGAGATCGTGCTCGCGACCGGCGCCGACACGGTGATCTGCGACGGTGAGCTCAGCCCTGCGCAGCTGACCGCGCTGGAGAGGATCGTCAAGGTCAAGGTGATCGACCGCACCGCCCTGATACTCGACATCTTCGCCCAGCACGCCACCAGCCGTGAAGGCAAGGCCCAGGTGTCGCTGGCGCAGATGGAGTACATGCTGCCCCGGCTGCGCGGTTGGGGTGAATCGATGTCGCGGCAGGCCGGCGGTCGGGCCGGCGGCGCCGGTGGCGGTGTCGGCACGCGCGGTCCCGGTGAGACGAAGATCGAGACCGACCGCCGCCGCATCCGCGAGCGGATGTCCAAGTTGCGCCGCGAGATCAAGGACATGAAGAAGATCCGCGACACCCAGCGCAGTGGGCGGCGCCGCACCGAGGTGCCCTCGGTCGCGATCGTCGGCTACACCAACGCCGGGAAGTCCAGTCTGCTCAACGCGCTCACCGGCGCAGGGGTGCTGGTCGAGAACGCGCTGTTCGCGACGCTCGAACCGACCACCCGCCGAGGCGAATTCGACGACGGCCGGCCGTTCGTCCTCACCGACACCGTCGGTTTCGTGCGACACCTGCCGACGCAGTTGGTCGAGGCGTTCCGCTCGACGCTCGAAGAGGTCGCCGACGCCGATCTGCTCGTCCACGTCGTCGACGGCTCGGATGCCAACCCCCTGGCGCAGATCAGCGCGGTCCGCGAGGTGATCAACGAGGTGGTCGCCGAACAGAACGCGAAGCCCGCCCCAGAACTGTTGGTGGTCAACAAGATCGACGCGGCCGACGGGCTCTCGCTGGCGCATCTGCGCGGTGCGCTGCCCGACGCGGTGTTCGTCTCGGCGCGTACCGGCCAAGGCCTGGACCGGCTTTCGGCCCGGATGTCGGAGCTGGTCGAGTCCACCGACGTCACCGTCGACGTGACGATCCCCTACGACCGCGGCGATCTCGTCGCCCGGGTGCACAGCGAGGGGCGCATCGACGCCACCGAGCACACCACGGACGGGACACGGGTCAAGGCGCGGGTGCCGGTGGCGCTCGCGGCGGGCCTGCGGGACTTCGCGACGTTCTGATGCGCTAGACTGTCCTCAACGCCGACGTCACCGAAACCGACGACGGCTCGTCGTGGAACGCTTACCATCGCGTCCGGCTCAAGCTCTTCTCGCGGCGATCGATGTTGCCGACCGGCAATCTCGCCACTTGTGCACCCATCACCTGTGCCGCGCAACGGCGCTGCGCGGGGTGCGCGACACTGCCCTGAAAGGCACACACCTGCATGACGACTGCACAATCCTTCGCCGACCTCGGTGTGCGGGGACCGCTGCGCCGCGTTCTCGAGAACCGCGGCATCGACAGCCCGTTCCCGATCCAGGCCGCGACGTTGCCCGACAGCCTGGCCGGCCGTGACGTGCTCGGCCGCGGCAAGACCGGCAGCGGCAAGACGCTGGCGTTCTCCCTGCCGCTGGTGAGCCGCCTCGCCGACGCCAAGCGGCGGTCGGCGCGCCCGTCCGGCCTGGTGCTCGCGCCGACGCGTGAGCTGGCCACCCAGATCACCGCGGTCCTCGAACCTCTCGCCGCCGCATACGATCTGAAGGTCGCCACCATTTTCGGTGGTGTCTCGCAGAACCCGCAGGCCGCGGCGCTGCGGTCCGGTGTCGACATCGTCGTCGCCTGCCCCGGGCGGCTCGAAGATCTGATGCGCCAACGGATCATCTCGCTGGACAGCGTGGAGATCACCGTGCTCGACGAGGCCGACCACATGGCCGACCTCGGCTTCCTGCCCGGCGTCACCCGCATCCTGGCCGCCACGCCCGCGGGCGGTCAGCGGCTGTTGTTCTCGGCGACCCTGGACAACGGCGTCGACAAGCTGGTGCGCCGCTTTCTCCGCGAGCCCGTCACCCATTCGGTCGACGAGGTCAACGCGCCGCCGCCGGCGATGACCCACCACGTGTTCCACGTGGCCGGTGCGCACGAGAAGAAGGCGCTGGTCCACACGCTCGCCGCGGGCACCGGACGCCGAATCCTGTTCATGCGCACCAAGCATCAGGCCCGCAAGCTGGCCCGTCAGCTCACCGAGGCCGGCGTGCCCTCGGTCGACCTGCACGGCAACCTGTCCCAGAACGCCCGTGAGCGCAACCTCGCCGCGTTCTCGACGGGAGACGCCAAGGTGCTGGTCGCCACCGACATCGCGGCCCGTGGTGTGCACGTCGACGAGGTCGAGCTCGTGGTGCACGTCGACCCTCCCGTCGAGCACAAGGCCTATCTGCACCGCTCGGGCCGCACCGCGCGCGCCGGGAGCGCGGGCGACGTCGTCACCGTCGTGCTGCCCGAGGAGCGGCGGGACACCGCCGCGCTGTTGCGGCGCGCCGGCATCAACGTCGCACCCCAGCAGGTCGGAGCCGATTCGCCGTCGGTCACCGCACTGGTGGGCGAGGTCGCGCCGTATCGCGCGCCTGCCCCGAAGGCTGTGGAGCAGCCCCGCGGCGCCTCCGACCGTCCCCGCAGGCGTTCCAAGCCGCAGGGCCACGGAGAGCGGCAGGGACGGCCTCAGGGCGACGGTGCGCGCTCGCGCGGCCCGCGCCGGCGGCCGCAAGCCGCCCGCTAGCGAGCCGAGGCCGGACACCGCCCCGCCGGGGCGGTGTTCACCGTCGCCGGATCACCGGCGGTTCGTGTGCCCGCACCGGCGGCGGTGTACCGGTGAACTTCTCCACCTGCACCAGCACGTGGGCGCCGGTGCTGCCGCGCGCCAGCGACGAGGTGCCGACGTCGTCGGTGAGCACGTTGGGGTTCCCGTGCACGCACATCGCGTCGTAGTCTCCGGGGTCGGCCGGATCGAACCAGGCGCCGGTCGGCAGGTGTACGACGTCGCGCCGGACGCGGTCGTCGAGCACCACACCGGCCAGGCAGGCGCCGCGGTCGTTGAACACCCGCACCACATCGCCGTCGGCCACACCGCGATCGGCGGCGTCTCCGGGGTGCATCCGGATCGCCTCGCGCCCTTGAACTTTCGCCGCCTGGCTGGTGGCGCCACCATCGAGTTGGCCGTGTAACCGGGTGGCCGGCTGGTTGGCGATCAGATGCAACGGATAGGTGGCGGCACGTTCGCCGCCGAGCCATTCGGTGGGTTCGAACCACGCGGGATGTCCGACGCAGTCGGCGTAACCGAACCCGGCGATGTCGGAGGAGAAGATCTCGATGCGGCCGCTCGGGGTGCCCAGTCGGTGCGCCACGGGGTCGGCGCGGAAGTCGCCGAGTAGCGTCAGACCCGGTTCGACGGGTAGCCGGAGGCTGCCGTCGCGCCAGAACTCCTCGAAGGTCGGCACCGCGAAATCGAGCCCGGCCGACCACTTCTCGTAGAGATGGGCGAGCCACTGACGGGCGGTGCGCCCCTCGGTGAACTGCTCGCCGAAGCCGAGGCGGTCGGCCAGCGCGGCGAATGTGTCGTAGTCGTCGCGGCTGTCCGCATACGGTTCGACCAGTTTCGGCATCGCCATCAGCACGGGGTCGTTCTTCGACCCCGAGTAGTCGTCGCGCTCGAAGGCGGTGGTGGACGGCACCACGATGTCGGCGTGCCTGGCCATCGCGGTCCAGTACGGGTCGTGCACCACGACGGTCTCCACGCGGGCCAGCGCCCGCCGCAACCGGGGAAGGTTCTGATGGTGGTGGAACGGGTTGCCGCCGGCCCAGTACACGCAGCGGATGTCGGGGTAGGTCAGCCGCATCCCGTTGTAGTCGAACATCTCACCGGGGTGCAGCAGCATATCGCTGACCGCGGCGACCGGGATGAACGTGCGCACCGGGTTGACGCCCTGCGGCAGCCGGGGCAGACCGCACCGCAGCGGCGGCAGACCCGGCTCGTTCATCGACCCGTAGCCGTGCCCGAAACCGCCTCCGGGAAGACCGATCTGACCCAGCATCGCCGCGAGCGTCAAACCCATCCACGGCGCCTGCTCCCCGTGCCGGACCCGCTGCAGTGACCAACTGACGGTGACGATGGTGCGCTGCGCGGCCATCCGCCGTGCCAGTGCGGCGATCTCGTCGGCCGGCAGACCGCAGATCGCCGCCGCCCAGCCCGGGGTCTTCGCGACACCGTCGTCGACGCCGAGCAGGTAGCGCTCGAATCGCTCGTAGCCGACGCAGTGCGTCGCGAGGAAGCCGCGGTCGGCGAGCCCCTCGGTGGCCAGCACGTGGGCCATCGCCAGCATGATCGCCACATCGGTGCCCGGTACCGGTGCGTGCCATTCACACTCACCGTCCACGTCGTCGCGCAGCGGTGAGAACGACACGATGCGGCCGCCGCGTTCGCGGAACCTGCGCAGCGCGTCACGGGCCGGGTGTGCCGTCGTGCCACCGTGATTGGTTCCCGTGTTCTTCATCGCCAGCCCGCCGAAGCACACCAGCAGATCGGTGTGGCCGGCGATGACGTCCCAGTCGGTGGAGCGCTTGAACAGGTCGTCGTGGGTGCCGACCACGCGGGGCATGATCACGCCGGTTGCGCCCAGGCTGTAGGAGTGGCGCGAAAAGGTATAGCCGCCAAGCAGTTTGAGGAAGCGGTGCACCTGGCTCTGGGCGTGGTGAAACCGTCCGGCGCTGGCCCACCCGTAGGAACCGCCGTAGATCGCCTCGTTGCCGTGCGTGTCGACCACCCGGCGCAGTTCGGCCGCGAGCAGTTCGGTCAGCTCATCCCACGACACCGCGACGAATTCGTCGGCACCGCGGCGCCTGCTGGGGCCGGGACCGTCGTCGAGCCAGCCGCGCCGGACCGCCGGACCCGCGATGCGGGAGCGGTGCCGCACCGATCCGGGCAGATTGCCCAGCAGGGGAGAGGGGTCCTGGTCTCCGGGCAGTGGGGCGACGGAGGCGATGTCACCGGACGCGACCTCGGCGGAGAAGCCTCCCCAATGGGTGAGGCTGCTCGGTCGGGTGGGCATGGCGGAAAGTCTAGGTCCCCCGATTCGCAAGTATCTTGCCGAGAATCGCCTGTCGTGCGCGCGAAATGGACGTCGGCTGTCACAAGATTGGCTGGCGCGATACTTTCGAGTCACTTTCGCGCCGAAAACGGGAGGTTCGATGAGCGGGCGGCGACCCCTGCTGCACACGGCGCTGGCGCGCGTGACGATCGGTCTGGCGGTGGCGGCGGCGGGTCTGTTCTCGGCGCCCCTGGCGACGGCGGATCCCGCGACCGAGGCCAACGACGCCATCACCGCGGCTTACGACGGCAGTGGTGGCCCCACCGGTCCGCTCGGCGTGCGTGAGGGCCGTGTCTACCCCGTCGGCGACGGATTCGGCCAGAACTTCGCGGCGGGCAAGATGTTCTTCACCCCGGCCACCGGCGCGCACTGGATGCAGGGCGCGGTCCTCGAGAAGTACGAGTCGCTCGGCGGGCCCGCCGACAGTGACCTCGGCTTTCCGACGATCGACGAGGGGCCGGGGCGGGTCGGCCCGGACAGCCGCAACGCCACCTTCTCCGCAGCGGACAAGCCGGTGATCTTCTGGACACCGGCGACCGGCGCCCGCGTCGTGCGCGGGGCGATCAACGCCGCGTGGGATCGGCTCGGCGGATCGGCGGGTGTGCTGGGGGTGCCCGCCGAGGACGAGGTGTACCGCGGCGACGTGGCCTCCCAGAGGTTCACCGGCGGGCAGCTGTCGTGGAACCGCAAGGACAAGACGTTCACCACGGTTCCGCCCGAGCTCGCCGGTCAGCTCAAGGACCTGCCGATCCCGCAGGACGCCACATCGGCGATCGCGGCGGCACGGCGCGCGGCCGGCGGCGCGCTGGGCCCGCTGGGCGCCAAGGACGGGTCCCAGTACAAGATCGGCGACGACGGGGTCGGTCAGAACTACGCCGGCGGCAAGATCTTCTACACGCCGCAGACCGGGGCGAACGTCGTCACCGGTCAGGTTCTCGAGAAGTACGAGAGTGTGGGCGGGCCGGAGGGCGACCTGGGCTTCCCGACGAACAGCGAAGCCGACGGCGGGCTGGGCTCGAACAGCCGCATCAGCACCTTCGCGGCGGAGGACAAGCCGGTCATCTTCTGGACCCCCGACTACGGTGCCGTGATCGTGCGGGGCGCCATGAACGCGGGATGGTCGAAGCTCGACGGGGCGAAGGGGCCGCTGGGCGCACCCACGGCCGATCAGACCGAGAACGGCGATGTCGTCACCCAGCGGTTCAGCGACGGTGTGCTGTCCTACGACCGGTCGACCGGCAGGTTCAGCACCGAGCCGGCGAATCTCGCGGCGCGACTGGCCGGCCTCGAGGTGCCGGGTGAGGAGGCGCCGAAGTCTCCCGCGCAGCCGCAGTCCTCCGCGGCCGAGGACGACGGCAAGTGGTTGAGCTGGCGGTGGAACTGGTGGTGGCTGCTGGCGCTGATCCCGGTGCTGCTCGTGGTCGGGCTGGTGACCGGCGCCGTGCTGTGGAGACGCCGCCGGGGCGACCGCGACGACCACTTCCGCGACGACCACTTCCGTGACGAGGGGGACATCTTCGCCGACGCCGCGCGTTACCGGGCGGGCGACCGCGGTGGCGCGGCCGACGGCGGCGACGACGAGCGCGGCCGGTATGCCGGCGATTACGGCGGACCGGCCGCATCGACAGGTCCGTGGAACCCGCCTGACGATTCGGGCGACGAGGCGGTTCCGGCGGAGCGGTCTTTCGCCCCGGGCCCGGACGGTCTCTTCGGTGGACAGGACGATCCCGACTCGATCGACACCGCGCCGACGCGCATCGAAGCGCCGGTGACCGACGAGGCGCGGGCCCAGTCCGCACTCGAGGAACCCTCCCTGCCCGCCCCCGCGCTCACCGAGTCGGGTGTGGGCGGTCCGGCCACACAGGAGCCGGCCGACGCCGCGCGTGTCGACGAGGCGTCGGAAGACAAGGGTTGGGCGGACGAGGAACCGGCGATGCCCGCTGCGTTCATGGCGCCCTTCGTGGACGACGCGCCCAGCGGTAGGCACGCGGCGATCGACATCGAGGAGCCGACCCCCGGCCGCACGGCCATCCAGTTGGCCGGCGAGGGCTCGGGCTCTCCGCCGCCGGGTTACCCGGTGAAGGCGGACACCAAGACGGGCTTGTACTGGGCACCGTCCAGCCCCGGCTACGACGATGCGGTCGCCGAGATCTTCTTCGCCAGCGAGGAATTCGCGCGCACCAACGGGTTCGTCCGCGGCGACTGAGCAGCCGTCAGATCTTGCGGATGACGGTCACGACCTTGCCCAGCACGGCGGCGTCGTTGCCCGGAATCGGTTCGAAAGCGGGGTTGTGCGGCATCAGCCACACCTGGCCGCGGCTGCGTTTGAAGGTCTTCACGGTGGCTTCGCCGTCGATCATGGCCGCGACGATGTCACCGTTGTCGGCGACCGCCTGCTGCCGGACGACCACCCAGTCGCCGTCGCAGATCGCGGCGTCGACCATCGATTCGCCCACCACCTTGAGCAGGAACAGCGACCCCTCGCCGACGAGTTCGCGCGGCAGGGGGAACACGTCCTCGACCGCTTCCTCCGCCAGGATCGGCCCGCCGGCGGCGATTCTGCCGAGCACCGGCACGAACGTCGGCTCCGGTAGCGCGTCGCTGCCCGCGACATCGGTGGTGACCACCGGCGTCGCCTGCTCGTCGGAGAGGCGGACGTCGACGGCGCGGGGCCGGTTGGGGTCACGCCGCAGGTAGCCCTTGCGCTCGAGCGTGCGCAGTTGGTGCGCCACCGAGGACGTCGACGTGAGGCCGACGGCGTCGCCGATCTCCCGGATGCTCGGGGGGTAGCCGCGGCTGGTCACCGAGGCGCGGATGACCTCGAGGATGGTGCGCTGTCGTTCGGTCAGGCCGGCGTCTGCGCCGCGGCGCCCGCCGGTCCGGGTCTCGCTGCTGTCGTCGCTCATGGGGCCGAATCTAGTCGCCCGGAGCCCGATGATCAAACATGTGTTCGACGCGTGTCGCGCGACGTGGGGGCGGGATCGTCGCCGTATGCCGCCCGGATCGCCGCTCGGACGGACTTGAGTTCCTAAGGGATGTCAAGCGACGTGCTGGCTCGTAGGGTGGTTGTTGGCGGGCCCGGATGTTGGAGCGCTTGGCGACTCCTGTGACTCCTGGCCCGCCTTTTTGCGCCGCTCGCGCATGAGTTTGTGGCGGACGTGATCGCGGCGCCGGGGTCGAGTTGGTAGCGCTGTTTGACGATGGCGCGACCTTCGGACTCGGTGATGGCTGTGCCGTCGACATCGCGTAGTTGGTAGGTCTGTCCGGCGCGCATGCAGGTGGCGATGCGGGTGATCAACATGGTGGCAAGGTGGCAGATCGCCGAGTCGTGGTGGCGGTCGCCGGCCATCAGACGCTGGTACTTCGCGGCAAATTGGGGATCGACTTTGCGTGCTTGATCTGCAGCGGTGTAGAGCATTTCGCGTAGCAGCGGGTCGCCGGCCTTGGTGATCGACGACTCGGTCTTGATCACTCCTGATTGGCTGACTTTCGGGACGAGTCCGGTGTAGGCGCGGATCGCCGAGAGGGAGGTGAAACGGTGCGGGTCACCGATTCGGCCGGCGATGACCGCGCTGACGGTAGCGCCCACACCAGGTGCGGAGGCGACGATGCCCTGCGGGTCGGCATCGGCGTAGAGGTTGGCGAGCCGCTCATCGATCTCTTTGATCTGGCGTGTCAAAAACAGCGCTTGTTCGGCCTCGTGGGCGATATCGGCAGCCAGTTCGGCGAAGTCCATCCCCTCGGCACCGTCCACATCCCACAGAGCCAGGGTTTCTCTTGCCGCGGCGATCAGGCTAGCGGCATGCTCGTCACGCCAATGGCCACGTGAGCGGGCGATGAGGAACCTGGCCAGCCTGCCCTGGCCGAGGCGGATCACCGTGCGTGGATCGGCATAACGGGCCAAAAATTCCAGCGCGGCGTTGCCGTAATTGGAGCCCAGCACCGCATACCAGGCCGGTCCCAGCAGCTCAATGAGAGCATCGAGACGGGCATAGACCGCGGTGCGGCGCTTGACCATCGTGGAGCGCTGCTTGGTCAGCCGCCGCAAGGGATCCGCTGGGCCTTGGCCGGTGTAGAAACGCAATCCTTCCGGGTGCAGCAGCGGCAGTCGGGCCAACAGTTCGGAGTCGATCCGGTCGTTCTTGGCGTGCTTGGAGTAGTACTTGCGCAGGTCGGCCGACTGCGTGGTCGGCACCATCACCACCCTGGCGCCGCGTCGGCGAAACCACTCGGCGATCACGATCCACGCGTTTCTGGTGGGCTCGAGGACCACCGTCAGCTCAGCGGGATCCTCAACACCCACATCGGCCCACACCCGCTCCAGCTCCTCCGGGCGGGTCAAGAACTTACGGCCCCGCCACAGTGTCTTGCCGTCACGGGACAGCGTCGCCTGATGCGCAGTCCGGACCGCGACGTCGATCCCCAACGTCAATGCCACTGCAAACCCTCCTGCCACTGGCTCTTTCAGATCACCAGGTGACTGACCACCGCGGCCACGGCCCAGACATTCTCTAAGCAGGAGTCCACGCCCACCGGCTGGCTCCAAGTTCCCGAACAAGGACACCGCACGACCAGACACCAACGTCCACGAGAGGCCGCTCAAATCTCAGGGATCACCATGTGTCCCAGTCGGACCCTCGGACCAGCCCGTGGACTCAGACCAAGGCTAAATGTCGGACCCCTGATTTATCGTCTGCAACAGTTCGATCACACGTTCTATTAATCGAACACGTGATCGACTACATTCGAACACACAGGCGAACATCCACAGGGAAGGGCACCCACATGACGATCCTCGAAGTGAGGCAGATCCAGCAGCATCCGGCCGCGCGCGGGGTGCGTCGCACCACCGATGTCCGGCGGCCGCATGCGGGGCGGCCCGCCGGTGCGGCGCTCCGCCACCGGGGCAATGCGGTGCTGGTGTCGCGCGCCTCGCATCGCCGCCGCCCCATCACGCCTGCGACGACCGTGCTGCTCGCCCTCGTGGCGGCAGGGATCACGGTCTGGCTGGGCCTGGTGGCGAACCTGGGCGGCGTGGCGGGTCAGCAGGCCTCGGTGCCCGCTGAACTGGCGGTGGTGCAGGTGCAGACCGGCGAGAGCCTGCACCAGGTCGCGCAGCGCGTCGCCCCCGACGCCCCGGTCGGTGCGGTGGTCGAGCGGATCCGAGAGCTCAACCAGCTGGATTCGGCGGCGATCGATGCCGGGCAGACGCTCATCGCCCCTGTCGGCTGACGTGCGTCGTGGACAGTGAATCGTGGTGCGGGGCACCGGCGCTGCTCACCGCGCCGGACGTGGGGTGGCCACCGGCCCGCGCCCTCGGCGGCGGTGATGGCACCCGGGTAGGCTCGCAAGGGTTCGAAGGGCGTACCCGGCGGTCTGGCGAAGGAGCGGTGATGCACTGTCCGTTCTGTCGTCATCCCGATTCTCGCGTCGTCGACTCCCGTGAGACCGACGAAGGCCAGGCGATCCGGCGCCGCCGGTCCTGTCCGGAGTGCGGCAGGCGGTTCACCACGGTGGAGACCGCGGTGCTCGCCGTCGTCAAGCGCAGCGGTGTGACGGAACCCTTCAGCCGCGAGAAGGTCATCAA
Organism: Mycobacterium sp. IS-1496; assembly: GCF_001499995.1. Classification (GTDB taxonomy): domain Bacteria; phylum Actinomycetota; class Actinomycetes; order Mycobacteriales; family Mycobacteriaceae; genus Mycobacterium. Next base: position 85,129 of record NZ_LQIU01000056.1, read on the forward strand.
GGGCGTGCGCCGGGCGTGCCAGGGCCGCCAGGTCGATGACGACGCCCTCAACCTGCTCGCCCAGCAGGTCGAGGACGCGGTCCGGGCGACCGGTTCGCCCGAGGTCCCCAGCCACGAGGTCGGCCTCGCGATCCTCGGCCCGCTGCGTGATCTCGACGAGGTCGCCTACCTGCGCTTCGCCTCGGTGTATCGATCCTTCGAGTCCGCAGCCGATTTCGAGCGCGAGATCGAAGCCCTGCGCGCGCACCAGGACGTCACGCGCTCGGGCTGATCGCGGATCATTCGAGGCGGCGCCCGCTGTCGGCGACGACCCGGCCGGCGATGCTCACCCATCCGTCGGGACTCCACACGGTGTGGATCACCGAACCCTTCCCCTGCACGATCGTCAGGTCGCGGCTGAGGTAGTCGGTGATGCGCACCGCCGCCGCGCCGGTCGCCTCGTCCTCGGGCACACCGAGATCCGGGGCGAACATGCGAGCGCGGATGTGTCCGGCCTCGCGATCGGTCCACGTCCACAGGTAGTGGTGGGCGTCGTCGGAATAGTCTCCGGGGTCCGCGGCGGCCAGTGCGTCGGTCGAGCCCAGGTCGTGGATCGCGAACTCGGGCGCCCAGTCGGACCGGGCCCTGACCACGGTGAGGTCGTTGTCGTAACCGACCTGCACGATGCCGGCCGGCACCTGCAGGGTGCGCGCCGGCAGGCCGTTCTCCCGCAGCCACCACGCCGCACCGACGGTCGGATGCCCGGCGAAGGGCAACTCGGTGGCGGGGGTGAAGATCCTGATGTGCGCGGTCGTCGCACCGGCCTGCGGGATGTCGACGAAAATCGTTTCGCTGTAACCGAGTTCGCGGGCGATACGCTGCCGGTCGGCGGGGTCGACGGTGGCCGCGTCGACGACGCCGACGGGGTTGCCGTGGTTCCCGTCGGCGTCGGTGAAGACCCGCAACACCTGGACATCGATGGCCATGGGCCGATGCTACGTGTTCGTCGGCGCGGGGCGTTCAGGTTGCGCTGCGCTCGTCGCTGCCCATCGCGTCGAGCACCGCGACGCGGGTGTCCACGGATCCGCTGATCGCCGATTCGCTCAGTCCGGCGCGCAACAACTGACGCAGCAGTTCCTGGTCATGGGTCGCCGGCTCGGTCGAATCGATGAACCGCTCCACGGTTTCGACGAACCGGTCCGGATCGTCGTGGAACGGGAAGTGCCCGGCGCCCTCGAAGACCTCCAGCCGCGACCCGGGCATCGCCGCGTGCGCCAACCGGGCATGGCTGACCGGGATCACCGAATCGTGGGTACCCCAGATGAGCTGCACCGGAACGGATTCGGTCAGATAGCAGCGGTCGAGCATCGTGACCACCTGACCACGCCAGTCGACCACCGCGCGCAGGGTCCTGGCGAACGCCGACGACGCCGTCGGTTCGGGCAGATCGGCGAGGATCCGCATCATCTCGGCAAGGTCGCGGCCCATCTTGGTGGTGCCCAGAACGCTGCCCGCGACGTGCCCGGCAACCTGCAGCGCCGGCAACACCAGCGGCAGCCGCAGCAGCGCGAGCGCTTCGGTTCCCATCGGCAGCGAGGCCACGCGCAGCGCGATGTTGACGTCCTTGGTCACCCCACCGGCGCCGACGAGGATGAGGCGGTCGACGAATTGAGGGAACTGGTAGGCGAACTGCATCGCCACCCCGCCGCCCAGCGAATGGCCGATCACCGTCACCCGGTCGATGCCGAGCACGCTGAGCAGATCCCGCATGCCGTTGGCGTAGGCGGCCACCGAATAGTCCGCGCGGGGTTTGTCCGATCTGCCGTGCCCGAGCAGATCCGGCGCGATCACCGTGAAGCGCTGCGCAAGTGTCGTCTGCACGGTGCTCCACGTCGTGGAGTTGTCGCCGATGCCGTGAATGAGCAGGATCGCCGGGCCGTCGCCGGCGATCCGGAACGCCCGGCGGTACCCGTGGATGGTGCGGTAGTGCAGCGTCGGCGTGACATCGCGGACCGGGCGGAGGTTGGGTGTTCGGTCAGTCATGGCGCCAACCTCGTCATCGGGCCGGGAGTGCTCCGGCGTGCGGTGTGCTCAGCTACGCTCCTCGCCGTCGGAGAAGCCGTCCCGGTACCGGTCTTCTTTGTCCTTCTCGCCGGTCTGCTGCGCGAGGAACCGTTCGAACTCGGCGCCGAGTTCGTCACCGCTGGGCAGGTCTTCGTCGTGCGCGAGCAGCGAACGATTCTCCTGAGCGGCGACGAACGCATCGTACTGGCGCTCCAGTGCCGTCACCACCTGAGCAACTTCGACGCTGGCCTCGACCTGCTCGTTGATCTTGGTGTAGACCTCCGCGCCGGCCTCTCCGAGCGCGGCCAGCGGGATGTGAAGCGCCGCCGTCTTGGCGACCTCGGCGAGCAACGCCTCGGCGGCAGGCGGATATGCCGTCTGGGACAGGTAGTGCGGCACGTACACGGTGTAGCCGACCACCTCGTGGCCGTGCTGGGCCATCCGGAACTCGAGCAGGTTGGACACGCTGGCCGGCACCTGCACCTCGCCGACCCACGGGGTGTGCTCGGCGATCAGTTCCTTGTTGTTCGAGTGCGCGGTCATCGTCACCGGCCGGGTGTGCGGCACCGCCATCGGGATCGAGCCCAGCCCGATGGTCTGGCGGACACCGAGCTGTTCGGCCAGCAGACGAACTGCGGTGATGAAGCGCTCCCAGCGCAGGTCGGGCTCCATGCCCGCCAGGAGCAGGAACGGGGTGCCGACGCTGTCGTGCATGGCGTAGAGGTTCAGTTCGGGCTCCTCGTAGCCCGAGAAGTGGTCGGCCTTGAACGTCATCAGCGGCCGCCGCGAGCGGTAGTCGAGGAGTTCGTCGATGGCGAACGACGCGACCAGTTCGGTGTCGAGGCTGTTCTTGAGGTGCGCGGTGGTCAGCCGGACCACGTGACCCGCGTCCGAGAACCCTTCCAGCGCATGGAGCAACACCGGTCCGCGTCCGTCGGCCGCGGACAGCTGTGGAGCGGGGAACTCCAGCTCGTACATGCCGGTCTGCTCGGGTTGGTACTGCTGCTCTGGGATGTCTGGATGGTCTGCCATCTCGGTTCGCCTCCTCGCCGCGGTGTCAACGCCTCTACAACGTCGCGCCGTGACCATAAGTGTCGCGCATTTTGCGGCGCCCGCTGCCGCGGGTACCGGCACCCGGGGCAACACGGTACGGGTGATACCGCATTCCACGCAGGATGCCCGGATCGGTGTGTGCTGAACCGGCGTTGCTGTCAGGCGCGGGAAGCGGCTCGACGCCCTGGCCGCGGCGTGCTCCGCGCGTCGGGCGCGGTGACCTTGCGTACCCGCCCGGTGCGCCTGACTCCGCCGGTGGCAGGGCGGTGAGACGATGACCGCGATGGACGGCGTGCTCGTGCGGGGTCTCGGCGCCACGGGTGCGGTGGTGCTCGCGTGTGCGGTGATGTGCGGATGCGTGCGCATGACCGACGGCACGCCCTCGCTGGACGCCGACGCGAGGCCCGTCGTCCTCGCCGAGGCGCTCATCGATCCGTCCCGCTTCCCGCCGGCCTACCAGGCGGCGATCCTCGACCCGCAGGCCACCGGCGAGGCCGTCGCCGCCGTCGACGGTGTGCCGACCGGCGCCGCCGTGGAGCCGGCCGGATGCGCACCGCCTCGCGTCGGACCGGATCCGCGGCGGACGGTGGCCGCACAGGGCGTCGACCCGTCGACCGGTGCCGCGCTCACCGTGATCCTCACCCGCGCCGACGCCGCGCTCTCGAGCCGGCGCGACCAGCTCGCCCGCTGCGCGTCGGTGACCGCCACCGCGGGGGAGGTGGTCAGCACCGTGGACACCGTGCTGCTGCCCCCGCCGCCGGTGGATGCCGACGACTCGCTGGCGACCGAGGCCACTATCGTGCGGTCCACCGAGCCGCCGGTGCGGGTGCTGGCGTTGAGTGCCCAGGTCAACGAGGTGTGGCTGACGGTCGCGTGGCTGAACAACGATCCCGACACCCCACCTGACACGTCCGCGCTCGACACCCTGTTCACCGACGCGCTGCTGACACTGCGACGCGCCGCCCCGTGACGGCCGCTCTCCCCAGCGGCGTGTTCATCCACAGATGAGGCCGGCGCAGCGCCCGCCGCGGCCGGACTGACGGCAGGGGCGGCCACTGTTCGAGGCATGACGACATCGCATACCCCCGACTTCGAACTCGACCGTCCCGGCACGCTGATCGCCGCCGTGCCCGCCGTCCTGGGCTTCGTGCCCGAGATGTCCCTCGTGCTGGTGACCGTGGACCGCGGTGACCTCGGGTGTGTCCTCCGGATCGACCTGGACGACGACATGGACGAACAGATCGCCCACCTCGCCGAGGTGGCGGCGGCCGGCCGGCCCGACGGCGCGGTCGCCGTGATCGTCGACGAGCACGGGGCCGGCTGCCACCCCTGCAACGACGACTACCGGGAACTCGCCGACCTGCTGGCCGAACAGCTGGCGTCCTGGGACATCACGCTGCTCGGCGCGCACGTGGTCGACCGCGTCGCCACCGGCGGACGCTGGCACTGCGCCGACGGTTGCGGCCGCGGCGGCGTGATCGAGGATCCTTCGGCGTCGCCGCTGGCGGTGGCGGCGGTGCTCGACGGCCGCAGGCTTTACACCGGCCGGGCCGAACTGCAGGCGGTGGTCGCCGCCGACCCGGTGCGCAGCGCGGAACTGGCCGACGTGATCGCCGCGGACTCCCAGGGCCCGGCCGAGATGTCCGCCAGGCAGGCCGGTGCGGCGATCGACGAAGCGCGGGCGGCGGCAGCCCACGTCGCCGACGGCGGTGTGTTGTCCGACGAGGTGGCCGCCCGGGTGGGCCGCGCGCTGCGTGACGTGCGGGTGCGGGACACCCTGTTCGCGCTCGCGGTGGGGGAGGACGCCGACCGGGTCGAGGCGCTGTGGGTGTCGCTGGCGCGCATCCTGCCCACGCCGTGGCGCACCGAGGCGCTGGTGCTGCTGGCGTTCTCCGCCTACGCGCGGGGTGACGGGCCCCTGGCCGGTGTGTCGCTGGACGCCGCGCTGCGGCTCGACCCCGTCCACCGGATGGCGGGCATGCTCGATCAAGCGCTGCAGTCGGGGTTGCGCCCGGAACGGATCCGCGAACTCGCGGTCACCGGCTACCGGCTGGCCGAGCAGTTGGGCGTGCGGTTGCCGCCGCGTCAGCGGAATCGCCGTCGCGCGGGTTAGACCTTCTCGACCTTGACGGCGTGGGCCATGTGGTGCGGCAACTCGACCTGTTCGTGGCCGGGGATGACGATGTTGACTCCACCGTGGTCGGCGGACTCGACGGTGACGCGCGCATTGGGCACCACACCGGCGTCCTTGAGACGCGCGATGAGTTCGGCGTCGCCCTGAACGTGCTCGGTGAGCTGGCGGACCACGACCGCGACCGGCATGCCGGCCGGCAGCTCGGTCAGCCGCACGAGATTGCCGGCGTCCGCCCGCGACAACGGGTCGAGTCCGAGTTCGGACAGCCCGGGGATGGGGTTGCCGAAGGGGGAGGTGGTGGGGTTGTCGAGCACCTGCACGAGGCGCCGCTCGACGTCCTCGCTCATCACGTGCTCCCAGCGGCAGGCCTCGGCGTGGACTTCCTCCCACGGCAGGCCGATCACGTCGACCAGCAGCCGCTCGGCGAGCCGGTGCTTGCGCATCACGGCGATGGCGAGTGCGCGGCCCTTCTCGGTGAGTTCGAGATGCCGGTCCCCGGCGACCTGGAGCAGTCCGTCGCGCTCCATGCGCGACACGGTCTGGCTGACCGTCGGACCGCTCTGGTCGAGGCGCTCGGCGATGCGCGCGCGCAGCGGCACCACGCCCTCTTCCTCGAGGTCGTAAATGGTGCGCAGGTACATCTCAGTGGTGTCGACCAAGTCGTTCATTCGGCGCCTCTCAAGACCCTCTGTCGCGTCGAGTCTACCGGTTGAGCCGCCTCATCTGCGGTCTTCATCGGTGACGACACACGCGGTCGGCTGTGGGGTTGACGACAACGTGCCCGCCGGGGTGAGCCGGCGGGCACGCTGGTCGTTCGGGGTGTGTCGGGTCAGCTCGCGTAGGAGCGCAGCCGGTCGGCCCGCTCGCCGTTGCGCAGCTTGGCCATCACTTCGCGCTCGATCTGGCGGACCCGCTCGCGGGACAGTCCGAAGAGCTTGCCGATCTGGTCGAGCGTGCGCGGTTGCCCGTCGTCGAGACCGAACCGCAGCCGGATGACCTGCTGCTCACGCTCGTCGAGCGTGGCCAGCACGTGCCGGATGTCGGTGTGCAGGAGCTCCGAGATCACCGCGTTCTCGGCCGACATCGCCTCGGCGTCCTCGATGAAGTCACCCAGCGGGGCCTCTTCGTCACTGCCGACCGGCATGTCGAGACTCACCGGGTCGCGGCTGTGCTCCAGCAGATCGGCGATCTTCTCCGCGGGGATGCCGGACTCCTCGGCGAGTTCCTCGTCGGTGGCTTCGCGGCCGAGGTTCTGGTGCATCTCGCGCTTGATCCGGGCGAGCTTGTTGACCTGCTCGACCAGGTGGACCGGGAGCCGGATGGTGCGGCTCTGGTCGGCCATGCCGCGGGTGATGGCCTGACGGATCCACCACGTCGCATACGTCGAGAACTTGAAGCCCTTGGTGTAGTCGAACTTCTCCATGGCGCGGATCAACCCGAGGTTGCCCTCCTGGATGAGGTCCAGCAGCGGCATGCCCCGGCCGGTGTACCGCTTGGCCAGCGACACCACGAGGCGCAGGTTGGCCTCGAGCAGGTGACGTCGGGCGGCCTCGCCGTCGCGGACGACCGCGGCCAGGTCGCGCTTGCGGCTCTCGCCGAGCCGCTTCTTGGTGTTCAACACGTGCTGGGCGTACAGCCCGGCCTCGATGCGCTTGGCCAGCTCTACTTCGTCGGCGGCGTTCAGCAGGGCCGTTTTGCCGATGCCGTTGAGATACACGCGCACGAGGTCGGCGGCTGGGCTCTGGGCGTCCAGATCGCCATCGACGCGGCTTGTGGTGGCATTTGCCATGACGGCCTCCTGATCAGCTCGGTCTGTCATGAGCTTCAACGTTCAAGTGCCGTCAGTAGTTCCCGGGTATCGCGTGCTTCACACGTGTTGATCAGCGGTTTCTCGCGGAAGGCCTGAGAAAGTGCTGAGAATGGCCGGTCGGACCCGTCAGCGGCCGACGTCGGGGTCGTCACCCGCGACGTCCGGTTGCGGTGCGGTCCGGGTGGGTTGGTCGAGCGCGGGCCGTTCCGCGGTGGGGAACAACGGAATCCGCCTGTTGTCGAAGCGGCGGGGTTCCTCGGCGCGCCGCGGCGGCCGGTCGTTGGCGATCAGGACGGCCATCCACGGCAGCGGGATCGACAGGACCACGATGCCCAGCGAGATGAGGCCGTTCTCCCAGACGCTGTAGGCGACCGCGGCGAGGATGAGGGCGGGGATGCGGAACGACATCAGCGTGAGGTATTTGCGGACGCGGGCACGATGCTGCTCCTCGTACGCGGGCGCGGCACGAGTGATCAGTACCGGCCGACCCTCATCGTCGAAACTCAGCTCGGAGCCGTGTTTCATACCTCCACTGTTCCACACCACCCACCCGCCGCGCCCGTCGCATTTCTTACCGAATACTTGCCGGGCACAATGTGTGTATGCAGACGCAGACGATCGAGCGCACGGACACCGACGAACGTCTCGACGACGGGACCGACAGCGACACCCCGAAGTACTTCCACTACGTCAAGAAGGACAAGATCGCCGAGAGCGCGGTGATGGGAACCCACGTCGTCGCGCTGTGCGGTGAGGTGTTCCCGGTGACGAAGTCGGCCAAGCCCGGTTCGCCGGTGTGCCCGGACTGCAAGCGGATCTACGAGTCGCTCAAGAAGTAGCGGGCTCGTCGGGTGTGACCGGAGCGGCGGGCGCGGTGGGCCGGTCGGATGCGGCGCGTTCCTCCAGCCAGCCCCTCATCCGGCGGGCATGGGTGGTCGGCGCCGGCCACTGTTCCTCGACCGCGGCGTTGAGTTCCGCACCGACCATGATGGCGAAGCCGAGGAAGAAGGCGAACAGCAGGAACGCGATCGGTGTCGCCAGCGCGCCGTAGGTGTAGCCGGTGCTGGTGATCCATCCGAGGTACACGCGCAGCCCGAGGGTGGTGACCAGGAACACCACCGTGGCCAGGATCGAGCCGAGGATCAGGCGGTGTGACGGAAGCGGTTTCGGCAGCGACACCCGGTAGAGGATGTTGACCGCGATCATCAGGCCGATGAACAACGTCGGCCAGTAGCCGAACCGCAGCACGGCGTCCCAGTCGTCGGGGATGAACTCCGCGACCTTGCGGGGGCCCAGCGCGAGCAGGGGAGCGGCGCCGATCGCGAACAGCAGCATCACCACGTAGAGGCCCAGCGCGTAGAAGCGCTGCCGGACCGGATGCCGCAGGGGAGTCTGATCATGGGCCTCGACGATCGAGTCGACGAACGCCGAGATCGCCGACGACCCGGCCCACAGTGAGATGACGAAGCCCAGCGACACCACCTCGCCGCGGGCTCCCTTGACGATGTCGCGCACCGTCGGCTCGATGATCTCGTTGACGACGTTGGACGAGAAGAAGCTGTCGGCGGTGCTGATCAGCTGGTTCTCGATCGTCGGGAGGACATCGGGACCGAAGAGCGGCGCGATGTAGGCCAGGCTGCCGAGCATCCCCAGCAGCAGCGGGGGCAACGACAGCGCACACCAGAACGCCGCCTGGGCCGACTCCGAGAAGATCGAGTCGTCCCAGCTCTTCGACAGGGTGCGAATGAGGGTGCGGCGAACGTGGTGGCGGGTCGTTGTTGTCGGCGGGGGCTGGTCTGTCATGACCAGACCAGCATTACTGACGACGGGTGATTACACCCACAATGGCTGAGGCCGTGTTGGTGGGCCGTGGTCCGGACTTACGCCTCGACAGGGCTCACTTCGAGAACCGCTGCGAGCTCGACGAGCTTCGCCTCGTGCTCGTTGGCATGGTGCTGGCAGAACAGCAATTCCGCGCCGGAGGGCAGCTTCGCGCGTACGCGCGCCGCGGCACCGCAGCGATCGCAGCGATCAGCCCGCGTGAGTTCGGGGCTGGTCAGAGTTGCGGTCATGGCTCCTCCGTTTCCTTCTCTGCGATCGGGCGGTTCACCCTCACGCGTATCTCCACTCTGTCAGACGTATTCAGTTCCGGCCTTGTTCCCTAGGGGTTCACCGGTGTGTCGTGTCTCACGCCAACCCGGGTTGCCGGCGAGGCAGGCTAGACGTATGTACCCACATTCGACCCCGAAACCACCTGTCCTCGTGCACTTGTGCAGTGCGGGCGAATGGCAGGCGATTTCAGCCGAAGGCGAACACCGGCCGGACTCGCTCGGGAGTGTCGGCTTCGTGCATCTGTCGACACCCCAGCAGGTGCACCTCCCGGCCAACCGACTCTTCGCCGGCCGGACCGATCTGGTGCTGCTCCACATCGACCCGGACCGGCTGACCGACCCGGTGCGTTGGGAGCCCGGTCTTCCAACGGATCCCGAGGCGATGGTGTTCCCGCACCTGTACGGTCCGCTGCCCGCCGGGGCCGTGACAGATGTCACGCCCTACCGGCCGGGGCCCGACGGCACGTTCGCCCCGCTCGATCAGCTGACGTGAGCGTCGGCCTCGATCTCGACGTAGAGGTCAGGGGCGATCAGCGCCGACACCTCGACCATCGTCGCCACCGGACGCACGGCCCCGAACACCTCCGCGTGCACGGCGCCCACCTCCCGCCAGCATGAGATGTCCGTGACGTAGATCCGGGTCCGGACCACGTCCGCCAGGGATGCCCCGGCTTGGGCGAGTGCGGATTCGATGCGGCGCAACGCATCTCGGGTCTGCGCGACGACATCGCCGCCCGCGCCGGTGGTGCCGGCCACCGCGACGTGGTCGCCGACCCGCACCGCGCGCGAATACCCCACCAGCGCTTCGAACTCCGTACCGGATCCGATGTGGGTCCGGTCGCCCGGCATCAGACCGGCTCGGCTTCGACGATCGACAGGGGAGTCACGGTGTCGATGACTCGGGTGAGACGAAAACCGGTGCGTGCCAAGAGATTCGCGTACTCGCCGCGGGTCCGTTCCCGGCCGCCCGCGGTGACCAGCATCTCGAGGTCGAGCATCAGGCCGATGAACGCGTTGGCGCGTTCGGGCAACACCATCTCGAGCAGTACCAGCCTGCCGCCGGGCGCCATGGCCGTGCGAATGTTGCGCAGGATCGTCACCGCGTCGTCATCGGACCAGTCGTGGATGATGTTCTTCATCACGTACACGTCGCCGCCGTCGGGCACCGAGTCCATGAACGATCCTCCGGTGACCGAGACGCGGTCGGCCACCCCGGCGGCCGCCAGCGTCGGGCCGGCGTCGGCCACCACCGCGGGCAGGTCGTAGAGCACCCCGCGGGCCTCGGGGGCACTGCGCAGGACGGTGCCCAGCACCGAGCCGTGCCCGCCGCCGACGTCGACGATCAGCCTGAACCGCGAGAAGTCGTAGGCGCCCAGCGCCACCTCGTCGCTCAGACCGCTGGACGCCGTCATCGCCCTGTTGAACACCCCGGCGAACTCCGGGTCCGTCGCGAGGTAATCGAAGAACGGGCTGCCGTGCAGTTCGGCGAACGCGGTCTTGCCGGTGCGCACGGAGTGTTCGAGGTTGCCCCAGTCCGCCCAGCGGATCGGGTGGCCGAGGAACAGCACCATGTCGCGCAGCGAACCCTCGGTGTCCGAACGCAGCGCATCGCCGACCCGGGTCAGCGCGAACGAACCGTCAGCGTGCTGGGTGAGCACACCGCGGCTGGTCAGCGCCCTCATGAGCCGGTGCACCCCGTCCGGACTCGCGCCGATGCGGGCAGCGACGTCGTTGGAGTGTTTCGGCCCGGCCGCCAACTGGTCGGCGATCCCGAGCCTGGCGGCCGTGTACAGCGCGGCGGTGGTCCAGGCGCCGGTCGCCAGTTCGAGCAGGGCGATGTTGCCCGGCGCGGTCGTGCGGTGCAGACGCTGCAGCCCGGCGCGGACGCGGTCGATCGCGCGCACCACCCGCTGGGGCGGAACCCTCGGAGGTCTCGGCACGGTCAGTCGAGGTAGTCGCGCAGCACCTGGGACCGGCTGGGGTGCCGGAGCTTGCTCATCGTCTTCGACTCGATCTGACGGATCCGCTCGCGCGTGACGCCGTAGACCTGGCCGATCTCGTCGAGGGTGCGCGGCTGGCCGTCGGTCAGACCGAAGCGCAACCGCACGACGCCGGCTTCGCGCTCCGACAGCGTCTCCAGCACCGACTGCAGCTGATCCTGCAGCAGCGTGAAGGAGACGGCGTCGACCGCCACGACGGCCTCGGAGTCCTCGATGAAGTCGCCGAGCTGGCTGTCGCCCTCGTCACCGATCGTCTGGTCCAGCGAGATCGGCTCACGCGCGTACTGCTGGATCTCCAGCACCTTCTCCGGCGTGATGTCCATCTCCTTGGCGAGCTCCTCGGGCGTGGGTTCGCGACCCAGGTCCTGGAGCAGCTCGCGCTGGATGCGGCCCAGCTTGTTGATGACCTCGACCATGTGCACCGGGATGCGGATGGTGCGGGCCTGGTCGGCCATGGCGCGCGTGATGGCCTGACGGATCCACCACGTGGCGTAGGTGGAGAACTTGTAGCCCTTGGTGTAGTCGAACTTCTCGACCGCGCGGATCAGACCGAGGTTGCCCTCCTGGATGAGGTCCAGGAACGCCATCCCGCGGCCGGTGTAGCGCTTGGCCAGCGACACCACCAGACGCAGGTTCGCCTCGAGCAGGTGATTCTTGGCGCGGTCGCCGTCGCGGCAGATCCATTGCATGTCGCGGCGCTGCTGCACCGGCAGCTTCTCGCCCTTCTCGGCGAGCTCGGCCAGCTTCTGCGTCGCGAACAGGCCGGCCTCGATCCGCTTGGCGAGTTCGACCTCCTCCTCGGCGTTGAGCAGCGCCACCTTGCCGATCTGCTTGAGGTAGGCGCGTACCGAGTCGGCAGAGGCGGTGAGCTCGGCGTCCTTGCGGGCCTGCCGCAGCGCCTCGGACTCCTCCTCGTCCCAGACGAAGTCGCCGGAGGCCTTGTCCTTCTCGGACGGCTCGGCGATCTCCTCGTCCTCGGTGGCGGGCGCGGCGGGCACCGCTCCGCCCTTCGGGTCGGCCTTGACCTCGGCGCCGGCGGCCTCGGCCCCCTCACTCTCGTCCTCGGAGTCGTCCGAGTCGTCGGCCGAGTCCTCGTCGGTGTCGAGATCCTCGAGGTCCAGATCGGCGTCGTCGACGTCGATGTCCGGTTCGGCGTCGAGGGTGTCTGTGCTGTCGAGATCGTCGTCGGCGGCGAGGGCGTCGGCCGCGCCGGCCTCGGGCGCGGTGGACTTCTTGCCGCGACCGCGGGTGGCGGTGCCGTCCTTCTTCGCCGGGCCGCGGGTCTTCGTCGCGGTGCCCTTGGCGGCCCGTTTGGCCGGTGCGGTCCCGTTCGCTGCCTTGGCCGCCGGGGCCTTCGCCGCGGCGGTCTTCTTCGCGGGGGTCTTGGTAGCGGTGCGCTTCACCGGCTCATCGGTTGCCGGGCTTGCCTTTGTCGCTGCCACGTACACCCTTTCGGTCTTACTCTCCCGGTGGGCACCAAGACCCCAACGGATGTGGGGAGCAGGCACCAACCCGAAATGTCGGCTATGTCGAATGTCGGCGTGATCTCAACTCGGATATCTGCCGCTATTCGGTTGGCGGCCGCCGACGTCCATTGTAACGACACTGTGGGGCGACGCCGTGCCGAGCGGCGAAATCGGCGCCCCGGGCGAGCCGCGACGACGTGGTTACCGGTTGGTAGCTGTGACGTCCACCTCAGCGGCCATCGCCGCGCCGACGATTCCGGCGGAGTTCTGCAGCGCGGCGGCCACGACCGGTGTGCGGTTCTGCAGCAGCGGCACCCATTTGTCGGCCTTGCGGCTGATCCCGCCGCCGGCGATGAACAGATCGGGCCAGATCGCGTTCTCGATCGCCACGAGCACCCTGGTGACCTCCTGGGTCCAGCGCTCGTAAGTCCAGCCCTTGCGCTCCTTGACCGACGACGCGGCGCGGTGCTCGGCCTCCTTGCCGCCCACCTCGAGGTGACCGAACTCGGTGTTGGGCAGCAGGATGCCGTTGTGGATGACCGCCGAGCCGATTCCGGTGCCGAAGGTCAGCAACACGATGACGCCGGTGTTGTCGCGGCCCGCGCCGAACCGCTCCTCGGCGAGCCCCGCCGCGACCGCGTCGTTGAGCACCGTCACCTGCTGCCCGTCGAGGGCGGCGCTGTAGATCTCCTGGGCGTTGACGCCCAGCCATGACTTGTCGACGTTCGCCGCGGTGTGCACGACACCGCTGGTGACCACGCCCGGGTAGGTCACGCCCAGCCTGCCGGTCCAGCCGAATTCCTTGACCACGGCGGCGATGGTCTTCGCGACGGCGTCGGGCGTGGCGGGCTGCGGGGTGGGCAGTTTGAACCGCTCGCCGATCAGCTGACCGGTGCCCAGGTCGACGACCCCGCCCTTGACCCCACTGCCCCCGACGTCGATGCCGAATCCGCGGCGCACGTCCCCGCCGGCGGCGTCCGGATCTGCGACGGGCGAATCGGTGGCGGTCATCAGCGCTCCTCACAGTGGCGGCCCGGCGGTACGCGTCCCAACACCCTAGTGGCAACGCGAGGGGCGCGGGCTGCGGTCGGGGCAACCGGCGGAGACAATTGCGCGCCGACGTGATGCGATGTCGGGATGGACGACGATCCGGTGGTGTTGCGTGAGGTGGCCGAGCAGTTGGCCGCGGAGGCAGCCGCATTCGTGCGGACCCGGCGCGGCGAGGTGTTCGGCGCCGACTCCGGTGGCGCCCTCGCGGGTGCGGTGGCCGCCAAGAGCACACCGACCGATCCGGTGACGGTCGTCGACACCGAGACCGAACGTCTGCTGCGGGACCGCCTCGCCGAGTACCGGCCCGGCGACCACATCCTCGGCGAGGAGGAGGGCGGTGCCGCTGACGCGGGCGCCGGTCAGCTGACGTGGGTGCTCGACCCGATCGACGGCACGGTCAACTTCGTCTACGGCATCGAGGCGTACGCGGTGTCGGTCGCCGTCCAGCGGGACGGCGAGTCGGTGGCCGGTGCGGTCGCCGACGTCGCCGCCGGCGCGGTGTACAGCGCCGCGCGCGGACAGGGGGCGCAGCTGCGTCGCCACGGCACGGTGCGCCCGTTGCGTTGCAACGCGCCCGAGCGGCTCGCGATGGCGCTGATGGGCACCGGGTTCGCCTACGCCCCCGAACGCCGGCGCAGGCAGGCCGAACTGCTCGTCGACCTGATGCCCCGCGTGCGCGACGTGCGCCGGATCGGTTCGTGCGCGCTGGATCTGTGCATGGTCGCGGCCGGACAGCTGGACGCCTACTACGAGGACGGCGTCAACGTCTGGGACTGGGCGGCCGGGGCCCTGGTCGCCGCCGAGGCCGGGGCGACGGTGTCGCTGCCCACACCCGCAGGCGCGGTCGGCGGGGCGGGGCTGGTCGTCGCCGCCGCCCCCGGGATCGCGGGCGAGTTCGACGATGCGCTGCGCAGCGCCGGGGTGCGGCCCTGACCTCTCAGCAGGTGCCGGTGTGGATCCGCTTGAGCAGTTCGGGATCTGCCGGGGCGGTGGCGTCCGGGCGCAGGCTCGCCAGCACCGCGTCGATGTCGTCGCTGGCGGTCAGTTCGGCGAAGTCGGTCCCGATGGCCAGATCGACGGTGGGGTCGGGCCGCTCGTCTTCGAACAGTTCGGTGCACGGCGCCACCAGCCACACCGCGGCGGCCGCGGCGCGGCCGGACGGGCCGAACCGGATCTGACCCTGACACTGCAGGCGCGCGGTCACGTAGATCGGGTCGTTGGCCGCCTCCGGCTGCGCGAACCCCAGATCGCGCAGTTCGCCCGCGATCTCACCGGCCTGACCGCCCATACCGCTGGCGTTGAGCACCCGGATCCTGGTGTCGGCCAGTTTCGCCGGGGTGACGTCGATCATGTCGGTGCGTGCCACCTGCTTACCGAGCACCGGCGGCGGCGGCTCGGTGGCCGGTGCCGGTGGCGGCGGGTTGCAGACCGCGGCCTCGCGCACGGCTGTCGGCTGGTTCAGGGCCATCACCCACACCACCAACGCGACGACCGCGAGTGCGCCGATCGTGAGGAGGCCGGGCACGTAGTTACGCCGGCGGAAGGGGCGACCGTGCCTGTCGAACGCGGTGCCTTCGGTGATGCTCGAGACCACCCATGCACTGTAGAGCCCCCCGCGCCGCTGGTCACTTGCGGTCGGCTGACCAAGGCCGACACAATGTGATGTAAATCACACCAGTCTCGGGGTGGTAACGGGCACGAATCGTTTGGGGAATGCGTTCGACGCTGGTACAAAGCACTGCTGCAAGGCTCACCGGAGGGGACAAGACGATGGCTACCGACTACGACGCCCCACGGCGTACCGAAACCGACGATGTCTCCGAAGACTCGCTCGAAGAACTGAAGGCCCGGCGCAACGAGGCGCAGTCGGCGGTCGTCGACGTCGACGAGTCGGAGACCGCCGAGAATTTCGAGCTGCCCGGCGCGGACCTGTCCGGGGAGGAACTCTCCGTCCGGGTGATCCCGAAGCAGGCCGACGAGTTCACCTGCTCGAGCTGCTTCCTGGTACACCACCGCAGCCGTCTCGCCAGCGAGAAGAACGGCATGATGATCTGCTCGGACTGCGCGGCCTGAGGCCTCAGCGGCCCAGCGCGGACAGCACCCGTTCGGGGTGGCGGGTGCTCACCAGCCAGTAGGGCGTGGGGTCCTCGGGATCGTCGAGGACCAGCAGCACCATCGGGCCCACCCAGGCCCGGTGCACGACGTAGGCGGCCGGGTCGAGTTGGCGCCCGAGCGCCGCGCTCTTCGCCGTCTTGGGCACTTCCGCCGATTTCGCCACGACGCTGACCGGCAGGTGTGCGTCGGCGACCCACAGTTCGGTGTCGCCCTCAGGGCCGGCGACCACGCGGATCTCGGCACGGCCGAACCACGTCAGGATGACGGCGGCCACCGGGAGCAGCACCGCGTACGGCACCCAGTCCGGCAGGGCTTCGACACCCAGATTGACCTCGTAGGCGATCAGTGCCGCCAGCCCGAGCCCGGGCAGCCACCACCACCACGGCACCGAGAGCCGTTCGCGGTAGCGCACCGTTTGGGTGGTTGCGCGCGTGTCGGACACGCGCCTCAGAGTAATCTGTGACGTCGTGTCCACCTCTCTGGCGGTCCTGCGTCTGGACCGCGAGCTACCGATGCCCGTCAGGGCCCACGACGGTGACGCGGGCGTCGACCTCTTCAGCGCCCGCGACGTCGAACTGGCCCCGGGGCAGCGGGAGCTGGTGCCGACGGGGATCGCCGTGGCGATTCCGCACGGCATGGTGGGCCTGGTTCATCCGCGGTCGGGTTTGGCTGCGCGCGTGGGGCTTTCGATCGTCAACAGCCCGGGGACGATCGACGCCGGCTATCGAGGGGAGATCAAGGTGTCGCTGATCAACCTCGATCCGCACGCGCCGATCGTCATCCGGCGCGGGGACCGCATCGCCCAGCTGCTGGTGCAGCGGGTGGAACTACCTGAGCTGGTCGAGGTGACGTCGTTCGACGAAGCCGGGCTGGCAGAGACCACCCGTGGCGAAGGCGGCCACGGATCCTCCGGCGGACATGCGAGTTTGTGATGGCATTCGGAAAACGCAAGAGCAGCGACAAGATCGGTGAGCCGGCCCCGGAGCCGACCGCCGGACCCGTCGTCGAACCGACGGGCGAAGAGGACCTCGACGGTCCGTTCGACATCGACGACTTCGACGATCCCGAGGTGGCCGTGCAGGGCCGGCTGGACCTGGGTTCGGTACTGGTGCCGATGCCCGCCGCCGGCCAGGTGCAGGTCGAGCTCAACGAGGCCGGCGTGCCGAGCGCGGTGTGGGTGGTCACACCCAACGGCCGCTTCACCATCGCCGCCTACGCGGCGCCGAAATCCGCGGGGTTGTGGCGTGAGGTGGCCGGCGAGCTGGCCGACTCGCTGCGCCGAGACGGCGCCTCGGTGAGCATCCAGGACGGTCCGTGGGGCCGCGAGGTGGTCGGCACGGCGACCGGCATGGTCCGGTTCATCGGCGTCGACGGCTACCGCTGGATGATCCGCTGTGTCGTCAACGGGGTCGCCGAGAGCATCGACGCCCTCACCGCCGAGGCACGGGAAGCCCTGCGCGACACCGTCGTTCGGCGTGGCGACACCCCACTGCCGGTGCGCACGCCGCTGGCGGTGCAGCTGCCCGAGCCGATGGCCGCCCAGCTGCGGGCCGCCGCCGCCGCGCAGCAGGGCCAGCAGCCCGAGCAGCAGCAGGCGCCGCCCCCTCCGCCACCGCAGCCCGCGGCACGGCGCAGCGCCCAGGGTTCGGCGATGCAGCAGTTGCGCACCATCACCGGCGGCTAGGTGTTGCGGGGCAAGGCGTCCGACACGCGTATGCCCGACTTCGACCTGACCATGGCCGAGCTGAGGGCGGTGACCGGCTTCGCCGTCAGCTCGGCGGTGCAGGTGCTGCCATTCTTCGAAACGCACCGACCCGAGGACGACAGGCCGCGCGCCGCGCTCGACGCCGCTGCCGCCTTCGCCGGGGGCGACCGACGATCACGGGCCCAGCGGGTGACGGCGACCGCGGCGCACCGCGCTGCGAAGGACTCGGCGTCGCCGGTTGCCTTTCATGCGGCGATGGCCGCGGGTGATGCCGCCGCGTCGGCATACCTGCATCCGCTGGCGGACGCGGTTCAGGTCAACCACATCCTGCGCGCCTCCGCGCACACGCTGCGCGTCTTCGAGCTCTGCCCCGATGAGGCGCCGTGCGCGGACGACCCGGCCGGACACCTCGCCGACCTCGCGACGCCCCTGCTCATCGCGGTCCTGTGCCGCTACCCGCGGATCGACGCCGGCACGACTGGGGTCGGCCTGCTGGTGCACGAGCTGGACCGTCGCCTCCGCGACCGGGCCGAGTCGTGATCCTGCCCCAGGTCCGCGACCTCCGCCTGGTGACCGTGCGCCGCGGCGGCACGCTGACCGACGACCACCACCGGCTGCTCGCCCTGTGGGCCGCCGACTGTGCCGAGCACGTGCTCGGTCACTTCGAGGCGGAGCGGCCCGACGATCCGCGGCCGCGGCGCGCGGTGGAGGCCGCCAGGGCGTGGGCGCGAGGCGATCTGCCGATGATGCGGGCACGCGCGCAGGGTGGACACGCCATGGGTGCGGCCCGGCCCCTCGAGGGTGCGGCTCGCTTCGCCGCCTACGCAGCCGGACAGGCCGCGTGCGTCGGACACGTCGCCGAACACGACCTCGGCGCCGCGGCATACGCGATCAAAGCCGTGCGGAGCGCGCATCCCGACGATCGCCGCGCCGGCCGCGCCGAACGCGACTGGCAGCGGGCGCGCCTTCCCGATCAGGTCCGCGAACTCGTCCTCGACGACCAGGCCCGGCGCAACAGCATCTGCTGGTTCGCGTTCTCCGACTGAAGCGGGGCGGCTACGGGCGGTCGCAGGCCTCCGCGAGGGCCGCCAGGCAGGCGACACCGAGCACGGCGGGTTCTGCGCCCATCTCGTCGAGGGTGACCGTGCGCAGCGCCGCGCACGGCGCGGCGGACACCCACTCCATCCCGACCTCGAGCGGGTGCACGGGATCGTCGGTCGCCGCGGCCACGCCCATCGGCGCCGCGAGCGCCTCCAATTGCGCGCACGTCGGCGCGATGTAGCCGGCGGCCTCGTCCATCGCGTCCGGCAGTGCCGGCCACTGCGCCACCCAGGATCGGGTCAGCTCCTCACCGAGCCAGCGTGGGCTCGACGCGCGCATCTGCGACGTCGCCGCCACCAGCCCGTCGCGACGCAATGTGTGCGCCGAGTACCGCGCCATCATCGCGGCGGGCGCCGTCACCGGCGAACCGGTCCACGCGGGCAGCGCCGCCAGCACGGCGACCGCGGCGCCGGGATGGGACAGCGCCCATTCGAGGGCGACCGCCGCACCGATCGACACGCCGCCGACCGCCACCGGACCCGCGGCGGCGGCCTCGTCGAGTGCGTCGCGGTACCCCTCGACCAGCCGGTGGGGCTGCGGCGGCGGGGTCACGACGACCGCGCCGGCCTCGTGCAGGGCGGGGGAGAACGCCCGGTAGGCGTAGTCGTCGTCGGACCCGGTTCCGGGCAGCAGCACCGTCGTCACACCGCGCAGATCGACCGTCATCACACGATCGTGCACTGCCCGCGGATCAGGCACGGTTAGAACCGCGCGGAGCGGTCAACCCCGCATGGCATAAGGGAACCAACGGGTCTACCGTGGCGTTGGATTGAGTGCGGGTCCACGGTGGATCTGCGAAAGGTCAGGAGAGGCCATGGCTACGGCCGAAGGGTATCTGCGTCGGCTCACCCGACGTCTGACGGAGGACCCGGAGCAACTCGACGTCGAGGAGCTCAGCGACGAAGCCGCGCACACCGGCGCCCAGAAGGCGATCGACTGTCAGCGCGGGCAGGAAGTCACGATGGTCGGCACGCTGCGCAGCGTGGAGACGAACTCCAAGGGCTGTGCGGGCGGTGTCCGCGCCGAACTGTTCGACGGCACCGATTCGGTGATGCTGGTGTGGCTCGGACAGCGGCGGATCGCCGGGATCGAATCCGGCCGTACCCTGCGGGTGCACGGCCGGGTCGGCAAACTCGAGAACGGGACGAAGGCGATCTACAACCCGCACTACGAAATCCAGAAGTGAGCGACCCGGTCACCGGATCCGACGAGGCCGCCGAACCGGACAGGCCGACCGGCGCGCAGGCGATCCTCGCCCAGATGGGCGGGGTCAGCGGCCTGATCTACTCCTCGCTGCCCATCGTCGTCTTCGTACCCGTCTCCTCCGTCGCGGGCCTGGTCCCCGCGATCGCGGCCGCGCTCGGCGTCGCGGCGCTGATCCTGGTGTGGCGTCTCGTGCGCCGGGACACCGTGCAGCCCGCCATCTCCGGGTTCATCGGCGTGGGCTTCAGCGCGCTCATCGCCTACCTGGTCGGCGAGTCCAAGGGGTACTTCCTGCTGGGGATCTGGATGTCGCTGTTCTGGGCGAGCGTCTTCGCGCTGTCGGTGGTGATCCGGCGTCCCGTCGTCGGCTACATCTGGGGCTGGATCAACGGCCACAGCGACGACTGGCGCGGAATCCGCACGGCGGTGCGGGCTTTCGACGTCGCCACGGCGACCTGGGTGGCGGTGTTCCTGTCCCGCTTCGTCGTCCAGCACCACCTCTACGACGCCGATCAGACGGGGTGGCTGGGTGTCGCGCGGATCGCGATGGGCTGGCCGTTGACCGCCCTCGCCGCCCTGGTGACCTACTTCGCGATCCGCAGCGCCCAGCGGGCCCTGCACGCCCCCGTGCCGCCGCAGGAACACCCCACCGCTGACACCCGGACCGAGTGACCCTCAGCGTTGCCCCTTGTTGAGCAGCAGGCGGCTCAGCTCGTCCTCGACCTCGGCGGACGCGACGAACAGCAACTCGTCGCCGCCTTCGAGCGGTTCGTCGGCCTCAGGGACGATGACCCGCGCACCGCGAAGGATCGTGACGAGCGCCGAATCCCGGGGCAGTTCGAGGCGTTTGACGGGTTTACCGCCCCACGGCGTGTCATCGGGCAGCGTGATCTCGACGAGGTTGGCCTGCCCCTTGCGAAACTCCATGAGCCGCACCAGATCACCCACGGCGACCGCCTCCTCGACCAGTGACGCCAGCATCCGCGGTGTCGACACCGCGACGTCGACGCCCCAGTTCTCGTCGAACAGCCACTCGTTGCGCGGGTCGTTGACCCGGGCGACCACCCGCGACACCCCGAACTCGGTCTTGGCCAGCAGGCTCACCACCACATTGACCTTGTCGTCGCCGGTGGCGCCGATCACCACGTCGAATTCCTCGAGGTGGACCGACTCCAGCACGGAGATCTCACAGGCGTCGCCGAGCCGCCAGTGCGCGGCGGGAATGGCGTCGACGTCGATGTGGTCGGGGTTGCGTTCGAGCAGGGTCACCTCGTGGTTGCTCTCGAGGAGTTCCCTGGCGATGGACCGGCCGACGGCGCCGGCCCCGGCGATGGCGACCTTCACGACTCGTCCTCACCGGGCGGAAGCGCGCTGATCGCCATCGCCTCGGCGATGTGGCCGGCCACGGCGGCGATGTACACCTGATCGCCGGCCTGGATGACGGTCTTGGGGTCGGGCAGCACGCCGCTGCCGAAGCGGATGAGGAACGCCACCCGGCCTCCGGTCGCCGTCTCCAGTTGCGTCACGCGGTGGCCCGCCCAATCCTCGTGCAGCGGAAGCTCGGCCACCCCGACGTTGCCCGACGGGTCGCGCCACTTGGTGGTCTCGGTCTCCCGGGTCAGCACGTTGAGCAGTCGGTCGGTGGTCCACGGCACCGTGGCGACGGTGGGAATCCCGAGGCGTTCGTACACCGCGGCGCGTTTCGCGTCGTAGATGCGGGCCACCACGCGTTCCACGCCGAACGTCTCCCGGGCGACCCGCGCCGAGATGATGTTGGAGTTGTCGCCCGAGGACACCGCGGCGAACGCGCTCGCATCCTCGATGCCGGCGCGCAACAGCACGTCCCGGTCGAAGCCCATGCCCAGCACCCGCTCGCCCGCGAACTCGGGACTGAGCCGGTGGAAGGCGGTGGGGTCCCGGTCGATGACGGCCACGTCGTGACCGATCCGCGACAGGCTGTCGGACAGGGAGGCCCCCACCCGACCGCATCCCATCACCACTACATGCACGTGCGGTTCCTTTCGGCTCAGCCGCTGCCAGGACAGTGGCGAAACTCCGCAACCGGAACGCTACAGCCCTGCGTCACTGGGCATACCCTTGGACCTCGTGTCCAAGCTTTCTACCGCGGCGCGGCGGCTGGTTCTCGGGCGGCCGTTCCGCTCCGACCGGCTGTCTCACACGCTGCTGCCCAAGCGGGTCGCGCTGCCGGTCTTCGCCTCCGACGCGCTGTCCTCGACCGCGTACGCCCCGGAGGAGATCTTCCTGGTGCTCTCGATCGCCGGGATGAGCGCGGTCACGATGGCGCCGTGGATCGGCCTCGCGGTGGCCGGCGTGATGCTCATCGTGATCGCGAGCTACCGGCAGAACGTGCACGCCTATCCGTCGGGCGGCGGTGACTACGAGGTCGTGACGACCAACCTGGGCGGCACCGCCGGGCTGACGGTGGCCAGCGCGCTGCTGGTCGACTACGTCCTGACGGTGGCGGTGTCGATGTCCTCGGCGATGTCCAACATCGGGTCGGCGGTGCCGTTCATCGCCCAGCACAAGGTGCTGTTCGCGGTGGCGGCGATCCTGTTGCTCGCGTCGATCAACCTGCGCGGCATCAGGGAATCGGGCACCGCCTTCGCGATACCGACCTACGCGTTCATGGTCGGAATCGCGATCATGCTGGCCTGGGGGCTGTTCCAGATCCACGTCCTCGACGAACCCCTGCGGGCGGAGTCGGCCGACTTCGCGGTGGCCACCGAACACGGTGACGTGCTCGGGTTCGCCCTGGTGTTCCTGGTCGCCCGGGCGTTCTCGTCCGGCTGTGCGGCGCTGACGGGTGTGGAAGCCATCAGCAATGGAGTGCCGGCGTTCCGGAAGCCCAAGTCCCGCAACGCGGCAACCACTCTGCTGCTCCTCGGGGTGATCGCGGTGACGCTGTTCATGGGCATCATCCTGTTGGCCAAGGAGACGGGCGCGAAGATCGCCGAACACCCCGCGGAGCAGTTGATCGGCGCTCCGGCAGGCTACGAGCAGAAGACACTGATCGCCCAACTCGCCGACGCCGTCTTCCACGATTTCCCCGTGGGCCTGTACCTGATCGCGGGCGTCACCGCGCTCATCCTGGTGTTGGCCGCCAACACGGCGTTCAACGGTTTCCCGGTGCTGGGTTCGATTCTCGCTCAGGACCGTTACCTGCCCCGGCAGCTGCACACCCGCGGTGACCGGCTGGCGTTCTCCAACGGCATCCTGTTCCTGGCGCTCGCCGCCAGCGCGTTCGTCATCGCCTTCCAGGCGCAGGTGACGGCGTTGATCCAGCTCTACATCGTCGGGGTGTTCGTCTCGTTCACACTGAGCCAGATCGGCATGGTGCGGCACTGGACCAGGCTGCTGCGCACCGAGACCGATCCGGCGGTGCGCGCCAGGATGGTCCGGTCGCGGGTCATCAACGGCA
This sequence comes from Mycobacterium sp. IS-1496, assembly GCF_001499995.1. Lineage (GTDB taxonomy): Bacteria > Actinomycetota > Actinomycetes > Mycobacteriales > Mycobacteriaceae > Mycobacterium. Next base: position 108,359 of record NZ_LQIU01000056.1, read on the forward strand.
TCGGGCTGACCTGCACCGGATCGGTGTTGGTCATCGTCGTGGTGACGAAGTTCGTGACCGGCGCGTGGATCGCGATCCTGGCGATGGTGGGTCTGTTCGTGCTGATGAAGTCGATCCGCAGGCATTACGACACGGTGTCGCGGGAACTCGAGGAGCAGGAGGCCGCCGAGGGCGGGGACATCGTGCTGCCCAGCCGCAACCACGCGATCATCCTGGTGTCCAAACTGCATCTGCCGACCCTGCGCGCGTTGGCGTACGCCAGGGCCACCCGACCCGACGTGCTCGAGGCCATCACCGTCAGTGTCGACGATGCGGAGACCCGCGCGCTGGTACACCAGTGGGAGGACAGCGACGTCACCGTGCCGCTGAAGGTGATCGCCTCCCCCTACCGCGAGATCACCCGCCCGGTGCTCGACTACGTCAAGCGGGTGACCAAGGAGTCGCCGCGCACGGTGGTCACCGTGTTCATCCCCGAGTACGTCGTCGGACACTGGTGGGAACAGCTGTTGCACAACCAGAGTGCGCTGCGGCTCAAGGGCAGGCTGCTGTTCATGCCCAACGTTATGGTGACGTCGGTTCCGTGGCAGCTGAGCTCGTCCGAACGGCTGAAGACCCTGCAGCCGCAGTCCGCGCCGGGAGATGCCCGAAGGGGATTCCTGGAGTGAGCGGATCCGACGGCGCGACAACCGAACTCGTCCTCGTGGCCGGCGCTCCCGCCAACGGCGGCAGCTGCGTCGCGCGGCACGACGGCCGGGTGGTGTTCGTCCGGCATGCCCTGCCGGGAGAGACCGTGCGGGTCCGGGTGCAGTCCGACCGCGGGTCCTACTGGCATGCCGACGTCGTCGAGGTGATGGAACCCTCGCCCGACCGGATTCCGTCGCTGTGCCCGATCGCCGGTGTCGACGGGGCCGGCTGCTGCGATCTGGCGTTCGTCACGCCGGAGGGCGCGCGACGGCTCAAAGGCACCGTGGTGGCCAACCAGCTGGCCCGGCTGGGCGGATACCAGTGGTGTGACGAGGACCAGGCGAGCGCCGAGGCGATCGGCGACGGCGCCGCGACGCAGTGGCGCACCAGGGTCCGGCTGGACACCGGCCCCGACGGCGCACCGGGGTTCCACCGGTACCACAGCGCCGAACTGGTCACCGATCTGCGGTGCGCGCAGCTGCCGCCGGAACTTCTCGACGACGTGCACCTGCTGCGGTTCCCGCCGGGTGCGCACGTCCACGTCGCCCTCGACGACGACGGCGCCCGCCACATCGTGGCGAGCGGGCCGCGCGCGGGACGCGGCGCGCCGACGACGGTGGTGTCGGGAACCTACGAGGCCACCCAGCGCGTGGGCGAACGAGTGTGGCGGGTGCCGGTGACCGCGTTCTGGCAGGCCCACCGCGACGCCGCGCGCCGCTACAGCGAGCTCGTCGCGCAGTGGGCGGCATTGAGTCCCGGGCAGACGGCGTGGGATCTCTACGGTGGCGCAGGGGTTTTCGCCGCGGCGCTGGCCGGCCAGGTGGGCGACGGCGGCCGGGTGCTGACCGTGGACACGTCGCGGGCGGCGGGCCGGTCGGCGCGCGCTGCGCTGGCCGACCTGCCCCAGGTGTCGGTGGTCACCGATTCGGTGCGCCGGGCACTCGCGGCGGAGCGCGGCGCCGCCGACGTGGCGGTGCTCGATCAGCCGCGCGCGGGCGCCGGACGCGAGATCATCGACGCGGTCAGTGCCGCAGGGGTGCCGCGCATCATCCACATCGGATGTGAGGCAGCGTCTTTCGCGCGCGATGTCGGCTTGTACCTGCGCGCCGGATACACGGTCGAGGAGGTGCGGGTGTTCGACTCGTTCCCGCTCACCCACCACGTCGAATGCGTGGCGGTGCTGACCCGGTGACCGCTCTGCGCTCGGCGTGGCTCGAGTTCGTCGGTGAGGAGACCACACCGGCGGGTACGGCGACGATCCTCGGCGTCGCCGCGCTCGGCGGATGCCTGGCACCCCGGCTCGCCGGCGACCGGCTCGACGCGGCGAAACGCACCCTTCTGGTGGTGGCGGCCGTCGACCTGTGGGGCGGCGCGTGGGCCAACAACACCGTGGCGTGCGCGCGCTGGTACGAGCGGCCGGGCCAGACCGACGCCGACCATCTGCGGTTCGCGCTCGCCCACGTGCATCCGCTGGTGCTGGCCTGGATCGACGGCGGCGGCCGCAGGCGGTGGCGCTGGGCCCTGGCCGACTACGGCTACCTGCTCGCGGCGACATGGGTGCTTCGGCGGGCGACGGGGTTGCGGCAGCCGCTGGGCGTGGCATTGACGGCCGCCGGGGTGGCGCTCGACGCCGGGCTGGGACCGTCGCGCACCGCACCGTGGTTCGGGCCGGTGTTCTACGCCAAGCTGCTGATGGGACACGCGTCGGCGGCGCTTTGGTCGAATGCGACGCTCGCACGACGGTGACGAGGTCGGGTGTGACGAGTTCGCGGCTCCGGCCGGGTCAGGTTCCCAGCAATCGTCGTAGCGTCCGGTGGGTTCGACGCGCCGGCGTCGCCGGATACAGATCGGTCGCCAGCGCCCGTTTCCTGCTCCGCAGTGTCGCGACCGTCTGCGCGGTGAATCCGCCCGTGCCCACGGGATCCGCAGGCAGGTCGTAGTCATCGGTGGTGTGCCACGGGCTTCCGGCATCGACGAGGGACCGGTGCTTGACGGGGTAGTAGTCGCTGCGGCCGCACAGCGCCAGGCCGCTCGCGCCGGCCGCACCCGCCACCAGGTGGTGGTGGAAACGGGTGCTCACCCAGATCTGGCCCGATCGGGCGGGGAGTCCGCGGTTCCAGACGTCGGTGAACGGCACGAACTGCGCACCGGGAAGCAGATGTCCGACCCGGTCGAACACCACTCGGTCCGCGCCGGGAATGCCCTCGACGAACGCCACCTCGTCGCCACGGATATCCCATCGCTCGACCAGTCGGCGCACCGTTTCGGCGAGCCCGTCGATTCCCGCCCCGCCGGCGAAGTCGTCCATCAGATCGGACTGCATGCAGAAGACGTAGGGCCGGTCGGCGGCGGCGGACGTGCGGTCGTAGACCCCGTCGTCGCCGAGACCCAGCCAGGCGTCGTCACCCGTCTCCGACAGCGATGCCGCGCCGATGGCGTCGTGGGACGGCCGGTCGCGCACGTCGAACAACGCGAACTCCGCACACAACTGGCGCAACAGCGACAGTCGTGACGAGTCGCCGACCGGGAGCAGACCCTGTCCGGTGGCCACCGCGCGTCCCCCGGACAGTGCGACGGCGGCCGTGGCGGAGGCGAGCAGCGCGAGGTGGTGTGGCCACACGGTGTTGACGTAACCGCCGCCGACCAGATGCACCGTGTCCGCGCGGGCGAGCAGTTCGATTCCCGACGCGATCCTCGGCATCCGTCCGGGATCACCGACCACGTCGCCGGCCATCGTGACGGCCGCGTCGGTCGCGAGGTTCATGGTCTCGAAGCAGATTCGCCAGACGGTGTCGACGAAGGTGGCCCGCGGATGCCACCGCCGCAGCAGCACCGAGGCCTGCCCGGGAGTGTGGCAGTCGACCACCACGTCGGCGTCCGGGCGGTGGGTCGCCAGATGGCTGAGCCAGGCGCGCACGATGAAGTCGTCGCCGTAATTCGGATTCCCCGCGGGCGCGACCAGATAGATGAGTTCGCCGCGCGGGGGAGCGGGCGCCGCCCCGGTGCCGGTCGACCGAACCAGACTCATGACACACCTTCCGTCGGCGAATCGACCTGCTCAACCGCATTGGGGTGAGTACGGATCGCGATGCCGACCGACTTCCCGGCACTCCGCCGTCAAACCTACCGACAGCGGCCGCCCGGGGTGGGCACACGGGGGCCACAGTCGAATAGGATCGGATCCGGTGTGCCGGGAAGTCTGGTCGGCGGCGATGTGATGAACCTTGACCATTGGTGAGGCCGATTTGACGAACAAGCCCGTCCCGCAAGCCCGACGCTCGGTGCTGTCCCGGGGATCCTGGTCGGAGACGACGCGGATCGCCGCGATCCTGCGCAAGGAGACCGTCGGCGGAGCGGTGCTGCTGGTGGCATCGGCCGTCGCTCTGGTGTGGGCCAACTCCCCGTGGGCGGAGTCCTATTTCGCGTTGCGCGACCTCGAGATCGGGGCCGAGCCGTTCGGCCTCCACCTGACCCTGACGCTGGGCACGTGGGCGGCCGACGGGCTGTTGGCGATCTTCTTCCTCGTGGTGGGTCTCGAACTCAAACGCGAGTTCGTCGCGGGCGATCTGCGCGACCCGGCCCGGGCGGCGCTGCCGATGGCCGCGGCGGTCGGCGGCATGGTGGTGCCCGCGCTGATCTTCGTGGCCGTCACGGCCCACGTGGGCGACGGCGCCACCCGCGGTTGGGCCATCCCCACGGCCACCGACATCGCGTTCGCCGTCGCGGTGCTGGCGGTGATCTCCACCCATCTGCCCGCCGCGCTGCGCACCTTCCTGCTGACTCTCGCGGTCGTCGACGATCTGCTCGCGGTGTCCGTCATCGCAATCTTCTACACCGAGGAGATCAATCTCACAGCGCTCGGTCTGTCGCTCGTTCCGCTCGCGCTGTTCGGGTTCTGTGTGCAGCGGCGGTTCCGGGCCTGGTGGCTGCTGATGCCTCTCGGCGTGGCCACCTGGGTGCTGATGCACGAATCGGGCGTGCACGCCACCGTCGCGGGTGTCCTGCTCGGGTTCACCGTCCCGGTCGTGCGCAGCGCGGCCGCGGGCGGCCCCGATGCCGGGCCGGGGCTGGCCGAGCACTTCGAACACCGTCTGCGCCCGGTGTCGGCGGGTTTCGCGGTACCGGTGTTCGCCTTCTTCGCCGCCGGCGTCGCCCTCGGCGGGCTGAGCGGGCTGACCACGGCGTTGAGCGATCCGATCACGCTCGGGATCATCCTGGGCCTGGTGGTGGGCAAGCCCGTCGGCATCTACCTCACCACCCGGGTGCTGACGGCGGTCACCCGCGCCAATCTCGACTCCGCGCTGCGCTGGATCGACGTCCTGGGAATTTCCATCCTGGCCGGGATCGGTTTCACGGTGTCGCTGCTCATCGGCGACCTCGCCTACGGTCTGGGGTCGGATCGTGACGATTTTGTGAAGGTGGGGGTGCTCACCGGATCCGTGGTCGCGGCGTTGCTCGCCGCGGTGCTGCTGAGGGCTCGCAACCGCCACTACCGGGCAATATACGAGCAGGAGACGCTCGATCTGGACCGTGACGGAGTGCCCGACGTGTACCAGTCTCGACGCGACTGACGCCGGAGGCCGTGCGTAGACTGACGGAATGCTTGAACAGATCCGCGGTCCCGCCGATCTGCAGCACCTTTCGCAGTCTCAGCTCAGCGAATTGGCCGGGGAGATTCGCCAGTTCCTCATCCACAAGGTTGCTGCCACCGGCGGGCATCTGGGCCCGAACCTCGGCGTGGTCGAACTGACGCTCGCCCTGCACCGGGTCTTCGACTCGCCGCACGATCCGCTCATCTTCGACACGGGCCATCAGGCCTACGTGCACAAGATGCTGACCGGACGCTCCCACGAGTTCGACACGCTGCGGAAGAAGGACGGCCTGTCGGGCTATCCGTCGCGCAGCGAGAGCGAGCACGACTGGGTCGAGTCCAGCCACGCCAGCGCCGCGCTGTCCTACGCCGACGGGCTGGCCAAGGCCTTCGAGCTGACCGGGCACCGCAACCGTCATGTGGTCGCGGTCGTCGGTGACGGCGCCCTGACCGGCGGCATGTGCTGGGAGGCGTTGAACAACATCGCCGCCGCCCGCCGCCCCGTGGTGATCGTCGTCAACGACAACGGCCGCAGTTACGCGCCCACCATCGGCGGGTTCGCCGACCACCTGGCCGCGCTGCGCCTGCAGCCCGGGTACGAACGCGTCCTCGAGGAAGGCCGCAAGGCCGTTCGCGGGCTGCCGGTGATCGGTGAGTTCTGCTACCAGTGCATGCACAGCGTGAAGGCGGGCATCAAGGACGCCCTGTCGCCGCAGGTGATGTTCACCGACCTCGGCCTCAAGTACGTCGGTCCCATCGACGGCCACGACGAGCACGCCGTCGAGTCGGCGCTGCGCCACGCCCGCGGCTTCAACGCCCCGGTCATCGTGCACGTCGTCACCCGCAAGGGCATGGGTTACGCCCCCGCGGAGAACGACGAGGCCGAGCAGATGCATGCGTGCGGCGTCATCGACGTCGCGACCGGCCGAGCGACGAAGGTCGCCGCGCCGGGGTGGACGTCGTCGTTCTCCGAGGCGCTCATCGACTACGGCGCCAAACGGCGCGACGTCGTCGCGATCACCGCCGCCATGCCCGGCCCCACCGGCCTGTCCGCATTCCGTGATCGGTTCCCGGACCGCTTCTTCGACGTCGGCATCGCCGAACAGCACGCGATGACGTCCGCGGCGGGCCTGGCGATGGGCGGCCTGCACCCCGTGGTGGCCATCTACTCGACGTTCCTCAACCGCGCCTTCGATCAGCTGATGATGGACGTCGCCCTGCACAAGCTGCCGGTCACACTGGTGCTGGACCGCTCCGGGGTCACCGGCCCGGACGGGGCCAGCCACAACGGCATGTGGGATCTGTCGGTGCTGGGCATCGTGCCGGGGATGCGGGTGGCCGCCCCCCGCGACGGCGCGCGGCTGCGTGAGGAACTCGGCGAGGCGCTCGACGTCAACGACGGCCCCACCGCGATCCGGTTCCCCAAAGGTGATGTGGGCGAGGACATTCCGGCGCTGCGTCGACATAGCGTGGTCGACGTGCTGGCCGAGCCCGCCGACGGCCTGTCCGACGACGTGCTGCTCGTGGCGATCGGCCCGTTCGCCTCGATGGCGCTCACCGTGGCCGAACGCCTGCGCAAGCAGGGCATCGGTGTCACCGTCGTCGACCCGCGCTGGGTGCTTCCCGTGCCGGCCGTGCTCACCGAGTTGGCCGCCGCTCACAAGCTGGTGGTCACTGTCGAGGACAACGGCCTGCACGGCGGGATCGGCTCAGCGGTGTCGGCAGCGCTGCGCCACGCCGAGGTCGACGTGCCGTGCCGCGACATGGGACTGCCGCAGCGGTTCTACGACCACGCCTCGCGCGGTGAGGTTCTCGCCGACGTGGGTCTGACCGACCGCAACATCTCCCGGCAGATCACCGGTTGGGTGGCCGCCCTCGGCGCCACGCCGGCCGACGCGGAAGTCAGCGAGCGACTGGACTGACGGTCGGCCTGCGTCCCCCGAGCGGGACGCGGGCGACCTCGCGGAGTTCGGTCGATGAGTCGGGCTGTTCGAAGAGCACCTCGGCCTGACGGCCCGAGAGCGCCAGTGTCGCAATGGTGTTCCCGAAGAGCGGCCCGGCAGTGTTGGTCCAGTTGACCGTCAGCTCCGGCGATCCGTGCCGCCTGGCCCACCGCCGCATGACCGGGGCGAGTCGCCGCGACCAGCCGAGCCTGAACGCCGGCTTCACATACGACGGCACATAGTTGTGCACCGGTGAACACACCAACTGGTGGACGGTGGCCGCATCGTCGCCGACGCCGGTGAGGGCGGCCTTCGCGGCGTAGCTGTGGTGCACGTCGCCGGAGAGCACCGTGACCGTCGCCGGACCGTCCGGATGCGTCGCCGCCCGGCGGATCATCGTGGTCAACCGCAGGAACGACTTCATGAAGGCCGGCCAGTGCTCGAGATCGGCGCCCTGGCGGATCTTCTCGGCGGGGACGCCGCGCCAGCCCGGGCGATCGGCGGAGATCTCGTTGACGGTCTGCAGATCGGACAGCGCCGGTGGCATCAGCCACGGCACCGAGGATCCGAGCACCAGGTGGTCGACCTGCTCGATCCCGTCGGCGGCCTGGTCCTCCAGCCAGGTGAACTCCCGTTCGCCGATCATCATCCGCTCGCCGGAGTCGAGGATCCGGCCGTTGCGCGAGTCCATCATGATGAAGCGGTTGCGCCCGAAGTCCCACCGGTAGCTGAACCGTACGCCCTTGTTGGCGTCCACTTCGGCGTCGGCGCGGTCGGCCATCTCGACCAGGACGGGCCACACGTCGCCGTCGACGCGGCTCATCTTCTGGTAGTCCTCGTCGGCCTCCAGTTCGGCCGGGCTGAGGTTGCCCATGTGCTGGTACACCCAGTAGGAGGCCAGGCCGGCCCGGATGCGGTCACGCCACCACGGTTCGGCGCTGATCTCGGCGCGCCAGGCCGCGGAGGTGTTCCAGTCGTCGCGGATGTCGTGATCGTCGAAGATCATCGCCGTCGGGACCGTGGACATGATCCAGCGGATCTCCGGGTCCGACCACGAATGCCGGTAGAGGCCCTCGTACTCGCCGAAGCTGACCACCTCGTCGGGCGGGCGCTGTCCGTGTTTGGCCCGCCGCCGGCGCCGCCCCGTCAGATGCCTGCGGGCCTCGGGGGTGAGTTCGTCGGCGTAGACCTGATCGCCGAGCAGGATCAGCAGATCCGGCCATTCACTGACCGGCAGTCTCGCCATCCGGTCCGCATACCGGTCGAGCGCGTCCGCGCCCAGTTTCTCGTCGATCTCCTCGACACCGGTCTTGGGGTACCGGCAGGAACCGAACACCGCGCGCAACCGCTCGGTGCTCACCGGTCCGCGGGTGCGGATGACGCTGGGCGGGAACGGACTGTCCGGGAGCGGCCACGCCAGTTCGCCGTCGATGTGCACCTGATACTCGGTTGCCGAATCCGGTGCCAGGCCGGTGACGGTGACCAGTGCGTAATGGTGTTCTTGCACTTGGAAAGTCCTTGTGCTGCAACCGAGTACGGTGACCGTCGCCGGGCAGTCGGTCTGCACCCAGACCACCGCCGTGGTCTCGCCGACGTGTCGCAGGGCGGGCCCGAGAAGCAGCTCCGCAGAGGTGCCGGGGGAGTCGGTCGGCGTTCCGGTGGTACTCACCCCTCGGCGGTTCCCGGTTCGTCAATCACTCAAACGCGATCGGGTCACTCGGCGGTGCCGGGGGCGAGCGCCGCGGTCAGCACCGGCACCACCAGGTCCCGTTGCCAGGGGCGCACCGCCGCCGCCACCAGGAACTCCTCGACCGCGACGGCGATGTCGCTGACCGGCTGCCAGTCCCAGCACAGCCGGCGCACCACATCCGGGGTGACGAGGTTCTCCGACGGCACCGAGACCCGCTCCGACAGCGCGGACAGGCCGGCGCGGGCGGCTTCCAGGCGCGCGGCCGCCTCGGGTTTGCGGCGTGCCCACCGCGACGGCGGGGGCGGCCCGTTGGTGGGTTCGGCCGTGTCGGGCGGATCGGGGTTGTGGCGCGCCCGGTCGAGCGCGTCGAGCCAGATCTGCGCGCTGCGACGCTGCCGGGCGCCGCCGAACACCGGCAGCGCGGTCAGCTTCTCGACGCTGTCCGGGTCGGCGGTGGCGGCGCTGATGATCGCGGCGTCGGGCAGGATGCGGCCCGGGGCGATGTCGCGTCTGCGGGCGATGTGGTCGCGCGTCGTCCACAACTCCCGCACGGCCGCCAGTGCGCGCGGGTTGCGCACCTTGTGGATACCGGAGGTGCGGCGCCACCGGTCGCGGCGGGTGGGCGTCGCCTCGTAGGTACGGAGATGCTCGAATTCCTGTGCGGCCCAGTCGGTCTTACCCTGGTCGTCGAGTACCGCGCCGACCGCGTCGCGCAGTTCCAGCAGCACTTCCACGTCGAGCGCGGCGTAGTTGAGCCACTCGTCGGGCAGCGGACGCTTGGACCAGTCGGCGGCGCCGTGACCCTTCATCAACTGCAGCCCGAGCAGTTCGGAGACCATCGTCGCGAGGTTCACGCGGGCGAGGCCGGCCAGCCGGCCGGCCAGTTCGGTGTCGTAGAGCTTCGGCGGCCGCATGCCCAGTTCGGCCAGGCACGGCAGATCCTGATCGGCGGCATGCAGCACCCACTCGTCGGTGTCGAGGACGTCGGCGACCGGGGCCATCACCATGGTCGGATCCTCGCCGTGGTTGACCGGGTCGATCAGCACCGTGCCCGCACCCTCGCGCCGGATTTGCACCAGGTAGGCCCGGTTGGAGTACCGGAAACCCGACGCGCGCTCGGCGTCGATCGCGAACGGGCCGTGCCCCCCGGCGAGCAGTTCGGCGGCGGCGAGGATCTCGTCGGTGGACACCGCGAGGTCGGGCACCCCGTCGGCCGGGGTGAGCAGCGGGGTGGCCGCCGCATCGGTGCCGGCGTCCTGCTGATCGGGGCCGTCGAGGTCCGTGTTCGGCGTCTCGCTCATCTCACGCGCGGGTGCGGGAACTGAGGTCGGTCACCCCGGTGGGAGGCAGCCCCGCGGCGTGCTCGAGCACCTCGCAGAAAGCCTCCACATGCGGGCCGAGGTCCAGCGTGATCGCGGTCCACGACGCCCGCAGTTCCAGCTGGTGCGCGCGAGGAGGACCGGAGATGTCGCCGTACCGGACCGACGTGGTGGCGGTGACCGTGCCGCCCAGCGCGGTGACCTGCTCGGACCTGGAGTCCAGCGCCTCGACCAGCCAGCTCCAGGCCACCTCGGGCAGCAGCGGGTCGACCGCCTCGCTGGAGTCGAGGTCCGCCTGGATGTAGGCCACCAGACGCATGGTGCCATCCCACGCCTCGGCGCCTTCGGGGTCGTGGAGCAGGATCAGTCGGCCGAAGGCGTCACCTTCGGAGCGTTCGGGCACGATCGCGGTCTCGGGATGCCGGATCTCGGCGCCCAGTGCGTAGCTGTAGGGCGCCAGCCGCTGTGGTGGGCGGATCGGCCCCAGCTCGATCTCCGGCCGTACGGTGGTGGCATTCATCGCCGCCACCGCAGCACGGAACTGAGCCGGTTCGGCGGTGGTCACGCGGGTGACGCTAGACCATTCCGCCCCGCCTGCACGCAGGCGCGCCGAATCGACTCCTGATGGTGATCCGGGCAGCCGCGGGCGGTTGTCGGTCGTGGCAGCATTGGGGGCGATGAACACCCGCCGTGAACTGCCCGACTCGCCCTATCTCGCCGCCGCCCGCGGCCGCAAACCCGCCCGGGTGCCGGTGTGGTTCATGCGGCAGGCGGGGCGGTCACTGCCCGAGTACCGGGCGCTACGGGCACGCAACACCATGATGCAGGCCTGCTTCGACGCCGAGTTGATCACCGAGATCACGCTGCAGCCGGTGCGCAGGCACGGCGTCGACGCCGCGATCCTGTTCTCCGACATCGTCGTCCCGCTACGGGCCTCGGGCATCGCGCTCGACATCGTGCCGGACGTGGGACCGGTGATCGACCATCCCGTGCGGACCGCCGCCGACGTCGCCGCGATCAGGCCTCTCGAGCGGCAGACGGTCGAACCCGTCGAACAGGCGGTGCGGATGCTCACCGCGGCGCTCGGCGACGTCCCGCTGATCGGCTTCGCCGGTGCCCCCTTCACGCTGGCCTCCTACCTGGTGGAGGGCGGTCCGAGCAAGCACCACGAGCACACCAAGGCGATGATGCTCGGTGCGCCCGACACCTGGCACGCCCTGATGTCGGCGCTCACCGACGTGACGATCGCCTTCCTGCAGGCGCAGGTCGACGCCGGCGTCGACGCCCTGCAGGTGTTCGACTCGTGGGCGGGCACGCTGTCGCTGGCCGACTACCGGGCCTACGTGCTGCCGCACAGCACCCGCGTGTTTCAGGCGCTCGCGCCGGCCGGGGTGCCGATGACGCACTTCGGTGTGGGCACCGCCGAACTGCTCGGGGCCATGTCCGAGGCCGTCGCCGCAGCCGGGACCCCCGGTGTGGTGGGCGTGGACTGGCGCACCTCGCTGACCGACGCCGCGGGCCGGGTCGAACGGGGCAGCGCGCTGCAGGGCAACCTCGATCCCGTGGTGCTGCTGGCCGGCTGGTCGGTGGTCGAGCCCGCGGTGCGGGCGGTGGTCGAGGACGGCCGACGCGCGGTGGACGCCGGCGCGGCGGGGCACGTGTTCAACCTCGGTCACGGCGTGCTGCCCGCGACGGACCCGGAGATCGTGACGGCCACGGTGGAGCTGGTGCATTCGTTGTGAGCGCGACGTACTGCGTTGTCGGGGGCGGGATCTCGGGTCTGGCGGCGGCCTACCGGCTGCGGGTGACCGCTGGGCCGCACGCGACGATCACCGTGTTCGACCCGGCGGACCGCCTCGGCGGCGTGTTGCGCACCGAACGCGTCGGCGGGCAGGTGCTCGACGTCGGCGCCGAGGCCTTCGTGGCGCGGCGGCCCGAGATACCGGCGCTGCTCGCCGAACTGGGGCTGGCGGACCGTCAGATCGGCACCACCGGTGCGCGGCCGCTCATCTTCAGCCAGGCGAGGCTGCACCCGATGCCCGAGCACACCCTGCAGGGCATCCCGTCCGGGGCGTTGTCGATGGCCGGGCTGGTCGACGATGCGACGATCGCCCGGATCACCGACGAACCCATGCGGCCGCTGCGCTGGCGTCCGGGCGCCGACCCGGGCGTGGGCGAACTGGTGGCCGACCGGTTCGGCGAGCAGGTGGTGGCCCGGTCGGTCGATCCGCTGCTGGGCGGCGTCTACGCCGGATCGGCCGCGTCGATCGGCCTGCGCGCGGCCGCCCCGACCCTGGCCGCGGCGCTGGACCGCGGCGCGCGGAACCTCACCGAGGCCGTGCGTGAGGCGCTTCCGCCGCCGGCGCCGGGATCGGTCTTCGGAGCGGTCGACGGCGGGTACGCGGTCCTGCTCGACGCACTGCGTCACCAGGGCGGCATCCACTGGGCCCAGGTGGGCGTGGAACGGGTCGAGCCGGTGGGCCGGGGCGTCGACGTCGTCGACGACGAGGGCAACCGCTGGCCGGCCGATGCGGTGGTGCTGGCGGTGCCCGCCCCGCGGCTGCCGCGGCTGGTCGAACACTTCGCCCCGCGCACCGCGGCCGCCGCGCGACGGATACCGGTGGCCTCGGCCGCGGTGGTCGCGCTGGCGCTGCCCGGTGGCACACCGCTGCCGCAGCAGTCCGGCGTGCTGGTCGCGACGGGCGAGCGACTCCGGGCGAAGGCGATCACGCTGTCGTCGCGTAAATGGGGCAGGCGCGGCAACGCCGAACTCCTGCGGCTGTCCTACGGCCGGTTCGGCGACGATCTCGCGCGCAGCACCGGAGACGACGATCTGCTGGGGTGGGCCGCGGCCGACCTGGCGACCGTGTTCGGCATCGACACCGAACCCGTCGACGCGCTGGTGCAACGCTGGATCGACGCGATGCCGCAGTACGGTCCCGGCCACGCCGGCCTCATCGCCGAACTGCGGGCCGGTCTGCCGCAGGGCGTCGCGGTGGCCGGCGGCTATCTGGACGGCATCGGGGTGCCCGCCTGCGTCGCGTCGGCGAACCGGGCGGTGGCGTCGCTGGCCACCTCGGGCGTGGCACGATAGGAGCCATGGCCAAGCTCGACTTCGACGCGCTCAACTCCACCATCCGCTATCTCATGTTCTCGGTGTTCTCGGTCCGTCCGGGGGAGCTCGGGTACGACGAGCAGGCGCGCGCGGCGATCGTCGACGAGACCGCCACCTTCCTCAAACAGCAGGAGGAACGCGGTGTCGTGGTCCGTGGGCTCTACGACATCGCGGGGATGCGGGCCGACGCCGACTTCATGATCTGGACCCATGCCGACAACGTCGAGGCGTTGCAGGCCACCTACTCGGACTTCCGCCGCGCCACCGCGCTGGGCCGGGCCAGCACACCGGTCTGGAGCAACGTCGCGCTGCACCGTCCCGCGGAGTTCAACAAGAGCCACATCCCGGCCTTCCTCGCGGGCGAGGAGCCGGGCAACTACATCTGCGTGTACCCGTTCGTCCGGTCGCTGGAGTGGTACCTGCTGCCCGACGACGAGCGCCGTCGGATGCTGTCCGAGCACGGGATGGCCGCGCGCGGGTACAAGGACGTCCGCGCCAACACGGTGCCGGCGTTCGCGCTGGGTGACTACGAGTGGATTCTCGCCTTCGAGGCGCCGGAACTGCACCGCATCGTGGACCTGATGCGGGATCTGCGGGCCACCGACGCACGGCGCCACGTCCGCGAGGAGACCCCGTTCTTCACGGGCCCGCGGGTCGGTGTCGAGGAGCTGGTCACCCGCCTGCCCTGAGACGTCGCCGCAGCAGGTGATTGCTTTAGCAATTAGCTTCGACGGCCGCCGGCCCGGCTTGCTAGCCTCGGCTCACGTGCGCCACGGGTCGGGGGGATCCGGCGCACTACGTCGAGCAGTGTGGGGGCGCGATTGCCCAGCGTGCGGGCCAGGCCTCGGGAAGCGACCGTCATCGCCGCGTCCGGCGTCGGCGCGGTGCTGCTGACGATCTGGCTGGTCGGCGGGCTCCCGGGTGCGAAGGCGGCCGACAACATCGGCGTGGCGGTATTCGCCGGGTATGCGGTGGTGTGCGCCGTGCTGGCCGCCCGCGCCTCGACCGGACGGTTCCGTAACGTCTGGATCTGCTTCGCCATCGCCTTCGGCGGCTGGACCGCCGGCGAGATCGTCTTCGGCTATCAGGATCTGGTGCTGGGCCGCACGGCGTTCCCTTCGCCCGCGGACATCGGCTTCATCCTCTGCCCGATCTTCAGCTGTCTGGCGCTCATGCAGTGGCCCAGCAGGACCGCGGGGCACTCCCGGGTGCGCCTGCTGCTCGACGGGCTGATCTTCGCGTTGTCGCTCCTGCTGCTCGCCTGGGTGCTGGTGCTGCGCAATGTGTACGAGAGCTTCCGCGAGGACAAGGTGGCGGTCAGCCTGGCGCTGGCGTACCCGCTTCTCGACGTGGTGGTGCTCGCTGTCGCCGGGTTCGTCCTGGTCCGCGCCGGTCCGTGGCGGCGGCTGCCGTTGATCCTGCTCACCACGTCCGCCGCTCTGCTCACCCTGTCCGACATCGCCTTCGCCTGGCTGACCACGCAGGGCACGTACGCCGCCGTCTTCCCCATCGACGTCGGCTGGGTGGCCGGGACGGTGCTCTTCGGCGCCGCCGCGCTGCTCAGCCGGGGCGTGCCGCCCACTCCGGACGCCGTCCCGCCGGTGCCCACCAGCATCTCGCTGTGGTTGCCCTACCTGCCGCTGCTGGTCGGGGGCACCGTCGCGACGGTGGTCGTCCTGGACGGTGTCCTGCGGGCCATCGTGATCGTCGTGATCGTCGCCATCTGCCTGCGCCAGTTCCTCGCCTCCTGGGAGAACCGCAGGCTCATGCGGATGGTCGCCGACCTGGCGCTGCGCGATCCCCTGACGGGTCTGGCGAATCTCGCGCTGTTCAACGACCGGCTGGCCCATGCCATGCAGTTGCGGGAGCGCGACCCGCGTGCCGTCGCGGTGCTCTCACTGGACCTCAACGACTTCAAGGTGGTCAACGACAGCCTCGGCCACTCCGCGGGCAACGACATGCTCGTCCAGGTCGCCAACCGCCTCCTCGCGTGCGTCCGGCCCGGTGACACGGTGGCGCGGGTCGGGGGCGACGAGTTCGCCGTCCTCATCGAGGACCGGGTGGACCACTCCCTCGAGATCGCCCACCGCGTCGTCGAATCCTTCGACACGCCGTTCAGCGTCGACGGTGAGAGTCTCCTGATGCGGCCCAGCGTCGGCCTGGCCGTCGCCGCACCGGACGACGACCCCGACCCGTCGGGGGAGCAACTGTTCAAACGGGCCGACGCGGCGATGTACGCCGCCAAGCGGTCCCGCACCGACGGCGTGCACGTGTACAGCCCCGAGATGACGCTGGTGTACCCGGAGCAGCCGGGGCTGGTGCGGGTGCCCGACGCCGGTGTGCGAGGCCGAGGTGTGGCGGCGGTCCAGATGCTCGGCGAACTGCGCCAGGCCATCGACCGCCTCGAGTTGAGCGTGGTCTACCAGCCGCAGTACCACCTCGCGACCTCGGAACTCGCGGGCCTGGAGGCGTTGGTGCGGTGGCCCCACCCCGTCCGGGGCACGCTTGCCCCCAGCGACTTCCTCCCGATGGTGCGCAGCCACGGACTGATGGGAGCGCTCACCGACCTGGTGGTCGACAAGGCGCTCGACGACGCCGCGGACTGGGCGGCCGGCGGCACACCCGTGCCGGTCGCGGTCAACCTGTTCGCGGCGACCATCGCCGACACCGACCTGCCGGACAGGATCGCCTCGGCACTCGACGCCCGTGGGCTGCCGCCTGCCGCACTGACCGTCGAGATCACCGAGGACCTGATCCTGCCCGACGTCAAACGAACCTGCGCGGTGCTGCGCGAACTGCGCAGCCACGGCGTCCGGGTCGCCATCGACGACTTCGGCAGCGGATATTCGGCCCTGAGCTATCTGCGGGAACTGCCGATCGACGAGGTCAAGCTCGACCGCCGGTTCATCGGCCCGGTCATCTGGGACCCGAGAGCCGGCGAGGTGGTCCGCGCGGTGGTCAACCTGGCGCAGACGCTCGGGCTGACGACGGTGGCCGAGGGCGTCGAAAACGCGGAAACCGCCGAGCGCCTTCGCGCCTACCGTTGCGACGTGGCCCAGGGCTTCTTCTACAGCCCGCCGTTGAGCCGGGCCGGCACCGCCGCGCTGCTGCGCACGGAGACTATTCGCCCGCCGGCACCAGTCGCAGTGAGATGGAGTTGATGCAGTACCGCTGGTCGGTCGGCGTCGGGTAACCCTCGCCTTCGAACACGTGGCCCAGGTGGCTGTGGCAGTTCGCGCACACCACTTCGACCCGGCGCATCCCGAGTGAGTCGTCGGACCGCAGGATGACCGCCTCGGAATCGGCGGGGTCGAAGAAAGAGGGCCAGCCGCAATGGGATTCGAACTTCTCGGTGCTGCGGAAGAGTTCGGCGCCGCAGGCCCGGCACTGGTAGACGCCCTCGGTCTTGGTGTCGGTGTACTCACCGGTGAACGGCCGCTCGGTGCCGGCCCGGCGCAGGACCGCGAATTCCTCGGGGCTGAGCTTGCGGCGCCACTCGTCGTCGGTCAGTTGCACCTTCGGAGCAGTCATGTCCCCAAGCTACTACGCCGTCGGCGCGGCCCGCTTGACCTGCGGCGCACCGTCGACGGGGTCGGTGAGCCACGGCGGGTCGATACCCCGGTCGAGGCGGCCGTCGGCCTTGGCGTCGAGGTAGCGGAAGTACAGCACGGCGAACACCACCACGAGCATCAGCGACCAGCCGTAGGTCACCTTCATGTATTCGAGGAACCGGCCGGTGGTGGGCCACCGCCACATCAGCCACTTGTCCATCGTCATGAAGCCGTACACCGCCAGCCACGCCGGCCAGTTGCGCAGCACCGAGTTGGGCAGCACGACCGTCATCAGGAACGGGAACAACATCATCGAGTAGTAGGCCTGGCCCAGCGACAGCACCAGGAACGACGCGGTCAGCAGTACACCTGAGGACGTCAGCAGCCAGAAGCGCGGATCACGGGTGCGGTAGAAGCGGTACAGCAGCACCAGGCTGCCGATCGTGAGCGCCAGGAACAGGATTCGGAGCGCGATGATCAGCAGGGGCGGCAGGCCGTAGTAGATGCCGTTGCCCTCGATCGAGCTGTTGAAGTAGTCCCGGGTGCCCATGATGTAGGGCAGCGTGCGGGTGACGAAGTTCATCGGGTCGGTCATCAGCGGCCAGGCGGCGAGGTTGAACACCAGTGGCACCGCAGCGGCGGTGACCAGCGGCCGCCACTGGCGGTTGAGCAGCGGCAGCAACAGCAGCGGCGCCAGTGACGGTTTGACCACCAGCGCCAGTCCGATCGCCACCCCGGCCCACCACTCGTGGCCCCGCCTACCGTCGAGCAGCCAGCGGAAGAACAGCACCTCGGCCAGCAGCATGAAGCCGTTGATGTTGGTGAAAACAAGTGTGTTGGTGACCGATTCGGTGCAGTACATCGCAAGCACCAGCGCCGGCGCCGCCACCGAGGCCAGCGTGTAGTTGAACAGCCGCAGCAGGAAGTACGCGGCGACGAGGGTGGCGAGGCTGTTGAGCGTGAAGTACCAGTTGCGCGCCGCGAACTCCGGCACGAAGCCGAACGGCGCCAGCAGCAGGGTTCCACCCGGCGGGTAGAGGTAGTGCGGGTCGACGTGGTCGAAGTGCTCGTTGTAGATGTCCAGCCCCAGGCGCAGGTTCGACACCGCGCGGTAGACCGGCCCGAAGTCGTCGGTGATGTAGCCGTTGGTCGCCAGGACGTACGTGCGGTGGATCACCGTCATGATCGCCAACGGCCACAACACGTTGCGCAGGACCGTCGCCACGTCGGGAGGCGAGGTGCGGGGCCGGAAGGTGTTCACGAGGCCGGTGCGAAGAGAGTCTGCTGCCGCCACGAGCGAACCGTACACCGGCGGCGCGCCGCCGAGACGTCAGGCCGGACAGTACGTGTCGGTCGCGGGCGGGGCACCGTTGTCGACGTAGCCCACCAGCGGTGCCAGCGCGCACGGGGAGTAGACGCTCGCCCCGTGGCCGATGCCCTGCCACATGACGCGCTTGTTGGAGGCGCCCGCGTTGAGGATCGTCGCGGCAACCGCGGCGACGCCCTCGTTGCCCACGATGGGGTCGTTCTGGACCCCGAGCAGCAACACCGGCACCGGCAGGTCCTTGGGTTCGGCCGGGGCCGATCCGCTCGGCCAGTTGAGGCAGGTGACCAGGTCGAGCGCGCCGACGACGCCGAACTGCGGATACTGCTTACCCCAGGCGACCACCAATTCGCGCACCCGGTCGGGCGTCGGGCGGTTCAGCGCATCGCTGCAGGAGTTGACGAACTGACCGTCGGTCTGGCGCAACCCCTCGGCGTCGGCGATCAGCGCGGTGAGCCGGGCGGTGTCGCCGGAGCGAGCGCCGGCGAGCGCCGCGCCGAGATCGTTGGTCGACGCGACCCCGTCGCCCTTCGGGAACGCCAACGCGGTGCTGATCGCCTCGGCCACCGCGGCCACCGACGCCCCGCCCGGTCCGTCACCCGACCGCGCCGCCGACAGCAGCCCGTCGACGACACCCTTCGGGTCGGGGGCCGCCGGGCAGCCGACGGCCACACACTGGGCGGCCCACGCGTCGAGCGCGGCCTGCTCACCCTTGACGCGCTGTTCGGCGGCGGCCTCGGCGCCGATCGCCAGCGGCAGCGGCGAGTCGAGCGCCAATCGGGCCACCTTGTTGGGGTGCGATCCGGCGTAGGCCAGCGCCACCTGTGCGCCGTTGCCGATCCCGAGCAGAGCCAGCGCGGGCACGTCCCAGGTGCTGCGCAACCGCTCGAGGTCCTCGGCGGCGTGGGCGTTGTCGTAGGCCGAGTCGCCGGGGGCGATGGTGTCGGTGCAGCTGGTCGTCGCCGTCATCGTGATGGCGCCGAGGTTGGCGACCGGATCGTCGCCGTAGGCGAACTGGGCCTGCTCGATCATCTCCTGACGGTCGTACAGGTCGCGGCACTCCAAAGCCCCGGACATCCCGATACCGCGACGGTCGACGGCGACGATCGGGTGCTTGTCGAGCAGGGCCTGCGAGCGCGACAGCCACACCGGCAGCTGCACCGAGGACGGCAGGTCGGAGCCGGTCGTCATGACCACCGGGCCGGCGTCGGCCGGCGTGCGCGCCGAGGTGGCCCGTACGACACCGATGGTGACCGTGCCGGTCGCGCCGTCGATCGGGTCGAGGTCGGCGTCGTAGGTGGCGCAGTCCAGCGTCACCCCGGGCACCGGGTCGACGGCCGCGTCGCCGAACACCTCGTCGGTGCACTCCCGCCAGGACAGGTCGTTCTTGGGCACCTCGACCGGGGGCGGCCCGGCCTGCTGCTGGGTGGTCTCGGGTTGACCCTGCGGCCGCGCGCCGTCGTCGGTGGCGAACCGGGGATTGGCCGCCAGGCCGGGCGCGCAGCCGGCCAGCACCAGCGCAACCGTCGACAGGCTCACGGCCCGGAGCAGCAGGGGGTGCCGACGCATGCTGACCACAGTAGCGAGGGGGTCACCGGCTCCGGACGTACCGGCAGTACAGATAGCCGTCGTCGTCGGTGAGCACGTGGCTGCGGCGCAGCGGCGTGCGGACCTGACCCGGGCCGGTCACGATCCGCTGCGCCTCACCGCCGACGAGCACCGGCGCGATCGTGACGCACAGTTCGTCGAGCAGGTCGGCGGCGGTGAACAGGCCGAGCACGCCGGGGCCGCCTTCGGTGAGCACACGCAACAACCCCCGCCGGGCGAGGATCTCGAGTGCGGTGGCCGGGTCGACCGAGTCGGGTTCGGGACCCGAGGCGTCGACGACCTCGGCGAGGCCGGCGAACCGTTCGCGCGCCGCGACGGCCGTGCGCGCGCTGGTGAGCAGGATCGGCGCCACGTCGGTGCGGTGGAAGAACTTGGCGTCGCGGTCCAGGTCGGCCGAGCGGGTGAGCACCGCGACGGGCGGGATCTCGCTCTGGCCGCGGGCCGCGCGGTCCTGGCGCGCGGCGGCGCCGAGGTGGGCGCCGGAGTAGTCCTCCGTGCGCACCGTGGCGGCGCCGACGACGATCACGTCGGCGGCTTGGCGCATCCTGGCGAACAGCGCCCGGTCGCCGGCTGCCCCGAGGCCTGCGGACCTGCCCGCGACCGTGGCGCCGCCGTCCACGCTGGCGATCATGTTGCCGCGCACCCAGCAGCGCTGCAGGTCGTCGGGGTAGGCGTAGAAGTCGCCGAGCCGGTCGTCGCCGACCGCCTCGACAGGTCCCAGCACTGTGAACTGCGTCCCAGCCGCGGACTCGGGCATGGGAACGATTGCAGCACGTCGCTACGCTGCTTCGCATGCCTGGGTCCAGTGGTGCGCCGAATCAACCGGACCATCTCGTCGACCGGCACCCCAGCGTCACCCCGGAACGCCTCGTCGCCCAGTTGGTGCCGCCGCCGACGTTCACTCACGTCAGCTTCGACAACTACCGTCCCGATCCGGCTGAACCGTCGCAGGCCGCGGCGGTCGAAGCGTGCCGGGCGTTCTGCGCCGATGCGGTGACACGGCGCGCGGGCAAGAAGAAGTTGTTCGGCAAGCGCGAGGTGTTGCCGGGTGTCGGGGTCTACCTCGACGGCGGGTTCGGGGTGGGCAAGACCCACCTGCTCGCCTCGTCGTACTACGAGCTGCCCGAACCGAAGGCGTTCGCGACGTTCGGAGAGCTGACCCAGCTGGCCGGGGTGTTCGGGTTCGTCGAGAGCGTGGAACTGCTCAGCCACTACGTCGTGGTGTGCATCGACGAGTTCGAACTCGACGACCCGGGCAACACGACGCTGATCTCCCGGCTGCTGTCACAGCTCGTCGAGCGGGGCGTGTCGATCGCGGCGACGTCGAACACCCTGCCTGAGCAGCTGGGAGAGGGCCGGTTCGCCGCGCAGGACTTCCTGCGCGAGATCCACACGCTCGCCTCGATCTTCACCACCGTGCGGATCGAGGGTCCCGACTACCGGCACCGCGACCTGCCGCCTGCGCCGGAGCCGCCCACCGACGCGGAGGTCACCGAACGGGCCGAGGGCACCGCGGGGGCGACCCTCGACGACTTCGATGCGCTGTGCGCGCACCTGGCGACCATGCATCCGTCGCGGTACCTGTCGTTGATCGAGGGCGTCACGCAGGTGTTCATCACCGGGGTGCACCCGCTCGACGATCAGAGCGTCGCGCTGCGCCTGGTGTCGCTGACCGACCGGCTCTACGACGCGGGCATCCCCGTGGTGGCGTCGGGGTCGAAGCTGGACACCATCTTCAGCGAGGAGATGCTCGCCGGCGGGTTCCGCAAGAAGTACCTGCGGGCGACGTCGCGGCTGCTGGCGCTGACCGCGGCCGGACAGGAGGCGCGGGAGGCCTAGGCGTCACGGCGGCTCAGGCGTTCCCGAGCGGGCACACCATCACGAAGTCGTTCTCGACACCCGCGCCGAGGCGGAACGTCTTCGTGCCCGTGACGGCGAAACCGTGTTTGGCGTAGAACCGTTGCGCGCGCCGGTTCTCCTGGTTCACGCCCAGCCACACGCAGCGGTACCCGGTTCGGCGGGCCAAGGCGAGCGCCTCGGTCATCAGCGCCGAGGACGCGCCGGAGCCGTGGCTGTCGGGCAGGACGTACATCTTCGACACTTCGATCGCCGGGCGCGGGGTCACGGCCCGCTGCACGTCCTCGTCGTCGGGCACACCGCGAATCAGCATGGCGTAGCCCACCATTCGGCCACCCTCGCGGGCGGCCAGCACGACGCGGTCCGGATCGGTGAGGTACTCGGAGAACCGGTGCTGCGAGAGGTTCTCGGCGACGAACGCCGCGATGTTCTGCGCGGTCACCGACGGTGGACACGCCAGCGGGAAGGTGCGGGCGGCGACGTCGGCGAGTTCGGGAAGGTCGGCGCGGGTGGCCGGGGAGACCTGCGGGTCTACAGGTTCCACTGCGCGAGGTGCTCGCCGGTGATCTTGTCGATCAGCACGACGTTGGACACCAGATCCCGGTAGCAGTCCCACCACACGCCACCGCTGACCGTCGATCCGGCCGGGGCGTTGGTCAGCGCGGCCTGCAGGGCGTCGGGTGCGTCGGTGTTACGGGGTTCGTACGCGTCGCCGGTGGGGGTGACGCCGCGGAACTGGAACGTGATGGCCATCGCGTAGGGCACCGGCACCCTGATCGGCTGGACCACGACGTTGGCGCGCCACACCTGGTTGCGCGGCGGCCGCGGCGGATAACCGAAGCCGGGCGGGATCGGCGACGGTTCGACGCTGAGGACGGTCACGTCGGCGACCAGGCCCTTGAAGTCCACCCGAAGTGGTTGGCCGATGCGGCCGATGGGCGATCCCACCGCGACGGCGGGCGCCGCGGTCAGCCCGGCCACGACGATCAGGGCGGTCAGCAGCATCAGAAGCCGGCGCATGGTTTCCCTCCCTAGGTGTGCATCGCATGATGGCACACCCCGCAGGGGCGCCACAGTCGATCCGGGGTCAGCAGGCCTCCAGCCGCAGCAGCGCCGCCTTGGCGGCCGCCCCGCCGACGTACTGGCCGGTCGTGCCGTCCGAGCGGACCACCCGGTGGCAGGGGATCACCACCGGCAGCGGATTGTGCGCGCACGCGCTGCCGACGGCGCGCACCGCCTTCGGGTTGCCGACGGCGGCGGCCACCGCCGCATAACTGGCGCGGTGACCGTAGCCGATGGAGCGCAGCTGTTCGACGACGGAGCGGCGGAATCCGTCGGCGAGGCGCAGGTCCACCGGCACATCGAAGGTGGTGCGCCGCTTGGCGAAGTACTCGTCGAGCTGGCGCGCCACGGTGTCGAGCCGCTGCGGCGCCCGCAGGATGCGCGGGCTGATCCTGGCCGCGAGGACGCCCAGCACCGCGGTGTGGTCCTCGACGTCGTAGGCCACGCGTACCAGGCCGGCGGGGGTGGCGGCCAGCAGCAGCGTGCCGACCGGGCTGTCGACGGTCCGGTAGGCGACGTCAAGGAGGCCCGCGGTCTCGGCGTCGGCGCTCAGCGTGGTGTGCAGCCGGGCCAAGGTCGCGTCGTCGGTTGGGGCGGCGAACATGTCGGCGGTCATCGGAGGGCCTCCTCGCGGTAGATCGAGCGCAGCGTCCGCAGGCCGTCGGCGCAGGCACGGCGGGCGGCGTCGGGAGAGTTGCCGAGCAGTCCGGCGATCTCGGCGAACGGCAGGCCGGCGATGTGGCGGTAGGCGACGGCCTGGCGTTGCTTGGCGGGCAGCGATGCGAGCGCGGCCCACAGGTCGGGATGCCGGTCCGCGGGGTCGCCGTGGCCGGACGGCCGGTCGGGGAGGGTGTCGGTCGGCACGGCCCGGCGGGAGTTGGCGCGGCCGACGTCCAGGGCGCGCCGGTGCGCGATCGTCACCAACCACGCTTCGACGTTGGCGCCTGCCGGTAGGTCCGGGTAGGCGCGCAGCGCGGACAGGAAGGTCTCCGACCAGGCGTCCTCGGCGTCGACGGGTCCGACGACGGCGCGGCACACCCGCAACACGGTGGCTCCGTGTTCGGCCACCACGTCCTCGAACGGTCGCATCCTCACATCCTGTAGACGCCGCGGCGCGGCGGGATGTGAGATCAGCCCTTCTCGGCGATCGAGTCGAGCAGGCCGATGAGATCGGTCTGCACGCGCTGCCGGTCGACGCCGAGTCGGTGCAGGGGTCCGTCGGGGTCCTCGGACTCGAGCAGCGCCAGCAGCAGATGTTCGGTGCCGATGTAGTTGTGTCCGAGCCGCAGTGCCTCGCGGAAGGTCAGTTCGAGCGCCTTCTTGGCGGGACCGCTGAAGGGGACGAGGTCGAGGGCCGGACCGTCGCTCGACGGCGTCAGGGCCACGGCGGCGCGGACGTCCTCCGGCGTCAGGTCCTGCGCGGTGAGCAACGCGACTCCCAGTGAGTCCGTGTCGACGAGCATGCCGAGCAGCAGATGGTCGGGCGTGATCTCGGGGTGGCGCGCGTCGCGGGCGGCGTTCTGGGCGTGCACCACCGCGGCGCGCGCCCGGGGGGTGAAGCGGGCGAACCCCTGGTTCGGATCGAGGGGTTCGGTGTCCGCCTTCGGGACGAACCGTTTCTGCGCGGCCTGTTTGGTCACGCCCATGCACTTGCCGATGTCGGTCCACGACGCGCCGGACCGCCGGGCCTGGTCGACGAAGTGTCCGATCAGGTGGTCGGCGACCTCGCCGAGGGCCTCCGCGGCCAGGACCGCGTCGGTGAGTTGTTCGAGCGGTTCGTCGTGCACGGTCTTGATGGCCTCGATGAGGTCGTCGAGGCGGACGGGGTGAGCGATGGGATCGGCCATGCGTCAACTGTAGGTTGACGCGGCGTGGGTCGTCAACCGTTGGTTGACGCCTCACTTCTTAGCTGCGGACGTATCCGCGCCGGACCACGCGGTCGAGGATGCCCAGGGTGGCGCGCAGCGCGGCTTCGGAGATGACCGGGAAGATGCCCGCCTCACGCCACTTGTCGTCGATCTGTGACCAGTCGTAGAACGACGTCACGACGGTGCCGTCGGCGGCGGGTTCCAGGATGTAGCCGTAGACGTGCCCGATCTGCGGGCGGATCTGCCCGAGGATGGCCCAGGCGATGCGCCGGTTCGGCTCGAACTCCCGGATTTCCACCGTCACCTCGTATTTGCCCATCGGGAAGTCGTTGAGCGCCTCGCGGTCCATGTGGACGACGAAGGTGTCGCCGACCTCCGAGACCGGCCGTCCGTCCGCGCCCTGGAGCATCCCCGACGAGTCGATCGCCACATGTCCCTGCGGGTCGCAGAGCACATTGAAGATCGCCTCCGGCGGGGCTGGGATGAGGCGCTGGACTTCGATGCGTTCGGTCATGACGACGATCGTGTCAGCAGCGCCATACCCGTGGTCGGGTTTCTCGGGGTTTGCCGGGGGGTACGCGAATTACCATGACGAACCTTCACGAACTGCCGACCGGCGGCCATCGCCCGCCCGGTCTGCGACGCTCGGTAGCGTTCATCCACGAAAACGCCGACAGTGACATCGGGCTTGCGGAGATCGCGGCAGCGGCGAACCTCACCCCGCGCGCGGTGCAGTACATGTACCGCAGGCACCTGGGAGTGACGCCGCTCGAATACCTCCGACGCGTCCGCCTCGACCTCGCGCACCGTGATCTTCAAGCCGCCGACCCGGCGGTCGACACCGTCAACTCGATCGCCGGCCGGTGGGGCTTCTCGCACGCGGGCCGTTTCAGCGTCGCGTACCGGCGTATGTACGGCACCCAACCGAGCGCGACACTGCGAACCACTCATCAGTCCCGTGACCGTGCGCGCTACGGCGCATAACGCAGGAATCGCAAAGCGACGAGCGGGCGTCTTCGGGTGCCGCCGGCGAAAGATGGCGTGGCAGAACATCTGTGGCTAATCGGCGCGATGCGCCGGTATGCCTTTTCGTCCGCTGTAACGCCGCATGATCTTGTCACGACAGTCCCTACGCGACGGCCCGTCGCTGATATTGTTGCCAACGCAACGATCAAGATCGGGATGTGAATCCCGCCGGAGGAAAGGGAGGCCGATGGTGGGACGTGTCGATGCTCTCGGACGCAAGACCACGAAACTGGCCGTCGTCGGGGCGGGTGCGCTCGCGCTGGCGGGGGCCGTTCTCGCGTTCGGCGCGGGCAGCGCGAACGCCGACGTGGTGGACATCGGCGGTAAGCCGAACCCGGTATTCGACGCCAACCCGGCGGCCGAGGGCGGCGTCCGCACGAGCGGCAAGGGTGTCGCGAACGCCGGACCCTCGGATGTGCGCCGCTCTCGCAAGGGTGCGCCGCTGGCGCCCTCCGGTGGCGAGGTGAAGGACAGCATTCGCGCCGTGCCCCCGATCACCGGCGGTATCGGCACCTACATCCGGATGGGGCCGGCCCGCAACGGGCCGGGCATCGCCGGTTGGTGACCCGACGAGAAACGCCGCTGCGCATCCGCGCAGCGGCGTTTTCTGTTGTCTGGGGGCGGGCTACCGCCGGCTCTCCGGGCACGCGTCGTTGGTGCAGCGCGTCCGTACGGCCGCCTGATCGCCTCCCGGGCCCGTCTGTTCGGCGAGTGGGGCGCCGCAGCGCCCGCAGGGCTTGTCGGTCATCTTCCAGTCGTCAGAGATGCTCATGGGTCCCTTGGATTCGCGGTCGGAGGGCGGTCTCACCGGGCTTCGCTGCTGAACCCCGCGAGACCTCGACAGTCCGCATTCCCGGCTATCGGGCGATGAAACAGGTGTCGACGAGCCGATGCCGCGATGTGACCCGGCCGTGGTACGGCGGGGGAACCGCTACTCCGGTCCGCGTGATTGCATGCTTGCCGGGTGACGATGCGTATGGAGGCGATGCGGGCGCTGTACGAGGGCTCGCTGGCCGAGCCGGGCGACGTCAACCCGTACGCCGGAAAGTCGTTGGTGTTGGCGAAATGTTGGATGCGCGGCTACATGCGGATGCTGCGCGTCCGGGTCGACACTTCACCGGCGAGGGCGCGATATCTGGAAGCCCAGGCCGCAGCGAAAAGAAGTCGCAACGACCGGCGCGGACCCAGAATCTGGAACAGCCATGGACTATTGCGCGGGTGATCCCAGGGAAAGGGACTGCCCAACGGTTCTTCGGCCGCCTTGAGTATCGCCACTGACTCTCGAAGCACTCCGAGCCAACGCTTGCTGCGACTCTGTTCATACATTGGCAGCCCCTCGCGACGGTACCGGCGTGCTCGGTGTAGACGCTCTTGGTGGGGGTCCGCATGTGCAGCAGGCCGTCGATGTCGCGGCGTGCTGCGGCCTCGTTGTGTGGGACTGCCGCAGATCGTGCCGTTTCCCGTCCGCAGTTCCGTCCATTCGACGCGCCACAGGTCGGTGCCCGGGTAGGACGTGTGGTCGCTGCGGGTTGGCTCGGAGCGCCGGGTCAGCGCTACCCGCGTCACGCGCTCGACGATCACCAGGGGGAACGTTAGAGGCAGGCACCGACACTAACGCGATGATTTACACGCCGTGTCCGGCTATATCCATTTGCTCGACCGTCGCGGCGTCGTATCCAAGGGAACGCAGATATTGCTCGGCGGCGGCTACAGCGGCCACGGCCTCAGCTTGAGTACTTAGGCCGCCTGGATGGGCGATCCCGTATGCGACGGTGCAGTCTTTTTCAACCTGCCAGAGAAATTTGTTCTCGTCGACGTAGCCGTTCGACGCAGCAGCGTGGGCGCATGAGTACTCATTCGCCGAGGCGACACCCGTGCTGGCGATCGGCAGCGCGGCGAACACCGCAACCGCTGCAAGCAGTTCTGCCCTCATAGTGCGAGGAGGGTACTTCGCTCCATTGCGTTGTCGGGACGATTGCGCCAATGTGCCCGCTGCGCGCATATCGGATAGCCCCTATATAGCCCCATGGAGGCGGCGAAATACTAATTAGCGCCGGTCGAAAGTGGTGCGCGATACTGGGATTGAACCAGTGACCTCTTCCGTGTCAGGGAAGCGCTCTCCCGCTGAGCTAATCGCGCCGGGATCTCACATCGGAGGTGGAGACGGGAATCGAACCCGTGTGCACGGCTTTGCAGGCCGTTGCCTCACCACTCGGCCACTCCACCGCTGGGGTTGATGCTTCTGCACCTCGAGCGGATGACGGGATTCGAACCCGCGACCCTCACCTTGGCAAGGTGATGCGCTACCAACTGCGCTACATCCGCGTGCCACGGGCGAGATCGTCGTCCGTCGCGATGCAGAACGATAGTGCACACATGCCTGGCCACACAAATCCCTTAGGCCGCACCGGTCCCGACGCCGAATTCCCCACCACGGTCGTCACCCGGCGGGCGTTCACGACCCTTGTGTGGAGGTCGGTGAACGGGGTCGAAGATGACCAGCGGATTCCGTCCCCACCGCGAGCGCGTGCTAGTCTTCGACGTCGTTCGGCCCACTCGGTGAGGCCGATCCCACCCGGTCTCGTAGCTCAGTGGGAGAGCGTCCGCCTCACACGCGGAAGGTCGCTGGTTCGAAACCAGCCGGGACCACCACCACCTCCTTCAACCAAGCAGTCGCGTGAGACCGGATTCTCCACCGCACGTATTGGGTACCGTTCGCTTCGTGAACGGCCCCTCGGTTGACCAGGTCGCCGAGGACGATGTCCACGCCCCGGCGCGCAGTCGGCGACCGTGGATCCGAGGCTTGTGGCTGGTCGGCTCATTGCTCGCCGTGGGCATGATTGCCCGCTACGTCGTCCAGGCCGCGACCGGAAAGCTTCTTGACCTGTCGGTCTTCCGGGACGCCGGCTACGCCATCACCGCGAACCTGCCGTTGTATTCCGAGCAGTTCCCGAGCGCCTCGGGGTTCCGGTTCATCTACCCGCCGTTCGCGGCGATCCTGTTCGCCCCGATGGCGGCTGTGCCGCAGACCGCGCTGCAGATCGGGTGGAGTGCGCTCAACCTGGTCCTGCTGTGGTGGATCCTGCGCACGGTCCTCGTCCGGCTGCGGGTCCGGCCGTCGAACCTGGTCGCCCTGGCCCTGCTCGGACCGGCGCTGATCCTCGAGCCGGTGAGGTCGAACTTCGAGTTCGGTCAGGTGAACATCGTGCTGATGGCGCTGGTCATCGCCGACTGCCTGGGTGTGCTGCCGCGCAGACTGCGCGGGGTCGGCATCGGCATCGCGGCCGGAATCAAGATCACCCCGGCGGCCTTCGGTCTCGTCCTGCTCCTCCGGCGAGACTTCGCGGGTGCGGCCCGGGCGCTCATCGCGTTCGGCGCGACGGTCCTCATCGGATTCCTCGCACGTTCCCAGGAGTCGCTCTACTTCTGGGCGACCGAATTCTTCCGCACCGACCGCGCGGGTGGTCACGAGTTCAGCCGCAATCAGGCACTCACCGGTCTGATCACCCGGTGGGGTGCGGCGGGCACGACCAAAGAGATCCTCTGGCTGGTCGGTGTCACCGCGGTCATCGCGGCGGCCGTCTACGCGGGCCATCGGTTCACCCGGTCCGGGATGCCCGTGGTGGCCACCGCCGTCGTCGCACTGGCCGCCCTGCTCGCCGCGCCGTTGGCGGTCACCCACCACTGGGTGTACGCCGTGCTTCTCGTACCGCTGATGGTCGCCCCGCAGCACCGCCGCTGGCGGCCGCTCCTGGTGGCGGCCGGCATCGTCTTCGTGGCCGGCCCGCACATCGTCCTGCCGGGTCCTGACGTCGCGGGTGTCGAGGCCGTCTTCCGTCAAGTCGTCGGCAACGCGCAGGCGATCACCGGTGTGGCGCTGCTGATCGCCGCAGTGATCGCCGCGCGCCGAACCAATCCCGTCAAGAACGGCCAGATCGAACTCATGCAGAAGAAACCCGAAAAGCGGTCTGCATGAGTTCGATCCGACGTCAGGGCACGCACATCACCGAGTGATCACTCGGTCGGGGAGTCACCGCCCGGATCGGCACCCGTCTCCGCACCGGTCTCGCCGCCCGTCTCGCCCTCCGCGGCACCGGCGTCGTCGGCATCCCCGTCAACGTCCTCCGATTCGTCACCGGACTCCTCCGGCACCTCACCGGTGCCGTCGTCTTCCGGCAACTGCTCGACATCGTCGAGGCCTTCGGTCCCATCCGGATCGAGGTCGCCCGACTCGCCCGACTCGCCCGCCGAATCGTCGGCCGGCGGCAGGCCGTCGTCGCCCTCGTCGGCCGGTTCCTGCTCGTCGTCGGCAGGCAGGGACCCGGAGTCCGTCCCGTCGTCGATGAGACCCACTCGCTGCGCGTCGAAGCCGTCCGAGAGCAGTTCGACCCCGCCCTCGTCCTCGTTCGGGGGGACCTCGACGTCGACGTCGCCTTCGAGGTCCAGTTCGATCCCCAGAGCGACGGCGAAGTGGTTGACCAGCGCCCGCACCGACGCGGCGAAGTCGACATCCGGCAGGTCGGGCACCGGAAGGCCGACCCCTCCGAACAGGGCTGCGGTCAACCCGTTGACCAGCGAGACCCCGCCCGCGACACCGACGTCGACCAGCACGTCATCGAGTGTGAACTTCCAGGCGATCGCCTCACCGAGACCGCGGATCCCGGCGTCGATCCCCACGGAGAGGTCGGCGACGAGATCGACGACGGCTTCGGGCGCCCCCAGCGCACCCAACAGCGCACCGGTGATGTCGGCCCGCAGGCCCACGCCGGCCTCGGCCAGCGCCGTCGCGAGATCGCCGATCACCGTGACGCCCAGTTCCACCGCTTCGCCGGCGGTGAGCAGCCCACCGTTGATGCCGTCGGCGAAGAGCTCCGCCAGCTCGCCGAGCGCCAGCACCACATCGTCGCCGTCGATGTCCGGCAGGTCGGGCGTGCCGCCCAGCAGGGCGACCAGGCTGCCTGCCACACCGTTGGTCAGCGCGATCCCGCCGGTCGCCACCAGGTCGACCAGCAGGTCGTCCAGGGTGGCCTTCCAGGTGACCGCCGCACCCGCGCCGAGGAATCCGGTCGAGATCAGGTCGCCGATATTCTCGATGGCCACACCGATGGCGGCCGACAAGTCGGCGGCCACGTCGCCTTCCGGCGTGATCGCTGCCAGCAGGCTCACCAACGCGCCGGTGACCGCGTCCACCCCGTCGACAGCGGCGGTCGCGGCAGCCAGCGCGATCTCCGACACCAGAGCGGCACCCAGGTCGACGGCACCGTTGACGGCGCCGATCGCGCCGTTGACGTCGTACGCGATCGCGTTGATCAATTCCGCGAAGGACGCGGCGATCTCCTCGGCGTCGAGGTCGAGGTCCAGATCGACACGCAGGCTGGCTCCCAACCGGGCCAGCAGGTTCACGAACTCGCTGTTGAATCGGAATACGCCGTCGAAGTCGAAATCGATCACGGTCCTCGCTGCGGCTTCGAGTTCCAGCGGATCGAAGGGCAGCGCCAGAGCCGCCAGAAGGGGCGTCGGCGTCGGCGCGCTCACCGCGTACGCGGTGGTGCGGGCCTCGGCGGGGGCCGGCGTGACGAACGTCCCGACCAGCGCGGTCGCGCCGAGGACGGCGAGACCACCGGTGATGGCGGGGCGCAGCGATCCGCGACGGCGCCGCGCTCGACGCGGTGTGGAGTTTGCTGGCGCGGCGGCGGCGCGCGAGAGGTGCACGCCGGGGGTCATGTCGACGGCGACCGCAGGCATTGCGGCTTTCGCACGTCGATGTCGACCGCCGGATCGGCGCGGGCGGCTTTCGACCGCCCCGCCGCGCGCAAACTCGAATTCACAGGATTCAGCGCTGTTGCCCGACATCTTGGCCCCCTCATCAATTAGGAATCGTCCCCCCGACCACGTCGGATGATGAGAAACGTACCTTAAAGGAACCTGATAAAGAAGTAATTCGTTGAAAGTCGAGCAAATTGATTTCGGGGCCGTTTCACGGCCCGCTGCCGGGTTGTGTCCGGGCGTGCGCGCTCAGCGGCGCCTGCGCCACACGACGACGCCCAGCGCCACCACCACGGCGACGACGACGGCGGCGACGGGGAGCGATTTCTGCGGGTTGTCGGTAACGACGTGTTGTGCCGCGTGCGCCTTCTCGGTGACGACGTGCTGGGCCGTGTGCGCCTTGTCGGCGAAGCGTTGCTTCGTCTCGTCGACCTTGTCCCTCGCCTGCTGTTTGACGTCGAGCTTGGCCGACAGCGCCTCGACCGTCTCGCCGAGTTCCTGCCGGGTGGCCTCGATGTCGGCCTCGATGTCTTCGACTCCGGCGTCGGGGCCGGGTTCGGGGCGGTCGGGTGCGGTCATGACGCTCGGTCCTTTACCTCTTGGATGTCGGCCTTCACCGTTTCGACGGTTCGGGGTGCGGCGGGGGTCACTTCGTCGGCCTGCTTCTTGCTGACCAGGGCTGCGATCCCGGCGATGACGAACAACACCAGCGCGACGATCAGCGCCGCCGCCCAGACGGGCAACACCAGCGACAGTGCCGCCACCGCCGCGGCGATCACCGTCGCCAGCCCCAGGAAGGCGAAAAGCCCAGCCACGCTGAGCAATCCGGCACCGATACCGGCGTGCTTCGCCGACTCCTGGAACTCCTTCTGTGCCAACCGCAACTCGTCGCGCACCAGCCGCGACGTCTGGGCGGACAGTTGGCTCATCAGTTCGCCGAGCGACGCGTCGGCGCCCGGCTTCGATTCGAGACTCATCCCACACCAACCCTCTGACTTGACTGTGTGAGGATGTGGTGCCCCGGGCTGGGCGGATGCAAACCCCGCGGGGTCAGATCCCCGACGTCGTGGCTTTCGTCGTCAGATCCGTGGCGATCTGGATCAACGGGACGTTGGAGTCCTGGGAGAGCTTTCTCAGCAGCGCGAATGCCTGCACCGCGTCGACGCTGTAGCGCTCCATGATCATGCCCTTGGCCTGTCCGATGATGTCGCGGCTGGCCAGCGCCTGGTGGAACTGTTCGTCGCGGCGCGCGGAGTTCCAGGCCACCGAGGAGTGGGCGGCGAAGATCAGCCCGATGTCGCGCGACTCCGGGCCGAACGCGTCGGGTCTCTCGGCGTAAACGTTGATCGCGCCCATCGTCTCGTCGGCGATGAACAGCTGGAACGCCATGATCGACCGGATCGGGGTCCGTTCCAGCGCATCTCGCCGGTACCGGGGGAAGCGGTCATCGTGCTCCAGGTCGCGGACGTGGACGACGCGTTCCTCCCAGGCCGCGGTCAGGCACGGTCCTTCGCGGTGGCGCTCCTGGACCTCGTCGAGCACGATCGGCCACTTGTGCGTGGCCGCCGGGGTCTCGATCTTCTTCGCATTGCGCGTGATGGTCACACCGGCGTAGTCGGCACCCGGGATCTCGGCCGCGGCGTGTTCGACGAGTTCGGCGAGCACCGTGTCGGCATCGGCGTCGGTCCTGCCGTGCAGTTGCTGCACGAGTTCGGCGATCCGCCGGTGCACTCCCTCGACGTCGGCAGGTTCGTTCACCAGCATATTCCGATCATCTTCCTCCGATAAGTTGCTTAAGGCTACGCGCTCCAAACGCCGGAGGATGCATGAACAGAACCCGTTCACACCACCGCGGAGTGGTGACCCGTGACGCCACCGGGTCCGGGTCTGCGGAAGCGTTCGTGCTCATCGCGATCGCCACCATCCTGCTCACCCGCCTCTACCTCGAGCTGACCGGTTATCCGCAGGTCGGCGGTGGCAATCTCCACATCGCCCACGCCCTGTGGGGTGGCGCGCTGATGATGCTCGCGCTGCTGACCGGCTGGCTGCTGATCGGGGTGGGTGCGCGGCTGGCCGCCGTCGTCATGGGCGGCGTCGGCTTCGGCCTGTTCCTCGACGAGGTCGGCAAATTCGTCACCAAGGACAACGACTACTTCTACGGGCCGGCCGCCGAGATCATGTACATCCTGGTCGTGCTGATCCTCGTGGGCGCGCGGGTCGTTCGTGACTTCCGCCCGCTGACCGCGAGGGAGTCGCTGACCTCGGCGGCGGTGATCGCCGCGGACGGCGTCGCGCGCGGGCTGGCCGACCGGCGCCGGGAGCTGGGGCTGGCCCTGCTGGTGCAGGCCGAACAGGCGGGGGCGGAGCCCACCGCGGTCGGGTCCGTGCGCGCCCTGCTGATGTCGGCGGAGACCTCCAGCGACCGGCTCCACCGCCTGCAGCAGTGGGCGCCGCGGCTGATCCCCGGCTTCTTCCGCAGTCCGCGCTGGGTGCCGGTGGTCGGCTGGCTCCTGGTGGTCAGCGCGATCAGCGGCCTGTTCTTCGGGCTGCTGGGTGTCTTCCTGGGCGGCTTCTTCTACCAGGACGACAACATCACGCTGCGCCTGGACGGGATGAACCCTGCGTCGGTGATCCTGCTCGTCAACGCCGCGGTGACCTCGGTGATCGCGGTGCCTGCGATGATCGCCCGCCGCCGCACGACAGGGCTGTGGCCGCTGCGCTGGCTGCGGAACGCCGCGCTGCTGTTCACCTTCCTCAACGCATTCGTCGACTTCGCGACCGAGGGCTTCGCCGCGCTGCTCAGCATGTCGGTCGGGCTGTTCACGCTGGCGGTGCTGACCTACCAGATCGACGTGGCGGTACGGCGTACCGCCGGCGAGGTCTCACAGCGCCCGCAGGTACCGCCGGGTGACCACGCGCTGCAGCACTGAGGTGACGGGCCCCGCGAGCCGGCTCCACCACGTCCCGTGCCGGGAGAAGGCCGCCACCTCGGCGTACACCCGGTCGGTCGCGGGGTCGATCCGCACGGCGAACAACTCCTCGCCGGTCTCGGCGTGACCGGGCAGTGTGCCGTAGGCGAAGCCTCGGCGGTCGGGTTCGGCGACGACGTAGACGACGCGGCACGGGACCTTCACCGGGCCCAGGCCGACGATCACCTCCGAACCCACCCGGGCGACGTCGGTCGTGGGCCTGACGCGCAGCCCGGCGCCGCGCAGCATGCCCCAGCGCATCACCGCGTCGGCGGCCTCGTCGAAGCGGGCCCGGCCGGATCCGATCACCGAGGACCGGCGCACGTGGTGGTAGCCGGGCGGCATCGGCCCGGCCGTCGCGCCGACTTCGGGGTAGGTCAACGGGAGATCGGCGAGGTCGCTCAGCTTCACCCCGTCACCCTCTCACCGCGGGCGCCCAATACGGTGAGCGGTGTGGCGAGTGAATCGACTCAGGCGCGAAACGGGGGCGGATTCAACCCTCCGGAACCGACCACCCGCGGCGGACCCGACTACGGCAGGTTCGTCGAGGCGGTCCGGGAGCTGCAGGACCTCGCCCGCGCGGCCGACGCACCCGATGAGGTGGTCACCGAGGCGGCCGGGCTGATCGAGAAGGTCACCGGTCTTCTCGAGCCGTACCGCGCCGACGAGTGGACGTCGCCCTCTGGGCGGCGGCTGGACCTGCCCAACCGCGGCAACATCCTGCAGGTGCCGATGTTCCTGGCCAAGACCGACGACGGCCGGATCGCCGGGGAGGCCACCTTCCGCCGCTACCACCTGGGCCGCAACGGGGCCGCGCACGGCGGCGCGGTGGCCCTGCTGTTCGACTCGGTGCTCGGCTACACCACCTACAAACTCACCCAGAGCCGGTTCCAACGCACCGCCTTCCTGCACGTGAACTACCGCACCATCGCGCCGGTGGAGAAGACGTTGCGCGTCGAAGCCGGCATCGACCGGATCGAGGGGCGCAAGATCTTCGTCGAAGGCCGGCTTCTCGACGGCGACACCTTGCTCGCCGACGCCGAGGCATTGTTCGTCCGACTCAACCCGGGGCAGCCGTGACCGAGAACGACACCGAGGACCCGTCGCGCTGGTCGCGGATCAAGGACAGCTGGAAGAGCTGGCGTGACGGGCTGCGCCGCCGGCCGCGGGTCGAGTTCTTCTACCGCGTCGCCGTCGGCGTGATCGGCCTCGTGGTGCTGGGGCTCGGCGTCCTGGCGATTCCCTACCCGGGACCGGGCTGGGCGATCGTGTTCATCGGCCTGGGCATCCTGGCCACCGAGTTCGACTGGGCCAAACGCCTACTGGGCTATGCCCGGGAACGTTACGACCGGGTGATGGACTGGTTCCACGGCCAGCACGCGATCATCCAGGTCCTCGGCGGCCTGCTCACCGCGCTCGTCGTGTTCACGACGCTGTGGCTGCTCGGCGCCGTGGACTGGGTCGCCCGGATCTTCGGCATCGAGCACGAGTGGCTGAACAGTCCGTTCGGGTTGGGCTCCGGATCGTCGTAGCACGCTCAAGGAACTGCCGGTCGCACCGATAGCATGGTCGCGATCGACCGTCCCCGACCCACCGGAAAGAGTCACCGATGAGCGCCGCCGCCAGCCCAGCCCCCGCAGCCCCGATCCGGGTCGCTGCCGGGACGACCGCCGGGGCGGCGGTGCGTGACGCGGGGCTGCCGGGCCGCGGTGCGCCCGACGCGATCGTGGTGGTGCGCGACGCCGAGGGCAGGCTGCGCGACCTGGCGTGGGCGCCCGACACCGACGTCGAGGTCGTCCCGGTCGCCGCCGACACCGAGGACGGCCGCAGTGTGATCCGCCATTCCGCGGCGCACGTCCTGGCGCAGGCGGTGCAGAACCTCTTCCCCGAGGCGAAACTGGGCATCGGTCCGCCGATCACCGACGGCTTCTACTACGACTTCGACGTCCCGCAGGCGTTCACGCCCGAGGACCTCGAGGCGCTCGAGAAGAAGATGCGCCAGATCGTCAAGGACGGCCAGCTGTTCTCCCGGCGGGTCTACGAGTCCAAGGACGTCGCGCGCGAGGAGCTCTCCGGCGAGCCGTACAAACTCGAACTGGTCGACGACAAGTCGGGCGACCCGGAGGTGATGGAGGTCGGCGGTGACGAGCTGACCGCGTACGACAACCTCAATCCCCGCACGCGCGAACGGGTCTGGGGTGACCTGTGCCGCGGCCCCCACATCCCGACGACCAAATACATCCCGGCGTTCAAGCTGACCCGCAGTTCGGCGGCCTACTGGCGCGGCGATCAGGCCAACGCCAGCCTGCAGCGCATCTACGGGACGGCCTGGGAGTCGCAGGAGGCGCTCGACCGTCACCTCGAGCTCATCGAGGAGGCGCAGCGCCGCGACCACCGCAAGCTCGGTGTCGAACTCGACCTGTTCAGCTTTCCGGACGAACTCGGGTCCGGTCTGCCGGTCTTCCACCCCAAGGGCGGCATCGTCCGCAAGGAACTCGAGGACTATTCGCGAGCCAAGCACCTCGAGGCCGGTTACGAGTTCGTCAACACCCCGCACATCACCAAGGAGCAGCTCTACGTCACCTCCGGGCACCTCGAGTGGTACGCCGACGGGATGTTCCCGGCGATGCACATCGACGCGGAGTTCGACGCGGACGGCGCGGTGCGCAAACCCGGGCAGAACTACTACCTCAAGCCGATGAACTGCCCGATGCACCACCTGATCTACCGCTCGCGGGGACGCTCGTACCGCGAACTCCCGTTGCGGCTCTTCGAGTTCGGGTCGGTGTACCGCTACGAGAAGTCCGGTGTGGTGCACGGTCTGACCCGGGTGCGCGGTATGACGCAGGACGACGCGCACATCTACGCCACCCGCGAGCAGATGCGCGACGAGCTGACCTCGCTGCTGCAGTTCGTGCTCGACCTGCTGGCCGACTACGGCCTCGACGAGTACTACCTGGAACTGTCGACCAAGGATCCGGACAAGTACGTCGGCTCCGACGAGATCTGGGACGAGGCCACCGAGACGCTGCGCGAGGTGGCCGAGTCCTCCGGACTGGACCTGGTGCCCGATCCGGGCGGCGCCGCGTTCTACGGGCCGAAGATCTCCGTGCAGGTCAAGGACGCGCTGGGACGCAACTGGCAGATGTCGACGATCCAGCTGGACTTCAACATGCCGGAGCGGTTCGAGCTGGAGTACACCGCCGCCGACGGCAGCCGGCAGCGGCCGGTGCTCATCCACCGCGCGCTGTTCGGGTCGATCGAGCGGTTCTTCGGCGTGCTCACCGAGCATTACGCCGGGGCGTTCCCGGCGTGGCTGGCGCCGGTGCAGGCGGTCGGCATCCCGGTCGCCGACGCACACGTTCCGTACCTGGAAGAGGTTGCCGCGCAACTGCGTTCGCGCGGTGTGCGCATCGAGGTCGACAGCAGCGACGACCGGATGGCCAAGAAGATCGTCAACCACACCAACCAGCGGGTGCCGTTCATGCTCCTCGCCGGCGACAAGGACGTCGACGCGGGCGCGGTGAGCTTCCGCTTCGGTGACCGCACCCAGATCAACGGGGTGCCGCGCGACGAGGCGGTCGAGGCGATCGTGAGCTGGATCGCCGAGCGGCGCAACGCCGTCCCCACCGCCGAACTGGTGAAGGCGGGCGCCGGAACGTGAACGGCGACGTGACCGAACCGGACGACCGGACGATCGGCGATGAGCGCTTGCGCGAAGAGCGGACGATCGGCGATGAGCGCTTGCGCGAAGAGCGGACGATCATCGATCACGGTGTGGGCGACCCCGACAACCTGCAGCGGCTGTGGACGCCACACCGCATGAGCTACATCGCCGAGTCGCCCATGAAGAAGGGTTCGGACTCGTCGCAGTCGTCGCAGCCGTTCACCGACATCCCCAACATGGCCGACGAGGACGGACTGGTCGTGGCCCGCGGTGAGCAGGTCTACGCGGTGCTCAACCTGTACCCCTACAATCCCGGTCACCTGATGGTCGTGCCGTACCGGCGGGTATCGGAACTCGAGGACCTCACCGTCGCCGAGAGCGCCGAGCTGATGTCCTACACACAGCAGGCGATCCGCGTCATCAAGGCGGTGTCGCGTCCGCACGGCTTCAACGTCGGGCTCAACCTCGGGCATTCGGCCGGCGGCTCGCTCGCCGAACATCTGCACATGCACGTCGTGCCGCGGTGGGGCGGGGACGCCAACTTCATCACGATCATCGGCGGGTCCAAGGTGATCCCGCAGCTGTTGCGTGAGACGCGCGAACTGCTCGCCACCGAGTGGGCGAAACAGGAGCGCAGCGACGGGGGTTTGGAACAGTGAGCAACGTCTACCTGATGACCCGGGCCGCCTACGCCAAACTGGCGCGCCCCGTGGCCAGAGCGGCCCTGCGGGTGGGCTTCACCCCCGACAGCATCACGATCCTGGGCACCGCGGGCACGGTGTTGGCCGCGCTGACGCTGTTCCCGATCGGGCAGCTGTGGTGGGGCGCCTTCGCGGTGGCCGTGTTCGTGCTGGCGGACATGCTCGACGGCACCATGGCCCGCGAACGGGGCGGGGGCACGAGGTTCGGAGCCGTCCTCGACGCGGCCTGCGACCGGATCGCCGACGGCGCGATCTTCGCGGGTCTGCTGTGGTGGGCGGCCTTCGGCATGGACAGTCCGGCGCTGGTGGTGGCCACGCTGATCTGCCTGATCACCTCGCAGGTCATCTCCTACATCAAGGCCCGGGCGGAGGCCAGCGGGCTGCGCGGCGACGGCGGCTTCATCGAACGCCCCGAACGGCTGGTGATCGTGCTGACCGGCACCGGCCTGTCCGGGGTGTGGTTCCTGCACATCCCGTGGCTCATCCACGTGGCCATGTGGATCCTGGCCGTGGCCAGCGTGGTCACGGTGCTGCAGCGGCTGCACACCGTGCGCACCTCACCGGGCGCGATGGACAAGCTCGAGCCCAAGGGTGAAGAGAAGCCGGCGGCGGACGACCAGTGACCGCACTCGGCGGCTGGTTGCCCGGCACCGACCACCTGACGGACTGGGGGTACGCCGCCGGCTGGCGGGTGGTGCGGGCCGTGCCGGAAGTCGTGGCGCGCAACGCATTCGACGCCGGAGCGTGGT
Organism: Mycobacterium sp. IS-1496; assembly: GCF_001499995.1. GTDB lineage: Bacteria > Actinomycetota > Actinomycetes > Mycobacteriales > Mycobacteriaceae > Mycobacterium. The sequence continues at coordinate 147,849 of NZ_LQIU01000056.1, forward strand.
ACTCGGCCCGCAACGGCGGCCCCGGGCAGCTGCGTAAGAACCTCGCCCGGGTCATCGGCGCCGCACCGGCCGACGTGCCCGACGAGCTGATGCGCGCGTCGCTGGCCTCCTACGCCCGCTACTGGCGCGAAGCGTTCCGGCTGCCGACGATGGACCACCGCAGACTGGGACGCGAACTGTCCGTCGACGGTATCGGCCACGTCTGGGACGCTCTCGACGCGGGCCGCGGCGCCGTGATCGCGCTGCCGCACAGCGGAAACTGGGACATGGCCGGGGTCTGGCTGGTCCAGAACCACGGCACGTTCACCACGGTGGCCGAACGGTTGCGCCCGGAGTCGCTGTTCAATCGGTTCGTCGCCTACCGCGAGAGCCTCGGCTTCGAGGTCATCCCGCTGTCCGGCGGTGAGCGCCCGCCCTACGAGCTGCTGCGGGAGCGGTTGCGCGCCAACCGGGTGGTGTGCCTGATGGCCGAGCGCGATCTGACCCGCCAGGGAGTGGGGGTCGACTTCTTCGGCGAACCGACCCGCATGCCCGCCGGCCCGGCCAAGCTGGCCTGCGAGACGGGTGCGGCGCTGCTGCCGGTGCACTGCTGGTTCGACGGCGACGGCTGGGGGATGCGGGTCTTCGCACCGCTGGACACCGCGAGTGGGGACGTCGGGGTGGTCACGCAGGCGCTGGCCGACCGGTTCGCGGTCAACATCGCCGAACATCCCGAGGACTGGCACATGATGCAGCCGCAGTGGATCGCCGACCTCTCCGACGCGCGCCGCGCCCGGCTGGCCGGGGCCGGTTGACGATGCGCATCGGCATGGTGTGCCCGTACTCGTTCGACGTGCCGGGCGGGGTGCAGTCCCATGTGCTGCAGTTGGCGGAGGTGATGCGCGAACGCGGCCACGAGGTGAGCGTGCTGGCGCCGTCCTCACCGCACGTCGACCTGCCCGACTACGTGGTCTCGGGCGGGCGCGCGGTGCCCATTCCCTACAACGGGTCGGTGGCCCGGCTGCGGTTCGGCCCCGCCACGCACCGCCTGGTCAAGAAGTGGCTCGCGCAGGGCGAATTCGACGTGCTGCATCTGCACGAGCCGAACGCGCCGAGCCTGTCGATGCTGGCGTTGCAGGCCGCGCAGGGTCCGATCGTCGCGACCTTCCACACCTCGACCACGAAATCGCTGACGCTGTCGGTGTTTCAGGGCATCCTGCGCCCGTACCACGAGAAGATCGTCGGTCGCATCGCCGTGTCGGACCTGGCGCGGCGTTGGCAGATGGAGGCGCTGGGTTCCGACGCGGTCGAGATCCCCAACGGCGTCGACGTCGCGTTCTTCGCCGACGCGCCCCGCCTCGACGGTTATCCGCGGCCGGGGCGCACGGTGCTGTTCCTGGGCCGGTACGACGAGCCGCGCAAGGGGATGGCCGTACTGCTGGGGGCGCTGCCCGCCGTGGTGGCGCGGTACCCGGACGTGGAGATCCTCATCGTCGGCCGCGGGGACGAGGACGAGCTGCGGCAGCAGGCCGGCCCGCTGGCGTCACACCTGTGCTTCATGGGACAGGTCGACGACGCGGTCAAGGCGTCGGCGATGCGCAGCGCCGACGTGTACTGCGCGCCCAACACCGGCGGGGAGAGTTTCGGCATCGTGCTCGTGGAGGCGATGGCCGCCGGAACCGCGGTCGTGGCCAGCGATCTCGACGCGTTCCGGCGGGTGCTGCGCGACGGCACGGCGGGCCGGCTGGTCACCGTCGACGACGCCGAGGCGCTGGCCGCCGGGCTCATCGAGGTGCTCGGGGACGACGAGGCGCGCGGGCGCTACGTCGCCGCCGCATCCGAAGCTGTCGGCCGCTACGACTGGTCGGTGGTGGCCGCCCAGATCATGCGGGTCTACGAGACCGTCGCCGGGGCGGGAGTGAAGGTGCAGGTCGCGCCGTGACGTGGGTCGTGATCGTCGCGCTGGCGATCCTGCTGGTGATCGTCCTGCTCGTCGGCGCGTGGGCTTACCAGACCGCGCACCGGCTCGACCGGCTGCACGTGCGCTACGACCTGAGCTGGCAGGCACTCGACGGCGCACTGGCCCGGCGGGCGGTGGTGGCCCGCGCGGTCGCCGTCGACGCCTACGCCGGGGGGCCGCAGGGTAAACGGCTGGCCGCACTCGCCGACGTCGCCGAACGGGCGCCGCGCAGTGCCCGGGAGGCCGCCGAGAACGAGCTGTCGGCGGCGTTGGCGCTGGTCGATCCGGCATCGCTGCCGGTCGCGCTGGTGGCCGAACTCGCCGACGCCGAGGCCAGGGTGCTGCTGGCCCGCCGGTTCCACAACGACGCGGTGCGCGACACCCTCGCGCTGCGCGAACGCACACCGGTGCGGCTGCTGCGGCTGGGCGGCACCGCGGCGTTGCCGACCTACTTCGAGATCGCCGAGGTCTCCTCGCGCGACATCGAACCGCTGAGCCGCCGTGTCTCGGCCCGGGTCGTGCTGCTCGACGAGTCGGGGGCGGTGCTGCTGTTCTGCGGGTCGGATCCCTCGCTGGCCGACGCCCCGCGGTGGTGGTTCACGGTCGGCGGGGCGGTGGAGGCGGGGGAGACGCTCGCGCAGGCCGCCGCGCGGGAGGTCGCCGAGGAGACCGGTCTGCGGGTGGACCAGGACCGGCTGATCGGCCCGGTGTGGCGCCGGGACGCGGTCTTCGAGTTCGACGGATCGGTGCTGCGCAGCCAGGAGATGTTCTTCGTGTGCCGCACCCGACGGTTCGAGCCGTCCCTCGGTGGTCATACGGCCCTGGAGCGACGCACGATTCACGGGCACCGCTGGTGTGATGCGACAATGATCGACGAATTGGTCGCCGACGGAGAGACCGTTTACCCGCAGCAGTTGGGTGCGCTGCTGGTCCGGGCCAACGAGCTGGCCGACGGGCCGACGCCGCCGGGACCTGTGGAGACGATCCGCTGAATTGCGGATCCAATGGATTTGATGCCGCTACTACACTGGATCAGTAGCGATTCGGAGGAGATGACAGTGGGTTTCGAAGGGCAGCAGCGTGACGACCGGAGCAACGGCGCCGCCACGCAGAACGGCTCGGCTCATCAGACGGGCACCGCCCGGGTGAAGCGCGGTATGGCCGAGATGCTCAAGGGCGGCGTGATCATGGACGTCGTCACCCCCGAGCAGGCGCGCATCGCCGAAGGTGCGGGCGCCGTCGCGGTGATGGCGCTCGAGCGGGTGCCCGCCGACATCCGCGCCCAGGGCGGGGTGTCGCGGATGAGCGACCCCGACATGATCGAGGGCATCATCGACGCGGTCACGATTCCCGTGATGGCCAAGGCGCGCATCGGACACTTCGTCGAGGCCCAGATCCTGCAGAGCCTCGGCGTGGACTACGTCGACGAATCCGAGGTGCTGACCCCCGCCGACTACACCCACCACATCGACAAGTGGAAGTTCACCGTCCCGTTCGTGTGCGGTGCGACCAACCTGGGCGAGGCGCTGCGCCGCATCACCGAGGGTGCGGCGATGATCCGCTCCAAGGGTGAGGCCGGCACCGGTGACGTGTCGAACGCCACCACCCACATGCGCAAGATCGGCGGCGAGATCCGCCGGCTGACCTCGCTGTCCGAAGACGAGCTGTACGTCGCGGCCAAGGAACTGCAGGCGCCGTACGACCTGGTCGCCGAGGTGGCCCGGGCCGGCAAGCTGCCGGTGACGCTGTTCACCGCCGGTGGCATCGCGACTCCCGCCGACGCGGCGATGATGATGCAGCTCGGCGCCGAGGGCGTGTTCGTCGGATCGGGAATCTTCAAGTCCGGCAACCCCGCCGAGCGGGCCGCGGCGATCGTCAAGGCGACGACGTTCTACGACGACCCCGACGTGCTGGCCAAGGTGTCGCGCGGGTTGGGTGAAGCCATGGTCGGCATCAACGTGGAGGACATCGCCCAGCCGCACCGGCTCGCCGAGCGCGGCTGGTAATAGCGACACAATGGCGATCGAGCAGATCCTCGACCTCGAACAACTCGAGATCAACATCTACCGCGGTGCGGTCTTCAGCCCGGAGTCGGGCTTCCTGCAGCGCACGTTCGGCGGTCACGTGGCCGGCCAGTCGCTGGTGTCCGCAGTGCGCACGGTCGACCCGAAGTTCCAGGTGCACTCGCTGCACGGCTATTTCCTGCGGCCGGGAGATGCCCGCGCACCGTCGGTCTACATCGTCGAGCGCATCCGGGACGGCGGCTCGTTCTGCACCCGCCGGGTGAGCGCCATCCAGCACGGCGAGACGATCTTCTCGATGTCCGCGTCGTTCCAGACCGACCAGAGCGGCATCGAGCACCAGGACGCGATGCCCGCGGCGCCACCGCCCGACGACCTGCCCGGGTTCCGGTCCGGAAAGGCGTTCGACGACGCCGGTTTCGCGCAGTTCGCGGAGTGGGACGTCCGCATCGTGCCCCGCGACCAGGTGCCCCAGATCCCCGGTAAGGCGTCCCAGCAGCAGGTGTGGTTCCGCCACCACGACCCGCTGCCCGACGATCCGGTGCTGCACATCTGCGCGCTGGCCTACCTGTCGGACCTGACGCTGCTGGGGTCGGCCCAGGTCAACCACCCCGACGAGCGCAAGTACCTCAACATCGCCTCGCTCGACCACGCGATGTGGTTCATGCGCCCGTTCCGCGCCGACGAATGGCTGCTCTACGACCAGTCGTCGCCGTCGGCCTGCGGCGGGCGGGCACTGACCCAGGGCAAGCTGTTCAACCAGTACGGCGAGATGGTCGCGGCCGTCATGCAGGAAGGGTTGACCCGCTACCCGCGTGACTTCACGCCGGGCCGGGCATGACACCTGTGCCGGATGCTCGCTCGGGCAAGCCTCGCTCCGTCGTCGGGGTGCTCGCTTTGCAGGGCGACACCCGTGAGCACCTCGCCGCGCTGACCGAGGCGGGCGCCGAGGCGGTCACCGTGCGCCGGCTGGCCGAACTCGAGGCCGTCGACGCGCTGGTGATCCCCGGTGGGGAGTCGACGGCGATGAGTCACCTGCTGCGCGAATTCGAACTGCTCGAACCGCTGCGGGCCCGGCTCGCCGAGGGGATGCCGGCCTACGGTTCGTGCGCCGGGATGATCCTGCTGGCCAGTGAGATCCTCGACGCCGGGGCCGCCGGGCGGGAGGCCACCCCGTTGAAGGGTATCGACATGTCGGTGCGGCGCAACGCTTTCGGGCGTCAGGTCGACTCCTTCGAGGGGGACATCCCGTTCGAGGGGCTGGACTCTCCGGTGCACGCCGTGTTCATCCGGGCGCCGTGGGTGGAGCGCATCGGCGCCGATGTCGAGGTGCTGGGCCGTGCCGACGGGCACATCGTCGCCGTCCGGCAGGGCCGCATGCTCGCGACGTCCTTCCACCCGGAGGTGACGGGGGACCGGCGCGTGCACAAGCTGTTCGTCGACATGGTCACCGGGGAGTGAGTGCGCCTCACGTCTGCGGCGGGTCGGCTCAACGGTCCACGTAGACTCGTCAGGCGAGATCGTGACTGGAGAGAGGTTCACACCTGATGAGCGGCCATTCCAAGTGGGCGACCACGAAGCACAAGAAGGCGATCATCGATGCCCGCAGGGGTAAGAACTTCGCCAAGCTGATCAAGAACATCGAGGTGGCGGCCCGTACCGGCGGCGGTGATCCGGGCGGTAACCCGACGCTGTACGACGCCATCCAGAAGGCCAAGAAGAGCTCGGTCCCCAACGACAACATCGAGCGGGCCCGCAAGCGTGGTGCCGGCGAAGAGGCCGGTGGCGCCGACTGGCAGACCATCACCTACGAGGGCTACGGGCCCAACGGGGTCGCCGTGCTTATCGAATGCCTCACCGACAATCGCAACCGCGCCGCGGGTGAGGTGCGCGTCGCCATGACCCGCAACGGCGGCAACATGGCCGACCCCGGTTCGGTGTCCTACCTGTTCTCCCGCAAGGGTGTGGTGACGCTGGACAAGAACGGGCTCTCCGAGGACGACGTGCTGATGGCGGTGCTCGAGGCGGGCGCCGAGGAGGTCAACGACCTCGGCGACAGCTTCGAGGTCATCTCCGAACCGACCGACCTCGTCGCCGTGCGCACCGCGCTGCAGGACGCCGGTATCGACTACGACTCCGCCGACGCCAGCTTCCAGCCGTCGGTCACCGTGCCGCTCGACGCCGAGGGCGCCCGCAAGGTGATGAAGCTCGTCGACGCGCTCGAGGACAGCGACGACGTGCAGGACGTGTACACCAACGCCGACATCCCCGACGAGATCCTCGCCCAGCTCGAGGGGTAGGCCGCCTCGACGCTCAGGCCGTCGGCAGGAACGACAGCTCGGTGCATTCGGCGAGCATCTCGGACAACCCGGCGAGCGCCGTCACGTCCGCCGAGGCCGACAGATCGGCGATCGTGCGGTGCGCGGTGGTGACCAGATCGGCGATCCGCCGTCGCACCCGGTCCGCCGCCCCGCACCGCAGCACGATCCGCTGCACCTCGGCGATCCTGGCCTGATCGGCGCTCGGGTCGCCGACGATCTCGGTCAGCGCGTCCACCTGCGGCCCGGTCGCCAGTTCGAGCGCGGCGCCGAGCAGTTCGGTGGGTTTGCCCGCCCGGATGTCGTCCCCGGTCTGCTTGCCGAGCGTCTCGGACGTGCCGAACAAGTCGGCGAGATCGTCGCGCAGCTGGAACGCCTGGCCGACGGCGCCGGCGTACTCGCGCAGCATCTCGGCCGTGCCCGGCGAGGCTGATCCGGCCAGCTCCAGGCCGAGTTCGACCGGGCGCTCGACGGTGTACGCGCTGGTCTTGTAGCGCAGGATCTTCTCCGCCGTGTCGGCGTGGTAGTCGCGTGCGGCCTGTGCCCGAAGCTCCAGCAACTGACCGGCCAGCACCTCCACCCGCATCGTCCGGAACGCCCGCGTCGTGCGGCGCGCGGCGCGCTCGGGCAGACCCGCCACGGCGTCGTCGAACGTGTCGTGGGCCGCCGACCACAGCAGATCCCCGATCAGCAGGGCCATGTGGTCACCGAACGCCTTGGCGTCACCCGACCCCCCATCGGTGCAGTGCCGGTCGGCCAGCGCCGCGCGCACCGACGGCTGTCCGCGGCGCACCTCGGAGGCGTCGATCACGTCGTCGTGGACCAGGATCGCCGCGTGCAGCAGCTCCAGCGCGGTGGCGAGCAGCACCAGCGGTTGCGGCGCCGCGTCGGCCGGGGCGCCCACCCGCCACGCCCAGTAGGCGAACCGGGGGCGCAGGCGTTTGCCGCCGGACTGCACCGCGGACCCGCAGAGTGTCGCGACGGAGCTCAGACCCTCGTCGATCGCCTGCAGCGGTTCGGCGACCCTGTCGCGGACGACGGTGTGCAGGCAGTCCTCGAGGGCCGCGAGGAACTCGGTCTGGTCGGTGTCGGGCACGACATCCTCATTTCCTGATAAGGCGGCGCCGCGAGTCTATGGGCGGCGTCCGGCGCCGGCGGCGCCGGCGACGGGTGACCGGGCAACCCTGTAGACACCTACAGTCACATGCCCGGTGACTGTGCGCCCAAACCACACTTCGCCGTCCGGCATGCCGGGCCGCCCGCGTCATGCCCATACTTGCGTGTCCTTCGGGCAGCGAAAGGGCGACCAGATGACGTCCAGTGCGCAAACAGGCTCGGCGCCAACCGAATTGAGGCGCGAGTTCTCACTGTGGTCGGCGTTCGCATTCGCGTTCGCGTTCATCTCGCCGATCGTGGCGATGTACGGGATCTACGGACTGTCGCCGGAGCCCCGGGACGCGATCCTCGGCAGCCTCACCGGCGACGCATTCACCGACGCCGCCGCCGAGGCGGCGCGCACCGCGCCGCCGCGCGAGAACGGCGGCAACCAGGACATCAAGAACCTCACCAAGGGCAGCCGCATCTTCTACCCGGTGTTCGTCGACGGTGCGAACCTGTCGGTCGGCGACCTTCACTTCTCCCAGGGCGACGGTGAGATCACCTTCTGCGGCGCCATCGAGATGGGCGGGTTCATCGATCTGCGCGTCGACGTGATCCCCGGCGGTATGGAGACCTACGGCGTCAGCGAGAACGCGATCTTCATGCCCGGCAACACCGATCCGCAGTACTCGGAGTGGCTGGCGTTCTCGGGCACGTCGGTCACCCTCGACGGCGAACAGCGTTACCTGGACTCGCATCTGGCCTACCAGCGGGCCTGCCTGCACGCGATCGACTACCTCACCAAGTTCGGTTACAGCCCCGAGCAGGCCTACCTGCTGCTGGGCGCCGCACCGATCGAGGGCCGGCTGTCCGGTGTGGTCGACATCCCGAATGCCTGTGCGACGGTGTACATCCCGACAGCCATCTTCGACTTCCCGGTGACGCCGTCGGCGGCGGGGCCGGTGAAGATCGACCCGGGGATCGGGGCGCCGCACTCGTCGTTCTGACGTTCAGTCGCGGCCGTGCCCGTTGGACTCCGCGAAGTCGCGGGCGCGGGCGTCGGCCTCCGGGCTGCCGGAGAACACCGCCGAGCCCACCCGTCGGGTCTCGCCACCGGTGGTGTCGTCGCGCCGCGGCGCCGGCCGGCTGGTCTCCAGCCGGTACCGCGGCGCGGTGCCGTGGGTGCGCCGGATCCAGTCGACCAGCCCCTCGCGCACCGCGCACTGCAGATCCCACAGCGCGCTCGCGTCGGGGGCGCTGACCAGGACCCGCACCCGCACGAACCCGCCGACCGCATCGGTGACCTGCAGGACGCCGCTGCGGCCGTCCCACTGGTCGCTTTGTGCCAGCAGGCGGTCCAACTCGGCGCGCATGTCGTCGAAGGGCACGGAGAAGTCGACGTCCAACTCGACGGTGCCCATGATCTCGGTGGCGCTGCGCGTCCAGTTCTGGAACGGGGTGGTGGTGAAGTAGGTGCACGGCAGGACCAGGCGGCGTTCATCCCAGACCCGGACCACCACGTAGGTCAGGGTGATCTCCTCGATACGCCCCCACTCCTCTTCGAGCACCACCACGTCGCCGACGCGGATGGCGTCGGAGAACGCGATCTGCAGCCCGGCGAACACCGATCCCAGCGAGGTCTGCGCGGCCAGGCCCGCGACCACCGACAACACACCGGCCGAGGCGAACAGCGTGGTGCCGATGTCGCTGAACGCCGGGAACGTCATGAGGATCGCGGCGGACCCGAGGACGACGACGATCGCGACCGCCAGCCGTCGCAGCACCGTCACCTGGGTGCGCACCCTCCTGCGGTGCCGGTCGGCGTCGGTCAACCCGGCGTCACCGCCGCCGAAGCGTGAGATGACCTGGCGCTCGGCGACATTCACCAGCCCGGTCACCAGCCACGTGACCGTCGCGATGAGCGCGATGACCAGGGCGTGGTCCACCCAGCCGCGCCAGGCCGTCGCCGGATCGGCGGTGCGCTGCACCGCGATCGTCGCCGCCACCACCATCAGGATGGCCCGGATCGGCAGCCGCGTGCACACCTCGACGTCCTTGACGATGTGGCTTCGGCGTGCCACCCGCGACAACACCCAGGTGAGCACGATGCCCAGCAGGTAGGCGGCGACGACGGCGCCGGCCACCCAGCTGAGGGTGACGGCGAGATCGGTGGCGGATCGGAGTTCGGTCTCTTCGGGCATCGGGGGCATCTGCTCCACAGCTCGGGTTCGACGGACCGTCCCGACGGTAGCGGCGTCGGCGCGACGCGTCATATGACCGCGCACTCATATGTCGCACGGATCGACTCGGATCGGACAAGATGACGCCATGGCTGCGGTCACGGATCCGAACGGGACGGCGTGGTCGGTGCACCGACAGTGGTGGCCGTTCCCCGGCGTGTTCGATCTCACCCTCGATCTGTTCGGACTCCTGCTGGCACTGCCATTCCTGGTGCTCTGGCCGTTCTGGCTCGCGACCAAGTGGCTGGGCGCGCGGTGGACGATCATCGTCGAACGCGACGGCGAGGAGGCGAGTCGCGAACTCGTCCGCGGGTGGCGGCGGTCCGGAGGGCGCATCGCCGAACTGGCGTGGGAGATCTCACAGGGCGCCCGGTCCGGACGGTTCGTGATCTGACCGTGCCGGAACTCAAGGACGCGAACGGGGCGCGGTGGCGCGTGCGCCGACGCTGGATGCCGCTGCTCGACCGCCTGGACATGCTCAACTGGGGCAACGACTGGTTCGGCCTGCTGCTGTTCGTGATCGCGCTGCCGTTGGTGCTGGCGTGGCCGTTCTGGGCGCTGGGAAAGCTGTGCGGGGTGCCGTGGAAGGTCGTGGTCACCCGTGAGGGCGAGGACGTCGCGGAGGAGAGGATCAAGGGGTGGCGCGCCTCGGGGCGGCGGATCGCCGAGATCGTCGACGGCATCCGCGTCGCCGGGGTGGTGCCCGCGCCGGGCGCACCGCCGCAAGATCTGCGTCCGTACACCTGAGCGGTGTGTCTGCCGGTGCCCGCGCGGGAGGCCCGCTAGGGTTGTCGAACACGTGTTCTCACGAAGGGGCTTGCCGTGCGGGTGATGGGAGTCGATCCCGGGTTGACGCGTTGCGGGCTCTCGGTCATCGAGAGCGGGCGCGGTCGCCAGGTCATCGCGCTCGACGTCGACGTGGTGCGGACCCCCTCCGACGAGCAACTGCACCGCAGGCTGCTCCTCATCAGCGACACGGTCGAGCACTGGATGGACACCCACCGGCCCGACGTCATCGCGATCGAGCGGGTGTTCTCCAACCACAACGCCTCCACCGCGATGGGTACGGCGCAGGCCGGTGGGGTGATCGCGCTGGCCGCCGCCAGACGTGAGATCGACGTGCACTTCCACACGCCCAGCGAGGTGAAGGCCGCGGTCACCGGCAACGGTCGCGCCGACAAAGCTCAGGTGACCGAAATGGTGACGAGAATCCTTGCGCTGCAGGCGAAGCCCACGCCGGCGGACGCCGCCGACGCATTGGCGCTGGCGATCTGCCACTGCTGGCGCGCCCCCATGATCGCCCGGATGGCCGCCGCGGAGAAGCTGGCCGCCGAACAGCGCCGCACGTACCGGGCCAAGCTCAAGGCGGCGAGATGATCGCCTCGGTGCGCGGTGAGGTCATCGACATCGCGCTCGACCACGCGGTGATCGAGGCCGCCGGTGTCGGCTACAAGGTGATGGCCACCCCGTCGACGCTGGCCACGCTGCGCCGCGGCGCGGAGTCGCGCCTCGTCACCGCGATGATCGTGCGCGAGGACTCGATGACGCTGTACGGGTTCGCCGACGGCGAGTCCCGCGACCTGTTCGGCACACTGCTGGGGGTGTCCGGTGTGGGCCCGAAGATCGCGTTGGCGACGCTGGCCGTCTACGACGCCCCGGCCCTGCGCCAGGCGCTGGCCGACGGCGACATCACCGCGTTGACCCGTGTGCCCGGCATCGGCAAGCGCGGCGCCGAGCGGATGGTGCTCGAACTGCGCGACAAGATCGGCCCGGTGACGGGCACCGGCGCGGTGGCGAGCGCGGTCGGCGGCCACGCCGTGCGCGGCCCGGTCGTCGAAGCCCTCGTCGGCCTCGGGTTCCCGGCCAAACAGGCCGAGGAGGCGTGCGACAAGGTGCTCGCCGCCGATCCGGACGCCACCACGTCGAGTGCGCTGCGCGCGGCGCTGTCGATGCTCGGGAAGAAGTAGCCAGCGATGAGCCGCTTGCGCGAAGAGCAGACCTGATATGGGCAGATTCGACGAGTCCGGCGCCGAAGAACCCGAAGCCGACGACCGTGACGTCTCACCCGCACTGACCGTCGGCGAGGGCGACATCGACGCCAGCCTGCGGCCCCGGTCGCTGGGGGAATTCATCGGCCAGCCACGCGTGCGTGAACAGCTGCAGCTGGTGCTCGAGGGCGCCAAGAACCGCGGCGGCACCCCCGACCACATCCTGCTGTCCGGTCCGCCGGGTCTGGGTAAGACGTCGCTGGCGATGATCATCGCCGCCGAACTCTCGTCGTCGCTGCGGGTGACCTCGGGTCCGGCGCTCGAACGCGCCGGGGATCTGGCGGCGATGCTGTCGAACCTCGTCGAGGGTGACGTGCTGTTCATCGACGAGATCCACCGGATCGCCCGGCCCGCCGAGGAGATGCTCTACCTCGCGATGGAGGACTTCCGGGTCGACGTCGTCGTCGGCAAAGGTCCTGGCGCCACGTCGATCCCGCTCGAGGTCGCGCCCTTCACCCTGGTGGGCGCCACCACCCGGTCGGGTGCGCTGACCGGCCCGCTGCGCGACCGGTTCGGCTTCACCGCGCACATGGACTTCTACGAGCCGGCCGAACTCGAACGGGTGCTGGCCCGGTCGGCGGGCATCCTCGGGATCCACCTCGGTGCCGAGGCGGGCGCGGAGATCGCCCGGCGCTCGCGTGGCACGCCCCGCATCGCCAACCGGCTGCTGCGCCGGGTGCGCGACTACGCCGAGGTGCGGGCCGACGGCGTCATCACCCGCGACATCGCCAAGGCCGCACTGGAGGTCTACGACGTCGACGAACTGGGGCTCGACCGGCTCGACCGTGCGGTGCTGTCGGCGTTGACCCGCAGCTTCGGCGGCGGACCGGTCGGTGTCTCGACGCTGGCGGTCGCGGTCGGGGAGGAGGCCACCACGGTCGAGGAGGTGTGCGAACCGTTCCTGGTGCGTGCGGGGATGATCGCGCGCACCCCGCGTGGCCGCGTCGCCACCGCGTCGGCCTGGACGCACCTCGGCCTGACCCCGCCCAGCGGCGTCACCGGACTGGGCCAGGCCGGACTGTTCGACTGAGAGGGGACCAGACATGGGCAGCGGCACCATCCGGATCGGCGGCGTGTGCGGTCTGATCAGCGCAGGCGCCGCGATTCCCGCCTACCTCGCCGGCTCGCCGGAGCGGCCGAGGACCCCTGACCAGGCGAGCGCCTACTTCGCCGACGCGGCGTCCTTCGTCACAGCCAACGGCACCGTGCCGCTGCTGCACCTGCTGTTCGGCCTGGCGTTCCTCGGGGTGCTGCTGTCGCTGTTGCGGTCGGCGGCCGGCCCGACCGGCGCGGTGTACACGGCGGTCGTCGGCGGCACGATGTTCATCGCGCTGACCGCCGCCGGGCTGGCGGCCGAGGTGGCCGTCCCGGCGGCGATCGCCCGGTCGTCCGACGTCACGCTGATCGACCACGCGCCACCGTTCCTGACGCTGGCGGTGTGGCTCTACCACTACAGTCACATCGGTTCGGCCGCACTGGTTTTCGCGACCGCCTATGTCGTGTGGCGCACCGGCGTCCTGCCCAGGTGGTCGGCGGGGCTGGCCGTGCTCGGAATCCTCCCGCTGCTGCACACCTGGGTCGGGCTGCCGGGCGCCTACAGCATGGTCGCCTGGATCGGCCTGACCGGCCTGCTCATGCTCGCCATCCCGCCGGTCGTCCGCGTGGAGAGCGTGGTCGCCTGACCCGAGCAGCCCAGCAGCTGCAGGTCGGTGGCGTACGTGACGATCACCGCAGCCGCCACGTGCGAGCGCGGCCGCGATTACGCGGGGCCGCCCTCGGGTACCCGGTGCGCACGACAGAGGAGGCAACAATGATCGGATCCGAGCGTCCGGACAAGCCGCGCGGCGGCCGCATGAGGATTCCCCGTAGCCGCGGCGCTATCAGTGGATTCCTGCTCATCCTGCTCGGCCTGTGGGGTGCGCTCATTCCGTTCGTCGGGCCGAACTTCGATTTCGCGTTCACCCCGGATCAGCCGTGGACGTGGACGAATGCCAGAGGGTGGCTGGAAGTGCTGCCCGGTGCCGTGACCGTGGTGGGCGGCCTGCTCATGTTGACGTCGCGCAACCGCGCGACCGCGTCGCTCGGAGCGTGGCTCGCCGTCGCCGCCGGCGCGTGGTTCGTCGTCGGGCGTGCGCTGGCCGGGCCGCTGGGCCTCGGCAGCGCCGGCACTCCGGTGGCCGGGACCGACACCAAGCGGGTGTGGCTCGAACTCACCTACTTCTACGGCCTCGGCGCCCTGATCGTCTTCCTCGGTGCGCTCGCGCTCGGACGGCTGTCGGTCCGCAGCGTCCGCGACGTGGAGTACGCGCAGCGCCCCCTCACCGACCGTGACCGCACCCTGGCGGACCACGACCGCACCACTGCGACCCACACCGGGCCCCAACCGGTGGCCGGCGCTCCGGTCGCACACACCGGTCCGCAGCCGGTGGCGCAGACCGGTCCCCAGCCGGTGACGCAGACCGGGCCGCAACCGATGGCCGCACCTGCGGGCGCTGCGCCCGCCGGGGCGGCCGGACCTGCTACCGGCCAGCGCAAGCGCGGACTGCTCGATCGGATCCGCGGCGGGCGGAACCGGCCGATGGCCCACCACTAGCAGCAGTCGATGAGAGGTCCCGGTCGTCGGGAGACCCGAGGGGTGACGACCGGGATCTCTGCTGCTCAGCCGATGTAGGCCATCACGTGCTTGACGCGGGTGTAGTCCTCCAGCCCGTACATCGACAGGTCCTTACCGTGTCCGGACGATTTGAAGCCGCCGTGCGGCATCTCCGCGACCAGCGGGATGTGGGTGTTGATCCACACGCATCCGAAGTCCAGCGCCGCCGACACCCGCAGTGCCCGTGACACGTCCTTCGTCCACACCGACGAGGCCAGCCCGTACTCGACGCCGTTGGCCCAGGCGATCGCCTCGTCCTCGTCGGAGAAGCTCTGCACGGTGATGACCGGGCCGAAGATCTCCTGCTGGATCATCCGGTCGTCCTGCAGCAGTCCGCCCACCACCGTGGGTTCGATGTAGAAACCCTTGTCGCCCTGGCGGTTTCCGCCGACGGCGACCTTCGCGTGCGACGGCACGTCGTCGAAGAAGCCCAGCACCCGGTCGAGCTGGTTGACGTTGTTCACCGGCGGCACCCAGGCGTCCTCGTCGTCGGCCGGCTTGCCGAACGTCGTCGTCGCCGCCTTCGCCTGCTCGGCCAGCGCGTCGGTGAGGTCGGAGGCGATCCGCGCCGGTGCGAGCACCCGGGTGGCAGCCGTGCAGTCCTGTCCGGCGTTGAAGTAACCCGCCGTCGCGATGCCCTCGGCGGCCGCGGCGATGTCGGCGTCGTCGAACACGATCACCGGCGCCTTGCCCCCGAGTTCGAGGTGGGTGCGCTTGAGGTGCCCGCCGGCGCTGACCGCGACAGCCCGGCCCGCGGCGACCGAGCCGGTGATCGCCACCATCTCCGGCGTCGGGTGGGCGACCAGGCCGGCGCCGGTCACGCGGTCACCGGTGACGACGTTGAGCACCCCGGGCGGCAGATGCCTGGCCGCCAGTTCGGCCAGCATCACCGTGGTCACCGGGGTGGTGTCACTGGGTTTGATGACGACGGTGTTGCCCGCGGCGATCGCTGGGCAGATCTTCCAGATCGCCATCATCATCGGGTAGTTCCACGGGGCCACCTGCCCGATGACACCGACCGGTTCGCGGCGGATCCACGACGTGTGGTTCTCCATGTACTCGCCCGCGGACTTACCCTCCAGCACGCGCGCCGCGCCGGCGAAGAACCGGATCTGGTCGACCATGGGCGGGATCTCCTCGGCCATGGTGACGTGGTTGGGCTTACCGGTGTTGCGGCCCTCGGCGGCGACAAGATCGTCGGCGGCCTTCTCCACCTCGTCGGCGAAGTCGAGCAGCGCCTTCTGCCGCTGGGCCGGTGTGGTCCGCTTCCAGTCCTTGAACGCCTTCGACGCCGCGGCGTAGGCGTTGTCGATGTCCTGTTCGTTGGACACCGGTGCGGTGCCGTACTCCTCGCCGCTCGACGGGTCCACCAGCGGCATCGTGGCGCCGGAGACGGAGTCGACCAGTTGGCCGTCGATGAAGTTCTTGACCGTGGTCATGCAGTTCTCCTTGTCTGTCAGAGGTCGCGGAGGAGGAGGGCCACGACGTCGAGCCCCTCGACGAGCAGTTCGTCGCTGATGGCCAGCGGCGGGAGGAAGCGCAGCACGTTTCCGTAGGTGCCGCACGTCAGCACGATCACTCCGGCGGCGTGCGCACCGGCCGCCAGCGCCTTGGCCAGCGCGGCGTCCGGTGCGGTGGTGCCGGGCTCGACCAGTTCGACCGCGATCATGGCGCCGCGTCCGCGGACGTCGCCGATGCGGTCGTCCTCGGCCTGCAGCCGGCCCAACCGGTCCTTCATCAGCACCTCGATCGCCGCCGCGCGGTCGACGAGGTTCTCCGATTCGATGGTCTCGATGGTGGCCAGCGCCGCCGCGCACGCGACCGGGTTGCCGCCGTAGGTGCCGCCGAGGCCCGAGACGTGCGGGGAGTCCATGATCTCGGCTCGGCCCGTCACCGCCGACAACGGCATGCCGTCGGCGATGCCCTTGGCCGTGACGATCAGGTCGGGCTCGATGCCTTCGTGCTCGCAGGCGAACATGCGGCCGGTGCGGGCGAATCCTGTCTGCACCTCGTCGGCGATGAACACCACGTCATTGCGCCGGCACCAGTCGAGCAGCGTCGGCAGGAACCCCTCGGCGGGGACGATGAAGCCGCCCTCGCCCTGGATCGGTTCGATGATCACCGCGGCCAGGTTGCCTGCGCCGACCTGCTTGTCGATCACGTCGATCGCCCGGCGGGCGGCCAGTTCGCCGTCGGTGGCCAACTCCTTGCCGAATTCGGCGTCGCGGAACGGATACGACAGCGGAGCGCGGTAGATCTCGGGGGCGAACGGTCCGAACCCGTGCTTGTAGGGCATCACCTTAGCGGTCAGCGCCATCGTCAGGTTGGTGCGGCCGTGATAGGCGTGGTCGAAGGACACCACGGCCGACTTGTGCGTGTACGACCGCGCGATCTTGACCGCGTTCTCGACGGCCTCCGACCCGGAGTTGAACAGCGCCGAGCGTTTCTCGCCGTCACCGGGGGTGAGCCGGTTGAGCGCCTCGGCGACGGCGACGTAACCCTCGTACGGCGTGACCATGAAACAGGTGTGGGTGAAGTGTCCGGCCTGCGCGGCGACCGCCTCGACGACCCGGGGCGCCGCGTTGCCGACCGTGGTGACCGCGATGCCCGAGCCCAGATCGATCAGCCGGTTGCCGTCGACGTCCTCGACGATCCCGCCCTGCGCACGCGCCGCGTACACCGGCATCGTGGTGCCGACACCGCGCGAGACGGCGGCGGCCTTGCGGTCGATGAGCTGCTGCGACTTCGGGCCGGGGATGGCCGTGGCGAGGTGGCGGCTCTGCTCGAGGGTGCTCACGTCAAGACTCCTGCGTCACATCGGGCGGCGATCCGGGCACGCCCGAGCCTAGTCGGCGACGCGGTGGTGTGCGGCGGGAAACGACCGTCACGGAAGGGCCGGACTATGGATTACGCAGCAAGCGCGCGCCATTTGTGCGATTTCCGTGGAATCGGGCCCGTGGAAGTGGTCGCACGCGACCGGGCATCCGGGTTCCGGGCCGGACAATGGCACACTGGTCAACTACGAGGCGCCTGTTTTCCGGGGGGGGATCAAGGGCGCCGTGACCGCGAATACCTCGAAACGAAAGACGCCTGCTGCCATGGATCTGGTCGTATTCCTACCCCTGCTCATCATCATGGGCGCGTTCATGTTCTTCGCCTCACGCCGCCAGAAGAAGGCCATGCAGGCGACCATCGACCTGCACAATTCACTCCAGGTCGGCGACCGTATCCACACCACCTCCGGTCTGCAGGGCACCATCACCGGCATCACCGACGACGACGTCCACCTGGAGATCGCGCCCGGCGTCGTCACCACCTGGATGAAGCTCGCGGTCCGGGACCGCATCGACCCCGCCGACGAACTCGACACCGACGATTCGGCGGCCACCGAGGTGTTCGACAGCCCCGTCGCCGACGCGGCGTCCGATCCCGACCGGTCCAAGCGCGACTGATCACGGGGAGACTGACAGCCAAGCCCTCAGCGGCCGCACGTACCCTTTGCGGTGCTGACGAACTGAACTCCGAGGGGACCCAAGCAACGTGGCATCGTCTTCGGCGCCGGTACATCCTGCCCGCTACCTGTCGCTCTTCCTGGTACTTCTGGTCGGTGCCTTCCTCCTGGTCTTCCTGACCGGTGACAAGAAGGCGGACCCGAAGCTGGGAATCGACCTGCAGGGCGGTACCCGCGTCACCCTGACCGCCCGGACTCCCGACGGCTCCCCGCCGACCCGGGAATCGCTGGCCCAGGCACAGCAGATCATCAGCGCGCGCGTCGACGGGCTGGGGGTGTCGGGCTCGGAGGTCGTCGTCGACGGCGACAACCTGGTCATCACCGTTCCCGGCAACGACGGCAACGAGGCCCGCAACCTGGGTCAGACGGCACGGCTCTACATCCGGCCGGTCGTGCACGCGATGCAGGCGCAGCCGGCCGCGGCCCGGGGCGGCCAGCAGGGCGGCGAGCAACCCGCCCAGCCCGGCCAGCCGCAACCGGCGCCGCCGGCGGCGCCCGGTCTCCCGGGCCTGCCCGGCCTCGCCCCGCAGCCCGGCCAGGCGCCGCCTCCGGCTCCGGCGCCGGCAGGCGAAGCCCCGCCCGCCAACACGCCACCGGCGCCGCAGCCCCGGCCCTACCCGCAGCAGCCGGCCCCGTCGCCCACCGAACCCACCCCGGCGCCGGCCCCGGCGCCGCCCGCACCGGGGGGGCCGGCCGCACCCGCGCCGTCCCAGGCGCCGGGTGTCCCCGACGAGCGCGCCGACCTCGCCCAGCGCATCGCCGACGAGAAGCAGTTGCGGCAGAGCACCGACCCGTCCATCCAGTTGCTC
The DNA here is from genome assembly GCF_001499995.1 of Mycobacterium sp. IS-1496. Lineage (GTDB taxonomy): Bacteria > Actinomycetota > Actinomycetes > Mycobacteriales > Mycobacteriaceae > Mycobacterium. The sequence continues at coordinate 166,486 of NZ_LQIU01000056.1, forward strand.
GCGCTGCAGTTCCAGGCGACCCGGTGCGGTGAGGACGACGTGCTCGCCGGCAACGACGACCCCAACCTGCCGCTGATCACCTGCTCGACCGACGGGCAGACGGTCTACCTGCTGAACAAATCCATCATCAACGGTGAGCAGATCGCCAACGCGTCATCGGGGCTGGACAACCAGCGCGGCGAATACGTCGTCGACCTGGAGTTCAAGGACGACGCGGCCAAGGTCTGGGCGGATTTCACCGCCGCCAACGTCGGCACCCAGACCGCGTTCACGCTGGACTCCCGCGTGGTCAGCGCGCCCGAGATCCAGGAAGCCATCCCCGGCGGCCGGACGCAGATCAACGGCCGGTTCACCGACGCGTCGGCCCGCGAACTCGCCAACGTCCTCAAATACGGTTCGCTACCGCTGTCGTTCGAGTCGTCGGAGGCCGAGACGGTGTCCGCGACGCTGGGCCTCGCCTCGCTCAAGGCCGGGCTGATCGCCGGTGCGGTCGGCCTGGCGTTGGTGCTGGTGTACTCCCTGCTCTACTACCGCCTGCTCGGCGTGCTCATCGCGCTGTCGCTGGTGGCCTCCGGTGCCATGGTGTTCGCGATCCTGGTGCTGCTCGGGCGCTACATCAACTACACCCTCGATCTGGCCGGTATCGCCGGTCTGATCATCGGTATCGGCACCACCGCGGACTCGTTCGTCGTGTTCTTCGAACGCATCAAGGACGAGATCCGCGAGGGACGGTCGTTCCGGTCGGCGGTGCCACGCGGTTGGGCCCGAGCGCGCAAGACGATCGTGTCCGGCAACGCGGTGACGTTCCTCGCCGCGGCGGTGCTCTACTTCCTGGCCGTCGGCCAGGTCAAGGGCTTCGCGTTCACGCTCGGGCTCACCACGATCCTCGACGTCGTCGTGGTGTTCCTGGTGACCTGGCCGATCGTCTACCTGGCGTCGAAGACGACCTGGGCGGCGAAACCGAAGTTCAACGGCCTCGGCGCGGTCCAGCAGATCGCGCGCGAACGACGGGCGGCCGCGCACGCGACCGCGGGACGGGGATAGGCAATGGCGGCTAGGCAGAAGACCGCTGCAGACCACACCGCAGGCACCGCGAAGACGCCGGGGGCCGAGACGGCACCCAACCACGGGTTCTTCGTCCGTCTCTACACGGGCACCGGCGCCTTCGAGGTCGTCGGGCGCCGCAAGCTCTGGTACGCCGTCAGCGGCCTGATCGTCCTCGTCGCGGTGGCCAGCATCCTGATCCGCGGGTTCACGTTCGGCATCGACTTCGAAGGCGGCACCAAGGTCTCGATGCCGGTGGCGGGAGCCAACGGCAACGCCGAGGTCACCCAGGTCGAGACGGTCTTCAGCGACACTCTCGGCAAGGCGCCGGAGTCGGTGGTCACCGTCGGCAGCGGGAACTCGGCGACCGTGCAGATCCGGTCGGAGACGCTGACCAACGAGGAGGCCTCCGAACTGCGCACCGCGCTGTTCGACCGCTTCCAGCCCTTGGGCGAGAACGGCCGGCCGAGCGAACAGGCCATCAGCGACTCCGCGGTGTCCGAGACATGGGGTGGCCAGATCACCGACAAGGCGCTGATCGCGCTCGGGGTGTTCCTGGTGCTGGCGTCGCTCTACATCGGGATCCGCTACGAACGGTGGATGGCGATCGCGGCGATGGCGACGCTGTTCTTCGACCTGATCGTCACCGCGGGTGTGTACTCCCTGGTGGGATTCGAGGTGAGTCCCGCCACCGTGATCGGGCTGCTCACCATCCTGGGCTTCTCGCTCTACGACACGGTGATCGTGTTCGACAAGGTCGAGGAGAACACGCACGGCTTCGAACACACGACCCGGCGCACGTTCGCCGAACAGGCCAACCTCGCGGTCAACCAGACGTTCATGCGCTCGATCAACACCAGCCTGATCTCGGTGCTGCCGATCATCGCGCTGATGGTGATCGCGGTGTGGCTGCTGGGCGTCGGCACGCTGATGGACCTGGCGCTCGTCCAGCTGGTCGGCGTGATCGTCGGCACCTACTCGTCGATCTTCTTCGCCACCCCGCTGCTGGTGTCACTGCGTGAGCGCACGCAGCTGGTGCGCGACCACACCCGCCGGGTGCTCAACCGGCGCAAGCCCGGCGCCCCGAGGGGTGCGGCGCTCACCGCGCCGGTCGAGGACGACACCGAGGCCGGCGAACCGGAGAAGGTCCCGGCCGCGTCGACGGTCAAGGCGGCCGCCACCCCGCCGGCCGACAAGCCCGCGCCCGGTGCGAAACCGGCACGGCCGACGAGCAGGCCCAGTCGCCCCACGGGTAAGCGCACCCCGCGGGGCCGGTAGGCCCGATGCACGCTCGGATCCGGCGGGCCGCCGTGGCGGCGACGGTGGCGACGCTGACGGCCACCGCGCTGTCGTCCTGCGGCGGCTCCGCCGCGGACTCGGTGGACTACGCCGTCGACGGCGCGCTCGTCAGCTACAACACCAACACCGTGGCGGGAGCCGCGTCGGGCGGCCCGCAGGCGTTCGCGCGTGTGCTGACCGGCTTCAACTACCACGGTCCCGAGGGCCAGATCGTCGGCGACCACGACTTCGGCACCATCGCGGTGGTCGGCCGTGCGCCGCTCGTGCTCGACTACCAGATCAGCGACAAGGCCGTCTACTCCGACGGCAAACCGGTGACCTGTGACGACCTGGTGCTGGCGTGGGCAAGTCAGTCGGGGCGCTTCCCGCAGTTCGACGCCGCGAACCGGGGCGGTTACAGCGACGTCGTGTCGGTGGACTGCGCCCCCGGCCAGAAACGGGCGCGGGTGTCGTTCGCGCCGGACCGCGGATTCGTCGACTTCGGGCAGTTGTTCAGCGCGACCGCGTTGATGCCGTCACACGTCCTCGCCGACGAACTCGGCGTCGACGTCACCACCGCGCTGAAGAATTCCGACCTGCCGGTCGTCGAGCGCATCGCCGACGCCTGGAACACCACCTGGGACCTCAAACCCGGCCTGAACGGGGAGGACCTGAAGAAGTTCCCGTCGTCGGGGCCGTACAAGCTGGAGTCGGTGACCGACGAGGGCGCCGTCACCCTGGTGGCCAACGACAAGTGGTGGGGCACCGCACCGGTGACCAACCGGATCACGGTGTGGCCGCGCGGCGCCGACATCCAGGAGCGTGTCAACGAAGGCGCCTACGACGTCGTGGACATCGCCGCAGGCTCCTCCGGCACCCTGAACATGCCCGAGGACTACGTCCGCGCCGACAGCCCGTCCGCGGGGATTGAACAGCTGATTTTCGCCCCGCGCGGACCGCTGGCCGCCCCGCCCGCCCGTCGTGCGCTGGCGTTCTGCACACCGCGCGACGTCATCGCCCGCAACGCCGAGGCGCCGATCGCCAACTCCCGGCTCAACCCGGCCGACGAGGACGCCTTCGCCGCGGCGGAGGCCACCGGCGAGGTGGGCCGGTTCACCGTCTCCGATGCCAAGGCCGCCCGCGACTCCTTGGGGAACCGTCCGCTGACTGTGCGGATCGGTTATCAGAGCCCCAATGCCAGGCTGGCCGCGACCGTCGGGGCCATCGCCAAGTCCTGCGAACCGGCGGGGATCAGGGTGGTCGACGCCGCGGGTCCGTCGGTCGGGCCTCTGACGTTGCGCGCCAACGAGATCGACGTCCTGCTCGCCAGCACCGGCGGCGCTCCGGGCAGTGGTTCGACCGGGGCGTCGGCGTTGGACGCCTACGCGCTGCACACCGGTAACGGCAACAACCTGAGCGGATACTCGAACCCGCGCATCGACGGCATCATCGGCTCGCTGGCGGTCAGCTCCGACCCCAAGGAGCTCGCCCGGCTGCTCGGCGAGGGCGCGCCGATGTTGTGGGCCGACATGCCGACCCTGCCGCTGTACCGTCAGCAGCGCACACTGCTCACCTCGTCCAAGATGTACGCGGTGACCGGAAACCCCACCCGCTGGGGCGCCGGCTGGAACATGGACCGCTGGAGGCTGTCACGGTGACCGACATCGCGCAGGTGATCGCGTCATTGATGCGCGAGGTACCCGACTTCCCCGAGCCCGGTGTCCAGTTCAAGGACCTGACCCCGCTGCTCGCCGACGCCAGGGGTCTGGTCGCGGTCACCGACGCGCTGGCTGCCACCGCGGAGGGCGCCGATCTGGTGGCCGGTATCGACGCCCGCGGATTCCTGCTGGGCGCCGCGGTGGCGCTGAGGCTGGGCACCGGGGTCCTCGCTGTGCGCAAAGGGGGCAAGCTGCCGCCTCCGGTGCACTCGCAGACCTACGACCTCGAATACGGGTCGGCCACGCTGGAGATCCCCGCCGATGGACTGGACATCGCCGGGCGCACGGTGGTGATCATCGACGACGTGCTGGCCACCGGCGGGACCGTCGCGGCCACCCATCGACTGCTCACCAGCGGCGGCGCCACGGTGCGCAACGCCGCGGTGGTGCTGGAGCTGACCGCCCTGGGCGGGCGTGAGGTGGTGCAACCGCTGTCCGTCAGCAGCCTCTACACGGTGTGAGGGATATCCTCGAGGTCTGCGCGGCTGGAGCAGAAGTGGACGGGAGGTGGACTGATGGCTGACGACACGACCACGACCGCACCGGTCACCGCGCCGTTGCCGATCGCCGACATCCCCGAGTCCCCCGAACCGTCCAAGGCCGACGCGCCCAAGACGTCGTCGAGTGCCTCGCGGCGGGTACGTGCCCGTCTGGCCCGCCGGATGACCGCGCAGCGCAGTGCGGTCAACCCGGTGCTCGAACCGCTGGTGGCGGTGCACAAAGAGTTCTACCCCAAGGCCGACCTGACGCTGTTGCAGCGTGCCTACGAGGTCGCCGAACAGCGGCACGCCGACCAGATGCGCCGCTCCGGCGACCCGTACATCACCCATCCGCTGGCGGTGGCCAACATCCTCGCCGAGTTGGGGATGGACACCACCACGCTGATCGCCGCGCTGCTGCACGACACCGTCGAGGACACCGGGTACACCCTCGACGCGCTGACCGCCGAATTCGGGGCCGAGGTCGGCCATCTGGTCGACGGCGTCACCAAACTCGACAAGGTGGCGCTGGGGACCGCCGCCGAGGGCGAGACGATCCGCAAGATGATCATCGCGATGGCGCGTGATCCGCGCGTGCTGGTGATCAAGGTCGCCGACCGGTTGCACAACATGCGCACGATGCGGTTCCTGCCGCCGGAGAAGCAGGCCCGTAAGGCGCGGGAGACACTCGAAGTGATTGCGCCCCTTGCCCATCGGCTGGGGATGGCCACCGTCAAGTGGGAGCTCGAGGATCTGTCGTTCGCGATCCTGCACCCGAAGAAGTACGACGAGATCGTGCGCCTGGTCGCCGACCGCGCGCCGTCGCGCGACACGTATCTGGCCAAGGTCCGCGCGGAGATCGTCAACACCCTGACGAAGTCGAAGATCAACGCCACCGTCGAGGGACGGCCCAAGCACTACTGGTCGATCTACCAGAAGATGATCGTCAAGGGCCGCGACTTCGACGACATCCACGACCTGGTGGGCGTGCGCATCCTGTGCGACGAGATCCGCGACTGCTACGCCGCGGTCGGCGTTGTGCACTCCCTGTGGCAGCCGATGGCGGGTCGGTTCAAGGACTACATCGCCCAGCCCCGCTACGGCGTCTACCAGTCGCTGCACACCACGGTCGTCGGGCCGGAGGGCAAACCGCTCGAGGTGCAGATCCGCACCCGCGACATGCACCGCACCGCCGAATACGGCATCGCCGCGCACTGGCGCTACAAGGAAGCCAAGGGCCGCAACGGTTTACCGGCCGGCCACACCGCGGCCGAGGTCGACGACATGGCCTGGATGCGTCAACTCCTCGACTGGCAGCGGGAGGCCGCCGACCCCGGTGAGTTCCTGGAGTCGCTGCGCTACGACCTCGCTGTGCAGGAGATCTTCGTCTTCACCCCGAAGGGCGATGTGATCACGCTGCCCGCCGGGTCCACACCGGTCGACTTCGCCTACGCGGTGCACACCGAGGTCGGGCACCGCTGCATCGGCGCGCGGGTCAACGGCCGGTTGGTCGCGCTGGAGCGCAAACTCGAAAACGGTGAGGTCGTCGAGATCTTCACCTCCAAGGCGCAGGGGGCGGGCCCGTCGCGGGACTGGCAGACCTTCGTGGTGTCCCCGCGCGCCAAGGCCAAGATCCGTCAGTGGTTCGCCAAGGAGCGCCGCGAGGAGGCCCTCGAAGCCGGTAAGGACGCGATCGGCCGTGAGGTGCGGCGCGGCGGTCTTCCGTTGCAGCGCTTGATGAATGCCGAGTCGATGGCCGCGCTCGCACGGGAACTGCGGTACGCCGACGTCTCCGCCCTCTACACCGCGGTCGGTGAGGGGCACGTCTCGGCGCGCCACGTCGTGCAGCGGTTGCTCGCGCAGTTCGGTGGCGACGAGGCCGCCGAGGACGAACTCGCCGAACGGTCCACCCCGGCGACCATGCCGGTCCGTCAGCGCAGCACCGACGACACGGGTGTGTCGGTGCCGGGCGCGCCGGGCGTTCTCACGAAGCTGGCCAAGTGCTGCACCCCGGTGCCGGGAGACCAGATCATGGGGTTCGTCACCCGCGGTGGCGGGGTGAGCGTGCACCGGACCGACTGCACCAACGCGTCCTCGCTGCAGGAGCAGGCCGAACGCATCATCGACGTCGAGTGGGCGCCGTCGCCGTCGTCGGTGTTCCTGGTGGCCATCCAGGTCGAGGCGCTCGACCGGCACCGGCTGCTCTCCGACGTCACCCGGGTGCTCGCCGACGAGAAGGTCAACATCCTCTCGGCGTCGGTGACCACCTCGAACGACCGGGTGGCGATCAGCCGCTTCACCTTCGAGATGGGCGACCCCAAACACCTCGGCTACCTGCTGCGGGTGGTGCGCAACGTCGAAGGCGTGTACGACGTCTACCGGGTGACCAGCGCGGCCTGACCGGTCAGTCGAGCCGCGCCGAGGTGATCGTGACCTCCGTGGCGGGTTTCCCGTCGTCGCCACCGCCGGTGACCCCCCGCGCGGCGATCTTGTCGAGCGTCGCCAGGCCGGTGGAGTCGACGGTCCCGAACACCGTGTACGTCGGCGGCAGCAGGGTGTCCCCGTAGACGAGCATGAACTGGCTGCCGTTGGTGCCCGGTCCGGTGTTGGCCATCACCAGCGTGCCCCGCGGGTAGACGACCGGACGCCGCAGCCCCGGATCGGACAGCCGGTACTGGTTGGTCGGGTATTCGTTCGGGAACCGGTAGCCCGGCCCGCCGGCACCGGTGCCGGTCGGATCACCGCACTGCAACACCTTCATCGACCGGCCGGTGGTGAGCCGGTGGCAGGTGGTGTCGTCGAAGAAGCCCTGCTGGGCGAGGCTGGCGAAGTTGTTCACCGTGCAGGGTGACGTGCCGTTGTCGAGTTCGAGCCCGATGTTGCCCTGGTTGGTCGACACGCCGGCGCCGACCGTCGCCGGATCGGTGGGCACGCGCCCGGCGCGCGGCGGCGTGACCGGTGCTGCGGCGGGCAGGTCGCTCTTCGGGTACTGGCAGTTGGCGCCCAGGTTGCGGGGTGCGACGAAGGCGGGGAGCGGGTCGCCCGAGGGCGGTGCGGCGCTGCGGGTGAGGCCGTCGTCACCGCGTTGTTCGCCGGCGTGCTGGGCGACCGCCATCAGGAACAGCAGACCGAAGACGACGACGGCGATCGTCAGCGCCGTCATGACGTAGCCGATGATCAGGCCGGCCAGCGCGAGGCCACGGCCTTCCTCGCCGGTCCGCTTGATCTGGGACAGCGACAGGTGGCCGAAGACGATGCCCAGGGGGGCGAACAAAAAGGCGCACACCAGCGCGGCGACGGCCCACGCGTTGGTGGCGCGTGGACCCGGATAGCCGCCGGGGCCGGGTGGGTACGCCGGCGGCGGGGGGTAGGGCCCCGGCGGGTAGCTCATCAGTCCAGCAGGATCGTCTTGACCTGGACCTCGTCGGCCGGTGCGCCGTCCTGACCGCCGCCCTCGACCCCGGCGGCGGCGATCTTGTCCAGCGTGGCCAGGCCGGTGTCGTCGATGCGGCCGAACACGGTGTAGCCCGGCGGCAGCTGGCTGTCCTTATAGACCAGGAAGAACTGGCTGCCGTTGGTGTTGGGTCCGGCGTTGGCCATCGCCAGCGTCCCGCGCGGGTACAGCACCGCTTCCTGCAGTGCCGGGTTGTCCGGCTGGTACTGGTTGGTCGGGTACTCGTTGGCGAATTCGTAGCCCGGCCCGCCGGTGCCCTCACCGGTCGGGTCGCCGCACTGCAGCACCGACAGCGTCGGGCTGGTGGTCAACCGGTGACACGGCGTGTCGTTGAAGTAACCCTGCTGCGCCAGGCTGGCGAAGCTGTTGACGGTGCACGGCGCCTTGGCGTTGTCGAGCAGCAGGCCGAGATTGCCCTGGTTGGTGGACATGCTGACGCTGACCTCGGCGGGGTCGGTGGGCACCGTGCCCGTGCGGGGTGGGTTGACCTGCTTGCTCGCCGGTCCGGCCGCGGGGTACTGGCAGTCGGCGCCCAGCCCGGCAGGCGGTGCGAACGCAGGCAGCCGGCCGTCTGCGGCCGGTTGCGCGGGTGCCCCCGAGGTGGTCGGGGTGGGTGTCTGCGCCGACGCGGTGGTGTCCGACGAGTCGCCGTTGGTCAGCACGAGGGTCGCGACGATGGCGCCGATCACGACGACCGCCGCGACCGCCGAACCGGCGATCGTCGCGATCCGCCGCTTACGCGCCTTCTCGGCCCGGCGTTCGAGCTGCCGTTCGAGTTTGCGTTTGGCCGCCTCGCGTCGCTGTTCGTTTGTCGGCACCGCCGCTGTCCTCCTCGTCTGCGCGGGTCCTATCCGCGTCCGGTCGGCACCGAGTGTGCCAAAAGTCGCCCAGCGCCGGGTGAACGACCCGCTGGAAAGGGTCACCTCGCCCGGCATGGGAAACTGGCAGACGTGTTGATCACCGGATTTCCGGCGGGCATGTTGGCGTGCAACTGCTACGTGCTCGCCCAGCGGCCGGGGTCGGACGCCATCGTCGTCGACCCGGGGCAGCGGGCCATGGCGCCGCTGCGCCGCATCCTCGACGAGCACCGCCTCACCCCGGCGGCGGTGCTGTTGACGCACGGCCACATCGATCACATCTGGTCGGCGCAGAAGGTCGCCGACACCTACGGCTGCCCGGCCTACATCCACCCCGAGGACCGGTTCATGCTGACCGATCCGATCAAGGGCTTCGGCCCCCGGATCGGGCAGATGCTGATGGGGGCGCTGTTCCGGGAGCCGCGGCAACTGATCGAATTGGACCGCGACGGGCAGACGCTCGACCTCGGCGGTATGCCGGTGACCGTCGACCACACACCCGGCCACACCCGCGGGTCGGTGGTCTTCCGGCTGCCCGCCGACGGCTCGCAGGTCGCGCTGACCGGCGACACCCTGTTCCGCAGTTCCGTCGGCCGTACCGATCTGCCCGGCGGCAGCGGACGCGACCTGCTCGGGTCCATCCTGACCAAACTGCTGGTGCTCGACGACGACACCGTGGTGCTGCCCGGGCACGGGCCGACATCCACGATCGGCGACGAACGCCGCACCAACCCGTTCCTCGAAGGGCTCAGACTGTGACCGAGACCGCCTTCCAGGCGCCCAAGGGCGTCCCGGACTACCTCCCGCCGGAGTCGGCGCAGTTCGTCGCCGTCCGCGACGGGCTGCTCACCGCCGCGCGGCGGGCCGGCTACGGCGACGTGGAACTCCCGATCTTCGAGGACACCGCGCTGTTCGCGCGCGGGGTGGGGGAGTCCACCGATGTGGTGAGCAAGGAGATGTACACGTTCGCCGACCGCGGGGACCGCTCGGTGACACTGCGGCCCGAGGGGACCGCGGGGGTGATCCGCGCGGTGATCCAGCACCGGCTCGACCGCGGGGCGCTGCCCGTCAAGCTCTGCTACTCCGGGCCGTTCTTCCGCTACGAGCGGCCGCAGGCCGGGCGGTACCGCCAACTGCAGCAGGTCGGCATCGAGGCGATCGGGGTGGACGACCCGGCGCTCGACGCCGAGGTGATCGCGGTCGCCGACGCAGGGTTCCGGTCGCTGGGCCTCGACGGCTTCCGGCTGGAACTCACCTCTCTCGGTGACGACACCTGCCGGCCGCAATATCGGGAACTGTTGCAGGACTTCCTGTTCAGACTCGACCTCGATGAGGAGACCCGTCGCCGCGCCGAGATCAATCCGCTGCGCGTCCTCGACGACAAGCGCCCCCACGTTCGCGAGATGACCGCCGACGCGCCGGTGATGCTCGACCACCTGTCGGACAGCGCCAAAGCGCATTTCGAGACGGTGCAGACGCATCTGCAGGCTCTCGGTGTGCCGTTCGTGATCAACCCGCGGATGGTGCGCGGCCTCGACTACTACACCAAGACCACGTTCGAATTCGTCCATGACGGCCTCGGCGCGCAATCCGGCATCGGCGGCGGGGGCCGTTACGACGGGCTGATGCGCCGGCTGGGCGGTCAGGACGTCTCGGGCATCGGGTTCGGGCTGGGGGTCGACCGCACGCTGCTGGCGTTGCGGGCCGAGGGCAAGACCGCGGACGAGGCGGCGCGGATCGACGTGTACTGCATCCCGGCAGGGCCCGACGCGAAGGTCGACGTCGCGGTGCTGGCCGCCGATCTGCGCCGGGCCGGCGTCCGCGCGGACGTGGCCTACGGCGATCGCAGCCTCAAGGCCGCCCTCAAGGCGGCGGACCGCACGGGCGCGTCCATCGCACTGATCGCCGACCCCGGCGTCACCGCGGTGAAGGTGAAGGACCTCGGCACCGGCGACCAGACGGAGGTCGCGCGCGACGCGGTGGTCGCGGAGGTGGTGTCGCGTCTTAATTAGGGCGCGACGGCGGTGCTGCGCGGGTCGATGAGGATCTTGGCGTGCGCCTCGGCCGTCCCCAGCGCCTCGAAGGCGTTGGTCACGCCGTCGAGGCCGACGGTGCCGGTGATCAGCGCCGACGCGTCCACTCTGCCCTCGGCGAGCAGGTGGAGCGTGTCGCGGAATTCCAGTGGGGTGTAAGCGAAGACGAACCGCAGGTCGATCTCCTTCGCGTTCGCCAGGGTGGGTCGGAAGCGGTCCTCGCCCATGCACACACCGACGACGACGACGCGTGACTGCAGCGGGGCGGCGCCGATGATGCCGTCGATCACGCCGGGCACCCCCACGCATTCGAAGACGATCGGCCGTTTCGGTCCCGCGGCGCCCATGGCCTCGGCGGCCCGGTAGAGGTGCGACCATCCCGGGAGGCGGCGGAGCTTCTCCATGGAGCCCACGCCCAGCTCGTAGAGCTGCGGGGCCTCGGTGACAGCCCCCCGCTGACCGCTCGCGTCGTAGGGGGAGTCGACGGCGGGGTCGACGACCACGTCTGCGCCGCAGCGGGTGGCGAGCTCTCGTCGCGTGGCGGAGAAGTCGCTGGCGACGATCTGACGCACGCCGAGCGCCTTGAGATGGCAGATCACCGCGAGGCCGACCGGCCCGCAGCCGATCACGATCGCGACGTCGCGTCTGCGAATCTCGCTGCGCCGCACGGCATGCAGGGCGACGGCCATCGGTTCGGTCAGCGCCGCGGTGTCCAGGTCGAGACCGTTGGGGACGACGAAGCTCATCGACGCCTCGGCGAGGACCCGCTCGGCGAAGCCGCCGGGGGCGAGCGGTGAGAGGCCGGTGAGGTGGACGCCGCCGGACGCCCGCACCAGCGGGAAGGACACCACGGGCGTGCCCGGCTTGAACTCCTTGCCGACCCCCTTGCCGCGTTCGGCCACCTCGCCGCAGAACTCGTGGCCGAGCACGACCGGCGTGTCACCTCGCATGAAATCCGGATAGCCGAGGTTGTCCATCACGTCGGTCAGCTCGTCGGCGTGGTCCTTGGCGTGCAGGTCGGATCCGCAGATCCCGCAGCGCCGCACGTCGAGGACCAACTGGCCTTTCGCCGGCTGCGGGTCGGGCAGCTCGACCACCGACAGGGTGCCGCGTTCGCAGCTGACGGCCTTCATGGGTGCCGACACTAGCTCAGATCGCCATCGCCGCCCGCACATCGGCCTCCGACGCCGAACCACCGGTGCCGCTGGAGGTGATGCGGCCGGCTTCGAGGATGTAGTAGCGCTGCGACGATTCCAGTGCGAAGCCGATGTGCTGTTCGACGAGCAGCACACCGAGGTCGCCCCGAGCGGTCAGCGCGGTGATCGCGGCCTCGATCTCGGCGACCACGGACGGCTGGATGCCTTCGGTGGGTTCGTCGAGGATCAGGCACTTCGGGCTGGTGATCAACGCCCGGGCGATCGCGAGCTGTTGCCGCTGCCCGCCGGAGAGCAGGCCGGCGCGGCGGGTCAACAATTCCTTGAGCGCGGGGAACAGGTCGAGTTGCTCGTCGATCAGCGCTCTGCCGTTCTTGCGGCCGTCGGCGACCACCTGCAGGTTCTCTGCGGTGGTCAGCTGGCCGAACGACTGCTGTCCCTGCGGGACGTATGCCAGCCCGCGGGCCACCCGGGCGCTGGGCCGCAGCTTGGTGATGTCCTCACCGTCGAACATCACCCGCCCGCCCGTGCATCTGAGCAATCCGACCGCCGCGCGCAGCAGCGTCGTCTTACCGGCGCCGTTGTGTCCCATCACCGCGGCCACCCCGTCCGAGGGCACCTCGACACTCGCGCCGTGGATGACCTGTGAGCGCCCGTACCCGGTACGGACGTCGACCAGCTGCAGCATGTCAGTCACCTTCCACGACGAGGTCGCCGTCGATGCCGTCCGCACCGGCGGCGGCCGTACCCAGGTACACCTCCTGCACCTTCGGGTTGGCCTGCACGTCGGCGACCGCCCCTTCGGCGATCACCTGTCCCCGGGCCAGCACGGTCACCGATGTCGCGAACGCACGCATGAAATCCATGTCGTGTTCGACGACGACCACGGTGCGCTGACCACCGATGCGCCGCAACAGGTTCCCGGTCTCTTCACGCTCCTCGGTGCTCATCCCGGCCACCGGCTCGTCGAGCAGCAGCACATCGGCGTTCTGGACCAGCAGCATGCCGATCTCGAGCCACTGCTTCTGCCCGTGCGCGAGCACGCCCGCGGGTTTGTGCGCCATCTCGGTCAGGCCGACGGTCTCCAGCGCCTCCTCGATGGCCGGTGACACACCGTGGCGGCGGCGCAGCAGCGTCCAGACCGACCGGTGCGCGCCCGCGGCGATGTCGAGGTTCTGCAGCACGGTGAGCTGTTCGAAGACGCTCGCCGTCTGGAAGGTCCGTCCGACACCGAGCTTGGCGATCTGGTGCACCTTCTTGCCGAGCAGTTCGACGCCCGATTTGTTGACCGACCCGGACGCGTTGACCAGCCCGGTGATCGCGTCGATGACCGTGGTCTTGCCGGCCCCGTTCGGCCCGATGAGGAACCGCAGGTCACCCTGGAACAGGGTCAGGTTGACATCGCTGACCGCCTTGAACCCGTCGAAATCGACGGTCAGCCCGCGGACTTCGAGGTACTCCGCGCCCATACCGGCGTTGCCGCCTGCGACCGGTTCGCGGTCGGTGGTGGTGGTCATGTGGGCGCTCCCACCTTCTCCGGGTCCGGGTCGGGGTCCGCTTGCAGGGCCGAATCATCGCGCGGTGTGCCGGCTTTGGCCTTGCGGCGCCGTCTGAGCAGCACGCCCAGGCCGGCCAGACCGGCGGGGAAGAACCCGACGACGACGATGAAGAGCAGCCCCTGGGCGTAGATCCACTCCGACGGGAAGCGTTCGGAGAACAACGTCTGCGCCCACGCCACACCGATGGCGCCGAGGACCGGCCCGAGCAGCGTGGTGCGGCCACCGATCGCGACGCCGATGAGGAAGGCGATCGACGGCAGGATGCCCACCTGGGACGGCGCCATGAAACCGACGATCGGGGCGAACAGCGCACCGGCGATGCCGGCGAACAGCGCGGCCACGGTGTAGGCGACGACCTTGATGTTGGCGGGGTCGTAGCCGAGGAAGCGCACGCGCTCCTCGCCGTCGCGCACCGCCACGAGCAGTTCGCCATAGCGGCTCTGCATCAATTGGCGCGCCACCGCCACGACGATCAGCAGCACGGCAGCGGCGATGAAGTACAGCATCTGCTTGTTGACCGGATCGTTGAGCGCGAATCCGAAGAACGTCCGGAAGTTCGTGAGCCCGTTGCTTCCGCCCAACCCGGTCTGCCCGACCAGCAGGATGGCCAGTGCCGCGGCCAGGGCCTGGGACAGGATCGCGAAGTAGGCGCCCTTGACCCGGCGTTTGAACACCCCGAAGCCCAGCGCCGCGGCGATGCCGGTGGGGATGACGACGATGGCCAGCAGGGTGAAGGCGGGGGAGGCGAAAGGTGCCCAGTATGCCGGTAGTTCGCGCACACCGGCGATCTGCATGAAGTCCGGCACGTCGTCTCCGCGCAGTTGCGCGTCGGAGATCTTGAGGTGCATGCCCATCATGTAGCCGCCGAGGCCGAAGAACACCCCCTGGCCGAGGACCAGCATCCCGCCCCGGCCCCATGCCAGGCCGATACCGACCGCGACGATCGCGAAGCAGAGGAACTTGCCCAGCAGGCCGAGCCGGAAGTCCGACAGGACCGCGGGTGCGACCGCGAAGAGCGCGAGCGCGGCGACACCGAACCCCGCCCACGTCTGCCAGCGTCCCACGAAGGTCCTCACACGAGACTCCTTGTCCGAACGGTGAACAGGCCCTGGGGACGAACCTGCAGGAAGATCACGATGATCACGAAGACGATCACCTTGGCCAGCGAGGCGGTGGTGTTGTACTCGATGAACGAGTTCAGGAAACCCAGCGCCATCGCCGCGATGACGGTGCCCTTGATCTGCCCGAGGCCGCCGACCACCACCACGAGGAACGCGTCGATCAGGAAGCTCTGCCCGGTGGTGGGGCTCGTCGATCCGATCAGGGTCAGCGCCACCCCGGCGACGGCGGCCAGACCCGACCCGATGAAGAACGTGGTGATGTCGGTCTTGCGCGACGAGATCCCACTGGTCTCCGCCAGATCGCGGTTCTGGACGACAGCGCGGATGCGCCGGCCCATCGGGCTGGTCTTGAGCACGGTGGCCAGCACCGCCACGCACAGCACCGCCAGCACCAGGATGAAGATGCGCGTCTTCGGCACCACCGCGCCCAGAATCTCCACCCCGCCGGAAAGCCACGACGGCGCAACGACGTTGACCGCGGGAGCGCCGAAGACGTCCCTGGCGATCTGTTGCAGGATCAACCCCACCCCGAACGTGACCAGCAGGGTGTCCAGCGGCCGGTGATACATCCGCTGGATCAGCGTCACCTCGAGCAGCGCGCCCATCGCACCGCCGACGAAGAACCCGATCAGCAGCGAGATCAGCAGTGACGCACCGGCACTGGAGAACACCTGCTGCACCACATAGGCGGTGTAGCAGCCGGCCATGATGAACTCGCCGTGGGCCATGTTGATGACCCCCATCTGACCGAAGGTCAGCGAGAGGCCGAGCGCGGCCAGCAACAGGATCGAGCCGAGGCTCAATCCCGTTGCCAGCTGCCCGATGAGGACATCCATCTATGCGCTCAACTCGAGAGTCCGGCAGCCCACGGGTAGGACTTGAGGAACGGATCCGGCTCGATCGGCCCCGGGGACTCCCAGATCGTGTAGATCAAGCCGTCGGGGCGGATCTCGCCGATGCGGGCGGTCTTGGTGATGTGGTGGTTCTCGCCGTCGATCGTGACCTTGCCCTCGGGCGCGTCGAACGAGACGCCGCCCGCGTTGTCCTGAATCGCCTTGACATCGAACGACTGTGCCTTCTCGACGGTGTTCTTCCACAGGTACACCGACACGTAGGCGGCCTCCATCGGATCGGAGGTGGGCTTGTTGGCGCCGTAGGCCTTCTTGTAGGCCTCGACGAACGCCTTGTTCACCGGGGTGTCGATGGTCTGGTAGTAGTTCCAGGCCGTCAGCTGTCCGGTGATGTTCTGCACGCCGATGCCGCCCACCTCCTCCTCGGCGATCGACACCGACACCACCGGCATGTCCTGCGGCGTCAGGCCGACGTTGCGGTACTCACGGAAGAACGCCACGTTGGAATCGCCGTTGAGGGTGTTGAACACCGCGTCCGCGTCCGCCGTGCGGACCTTGTTGACGATCGTCGAGAAATCCGTGGAACCGAGCGGGGTGTAATCCTCGCCCTTGATCTCGATGCCGTTCGCCTCGGCGTAGGCCTTGATGATCCGGTTCGCCGTCTGCGGGAAGACGTAGTCGCTGCCCACCAGGTACAGCGACTTGACGCCGCGTTGCTTGAGGTAGTCCAGCGCCGGGACGATCTGCTGATTGGTGGTGGCGCCGGTGTAGAAGATGTTCTTCGACGCCTCGAGGCCCTCGTACTGAACGGGGTAGTACAGCAGCGAGTTGGCGCTCTCGAACACCGGCAGCATCGCCTTGCGGCTCGACGACGTCCAACCGCCGAACACCGCGGCCACGCAGTCGCTGCTGATCAGCTTCTCGGCCTTCTCCGCGAACACCGTCGGCTCGGACGCGCCGTCCTCACCGATGAGCTGGATCTGCTTGCCCATCACCCCGCCGGCGCCGTTGATCTCGTCGACGGCCAGCTTGATGGCGTCGCGGACGGTGACCTCCGAGATCGCCATCGTCCCGGACAGCGAGTTCAGCGAGCCCACCTTGATGTTCGGGCCGGAGGTGTCGACGCAGGACTCGGCGCTCGCGGCGTCGGTGTCGGTGGCCTTGGAGCCGCAGCCTGCCAGCAACATGGTGGTCACTGCCACCAGACTTCCCGCGGCAAGAGCCGATCTGTGGAACGAGGAGCGTCCTGGTCGTCGCATGTGTGGCCTTTCCCTGAGTCAACAGCGCGGGCACGCGCAGGCACCGTCGCAGTGCCGCATCGGCACGTTAAGGTGCCGGTGTTTCTGGGAAATGACTGTGTGTGACGAATAAATTAACCTGCTGGGCACACGCCCGGTCGTGGCGCGCACCGGTGTAACGCCGCGGTGCGCCCCGTCGATCTAGCGGACATGCGAACACGGTCAGGCAGCATCGGGACGGCGGTGGCGTCGGTGAGCATGGCGGTGGCAGCGGTGGCCGGACCGGCTGCTGCGCACGCCGACCCGGCGGCGGAGGGCGGCTCCCACACGGTGACCTATACGGTCGTCGCGCAGAGTGAACTCAACGCCCAGATCTACTATCTTGCGAACGAGCCGCCGAGCCGGGCGGATTTCGACGCCGACTCGTCGAGGTATCTGACGAACGTCAAAGTGCCGCTGCGGCCCGGTGTTCCGTGGGTCTTCCAGACCACGCTCGCCGACCCCACCCAGTGGGCGTTGGTCAGCGCCAGCGGGGCCCTGCGCGTTCCGCCGAACTTCCACTGCGAGATCGCCATCGACGGTGCGGTCGCCGTGCAGTCCGACGGCGGCAGCGGCACGCAGTGCGCGTTGCGCGCCTGGTGAGGTGGTCCGCCGCCCTCAGCGGGGGAGGTTCTCGTAGTAGGGCACGACGATCTCGTCGGTGGCGGTCACATCGCCGAGCATCATCGTGGTGAGCGGGTGCACGGTGTGCGGATCGATCTCGAGGTTGAGGCAGGCGGGAGCCTGCGCGGCGAATGCGCGCTGCACGGCGCCGGAGATCTCGTTGACGTCGCCGACACGTTCACCGTAGCCGCCGAAAGCCTGGGCCACCATTTCGTATGAGCTGTCGGCCAATTCGGACACCACGACCCCGCTGTCTCCGTACACCGCCTGCTGTCCGTGCACCGACATGCCCCACACGGCGTTGTTGAAGACGACGGTCAGCACCGGCATACCGTGGCGGGCCATGGTGTCGAACTCGCCGAGGTGGAAACCGGCGGCGCCGTCGCCGGTGATGAGCACCACCGGGGCCGTCGGCCGGGCTCGCGATGCGCCGATCGCGAAACCCGGCCCGACACCGAGGGTTCCGAGATATCCCAGCCGCAGCACTCCACCGACCGTCTCGGTGCTCGCGAAGAACTCGGCCCAGGCAGGGGCCTCCGCTCCGTCCAGCACGAAAATCGTTCCGGGAGGGCATGCCTCGACGACTGCGCGGGCGGCGAAGTAGGGGTGCATCCGGCCGCTGGGCGTCGAGCCGTCCGCGAAGAGCGCGCGGTGGAACTGCTGTGCCTGCACGGCGGTGTGCACCCACTCCGACCAGTCCGGCCAGCTGCGGCTCGCCGCCGCGGCGCGCAGTTCGCGCAGCGTCTCCCGGCAGTCGGCCACGATCGGGACCGCGACGTCCTGCATGCGTCCGATCTCCGATGCGTCGATGTCGACCTGCACGATGCGCGCGCCGGGGAACATGCTCGGGCGTCCTCCGGTGAACATGCCCGCGCGGGCGCCGATGAGCAGCACCACGTCGGGAGTCGGAGCGCCGAGAGCGGACAATGCGCCCAGCCCGAGCAGCCCGCCCGCGGCGAGCCGGTGCCCGGCGGGTACCGCACCGTCGGACTTGCCGGGGTGGAACACCGGAACCCCGACGGTCTCGGCGAAGGCGACGAGCTCGTCGGCCGCGCGCGCGAAGGTGACACCGCCGCCGATGACGATCACCGGGTGGCGTGCGCCCTCGAGGACGTCGAGCGCCTCTCGGACAAGGGGTTCCGGTGGGGCCGGACGCGCGTCGACGGTGTAGCGCGCCGGGTACCGCACCGCGGTGTCGTCCGCCTCGCCGAACATCACGTCGATCGGCACCTCCAGCAGGACGGGACCGGGGGCGCCCGTGGTCGCCTTCCGCACGGCCAGCGACACGATCTCGGGGATCCGGGCGACGTCGGTGAGCCGGTAGGCCCACTTGGTCACCGGCGCCGCGGCCGCCACCTGATCGAAACCGCCCTGTAGTGGGTTGGTTTCGCTTTCCCGCAATGGCGGGCCGCCGACGATGAACAGCGTGGGCGTGCGGTCGAGGTAGGCGTTGGTGATCGCGGTGTAGGCGTTGGTGAAGCCCGGACCGGAGGTCACCACGCAGACGCCGAGGTCCGCGGTCACCCGTGCGTACGCATCCGCGGCGTGGCCGGCGCTGGCCTCGTGTCGGGTATCGGTGAGCCGGACACCGTATCCGGCACACGCCACCAGGAACGCGTCCAGGTGGCCACCGTGCAGGGTGAACACCTCGGTGACGCCGGCGTCCGACAGGGCCCGGGCGAGCAGGTCGCCTCCGTTGACGGTCATGTGTACCTCCGAGCGCGGACCACACATGTGGATGCGGTCACCTGTCGGCACCCTATGTGTTTTCACAACGCGTCTCAATGGTGGCATAGTGCAAACACATGGCCCGCCCCTCACCGCAGTCCGACCGCATCCTGCTGCTCATGGAGCTGCTCAGGGATCAGCCGCGGACCGGGCGCACCCTCGCCGAGATCGCCCGGCATCTGGGGGTGGCGAAGGCGACGTGCTACCCGATGCTGGTCGCCCTCGCCGATGCGGGATGGCTGGTGCGACACCCCACCCGCAAGACCTTCCATCTGGGGCCGGCGCTGATCCCCCTCGGGCAGGCGGCGGCGGGTGCGCTCGACGTCATCGATCTGGCGCGGCCGGCGATGCGCGATCTCGCGGACATGGCCGACATGGCCTGTCTCGCGTTCGTCTGCTCGGGTGAGGATCTCGTCGTCACGGAGGCCGCCCAGCCCCACCGCGGGCGGCGCGGGACTCTCGGTCTCCGGCTCGGTGACCGCATCCAGATCGCGCCGCCGCTTGGCTCGGCGGTGGCCGCGTGGTTCGGGCCGGACCGCCTCGACCGGTGGTACCGAACGGGTGCCGAGGATCTCGGCGTCGACGCCGACGCCCTGCGCGACGAGTACGACGAGGTGCTCGCGCTGACGCGCCAGCGCGGCTACGCCGTCGAGTGCTTGGACCAGCGGAGGCGAACCATCGCCGACGAGCTCACCCGGGTGCGCGGCGGTATCGGCACGCTCGGGCGCAAGCGGCCGCCGGTGACCCTGCGCGCCGTGAGCGACGAGCACCCGGTCGACGTTCTGGTCGGGATCGTCGACCCCGACGCGCACTACCGCCCGATCTCGATCAACGCGGTCGCCTTCGACGCCGACACACTGCCGGCGCTCGTGCTGTGCCTGGTCGATGCACCCGAGCCGATGACGGGCCGACGGGTGGTCGAACTGGGGGAGTCGGTGCGCGGCGAGGCCGACCGACTGACCGAACTGCTTAAGGGGTGCCGGCCGGTGCGGCCGCAAGCAGAAGCGTAGAGTGGATGACGAACCGCTTTTGTCAGCGGTGATTCCGGCCGATCAGACGGCCGCTCCGTAGAAACTCGTGAAGGGTTTTCACCTATGAAAAACGGCGATCTTTTCTCGCATCCCGTCGTCACCGAACCGAGCCCCGCGCAGGAATCGTCTGCGCCGGTGCAGAATCCGGAATTCTCCGACGCACCGGACAAGAGGAGCAGGTGACGTTTGATACCTGAAAACGACTGTGGGCCGCCGGAAAATCCGGCGGCCCACAGTTCGTTGAAGTCTGCTAGATCGCGGTCACCGAGGTAGCCTGCGGACCCTTTGCACCTTGTCCGATCTCGAATTCGACCCGCTGATTCTCCTCGAGCGAGCGGAAGCCGCCGCCCTGGATCTCAGAGTAGTGGACGAAGACGTCGTCAGAGCCGCCGTCGGGAGCGATGAAGCCGAAGCCCTTTTCGCTGTTGAACCATTTAACGGTTCCCTGTGTCATATCTTGATTTCTTTCGACTTACGTACGAATGCAGAAAGCATTCTCCGCTGAGGTTAGCACGGGGTCTCCGATCCGGGAGAATCCGCGGCGGATCCGCCTCTTGACACCTGGTCGAACTTACGTTCGAATGGGGTCATGCGCTGGGCCGGTCAAGGTGTCGAGGTCGACGACGGCGCCCTGCCCGGGCTGCAGCGAATCGGCCTGGTGCGCAGCGTGCGGACGCCGCAGTTCGAGGGGATGACGTTCCATGAGGTGCTGTGCAAGTCGGCGCTGAACAAGGTGCCGAACGCGTCGATGCTGCCCTTCCAGTACACGGTCAACGCTTATCGCGGCTGTTCACACGCCTGCCGCTACTGCTTCGCCCGTCCCACCCACGAATACCTCGACTTCGACGTCGGCGCGGACTTCGACAGCCAGGTCGTCGTGAAGACGAACGTGGTCGACGTGCTGCGCAGGGAGTTGCGCCGGCCGTCGTGGACGGGAGACACCGTCGCTCTGGGCACCAACACCGACCCTTATCAGCGTGCCGAGGGCCGCTACGCGCTCATGCCGGGAATCATTGCCGCACTGCGTGATTCGTCCACCCCGTTCTCGATTCTGACCAAGGGCACGCTGTTGCGCCGGGACCTGCCGCTCATCGCCGAGGCGGCGCAACGGGTTCCGGTGAGCGTGGCCGTCTCGCTCGCGGTCGGTGACCCGGACCTGCATCGCAACGTCGAACCGGGCACCCCGTCACCGCAGGCGCGCCTGGCGCTGATCGCCGCCATCCGGGAAGCCGGGCTCGACTGTCATGTGATGGTGGCGCCCGTGCTGCCCCACCTGACCGATTCGGTGGCGCACCTCGACGCCCTGCTGGGGGAGATCGCGGCGGTCGGCGCCCGCAGCGCCACCGTCTTCGGGCTGCACCTGCGCGGGTCGACGCGGGGATGGTTCATGGCGTGGCTGGCCCGTGCGCACCCGGAGCTCGTGGGGGAGTACCGCGCGCTCTACCGGCGCGGCGCCTATCTGCCCGCGGACTACCGGGAGATGCTGCGCACCCGCGCCGCACCGCTGCTGCGCAAGCACGGGCTGACCGGCAGCCCGCGACGTCCCGAACCGCTGGTCGGCTCGGCCGCCGTCGCCGCAGGTCCGTTGCAGCCCACACTTTTCTGAACGCGGCCCGGCGCGGCGCCGTCGTCAGGTCTTGTTGCGCTTGACGTCCTTGAAGGGCACCCCGCGGTCGGCAGCGGGTTCCCGGGGGAAGCCCAGGACGCGTTCGCCGATGATGTTGCGGGCGATCTCGGTGGTGCCGCCGCCGAGCGACGCGGCCTGCCGTGACAGATAGCGGTCACCGAACTGGGCCAGTCCGTCGCCGCCGTCGACGACACCCGAACTCTCCGAGATCGACAGCGCCGTATCGAGTTCGAACTGGATCGACTCGGCGTGGGTGATCCGTATGATCGACCCCGCCGCCGGTGGCAGGCTGCCGTCCAGCACACCGTGGTAGACGTGGTCGATCAGCTGTTCTTGCACCTTGCGCCGGACCAGCGCCCGGCCGGCCATCTCGCGGACGCGTTCGTTGTCGGACTGGCCGGTGGCGGCCAGGAGTTCGACATAGTCGACCGGCTGGTCGGAGACGCCCTCCGGCCCGATGCCGCTGGCGAACTCCGAGCCGCCGCCGACCGCGCGACGCTCGTGGTAGAGCTGCCGCGAGGCCACCTCCCAGCCCTTGTTGACCTCGCCGACCACCGCGTCGTCACCGAGTTCGAGGTCGTCGAAGAACTCCTCGCAGAATTCGTTGCCGCCGTCGACCTGCTTGATCCGGCGCATCGTGATGCCCGGCGCGTCGAGCGGCACCAGGAACATCGTCAGGCCTTCGTGTTTGGGCACATCCCAGTCGGTGCGCGCCAGCAGCAGGCCGTAGTCGGCGGCGAAGGCGCTGGTGCTCCACGTCTTCGCACCGTTGATCACCCACTTGTCGCCGCGGCGGTCCGCCCGGGTGATGACACCCGCCAGGTCCGAGCCGCCACTGGGCTCCGACAGGAGCTGCACCAGGATCTCGTCCCCGCGGATGGCGCCGCCGATGTGCTGTTGCTTCTGCGCTTCGTTGCCGGTGTCGAGGATGGTGGCCGCGCAGATCGTGAAGGTGGGGGTGTTCAGGATGATCGGCAGCTCATAGGCTTTCGACTCCTGGTCGAAGGCGCGCTGGTAGGCTATCGGCAGACCCAGCCCGCCGTACTCCTTCGGGAAGCAGATCCCGGCGAAGCCGCCCGCGTGCAGCTTCTTCTGGAGTTCCCGGGCGCGCAGCCACGGTCCCTCCTCGCCGCGGTCGGCGTCCGGCGGATTGTCCGGGTCGATGCGGGGCATGTTGTCGGCAAGCCATGCTCGGGCCCTGGCCTGGAATTCCTCGACCGACTCGGCGGCTTCAGCCGGTGCCGACTGGGCACGCGTGGGGGTCTCGGTCATCAGGCAGGCTCCAACTCTTCGGTGCGGGCCTCTTCGGTGCGGGCCTCTTCGGTGAGGGCGTAGACGCGCAGGTTGTGGTCCTCGGGGGTGCCGTACATCGACCGGTACAGCGTCGCTCGCCGCAGGTACAGGTGCAGATCGTGTTCCCAGGTGACCCCGATACCGCCGTGGAGTTGCACGCAGTCCTGGATCATCGGCGAAGCATGTTCGCCGACATAGGATTTGGCGGCACTGACGTTGAACTCGGCGTCGGCCGCGCGGCTCGCCACCGACGCGACGGCGGCGCGGGTGGTCGCCCGGCAGGCCTCGAGGCCGATCCGCAGGTCGGCGAAGCGGTGTTTGAGCGCCTGGTAGGAGGCCAACGGGCGGCCGAACGAATGCCGGTCGAAGGCCCACTGGACGGTCATGTCGACGACCGCGCCGAGGATGCCCGCCACCTCGGCGCACTGCAGCAGCTGCGCGATCTGGCTCTGCCTCGCGATGAGGTCCCGGGTCTGCTCCACGGTGCCGACCGCCGCCGAGGCGTCGACCTCGACACCGGAGAAGGTCACCCGCGCATAGCGTTTGACCAGGTCGATGGAGCGTTGAGGTTCGACGGTGACCCCCGGCGCATCCGTCGGCACCACGAATTGACGCAGCGCACCCTCGCAGGAGGTGACCACCAGTAGCGCGGCACTCTCCTCGCCTGCCTCCACGCGGTCGGCGACGCCGTCGAGGCGGAACCCCGACTCGGACGATGATGCCGTGACTCCGGGGGCGTGGGGCGACCAGCGCCGACCCGGTCGGTAGACCGCCCACGACGCCACGGACTCACCGCTGACCAGCGACTCGATGAGCGCGCCGTGCTGTTCGGCTCCCTCGGCGTCGACGAGGCCGGCCAGCACCGTGGAGACGGGGTGCAGCGGCCCGGGTGCCACGGTCTTGCCGATCTGCTCGGCGACGAGCGCCAGGTCGGCGACCCCGTTGCCGGAGACGCTGCCGCCGCCGAGCTCTTCGGGCACCAGCAGGCTGGCCCACCCCAGTTCGGCGGCGCGCTGCCACCACTGCGGCTCGAAAGAGGTTCCAGCGGCGTGCAATTCGCGTACCCGCGCCAGTGACGCCTCTTTCTCGAGGAAGGATTGCGCCGTAGAGGCGAACAGCAGGCTCTCCGGGGAGGTGACCTCCGTCATGAAGCGTTATCTCGTTTCTGTGTCCGTGGGTGGGCTCGTCAGGCGATGACGAGGGCGGGCACGTCGGGACGGTGGACGACCTCGTTGGGCACCTTGAACAGGTCGACGAGGTTGCCGCCCATGATCTTTCGGATCGATTCCTCGTCGAGGCCTTGCTCTTCGAGGTCGCCGACCAGATTGATCGGATCGGCGAGGCCCTCGGGGTGCGGCCAGTCCGAACCGAAGATCACCCGGTCGACGCCGAGCAGCTCGGACATCTGCTTGAAGTTGTCCTCCCAGAACGGGGCTACATAGACGCAGCGCTTGAAGGCTTCGATCGGGTCCTCGGGGAACTCCTGCGGCATCTTCGAGTAGACGTCCTTGAACTGATAGAACAGGTAGGGCACCCAGGAGGCGCCGTTCTCGATCGAGAGGATGCGCAGGTCCGGGTTTCGGGTCAGTGCGCCGTGGCAGACCAACGCCGCCATGGTGTCCTCGATCGGGCGCTTGCCCATCGAGACCATCCGGAATGCGGTCGGCTTGAACGGCAGGTACTCGTCGGCGGGTTCCCAGTCGTTGAGGTACTCGGCATAGCCGCTGTCCGAAGCATGCATCGACACCGGGATTCCGGCCTTGACACAGGCGTCCCAGAACGGGTCGAACTCCGGCAGGCCCGGCGAGCGGGTCCCGCGGTAGCCCGGCACCGGGGCGGGGCGGACCAGCACGGTCTTGGCGCCGCGCTCGAGGCACCACTCGAGTTCTTCGAGAGCCCGATCGACGACGCTGAGATTGATGACCGGCGTGGAGAAGATGCGGCCCTCGTAATCGAACTGCCAGGTCTCGTACATCCACTGATTGAGCGCGTGGATGATGTCGAGGATCAGGTCCGGGTCGTCCTTCATGCGTTCCTCGACCAGGCTGGCCAGCGTCGGGAACATGATGGAGTAGTCCAGCCCGAGCCCGTCGAGCACCTCGAGGCGCGCTTCCGGATTGCGGAACGCCGGGATCGCCTTCATCGGCTTGCCCATGACCTCGCGGAAGCTCTTGCCGCCGCTGCCGTGCCGGAAGTACTCCTCCTGCGCGCCGGGCCGGGCCACCACCTCGAACGTCGGGTTGGGGATGTAGTCGCTGATCGTGTTGCGCACGACGATCTTGGTGCGACCGCGGACGTCGATGTAGTCGATGACGCCTTTGCGGTGATCCGGCAGGAACTGCGTCAGCGCCTCTTTGGGCTCATAGAAGTGGTTGTCCCCGTCGAAGACCGGATAGGACAGGTCGCGAGATGGCATATCCGCCTCCTGGAAGTCGTATTCACGCCTAGTGGTAATGACATTACCACTCATGAAGAAGGGTAAACAGGGGAGCGGTTCAGCTCGTCGGAATGAGCAGGGCCCGCACGCAGAAGTCGTAGATGTGGTGGGCGTCGACGGGCGCACCCGACAGTTCGGCGCCGAGTACGCGCAGCCGCATCGCCCCCAGCACGGACTGCATGATCAGGGCCGATGTCGCGTCGACGTCGAGGTCGTCGCGAAAGTCGCCGTCGGCGACGCCGCGCCGGATGATGTCGGCGATCAGCGCGTGCAGCGGTGCCAGCACCTGGGCGTACTGCCGAGGCATCGATTCGGCGAGCCTGTCGTTGTACGACGTCAGGCCCTTGTTGACGCGGTCCTGGGTGTCTGATCCGGGCGGGACGCAGATGCGGTCGATGAGTGCACGCAGCGCCGCGGGGCCCGACAGATCGTCGGTCGCGGCGCGCCAGTGCCGGGCCGATTCGGCCATGATCCGCTCGATGAGGGCCAGCAGCAGCTCGTCCTTGGTGGAGAAGTGCTGGTAGAAGGAGCGCAACGAGGTCTTCGAACGCTCCACCACCTCGAGCACCGTGAAGTCGGTGCGACCGGTCTCACCGAGGATCGCCAGCGCCGAGCGCATGAACCGTTCGGGACGCGATGCGACGTCGTCACCCACGATGCCCGATCGGCCGTTGGGCTTGGACATGGGAACACCTTCCGCGTCGGCTACACAGGGTGAGAATGACGTTACCGCTTTCGCAGAGGGCTATGTAGCTTCTGGATAGGGTGCACCGACGACAACGGAACAGGGGCCAGACGACTATGACCACCGATTCAACTCAAGAGACCACGGCGGGCCAGTGGACGGTCGAGATGCTGCTCGACCTGTTCGACGCCCAGTCCGCGGGCGACGACCGATTCACCGCGCAGACCGGCGTGGCGGCCGCTGATGAGCGGCAGGTGGTCGAGGGCACACAGGTCTTGGCGCAGGCGATCGTGGCGGTGGCCAAGCGGTTCCCGGACAAATCGGTGCGTTCGGCGTACGCCGTGTTCTCCCGGGTGGTGCTGGTCGGGCCGCCGGTCGAGTTCGAGATCGACGTGGTGTCCGAAGGACGGTCGACGGCCACCGCGGTGGTGTCGGCGTCGCAGAACGGTAAGCGGTGCATCACCGTGACGGTGTTCACCGATGTGCCGTCGGGAGACGTGATCCGCCATCACCTGCCACGGCCCGCCGTCGTGCCGCCGGCCGAGGCCAACGACGCCGATATGCCGATGGTGGGCCGGGAGATCAGACTGGTCGACGTCGTCGACGTCAACAGCCCCGACGAGGTCGGGCCTCCCGAGCTCTACGCCTGGCTGCACTACGACCCGATCCCGCAGCGCGACGACCTGGCGAAGGCGCTGATCGCATATTTCACCGGCCACCTTGGCATCTCGACGACGATGCGGGCTCACGAGGGCATCGGCACCGCGCAGGCGCACCTGACCGTGTCGACGGCGCCGATGACGATCAGCGTGAGTTTCCACGAGCCGGTGCGTTGGGACGGCTGGCTGCTCTACACCCACGAGAGCACGCAGGTCGGTGCGGGCATGTCGTACGTGCGCGGCGCGGTGCACACCGAAGAGGGCGAACTGATCGCCTCGTTCAGCCAGGACGCGTTGATCAGGCCGCTGCGTACTACGGACAACTCGATCGCCACGCAGAACCGTTTGTAGGCAACAACATTCGTGCCGCCATCAGAAGGGTGGGGGTTTGTTGCGTTGGGTGATGGTGTCGTCGTTGAGTCGGCGTTCGGCTTGGATGCGGTAGTGGCGGTCTTGGGCGCGGGTGCGGCGGCGTTTGGGCATCATGAGGCCGCGGTCGGTTTTCGTGGTGTTGGTCGGTCCTATCGGTGCTGGGGCGGTGGGGGTGCACAGGGTGG
>NZ_LQIU01000057.1 GCF_001499995.1 Mycobacterium sp. IS-1496
AGAAATGCCTCGGCCCTCCGATTGTGGTCGGAGGGCCGAGGGTAAAGGGTGTTCGGCGGTGTCCTACTTTTCCACCCGTTGTGGGTAGTATCATCGGCGCTGGCAGGCTTAGCTTCCGGGTTCGGGATGGGACCGGGCGTTTCCCTGCCGCTATGGACCGCCGTAACTTTATTTTCACTCGTTTCTGAGTGCCCCCACCGGGTGGGTGGGGGAAGTGTTTTTTGGTGGTGGGGTGTGAATCGTGGTTGATTCTGGTGTGGTGTGGTTGCGAGGCATTGGTGTACACACGTGGTGTTTTGGGTGTGTGTAAGTTTTCGGCCGGTTAGTGCCAGTTCCCTGCGACCATTGCTGGTCTTCTAGGTCTGGTCTATCGATCCCGTGGTCTGCGGGGGGCCTTATCCCACTTGATGGGTGAGAAGCCTGGTCTTGGAGGGGGTTTCCCGCTTAGATGCTTTCAGCGGTTATCCTGTCCGAACGTGGCTATCCAGCGGTGCCCCTGGTGGGACAACTGGTGTACCAGAGGTTCGTCCGTCCCGGTCCTCTCGTACTAGGGACAGATTTCCTCAAGCTTCTGACGCGCGCGGCGGATAGAGACCGAACTGTCTCACGACGTTCTAAACCCAGCTCGCGTGCCGCTTTAATGGGCGAACAGCCCAACCCTTGGGACCTGCTCCAGCCCCAGGATGCGACGAGCCGACATCGAGGTGCCAAACCATCCCGTCGATATGGACTCTTGGGGAAGATCAGCCTGTTATCCCCGGGGTACCTTTTATCCGTTGAGCGACACCCCTTCCACTCAGAGGTGCCGGATCACTAGTCCCGACTTTCGTCCCTGCTCGACATGTACGTCTCGCAGTCAAGCTCCCTTGTGCACTTACACTCAACACCTGATTGCCGTCCAGGTTGAGGGAACCTTTGGGCGCCTCCGTTACATTTTAGGAGGCAACCGCCCCAGTTAAACTACCCACCAGGCACTGTCCCTGAACCGGATATACGGTTCGAAGTTAGAAGCCCAATACGATCAGAGTGGTATTTCAACAACGACTCCACAACCACTGGCGTGGCCGCTTCACAGTCTCCCACCTATCCTACACAAACCGAACCGAACTCCAATACCAAGTTGTAGTGAAGGTCCCGGGGTCTTTTCGTCCTGCCGCGCGTAACGAGCATCTTTACTCGTAATGCAATTTCGCCGAGTCTATGGTTGAGACAGTTGAGAAGTCGTTACGCCATTCGTGCAGGTCGGAACTTACCCGACAAGGAATTTCGCTACCTTAGGATGGTTATAGTTACCACCGCCGTTTACTGGGGCTTAAATTCTCAGCTTCACCCCGAAGGGTTAACCGGTCCTCTTAACCTTCCAGCACCGGGCAGGCGTCAGTCCGTATACATCGTCTTGCGACTTCGCACGGACCTGTGTTTTTAGTAAACAGTCGCTTCTCACTGGTTTGTGCCACCCCCTCCCGCTGCCCACCGCGAAGGTGTTGACGGTATGGAGGTCCCCCTTCTCCCGAAGTTACGGGGGCATTTTGCCGAGTTCCTTAACCATAGTTCACTCGTACGCCTTGGTATTCTCTACCTGACCACCTGTGTCGGTTTGGGGTACGGGCCGTGTGTGCACTCGCTAGAGGCTTTTCTTGGCAGCATAGGATCACCGAATTCGCCTCAATCGGCTATGCATCACCTCTCAGGATATGTGAAACCCGGATTTGCCTAGGTTTCTCCCTACAGGCTTACCCCAGTACAACCACTGACTGGTACGGCTACCTTCCTGCGTCACCCCATCGCTTGACTACTACCAACGAAGGTCCCGCGCAGCGCATGAACCCCTCACCCCGAAGGGATCGGTGATCCATGGTTTGGGCGGTTAGTACCGCTGATTCATCAGGGACGCTCACACACGGGTACGGGAATATCAACCCGTTGTCCATCGACTACGCCTGTCGGCCTCGCCTTAGGTCCCGACTCACCCTGGGCGGACTGGCCTGGCCCAGGAACCCTTGGTCTTTCGGCGGGCAAGGTTCTCACTTGCCTTATCGCTACTCATGCCTGCATTCTCACTCCCACACCCTCCACAGCTAGATCACTCTGCTGCTTCACCGGATGCAGGACGCTCCCCTACCCAACCAACAAACGTTGATTGCCGCGGCTTCGGCGGTGTGCTTGAGCCCCGCTACATTATCGGCGCACAATCACTTGACCAGTGAGCTATTACGCACTCTTTCAAGGGTGGCTGCTTCTAAGCCAACCTCCTGGTTGTCTTCGCGACTGCACATCCTTTTCCACTTAGCACACGCTTAGGGGCCTTAGCCGGCGATCTGGGCTGTTTCCCTCTCGACGCACGGAGCTTATCCCCCGCCGTCTCACTGCCACACTCTCACTTGTCGGCATTCGGAGTTTGGCTGACGTCAGTAACCTTGTGAGGCCCATCGGCCATCCAGTAGCTCTACCTCCAACAAGAAGCATGCAACGCTGCACCTAAATGCATTTCGGGGAGAACCAGCTATCACGGAGTTTGATTGGCCTTTCACCCCTACCCACAGCTCATCCCCTCAGTCTTCAACCTAAGTGGGTTCGGGCCTCCACGACGTCTTACCGTCGCTTCACCCTGGCCATGGGTAGATCACTCCGCTTCGGGTCCAGAACACACCACTACACCACACACTGTTGTGTGGATACGCCCTATTCAGACTCGCTTTCGCTACGGCTACCCCACCCGGGTTAACCTCGCGACATGTCCCTGACTCGCAGGCTCATTCTTCAAAAGGCACGCCATCACCCCACCACAAGGGAGGGCTCTGACGGATTGTAGGCACACGGTTTCAGGTACTCTTTCACTCCCCTCCCGGGGTACTTTTCACCATTCCCTCACGGTACTAATCCGCTATCGGTCACTGGGAAGTATTCAGGCTTACCGGGTGGTCCCGGCAGATTCACAGCAGATTCCACGGGCCCGCTGCTACTCGGGGACACATCACTACAGAGCACATGTTTTCACCTACGGGACTCTCACCCTCTACGGTCGGCCATCCCAAACCAGTTCACCTAACACGCACTTTTCTCACTGCAGCCCAGACCGGCAGACCCAGGACTGATGCACCCCACAACACCACACACACAACCCCTGCCGGGTATCACATGTGCACGGTTTAGCCATCCTCCGCTTTCGCTCGCCACTACTCACGGAATCACTTTTGTTTTCTCTTCCTACGGGTACTGAGATGTTTCACTTCCCCGCGTTCCCCCCTGCACCCTATGTATTCAGATACAGGTGACACGACATCACTCGTGCCGGGTTTCCCCATTCGGACATCCTCGGATCCACGCTCGGTTGGCAGCTCCCCGAGGCATATCGCAGCCTCCCACGTCCTTCATCGGCTCCCAGTGCCAAGGCATCCACCATGCGCCCTTAAACACTTACAACACAAAACCAAAAAATGAGTCACCCACACACCCCCAACAGGGCATGCGGGCATCAGAAAAATTTGCATTACACCAAACACCAACACCACCACCAGCACCCCCACCCCACAGGGCAGGACCACCACCAGCAGCATCAGCGTCTCGATGCTCGCAACCACTATCCACAAATCAAACACCACACCCCACCACCAAAGCAGGGCAGCAACCAGAACCCCCGAACCCGAACACCGAAGCATCCACCATCCGAGGGCCGGCACCCATCCCCATTCCGAGATGAGCCCGCGGGCCTGTTGCCTCAGGACCCAACAGTGTGTCTGGCAATCTCTTCGCCGACCGACTTCCCAACCGGCCGAACACGTTTG
>NZ_LQIU01000058.1 GCF_001499995.1 Mycobacterium sp. IS-1496
ACGGTCGCTGGTCTGGCCGGTGCGGCGGTACTCGTCGAGGCGGTGG
Organism: Mycobacterium sp. IS-1496; assembly: GCF_001499995.1. Classification (GTDB taxonomy): domain Bacteria; phylum Actinomycetota; class Actinomycetes; order Mycobacteriales; family Mycobacteriaceae; genus Mycobacterium. Next base: position 47 of record NZ_LQIU01000058.1, read on the forward strand.
TGGTCGGGGCTTCGGTGCCGACCAGCCGGACGAGTTCGTCGCCCAGCGCCCGGGCGTGCGCGTCGCGTTCGGCGGCCACCGCGGTCAGTGTCTGCTTCAGGGGCGTGCGCGCGGTCGCGGCGGCGTCGGTGGCGAGCCGGCTGTCGGCGCGGGCCCGGTCGAGCTGGGCGGTGAGCTCGTCGACCTCCGGTGGCGGCGGTGCGGAGCCGCACGCCGCCGCGGACACGCCCAGCGCCGCCAGCGCCGCGGCGCCGGCCAGCAGACGGCGCCTGCTGAGGATGTCGGGGGCGGAGGCGCTCGGCACGAGCAACATCCTGCCATTGCCGGCCCGGCGGTCCGCGGCTCGACGAGCGTGCCGCGTCGGGCGGTGTCACGTTCGCTGTCTGCCCAGGCGGGCCTGGCGTATCGTGAATAGTCGATCACGGCGGCCACCGAGGCCGGCCGCCGGCACGCGTTTCAGGACAATTCAAGATGAGGGAGCTCGTCGTGGCACCGGAGCCGAAATTGCGGCCGGCGGGGTTGCCGTCGCAGGAGCAGGTGATGGAGCTACTCGACGGCGAATTCGCCCGCGCCGGATACGAGATCGAGAACGTCGTCATCGACGGCGGGGCGCGCCCGCCGCGCATCACCGTCGTCGTCGACGGCGACCGCCCCCTCGACCTGGACACCATCGCGAGTTTGTCGCGCTCGGCATCGGAACACCTCGACCAGGTCGACCAGTCGGCCGGCGCGGCCACCTACGTCCTGGAGGTGACCTCCCCGGGGGTGGACAGACCGCTGACCACCGAGAAGCACTACCGGCGGGCGCGCGGCCGCAAGGTGGAACTGACCCTGTCCGACGGCTCGCAGCTGACCGGCCGGCTGGGTCCGCTCACCGACGGCGGCGACGCGGTGTCGCTGGTGGTCCGCGAAGGTGCACGCGCCGACTTCTCGGTGCGTGAGCTGCCGCTGGAGGGAATCGTCAAAGCCGTTGTCCAGGTGGAATTCTCACCACCGAGCCAGCGTGAGCTGGAACTGACCGGCCAACCGGGAGAGGAGGCCGGAGCGTGAACATCGACATGGCGGCCCTGCACGCCATCGAGGCGGACAAGGGTATCTCGGTCGACGTCGTCGTGGACACGATCAAGTCGGCGCTGCTGACCGCATACCGTCACACCGAAGGTCACCAGTCGGACGCGCGCATCGACATCGACCGCAAGAGCGGTGCGGTGAAGGTGATGGCGCGCGAGACCGATGCCGACGGCAACCTGATCCAGGAGTGGGACGACACCCCGGAGGGGTTCGGCCGGATCGCCGCCACCACGGCGCGCCAGGTCATCCTGCAGCGCCTGCGCGACGCGGAGAACGAGAAGAACTACGGCGAGTTCTCCGCCCGGGAGGGCGACATCGTCGCCGGGGTCATCCAGCGGGATGCCCGCGCGAACGCCCGCGGCCTGGTCGTGGTGCGGATGGGCAGCGAGACCAAGGGCAACGAGGGGGTCATCCCGTCCGCCGAGCAGGTGCCCGGCGAACGCTACGAGCACGGCGACCGGCTGCGCTGCTACGTCGTCGGCGTCACCCGCGGCGCGCGGGAACCGCTGATCACGCTGTCGCGCACCCACCCGAACCTGGTGCGGAAACTGTTCAGTCTCGAGGTCCCCGAGATCAACGAGGGTTCGGTCGATATCGTCGCGGTCGCGCGTGAGGCCGGGCACCGGTCGAAGATCGCGGTGGCCTCGCGCGTCCCCGGGCTCAACGCCAAGGGCGCCTGCATCGGGCCGATGGGCCAGCGGGTCCGCAACGTGATGAGCGAACTGTCCGGCGAGAAGATCGACATCATCGACTACGACGAGGATCCGGCGCGGTTCGTGGCCAACGCGCTGTCGCCGGCCAAGGTCGTGTCGGTCAGCGTCATCGACGAACAGACCCGGGCCGCGCGGGTCGTGGTGCCCGATTTCCAGTTGTCGCTGGCGATCGGCAAGGAAGGGCAGAACGCCCGGCTCGCGGCCCGGCTGACCGGGTGGCGGATCGACATCCGCAGCGACGCCGCACCCCCCGATCAGCACCGGCCCGGTTCCGACGCCCCGCAATCGGCGGTACGTGACAGGTAGTGCGACGGCCGTTTCGGTTCGCGGGGACCGGGGCGCTAGACTCAACCGTGAGCCAGCGCGAGATTCCGGTGTCGCCGCATCGAAGTACGTCAGCCCCCTCGGGGCCCGTGCGGACGTGTGTGGGATGCCGGAGGCGAGAGCTGGCCGCCGAACTGCTTCGAGTGGCCGCTGTGGTCGACGGGAACGGTGAATGCGCCGCGACCGTTGACACAACGGGTAATCTGCCCGGGCGGGGTGCCTGGTTGCATCCCGACGCGCAGTGTCTACACGCGGCGATCCGGCGGCGAGCGTTCGTCCGAGCGCTGCGAATCACCGGTTCACCGGACCTATCCGCGGTGATCGAGCACGTCGAGAGTGTTTCGGCGGGTTCGCCTCACCCGGCAAGAGAACAGGTAGCGAAGAACATGAGCACACCGTGAAGTCCCGATGACCATGCGTCATAGCTAACCCGAGGCGCGGCGCCTACCACCGCTGTCGCCTCTAGAGATGGAGATGTAGTGGCAGGTAAGGCTCGCGTGCACGAGTTGGCAAAGGAACTCGGTGTCACCAGCAAAGAATTGCTCGCAACGCTCAAAGAGCAGGGCGAGTTCGTCAAGTCGGCCTCCTCGACAGTCGAGGCTCCCGTAGCGCGCCGGTTGCGCGAGAAGTTCGGCACCAAGTCCGCGCCCGACACCGCCAAGAGCGCAGGCAACGGAGCGCCGGCCGCACCCGCCACCTCCGCGACACCGGCCACGGCCGCCGCGGCCGCGGCGCCGGCTCCGACCCCGGCACCGCCGGCTCCCGCGAAACCGGCGGCTCCCAAGCCCGCCGCACCGCAGCCCGCCGCACCGCCGCAACCGGCGGCCCCGGCTCAGCCCGCAGCGG
>NZ_LQIU01000059.1 GCF_001499995.1 Mycobacterium sp. IS-1496
CCTCGACCGCAACACACGATTCGAACCCACAACACTCCTCAATCAGAAGGGTGTTGCATCGACCGCTTGAAACCGCCCCCGTGTGCGGTGCAGTGGGTGCACCTCACAGGTACCCGCTACGGCTCGCCCTAGTGATTCTCTGTCCGCCCGCCCGTGAAGCGATCGACGAGAAGGTGGAGACGCTCGAGGTCGTGGCCAGGGCGTAGTCGGCCTGCCCGGCCAAGGGTGGCCAGTCCATGCAGTGCGGCCCACAGCACCTCTGTCAGCGTGTTCGCGTCCTGGTCGTCGGCGACCGGGGCGACTGCCTCGTGCAGCTCGGCGAAGGCCGCGCTCAGTTGAGGTGGTGTGTCGTCCGCGGCGAAGCGCAATGAGGTCGCACGGGTGAACATCGCGTCGTAGACGGCCGGGTTGTCGCGAGCGAAGCCGAGATAGGCCTCTGCGACCCGGGCCAGGGCCTCGCCGGCGGTGCCGGCTCCCAGCCGGGCGGCCCGAGTCGCTGCCGCGAGCTCGCCGAACCCGTCGACCGCGATGGCGTCCGCGATCTGCTCCATGCCGGCGAAGTGTTTGTACAACACCGGCTGGCTGTACTCGATCTCCGTGGACAGCCGGCGCGTGGTGACGGCATCCCAGCCTTCGGCCTCGGCCAACCGGCGCGCCGTAGTGATGATCAGCTGCCTACGGGCAAAGCGCTCGCGCTCGCGGCGGTCGTCGATGGCCATCCATCGAGGATAGCACCGCTAGAACGGCTAGCGATGCTATTGACGAGATGCGGGGTAAGGGTTAGCGTTGCTAGCAGGCCGATGAAGGAGACCTCCCATGACGTTGGAACTCACCGCCGGCGCCGCCGCCCTGGTCGCGGTGCTGGGCACCGCCGTCCTCTACGGCACCGACGCATTCTGCGCCATCGTGCTGCGCCCGGCCCTGGCATCAGTCGACGACCACACGCTGGTCTCGGTGACCGGGCAGGTGCACCGCTACGGAGACCGGCGGATGCCGGTGCCCGGGGTGGTGGGAATCCTGGCCGCCGCGATCAGCGCCGCGCTGTACGCGATGGCCGCGCACTGGGCGGCGGTGGCCGCGGCGGGCGCCGCACTGGTTCTGCTGATGGCCTGGACTGTTGTCTACACGCGGGTGAGCGCACCGATCAATCGACGGCTGACCGAGGCCGCCGAAGCGGACGGGACGCTGCCGGACGGCCGTGCGCTGCAGGCGAAGTGGGACAGCGTCATCGGCGCTCGCGCGGTTCTGCAAGGCCTGGCTGTTGGCGCCCTGTGTATGGCGATGATGGTCTGACACAGCGATGTTCCAACTCAGGATCTACACCTTGCGATCACCAGACGCGTTGCAGCAGTACGCATTGGTTCATTGGGCTCGCCATCTTGCGACCTTCGAGATTTTCGGAATCACCACTCACGGCGTGTGGACGGAGCGAGACGGCGGAGCGAATCGGCTCGTCGCGCTGATCCGCTACCCGAAGGGCGCCGACCCGGACCAGCTCACGCGGCAGTGCATGGCCAGCCCGGAATTCGCTGCTGACATGGCCGGATTCGATCTCGACGAGATCGTCGACGTCCAAGCGGTGCCGCTGGAGCCCACTCCGTTCTCACCGATCCACTGACCAATCTCGGAAGGCCATGTCATGACCACCACGACCATCGCCTACACCCTCGCCGGCTTCATCGCCGCGGCCATCGTGTTCATCGGCGCCCGGTTCATCGTCGCGCCGCGCGTAGCGGCCGCCGGGTACGGCGTGCCACCCGATCTCGGTCAGCGATCGACGGGCGCCTATCTGAGTGTCAAGGGTGTCCGGGACATCGCTTCGGGGTTGTTCGTCGTCATCCTCATGGTGGCGGGCGAGACACACCTGCTTGGCTGGCTGATCTTGACGGCCACACTCATCCCGATTGCCGACACGGCCATCGTGCTCGGCAACGGCGGCCCCAAGTCGATCGCCTGGGGAGTCCACGGCGTCACCGCCGCGGTCATGCTCGTCACCGCCGCATTGCTGCTTTTCTCCTGATCCCGAACGCGTATGACACACCGCCCTGGGGACACGCCGCGGGGGTTCGCGGTGGCGATCTACGATCGTTCCAGCAGGGGAGCTCGGGGGACCGATGATCGCGGACCGATGGGGCGTCACCGACGCCGAGGTGGCACGGCACTACCCCTGCGACGACCTGATTCCCAACCCTGCTGGTCAATTCTGGCGCGGTGTCACCGTGAACGCGGAACCTCCAAGGGTCTGGCCCTGGCTGACGCAGATCCGGGTAGCGCCATACTCTTACGATTGGCTGGACAATCTCGGCCGCCAGTCACCTCGGTTACTTCTCGGATTGCCTGAGCCGGCAGTCGGCGAACCTTTCACGGCCGCCGGCGGCCGACGACTCGGCGCCATCGTGTCGGTGGAACGGGAGCGCCAGCTGACCGGCCGCATCGCCGGAGTCCTGATGTCTTACGTGTTGGAACCCGATTCAGGCTCGACCCGTCTGTTACTGAAGATCAACGCCCCCGCAATCCGGTTCGGCGGCCTGCTTCTTCCGCTGTTGTCCATCGGAGATCTGGCGATGGCGCGCCGTCAACTCCTCAACTTCAAGCGGCTCGCCGAACAGCACAGGGACTGACTCGATGAGACTTACTCACCTAGGCGAATAGCGTTGCACGCGAAGCGGTCTGACATCTTTGCGACGAAGACCACACACGCGGTTGACCGCGGTTACCACCCTCAGGGCCTCCGGCCGACGGTGAAGTACGCGAGCGGGCCCACCGGCTGCACCACGGACAGCAAACGCCACAGCACTTTCGGTCCGCTGACCCTCGACGCCGGTCGTCGCGCCAGATCGACCAGCATGGCGGTGGTCGCCAACGTCTCGACGACGCCGAGTACTACAACGGCTGTCTGCTGCGTCGGCGAGAGGTCAGTCCACTTCCGCTTGGCCATGCGTCTCTCCTATGTCAAGCCGCTGCCATTTGGCAAGGCTTTTGACGGTGGTTGTGGTCTGTCTGCAAATGGCCGAAGA
>NZ_LQIU01000060.1 GCF_001499995.1 Mycobacterium sp. IS-1496
GAGGGTGCCGAGGGTGCTGTGGCGGTCTCCAACGCCCACGGCACGGTGACCGGTGCGGCCGGCGGTGTGCTGCTGCGTCCCTACGCCCGGCTGATCGCCTCCACCGGTGACAGCGTCACCACCTACGGCGAACCGTGGAACATGAACTGAGTTCCTCTTCATCGCAGTAAGAGCCCCGCGGGTCACCGACCCGCGGGGCTCTTCGTTGTCATGACCGAACCCGATGCGGCACACACCTGTTGGACAGCACAGCGGTCTCGCGGCGGGGCTACAGCGGTGACACGCAGGAAACCGCAGCCCACCACTGACGCCGGCCCAGCGGCCCCTGCGGGGTGCCGGGGCGAGCCGATGCCCTGCGCGGTCGACTGCGCAGATTTTGATTGCACAGCACGGAATTTGTTTTTGATCGCAAATAGCTTGATCTGATCACGTCCTCGGCGCTCTTTTCTTTGTTAAATAGTTAATGCCGTAATGGCCGCATAACTGCAGCTCAGAGGCCTAAAACAATGGCGCTTCGCTATCTGTTGTCGGTTATTGGCCGCCCTGTTATGTTTTGCGCGTCACTGACGATGAGATTCGCATGAGACAACTGATGCGACTTCTCATCGCAGTCACATGTTGGGCTCATGGGTGTGTGGTCTCCAGGCGACCAGGCGCCCGATGAAAATGTCGGCGCGACAGCTAGGGAGATCATGAAAGCAATCAGTCGGGTGCTGATCGCGTTGGTTGCGGCCATCGCGGCTCTGTTCACGAGCACGGGCACCTCCAACGCAGGTCTGGACAACGAGCTCAGCCTGGTCGACGGGCAGGGCAGGACGTTGACGATCCAGCAGTGGGACACGTTCCTCAACGGGGTGTTCCCGCTCGATCGCAACCGGCTGACCCGTGAGTGGTTCCACTCGGGTCGGGCCAAGTACATCGTGGCCGGTGAGGGTGCCGAGGAGTTCGAGGGTTCGCTGGAGCTGGGTTACCAGATCGGCTTCCCGTGGTCGCTGGGTGTGGGGATCAACTTCAGCTACACCACCCCCAACATCGCCTTCGACGGCCTCGACACCGTGATTGTCGACGGGGAAGGTGGCATCAGTCCGCTGGAGGGCATCGTGACCCCGCCGCTGTTCCCGGGTGTGTCGATCAGCGCCGATCTCGGTAACGGTCCGGGCATCCAGGAAGTGGCGACCTTCGCGGTCGACGTGGAGGGCGCTGACGGTGCTGTGGCGGTCTCCAACGCCCACGGCACGGTGACCGGTGCGGCCGGCGGTGTGCTGCTGCGTCCGTACGCGCGGTTGATCGCGTCCAGCGGTGACAGCGTCACCACCTACGGCGAACCGTGGAACATGAACTGAGTCCTGACGCCAGGAGGAGCCCGCGGGTGAGTCACCCGCGGGCTTCTCCGTGTTCACGGGCGAGTAACCGAGGAGTCTTCCCGTTTCCGCAGGTGACCTGCGACAACGGGCGCATCCGCGCTATCTGTTGTCGGTTCTTGGCCGCCCTGTTATGTTTTGCGCGTCACTGACGATGAGATACGCATGAGACAACTGATGCGACTTCTCATCACAGTCACATGTTGGGCTCATGGGTGTGTGGTCTCCAGGCGACCAGGCGCCCGATGAAAATGTCGGCGCAACAGCTAGGGAGATCATGAAGGCAATCAGTCGGGTGCTGATCGCGTTGGTTGCGGCCATCGCGGCTCTGTTCACGAGCACGGGCACCTCCAACGCAGGTCTGGACAACGAGCTCAGCCTGGTCGACGGGCAGGGCAGGACGTTGACGATCCAGCAGTGGGACACGTTCCTCAACGGGGTGTTCCCGCTCGATCGCAACCGGCTGACCCGTGAGTGGTTCCACTCGGGTCGGGCCAAGTACATCGTGGCCGGTGAGGGTGCCGAGGAGTTCGAGGGTTCGCTGGAGCTGGGTTACCAGATCGGCTTCCCGTGGTCGCTGGGTGTGGGGATCAACTTCAGCTACACCACCCCGAACATCGCCTTCGACGGCCTCGAGGGCGCCGACTTCATAGCTGAGGGCATCGTGACCCCGCCGCTGTTCCCGGGTGTGTCGATCAGCGCGGACCTCGGTAACGGCCCGGGCATCCAGGAAGTGGCGACCTTCGCGGTCGATGTGGAGGGTGCCGAGGGTGCTGTGGCGGTCTCCAACGCCCACGGCACGGTGACCGGTGCGGCCGGCGGTGTGCTGCTGCGTCCCTACGCCCGGCTGATCGCCTCCACCGGTGACAGCGTCACCACCTACGGCGAACCGTGGAACATGAACTGA
>NZ_LQIU01000061.1 GCF_001499995.1 Mycobacterium sp. IS-1496
TGTTGACGACGGTTGAAAGTCCGGCCAGTCGCGACGGTTGAAAAGTAGGCCACCCGATCAGATTGGATGGGTGATCTCCTTGGAAGACTGGGCGTTGATCCGGCATCTTCACCGCAGTGAGGGTTTGTCGCAGCGGGCCATCGCGCGGCAACTCGGCATCGCACGTGACACCGTGGCCGGTGCGCTGGCCTGCGATGGGCCACCGAAGTACGAGCGGGCCTCGTCGCCGTCGGCGATCGACGCCGTGGAGCCCGGGATTCGGGCCTTGTTATCGACGTATCCGCAGCTGCCGGCGACGGTGCTCGCTGAGCGGGTCGGCTGGACGGGTTCGATCTCGTGGTTTCGGGAGCGGGTCCGGGCGATCCGCCCGGAGTATCTGCCCGCCGATCCGGTCGACCGGCTGGCGCATCCGCCGGGGCGGGTGGTGCAGTGCGACCTGTGGTTCCCGGCACCCAGGATCGCGGTCGGGTTCGGCCAGGAGGCGATGCTGCCGGTGTTGGTGATGGTGGCCGCGTTCTCCCGGTTCATCGCCGCGGTGATGCTGCCCTCACGTCAGACGATGGATTTGGTGGCCGGGATGTGGCAGCTGCTCTCGGGCAGTTTCGCTGCGATACCGCATGAGTTGTGGTGGGACAACGAGGCCGGGATAGGACGCCGGGGTCGGTTGACCGATCCGGTCACCGCGCTGATGGGTACGCTGGGTTCGCGGCTGGTGCAGCTCAAACCCTATGATCCCGAATCCAAGGGGATGGTCGAGCGAGCCAACCGGTACTTGGAGACCTCATTTTTGCCCGGGCGCAGCTTCACCTCACCCGATGACTTCAATGATCAACTGGGGCAATGGCTTCCGGTCGCGAACAGGCGTCGGGTGCGGGTACTGGATGGTCGTCCGGTCGACTTCCTCGACGCCGACCGTGCCCAGATGCTGGCACTGCCACCGGTGTCGCCGACCGTCGAGACAGTGACTTCGGTGCGGCTGGGACGCGACTACTACGTGCGGGTGGCCGGCAACGACTACTCCGTCGATCCGAATGCGATCGGCCAACTCGTCGACGTGAGCACCACCTTGACTCAGGTGAGAGTGAGTAGGGCCGGGCGCCTGTTGGCGACCCATGGCCGCTGTTGGGCGGCGCGACAAACCCTGACCGACCCGGCCCACGTTGCGACCGCCGCGGCGTTGCGTCACCAGTTCCAAGCCGGCCCGCCGTCGGTGGTCGGTGATCAGCTGGTGCGCGACCTGAGCGACTACGACCGTGCTTTCGGTGTCGACTTCACCACTGCCGCAGTCACGTCCAGTGATGAGGTGGCCTGAGCATGGCCGAGGATCCGATGAAGGCCGTCCTGCACTACGCGCAAGCGCTCAAAGCGCCACGTATCCGCGACTCGGCCGCCCGACTGGCCGCCCAAGCCCGTGATGCCAGCTGGACTCACGAAGAGTATCTCGCGGCGGTGCTTTCCCGGGAGGTCGCCGCGCGTGAAGCCTCCGGTGCGGCGACCCGTATCCGCTCGGCAGGGTTTCCGACCCGCAAGTCGTTGGAGGACTTCAACTTCGATCACCAACCCGCTCTCAACCGGGACATGATCGCCCACCTGGGCACCGGCGCGTTCCTGGCCAAGACCCGCAACATTGTGCTGTTGGGGCCGCCGGGCACCGGCAAGACCCACCTGGCCATCGGGTTGGCCATCAAAGCCGCCCAGACCGGGCACCGCATCGCATTCGCTACCGCGGTGGACTGGGTCGCCCGACTCAAGGCCGCCCACAATGCCGGGCGACTACCCGCCGAGCTGGCCAAGCTGCGCCGGATCGGGCTGCTCGTCGTCGACGAGGTCGGCTACATCCCCTTCGAGCAGGACGCCGCGAACCTGTTCTTCCAACTGGTCTCCAGCCGCTACGAACACGCCTCGCTGATCCTGACCTCAAACCTGCCCTTCGCCCGTTGGGGCGACGTATTCGGCGACCAAGTCGTCGCGGCCGCGATGATCGACCGCATCGTGCACCACGCCGACGTCCTGACCCTCAAAGGTTCCAGCTACAGGCTCAAGGACACTGGGATCGACACCTTGCCCTCCGCCAGAGCCGACAACACGGCACAATAACCACGACCACGTGGCCTACTTTTCAACCGTCGCTTCTGGCCTAGTTTTCGACCGTCGTCAACA
>NZ_LQIU01000062.1 GCF_001499995.1 Mycobacterium sp. IS-1496
GCGGGTGTGTTGTTTGAGAACTCAATAGTGTGTTTGGTGGTTTTTGTTTGTTGTTTTTGTTGTGCCGCGCCTCTTTTTCCCGTTTAGGGGTGTGGTTGTTTTTTGCCAGATATTGTTTCTGGTTGTGATCGGATTTTCCTGATTGCCTTTTTTGGGTTTTGTTTGGAGAGTTTGATCCTGGCTCAGGACGAACGCTGGCGGCGTGCTTAACACATGCAAGTCGAACGGAAAGGCCCTTCGGGGTACTCGAGTGGCGAACGGGTGAGTAACACGTGGGTGATCTGCCCTGCACTTTGGGATAAGCCTGGGAAACTGGGTCTAATACCGAATACACCCTGCTGATCGCATGGTCTGGTGGGGGAAAGCTTTTGCGGTGTGGGATGGGCCCGCGGCCTATCAGCTTGTTGGTGGGGTGATGGCCTACCAAGGCGACGACGGGTAGCCGGCCTGAGAGGGTGACCGGCCACACTGGGACTGAGATACGGCCCAGACTCCTACGGGAGGCAGCAGTGGGGAATATTGCACAATGGGCGCAAGCCTGATGCAGCGACGCCGCGTGGGGGATGACGGCCTTCGGGTTGTAAACCTCTTTCAGTAGGGACGAAGCGCAAGTGACGGTACCTACAGAAGAAGGACCGGCCAACTACGTGCCAGCAGCCGCGGTAATACGTAGGGTCCGAGCGTTGTCCGGAATTACTGGGCGTAAAGAGCTCGTAGGTGGTTTGTCGCGTTGTTCGTGAAAACCGGGGGCTTAACCCTCGGCGTGCGGGCGATACGGGCAGACTGGAGTACTGCAGGGGAGACTGGAATTCCTGGTGTAGCGGTGGAATGCGCAGATATCAGGAGGAACACCGGTGGCGAAGGCGGGTCTCTGGGCAGTAACTGACGCTGAGGAGCGAAAGCGTGGGGAGCGAACAGGATTAGATACCCTGGTAGTCCACGCCGTAAACGGTGGGTACTAGGTGTGGGTTTCCTTCCTTGGGATCCGTGCCGTAGCTAACGCATTAAGTACCCCGCCTGGGGAGTACGGCCGCAAGGCTAAAACTCAAAGGAATTGACGGGGGCCCGCACAAGCGGCGGAGCATGTGGATTAATTCGATGCAACGCGAAGAACCTTACCTGGGTTTGACATGCACAGGACGTCGGCAGAGATGTCGGTTCCCTTGTGGCCTGTGTGCAGGTGGTGCATGGCTGTCGTCAGCTCGTGTCGTGAGATGTTGGGTTAAGTCCCGCAACGAGCGCAACCCTTGTCTCATGTTGCCAGCACGTTATGGTGGGGACTCGTGAGAGACTGCCGGGGTCAACTCGGAGGAAGGTGGGGATGACGTCAAGTCATCATGCCCCTTATGTCCAGGGCTTCACACATGCTACAATGGCCGGTACAAAGGGCTGCGATGCCGTGAGGTGGAGCGAATCCTTTCAAAGCCGGTCTCAGTTCGGATCGGGGTCTGCAACTCGACCCCGTGAAGTCGGAGTCGCTAGTAATCGCAGATCAGCAACGCTGCGGTGAATACGTTCCCGGGCCTTGTACACACCGCCCGTCACGTCATGAAAGTCGGTAACACCCGAAGCCGGTGGCCTAACCCCTTGTGGGAGGGAGCCGTCGAAGGTGGGATCGGCGATTGGGACGAAGTCGTAACAAGGTAGCCGTACCGGAAGGTGCGGCTGGATCACCTCCTTTCTAAGGAGCACCACGA
>NZ_LQIU01000063.1 GCF_001499995.1 Mycobacterium sp. IS-1496
TTTCAAGCGGTGGATGCAACACCCTTCTTGATTGGAGTGTGTTGTGGGCGGTCATTTGGTGTTGCGGTCGCGGATGCCGGCGTACTGGGAGTTCATTCGTGAGGGGTTGAGCCCTGGAGATGCCGGCCTGGCTGTGGGCGTGTCGTCGGGCTGTGGGCAGCGGTGGTTCCGTGAGGCTGGCGGCGTGAAGCCAGCTAATCACCGGCCTCGGGCGACTGGTCCGCGGCCACGGCTGACTCTTGATGAGCGCATCGAGATTCAGGCCGGTGTCCACGCCAATGAGTCGGTGCGATCGATCGGTCGGCGGTTGTGCCGGGCCGCTTCGACGATCAAGCGCGAGATCGACAACAACTGCGAGCTGCGTAACCGCTACACCGGCGCCAAATCGGGGTATCGGCGCAAGCATGCTTTCGGGGCTCGCCAGAGCGGGAGCACCGCTCAGGTGCGGTATCGGGCGACGTCGGCCCATGACCGGTCTGCTGAACGGGCTCGGCGCCCTAAAGAGCGCAAGCTCGCCACCGATGACACGCTGCGTGATGAGGTGCAGACTCGGCTGAAACTGCATCACAGCCCGCGGCAGATCGCCCGTCGGCTGCGCAGCGATTTCGCCGACGATCCGGAGATGTGGGTGTCACACGAGGCCATCTATCAGGCCATTTATGTGCAGGGCCGGGGATCGCTGCGCCGCGAGCTACATCAGTGTCTGCGTACCAAGCGTGCAGTGCGCCGTTCCCAGCACCGACCCGAGGAACGCCGCGGACGCATACCGAACATGGTTCTGATCAGCGAGCGTCCCGCCGAGGTCGCCGACCGCGCCGTGCCTGGGCATTGGGAAGGTGACCTCATCGTGGGCAGCACCAAATCGGCGTCGGCGATCGGCACCCTCGTCGAGCGCAGCACCCGATTTGTCATGCTGCTACACCTGCCCGACAACCATGGCGCCCTGGCCGTGCAAAACGCCATCATCGAGAAGATGGCCGAGCTGCCCGACCATCTGCGTCGCTCGTTGACCTGGGATCAAGGCAAAGAGATGGCAAACCACCTCGCCATCGCCGCGGCCACCGATCTTGACATCTACTTCTGCGATCCGCACTCACCCTGGCAGCGCGGCAGCAACGAAAACACCAACGGCCTGCTACGGCAGTACTTTCCGAAAGGCACCGACCTGTCCGTCCACGGCCCCGGCATTCTCGACAACGTCGCCGCCGAACTCAACGCCCGCCCCCGCGAGACCCTCGGCTGGAGAACACCAGCCGAGAAACTCAACGAACTACTCTCAAACCCACCAGCTGTTGCATCCACCGCTTGAAACCGCC
>NZ_LQIU01000064.1 GCF_001499995.1 Mycobacterium sp. IS-1496
GGCGGTTTCAAGCGGTCGATGCAACAGCTGGTGGGTTGGACAGTAGTTGGTTGAGGGCTTCGGCCGGTGTTTTCCAGTTCAGTGTCTGGCGTGGTCGTCCGTTGAGTTCGGCGGCGACGTTGTCGAGGATGCCGGGACCGTGCAGGGAGAGGTCGGTGCCTTTGGGGAAGTATTGGCGCAGCAGCCCATTGGTGTTTTCGTTGCTGCCGCGTTGCCACGGTGAATGTGGATCACAGAAGTAGATGTCCAGATCTGCGGCCGCCGCGATGGCGAGGTGGTTGGCCATCTCCTTGCCTTGGTCCCACGTCAAGGACCGCCGCAGATGGTCAGGCAGCTCGCTCATCTTGGCCACGATGGCTTCCTGGACCGCGAGCGCGCCGTGGTTGTCGGGCAGATGGAGCAGCATCACGAAACGGGTGCTGCGCTCAACGAGGGTGCCGATCGCTGAGGCTGAGGCTGTGCTGCCCAGAATGAGGTCGCCTTCCCAGTGTCCGGGCACCGCGCGGTCGGCCACTTCGGCAGGACGCTCGCTGATCATGACCATGTTCGGGATGCGGCCACGACGTTCCTCGGGCCGATGCTGAGTGCGGCGCACCGCGCGTCTGGTGCGCAGGCACTGATGCAGCTCACGACGCAGGGACCCGCGCCCTTGGATGTAAAGGGCCTGGTAGATAGCCTCGTGCGACATCCACATCTCCGGATCGTCGGGGAACTCGTCACGAAGCCGCCGGGCGATCTGATACGGGCTATGACGTGACTCCAACCGAGTCTGCACCTCCTCGCGCAGCCTGTCATCGAGGGCCAATCGGCGAGCCTTGGGGCGACGGGCGTTCTCGGCGCTGCGATCGTGAGCCGACATCGCCCTATATCGCACCGTCGCGGTCAACCCGCTTTGCCGGGCACCGAACGCATGCTTGCGTCGATATCCCGATTTGCATCCGGTATAGCGGTTACGCAGCTCGCAGTTGTTGTCGATTTCGCGCTTGACTGTCGACACCGCCCGGCCCAGCCGGCGAGCCATCGAATTCAATGACTCACCCGCATGGACACCGGCCTGGATCTCGATACGTTCCTCGAAGGTCAACCGCGGCCGCGGGCCGGGCGCCTTCGGCGGGCGATTAGCTGGTTTCACGCCGCCAGCCTCACGGAACCACCGTTGCCCACAGCGCTCCGACACGCCCACGGCGACACCGGCCTCACCCGGACTAAGGCCCTGCCTGACGCACTCCCAAAACGCTGGCATCCTCGACCGCAACACACGATTCGAACCCACAACACTCCTCAATCAGAAGGGTGTTGCATCGACCGCT
>NZ_LQIU01000065.1 GCF_001499995.1 Mycobacterium sp. IS-1496
CGCGACGCGTGGTTCGTCGATCCGGAAAAAGCCGTCGGCAACGAGTTGGGTGCGGCGCAGAACATCAGCGCCGGCATGGCGATCAACCAGGCCCTGCGGGGGGTGATGCTGCGCGACCGGCTACCGAAGGTGGGGGCGTTGTTCGCCGACGGGCTGATCAGCGACATGCTGGCCCGCGCGATCGTCTACCGCACCGCGTTGGTCACCGACCCCGCCGCGATGGCCGCCATCGACACCGCACTGGCCGAACAGGTCACCCGCTGGGGTGCCTGGTCGGAGAAAAAGACCCAGGAGGCCATCGACGCCCTGGTCGCCATCCACGATCCGGGGGCGCTGCGCCGCAAACGCACCGCCACCAACGCCCGCACAGTCGAATACGGGTCACCGTTGGACGAAGCCGGCTTCACCACTGTGTGGGCGCGGCTGTACGCCTCGGACGCCGCCGCGCTCGAAGAACGCCTCGACGAACTCGCCCACACCGTCTGCCCCGACGACCCACGCACCCTCAAAGAGCGCCACGCCGACGCCGTCGGCGCGCTCGCCGCCGGCGCCACACAGATGCACTGCGAATGTGGCAACGACACCTGCGAAGCCACCCGACGCGACCACCGACCCCGCAACGTCATCGTCCACGTCGTCGCCACCGACTACACCCTCGCCCAGGCACAAGCACGACGGGCGAGCCGCGGCGCGCCCGAGGATGTTTCGCCCGCACCGACGCCGGAGCCGTCGACGCCAGGTGCGTCGGAGCCGACAGAGCCGCCGACCGAGCCCATCCACACGCCAGCAGAACCCGACCGCGCGGAGGAGTCCACCCCGGCCGAGGATCCGGCCGCCCCGGAGGCGCCGGCTTCGACCACCACTGACACGCCGCGGCCCGCGAAGTGTGAGCCTGTGCAGGCGAATAACGCTGCGCAGGAGCCGACGTCCGACACCACCAAGGTGTCCGAGGCACAGGGCCTCGTATCACCCTGCCCCGCAGAGGCCTACGTGATGGGTGGTGGCCTCATCGGCCCCGAGGTGCTGGCCGGTCTGCTCGACCGCGCCACAATCCGCACCATCGCCCACCCCGGCACCAGCCCACCCGAAAACCGGTACCGGCCCTCCCAAGCCCTGCAGGACTTTGTCCGCGCCCGCGACCTGACCTGCCGCTTCCCCCGCTGCGACAAACCCGCCCACCTCTGCGACATCGACCACGCCGTGCCCTACCCCGCCGGACCCACCAGCGCATCCGACCTCCGATGCCTCTGCCGAGAACACCACCTCCTGGTGTC
>NZ_LQIU01000066.1 GCF_001499995.1 Mycobacterium sp. IS-1496
TGGCTCGTACGGTGGCTGCCGCCTTCGGGTTGGCGAGCATGCGTTTTGCCGACATCAGGTGTGAAGGACCGGCCGGCGTGACTTGATAGGAGCGTGGCACCGCCCCCACTGAGGTTTGTCCGCCGACCGGCCCAACCGTCACCTCTCAGTGAATGGAGGCAACGACCATGGTTGTTGTTGGAGCCGATGTACACAAGCGCACGCACACTTTCGTGGCAGTGAACGAGGCGGGCCGCAAGCTCGGTGAGAAGACCGTCAAGGCGATCACCGCAGGGCACGCCGAGGCGGTGATGTGGGCCCGCGAACGGTTCGGGGCCGAGATCATCTGGGCGATCGAGGACTGCCGGCATCTGTCGGCGCGCCTGGAACGCGACCTGTTCGCGCTGGGGCAGAAGGTGGTGCGGGTTCCGCCGAAGTTGATGGCCCAGTCCCGGGCCTCAGCGCGCACCCGCGGCAAGTCCGACCCGATCGACGCGCTGGCGGTCGCGCGGGGCTTCCTGCGGGAGCCCGATCTGCCGGTGGCCTCTCACGACGAGGTGTCACGCGAATTGAAGCTTTTGGTTGATCGCCGGGAAACCCTTGTCGCGCAACGGACGGCGACGATCAACCGGCTGTTGTGGCGCGTCCACGAACTCGATCCCGAGCGCGCTCCCAAGGCCCGTTCGCTAGATCTTGCCAAGCACCGCCGACTGCTCGGCGACTGGTTGGACGCCGAACCCGGGATCGTTGCCGAACTGGCTCGCGACGAGCTGGCCGACATCACCCGACTCACCGAGACGATCAACGCGTTGGCCAAACGCATCGGTGAGCGCGTCCGCGCCGTCGCCCCGGCATTGTTGGCGATGCCGGGCTGTGCCGAACTGACCGCGGCCAAGCTCATCGGTGAAACCGCAGGAGTCACACGGTTCAAGAGCGAGGCCGCTTTCGCCCGCCACGCCGGGGTGGCGCCGGTTCCGGTGTGGTCGGGCAACACCCATGGCCGGGTCCGGCTGACCCGTTCGGGCAACCGCCAACTCAACGCCGCCCTCCACCGCATCGCGGTCACCCAGATCCGCCTCGACGGCCTCGGCCAGAACTATTACCGCCACCGCCTCGCCAACGGGGACTCCACACCCGAAGCCCTGCGCTGCCTCAAACGCCGCCTTGCCCGCGTCGTCTTCGGCCATTTGCAGACAGACCACAACCACCGTCAAAAGCCTTGCCAAATGGCAGCGGCTTGACATAGGAGAGAC
>NZ_LQIU01000067.1 GCF_001499995.1 Mycobacterium sp. IS-1496
GACACGCCACGCTTGCGGGCGCGTTCGGTGTCATCGGGCTCGGGACCGTCCTGGTCGAGCAGGAACAGCGTGAGGTCCGCGGTGTCCTTGAGTTCTTTGGGGCCCACCCCTACCGCGGTGCGGACCAGGGTGACCTCGAACTGCTCACGGGTGGCCGTATCCACCCATGCGGGCAGTTTGTCGACCGCTTTGCGGATGACGTCCACGTGTTCGCCGGTGATGCATCCGAGCGCTTGGGCGGCCGCGGTCGCCGGCAGCACCGGCGGCAGCGACGGGCCGGTCAACGCCTGGCGCGGCGCCAACAAGGCGGCCTCGGTGAGGCGGCGGTGAGCCTCGCTCCCCGAGATCCGCCACCGCACCGTGAGGACCTCTTTCCACGATGTGGCGCCCAGCTGCTGCGGTGTCGCCTCGGCCTGCAGCCGGGCCAACAACCGGTGGCTCACCGCAGGAAGCTGGCACCCCAGGGTCTCGAGATCGTCGAGCGCCGCAACGAGTTCGGGCCGATCAAGCAGCGCGACATCACAGGAAGCCACCGAGTCGAAGGCGGCACGCAGCGCGCTCACCGCGGCCTGTAGGGCGTTGCCGGACATACTTCGAACATACATTCGACCACCGACAAGTCTTGCTGATGCTGGTCGGGCGGCAGTGATGTCACGATTCCGGCTGCCGGATCAGTTTCGTGCATGTACCGAGACATGATCCGAAATGGCAGATCGACGTCCGAGCCGGCCACACCGGCATGGCGGCAGCACTGGGCCTTGCTGGCCGACTGCAGGGGCGGAGCGGGGCCGGGAATGCGCCGACGTTGCCTCACCCCTCGGTGTCAGACCCGTACGCCAGACTTCGGCGCATGGGCAAGAGCAACCGCGAGAGGCGGATGGCCAAACAGAGGCGCCGGCGCCGGTCGGCCGCTGAGCATGAGCATCGCCGGTCGAACACCGGGCCAAATCCGTCCGATCCGGAGCTGGGCCGGGCACAGATTCTCGAGAACCTGATCATCGCCTTGAGCGCGGCCGCGTTCGGTCCCGCTCCGTGGCGTGCTGCTGAGCTCCTCGAGCAGCATCGCGGCTTCGAGCGTGAACTCGGCGTCGCTGCCGACCTCGTCGTGCAGGAAGCGATCCGTGCGGCGTGGCAGCACGGGTGGTCGCCGACGGACCTGCACGAGGTGGCGCGCCGCAGGGTCAACGCAGCCGCCGTGCGGTACCTCGATGAGGCGATCGTGTTGGAGTCGCAGCGGTACTCTCCACCGACACTTCACCCGCGCTGGCGTGCTGAACTCGCCGAGCTCGCGACGGGAGCCGCGCCGACCGCACCGCAGATGTGGCGTTGGGCCGCTGAGCATTCCGTCGACGAGCGTGCGGTGGTGAGGGTGGTCCTCGAGGTGTCACACCTGCTGGCCACGATCCCGACTCTCCAGCGGACGCTCCCATTGCCCGGAGAGCACCGCCACGTATCCGGCGCGGCGACGGAGGTCGACGAGAAGATGCTCGCTCGCGTACGCGCCCTGCTGGCCAAGGCCGAGGCCACCGAGTATCCGGACGAAGCGGAGGCGCTCTCATCCAAGGCACAGGCGCTCATGGTGCGCCACTCCTTGAAGGAGGCGGTCGCCGATCACGGCAAGGGGCGCACGCCAGTCGCCGCGGTGCGCAGGATCTGGATAGACAATCCCTATGTGGCGGCCAAGGTCGCCCTGGTAGAAGCTGTCGCACAGGCCAATCGATGCCGCGTCGTCTGGATCAAGAACCTGGGGTGCGTCGTCACCGTCGGTTCGGAGACTGACCTGGAGCTGGTCGATCTGCTCACCACTTCGCTGCTGGTGCAGGCCAACCGGGCGATGCTCGTTGCCGGACGCCTCCACGGCGTCCGGGGGCAGACGCGCACCAAGTCGTTCAGGCTGGCCTTCCTCGTCGCCTACGCAGCTCGCATCGGTGAGCGGCTCGCCGCCGCCAGTTCGTCGGCCACCACCGAAATGCAGCGCGACGAACGGCTGCTGCCCGTGCTGGCGGCCCGCAACCGCGTGGCCGACGAGGCTTTTGCCCGCCTCTTTCCGACGGCTGTCGGAACCTCGCTGGTGGCCTACGACTCCGTGGGCACGGACGCCGGTCGCGCGGCGGCGGACACGGCCGTGCTGGACGTCCGCGACGCGATCGCGAGTTAGGTGCCAGCGAAACAATGGTTGAGGTGATGACGTCCCACGACCGAATGCCATCCTCGGGGAATGGCGCGCACATGGTTGTCAGTGACGGTGGAGCTTCTGGGCGGGCGTGGGTAAGACCTGTGGCCATGGCCCGGCCGCGTCTTCGCGGTCGGGCCGTCGCACACGTTCATGGAGTTGGCGGATGCCGTCAACGACGGTTTCGCGCGGTGGGACTGGTCTCACCAGTCGATGTTCACCCTGGCTGACGGCCGAGTGATCACCGACGCCCACACGGGTGTTGAGATGGCCGGGTGGAGCCACGGGCCGATCACGCAGCCGTTGGACACCGAGTCGGCCAAGGTCGCTCGAGTCGTCGGGCCGGGAGCGGAGTTCCGGTTCGTCTTCGACCTGGGCGATGACTGGACCCACCGCTGTGTGGTGGGCGAGGACAAGATCGACCCCCGCGAGATGTTGGGAACCGCACCGAAGAAGCCCTTGCCCTACCGGGGCTGGGGCAGCATTCCGGACCAGTACGGGGCGCCGGTGGGCCGACGATGACGGGGACAGCCGGATTCCGAAGAGACCGGCTCAGCGACATCCGATGCTGATGCCCGGGTGGCCTGGACAGAAGTAAGTTCGCTCCGTCGACCTGCGCGAGCTGCGGTCAGCCATCGCGGCGGGAGATGCCGATCGCGTCCTCGCCGCGCTGGACGGGCGTCAGGTCGACGACGTGCTGCAGCAGGTGGGGTCGGCTCTACCGATTGCGCTGGAACGTCGACGTGAACATGCCGAGCCGGTGAGAACCGCACCTTCCCGGGTGGCACGGTCCTGCTCCGCTGCGAGGCACTCACCCGCTCAGCTGCGCGACGATCTTCTTCTTGTCGACCTTGCCGACCGCGGTGAGCGGCAGCGACGGCATCGGCGCCAGCACGTCGGGTCGGGCGTGGGTCGAGGCGCCACGTTCGTCGAGGAACGTGTTGAGTTCGGCGAGAGTCAGCGGCTTACCGCGGAAAATCACTGCCGCACAGATCTTCTCGCCCAGATAATCGTCGGGCACGGCGACTGCGGCGGCCGAGTAGATCGCGGGATGGGTCAGCAGATGGTCCTCGAGGTCGGTCGCCGAGACCGTCTCACCGCCGCGGTGGATGACGTCCTTGATGCGGCCGGTCACCTCGACGTTGCCGGCCAGCGGGCCGTCGGCGAAGATCCGCACCCGATCCCCGGTGCGGTAGAAGCCGTCGGGGCTGAAGGACCGGGCGTTCGCCTCGTCGGCGCGGTAGTACCCGTTGAGTGTGTACGGCCCGCGCACCAACAGCTCACCTTCCTCACCCGGGGCGACCTCGGCGCCGGATTCGTCGACCACCCGCATCTCGTCGTGCGGGGAGACGGGCCTGCCCTGGGTGTGCACCACGACGTCGACCGGATCGCCGGGCCGCGTGAAATTCAGCATGCCCTCGGCCATTCCGAAGATCTGGGACAGCCCGGGGGTGAGGCGTTCGAGGATGAACCGCGCCTCCTCCGGGCTCATCCGCGAACCGCCCACCTGCACCAGGCGCAGCGACGTCGGCAGCACCGGTTCCCACTCGCACGCCTGCGCCCACAGCTTGCCCAGCGCGTTGACCAATCCGGTGACGGTGACCCGGTGCCTGTCGATGAGCGCGAACGCCTCCTCGGGGCTGGGGTCGGCGGTGAACACCGTCGTGGCGCCGACGGTCATCGCCCCGAGCATGCCGGGACAGGCCAACGGGAAGTTGTGGCCGGCGGGCAGCGCCACCAGATAGACGTCGTCGGCGGTGAAGTGACATGCCTGGGCGCTCGACACCGCGGTGTAGACGTAGTCGTCGTGGGTGCGGGGAATCAGCTTGGGCAGTCCGGTGGTCCCGCCCGAGACCAGCAGCAGGGCCGGCAGCGAGGTGTCGACGGGGCCGATCTCCGTTGTCACGCCGCCGCCCTCGATCAGCTCGGTCCACGATACGAACGGCCCGGGATCGCCGTCGACGAGCACGTGTCGCAGGGCCGGGCGGTCGGCCACCAGCTGGGCGGCCATCTCCCGGTGGTCGAATCCGCCGACCTCATCGGGGAGGATCAGTGCCACCGCGCCGCTGACGTCGGCGAAGTGCCCCAGCTCGGCGGTGCGATGGCCCGGTAGGCACATCACCGGAACCGCGCCCGCCCGCAACAGGCCGAAGAACGCGACCGCGAATCGGACGGAGTTGGGCAGCTGCAGCAGCACCCGGTCACCCGGACGGATGCCGAGTCCGGCCAGCGCCGCCGCGTCGGTGTCGGCGCGCGCGGTCAGCTCGGAGAACGTGAGGGATTCATCGGCGTCGACGACCGCGGGGTGGTCGGGCCGTCGCTGCGCCGCGTCGAGGAGCAGCGATTCGAGCGGCCGCCCCGCCCAGTACCCCGCCCGCCGATACTTCTCGGCGCGGTCTTCGGGGAAGGGGACGAAGCCCTCGACCAGGTCGCTCTGCACATGCTGGAATCCGGTGCTCATCGCGCGGAAAGGCCCCTCTGGGTAGGAGTGTTCGACTCCCTGAATATAGGATAGCCTTCCTGAAGTTAGGGCAGCCTACGTTGACTTGGAGGAACGCGGTGGAGGCCGTTGTGACCAGTTCGCAGACTGTACGGGCCGAGGTTGCCGAACTTCTGGGTGTCGACCAGTCCGAACTCGACCCGAACGCCGACCTCATCGCCTCCGGTCTGGACTCCATCCGCATGATGTCGCTGTCGGGGCGCTGGCGGAAGCAGGGCATCGACGTGCGGTTCGCGGCGATGGCGGCGAACCCCACCGTGGCCGCCTGGACGCGACTCGTCGGCGAGCGCACCGTCGAAAACCCCGGCGCCGCACCGGAATCGCCGGAGATCGCGGTGAGCGCGGACCCCGACGCGCCGTTCCCGCTCGCCCCGATCCAGCACGCACTGTGGGTGGGCCGCAACGAACTCACCGAACTCGGCGGCGTGGCCGCACACCTGTACGTCGAATTCGACGGAACAGATGTCGATCCCGAACGCCTCGGCGCCGCGGCCGCCCGGCTCGCCGCGCGGCACCCCATGCTGCGCGTCGACATCCTCGGCGACGGGATGCAGCGCATCAGTGACCGCGAACTGCCCGTCAAGGTCACCGACCTGAGCCACCTCGACACCGCCGCGGCCGACGAACAGCTCGAGGTCATCCGCCACGCCAAGTCCCACCAGATGCTCGAGGGCGAGGTGCTGGAGCTGGCGCTGACCCTGCTGCCCGGGGGACGTACCCGCCTGCACGTCGATCTCGACATGCAGGCCGCCGACGCCGTCAGCTACCGCAACTTCATGGCCGACCTCGCCGCGCTCTACCGCGGGGTGGAGCTGCCCGCATTGCGCTACAGCTACCGCGAATACCGCAGCGCGTTCACCGCGACGCCCACGCCCAACGCCGACGAGGACCGCCGATGGTGGACCGAGCGGATCCCCGAACTCCCCGAACCGCCAGCGCTGCCGCTGGTACCACGCGCCGAACAGCGTGACCCGCGCCGCGGCGCCAGGCGTTGGCACTTCCTCGACACCGGCACCCGTGACCGGCTGTTCGCCGCGGCCCGCGCGCGCGGCATCACACCGGCGATGGCGTTCGCCGCGTCGTATGCAGGAACGCTGGCCCGGTGGTCGACCAGCCGCCACTTCCTGCTCAACCTGCCGATGTTCGGCCGCGAGCCGTTTCACCCCGACGTCGACAAGCTGGTCGGCGATTTCACCTCGTCACTGATGCTCGACGTCGACTTCACCGAGGCGCACACCCCGGCGCAGCGGGCCCGGGTGATGCAGGAGGCCCTGCACACCTCCGCGGCGCACGCCACGTACTCGGGTCTGTCGGTGCTGCGCGACCTGAGCCGCCACCACGGCACTCCGACGTTGGCGCCGTTCGTGTTCACCAGTGCGCTCGGCCTCGGGGATCTGTTCGCCGGCGACGTGACCGACCAGTTCGGCACCCCGGTGTGGCACATCTCCCAGGGCCCGCAGGTGCTGCTTGACGCGCAGGTGACGCCGTTCGACGGCGGTCTGTTGGTCAACTGGGACGTCCGCGAGGATGCCTTCCGGCCCGGCGTCATCGACGCGATGTTCGCCTATCAGCTCGCCGAACTCGAGCGGCTCGCCACCGACGACGCGGCGTGGGACGCTGTCGATCCGCCAGCGGTGCCACCAGCCCAGCTCGCGGTCCGCCGCGCCCTCGAGACCATCGCCGAGCGCAGCGACGACGCGCTGCACGACGGGTTCTTCCGCAGCGCCGCACAAACTCCCGACGCCACCGCGGTGATCGGATCGACCGGCACCCTCACCTATGCCAAACTGCGTGAGCGGGTCCTGGCGGTTACCGGCGCCCTGCAGGTGGCAGGCGTCGCACCGGGGGACACCGTCGCGGTGATGGGCCCCAAATGCGCCGACCAGGTGACCGCGCTGCTTGCCGTCCACGCCGCGGGTGCGGTGTACGTGCCCATCGGCGCCGACCAGCCCGCCGACCGTGCGGAGAGCATCCTGCACACCGCAGGCGTGCGGATGGCGCTCGCGTGCGGTGACGAGCCGCCCCCGTTCCTGCCCGCGCTGACGATCGCCGAGGCGGTCCGCGTCGGGTCGCGAACCCACGGCGTCACCCCGGCCGTGATCGACCCCGATCAGGTCGCGTACGTCTTGTTCACCTCCGGCTCGACCGGCGCCCCCAAGGGTGTCGAGGTCACCCACGCCGCGGCCATGAACACCCTCGAATTCATCAACGGCCACTTCGGGATCGGGCCGTCGGACCGCAGCCTGGCGCTGTCCACGCTGGAGGGCGATCTGTCGGTGCTCGACGTCTTCGGGATGCTGCGGGCCGGCGGGTCGCTGGTCGTGGTGGACGAGGCGCAGCGCCGCGACCCCGACGGCTGGGCGCGGATGATCGAGGAGCACTCGGTGACCGTGCTGCACTGGATGCCCGGCTGGCTGGAGATGCTGCTGGAGGTCGGCGGCCCCCTGCCGTCGGTGCGCGTGGTCCCCACCGGCGGCGACTGGGTGCGCACCGAGATGGTCCGGCAATTGCGCGACGCCGCACCGAATGTGCGGTTCGCCGGCCTCGGTGGGGCGACGGAGACCGCGATCCACAACACCATCTGCGAGCCCGGAGAACTGCCGGACGAGTGGTCCGCCGTCCCGTTCGGCCGTCCGCTGCCGAACAACGCCTGTCGCGTCGTGGCCGCCGACGGTGCGGACTGCCCCGACTGGGTGCCCGGCGAACTCTGGGTCGGCGGGCGCGGGATCGCCCGCGGCTACCGCGGCCGGCCCGATCTGACCGCCGAACGCTTCGTCGTCCACGACGGCCGAACCTGGTACCGCACCGGTGATCTCGTCCGATACCTGCCCGACGGGCAGATCGACTTCGTCGGTCGCGCCGACCACCGCGTCAAGATCAGCGGCTACCGCATCGAACTCGGCGAGGTCGAGGCCGCGCTGCGCCGCATCGCCGGCGTCGACACCGCGGTGGCCGCCGTGCTGGCGGCCCCCGGTGACGGACGCGGCGAACAACTGACCGCCATCGTGCGGGCGTCGGACCCCGCGCTGACGGTCGACGACCTCACCGGACGCATGGCCGAACTCGTCCCGCCGCATATGGTTCCGAGTCACATCGCGCTCGTCGAGGCGATCCCGTTCACGGTCGGCGGCAAGATCGACCGCAGAGCCGTCACCGCGGAGCTGACCCGCAGCATCGTCGAACGCGCGAACGGTCAGGCGCCGACGTACCGCGCACCGGCGACGGCGCTCGAGCGGGCGCTGGCCGACATCGTGGCCACCGTGCTCGACCGCGACAGCGTCGGCGCCGACGACGACTTCTTCGAACTCGGCGGCGATTCGGTGCTGGCGACCCAGACCGTGGCGCGGATCCGTGAGTGGCTCGATTCGCCCGGGGTGATGGTCACCGACATCTTCGCCGCCCGCACCGTCGGCGCATTGGCCCGTCGGCTCGCCGACCACGAGTCCGGCAGCGACCGCCTCGACGGCGTGGCCGAGCTCTACCTCGAAGTCACCGACATGAACGCGGTCGACGTGGCGTCCGCCCTCGACTCGACGTCGGCGCAGGCGTCGCGATGACGGCGCAGCACGTGGAGTTCGCACCCTGGGTGAAACGCTTCCCGGGCACAGGTGGCGCGACGGCCGTCGTGTTCCCGCACGCCGGCGGCGCCGCCGCGGCCTACCGCGCACTCGCGACGTCGTTCTCCCGCAACGGGATCGACACCTACATCGTCCAGTACCCGCAGCGCGCCGACCGGTTGCGGCACCCCGCGGCCGAGAGCATCGGCGACCTCGCCGCCCAGCTGTTCGACGCGGGGCCGTGGGACCGTCTCGGCCCGCTCGACCTGTTCGGCCACTGCATGGGCGCGGTGGTCGCCTTCGAGTTCGCCCGGGTCGCCGAACGCCACGGCGTCACCGTGCGCACCCTGTGGGCGTCGGCGGGTCAGGCCCCGTCGACGGTGGCCGAGGCCGCGCCGTTGCCGAGCACCGACCGCGACGTTCTTGCCGACATGGTGGACCTCGGCGGCACGGACCCCCGGCTGCTCGAGGACGAGGACTTCGTCGAACTGCTCGTGATGGCGGTGCAGGCCGACTACCGCGCGTTGAGCGGCTACGCCTGCGGGCGCGACGAGCGGATCCGCGCCGACATCCACGCCCTGCGCGGTGACCGCGACCACCGGATCAGCCAGGAGTGGTCGCGGCGCTGGGCCTCTCACACCGCGGGCCGGTTCACGCTGTCGACGTTCCAGGGCGGTCACTTCTACCTCGACGAGCACCTCGACGAGGTGGCCGCACTGGTGGGCGGCGGATGACCGGCACGAGCCGCGTCGTCCCGGAGGCGGATCCCGTCGTCATCGTCGGGATGGCGGTGGAGGCGCCCGGTGGCATCGACACGCCGGAGGACTACTGGACGTTGCTGTCCGAACAGCGCGAAGCGCTGGGCCCGTTTCCCACCGACCGCGGCTGGTCGCTGCGCGAGTTGTTCGCCGGGTCCCGGCGCGAGGGCTTCAAACCGATCCACGACCTCGGCGGGTTTCTCTCCAGCGCAACGGCATTCGATCCTGAATTCTTCGGCATCTCGCCGCGCGAAGCCGTCGCGATGGACCCGCAGCAGCGGGTGGCCCTACGCCTGGCGTGGCGCGCGCTGGAGAACGGCGGCATCAACCCCGACGACCTCGCCGGCCACGACGTCGGCTGTTACCTCGGCGCCTCCGCACTGGAGTACGGGCCCGCGCTCTCCGAGTTCTCGCACCACAGCGGCCATCTGATCACCGGGACCTCGCTGGGGGTCATCTCCGGACGCATCGCCTACACGCTCGACCTGGCGGGCCCCGCCGTCACCGTCGACACCTCGTGCTCCTCGGCGCTGTCCGCCTTCCACCTCGCGGTGCAGGCCCTGCGGTCCGGCGACTGCGACATCGCGCTGACCGGCGGTGTGTGCGTGATGGGTTCCCCGGGGTACTTCGCCGAATTCTCCACACAGCACGCACTCTCCGACGACGGCCACTGCCGGCCCTACAGCGCACACGCCAGCGGCGCCGTCTGGGCGGAGGGGGCGGGACTGTTCGTGCTGCAACGCAAGTCGGGTGCGGTACGGGACGGCCGTGACGTCCTCGCCGAGGTCCGCGCCACCGGCATCAACTCCGACGGCCGCACCGTCGGGCTGACCGCGCCCAGCGAGAGCGCCCAGACCCGCCTGTTCGGCAAGGCGATGCGGCAGGCCGGCATCACGCCCGAAGACGTCGGCATGATCGAAGGCCACGGCACCGGAACACGGCTCGGCGACAAGACCGAACTGCACTCGCTGGCCGCCACCTACGGCGACGCCGCACCCGGCCGGGGACCGCTGCTCGGTTCGGTCAAGTCCAACATCGGGCACACCCAGTCGGCCGCGGGCGCCCTCGGGCTGGCGAAGGTTCTCGTCGCCGCCGAGCACGCCACCATCCCGCCCACCCTGCACGTCGACGAGCCCAGTCGCGAGATCGACTGGGACAGCAGCGCTCTGCGGCTGGCGGACAAGCTCACGCCGTGGCCGGCCCGCAACGGCGAACGCGTGGGCGCGGTGTCGGCGTTCGGCATGAGCGGTACCAACACCCACGTCGTGGTGGCCGTGCCGGACCGGCCGCGGGAAGCGAAGTGACGCGGCCGGACCGGTGGCCCGACGGGCGGATGCCGGTGCTGCTCAGCGCGCATGCCGACGATCTCGTCGCCGAGGGCGCCGGGACCGTGCTGAGCTATCTGGACCGCAACCGGGCGGCCTCGGTCGCCGATGTGGCCGACCATCTGATCGCCACTCGCCGCGTGCGGCGGTACCGGGCCGTGGTGCGGGCCGGTGACCGCGACGAACTGGAGGACGGTCTGCGGGCGGTCGCCGCCGGAGCCGACCACCCTCTGGTCACCCGCGGCGCCGCGGGTTCCGCCACCCGCATCGCATTCGTCTTCCCCGGACAAGGCACACAGTGGCCGTCGATGGGGGCGCGGGCCTACCGGGAGTTGCCGCAGTACCGGGCGGCGGCCGACGCCTGTGCGCAGGCGTTCACCGCGGCGGGCGCGGAATCGCCGATGCGGTACCTGACCACGTCGGAGGGCGACTTCTCGGAGACGGAGATCGAGGGCGCGCAGTTCACCCACGCCGTCGCGCTCGCCCACGTCTGGCGGTCCCACGGGGTGCTGCCCGACCTCGCCGTCGGACACAGTCTCGGCGAGATCGGGGCCGCCTACATCGCCGGCGCGATCACGCTGGCCGATGCGGTGGCGGTGGTCATCGCCCGCGCCGGCGTGGTCGATCGACTGCCCGGCGACCACGCCGTCGCCGTACTGGGCGTGGACCCCGACGCCGCGCAGCAGGTCATCGCGGCCACACCGGGCTGGCTCGAGCTGTCGGTGGTCAACGCCACGACCTCGGTCGCGGTATCCGGTGACCGACAAGCCGTCTCGGCGGCCGTCGCGCGAGTGCGTGAACAGGGCCGGTTCGCGCGCGAGATCACCGTCGGCTTCCCGGTGCACACCAGCATCCTCGAACCTCTGCGGGACGACTTCGTGAACCGGCTGCCGCAGAGGGTCTTCGCCGACACCCCGGTGCAGTTCATCGGTGGCGCCACCGGCGACGTGGTGCCCGCGGGCACGGCGTTCGGCGACTACTGGTACCGCAACCTGCGCGCCGTCGTGCGGTTCGACCGCGCCTTCGCGTCGGCATTGCGCTGCGGGGCAGGCATATTCGTCGAGCTGTCGGCACACCCACAGCTGCTGTTCGCGATGGGGGATCTGCTCGGCGACACCGCCGCCACCCTCGTCGGATCGGGCAGACGCGACATCGCGATCTGCGAGGCGCTGTCGGCCAATCTCGCGGCCGCGACCGCGTCGCATCCGGGCTACGGCTGGCGCGACGCGGTCGCTCGCACCGGGAATCGGCTGCGCGGCTTCCCGAACGCGCCGATGCGTGCCACACCGATGTGGGCGGCACCCGAACCGCGGCCCGCGTCCGCGGAGATCACCGTGGCACAGGAGGTCTGGCAGCCGGTGGGCGACAGCGCCCCGCCGGTGTCCGCGGCACCGGTCGCCGTGACCGTGCTGGACCTCGGCGCCGCCGGTGCGCTCGGAGAGCGGCTGCGCGAGGTCGTCGGCGAGCACCCCCGCGCGGCACTCACCACCGCGGACGACGCGGACGTGATGGTCGTCGTCGCACCGCAATCCGCGGACGGCCCCGACGCCGGCACCGCCGTCGCGGCGGTCACCGAACTGGTGCGTGCCGGCGCGCTGCGCTACCCCGCCTCGGCCGGGCCGCGGTGCCGGGACATCTGGCTGGTCACCGTGGCCGGCGAACAGGTGCGGGCCGGCGAGCCGCTGACGCTGTCGGCCGCCGCGACCGCCGCGATGCACCGCAGCCTCGGGCTCGATAGCCACGACCTCGGCTTCCACCACCTCGATCTGTCCGCCGACGTGCCGGTCGACGCGGCGCTGGTCGACACGCTGTTGTCGGGAGCGGGTGAGCTGGCGATCCGCGACGACGGTGCGGGTCCGGTCCTGTTCCGGCGTGCCGTGTCCGACGCCCCTCTCGCACCGGCCTGGTCGCTGGACTCGGGCGTGCTCGACAACGTGGTGATCACCGGCGGTGCGGGCGAGATCGGCCTGCACTACGCGCGCCACCTCGCCGACCGGGGCGCGCGACGCATCGTCCTGCTCAGCCGCCGCACCGTCGACCCGACAGTGCTCGCGCGGCTCGCCGAACCCCACGGCGCCGACGTGCTGTCGGTGCCGTGCGACCTCACCGACCGCGAGAACGTCCGCGCCGCAGCCGGATCGGCGGGCGACGGAGCGACGCTGGTGATCCACGCCGCCGGTGCGGCGACCTTCGGACCCGGCGAGCGTCTCGATGCGGCGGCCGCCGCGAATACGCTGAGCGCCAAGGTCGTCGGTCTCGCCCACATCGCTGAACTGTGGCCGCTGCGCCGGGATGCCCGCATCCTGCTGTGCTCGTCGGTGTCCGGGCTGTGGGGCGGCCGCGGCCACGCCGTGTATTCGGCGGCCAACCGGATGCTCGACGCGACCGCTCAGCGGCTGCGCGCCGACGGTCGCCGATGCACGGCCGTGCGATGGGGGCTGTGGCAGTCCGAGACCGGCTCGGGCATCGTCGACGCCGCCGAGACCGCCCGCATCGAACGGTCCGGGCTGCGGCCGATGGCCCCCCGACAGGCCATCGAGGCCAGCCTGCGCGATCACACCGTCGATCCGCTGGTGTTCGCCGCCGACCCGCACCGCATCCGGATGCTCTCCGGCGGTGACGAACCCGTCCGCGCACGGGTGGCATCGGAGACCGTCGCCGCGCCGGTGGACACCGCCGTCGCCGTGCGCGGTGAACTCGCGGCCGTCCTCAAGATCACCGACCCTGCCGGGATCGACCTCGACGCGTCGCTGTTCGACCTCGGTGTCGACTCCCTGCTCGCTCTCGACCTTCGTAAGAGATTCCGGCGCGTCATCGGCCGGACGGTCCCGCTCGCCACGCTGTTGGGCGGTGTCACCGGCGCGGAACTGGTCGCCGAACTCGACGAGAAAGTGGATACACCCCAGTGACTGACACCACCGCATCACGGTTGGCCGCACCGGACGACCAAGCCCGCCTGGAACTGCTGCGCCGCAGGCTCAGCGAGCGCGGGCTGTCGTCACGGAACGTCGCGACCGAGCCCTCGACCCGGGAACTGTCCGAGGGGCAGCAGCGGATGTGGTTCGTCCAGACCGCCGACCCGTCCGGCGCACTGCTCAACGTCTGCCTGTCCTACCGCATCAGCGGCGCCGTCGACCTCGCCGCGCTGCGCGCCGCCCTCAACGCCGTCGCGCACAGACACCCCGTGCTGCGCACCACCTACACCGCAGACGACACCGGCGAACCCCGTCCCACCGTGCACGCCGATCTGCGTCCCGGCTGGGTCGAACACGACCTGACCGGCCTGGCGAACCAGCAGGCGCAGCGGCTCCGACTCGAGGTCCTCGCCCAGCGGGAGTTCGCGGCGCCGTTCGACCTGTCCACCGACGCGCCGTTGCGGATCACCATGGTGCGCATCGGGATCGACGAGTACGTCATGCTGCTGGTGGCCCACCACATCGCCTGGGACGACGGGTCCTGGGAGGTGTTCTTCGGCGACCTCACGCGCGCCTACACCCGGGGCGACGCGGGGGAGGAGCTGGATCCGCACGTCCCCGCTGCTCCCCGGGACGCCGCGGACGACCTCGCCTATTGGCGTCGGGTGCTGGCCGATCCGCCCGAGCCGCTGGAACTTCCCGGGCCGACCGGTTCGGCGGTGCCGACCAGCCTCCGCTCCGCGCGGACCAGCGTCACGCTCGACGCCGAGAGGACCCGGCGGGTCGTCGACCTGGCGCGCGACACCGGATGCACGCCGTATGCGGTGTTGCTGGCCGTATTCGGAACGCTGATCCACCGCTACACCCACGCCGACGACTTCCTCGTCGCCACCCCGGTGCTCAATCGCGGCACCGGCACGGAGGGCCGCATCGGCTACTACGGCAACACCGTCGCGATGCGGCTGCAGCCGAAGGCGTCGATGTCGTTCCGCGACATGCTGACCCAGGCCCGCGACACCGCCCTCGGCGCGTTCGCCCACCAGGGCATCAACCTCGACCAGGTGGTCCGCGAGCTCAACCCCGACCGCCGCCACGGCACCGAACGGATGACCAGGGTCAGCTTCGGCTTCCGCGGACCCGACCGGTTCGGATTCGCGCCGCCCGGCGTGCGCTGCGAACGGGCCGATCTGCGCAGCCACCTCACCCAGCTGCCGCTGGGTGTCATGGTCGAGTTCGACGCCGAGCCCTCCGGTGGGGGTGCGCTGGTCGAGTTCGAGCACCTGGTCGAGATCATCGAACCCGCACTGGCCCAACAGCTTCTGGACCACTTGGTCGTGTTGCTCGACAGCGCACTCGACCGTCCCGACACGTCGCTGTCCCGCCTCGACCTGATGAGCCCCGCGGACACCGGATGGCTGCACGACGCCGCCTCCGGCGAACGCTTCGACACGGCGCCCCGCACGCTGCCCGACCTGATCGCCGCCCAGGTGGCGGCCACACCCGACGCGATCGCGGTGGTCTACGAGGGCCGCCGCCACACCTACCGGGAGATCAACGAGACCGCCAACCGGTTCGCGCACTGGCTGATCGGCCAGGGCATCGGCGCCGAGGACCGGGTCGCGGTGCTGCTCGACAAGTCGCCCGAGCTGGTGGTCGCGGCGCTGGGCGTGGCGAAGGCCGGTGCGGTGTACGTGCCGATCGATCCCACCTACCCCGAGGACCGGCTGGCGTTCATCCTCGGCGACTGCGACGCGCGAATCGTGCTGCGCGAACCGGTCACCGGGCTCGACGCCCTGCCCGTCCACGACCCGACCGACGCCGACCGGGTGCGGCCGTTGCGGCCCGACAACACCGCCTACCTGATCTACACCTCCGGCACCACCGGACTGCCCAAGGGCGTCCCCGTGCCGCACCGCCCCGTCGCGGAGTACTTCGTCTGGTTCAAGGACGAGTACCAGGTCGACGCCAAAGACCGGCTCCTGCAGGTCGCCTCGCCGAGCTTCGACGTGTCGATCGCCGAGATCTTCGGCATGCTCGCCTGCGGCGCCAGGATCGTCATCCACCGGCCCGGCGGGCTCAACGACATCGGGTACCTCACCGAGCTGTTGCGCGACGAAGGCATCACCGCAATGCATTTCGTGCCGTCGCTGCTCGGTCTGTTCCTGTCGCTGCCGGGGGTGAGTCAGTGGCGGACCCTGCAGCGTGTGCCGATCGGGGGTGAACCCCTGCCCGGTGAGGTGGCCGACAAGTTCCACGCCACCTTCGATGCGCTGCTGCACAACTTCTACGGTCCGACCGAGACCGTGATCAACGCCAGCCGCTACAAGGTGGAAGGCAAGCAGGGCACCCGCATCGTGCCGATCGGCCGCCCGAAGATCAACACGCAGATGCACCTGCTCGACGATGCACTGCAACCGGTGCCCGTCGGGGTGATCGGCGAGATCTACATCGGTGGAACACATGTGGCGCACGGCTACCACCGCAGGCCCGGGCTCACCGCCGAGCGCTTCGTGGCCGATCCGTTCACCCCCGGTGGCCGGCTGTACCGGTCGGGTGACCTCGCCCGCCGCAACGCCGACGGGGACATCGAATTCGTCGGGCGCGCCGACGAGCAGGTGAAGATCCGCGGCTTCCGCATCGAACTCGGTGACGTGGCGGCCGCGATCTCCGTCGACCCGAGCGTCGGACAGGCAGTGGTGGTGGTCAGCGAACTGCCGAATGTGGGCAAGAGCCTGGTCGGGTATCTGACGCCGGTGAGCGGCGAGGACCGCGACTCGGTGGCCGTCGACCGCATCCGCGCGCGGGTGGCCGCGGCGCTGCCCGAGTACATGGTGCCCGCGGCGTACGTGGTGATCGACGAGATCCCGATCACGGCGCACGGCAAGATCGACCGGGCCGCGCTGCCCCAACCGGAGCTCACCTCGACCGTCGAGTTCCGCGAACCCGCGACCGACACCGAACGCGAGATCGCCCGGCTGTTCGGTGAACTGCTCGGCCGCGATGGGGACATCGGCGCCGACGACTCGTTCTTCGACCTCGGCGGGCACTCGCTGCTGGCGACGAAACTCGTTGCTGCCGTGCGTACCTCGTGCGGCATCGACATCGGCGTCCAGGAGGTCTTCGAACTGGCGACCGTGGCGCAGCTCGCCGGCCACATCGACGCCGTGCGGGCGGGGGGAGGTGGCCCCGTGCGTCCGCGGCTGATGCCGCTGCACCTCGACGGCCCGGCACCGCTCTCATCGGCCCAGCTGCGGTCCTGGTTCGCCTACCGCGTCGACGGGCCCAGCGTCGTCAACAACATCCCCTTCGCCGCGCGGTTGCGCGGACCGTGCGATGTCGACGCGTTGGTCGCCGCCATCGGTGACGTGATCGACCGGCACGAGATCCTGCGCACCGTGTACCGGGAGATCGACGGTGTGCCACACCAGATCGTGCTGCCCGCCGAACCGGTGACGGTGCGACGCGCCCACGGCGACGGCGAGGAGTGGCTGCGCGCCGAACTCGACCGTGAACGCGGCCACGTCTTCGACCTCGAGCATGACCGCCCGATCCGGCCCGCCGTCCTGAGCGTTGCCGGGTCGGAAGTCGGCTCGCTGCGCTCGCCTTCGGAAGATCACGTGCTGTCGGTGGTGATGCACCACATCGCGGGCGACCACTGGTCGGCCACCGTGCTGTTCGCCGATCTGCTGACGGCCTACCGGGCGCGGGTCGCGGGCGAGGCTCCCGCCTGGGCGCCGCTTCCCGTGCAGTACGCCGACTTCGGGGCCTGGCAGAGCGCGCTGCTCGCCGACGACGCCGGCATCACCGGTCCGCAGCGCGACTACTGGGCCCGCCAGCTGGCGGGGCTGCCCGAGGAGTCGGGGCTGCGCCCCGACTTCACGAGGCCGCCGGTGCCCAGCGGACTGGCCGAGGCGGTCGAGTTCCACATCGACGGGGCCACCCGCGACAAGCTGTCGGCGCTGTGCCGCGAGCTCGGGGTCACCGAGTTCATGCTGCTGCAGGCGGCGGTGGCCGTGGTGCTGCACAAGGCAGGCAGCGGTCCCGACGTCCCGCTGGGCACCCCGGTGGCCGGCCGGTCCGAACCGGAGCTCGACCAGCTGGTGGGGTTCTTCATCAACATCCTGGTGCTGCGCAACGACCTTCGCGGCAACCCCACCCTGCGGGAGGTGTGCCGACGTGCCCGCGAGATGGCGCTGGACGCCTACGCCCACCAGGACCTGCCGTTCGACCAGGTCGTCGACGCGGTCAGCCCGGTGCGCACCCTGGCGCGCAACCCGCTGTTCAGCGTCGTGGTACACGTGCGCGAACAACTGCCCGAGAACCGCGTGATCGACCACGGCCCCGGCGGTGACACCACGGTCACGGTGCTCGAGCCGACGTTCGACGCCGCGCACGCGGACCTGTCGCTGAACTTCTTCGCCTCCGACGGGGGCGGCGGATACCGGGGCCACGTGATCTACCGACCCGAGCTCTACAGCCGTGAGACCGCACAGCGGTTCGTCGGCTGGCTCGGGCGGGTGGTGGCGGCGTTCGCCGAGCAGCCCGACCTGACGATCGACGACCTCGACATCGGTGCGCCCGGTGAACGGCAGCGCATCGTCGAACAGTGGGGCGGCGGCGACGTCTTCGTACTGGACCAGGCGTTGCGACCGGTGCCGGTCGGTGTGGTCGGGGACGTGTACACCGCGGGCGGTCCGCTGGCTGCCGCGCACTGGAACGGGGCCGCGCTGACCGCGACCCGGCTCGTCGCCCACCCGTACGGCGCGCGCCCGGGTACCCGGTTGCACCGCACCGGCGACCGGGCCCGGTGGAGTGCCCACGGTGTGCTCGAACTGGTCGGCTCGGACGACCGCGCCGACGGGCCCCCCGCCCGGGTGGTGGATCAGACCGGCGAGCCACCGGCCACCGACACCGAACGCGCGCTGGCGACCCTGCTCGGCGAGGTCCTCGATGTCGAGGTCACCGGACGGTACGACGACTTCTTCAGCCTCGGCGGGGACAGCATCCTCGCCGTGCAACTCGCCGCGCGGGCCCGCGACGCGGGACTCGGACTGACCGCCCGGATGGTGTTCGAACAGCCCACACTGCACGACCTCGCCGCCGCCGTCGACGAGAAGACCGTGACCGCCGGCGGCGCGGCCGGCCGGGACACCGCCCACGCACCGATGAGCGCGTCCGGCCTGTCCGCGGACGACCTGGCCGCGTTGACGGCGTCGTGGAGCGCCTCGCGCGAGGACGCGCCGTGACGCAGGCCGACGCGGCTCGCACCGCGAACGCCATCGAGGACGTGATGGCGTTGAGCCCGCTGCAGCAGGGCCTCTACTCGATGACCATGCTGGCCGGCACCGAGCACACCGACGGCGATCCCTATGTGATCGCGATGGCCGCCGACGTGACCGGAACGCTGGACACCACCCGGCTGCGCGAATGTGCGTCCGCGATGCTGACCCGGCACCCGAACCTGCGGGCCGGCTTCTTCCGGGGCGACCTGCCCCGCCCCGTCCAGGTCGTCCCGGCCCGCGTCGACCTGCCCTGGCAGCACGTGCAGGCCCGGGACGCCGACGAGGTGGCCGCACTGGAGGACCGCGAGCGGCGGCGGCCGTTCGACCTCGAACGCGGACCGGCGATCCGATTCCTGCTGATCGAATTGCCCGGCAGCACATGGCGACTGGTGATCGTCGCGCACCACATCGTGATCGACGGCTGGTCGCTTCCGCTGTTCGTCGGTGAACTGGTGGCGCTCTACCGCGCGGGTGGAGACCTGAGCGCGCTGGGCGGCCCGCCTCGGCCCTACCGCGACTACATCGGCTGGTTGGCCGGCCGCGACCAGGCGGCGAGCCGGGCGCTGTGGGCCGAGCACCTCGCCGGCATCGACGCGCCGACGCTTCTGACCCCGGCGCTGTCCGCCGTCGAACCGGCCGCGGGGCTCCCGCGGCGTACCGAGGTCGCGCTGGACGCCGCCGCCACCCACCGGCTGACGGAGGCGGCCCGCTCCCGCGGCGTCACCGTCAACACGCTGGTTCAGATGGCCTGGGCGGCAATGCTGTCCGTCTTCACCGACCGCCGCGACGTGACCTTCGGGATGACGGTGTCGGGACGCCCGGACGAACTCGCCGGTGTCGAGACCATGGTCGGCCTGTTCATCAACACCGTGCCGCTGCGGGTGCGGCTCGACCCGGTCGACACCGTTGGCGGTCAGTGCCTTTCGCTGCAGCGCACCGCCGCCGCGCTGCGCGAGCACAGCTATCTCGCCCACGC
The DNA here is from genome assembly GCF_001499995.1 of Mycobacterium sp. IS-1496. Classification (GTDB taxonomy): domain Bacteria; phylum Actinomycetota; class Actinomycetes; order Mycobacteriales; family Mycobacteriaceae; genus Mycobacterium. Next base: position 19,487 of record NZ_LQIU01000067.1, read on the forward strand.
CGAGCTGCGCGCCCTTGCCGGGGTGGGGGAGCTGTTCGACTCCCTGCTGGTCTACGAGAACTTCCCGCCGGGCGGGTTGGCCGGCGGCGATCACCGCTTCGAGGCCGCAGGCGCCACCTTCATCCCCGCGGCGCTGGAGAGCCTGTCACACTTCCCGGTGACCATCGCCGCCCACATGGCCGGTGAGCGGTTGACGGTGCTGGTGGAGACCCTCGACGGCGCGTTGGGTCTGCTCACCCCGCGCGGTGTCGGGCAGTGCCTGCTCGACACCGTCGAACGGCTGATCGCCCTCTGGGACGCGCCACTTCGTGACGTGCACATCCGGCCCGGCGACCGTCCTGAGGTGTCCGCCGTCGTCGAGGCGCCGGACCGGACCGGTGTGCACACCGCGTTCACCGAGGCGGCGCTCCGCACGCCGGACGCCGTCGCGGTCAGCTGGGAGGGCGGCGCCCTCACCTACCGTGACGTCGACGCCGCCGCCGACCGGCTGGCCGCCGCCCTGACCGCGCGCGGAGTCGTCGCGGAAACGCCGGTCGCCGTGGCACTCTCGCGCGGTCCGGACTACGTGGTCGCGATGCTGGCCGTGCTCAAGGCGGGGGGCATGATCGTGCCGCTCGATCCGGGGATGGCGGGGCAGCGGATCGAGGAGATCCTGCGCCAGACGTCGGCACCCGTCGTCGTCGACGATGCGCTGCTGGCCGCAGTCGGCGAACCCGACCCATCGTGGACGCCGGCGGCCGTCACCGGTGGCCGGGCTGCCTACGCGGTGTTCACCTCCGGCACCACCGGCGTCCCCAAGGGCGTGATCGGCACCCATGACGCGCTGCTGGCCTACGGCGACGACCACGCCCGGCACGTGCTCCGGCCTTCGGCCGAACGGCTGGGCCGTCCGCTGCGGATCGCGCACGCCTGGTCGTTCACCTTCGACGCCGCCTGGCAGCCGCTGGTCGCGCTGTTCGAAGGCCACTCGGTGCACATCATCGGCGACGACGTCCAACGCGACGCCGAAGCGCTGGTCGACACCATCGACCGGCACGGCATCGACATGATCGACACCACACCGTCGATGTTCGCTCAGCTCAAGGCTTTCGGGCTGATGTCACGGGTGCCGCTGGCGGTGCTCGCGCTCGGCGGCGAAGCGGTGGGCGGCGGTACCTGGCGGTTCATCCGCGATAGGTGCGCGCGCACGGCGATGAGCGCCTACAACTGCTACGGGCCCACCGAGACGACCGTGGAGGCCGTCGTCGCGCCGATCGCCGAACACCCGCACCCGGTGATCGGGTCACCGACCCGCCACACGCGCGCCTACGTCCTCGATGCGTGGCTGCGTCCGGTCCCCGACGGCGTCGCGGGGGAGTTGTACCTGTCCGGCGCCCAGCTCACCCGCGGCTATCTCAACCGGGCCGGCGAGACCGCCGGCCGGTTCGTCGCGGACCCGTTCCAGGTCGGCAACCGGATGTATCGCACCGGCGACGTGGTGCGCCGGGACCGCGACGGCGCCCTGCAGTACCTCGGCCGCAGCGACGATCAGGCCAAGATCCGCGGCTTCCGGGTCGAACCCGGTGAGGTGTGCGCGGTGCTGCAGACCCACCCCGCGGTGCGCGCGGCCCACGTCGCCGTCCGCGCGCACGCCGCGGGCCCCCGGTTGATGGCCTACGCGGCCACCGCCGGCGCCGACGTCGCCGTCGCCGAGCTTCGGCGCATGCTCAGCGCCCGGCTGCCGCGCTACCTCGTCCCGCACCACATCGCGGTGCTCGACGAACTGCCGCTGACCGCACACGGCAAGATCGACGACGCCGCCCTCGCCGCGCACGACGCCGCCACCGGCCCGGCGGCCGCCCCCGAGACGCCCACCGAGACCGCCCTGGCCGAGGCGGTCGCCGAACTGCTCGGCGCCACCGCGGTGGACGTCGGCGCCGACCTGCTCACGCTCGGGATGGACAGCATCGTGGCGCTGTCGGTGGTCCAGGCAGCCCGCCGCCGCGGCGTCGGCGTGCGGGCCCGGTTGATGCTCGAATGCGGGTCGATCCGCGAACTCGCCGCGGCGATCGACGCCGAGTCGGACACGCAGAAGACGGAAGCACTGGAGACGGCCTCGTCGGATCCCATCCCGGTGCTGCCGAACGTGCACTGGCTCTACGAGCACGGCGACCCGCGCCGGCTCGCGCAGACCGAGGCGATCCCGTTGCCGGACGGCATCACGGCCGACGCGCTGCGCACGCTGCTCGAGGCCGTGGTCGACGGCCACGAGGTGCTCCGCACCCGGCTCGACCGCGCCACCATGACACTTGTGCCGCAGGCAGATCCGCTCGCAGAAGAATTAGTCTCCGAAGCCCCGGTGAGCGGTGACCTCGCCGCCGCGGTCGCCGAGCACACGGAATCCGCCGTTCGGACACTGGATCCCGAGCGCGGCCGGTGGTGGTCTGCGGTGTGGCTGCGCCCGGCGCACGGCCCCGGCGTGCTGGTGGTCACCGCGCACGTGCTGGCGATCGACCCGGCGTCGTGGCGGGTCGTCCTCGGTGAGCTCGACGCCGCCTGGCACGCGCTCGACACCGGGCGCGCGCCTGTGCCGACCCGCGAACACACCACCTACCGCCGATGGTCTTCGCTGCTGCACGAGCGGGCTCACCGCCTCGAGACCGCCGACTTCTGGGCCGCGCAACTCGACGGGCCCGATCCGGATCTCGGGGCGCGCCGGGTGCAGCCGGCGACGGACCGCGCAGGTGATCTCCAGGTCAGCGTCGTCGTCACCGACCCACACCTGACCGCGCGGCTGATCGCCTCGGCGGAGGCCGTGCCGGCACTGCTGGCCGCCGCGGCGGCCCGGACCGTGACGGCCTGGCGCAGACGCCTCGGGCAGCCCACTCCGACACCGCTGCTGGCGCTGGAGACCCACGGCCGAGCCGACGGGGTCGTGAGCGACGAGGCGGACACCGGCGACACCGTCGGACTGCTCAGCGCGATCTACCCCGTCCGGGTCGACCCGGACAGCGGTCCGGTCGAGATCCCCGGCGACGGCATCGATTTCGGCCTGCTGCGGTATCTGCGGGCCGACACCGCCGAACGGCTCGGCGCCTACCGGCAACCGCAACTGCTGCTGAACTACCTGGGCCGCGCCGACGTGCGGGGCGCCGGCGCGTTCAACGTCGACAAGGGACTTCTCAGCGCGGTGTCGGTGCTCCCCGAACCGGATCTGGCCGTCCGGCACGAGGTGACCGTGATGGCCGCGATCCTTCCCCACGGTGACGCGCCCGTGCTGGCCACCCAGTGGCGGACGCTGTCCGAGATCCTGTCCGCCGACGACGTCGCCGTCCTGCAGTCCCTGTGGCAGGACGCGCTGCAGGAGGTTGTCCCATGACCGCGACGCTGGCTGTGATCGGCGCCGGCCCCAAGGCCGTGGCCGTGGCCGCCAAGGCCGCCGAACTCCGCAACATGGGCGTCGACGCGCCGGAGGTGGTGGTCGTCGAACGCACCGGGGTGGGAGCGAACTGGACCGCCGCCGGTGGATGGACCGACGGGCAGCACCGGTTGGGCACCAGCCCCGAGAAGGACATCGGTTTCCCGTACCGTTCCGCGCTCGTACCACGGCGCAACGCCGAACTCGACGAGCGGATGACACGGCACAGCTGGCAGGCCTACCTCGTCGCCACCTCCCAGTTCGCCGAGTGGATCGACCGCGGCAGGCCGGCGCCGAACCATCACCGGTGGGCCGCCTATCTGCGCTGGGTCGCCGACGCCATCGGGATGACCGTGGTGCACGGCGACGTCGAGCGCATCTCGGTCGGTGGCCGCGGCTGGGAACTGCACACCCCGGAGTCGACGGTCGACGCCGACGCGATGATGATCACCGGACCGGGTCAGGCCGAACGGACGCTGCTGCCCGGCCATCCGCGGGTGATGTCGATCGCCGACTTCTGGCGGCGCGTCGCCGGGCACGAGCTGATCGTCGCCGAGCGCGTCGCGATGATCGGCGGCGGCGAGACCGCCGCATCGATGCTCAATGAACTGTTCCGGCACCGCATTTCGACGATCACGGTGATCTCGCCGCAGGTCACGCTGTTCACCCGGGGGGAGGGGTTCTTCGAGAACACGCTGTTCTCCGACCCCACCGGCTGGAGCAGCCTCACGCTCGCCGAGCGTCGCGACGCCATGTTCCGTACCGACCGGGGGGTGTTCTCCGCGCGCGTGCAGGAGGCGCTGCTGGCCGACGACCGCATCCGCCACCTGCGGGGTCGGGTCGCCCACGCGGTGCCGCGCGACGACCGGATCCGGCTGACGCTGCACACCGACCGCGCCGGCGAGCGCCTGGAGACCGTGCACGGTTTCGACCTCGTGATCGATGGTCAGGGTGCCGACGCGCTGTGGTTCCTGCCACTGCTCGGTCAGGACACCCGCGACCTGCTCGAGTTGGGTCTCGGCGGACCGCTGACCGGCGAGCTGCTCCAGGAGTCGATCGGTCACGACCTCGCCCTCGAGGGGGTCGCCCCGAAGCTGTTCCTGCCCGGTCTCGCCGGGCTCACCCAGGGACCCGGTTTCCCGAACCTCAGCTGCCTCGGCCTGCTGTCCGATCGCGTACTCGGCGCGGATCTGGGGGCCGGCACAGCCACGACACACAGGAGAAGCATTGAGCACCAACCCCTTCGATGACGACAACGGGCGCTTCTACGTCCTGGTGAACGACGAGGAGCAGCACAGCCTGTGGCCGACGTTCGCCGACGTGCCCGCGGGCTGGCGCGTCGTGTTCGGCGAGGCCACCCGCGCGGACTGCCTCGCCTACGTCGAGGAGAACTGGACGGACCTGCGACCGCGCAGCCTGCGCGAGGCGATGTCGCCGGAGTAGACCCGGCCCTCGGGGAAGGTTTGCCCGGCCGATCCACAGCAAACATGTGGCGCGGGTGATGCGGGCGGGGTGCCTATCGTGTCGCCGATGAGTGGGACCGGCGTACCACTCTGATCGTGAAGATCGAGACAGGTCGGCTGACGGACCGCGCGTGGCGATCCGCACGCTGCGGTGAGAAGCGATATTCCCAGCAAAACAGCAATATTAAGCCGCCCTTACTAAGGTTAGGCGAACCTATTGCGTCTCAGTGAAATCTCAGATACCTTCCAGGCGCCGCTCAGGTGCGGCACCTCACTTCGAAGGAGATCTCGTGCAACTAGCTCTTCGCGCCGCCGGGTCGTGCCCCGGGCCGCAGACAGATTCGGCGTACTCGACGCCCCGGCCGAACAAGTTGCTGCTCGCCAGCATCGCGATGGTCGGTGCCGGTGCCATCGCCGTCACTCCGGTGGCGCCGAACGTGTCCGAGATCCAGCAGCGCGCGTTCGAGTTGACCGCCAACGCGAGGGTCACCGACAGCCCGGCGGCGGTCTACGGCAACCTGTTCGAGAACGGGTTCGAGAACCTCACCGCGCTCGCCGGCGCCCTGACCGCGAATCCGTTCCCGATCCTGGGCCAGCTGGCCGAGAACCAGGCGGGATACCTCGGGCAGATCAGCGAGGGATTCCTGGGAGTCCCCGAGGCGTTCGAGAACTTCTGGAACGGCGCCAACGGCAGTGTCCTGCTGGACGAGGCGCGCGCCGCCCTGGAGAGGGGCGAGTTCGCCGAGGCGTACGACCGCCTCAACCGCTTCAACGTCTACTCGCTGACGATTCTGTCGCCGATCGCCGAATGGCTCTTCTCCGCCGAGCCGAGCCCCCGACTTCCCGAGGGCCGCATCGGTATTCCGGAGCAGATCGCCCAGAACTTCACCGACGTGGTCGCCACGATCTTCGACCAGGGTGGCGTCGTGAACGGCACCACCAAGTCGTTCCTCGGTCCGTTCATCGGGGTGAACTTCGAGATCGCGCTGGCCGCCGAGGCTCTCGTGGCGGCGGTCCAGGACGGTGACGCCGCGGGCGCGGTCAACGTGCTCGTCAACACGCCGGGCACGGTTTTCAACGCCCTGTTCAACGGTTACGTCAACCCGGCATGTGGCGATGACTGCGCCGCGAGCCAGTACTTCCCGGGTCTGATCAACGGCACCGGTCCGATCGTCGACCTGTTCGTGCGTCTGCCGAACGCGATCGCCGACGCGCTGAAGCCGAACACGGTCACGGCACCGAGCGCGCAGCAGACGCGTACCGCCGACGTCTCGGCGACGGCGCTCGTATCCGATTCCGAGACGGTGGTCGTCGACGTCGAGGAGACCTCGCTCGGTGAGAAGGCCTCGGCCGAGCCGGCCGCCATCGAGGCCTCGGTCCCGCTCAAGGACGCCGAGGTGCCGGTGACCGTCACCGAGGAGATCGTCGGTGCGGCGCCGGTCGTCGTCGACGAGGCCGCTGCGGACACCGCCGTCGAGAAGAAGGCGCCCGCCCAGGATCTGCGCACGGCGATCGCCGGGCACCAGGCCGCCGCGTCGAAGAAGGTTCGCGACGCGATCGGCACGCTCACCGGCGGCCGTCACGCCAGCAACAAGGAAGCGGCCGAGGCCAAATCGGATTCGGCGCCGAAGCACGCCAAGGACGACGACGGCGCCAAGGACGCGAAGTCCGAGACGAAGTCCGAGTCGAAGGATTCCGCCAAGTCCGGCGCTGCCTCCGAGTAGACGCACCACCACATGAGACGGGCCCCCTCCGCGCGGAGGGGGCCCGTTCTCGTGCGCCTAGATCTGCTGGGAGTACGGCACGTCCATGTCGTAGAGCCGGGCATGCAGCACCGTGCGGTTACGCAGTGCCGAGCGCACGGCGCGGTGCAGACCGTCCTCCAGATAGATCACGCCCTGCCAGCGGACCGCGTGGGGGAACAGATCGCCGTAGAAGGTGGAGTCCTCGGACAGCAACCGGTCCAGCGCGAGGACGGTCGTGGTCGTGACGATCTCGTCGAGCCGGATCTGGCGGGGCGGGATACGCGACCATTCGCGATAGCTGAGACCGTGCTCGGGGTAAGGCTTACCGTCGCGGACACCCTTGAAGATCATCAGCGCGCCTTCGGTTGCTCGGCCCCCTCTACGACGAAGGTTAGCCGAACCTCGGCGGGGGGTAGTCACGCGTACCGCGCGATGCGTGGGACGGCAGCTGAGCACCGTAAACTGGACGCGAACTGCGCTGTGTCCGAGAGGTGGGTGAACACGATGAGTAGTGCCGACGACCGTCGCTTCGAGGTGCTGCGCGCCATCGTCGCCGACTTCGTCGCCACCAAGGAGCCGATCGGCTCCAAGACCCTGGTGGAGCGACACAACCTCGGAGTGTCCAGCGCGACCGTCCGCAACGACATGGCCGTCCTCGAAGCCGAGGGGTACATCACCCAACCGCACACCAGTTCCGGGCGGGTGCCCACCGAGAAGGGCTACCGCGAGTTCGTCGACCGGCTCGACGACGTCAAACCGCTGTCGTCGGCCGAACGGCGGGCGATCCTCAAATTCCTCGAGAGCGGCGTCGACCTCGACGACGTGCTGCGCCGGGCGGTGCGATTGCTGGCGCAGCTGACCCGTCAGGTCGCGATCGTGCAGTACCCGACGCTGTCCACCTCGTCGGTCCGTCATCTGGAGGTGGTGGCCCTCACGCCCGCGCGCCTGCTGCTGGTCGTCATCACCGACACCGGCCGTGTCGACCAGCGCATCGTCGAACTCGGCGACGCGATCGACGAACACGAACTCGCCACGCTGCGCGATCTGCTCGGCCAGGCGCTGGAGGGCAAGCGGCTCTCGGCCGCGTCGGTGGCCGTCTCGGACCTCGCCTCGCACCTGAACGGCAGCCCGGGGATCTCGCACCGGCTGGCCGACGCCGTCGGCCGTTCGGCCACCGTGCTGGTCGAGACGCTCGTCGAGCACGCCGAGGAGCGGCTCCTGCTCGGCGGCACCGCGAACCTCACCCGCAACACCGCCGATTTCGGCGGCTCGCTGCGGTCGGTCCTCGAGGCCCTCGAGGAGCAGGTGGTGGTGCTGCGGTTGCTCGCCGCGCAGCAGGAGGCGGGCAAGGTGACCGTGCGGATCGGTCACGAGACCGAGGCCGAACAGATGGCGGGCACGTCGGTGGTCACCACGGCCTACGGCAGTTCGGGCAAGGTCTACGGCGGCATGGGTGTGGTGGGTCCCACTCGGATGGACTATCCGGGAACTATCGCTAATGTCGCTGCGGTTGCTTTGTACATAGGTGAAGTCCTGGGTACGCGATGAGCGCGTCGAAGAGGAAGTCGTAACAGCCGGTACACCGGCACTGAAAGGTCAAGCGTGGCACGCGATTATTACGGCCTGCTCGGAGTGAGCAAGGGCGCCAGCGATCAGGAGATCAAGCGCGCCTATCGCAAGCTTGCCCGCGAGCTGCACCCCGACGTCAACCCCGACGAGGAGGCGCAGGCCCGGTTCAAGGAGATCAGCGCCGCCTACGAGGTGCTGTCCGATCCGGAGAAGCGCCGCATCGTCGACCTCGGCGGTGACCCGCTCGAGAGTGCGGGCGCGTCGGGCGCGAATGGATTCGGCGCCGGTTTCGGTGGCCTGGGCGATGTGTTCGAGGCGTTCTTCGGCGGGGGCGGCGGCTCTCGCGGACCGATCGGGCGTGTCCGGCCCGGCTCGGACTCCCTGCTGCGGATGCGTCTCGACCTCGCCGAATGCGCGACCGGCGTGACCAAGCAGGTGACCGTCGACACCGCCGTGCTGTGCGACCTGTGCCACGGCAAGGGCACACACGGCAACTCGACGCCCGCGACGTGTGACACCTGCGGCGGCCGCGGTGAGATCCAGACCGTGCAGCGCTCGCTGCTCGGCCAGGTCATGACGGCGCGGCCGTGCCCGGTGTGCGGTGGGGTGGGCGAAGTGATCCCCGACCCCTGCCACCGCTGCGGCGGCGACGGCCGCGTTCGCGCCCGGCGTGAGATCAGCGTCAAGATCCCGGCCGGGGTGGGCGACGGGATGCGCGTGCGGCTGGCCGCCCAAGGCGAGGTCGGACCCGGCGGCGGACCGGCCGGCGACCTGTACGTCGAGGTGCACGAGAAGCCGCACGACGTGTTCGTCCGCGACGGCGACGACCTGCACTGCACGGTGTCGGTGCCGATGGTCGACGCCGCGCTGGGTACCACGGTCAGCGTCGACGACATCCTCGGCGGGCCGGTGGAGCTGACCATCGCCGCCGGTACCCAGCCCGGCGCGGTGACGACGTTGCGCGGCCACGGCATGCCGCACCTGCGTTCGGGCGTCCGCGGCGACCTGCACGCGCACATCGACGTGGTGGTGCCCGCCAAGCTCGACCACACCGACATCGACCTGCTGCGCCAGCTCAAGGAGCACCGCAGCCGCGACGTCGCCGAGGTCCGCACCAGCAGTTCACCCGCCGCGTCGAACTCCGGCGGTCTGTTCAGCCGGCTGCGCGAGACGTTCACCGGCCGCTAGGAGGGCTCGTCGCGTGCGCGACCTGTTCTATGTCGACGCGCTGCCCGAGGTCGGTGAGCTCGCCGTCGTCGACGGCGATGCCGGATTCCACGCCACCACCGTGCGGCGCATCCGCACCGGTGAACACCTCGACCTCGGCGACGGCGGCGGCGCCGTGGCGCATTGTGTGGTCGAGGACGCCGGCAAGGGGAGACTGACCGCGCGGGTGCTCGACCGTCGGGACGTCCCGCCACCGAGCCCGGCCGTGACCGTCGTCCAGGCGATCCCGAAATCCGACCGCGCCGAGCTGGCGGTGGAGCTGGCCACCGAAGCCGGCGCCGACACGGTGGTCGCGTGGCAGGCCGCCCGATGTGTGGCCCGGTGGGACGGGGTGAAGGTCGGCAAGGGTCTGCGCCGCTGGCGTGCGGTGGCCCGCGCCGCGGCGCGGCAATCCCGGCGGCCCCACATCCCATCGGTCGACGGAGTGGTCACGACGGCCGAGTTGGTGCGGCGGGTGAGCTTCGAAGTGGCCGGCGGCGCGACGGTCCTCGTGCTGCACGAATCCGCGACCGCCCCGCTGACCGGGCTCGATCTGGCGCGGGCCCGGGCGCTGACGCTGATCGTCGGCCCCGAGGGCGGTATCGCCGACGAGGAGCTCGATGCCCTGACCGCGGCGGGGGCGGTGGCCGTCCGGCTGGGCCCGACGGTGTTGCGCACCTCGACCGCGGCGGCCGTCGGGCTGGGAGCCCTAGGGGTGCTGACGCCGCGCTGGCAGTAGCGCCGTCAACATCGCGAGCGCCGCGCACACCTGCCACGTCAGGATCGGGTAGACGCTCGCGCGTTCCCACACCGGCGCGGGCAGCACCTCCACACCGGTCCACGCGTGCACCGCCAGCACGGTGAGGCTGAGCAGGCCGACGCCGCCGAGCACGCACGAGGTCAGCCGGTAGGCGAGCCCGGTGAACAGCGACGCACCCGCCAGGGCCGCCGCGTTGCCGCCGACGATGGCGAGGGTCGCACCCACCAAGTGCAGTGCGCCCCCGCCCGCGGGAACGGTCCCGACGAGGATGTTGCCGACCGCGTTGGCCGCCGCGCACGCCGTCAGCGTCCGGTGCCGCGATCCGCCCGCCAGCACCGCGCCCAGCAGGAAGAGGACACCCTGCACGGCGAACCCGGCGTTCATCAGCGCGGCCAGCGGCTGACCGGGAACACCGAGGTCGCTGATGTAGTCGTGGGCGTAGCTGTAGGACGGCCGGTAGGCCGAGGCCGTCACCGCCTCGGCCGTCAGATAGGCCGTCGCACCGAGAATCCAGGCGGTCGCGGCGGCGCGGGGTCGGGGGGTCATCGGTGCCCACAGGTTAACCATTGGGGTGGTGTCGTACCCGGCGGTAGACTGGGACCAGCGACGATACGGCCGGCCCGCCCGGACAAGACAGAAAGCAGGCAGAAAGCAGCACGTGACGCCCCGCGAAACGAACGCTGACTCGTCCGGGTCTTCCGCGGCCCCCATGACGGGCTCACCCACCAATGGCGCCCCGGTACGCAGCAGCATTGATGTTCCGCCCGATCTCGTCATGGGCCTGCTCGGCTCGGCCGACGAGAATCTGCGCGCCCTCGAAGGGTTGCTGGCAGCAGATCTCCACGTGCGCGGCAACGCGGTCACCCTCACCGGTGAACCCGCCGACGTCGCGCTCGCCGAACGGGTGGTCTCCGAACTGGTCGCCATCGTCTCGAGCGGCCAGCAGCTGACCCCGGACGCGATCCGGCACAGCGTCGGCATGCTCACCGGGACCGGCGACGAGTCGCCCGCCGAGGTGCTGACGCTGGACATCCTGTCGCGCCGCGGTAAGACCATTCGTCCCAAGACGCTCAACCAGAAACGCTACGTCGACGCGATCGATGTGCACACCATCGTGTTCGGCATCGGCCCGGCGGGCACCGGCAAGACGTACCTCGCGATGGCCAAGGCCGTCAGCGCACTGCAGACCAAACAGGTCAGCCGCATCATCCTCACCCGTCCCGCGGTCGAAGCCGGTGAGCGCCTGGGGTTCCTGCCCGGCACCCTCAGCGAGAAGATCGACCCGTACCTGCGGCCGCTCTACGACGCGCTGCACGACATGATGGACCCGGAACTGATCCCGAAGCTGATGAGCGCCGGCGTCATCGAGGTCGCGCCGCTCGGGTACATGCGGGGCCGAACCCTCAACGACGCGTTCATCATCCTCGACGAGGCGCAGAACACCACGGCCGAGCAGATGAAGATGTTCCTCACCCGGCTCGGGTTCGGGTCGAAGATCGTCGTCACCGGTGACAGCACCCAGATCGACCTGCCGGGCGGGGCCACGTCGGGGCTGCACGCGGCGATGCGGATCCTCGACAACATCGACGACATCCACTTCGCCGAACTCACCAGCGCCGACGTGGTGCGCCACCGGCTGGTGTCCGAGATCGTCGACGCCTACGCCCGGTTCGAGGAGCCCGCGCAGCTCAACCGCGCGCAACGGCGGGCGTCCACCGGCCGGCCGCGGCGGTAGCGCGATGAGTATCGAGGTGTCGAACGAATCGGGCATGGACGTCTCCGAGGAGGAGTTGATCAGCGTCGCCCGGTTCGTGATCGAGAAGATGAACGTCAACCCGGCCGCGGAACTGTCGATGGTCCTGCTCGACACGTCGTCGATGGCCGATCTGCACATGCGCTGGATGGATCTGCCCGGCCCGACCGACGTGATGAGCTTCCCGATGGACGAGCTCGAGCCCGGCGGCCGTCCGGATTCGCCCGAACCGGGGCCGTCGATGCTCGGCGACATCGTGCTGTGCCCCGATTTCGCCGCGAAACAGGCGGAGACAGCGGGCCATTCGCTCGGCCACGAACTGGCACTGCTGACCGTGCACGGGGTCCTGCACCTGCTGGGGTACGACCACGCCGAACCCGACGAAGAGAAAGAGATGTTCGCGTTGCAGCGTGAACTGCTCGAGGAGTGGGTGGCCGACCAGGTCGAGGCCTACCACGTGGACCGTCAGACCGAGCGGGACCGGCGGCTGCTCGACAAGTCCCGGTACTTCGACGAATGAGCGGACTTCCCCAGCTCATCGGCGTGATCGCGCTCGTCGCCTTCGGTGGGTTGTTCGCGGCGATCGACGCCGCCCTGAGCACGGTGTCCATGGCCCGCGTCGAGGAACTCGTACGCGACGAACGGCCGGGCGCGGTGCGGTTGCAGCGGGTGATGCACGAGCGGCCCCGCTACATCAACCTGATCGTCCTGCTCCGCATCGCCTGCGAGGTGACCGCGACGGTGCTGCTGGCCGCCTACCTCGACGGCCATCTCGGCGTCAGCTGGGGGCTGACCGCGGCCGCGGGCATCATGGTGGTGGCCAGCTTCGTCGCCGTCGGCGTCGGCCCCCGCACCGTCGGGCGGCAGAACGCCTATCCCATCGCCCTGTACACCGCGCTTCCGCTGCAGGCGATCTCGGTGCTGCTCACCCCGATCAGCCGGCTGCTGGTGCTGCTCGGCAACGCGCTGACCCCCGGCCGCGGCTTCCGCAACGGACCGTTCGCCTCCGAGATCGAACTGCGCGAGGTCGTCGACCTGGCCCAGCAGCGCGGGGTGGTGGCCGAAGACGAACGGCGGATGATCGAGTCGGTGTTCGAACTCGGCGACACCGCGGCCCGCGAGGTGATGGTGCCGCGCACCGAGATGGTGTGGATCGAATCCGACAAGACCGCCGGGCAGGCCACGTCGTTGGCGGTACGCAGCGGACACTCCCGCATCCCCGTCATCGGGGAGAATGTCGACGACGTCGTCGGCGTCGTGTATCTGAAGGATCTCGTCCAGCAGACCTACTACTCCGTCAACGGCGGTCGCGACACCACCGTCGAACAGGTGATGCGGGACGCGGTCTTCGTGCCGGACTCCAAACCGCTCGACGAACTGCTCCGCGAGATGCAGCGCGACCGCTATCACATGGCGCTGCTGGTCGACGAGTACGGCGCCATCGCCGGACTGGTCACCATCGAAGACGTCCTCGAGGAGATCGTGGGCGAGATCGCCGACGAGTACGACACCGACGAGGTGGCGCCGGTCGAAGAGCTGGGCAACCGGGAGTACCGGGTGTCCGCGCGGCTGCCGATCGAAGACCTCGGCGAGCTGTACGACCTCGAGTTCGGCGAGGATCTCGACGTCGACACCGTCGGTGGCCTGGTCGCCCTCGAACTCGGGCGGGTGCCGCTGCCCGGAGCCGAGATCACCTGGGACGGATTGAGACTGAGGGCCGAGGGCGGCCCCGACCACCGGGGCCGGGTGCGGATCGGCACGGTTCTGGTCAGCCCCACCGAACCCGAGCCCGACGACCAGAGCGAACCCGAGGAGCGCGGTGACTGAACTCGACCCCGAGGACGGCAAACTCGTCGTCTTGGCCCGCGGCGCGATGGCGCGTGCCGAGGCCGGCAGTGGCGCCGCCGTGCGCGACCTCGACGGCCGCACCTACGCCGGTGCGCCCGTCGCGCTGAGCGCGCTGACGTTGACCGCACTGCAGGCGGCGGTGGCCGCGGCGGTGTCGAGCGGGGCCGCCGGGTTCGAGGCGGCGGTGCTGGTCGGCGGCGCGGCCGACGATGCGGGCGTGGCCGCGGTGCGTGAGTTGTCGGCCGACGCCGCGGTGATCGTCACCGACCGGGCCGGGAACCCGGTCTGATGCCGTCGGGCGGGAACGAGTTCCGTTCGGGCTTCGTGTGTTTCGTCGGGAGGCCGAACACCGGCAAGTCCACGCTGACCAACGCGCTCGTCGGCGCCAAGGTGGCGATCACCTCGAACCGGCCCCAGACCACCCGGCACACCATCCGTGGCATCGTGCACCGCGACGAGTTCCAGATCATCCTCGTCGACACCCCGGGTCTGCACCGGCCCCGCACGCTACTGGGGCAGCGCCTCAACGACCTGGTCAAGACCACCTACTCCGAGGTCGACGTGATCGGGCTGTGCATCCCCGCCGACGAGGCGATCGGCCCGGGGGACCGGTGGATCCACGAGCAGATCCGCGCCGTCGCGCCGAGGACGACGCTGGTCGCGATCGTCACCAAGATCGACAAGGTGCCCAGGGACCGGGTCGCCGCGCAGCTGGTCGCGGTCAGTGAACTGGTCGGGCCCGACGCCGAGATCGTGCCGGTATCGGCGACCAGCGGCGAACAGCTCGACGTGCTGACCGACGTGCTCGCGAGCAAGCTGCCGCCCGGACCGGCGTTCTACCCCGACGGCGAGCTCACCGACGAGCCCGAAGAGACGCTGATGGCCGAACTGATCCGCGAGGCCGCGCTCGAAGGGGTGCGCGACGAACTTCCGCACTCTTTGGCTGTCGTCATCGACGAGATGAGCCCGCGCGAGGGCCGTGACGACCTGATCGACGTGCACGCCATCCTCTACGTCGAACGCGACAGCCAGAAGGGCATCGTGATCGGCAAGGGTGGCGCGCGGCTGCGCGAGGTCGGCACGGCCGCTCGGACGCAGATCGAGAAACTGCTCGGCACGAAGGTCTACCTCGACCTGCGCGTCAAGATCGCCAAGAACTGGCAGCGCGACCCGAAACAGCTTGGGCGCCTGGGCTTCTAGGCCGTCTCGCGCAGGTCCAGATCGTCCCCCGGCGGTGCGTCGGCCGCCTGAGGCGTCGCGGCGGGCGGCACCTGCGGCGTCTCCCACCACACCTCGGGCTGGCGGGCGACCCACCCGCTGACCGCCTCGAGTTCGGCGGCCAGCGAGATGAGCAGCGGCTCGCTCTCGGCGGGGCCCATCAGCTGCACCCCGATCGGCAGCCCGTCGGCGGTGAACCCGGCCGGCACGTTGACCGACGGCCAGCCGAGGAGGTTCCACGGCCAGGTGACCGGACACGCCTTGATCATCGTGCGGTCGGTGGCCAGTCCGCCGAGGTCGTCGAAATCGTGGACGCGCGGCGGCGGTTGCGCGGTGGTCGGCGCCAGCACCACGTCGCAGAGGTTGAACACCCAGCCGATCCGGCGGTGGGCGGCGGCCTCCCTGGCGCGCGCCTTGCGCAGGACGTGTTCGGACAGCAGACGGCCCATCCGCACGTTTGCTTTGGTGCGCTTGTCGAGGTCGACGCCGTACCCGAGCCGCTCGGTCCAGTCCAACAGCCCAGAAGTGGAGCGAGACAAGAAGTTCCACGACATGCCGACGGTGTAGTCGGGGTTCGCGGGCTTCACGGTGTGGCCCAGTTCCTCGAGATGATGGGCGACGGTCTGCAGCGCCGCGCGGATCTCCGGGTGCAGTGTGGCGCGGAAACCGGTGAAGGGGAACTTCGTCGAGAACCCGATCCGCAGCGGACCCGGTGCCCGGGCGACGTACTCCGACACCCGTACCGGCGCGGGGCGGTGCAGATCACCGGTCGCGTTGCCCGAGGCCGCGTCGAGCACCAGCGCCGCGTCGGCGACCGTGCGCGCGAGCACCCCGTTGACCGTGATGCCGTTGAACGCCTCGGCCAGCGGCGAGGTCGAGATGCGGCCGCGCTGCGGTTTGATGCCGACGACATGGCACCAGGCCGCCGGGATGCGCACGCTGCCCGCGCCGTCGGAGCCGATCGCCGCGGTGACCAACCCGGCGGCGACCGCCGCCGCGCTCCCGCCCGACGACCCGCCGGGAGTGTGCTCGCGTGACCACGGGTTGCGGGTGTGGCCGAAGGCCGGTCCGCTGGTGAACGGCCACTGGCCGAGCTCGCAGGTGTTGGTCTTGCCGACGATCACCGCCCCGGCGGCGCGCAGCCGTCGGACCACCTCGGCGTCCGCGGTGGCCGGCCGCACCGTGCCGCTGGTGCCGAACCGCGTCGGCACCCCCGCGACGTCCACGTCGTCCTTCACGGCGATCGGAATGCCGAGCAGCGGGCGCAGATCTCCTGCGGCGCGCCGGCGGTCGGCCTCGGCCGCGGCGGCGAGCGCCTGTTCGGCCAGCACCACCCGGAACGCGTTGAGGGTCGGCTGGCTGGCGGAGATGGCGTGCAGAGACCGGCGCACCAGATCCTCCGCCGTCACCGCACCACTGGCGAGCTGATAGAGCTGGTCGGTCAGGGTCGGGAAGGCGGTTCGAGCGGGGCGGGGAACAGACGAAGCGGCCATCGGCTCCAACCATATCGGCGTTGCCAACCGAGCATTGTCCGACTGTGGTGGAACACTGGTCTGATGCGGCTGTACCGGGACCGCGCTGTCGTGCTGCGCCAACACAAGCTGGGTGAGGCCGACCGGATCGTCACCCTGCTGACCCGCGACCACGGGCTGGTCCGTGCGGTCGCCAAGGGGGTGCGCCGTACCCGCAGCAAGTTCGGCGCGCGGCTGGAACCGTTCGCGCACATCGACGTCCAACTGCACCCGGGCCGCAATCTGGACATCGTCACGCAGGTGCAGGCGATCGACGCGTTCGCCTCCGACATCGTCAGCGACTACGGCCGTTACACGTCGGCCTGCGCGGTGCTCGAGACGGCCGAGCGCCTCGCCGGTGAGGAGCGTGCCCCGATGCCCGCGCTGCACCGGCTGACCGTCGGCGCGTTGCGCGCGGTCGCCGACGGCAGCCGCCCTCGCGAACTGGTGCTGGATGCATACCTGTTGCGCGCCATGGGAATCGCGGGCTGGGCGCCGGCGCTGACCGAATGCGCCCGCTGCGCCACCCCCGGCCCGCACCGGGCGTTCCACGTCGCGGCAGGCGGCAGCGTGTGCGTGCACTGCCGGCCGTCGGGGTCGGTGACCCCGCCGCAGGCCGTGCTGGACCTGATGGCCGCGCTGCACGACGGCGACTGGCCGGCCGCCGAGGCGTCGACCCCGTCGCACCGCAGTCAGGCCAGCGGGTTGGTGGCCGCCCACCTGCAATGGCATCTGGAGCGGCAGTTGCGCACATTGCCGCTGGTGGAGCGTGTCTACCGAGTCGATCATGCGGTCGCTGATCACAGGGTTTCGCTGTTGCGGCAGGATGTGCACCGTGGTGACGAACCGGGTGGGCAGCTCGCGGCGGGGAGCTGAGCGCAAGAAGTCGCAGTTCCCGCAGCTCGACCCACCTGCCGACGACTATCCGACCTTCCCCGACAAGTCGACGTGGCCGGTCGTGTTCCCCGAACTGCCGCCCAACACCAACGGCCGATTCGCCCGTCCGCCACAGCACACCAGCAAGGCCGCCGCACCCAAGATCCCGGCCGACCAGGTGCCGCAGCATGTCGCGGTCGTGATGGACGGTAACGGCCGGTGGGCGACCCAGCGCGGGCTCGGCCGCACCGAAGGCCACAAGATGGGCGAGGCGGTGCTGATCGACATCACCTGCGGGGCCATCGAGATCGGCATCAAGCACCTGACGGTGTACGCGTTCTCCACCGAGAACTGGAAACGCAGCACCGAAGAGGTGCGCTTCCTGATGGGGTTCAACCGCGAGGTGGTCCGCCGCCGGCGGGAGAACCTCAACGACATGGGCGTGCGGATGCGCTGGGTCGGCTCCCGGCCGCGGATGTGGCGCAGCGTGAGCAAGGAGTTCGACATCGCCGAGGAGATGACGGTCGACAACGACGTCATCACCATCAACTACTGCGTCAACTACGGCGGACGCACCGAGATCGTCGAGGCCGCGCGCCAGCTCGCGCAGGAGGCGGTCGACGGCAAGGTGAACCCGAGCCGGATCACCGAGGCCGCCTTCGCCAGACACCTGCACCGGCCCGACATCCCCGACGTCGACCTGTTCATCCGCACGTCGGGGGAACAGCGGGCCAGCAACTTCCTGCTGTGGCAGTCCGCGTACGCCGAGTACGTCTTCCAGGACAAGCTGTGGCCGGACTACGACCGCCGCGATCTGTGGGCGGCGTGCGAGGAGTACGTCAGCCGCAACCGACGCTTCGGCAGAGCCGAATGATGTGCCTGAGCGGCAGAGCCGAATGATGTGCCTGAGCGGCAGAGCCGAATGATGTGCCTGAGCGGACGCGCCTGATGGACCTGCAGCGGCGGTTGGCCGCCGTGCTCGACGGGTTCGTCGACGCGGTGACCCCGGAGGCCGACGGTGCGCTCACCGTGCGCCACGACGGGACCATCGCCTCGCTGCGGGTGGTCACCATCGCCGAGGGCCTGGAACTGGTCTCGCTCACCCAGATCCTGGCGTGGGATCTACCGCTGGACGCCAAGCTGCGCACCGCGGTCGCCGAGTACGCGCACGGCACGCTGCTCGGAACGGTGTCGCTGGCGGCCAAGAGCAGTTCGAAGGAGATCGCCGCAGGCGCCAGGCGCAATTCGAAGAAGACCGCTGATGTGTTGCTGCGCTACAACTTCCCGGCTGCCGGTCTCGCCGACGAGGCGTTGCGCACGCTGATCCTGTTGGTGCTCAGCGCCGGGGCCGACATCCGCCGGGCGCTAGCCGGCTGAGCAGTCCCCGCACAGTCCGAAGATCTCGATGGTGTGGCTCACGTCGGAGAACCCGTGTTCGCGGGCGATGTCGGCGGCCCAGGTCTCGACCTGACCGCCCTGGATCTCGACGGCGGCGCCGCAGGCGCGGCACACGAGATGGTGGTGGTGGTCGGCCGAGCAGCGGCGGTAGACCGACTCGCCGGTGTCGGTGCGCAGGACGTCGACCAGGCCGGACTCCGCCATCGACTGCAGAGTGCGGTACACGGTGGTCAAGCCGATGCCCTCGCCGCGACGCTTGAGCGCATCGTGTAGCTCCTGGGCCGAGCGGAATTCGTCGAGTCCGTCGAGCAGGTCGGCGATCGCCGCCCGCTGCCGGGTGGCGCGGACCGGGGCCGGGCTCACCGAACGTCCTCACCGGCGTGCGCGACGGCGTCGGTGACGATGTGCACCAGGTGTGCGTCGACGAGCCGGTAGAGCACTTCGCGGCCGGACCGCTCACTGGCCACCACACCCGCCTGCTTGAGGATGCGCAGGTGCTGGCTGACCAGGGGCTGGGGGACTCCCAGCGCGTCGACGAGTTCGTGGACGCAGCGCGCCGAATGCTGCAGGTGCAGCACGATCGCGATCCGAACCGGTGCGGCCAGCGCCCGCAGCAGTTCGCCTGCGGTGTCGAGCACCTCGCGCGGGGGCAGCTCCGGCAGCGGCGCCGCGCCGTGCTGGTGAGCGGCGTCCGATGCCACGGTGCTGGAAACGATTTTCATTATGGCTGCCACCATACATGCAGCGATTCGCATGTCAACGGCTCCGACGCGGTGGCGGGAGGGCTCCGTCGCGCCCACTACGCTGTTGCACCGTGGCATCCATCATCGACACCGTTGCGAACCTGGCGAAACGCCGTGGACTGGTCTACCAATCCGGTGAGATCTACGGCGGCACGAAGTCGGCGTGGGACTACGGACCGCTCGGGGTGGAGCTCAAGGAGAACATCAAGCGGCAGTGGTGGCGGTCGGTGGTCACCGGCCGTGACGACGTCGTCGGCCTCGACAGCGCGATCATCCTGCCGCGCGAGGTGTGGGTGGCCTCCGGCCACGTCGAGGTGTTCAACGATCCGCTCGTCGAATGCCTGAACTGCCACAAGCGGCACCGGCAGGACCACATGCAGGAGGCCTACGCGGCCAAGAAGGGTCTCGACGACCCCGATTCGGTGCCGATGGACGAGATCGTCTGCCCGGACTGCGGCACCAAGGGCCAGTGGACCGAACCGCGCGACTTCAACATGATGCTCAAGACCTACCTCGGCCCGATCGAGACCGAGGAGGGGCTGCACTACCTGCGGCCCGAGACGGCCCAGGGCATCTTCGTCAACTTCGCCAACGTCGTGACCACCGCGCGGAGGAAACCGCCGTTCGGCATCGGCCAGATCGGCAAGAGCTTCCGCAACGAGATCACCCCGGGCAACTTTATCTTCCGCACCCGCGAGTTCGAGCAGATGGAGATGGAGTTCTTCGTCGAACCGTCGACCGCCAAGGAATGGCACCAGTACTGGATCGACACCAGGCTGCAGTGGTACGTCGACCTCGGCATCGACCGCGACAACCTGCGCCTCTACGAGCATCCGAAGGACAAGCTGTCGCACTACTCGGACCGCACGGTCGACATCGAGTACAAGTTCGGCTTCGCCGGCAATCCGTGGGGTGAGCTCGAGGGTGTCGCCAACCGCACCGACTTCGACCTGTCCACGCACTCCAAGCACTCCGGCACCGACCTGTCGTTCTACGACCAGGCCAGCGACACCCGCTACACGCCGTACGTGATCGAGCCGGCGGCCGGGCTGACCCGGTCGCTGATGGCCTTCCTCGTCGACGCCTACACCGAGGACGAGGCGCCCAACGCCAAGGGCGGCGTCGACAAGCGCACCGTGCTGCGACTCGACCCGCGGCTCGCCCCGGTCAAGGCCGCGGTGCTGCCGCTGTCACGCCACGCCGACCTGTCACCCAAGGCGCGTGACCTCGCCGCGGAGCTGCGCAAGAACTGGAACGTCGAGTTCGACGACGCCGGCGCGATCGGCCGGCGCTACCGCCGCCAGGACGAGATCGGCACCCCCTACTGCATCACCGTCGACTTCGACTCGCTCGAGGACCACGCCGTGACGATCCGCGAGCGCGACACGATGACGCAGGACCGCATCGGCCTCGACGCGGTCGGCGACTATCTCGCGGTGCGGCTGGGGGGCTGATGACCTCCCTGCGCGAGCAGACACAGAATCGCCCTTTTTCGCGCGAGAACGGGTGACTCTGCGTCTGCTCGGCGAAATTTCAGAACCGGCCGCCGCCTCCGAACATCCCGCCGCCTCCGCCGCCGGATCCGCCGAACGAGCCCGGGCCGAAACCGCCGCCGCCGAAGCCGCCGCGCATGCCGCCGCTGAGGATGTTGCCGATCAGGATGCCGCCGATCATCGCGCCCATGTTGCCGCCGCCACCGCCGCCGTAGCGGCCCATGTACGCCTGTTGCGCGTACTGCACGTCGGCGTTGGCGAGCTGCTGGGCCTGCGCGGCGAGCATCGCCGCCCCGTTCGCGTGCGCGATCGCCTCGGAGGGGTTGGTCGTGCGCTTGGCATCGGCGGCGCTGATCTGGCGGACCGCCTCGGCGAGCCGGGTCCTGGCCTCCGGGCCGATGCTGCCGCGGCGGGTGTCGATGAAGTCCGACACCGACCGCACCCGGGACCGGGCCACGAACAGTGCCTCCTCGAGTGCGCGGCTCAGCCGTTCGGCGGCCTCGCGCTCCTCTTCGACGGTGGCCAGCAGCCGGTCGAGGTCGGCATCGGCCTTCGTCAGCTGCGTGAAGGCGCCGAGCGGATCGGTCGAACCCGACTGCTGCGCGGTCGCGACGGCCGCCGCGGCGGCGTCGCGGGCTGCCGCGAGCTGTGCGCTCTGCGGCACGTCACCGCCGGCCAGCAGCTCACCGGCCTGACGGATCCCGGACTGGATGTCCTCGATCACCGCGGGCAGGTGCGCCGCCGCCCGACGGATGTCGCTGGCGGCGCTGTCCACCGCGTCGAGCAGCGAAGCCGCCTGGCTCAACGCCGATTCCGCGGCGCGCACCGCGTCGACGAGTTCGCTCTGGCGCCCGGCCACCGGACGGGCGGCCACTTCGCGGCCACGGGTGATGTTCTGGTCGGCGAACGTCAGCAGTTCGGTGGCCGCGTCGACGTTGCCCGCCACCGACGCCAGCGCGGCGGCGTCGAACTCGGTGTGCAGGGCGGCCAGTTTCTGCCGGGACGGTTCGATGCGGGCGGTGACGTCGACGACGCGCTGGGTCAGGCCGTCCAGACGTGACGGCGCGTTGATCACGAGCTCCCGCAGCTGCTCGAAGGCCTCGGTCTGCGCGTCGAGTTCGCGGTCGGCCTTCGCGGCGGCGACGATCACCCGGGTCAGCAAGTCCCGGCGCTGCGCGGGCGTCTCGGGGATCGCGTCGTCGAGCTGGTGGCGCACGGTGAACGCCTGAGCCAGTGTCTGTTTGGCGTTGTCGACCGCGCGGGTGAACGGTTCGGTGCGCTGCTGACCGAATTCCTCGACGGCCAACGCGAGTTCGTTGCTGCTGGTGCGCACCGCGTTGTCGACCTCGACCACCATCGATTTCGACAGTTCGTCGAGGGCGTCGACGGACACCGAGGCCAAGGCGTTCGGATCGCTCGGGTCGACGCTGCGGGCCCGCTCGATCTCGGCGGCGCGGCGTTTGCGGCTGCGCCGCCGGGCCCACACCCAGAGGACGAACACGGCCAGGACGATGACGCCCAACGCGAACAGCAGCCCGCCCCAGGCGATCTGGTTGGGGGCGGCGGCGTTGTTCAGCCCGTCGGCCGCGGCGATCGCACCTGCCGCCCAGTCGCTGCCGCGCAGCGCGGGTTCGACCTGGTTGCGCCGCACCTCGTCGACCTTCGCGGCGGTCAGGTCCGGCACCGTCGACGGCACCTGCAGTGCGTAGGCGCGGTCGACGGTCGCCACCGCCAGCAGCGCGTCGTAGCCACCCAGATCGCTGATCTGCATGGTGCTGCGCGCCCAGTTGACCGCACCCTGGCCGGAGAAGTCGTCGACGAACACCACCCACAGCCGGATCTTGCGATCGTTGTAGAGGCGATCGACCGCCTCCTGGACCTGCCCGCGCTGCGCGGCGGACAACGCGCCGGCCTGGTCGGTGACGTAGCCCGGCAGCCGGAACGGCGGTTCGGCGGCGGTCACCGGCGCGAGCAGGACGCCCGCGGTCAGGAGCGTGGCGAGCAGGGCGAGCAGTCGCGTGATGCGCATGGTCGTCAATGTAGTGCCGCGCACACCCGACCTTCAGAAGACCGGCGGACCGCCCTGGCAGACTGTGCCTCGGTGAATCCACGACTGCAGGACAGCTACGACGAGTTCGATCGCCAACGCCGGGTGGCCGAACCGGGGAAGAGCGCTGTCCTGTCGGGGGCGGGCACCGAGCACCGCACCGATTTCGCACGCGACCGCGCCCGCGTGCTGCACTGCGCGGCGCTGCGCCGGCTCGCGGACAAGACCCAGGTGGTGGGTCCACGCGAAGGCGACACACCGCGGACCCGGCTGACCCATTCGCTCGAGGTCGCCCAGATCGGCCGGGGGATGGCCGTCGGCCTGGGCTGTGACCCCGACCTGGTCGACCTCGCCGGTCTCGCCCACGACATCGGCCACCCGCCCTACGGCCACAACGGCGAACGTGCGCTCAACGACATCGCCAAGGCGTTCGGGGGGTTCGAGGGCAATGCGCAGAACTTCCGGATCCTCACCCGGCTGGAGCCCAAAGTGCTTGACCCGCAGGGCCGCAGCGCGGGACTGAACCTGACCAGGGCGGCGCTGGACGCGGTGACGAAATACCCGTGGGAGCGCGGCGACCGCACGAAGTTCGGCTTCTACGGGGGCTTCTCCGGCGACGACATGGCGGCCGCCCGCTGGGTGCGCGACGGCGCCCCGGCCGAGCGGCCCTGCCTGGAGGCCCAGGTGATGGACTGGGCGGACGACGTCGCGTACTCGGTGCACGACGTCGAGGACGGTGTCGTGTCCGGCCGGATCGATCTGCGGGTGCTCGCCGATGACGACGCGGCCGCCTCGCTGGCCCGTCTGGGTGCCGAGGCCTTCCCGACCCTGGCGCTCGACGATCTGCTCGCCGCCGCCGAGCGCCTCTCGCAGATGCCGGTGGTGTCCGGGGTGGGTAAGTACGACGGGACGCTGGCCGCATCCGTCGCGCTCAAACGGATGACCAGCGAACTGGTCGGCCGCTTCGCCAACGCCGCGATCACCGAGACGAGGTCGGTCGCCGGGGACGGTCCGCTGCGGCGTTTCGACACCGCACTTGCGGTGCCGACGCTGGTGCGGGCGGAGGTCGCGGTGCTCAAGATGCTGGCACTGCAGTTCATCATGAGCGACCACGGGCACCTCGGGATCCAGGCCGACCAGCGCACCCGCATCCACGAGGTGGCGCTGATCCTCTGGGGGCAGGCGCCGAGCAGCCTCGATCCGCTGTTCGCGCCCGAATTCGTCGCCGCCGAGGACGACGGCGCCCGCCTGCGGGTGGTGATCGATCAGATCGCGTCCTACACCGAGGGCCGGCTGGAACGCGTGCACGAGGCGCGCTCGCCCAGACCCTTAGACTGAGCGGGTGCCTGGCCGGATCCCTGATCGCGATATCGCGGCGATTCGCGAGAAGGTGCGCATCGAGGATGTCGTCGGCGACTACGTGCAGTTGCGCCGCGCCGGAGCCGATTCGCTCAAAGGTCTGTGCCCGTTCCACGACGAGAAGTCGCCGTCGTTCCATGTCCGCCCCAACCACGGCCACTTCCACTGCTTCGGCTGCGGCGAGGGCGGTGACGTCTACGCGTTCGTCCAGAAGATCGAGCACGTCAACTTCGTCGAATCGGTGGAACTGCTCGCCGACCGCATCGGCTACACCGTCACCTACACCGGGGCCTCGACCACCAACGTGCAGCGCGACCGGGGCAGCCGAAGCCGGCTGTTGGCCGCCAACGCCGCCGCGAGTGAGTTCTACGCCGAGGCGCTGACATCCGACGAGGCCGCCCCGGCCCGCACATACCTCATGGAGCGCAATTTCGACGCTACCGCGGCCGCCCGCTTCGGCTGCGGCTTCGCCCCGTCGGGCTGGGACAGGCTGACCAAACACCTGCTGCGCAAGGGATTCGAGTTCAAGGAGCTCGAGGCGGCCGGGCTGTCCCGGGAGGGCAAACGCGGTCCGATGGACCGGTTCCACCGCCGGTTGCTCTGGCCCATCCGGGCGGCCGGGGGAGAGGTGATCGGGTTCGGCGCGCGGCGGATCTTCGACGACGACCCGATGGAAGCCAAGTACGTCAACACCCCCGAGACGGTGCTGTACAAGAAGTCCGCGGTGCTGTTCGGCCTCGACCTGGCCAAGCGGGACATCGCCAAATCCCACCGCGCCGTCGTCGTCGAGGGCTACACCGACGTGATGGCCATGCACCTGGCAGGAGAGACCACCGCCGTCGCCTCGTGCGGCACGGCGTTCGGTGAGGGCCACCTGGCGCTGCTGCGCCGGCTGATGATGGACGACAACTGGTACCGCGGTGAGTTGATCTTCGTGTTCGACGGTGACGCCGCCGGGCAGGCGGCCGCGCTCAAGGCGTTCGACGGTGATCAGCAGGTGGCGGGCAAGTCGTTCGTCGCGGTCGCCGCCGACGGGATGGATCCCTGCGATCTGCGGCTCAAGTCGGGGGACAACGCGCTGCGCGACCTCGTGGCGCGGCGGATCCCGATGTTCGAGTTCGCCATCCGCAGCCTGATCCCCGACGGCGACGTGCTGGACAACGACCCGGCCGCCCAGGTGGAGGCGCTGCGCCGCTGCGTGCCGCTGGTGTCCCGGATCCGTGACTACGCGCTGCGTGACGAGTACGCGCGCCGGCTGGCGGGCTGGACGGGATGGGCCGACGAGGCCCAGGTGCTCAACCGCGTGCGTGAAGAAGCAGCCAAACGCGGGATGCCGGACCGGGGCCGCCGGCGCAACGGCGCGGACGCGACGCCCAGCCAGCCGCGGCGTGCCCCGGATGTCGCCGCACGACCCGATCCCGCCGACCCGACGCTGTGGCCGCAGCGTGAGGCGCTCAAATCGGCGCTGCAGTACCCGGCGCTGGCCGGCCCGGTCTTCGACGCCCTGACTGTCGACAGCTTCACCCATCCCGGCTATCGGGCGGTGCGCACCGCGATCGAGGGGGCGGGCGGCGCGGCCGCAGGGCTCTCGGGTGCGCAGTGGATCGAGGTGGTGCGCGAGCAGACCGCCAGCCCGCAGGCGGCCAACCTGGTCAACGAGCTGAGCGTCGAGGCCATCCGGGTCGAGGACGACGACAAGCTGCCCCGCTACATCTCCGGGGTCCTGGCCAGGCTCCAGGAGGTCTGGGTGGGCCGCCAGATCGCCGAGGTGAAGTCGAAACTGCAGCGCATGTCGCCGGTGGAGCAGGGCGACGAGTACCACGCGCTGTTCGGCGACCTGGTGGCGATGGAGGCGTACCGCCGCAGCCTGCTGGAACAGGCCAGCGGGGATGACATCACTGCGTGAGTCCGCGTAACGCGATATGGTGGGCGCGCTATACACCCGTTGGGGGAACGGCGAGGGAAGGCAGCACCTGTGGCAACCATGATTCGGATCCGGCGTTCGGTCGCGATCGGCGCGTTCGCTGCGGCGGCGGTGGCCGCTCCGCTGGCCGCCGCGCTGTCCACCACCCCCGAGCAGGTGACCCAGGCCGGCCCCGCGTGCCTGGCATGGTTCGGCAACAAGGACGACGGCAAGTGCCTGTCCTACTCCAATGGCAACGGAGTCGCGGTCGGCACCCCTGAGGTCGCCTTCGGCGGCGCCGGGGTCGGGATCAGCACGAGCCCGCTGCTGCCGGGCACCACCATCAGCCGAGGTATCGGCAACTAGGCGCCTCGCGCCTCACTTCTCGGTGGGCGCCTGGGGGCGCAGCACCGTGGTCTGCTCGTCGATCGGCGTCAGCGTCATCAGCTGCGGGTCGGGCGACACCCGTTCGGCGATCTTGCGTCGCGACGTCTCGATGACCGCCTTGGCGGCAGGACTGCTGGTCACCGCGCGGTAGGTGCCCGCGATCTGCTCGTAGCGGCGCCGGCCTGCCTTGGTGCCCATGACATAACCGACGGCCATCACGGCGACGTACCCGATCACGAAGGCCCTTCCCCTAGACGGTGCGTGGTCTCCATCCTGCCTCATGACCGGAGGTCCGCGCCGTGCCGGGGAGCGCGTTGGCGAGCGCGCCGGTGCATAGGCTAGAGTCACTCCTCGGTCCGCGCGGAAAGCTCACGCGGACACGCAGTCCCCTGTAGCTCAATTGGCAGAGCATTCGGCTGTTAACCGAAGGGTTGCTGGTTCGAGTCCAGCCGGGGGAGCTCGCCTCCTTTCTCCGCCGTTACTCCGGACATGTGCCGGCGGGCGGGCGCACGCTCCCCGACGAATCCAGTTGTGACACGTGGAACCTCTCATCCGGGTCGAACTCCATCGCCGCTGTTGGCACCGCAGGTCGGTCCGGTCTGCCCCGGCGAATCATCAACCCGTGAGTTTCCTGTGTGCCGGTTCTCACGTTTACGAGTTGGGTATCCGCAAATATCCAGTCGCTCCGTTCGGAAAGGTAGCAACAACATGGGTCGTGAAAAGGGCAGCCGGTGGGATGTCGGGACAAAGGACGACGCGATCACTCTCGAGCGTTTCGATGACGACGACGAGCGCGTATCCGAAGATGTGCTGGAGGTCGAGGAGGCCCGCGCTCTAGCTGCCCTTCTGACGAAGCATGCTGACAAGATCGAGTCCTCTGACGACAACAAGAAGTCCGACGACGACAAGAAGTCCGACGACGACAAGAAGTCCTCGAAATAGGGAAACCGATTCCTTCGAAGGGTCCCCGCATCAGCAGACGCTGAGAAGTCCGGTCCACCCGCGCGGTCGGGAGCTACGCGCACTGTCGTGACTCTTGCGTTCGAGGGCATATTCGGTACCCCTTTGGATGTGATTCACCGATGCGCGGGCGGCTTCGTGTCGCCTATGACATCCTTTGCGCGTGTCTGCGGTGGCTGCACCTTCGGGTGTGGTGACGTTCCTGTTCACCGACATTGAGGGTTCGACCAGTCGGTGGGAAGCCGACGGCGATGCGATGCGATTGGCATTGGCCGCTCATGACGAGACGTTGCGAGATGCGGTCGAAACGCACGGTGGCTATCTGTTCAAGCACACCGGCGACGGGATCTGCGCCGCGTTCGCTCTTCCGCACTCTGCGGTTGAGGCGGCAGTGGCGGCACAGCGAGCGCTGGAGTTGCCGGTGCGGATGGGCATCGCCACCGGCGAAGCCGAATTCCGTGACGGTGATTACTTCGGGACGGCACTCAACCGAGGCGCCCGGGTGATGGCTGCCGGTCACGGCGGTCAGATCCTGCTCACAGAGTCGACAGCCGCTCTGTTGGACAGCGCCGATCTGGTCGACCTGGGACCCAGGCGTCTGCGCGGCGTGCCCACGCCCGTCGAGGTGTTCCAGGTGCGGGCAGACGGACTTCGAGCCGAGTTTCCGCCATTGCGGGCGCTGGACACGCACCCGGGGAATGTGCGGCCCGCCGCGACGAGCTTCGTCGGGCGCGAAGATGAGGTCGCCGCGCTCGAGTCGACGCTCCGAAGGCACCGCTTGGTGACCCTGACCGGGGTGGGCGGTGTTGGCAAGACTCGTCTGGCGACGGAAGTCGCGGTGCGACTCAGGGACGAATTCCCCGACGGTGTCTGGCTTCTTGAACTGGCCGCTGTGGCCGACCCGGCTGCGGTGCCCGACGCCGTTGCGGCGGTCCTGGGAATCTCCCAGCAAGTGGGCAAGAGTGTCGGTGAGTCGGTGGCCGCCGCGCTCGAGGGCAGGTTGCGCTTGCTGGTGTTCGACAACTGTGAACACGTGCTCGACGCCGCGGCCGAACTCATCGAGGCCATTATTGCCGGCTCGGACTCGGTGCGTGTGTTGGCCACCAGCCGAGAGGCACTTGCACTCGCCCAGGAACAGGTGCGGCAGGTGCACTCACTTGATTCGGCAGCGGGAACTGAATCTCCGGCGGTGAATCTGTTCGTCGAACGCGCCCGATTCACGAACCCGAGCTTCTCGGCGACCGGTAGGGACGACGCCGACGTAGTCACCGAGATCTGTCAGCGCCTTGACGGGATTCCCCTCGCCATCGAACTGGCGGCGTCGCGGATGTCTTCGATGACGGCCAGTGATTTGCGTGATCGTCTCGATCATCGCTTCCGACTGCTGGTTGGATCACGACGCGGATCGGCACGCCACCACACCCTGCGCCAGGCCGTGGCCTGGTCCTTCGACCTCCTCGGGGATACCGAAAAGGCTGTGCTGGAGCGTTGTTCGGTGTTCGCCGGCGGCTTTGACCTCCAAAGCGCCTGTGCTTTGACTGTATCGCAGGATCTCGATGAGTACGCGATGCTCGATCTGCTCGATGCGCTGGTTCGCAAGTCACTCTTGGTCACCGACCGATCCTTCCGGCGAACGCGGTTTTCGATGCCAGAGACGATCCGACAGTTCGCGGAAGAAGAACTCGCCGCCGGAGGTACCGCCACGGAGGCGCGCACCATGCACGCCCGTTACTTCGCGGGAATGGAGGACGAGATCCTCGACCTGTGGGACGGACCCCGGCAATGGGAGTCCTACGAGTGGTTCGCCACCGAATTGCCCAACTTACGCAGCGCCTTCCGCTGGGCGGCAGACCACGACGATCTCGATGCCGCTGCCGCCATCGCGACACTCGCGTCGTTCCTCGGTTTCGTGGTCGACAACTTCGAACCGATAGCGTGGGCCGAAGAGCTCATCGAGCAAACGCGCACGGCGCGGCATCCGAAGCTCGCCTTTCTCTGTGTCTGCGCATCGTCGTGCTATCACCCCGGGCGAATCGACGACGCGGTGCGCCACGCCGATGCCGCCGCGGCGATTCTGAATGCCGGTGACAGCACCGTGCCCTTCGACATCGACGGGTGGGCCGGCGGCGCCTACATCGCCATCGGCCAGCCAGAACGCGCGGTCGAGTACGACCGCGCTCGCCTGACGCGAATTCGGGATTCGCACGACTTCACCAAGGCGTGTCTGGTGTTTGCGTTGACGATCAAAGATACGAGTCAAGAGGCCATGACGATCGCCGGCGACTTCGTCGAGCTGGCTGACCGCACGCGCAACCCGTTCCGGAGTTGTTTTCTTCTGCTGGCCTATGGCTTCGCCTTCCGCGACGCCGATCCGACGCGTGCGCTTGAGGCCCTGCGTCGGGGGCTCGACATCGCGCGCGACAGCGGCAACCGCAACAACGAGTCGCAGACGGCTTCGGTCCTCTGCCGGGTAGAGAGTAAGCACGGCGACCCCGTGGCCGCGCTCGAGTACTTTCAGTTGGCGATACAACGTCATCACGAGTCAGGCAACTCGACGAGCATTAGTACGTCCCTCGCTTCCCTAGCCGGCCTGTTCGAGCGGCTCGAACGCTACGAGCCGGCGGCCACCATCACCGGATTTGCTTTCGGCCCGATTACCGCAGCGTCGTACCCGGAACTCGACGCCACGATCGCTCACCTTCGCGATGTGCTCGGGGACGAGACCTACGAATCACTCGCGCGCGAGGCAAAGAAGATGACGCCCTCGGCCATGGCCGGTTATGTGTACGACCAGATTGATGAGGCGCGGACCAACTTCTTCATTGCTCAAAACAACGCGGCCCCCTGACGGCCGAGTTGGTCGCGGTGGTCGCCACCCTCGCCGCGCGAGCGTCTTCGGTCGTCCGGTATGCCGCTCTTCGGGGAAAGTTCGGTGACGTGGTCCGGCGCAGGTATGCGCGCGGGGTGGCGAATGGAACGCGTGCGCGTTCGTTGCAGACGAGCTTCAGCGCCCATGACGCCGCCCGCCCTTCCTCAAAGACCCAGCGGGGTTTGCGCCACGCCCGGGCCCTGGCCGGGGTTCTGGCCTCTGCCCGCCTGCTGCTGCTTGGCCGCCTGTGCCAGCGCGCTCATGAGCGGGTTCGCCGCGGCCATCATCTGGCGCCGCTCCTCCTCGGACATCTCGTAGAACGCCCACACGCCCCACGCCGCCGGGCGGACGTAGAGCGTCACCTCCTGGCGCTGCCCACCGAACACGGCGGGGACCGGAACCACCCGGTCCAACGTCGCGGCGCTGGCCATCTCCTCGGCCAGCTTCGCCCGGTCCGCCGATTCCTGCAATTCGTAGATCAGCGACTGACCGAGCTTGCTCGGCGGTCCTTGCATCGCCAGGAACCACGCCATCGGCAACTCCTCACATAGTGGTGTCTGGGTCAGCGTAGGAGATCACCCATCTGCCGCGGTGCGTAGGCTCAGGCCATGCGGCTCGTCCCGGCAGTGCTCATGTCCGCAGGTCTTCTCCTCACCGGCTGCGGCTGGAGTCCACCGGGTGCCGCGCCGCCCGAACCCGACACCTGCACACCGCAGGACGGACCGACCCCGGACACGGTGCAGCGGGAGATCAGCGGCACACCGCCTGCCGCTCCCGGCGCGACCTGGACCGAAGTGGCCAACGGCCACACCACCGACTGCCGTCTGTACTGGGTGCAGATCGGTCCGACCGCCGCGGCGCCCGACAGCCCCCAGCAGGTGCTCTTCTTCTCCGGCAACACGCCGTTGGGCCCGGCCACCCCCGAGCCGCGGCCCTACGTCTCGGTGCTGCCGACCGGCGAGGACACCGTCACGGTGCAGTACCAGTGGCGCCAGGGCGACGAGGCACCCTGCTGCCCAACGGGTATCGGCACCGTGCGGTTCCGCATCGGAGGAGACGGCAAGCTCGAGGCCGCCGACCCGATCCCGAACGGTTAGGCCGGTTCGGGCGACAGCAGCTCGTTCGGGTCCATCATCGCGGCGTAGCGCAGTTGCTCGGGCACGCCGAAGCCGTCCACCAGCGTCTCGGCGTACGGTCGCAGCGAGCGGCAGCGTTCGTTGATCCCGCGGGTGACGGCCTTGGCGCGCTCGGTGGACAGGAAGCGGTGTTCGATGAACCACGCCTTGTCCTCTTCGATCACCGACAGCGCATACAGATCGCAGACCATGCCGAGTATGCGCTTGGCCTCCTCGTCCGGGCACGCGTCGATCCCGGCGACGAACGCTTCGAGGATGATCCGTTCGATATGGGCCTGTGCGGTGTGCAGCACGTGGTCCTGCACGGCGTTGAACGCGTCGAAGGCGGACATCTCCTTGGACTTGCTCTGCAGCCGACGGGCCACCGACGACAGCAGGTACTCCTCGCGGTCCTCGAACATCTGCACCTGGGTGCCCCGGTTGAACAGGCTGCCCTCTTCCTCGTTGTCCTGGCGGGTGTCGAGGATGGTCTGCATGATCGTCTCGGCCGCAGTGCGTTTCATCACCCGCGTGCCGACGGTGTTGGCCGCGAAGCGCACCCACTCGACCGGGCTCATGCCCTTGACGTCGTCGGCGTACGCGGTCAGCAGTTCCTTGGCGACCAGCTGGGTGAGCACGTGGTTGTCACCCTCGAAGGTGGTGAACACGTCGATGTCGCCGCGCAACCCGATGAGCCGGTTCTCGGCGAGGTAGCCGGCGCCGCCGCACGCCTCGCGCGCCTCCTGGATCGCCCGGCTGGCATGCCACGTGTTGGCCGCCTTGAGACCGGCCGCGCGGGCCTCCAGTTCGCGCTGCTCCTCCGCGTCGGGATTCTCGGCGCTCTGCAGTTCGTGGCATTTGGCGACGAGTTCGTTCTGCGCGAACTGCAGCGCGTACGAGCGGGCGATCAGCGGCAGCAGCCTGCGCTGGTGCACGAGGTAGTCCATGATGACGACCTCGTCGCCGTCGGGAGCGGAGAACTGCTTGCGCTGCATCGCATACCGGGTCGCGATGTCGAGGGCAACGCGCGCCGCGGCCGCCCCGCTGCCACCGACGGTGACCCGGCCCCGGATCAACGTGCCGAGCATCGTGAAGAAGCGCCGGTTGGGGTTCTCGATGGGCGAGGTGTAGGTGCCGTCCGCGGCGACGTCGCCGTAGCGGTTCAGCAGGTTCTCGCGCGGCACCCGGACGTTGTCGAAGACGATGCGGCCGTTGTCGACACCGGGTAGACCGCCCTTGTAGTCGCAGTCCGACGTGGTGACGCCGGGCATGTCGTTGCCGTCCTCGTCACGGATCGGCACCAGCACGCAGTGCACGCCGTGGTTGACCGGCTCGCCACCCTCGTGGGTGATCAGCTGCGCGAAAACCGCTGCCATGCGGGCGGTTTGGGCCGCACCGCCGATGTAGTCCTTGCGGGCGGTCGGGGTGGGGGAGTTCACGACGAACTCCTGGGTGTCCGGGTCGTAGGTGGCCGTGGTCTCGAGAGACTGGACGTCGCTGCCGTGTCCGGTCTCGGTCATCGCGAAACAGCCGAGCAGGTCACAGTCGATGATGGCCTTGACGTACTGCTCGTGATGGCGTTCGGTCCCCAGGTTCTCCACCGCACCGCCGAACAGACCCCACTGCACGCCGGCCTTGACCATCAGAGACAGGTCGCTCATCGCCAGCATCTCGATCTGGGTGATGGCGGCGCCGACGTTGCCGTTGCCGCCGTGCTCCTTGGCGAAGCCGTCCTCGGCGGCACCCTCGGCGGCCATGATCCGCAACTGTTCGTTCACCTTGGTGCGGGCGATCACCGTGTTCGGTGTGTAGTGCGGTTTGAAGACCTCGTGAGAGAGTTTCCCCCGCATGTCGTTCTTCACGTCACGCCAGCGGCCGTCGAGGGCGTTTCGCAGATGCTCCGCAGTGGTGGTCATACCTGACGGTAACCCGCTATCCATTGCGCGAAACTGTGATATCACGAACCCAGGTCAGCCTTACGTGAATGTCACCATCTGGCAGGCGTTCAATGTCTCCATGACGGATTCCGAGCGGCACGATCCGGTATCGCCGACGGGCATGCCCCACACGGTCGACCATCAACACGCCGACGTCTCCGGAGGATGGTTGCGCGCGGCCACCTTCGGGGCGATGGACGGACTGGTCAGCAACACCGCACTGATCGCCGGTGTGGCCGCGAGCGCGAACGCGCAGACCGTCGTCCTCAGCGGTGTGGCCGGGCTGCTGGCCGGCGCGTTCTCGATGGCGCTCGGCGAGTACACGTCGGTCCAGACGGC
Source organism: Mycobacterium sp. IS-1496 (assembly GCF_001499995.1). Taxonomy (GTDB): domain Bacteria; phylum Actinomycetota; class Actinomycetes; order Mycobacteriales; family Mycobacteriaceae; genus Mycobacterium. The sequence continues at coordinate 53,383 of NZ_LQIU01000067.1, forward strand.
CAACGAACAGATCGACTCCGAGGTCCGCCTCGAGCGGCGGTCGTTCCGCAAGCAGCCCCAGGCCGAACAGGACGAGCTGGTCCACATGCTCGTGGAGATGGGCATGAGCGACGAGACCGCTCGTACGGCTTCCGAGGAGATCCACCGCGATGAGAGCCGGGCGCTGAACTTCCACCTCGTCCAGGAACTCGGCGTCCATCCGGAGGAGAAGCCGTCGCCGTGGGTGGCGGCCGGTTCGTCGTTCGTCATGTTCGCGATCGGCGCGATCATCCCGCTCATCCCGTACCTGCTCGGCTACGAGTCACTGTGGGCCGGTCTGCTGTTCGGCGGGATCGGGTTGCTGATCGCCGGCGCCACCGCCGCGCGGTTCACCCGCAAACCCGTCGCATTCGCAGGAATCCGGCAGCTCGGTCTCGGGGCGATCGCGATCGCGGCGACCTACGCAGTCGGTCTGCTGATCGGCACGACGGTCACTTAGCTCTCGCCACGACGGAGGCGAAGGCAACGGCCCAGACGGCTTTGGGTTGACGCTACATCGGCGGGCAACTCCTGTCTGTCAGCTGTCGGTCTGGGCGAGCAACCGCTTGATGACGTCGACGGCGGCGGCGAGCGTCCGGCGGTCTTCCGGTGAGAGCTGGGCCAGCCGCGGGTCGATCGCCGCGGCACGGTCGATGCGGGCCTGGGCGAGCACCTTCCTGCCCTCGTCGGTGATGCGGATCAACACCGCCCGCGCATCCAGCGGGTCGGTGGTTCGCGAGACCAGGCCGGCGTCTTCGAGCCGGCGCACCTGCGTGGTCATGGTGGGCTGCGAACAGTGGTCGAGGGTGGCAAGGTCGGAGATCCGTGCCTCGCCCTGGTCCTCGATCGTCGACAACAGCCGGGCCTGCGCCCAGGGCAGCGGTAGCCGCGTGCGCTGGGTGGCCAACCGGTTGAGCCGGGCGACGACGGCGAGCAGATCGCCGCCGAGGTCTTCGCCGCCCGCCGTGGGGGAACCCTCGGCGGCAGGTGTGGTCATGCGCACCATGGTACATAGAAAAACTATGCAGTCTAGGCTGTTCGTCGCCCCGGGCACGCGGGCCCGCCGGGGCCGACTGGCAGAATCGGGTGATGACCGCAACCCCGACGCCGAGCCAGGCTCGCCGCGCCGGATCGTTGCAGCCCGGGGAACTGGCCCAGGCGTCCGTGATGGCCGCCCTGTGCGCGGCGACGGCGATCATCGCCGTGGTCGTGCCGTTCGCCGCCGCGCTGTCCCTGCTCGGCACCGTGCCGATGGGTTTGCTGGCCTATCGCTACCGCCTGCGGGTGCTACTGGCCGCCACCGTCGCGGGCGCCACCATCGCGTTCCTGATCGCGGGCATGGGCGGGATGATGTCGGTGATCGACTGCGCCTACATCGGCGGTCTGACCGGCATCGTCAAACGGCGCGGCCGTGGCACGCCCACCGTGTTCGTGGCCGCCCTGATCGCCGGTACCGCCTTCGGAGCGGCCGCCGTCGCCGCGCTCGCCGTCCTCTCACGGCTGCGGAACCTGATCTTCGATTCGCTGACCGCCAACGTCAACGGCGTCGCCGCGGTCCTGTCCCGCATCCCCGACATGGAGGGCACGGCCGAACGGCTCAAACGCGACTTCGCGACCGCGCTGGACTACTGGCCGCTGGTCATCGGGGGGTCCGGGATCCTCAGCATCACCATGGTGACGCTGGTCGGGTGGTGGGCGCTGTCGCGGGTCCTCGGCCGCCTCGTCAGCATCCCGGACGTACACAAACTCGAGGCCGCCGCCGAGAGCGGGTCCGTCGCACCGGTTCCGACGAACCTGCGCGACGTGCGGTTCCGCTATCCCAACACCGGGCAGGACGCCCTGGGTCCGGTGTCCCTGACGGTCGGGCCCGGCGAACACGTCGCGGTCACCGGCGCCAACGGATCGGGCAAGACGACGCTGATGCTCGTGCTGGCGGGCCGGGAGCCGACCGCGGGCACCGTCGAGCGCCCAGGTGCGGTCGGCCTGGGGCGGCTGGGCGGCACCGCGGTGGTCATGCAGCACCCGGAGAGTCAGGTGCTGGGCACCCGCGTGGCCGACGACGTCGTCTGGGGTCTGCCGCCCGGTACGAAGACCGACGTGCCCAGGCTGCTGTCCGAGGTGGGCCTCGACGGTATGGAGGAGCGCGACACCGGTGGGCTCTCCGGTGGCGAACTACAGCGGCTCGCCGTGGCCGCCGCGCTGGCCCGCGAACCCTCGCTGCTCATCGCCGACGAGGTCACCAGCATGGTCGACCAGCAGGGCCGCGACGGTCTCATCCAGGTGCTTTCGGGGCTGACCGAACACCACGACATGTCCCTGGTGCACATCACCCATTACAACGACGAGGCCGGGGTCGCCGACCGCACGATCAACCTCACCGGCAACGGCGGCGCGGCCGACAACACCGAGATGGTCGAGACCGCCGACGCACCGGCGGGCACCACGCCCGTCGCCGACACCGGCGCCGCACCGGTCCTCGAACTGACCGGTGTCGGTCATGAGTACGCCACCGGCACCCCGTGGGCCAAGACGGCGTTGCGCGACATCGAGTTCACGGTGCCCGAGGGTGACGGCCTGCTGATCCACGGGCTCAACGGCTCCGGGAAGTCGACGCTGGCCTGGATCATGGCGGGGTTGACCGTTCCAACCACCGGCAGCTGCCTGCTCGACGGCCGACCCGTGTCCGACCAGGTCGGCGCCGTCGCCATCTCGTTCCAGGCCGCGCGCCTGCAGCTGATGCGCAGCCACGTCGGCCGGGAGATCGCCTCGGCCGCGGGGTTCTCCCACCATGACCACGACCGCGTCCGGCAGGCGCTCGCGACGGTCGGGCTGGACGCGACGATGGCCGACCGGCGCATCGACCAGCTCAGCGGTGGGCAGATGCGCCGGGTCGTGCTCGCCGGACTGCTGGCCCGCAAACCGCGGGCGCTGATCCTCGACGAACCGCTGGCCGGGCTGGACGCGGCCAGTCAGCGCGGGCTGCTGCGGCTGGTCACCGATCTGCGGCGCAACGCCGGGCTCACGGTGATCGTCATCTCGCACGATTTCTCCGGGCTCGAGGAGCTGTGCCCGCGGACCCTGCATCTGCGCGACGGGCTGCTCGCGCCCGCTTCGGCGACTGCGGGCGGTGTGTCGTGACCGCGCCCGCCCGCAAGCCGCGCCGGCCGGTGGTGCTGCTGCGCCCGGTACCGGGGCGCTCGGTCATCCACGACCTGTGGGCCGGCACCAAGCTCATCGCGGTCGCCGCGATCGGGGTGCTGCTCACCTTCTATCCGGGCTGGGTGCCGATCGCCGCGGTCGGGGCACTGGTGCTCGTGGCGGCGCGGCTGGCGCACATCCCGCGCGGGACGCTGCCGTCCATCCCGGCCTGGTTGTGGGGTCTGCTGTTCCTGGGCGGGTTGACGGCCACCTTCGGTGGCGGTGATCCGGTCGTCGCGCTCGGGTCGGTCGAGGTCGGGCTCGGCGGCCTGTTCAACTTTCTGCGCATCACCGCGTTGTCGATCGTGCTGCTCGGTCTGGGCGCGATGGTGTCGTGGACGACCAACGTCGCCGAGATCGCCCCCGCGGTGGCCAAACTGGGCCGCCCGCTGCGGGCGGTCCGGATCCCGATCGACGACTGGGCGGTCGCGATCGCGCTGGCGCTGCGGGCGTTCCCGATGCTCATCGACGAGTTCGCGACGCTGTATGCGGCGCGGCGGCTCCGCCCCAAACAGCACCTGTCGAGCCGCAAGGCCCGCCGCAAGCGGTGGCTGATCGAGATCGTCGACCTGCTCGCCGCGGCGGTCACGGCCGCGTTGCGCCGCGCCGACGAGATGGGCGATGCGATCACCGCCCGCGGCGGAACGGGTCAGATCTCGGCCGCCCCGTCGGGACCCAAGGCGCGTGACTGGATCACCCTGGCGGTCATCGTCGTGGTGTGCGGCGCCGCGCTGGCCGTGGAATTGACCGTGCTGCCGACGAGTTCGGCGCCCACCTGATCGGTGTCGACACCGGATCGCCATTACGGTGGAGCGCGTGCCAGCGCCCCGACGTGTCGACGCCGACTTCCTCGCCCTGCCACGACAGCACCTGGCCGACGCCGCGCTGTCGGCTGCGCTGGCGGCCGGGGCGACCTACGCCGACCTGAGGATCCACGCGATCACCAGTGAACTGGTGCAGCTGCGCGACGGCGAACTGGAGACCGCCGTCATCGACCGCGAGATCGGGCTGGCGGTGCGGGTGATCGTCGACGGCACGTGGGGGTTCGCCTCGCACGCCGAACTCGACCCGGCCGTGGCCGCCGACACCGCGCGGCGGGCGGTCGCCGTGGCCAGGACGTTGGCGCCGCTCAACGCCGAACGCATCGAGCTCGCACCCGAACCGGTGTACCGCGACGTCACCTGGGTGTCGGACTACCGCGTCGACCCGTTCACGGTGCCTGCCGACGAGAAGATCGCCGTGCTGGGCGAGTACTCCGGACGGCTGCTCGCCGCGGACGGGGTCGACCACGTGTCGGCCGGTCTGCACACCGCCAAGGAGCAGACGTTCTACGCCGACACGTTCGGCTCGTCGATCACCCAGCAGCGGGTCCGGGTGCTGCCGACGCTGGACGCCGTCTCCGTCGACGCCGCCGCGGGCACGTTCGAGACCATGCGCACGCTGGCCCCGCCCACCGCGCGCGGCTGGGAGGTCGTCGCCGGTGACGAGGTCTGGGACTGGACCGGCGAACTCGCGCAGTTGCCGGCCCTGCTCGCCGAGAAGGTCAAGGCTCCCAGCGTGGCCGCCGGCCCCACCGATCTGGTGATCGACCCCTCCAACCTGTGGCTGACGATTCACGAATCCATCGGCCACGCCACCGAGTACGACCGGGCCATCGGCTACGAGGCCGCCTACGCCGGTACGTCGTTCGCCACCCCCGACAAGCTCGGCACGATGCGGTACGGGTCACCGGTGATGAACGTGACCGCCGACCGCACGGTCGAATACGGCCTGGCGTCAATCGGTTTCGACGACGAAGGGGTGCGCGCCCAGAGCTGGGACCTGGTGCGCGACGGCGTCTTCGTCGGCTATCAGCTCGACCGGGTCTTCGCCCCGCGCCTCGGCGTGGCGCGGTCCAACGGATGCTCCTACGCGGACTCGCCGCACCACGTGCCGATCCAGCGGATGGCGAACGTGTCGCTGCAGCCGGCGGCCGAGGACGTCAGCACCGACGAGCTCATCGCCCGCGTCGAGGACGGCCTCTACATCGTCGGCGACAAGAGCTGGTCTATCGACATGCAGCGCTACAACTTCCAGTTCACCGGTCAGCGGTTCTTCCGGATCCGCGACGGCCGCCTCGACGGTCAGGTGCGTGATGTGGCGTATCAGGCGACGACACTGGAGTTCTGGGGTGCGCTCGAGGCGGTCGGCGGACCGTCGACGTGGCGGCTCGGCGGGGCACTCAATTGCGGGAAGGCGCAGCCTGGGCAGGTGGCGGCGGTCAGCCACGGCTGTCCGTCGGCGCTCTTCCGGGGGATCAACGTGCTCAACACGCGGGCGGAGGCGGGCCAGTGATCGGGCCTCAGGACGTCGTCGAGGCGGTCCTCGCCGAGGCGGCCCGCCGCGGTCGGGCCGACGAGACGATCGTGCTGGTCACCGACCGCGCCGATGCCTCGCTGCGGTGGGCGGGCAATTCGATGACCACCAACGGCGAGTCGTTCAGCCGCAGCACCACGGTCATTTCGATCGTGCGGCAGGGTAAGAGTGCGCACGTCGGATCGGTGCGCTCCAGCGAGGTGGAACCGGCCGCGATCACCGCGCTGGTGGCGGCGTCGCAGGACGCCGCCGTGGCCGCGCCCGAGGCCCGCGACAGTGCGCCGCCGCTCCCGCCGACCGATACCCCGGGCGACTGGGACCTGCCGGTGCCGACGACCGGGGCGGAGGTGTTCGCCGGGGTGGCAGGCAGCCTGGCGCGTGGATTTCGCGGCGAGAACGCACTCTACGGCTTCGCCCGCCACGAGCTGGAGACGACGTTCGTCGCGACGTCGACCGGTGTGCGCAGGCGGTACACGCAGCCCACCGGATCGGTCGAGATCAACGCCAAGCGCGGCGGCGCGAGCGCGTGGGCGGGTATCAGCACACCCGACTTCGTCAACGTGCCAACGGATTCCCTGCTCGAAGACCTCGCGATGCGGCTGGGCTGGGCCGAGCGCACGGTCGAATTACCCGCGGGGCGGTACGAGACGATCATGCCGCCGTCCACCGTCGCCGACATGATGATCTACCTGACCTGGACGATGGACGGTCGTGGTGCTCAGGAGGGTCGCACCGCACTGTCGGCGCCCGGCGGCACCCGGGTGGGGGAGAAGTTGACGGACCTGCCGTTGACGCTGTACTCCGACCCGGCCGCCCCCGGCCTGGCGTGCCTGCCGTTCGTCGCGGCGGCCACGTCGTCCGAGCGGATGTCGGTGTTCGACAACGGAATGGACATCGGCCGGGTGGACTGGTTGCGCGACGGCGCGGTCAGCGCGCTGGCCTATCCGCGGGCCGCGGCGGCCGAGTTCGGCGAACCGGTCGCGGTGCCGGCCGAAAACCTGCTGATGACCGGCGGTACCGCGGAGTTGGCCGACATGATCGCCGCCACCGAGCGCGGGCTGCTGCTGAGCACGTTGTGGTACATCCGCGAGGTCGATCCGACCGTGCTCCTGCTGACCGGACTGACACGCGACGGCGTTTACCTCATCGAGGACGGCGAGGTGTCGGCAGCGGTGAACAACTTCCGGTTCAACGAGAGCCCGCTCGATCTGCTGCGGCGCGCCACCGAGGCGGGGGTGAGCGAGGTGACGCTGCCACGGGAATGGGGTGACTGGGCGACCCGCGCGGCCATGCCGACGTTACGGATTCCCGACTTCCACATGTCTTCGGTCAGTCAGGCGCAATAATCCGAAGGTGCCCCTCGACGCGGTCTTCCGTCAGCTGTCCGCTCTGGTCTCGATGTCGTCGGGAGACCAGCGCCTCGACACGGTGATCCGGTTGACCTGTGGGCGGGCGCTGCGACTGCTTCCGCTTCCGGTCGAGGTCGACCTGTTCGACGGGAAGTCGGACGCCGAATCGGTGGTCGCCGCGTTCGCCGAGCAGTTCGCCACCGACGTGACGGGCATCGGGGACAACCAGCGCGCGCGGTTCGCAGCGGTGTTGGGGGACAAGGCCTTTCGTGTGTCCGCCGCGGTGTTCATCGCCGACTTCGTGCCGCGCGTGCGGGCGGGGTTCGAGGCGCTGGGTCTCGGGCATGCGGTCGGCGACACGAAGGACTGGGACCACGAGACCGACCCGTCGCAGGCACTGCTGGGCGAATTCGTCCCCGCGGTCGCCCGCCTCCGGGCGCTCGACCCGCTGACCACCGAGGTGGTGCGGCTTCGCGGGGCGATCGCGCACAACTGCCGGTTGTGCAAATCGCTTCGGGAGGAGCACGCCCTCGACGCGGGCGGGTCGGAACCGCTGTACGCCGAGATCCAGGATTTTGAACACTCCGAGCGGTTGACCGCTGAGCACAAGGCCGCCCTGCGGTACGTGGACGCGTTGGTGTGGACGCCGTCGGCGATCCCGCTGGACGTCGCGCTCGGTGTGCGCGCGTGCTTCTCCGAGGACGAGTCGATCGAGTTGACGCTGGACGTCATGCGCAACGCCACCAACAAGATCGCCGTCGCGTTCCGTGCCGACGCGCCGAGGGTGGCGTCGGGCACCGAACGGTACCTGGTGGACGACGACGGGCAGACGGTGTTCGCCGGAGCGCCGTGACCGTCGCCGCGGTACGGCAGTTCGAAGCGTACGGGCCGTCCTACTGGGGCGCGATCGCTCTGTTCGTGGCGGGTGCGGTGGTCCTGGTGTGGTTGGGGCGCAGGCAGACTCGAGCCCAGTCGCGGCGGTTCGGCCGGATCGTCGGAGCATTCACCGCGGTGATCTACGCGGCCGTGCTGGTCTACTCGATGTTTCCGCCGACGATCGAGCGATCGGTGCCGTTGCGGTTGACCGACCTGGCCACGGTGGCCGCGGCGTGTGCGCTGTGGTCGCAGCGGCACTGGGCGTTCGCGCTGACGTACTACTGGGGTCTGGTACTCAGCGCGCAGGCGCTGATCTCGCCGGTGCTGGTCGGCCCCGACTTCCCGCATTACACGTTCCTGGCGTTCTGGGCGATTCACCTGGCGGTGGTGTGGGCAGCGATCTACCTGACGTGGGGGCGAGGGATGCGGCCGGGCTGGCGCAGCCTGCGCCTGGTCGTGATCGTGACGGCGGTGTGGGCGGCGGTCACCTTCACGTTCAGTCGGATCGCCGGCACCAACTACGGGTTTCTCAACGGCAAACCGGTGACCGCGAGCCTGTTGGACGTGCTGGGCCCGTGGCCGGTGTACATCGTCTCCGCGACGGCGCTGATCGTCGCCGTGTGGGTGCTGATGACGCTGCCGTGGGTGCGGGTGAGCGACTCCGCGCCGCATGCGACGATGGTGCCGCGTTCGTCGCGCCGGGGGCGGTAGCTCAGTCGGTTAGAGCCGTGGACTCATAATCCATTGGTCGCGGGTTCGAGCCCCGCCCGCCCCACCACCTCCCGTTCCGTGCGCCCAAACTGCGCACAGATCGTGGTCGGTCGTGATTTCGTGATCTGACAGCAGTCTCGGCGATGCTGAGGGAGGTGAGCCCCTCGTGAATCCACGACTCGACGGCTCATGTGTCTCGACGGACTTGACGATGAGCATCATCGAACTGGTCGGGGATTACGGCTTCCTCTCCAACCTGCTCTGCGGTCTGGCACTCGGCGCGGTCGCTTTCCTCCTCGGCAAGAGCGAAGCGGCTCCGCCGCACACCATCGCGCTGCTCTCCTCCGGCGTGCTGATCCTCACCGCCGACTCCTTCCTGTTCGCCTCGGTGCATTCCCGTCGGCCCTTCACCGTCGACGGCCTGGTCGCGCCGGGCGGCGAGAACGTGTGTTATCTCATGTGGACTCTCGCGATGCCGGGGTTCGGGATGCTGATGATCGGGGCGACAGTCCTCGTCGTCAGCATCGGCTGGATGATCGTGCAATACGCGATCTTGAACGACATCGAGAGTCGGGTGTTCGCCACCCTGGGTGGCGTCTTCAGCTTCTTCATCGTGCTGACCACAGCCTTGTCGCTGGTCAACATCTCGAACCAGTACCTCGTCTTCATGACCTACCCGGACCGGCCGTCGGCGCTGGCCGTCGCCGCCGTCTGGATTTTCGGGGCGGCCATGGCGGTGATCGCCTGCTCGATGATCGTGGTGAGGACGCTGGGTCTCTACCGCTACCGCAGACATCACTCCGACTGGGGTGCGATCGCCGATTCCCGCTTCGGCGCGCTCGCCGTCGCTGCGGTCGCCATCTCGGCGTACGGGTTTCTCGCGATCACCGTCGATGCGCTCGTCTTCCTGTTCCGCGCCGACGACTCGGTGCGCGGAGCGGGCGTGATGTGGTCCGCCGTAGTCCTGTGCCTGGTCGTTCCCTGGGTGGTCTACCTCCCGATCTGTTATGCCGTACCCGGACCCGGGTTCAAAGACGCAGTCTCGTCGTCTCGCGGTCCACGGTGATGACCGTGCCGCAGCCCCTCCCGCGCTACGCGCCGAGCGTGGGCACGACGAGCACATCGCACTGCGCTTCGCGCATCACGTGTTGGGCCACGCTGCCCAGGAAGGCGTAGGACAGCCGCGAGCGGGCGCCCGTCCCGACCACGATCAGATCCGCGTCGACAGACCGGGCGGCACCTTCGAGTGCGGTCGGCGGATGGCCTCCGACGACGGCGATCTCGCGCGGGCAGGGGTTCAGCGTGCCCGTCAGCCGCGAGATATCCCGCCGTGCCCGGTCGAGCGCGGCCCGCCGCAATCCCTCGACATCGTCGCCGGACACACCGAATGCATGCATCAGGCTCTCGCCGACGACGGTGCTGACGTGGACGACGACGTGGTCTGCCGCAGGTGTCAGTCCGAGGCCGAAGCGGGCCGCCTCGGCGGACTCCGTCGTGGCGTCGAGCGCCAGGACGACCGAGCGGTAGCTGTCCGTGCCCGGCCGCTTGACGACCAGCACCGGCACCGGACTCATCCGCACCACGTTCTCCGCCGTACTGCCGAGCAGAGCCTCGACGAGGCCGTGCTCGCCGCTGGCGCCGATGACCACGAGATCCGCCGCCGTGTCGGCCGCTTCGGCGGTGATCTCCACGGCCGCCCTGCCCCGGCGGACGGTGATGGTGGGCGCCGCGTCGGCGGAAGCCGACGGATCGAGGAGCCCGTCGACGAGTGCCGCGACCGCACCCCGTGCGGGCTCCGAGAAGTCGGTGCGCATTCCGGTGGGCTCCACGTGCAGGGCGGTCAGCCGGGCGCCGTGCTCGGTGGCCAAATGCGCGGCCCGAATGACCGCCGCGGCCGCCGGTTCGGACAGGTCCGTCGCCACGAGGACGTGGCGCAGAGCACCGGTGACCGTGTCCATCGAACCGCGACCTCCCGACTGGCGAACACCAGCGACGATACGCACCGACGGGCCCGGGCGGACCGTCGAACGCCCGCGGCGCGGTCACACCGCCACGCGCCGCCACAGGTCGTCGAACGCGAGCGAGTCGAAGAAGGCCGCTGCCCGCACGATCTTTCCGTGGTCGAGGGTGAGGAACCAGGCGTAGGTGTTGCGGTAGGGAACCCCGTCGCGTGCCACGCCTTCGGCATCGAAGAACACGATCACCGTGTCCCTGTCGGCGAACATGTCGCGGATGGTCGGGACGAGTGGCCGGGACATCCTGGCGTTGAACGGCCGGATGACATGCGTAAGGAAATCCTCCCTGCTGGTGTACACGCGCGACGCGACGGAGTTGCCCACGATTTCCCACGTGGCGTGCTCCGCGAGTGAGTCGAAGGGACTGCCCGTCCCGGCGCGCCACGCGTTGAAGCCGGCCTGGACGGTGGCGATGTTGCCGGATGTGACGTCCTCGTATGGCATCGGAGCTCCCGTCAGTCGTAGACGATGACGGCACGACCCAGGACGTCACCCCGCGCGATCGCCTCGAGCGTCTCGTTGACGTCGTCGAACCGCACACGGGTCACCGAGTGCTTGACCTTGCCTGCAGCGGCCAGCGACAGCACCTCGGTCAGGTCGTTGTAGTTGCCCCAGAACGAGCCGAAGTAGGTGTACTCGCGTGCCACCAGAGGAAAGAGCGGGATGTCGACGCGGTTGCCGATCAACCCGACGGACGCCACGGCACCCTCGGTCGCCAACAGGGAGAAGGCCAGCCGGATGGCCTCCTCGGAGCCCGCGCACTCGATCACCGCGTCGAGTTCCGGCCGTCCAGTCAGCGCCTCGAGTTCCCTGCGCACCGCATCGGGGTCCTTGTCGCGGACGTTGATGGCGTGGTCCACCCCGTTCTCCAGCGCGATTTTGAGCTTCTCGTCGCTACGCGCGAACGCGACCACGTCGGCGCCGCCTCCCAGCAGCTTCGCGTACTGGGCGCCATAGCTTCCCAGCCCGCCGATGCCACTGACGGCCACCGTGCGCCCGGCACCGAGATGGCCTGCCGCGCGGAGCTTCTTGAGTCCGCGGTACGGAGTCAGCCCCGCGTCGGTCAGCGGCGCGAGGTTGTCCGGCGACAGTTCGCCGTCTCCCGCCATCTTGATCAGGTAGCGGTAGTTGACGGGGAGGTACTCCTGGTAGCCGCCGTGGCGGCCGAACCCGGCCCAGACCCCGTGCGCGCAGAGTTGTTCGTTGCCCTCGTGGCACTGGCGGCATGCGCCGTCCCCCCAGCTGCCGAACACCACCACCTGATCGCCCTCGGACAACCCCGCCGACCTCGGCACCGCCGCGCCCAGACCGTCGATCCATCCCGCGACCTCGTGTCCCGGCGTGATCGGGAAGTCCATCGCCAGTCCGTTGTCGAAGTAGCCGTCGATCAACTGGAAGTCGGTGCGGCACATGCCCGCACCGCCTACCCGGACGAGGACCTCCTCCGGCCCGGGGGCGGGGACATCGATCTCCTCGAGGCGCAGGGGCTGCTTGTAGCCGTACATGCGCGCGGCACGCATCTTCATGGGGACTCCTCTGTGGACGGATGACAGAGAAGATGTTCCGGATGCCGGAGGTCATTCGCATCCGCCACTGGCCAGTCGAATCAGCTTCCGTGGGCGTCGGTCAACACGGCCGCGAGCTGACTGCGCGCTTCGATGCCGAGCTTGGCGAAGATCTTGCCGAGGTGATACTGCACGGTGCGGGCACTGATGAACAGCCGTGCCCCGATCTCCGGGTTGGACATGCCGTCACGCGCAAGCCGGGCGATCTGCGTCTCCTGTGCGGTGAGCTCGAGGGGCGTGGTCGCCGCCGCGGTGCGGCGGCGCGCGTGCTCACCGGTGGCCAGCAGTTCGCGCTCGGCCCGTTGTGCGAACGCCGCCATGCCGATCGACTCGAAAAGCTCATGAGCCGCGCGTAGTTGCGCCCGCGCGTCGACCCGACGGCGCTGCCTGCGCAGCCACTCGCCGTACAGCAACCGGGCCCTGCCGAGGTCGGGTCGCAGTCCCGCCCTGTCGAAACGCTCGATCGCCTCGCAGTACAGGTCTTCGGCGGCGGACCGATCGCTCAGCAACGCCCTCGCCCGCGCCTCGACGCCGAGGGCCCAGTCGGTGCCACTCGCTGTGGTCATCTCGGTCAGACGATCGAGTGCGGTCGCTGCGGCGACGGTGTCTCCGAGTCGTGCCGCGGCCTCGACGAGTTCCGGCAGGGCCCACCCCGACGCCCCGCCACCGTCCAGGCCGGACCACGCGTCCGCTGCGGCGTCTCGCGCTGTCCGGTAGTCACCACGTGAGTTGCCGGAAACGGCTTCAGCCCAGGCGATCACCGTCAGGCCGTGCCCTTCACCGCGTGTCTCCGCGTCGCGACGGGCGGTGTCGCTGAGCGCGGCCAACTCGGCGTGTCGGCCCCGCCAAGCCGTCAGCGCGATCTCACTGTACGGAGTCAAGTTCCTGCCCATGGCCTCGATGGCCGTGTACATCTCCGCCGTCGTCTGCGCTGCCTGGTCGAAGTCGCCGGTGAACAGCAAGGGGATGACGCGGCTGCTCAATGCCAAGGGAAGTTGGGTGACAGAACCCGAACCTCGTGCCAGTTGCACGTACCGGGTCGCCAGCGTCGCGTGCCGTTCGATGTCCCAGATGCGGGTGGACGCCAGGCAGGCCAACACCATCCACCGCAGCTCCTGTTCGGCGGTCATACCTCGGCCGAAGGAGCCGATCGCCTCGCGCAACGCCGGAACGCCTTCCTCGAAGCCCGCACAGTGCTGGGTCGCAAGGCCGTCGAGGAGGAGGTCGGCGGGACCTCCGCCCCCGGGGCGGCGTACTGCGGCGAAGGCCGCCTTCGACACCTCGGTCATGCTGCCCTCGACCGCGAGACGGCCGGCGAACAGTGCTGCGGACATCGCGTCGAGGTACGTCTCGCGGCTCAGCGCCGGGTCGACGGACTCCAGCCGGCGGGCGGCGGCGAGCAGCAATGGGGCGGCGTCGTTTCCGTGTCTGCTCACCAACGCCAGCTGGGCGCGCACCAGGTCGGTGCGCGCGCGCTGGATGTCGTCGCACGGTACGGCCTCGGCGATCGCCAGGAGGTCCCTCGCCGCGTCGAATGCCCCGGCCTGGGCCTTGGCCGATGCCGCGGCGGTGGCCAGCTCGCCGCGGCGTGCCGGGTCGACCGTCAGCGCCGCTGCCCGCTCGAGGAACGCTGCCGCGGCGGTGACGCCGCCGCGTGCTCTGACCCGGTTCGCCGAACGTGCCAGTTCGCCGGCGACCTCCTCGTCCGGCCCGACGGCCGCATGGCCGAGATGCCATGCCCGCCGGTCAGGTTCGCGATCGGCGTCGGTGACCGCGGCCAATGCGGCGTGGATCGTCTGTCGATCCGACAGGGGCACGCACCGGTAGGCGGTCGAGCGAATGAGTGGATGACGGAAGAGCACCCGGCTACCGATCTCGGCCAATCCGGCGTCGAGTGCAGGGGCGGCGGCGGCGCGGTCGAGGCCGAGGACGTCCGCGGCACGCCACAGCACCGACGGGTCCCCGGTCGGATCGGCGGCGGCCAGGGCCAGCAGCCGGCGCGTCGCCGACGGAAGACTCTCCAACCGGCGACGGTACGTGCCTTCGAGGCTGTGCGACGCGGGCGCGCCCGGATCCCCGAACCCCCCTGCGAATTCGCCGCGGGCCAGCGACCGCGGAATCTCCAGCAGGGCCAACGGATTACCGTGTGCCTCGGCGATGAGCCGATCACGGAGGCGGTGGTCCAGTGGGCCGTCGAGGTTCCTGCTCAGCAGTGTTCGCGAATCGTCGTCGGGCAGCCGCCCGAGTGTCATCTCGGGCAGGTCTCGCAGTTCGTCTCCGACGATCCGCGTCGCGAAGACGATCCCGACGGACTCGGCGCCCAGTCGGCGGGCGACGAACGCCATCACCCGCGCCGAAGCCTGGTCGAGCCAATGCTGGTCGTCGACGAGCAGCAGCAGACCGCGGTGCTGCGCGGCCTCGGACACGAGGTTGAGGACGGCCAGCCCGACCAGGAAGAGATCCGGTGGGGGTCCGTCGCGCTCACCGAGAGCGACGCACAAGGCGTCGCGCTGCGGCCCGGTGATGGTGTCCATCCGTTCCGCGATCGCGGTGCACACCTGATGTAGACCCGAGAACGCGAAATCCGCTTCCGATTCGACACCCGCGATCCGGACGACGCGGCACCCCGCGGCCCGGCCGGCCGCTTCGTCGAGCAGGGCGGTCTTCCCGATACCGGGCTCACCGCACACGACCAGCACCCGGCTCTGGCCGGACTGAAGCGCCTCGAGCAATTCGTCGAGGACGCGGCACTCGGCGCGTCGGCCTACCAGTTCCACCGTGCCTCCTGGCTCGGGCGTGGGGGAGTCACCCGGGCGGACCGTCGAACGCAGGCGCGACGAAGCGGAGCAGCAGTTCGCGTTCGTCACGTGGGTCGGGGTTCGGCCAGTACGCCAGCGACATCACCACGCGCACGATCCACTGTGCCGCCACGGGGTCGTCCTCGGTGATCCCGGTGAGATCGGCGGCGAGTTGGCGCAGCACCGGTGACGAGTGGAGCTCGCCGAGCCCGGGTGCGCTCGTCGCGCTCATGAGCAGCTTTCTCATGGGGTCGGACCGGATTTCCTCGAGCGCCACCACGATCGCGGTGACGACTCGATCCGAACCGCTGCGGTTCGCGACGGCGTGGCGGACCGTCTCGATGACGCCGCCGGCAAGGCGCGTCAGCACCGCGTCGCGGATCTGGGCCTTCCCCCCGGCGTAGCGGTAGATGGTGGCCCTGGAGCAGTGCAGTCGACTCGCCAGCGTGTCGATGTCGAAGGCGTTCAGCCCGTCCGTCACGACGAGGTCGACCGCGGCCGCGTAGATGCGTTCGGCTGCCGCGCCGCGGCGGTCGCCGCCGACCACCCAGTCGTCGCGAACCATCGGAAAACCCCCGTGTCGGTTGTCGCAAAGTATCTCAGCATTGAGACGAGCGCGGTGCCGTGTTTCAGCGTTCACCCAGCGTGGCGAGCTTCGTTGAGACAGTGCCGTGCCGCAGCGCGCGCGCCGGATGTCAACTTCGTGAGCATCCGTTGACGCGGCGTCGCCGCGCCGCGCAGCGTGGAGCGATGACGTCACCAGACGGTGCCCTCGGGCTCGCGCTCTTCGAGGACTCCTCCATCCAGGACCCGGGCCCGCTCTACGCGCGGATGCACCGGGCCGGAGCCGTCCACCGCGTCGGCGAGTCCGGGTTCTACGCGGTGAGCGGGTGGGATGCCGTGACCGAGGCGATCGCCCGCTGCGACGACTTCTCGTCGAACTTGACCGCGACCATGATGTACCAGCCCGGTGGAACCGTGTCCGAGTTCCACGTCGGTGAACTGGGCGGCGCGACACAGGCCCTGGCAACCGCCGACGAGCCGGCCCATTCGGTCCATCGGAAGGCACTGCTCCCACAACTGGCGGTCAAACGCATCCGGGCGTTCGAGCCGTTCATCGGCGACACGGCAACGCAGCTCTGGGACACCCACCTCCGAGACGGACGCATCGAGTGGATGGGTGCCCTGGCCAACCGGCTGCCGATGATGATCGTCGGGCGGATCATCGGCGTGCCCGACGCCGACATCGACAAGTTGATCCGGTGGGGCTACTCGGCGACCCAGGTCGTCGAGGGGTTGGTCACCCAAGAGCAGTTGAACGACGCGGCTGTTGCGGTCCTGGAGTTGGGCGGTTACATCACCGACCAGTTCCAGCGGGCGGCCGCCGATCCGCAGGACAACCTGCTCGGCGACCTCGCGGTCGCATGTGCCGACGGTGCACTGGACGATATGACCGCGTTGGCCATGATGATCACCCTGTTCAGTGCCGGAGGCGAGTCGACGGCTTCGCTCATCGGTTCTGCCGCATGGACGCTCGCGACGCGCCAGGACATCCAGCAGCAGGTCCGCGCTCGGCCGGAACTGCTCGACGCATTCCTCGAAGAGGTGCTGCGCTGCGAGCCCCCGTTCCGCGGTCATTACCGGCATGTCGTCCGCGACACCGCGCTGTGCGGCGTCGACCTGCCGGCGGGCTCACGGCTGCTGCTGCTCTGGGGCGCGGCCAACCGCGACCCGTCCCACTTCGACCAGCCCGGAGAGTTCCGACTCGATCGCCCGGCTGGCAAGGGGCACATCGCGTTCGGGAAGGGGGCGCACTTCTGTGTGGGAGCGGCGTTGGCCAGGCTGGAGGCCAGGATCGTGATCCGTCATCTCCTCGACCGGACCTCCCGCGTGGAGGCCGCCGAGGTCGGCCGGTGGTTACCGAGCCTGCTCGTGCGCCGACTCGAACGGTTGGAGTTGGCGGTCGAGTAAGTCAGCGGGTCGATTCGCAGCCGGTGCCGCTCCCGTCTCGATCGAGTTCGTAGATGTCTTCGCCGATGACGGTCACCGGTCCCTCGACATAGGCCGGACCGTCCCCGCTCCCGCCGGCACAGTCGACGTCGCTGGCGATCGGGACACAGGCGCCCGAGTAATTCGGGTCGCACTCGTTGGACTGTTGCGTCAGGGGAGTCGCGTGGGCAACCGGAGCGAGACCGATGCCCACGAAGATGCCGAGAGCAAGTACTGCAAAATGTCGCACGCTGGCAGATCGCTCCGAACCGGCGCCGCGTTACTGGGTCGGGCGCAGCACCACGATGCCCGGGATGGTCCGCATGTAGTCGAAGAACGGGACGTCGACCACCCGGTTGTGTTCCCGCAGCGACGACGCATTCCGCACCGCCGGTCCGTTCGGGGTGTCGACGTACATCCCGACGTGCGTGACGTCGAGACCGCCGTCTGCGGCGTACGCCCCGATGTAGTCACCGGTGCGCAGACCGTCCACGACCGCGTCGTCGATCTCTTCGCTCGGGATGTAGGTGATCTGGCGTGGCACCTCGGGCAGCCCGGGTAGGTACACCCCGCCGTCGTTCTTCCTGTTGAGGCGTTTGGCCACCGTCTTCGCCCGGGCGCCGAGGTCCGCGGTCACATCCGTCGCGATCGCCGGCGTCGCCGCCGACCAGTCGGTGAAGAAGTGCCTTCGGGTGCTGAACCCGACGACACCGTCTTTGTAGCGGACGTCGATGAGACGGTCGACGAACTCCTCGCGGTCGTCGGCGCGTTTGAGCGCCTCGACGTAGTCGACGTATGTGAAGCAGTCCACCGCCTCGACGTTGACGATGAGTTCCTCGGGTCGGTTCGTGGAGCCGACCAGGGTGTTGGGGCCGTACGGCACCCCGAGGAACTTGCTCGACACCGCCTCGGCAACAGACGGAACACGTTGGCGCACAGCGTGGTTGCGCACCCGCAGCAGCTCTTCGAGGATCTTCTCGCTGCGGCCGTGGACACGGATGACCGGCGGCTCGAGAGGGTGTTTGGCCAAGTAGTCGGTGACGGGGATCGGTGCGGTCGCGGCGTAGCCGATGGGCAACACCACGTCACCGGCGGTGGAGTTGTAGTAGACGTCCCAGCGGTAGAAACCCTCGAAGGCCGCCGGGTCGCGGGCCAGCGCCGCCGCGTAATCGCTGACCGCCCGCACGTACTCGTTCGAGTTGTTGTACCGCCACAGCGCGCCGTCGGGGTTGCGGGCGAAGTTGTTGGCGGCGAGGTAGCGGCCGGCGGCCATGATGCTGTCGTGGGGGGAGGTGATGTCGCCGCCCGCGCCGTACGCCGCGAACGTCGCAGGCATGAACTGCATCGGCCCCTGGGCGCCGGCCGTGCTGACCCCGGCGATGCGCCCGAACGCCGTCTCCACCAGGTTGATCGCCGCCAGATAGTTCCACCCGACACCGAAGGTCGACTCCGCCTTGCGGTAGTAGCCCATCAACTCGTCGGCGGGCCGCGGCGCGACGATCCGCCAGGCCGGCAGGGTCGGTTTCGCGTCGCCCCTGCTCAACGCCGTCAACTGGCGCCGCGCGCTGACGTTGCGGTCGTAGACCTCGATCAGCCACGCCGGGACCCGCGCCCGCACCTGCGCATCCCATTCGGGGTGGCGTCCCAGCGCGCGGTAGGCCAATTGCTGACGCCGCGCGGCCGCCACCATCAGCGCCTCCGGAGACGACGGGTCGCGCAGCACCCGCTCGTCGGCGACGAGGTCGTCGACGATCCGCAGCGGATCAGCCGCCAGGCGCAGTTTCGGCGGTGTGGGCGCGGCCTTGGGTGCGGGGGAGGGCGCGGCCGCCGCGGGCGTCGGAGCCGGGGGCGACGGCGCGGCCGGACTGGAGCAGCCGCCGGCCGCCACCGCGACGACGAGGAGAAGAGACGGCGCCGCCCTCAACAGGGCGGGCAGGGCGTGATGGTGGATCAAGGGTTCACTCCGGAGATTGCGTACACCCGACGGTCGCACATCCGGACCGTGACGTGACGTCCGCCCCGCCGGTGAGGGCCGCGGTCGGCGGAAAAAGGGTCCAATGCCCCTACCTCAGCTCCAGGCTGAGAGCACGATAGGCCTGTGAGCGTCGGGGTGATCGACGCTGCGGGGTTGCAGCAGCTGGTGGCCGCGTTGATTGCGCGCGGCTACCGGGTGGTGGGCCCGACCGTCTCGGACAACGCGATCGTGCTCGCCGAACTGACCTCGGCCGACGAGCTGCCCCGCGGCTGGGGGGTGGAGGTGGCCCCCGGCCGGTACCAGCTGCGCCGTCGCGACGACGACGCGCTGTTCGGGCATTCCGCCGGCCCGCAGTCCTGGAAGCAGTTCCTCCATCCGCCCCGGCAGCGGGTGTGGTCGTCGGACGGCGACCGACCGGAGGAGCCCCCGAAGTACGCCTTCGTCGGGGTACGGGCATGTGACCTGGCGGCGATCCGTGTGCTCGACGGTGTGCTGGGTGAGGGCGCCTATCCGGACCGGGGCTTCGTCGGCCGCCTGAAGCGGATCTTCGTCGTCGCGGTGAACTGCACCGAACCCGGCGGCCTGTGCTTCTGCGCGTCGATGAACACCGGCCCTGCCGTCGGCCCCGGCTACGACCTCGCCCTCACCGAGCGCATCGACGAAGCGGGCCGGCGCTACGTCGTGGACGTGGGCAGCGACGACGGCGCCGAGGTGCTGGCCGCCGTCGCCCACCGCGACGCCGAACAGGACGAGATCGACTCGGCCCGCGCCGAGGTGAGCGAGGCGGCACATCACATGGGCCGCCACATGCCGGAGACGGACCTGCGCCGGCTGTTGATCGAGTCGCGCGAATCCTCCCAGTGGGACGAGGTGGCCGGTCGGTGTCTGACGTGCGGGAACTGCACCATGGTGTGTCCGACCTGCTTCTGCACCAGCGTCGAGGACGTCACCGACCTCACCGGCGAACACGCCGAGCGCTGGATGCACTGGTCGTCGTGCTTCGAGCTCGACTTCACGTTCGTCCACGAAGGAAGCACCCGGCAGTCGGCGCCGTCGCGATACCGGCACTGGCTCACCCACAAACTCGGCACCTGGCACGACCAGTTCGGCAGCAGCGGATGCGTGGGTTGCGGACGCTGTATCGCCTGGTGTCCCACCGGGATCGACATCACCGCGGAGATGACCACGATGGCCGACGGGGCGGCACCCGCCGATGACTGACGCCATGACCACGTCGGCGCCGACGTCGGCGATGACCCCGGTGCCCTACCGGGTGCGCACGCGCGTCGCCGAGAACCGCGACTCGGCCACCTTGCGCCTCGAACCGGTCGGCGAACCGCTCCGCGCGCCGAAACCAGGCGAGTTCATGATGCTCTACGCCTTCGGGATCGGCGAGGTCGCGATCTCGGTCAGCGGGTCCCCCACGGACACCGACGATGCCGTCACCCACACCATCCGCGCGGTCGGCGCCGTGAGCCGGGCGCTGCACGACGCGCAGCCCGGCACCGTGATCGGGATGCGTGGACCGTTGGGCACCGACTGGGGACTCGACGACGCCGTGGGGCGCGATCTCGTCGTCGTGGCCGGCGGGGTCGGCCTCGCCCCGCTCCGGCCGGTGGTGCTCGGCGCACTGGCCGAGCGGGACCGCTACGGCAGGGTGGCGCTGATCGCCGGCGCCCGCTCACGTGACGACTTCCTGTTCGCCGACGAGCTCCGGCGCTGGGCCGACAGCGGCGCCGTCGACGTCCACCTGACCGTCGACGTGCCCGTCCAGGGCTGGCCGGGCGAGGTCGGGTTCGTCACCGAGCCCCTACGTCGGCTACCCGTCCGGCCGGGCCGCACCACCGCGTTCCTGTGCGGTCCCGAACCGATGATGCGCAACAGCGCGGCGGAGCTGGTTCGCAAAGGGCTCGCCCGCAACGACATCCGCGTCTCGCTCGAACGGAACATGCAGTGCGGGATCGGCTGGTGCGGGCACTGCCAGCTCGGCCCGCTCCTGCTGTGCCGCGACGGACCCGTCGTGGGATACGACGTCGCCGAGCCACTGCTTCAGGTCGAGGAGCTGTAGATGAGCCCACCCACGCTCGGCGTCTGGAAGTTCGCCTCCTGCGACGGCTGCCAGCTGACCCTGCTGGACTGTGAGGACGAACTTCTCACCCTCGCCGGTCAGGTGCAGATCGCCACTTTCCTGGAGGCGTCGAGTGCGATCCTGGGCGGCCCCTACGACGTGTCGCTGGTCGAGGGGTCGATCACCACCGCGGCGGACCAGCGGCGTATCAAGGAGATTCGCGAGCAGTCGAAGGTGCTGGTCACCATCGGCGCGTGCGCGACCGCAGGCGGAGTGCAGGCGCTGCGCAACTTCGCCGACGTCGAGGAGTTCGCGTCGGTGGTCTACGCCCGGCCCGATTACATCGACACCCTGGCGACCTCCACGCCCGCCGCGGCGCACGTCCGGGTGGACTATCAGCTGCAGGGCTGCCCGATCGACCGCGGGCAGCTGCTCGACACCCTCGCCGCACTGCTGGTGGGGCGCAAACCGCGGCTGCCGGCAAAGACGGTGTGCACCGAATGCAAATTGCGCGGCGTGACGTGCGTGATGGTGGCCGAGGGCGTGCCCTGCCTGGGGCCGGTCACCCACGCCGGTTGCGGCGCACTGTGTCCGACGTATCACCGTGGCTGTTACGGATGCTTCGGCCCCGCGGCGACGCCGAACACCGCCGCCCTCATCCCGGTGCTGCGCCGCGACGGGATGTCGGGCGGTGATGTCGAGCGGGTGTTCTCGACGTTCAACGTCGCCGAGTTCGCCGAGCACCGGAACGACTCGTGAACCCGGAGATCCGCACCCTGACGGTCGGCGCGTTGACCCGGGTGGAAGGTGAAGGCGCGCTGCATGTCACGTTGACCGACGGCACGGTCGACACCGTCGAACTGAACATCTACGAGCCACCGCGGTTCTTCGAGGCCTTCCTGCGCGGACGGGCTCACACCGAACCGCCCGACATCACCGCGCGGGTGTGCGGCATCTGTCCGGTGGCCTATCAGGTGAGTGCCTGCAACGCGATCGAGGATGCGTGTGGGGTGACGCTCGACCCCGAGCTGATCGAGCTGCGTCGGCTGTTGTACTGCGGGGAGTGGATTCACAGCCACGCCCTGCACATACTCCTGCTGCATGCGCCGGACTTCCTGGGGTACCCCGACGCCATCGGTTTCGCCAAGGACCACCGGGAGTTCCTGGAGCGCGGGCTGGCCCTGAAGAAGGCCGGGAACCGGCTCATGGAGCAGCTCGGCGGACGCTCGATCCATCCGATCAACGTCCGGCTGGGCGGCTTCTACTCGGTGCCGCGCCGCGACGAGCTCGAACCACTCGCCGAACAGTTGCGGCGCGCGCTGGACGACGCCTTGTTCACCGTTCGCGCGGTGGCCGGATTCGACTGCCCCGAGGTGGAATTCGACCACGAGTTCCTCGCACTGACCCACCCTGACCGGTATGCGATCGAGGACGGCACGATCCGGCGCAGCGCCGGAGCCCCGTTCCCGGTGGCCGAATTCGGTGAACACGTGAGGGAAAGCCAGGTGCCGCACTCCACGGCGCTGCATGCGACGCTCGACGGTGAGCGCTATCTGACCGGTCCCCTGGCGCGGTACTCGCTGAACTCGGCCGCCCTCTCGCCGACGGCCCGACAGGCCGCCGCGGACGCGGGACTCGGCGCGCAATGCCGAAACCCGTTCCGCAGCATCGTGGTTCGCGCCGTGGAAATCGTCTACGCGATCGAGGAGGCGTTGCGGATCATCGACGAGTACGAGCGGCCTGCGCGTCCCTTCGTCGACGTCGCACCGCGCCCCAGGGTGGGCCACGGTGTCAGCGAAGCGCCGCGCGGGCTGCTGTACCACCGTTACGAGATCGGCGACGACGGTCTGATCGCCGCGGCGACGATGGTGCCGCCGACAGCGCAGAACCAGGCCGCCATCGAATACGAGATGGCCCAGCTGGTTGCAGGCAACCTCAACATCGACGACGCGACGCTGACGTCGATGTGCGAGCGCTCGATCCGCAACCACGACCCGTGCATCTCGTGTTCGGCCCACTTCCTGACCCTCACCGTCGAGCGCAGATGAGCGGTGAGTGGTCGTGATCGGGGACGTCGTGGTGTTAGGCATCGGCAACAGCTGTCGCCGTGACGACGGGGTGGGCCCGGCCGTCGCAGCGGCCGTCGGCGCCCGAGGCGCGCCCGGTGTCCGGGTTGTGTGCGTGGCCGACGATCCGTGCGAGATCCTCGACGCGTGGGCCGGGGCCCGGCTCGCCGTCGTGATCGACGCGGCAGTCGTCACACCGGCGACGCCGGGCCGCATTCACCGGTGCCCCGCCGATCGGCTCCTGTCGTCACCTGCGATGAGCTCCCACGGCATGGACATCGCCACGGTGGTCGAGCTGGGCCGGGCTTTGAACAGGATGCCCGACGACCTCCTGGTGCTCGCCGTCGAAGTCGCCGAGACCGGGTTCGGGGTCGGATTGTCCGCCGCGGTGCAGGCCGCGGTACCGGATGCGGTCGACGCCGTGCTCAGTGCGAGCCGCCAGAGGCCGTCGGACCGCAGGCAAGGGTCCAAATGCCCTGGCCGGGTGACGCCGTGATGATCGACCATCGCATCGGGAGGTGACGTTCGTGACCACACACTGGCTGGTGATGGACCACTCGACGGAGAACGGTGAAGCGCCGTACCGCACCCGGTTGGCCGCTGCCGGCCGGCATCTGCCCGCCACCCGTCTGACGACCGACGAGCTGATGGCGTCGACCCGTCACAACACCCACATCGACCTCGAACGCCTCACCGGCATCCACGAGCGCCGGGTGTCCGTCGGGGACGAGGACTCCTACAGCCTGGCGACCACGGCCGCGCGCGACTGCCTGGACAGGGCGGGGTCGCCGGCCTCCGACATCGACGTCGTCATCAGCTGCAGCATCACGAAATTCCACGGCGGTCTGACCCAGTGGGTGGAGCCGACCATGAGCAGCGCGGTCGCCCACGCGATCGGCGCACACCGTGCGATGACGTTCGACCTGTCGAACGCGTGTGCCGGAATGCTCACCGGCGTCACGGTTCTGAACAACTGGATCCGGCAGGGCGTGGTGCGGAGGGGCCTGGTGGTCAGCGGGGAGTACATCTCCCAGCTGGGCCGCAACGCCGCCCGCCACATCCGCACCATCATGAGCAAAGAACTCGCGTGCCTGACGCTGGGGGACGCCGGAGCGGCGCTGCTGCTCGAACGCGCAGGCGCCGACTCGGGCACGATCAGCCTCGCCGGCTTCACCACGATCGCCGACCACAGCCGGTTGTGCCTGGCCTACCCCAAGGGCCGTGACCCGGGGGCGCGGATGTTCACCGACTCCCGCGCGATCCAACGCGCAGCGATCGCCGACACACCGGTGCTCCTGCACGAGGTCCTGGACGCGGCGGGGATCGCCATCCACGACATCGACCACGTGATCACCCACCAGACCTCCGCGCGTGCCATCCGCAAGGGCATGGCCGAGATGTCGGCGGTCTTCGGCGACGCCCCCCGCCACGACGCGGTGATCACCGTCGACCGCTACGGGAACACGGCGTCGACGACACACACCGTCGCCCTCGTCGAAGAACTCGAAGCGGGCCACATCCAGCCCGGCGAGACCATCGCGCTGATCGCGTTGGCGTCGGGGCTCGAGATCGGGGTCGTACTCATCGAGGTGGACGAGGATCTGGTGAAACGCTATGGGCACCATCATTGATCAGGTCGCGGTCACGCGCGGCGGCTGGCGGGACCGGCACAGCGCCCTGCATCTGGCCGTCGCGGCCGCGAGATCGTGTCTCGACGCCGCGCGCCGCGATCCCGACGATCTGAGCCTCCTCGTCAACGCCGGGATCTACCGGGACAAGAACCTGGGGGAGCCCGCGCTGGCGGCGCTGATCCAGGAGGACATCGGCGCCAATCCCGAGGATCCCCCCGGCGGCCTGCGCGACGATGCGCACGGCACGTTCTCGTTCGACATCTCCAACGGCAGCTGCGGGGTCCTGACCGGGCTGCAGGTCGTCGACGGCTTCCTGCGGTCACGGGCGGCCACCCACGCGCTCATCACCGCCAGCGACGCCGATCCCGGCCGGGGGATGAGCAGACACTTCCCGTTCTCGCCCGTCGGGGCGGCGCTGCTGTGCGACTGGACCGACGACGACTCGGGCCTCGGGCGGGTGAGCTGGGTGAGCGATCCCGACGACGGGAACTCCTTCCGCGCCACCGTGGGTTCGGTGGATGCACGAAACGTGTTGCGATTCACTGAATCCGGCGATCTCGACGGACGGTTCGCGGAGGCGGCCGCGCACGCCGCGCGCATCTGTCTGGACGACGCCGGGCTGACGTTGTCCGACGTCGACGTCGTGGTGGCCGCGCCCGGGCGCCCGGACTACGGTGCCGCGCTCGCCCGGCGACTCGATCTGCGAGCCGGCCGGATCGTCATCGCCGACGACGCGAACGCCCACACCGCCTCGCTCGCCTCGGCATTGAAGCGCGCGTTGACGGACCTCCCGCAGGGAGCGCTGATCCTGATCGTCGCCGCAGGTGCCGGAATCACCGCGGGGGCAGCTCTGTACCGGGCGCCGGGCCGGCCGGAACCGGACGGCCGGCCTCGCTGACGGCCACCTCCTCGGGCCCCGGGACGATCTCGAAGAGCCGTTCGGCCTCGGCTCGCTCGCACACCGCGGTACCCGGGGTCAACAACATGGCCCCTCCCGTGGCGATCCCGAACTGCACGGATTTGCTCGGCGACCACCCCCGCGTCAGGCCCGCGACGATCGCCGCCACCATCGCGTCACCTGCACCGACACCGCTGACGGCCTCCACCGGTACCGGCCGGAAACGTCGACTGTGCTGCGAGGTGGCCAGCAGCGCACCCTTCGAACCGAGGGAGACGACCACCATCTCGGCGACGCCGGCGTCGACGAGTTCGTGCGCGGCGGTCAACTGATCGGATTCGTCGAGGAGATCTCGGCCGACCCGCTCCCGGAGTTCGCGCACGCTGGCCTTGAGCAGGAAGACCCCCGAACGGACCCGCTGCAGGGCATCGCCCGACGTGTCGAGGATCAGGCGCGCGCCGAGTTCGCGGCAGAGGTCGGCGACCCGCTGATAGAAGTCCGGCGGAACCCCCGGCGGCAGACTGCCACTGGCCACGACGAACTGCGCGACCCGGGCCTCGTAACGCAGCTCGTCCAGACACTTCGTCTGCTCCTGCGGTGTCAGGCACGGCCCGGGGAGGATGAAGCGGTACTGCTGGCCGTTGCTGTCGTCGTTGACGGTGAAGCTCTCGCGCGTCGGCTCGCCGATCGCGACACGACGAAACGGGACGTCGGCCTTGCCCAGCAGTTCGGTGACCAGGTCGCCGGTCGGCCCGCCCACGGGGAACACCGCCGACACCGACTCGCCGAGCACGAACGCGGTCCGGGCCACGTTGATCCCGCCACCGCCCGGGTCGTAACGCGCTCGGGCGCAACGGATCTTGCTGGTGGGCCGGACCTGCGGTGCGCTCGTGGTGATGTCGAGGGCGGGGTTCATCGTCAGCGTGACGATGGTCGGACCGTGGCCTGGGCGTTCGCCGGAACGTCTCATCGGCCCACACTCCTGGATGCGGCCCGTGGTGCGCGGACCACGAGCACCGGTGTGTCCGTGGACTGCGCCACGGCCGAGCTGACCGAACCCAGCCAGGGTGATGCGAAGCCGCCACGACCGCGGACTCCGACCACCACCAGTTGCGCGTGCTCGGACTCGCGGATCAGCCATCGTGCGGGCTGGTCGCAGACCAGGCGTCGGTGTACCCGCACCTCGGGGTACCGCTCCTGCCAGCCCGCGAGCCGTTCGCCGAGGACTTCGTCACCCTGGCTTTCGTATTCGCGCCAGTCCCTGCCGACGATCGGGAAGACCGCCACGTCGCTCCAAGCATGCAGCGCCACCAGGTCGACCCCCCGCCGTGCCGCCTCGTCGAAGGCCATCGCGGTCGCCGCCTCCGAGGCCGGTGACCCGTCGATGCCCAGCAGGACGGGCGCGTCCTCGTCCGGCCGCCCGCCGCGTGCGGGGCGGATGACGGCCACCGGGCAGCGGGCGTGGTGCACCAGACCGGTGCTGACCGAGCCCAGCAGCAGCCGGCCGAGCGCACCGGTTCCGCGGCTTCCGACGACGACCATCTGCTTCTCGCCGGATTCGTGCACCAGGGTCGGGACCACGCTCGACGCGAGGACTTCGGTGCGGATGTCGGGCAGACGGGAGTCGGGAGCGCAGGCCAGTGCGGTCTTGAGCGCCTGTTCGAGGACGTGCCGGGCGTTGTCCTGCTGCCATTCGTAGATCTCGGCCAGGATCGGTCCCACCGGCGAACTCGCCGCCACCGCCGCCACGACGTGCGTCAGCGTCAGTGGCACGCGGCGCATCACCGCCTCATGGGTCGCCCAGCGGATGGCGGCATCGGATTCGGCCGAACCGTCGACACCCACCAGGATGCCGTTGCCGTTCGCTTCCATGTCACTCCTCCCGCCGGGGATGGTTCGATCGGCGAATCTGTATGACGTCGCTGGAGGGTAGCCGCGGGGTCGGTGCACGTGTCTCCTCCACGTCCGGGGCTCTGCCCACCCGGATCAGGGCCTGGGGAACTCCCCGGTCACCGATCAGGCTCCCGATCGCGGCGCGGCTCTCCAGCAGTTCGGTGACATGGGTCAGCGGGCAGGTGGCCAGCCCGGCCACCGTGCACGCCAACAGCACGGTCGACAGCGTCTCGCCGCACCACAGTGCGTCGGCGCGGGTGTCTCCCGGTGTGGTCAGCACGAGGATCTTCGCTTCGTCGGCGCGCACCTCGGGGCACCGATCACCGTGCCACGTGACCGGGAACGTGCGACCGATGTCGACGCGTCCCTGCTCCTCCTCGGACACCAGGGCGCTCGGCGGCACGCCCCGGTACGGCCGGTGAGGCTCTGTCCACCAACGCAGTTCGTCGCGGTAGTAGACATCGTGGCGCCGATGCGACTCGGTCAGCCGGGATGCCTCGGCCAGAATCGGCCGTGACCGGTCGCTCAGCACCACCAGAGCCGCGGGACGGGATTCGATGCTCTGCCGCAACACCGGTTCGAACATCTCCCAGTCCTCGGGCGCGCGGAACGGCAGCCGATCGGTGCGGCGTCGCAGGATCGCCTCCGCGCGCTCACGGTCGGCCGCGGTAACGCTCGGCGCGGGTGTGAAGGTGAGCGATGCCAGAAGGTCCCGTTCACCCGGGTCGGGGAACCGGTCGGCTTCGGTCCGCCACCCCGATGCGGCCATCGCGATCCGGAAGTGATCAAGGGCCGCACCGCAACTGATGAGCGCCTCACGGCCCGACCTGTCGGTGGAGCGCACGACCCGGCGGTGGTCGGCGAACAGGTCGACCGATGCGTCGCGCACGATCCACCGCCACGGCTGGCTGTTGTGCAGGGACGGCGCCCGGCACGCCCGCCGGATCGCCGCGACGACGGTGTCGGTGTCCGCGCTCCCCTGTGTCATCGATGCGGGCTCCTCTAACCAGGCCGTCGGTGCTCGGCGTCGGAGCTGATCTCCACGAGGCGGTCCATGGCGTGTTCGATACCGCGGGCGAGGTCCTCGACGTCGGGTGCGGTGTCGAAATCACCCGTGATACCGAAGACCAGCCTGTCGGCGTAACTGACGATCGCGATGCCGGTTCGGAGGCCGAGCGCGATCGGCGGGATCGGGAACATGCGCACGACTTCGCGTCCCATGACCTGCATGTGGTGCCGTGGCCCGGGCACATTCGTCGCGACGGTGACCACGCTGCGTTGAGGAAGCCGGGTCATGGCGCGAACAGCCCACGCGGTCAACGGAAACGGGATGATGTTCGACGCCGAGACGACGGCGTGGCCCGCCTGGCGCTGCCCACTGTTCTTGGCCTCGGTCAGGCGCGCGTGAACGGTCCGCAGCTGTTCTTCGGGATCCGCCTTGTCGACCGGCAGGTAGGGAAGCATCAGCGACACCCTGTTGTCGACCTTGCCGACGGCGTCGTTCGAGCGGACCGACACCGGCACCAAGGTGCGCAACGTAGTGCTGCGGGGTGTCTCGCCACGGCGGATCAACACGGCGCGGAACGCGTCGGTGATCGCTGCGAGCACGACGTCGTTGAGGGTCACCCCGAAGGCCTGACAGACTTGCTGCGCGTCGTCGAGCGACACCTCGGCCCCCGCGAACCGCCGCATCGTGCTGACGGATCCGACCAGCGACGTCGGCGTCGGCCGCAGGAGGCCGCCGATGATCTCGGCCGCACCGCCCACACCGCGTGCGGCCGCGCCCGCCAGGCCGGTCGAGGTCCGCCAGAGGGTGCCGGCCCACCGCCGCGGATCGAGACCGAGTGCCGGTAACCCGAACCTGCGCTGCGCCGCCTCGCCGGCCGCCCGGATCTCCGTGGCGTAGGTGTCGTCGTCCCCGTTGTCGCTGAGCCCGGCCAGCATGTGCATCGTCGCGATCCCGTCGGCGATGCAGTGGTGCAGTTTCATGATCATGGCCCACCGGTCGTCCGGCAGACCCTCCACGATCCAGCACTCCCACAGTGGGCGCTCGCGGTCGAGCCGGCGTTCCATCACGTCGGCGGTCAGCCGGAACAGCGCCGCGTCGTCGCCCGGATGAGGGAGCGCGGTCCGGTGCAGGTGGTGGGAGATGTCGAAGTTGGTCGCGTCGACCCACTCCGGCGCCTCGAGGTCCAGCGGGTGCGTGCGAAGCACCTGCCGGAACCGCGGCATGTCGAGCACCCGGTCCGCTAGGCCCGACAC
Organism: Mycobacterium sp. IS-1496; assembly: GCF_001499995.1. Lineage (GTDB taxonomy): Bacteria > Actinomycetota > Actinomycetes > Mycobacteriales > Mycobacteriaceae > Mycobacterium. The sequence goes on from NZ_LQIU01000067.1 coordinate 83,050, forward strand.
GAACGCCTCGTCGTCGGGAACGGGTCCGTCGAGTATGGAGACGGACCCGATGGCAAGACTGACGTGGGGGTCGGAGTCCTCGGCTTCGAGGAAGCTCGCGTCGAGGCTGGTCAGGTGCTCCATGTCACCACTGTGCGCCCGGCGTGGGACGCGTAACAGGGTCGGAAGTCCCGAGTCCGGCACCCGGTGGCACGGAGATCCGTCGGAAGAAGAGACCAACGGCCCTGGTTCGGCGCTCGCCGGCAGCCTTAACGTGGCGTCGATGACCGACTTCATGCGTAACAGCGATGCGTTCACGTGGGCGATGGAAACCGACCCCGGGTTGCGGTCCACGGTGGTCACGGTGATCGTGCTCGAGCGGTCCCCGGACTGGGATGAGCTGCGGGACCGCTTCGACCTGGTCTCGCGCAAGGTCCCGATGGTGCGGCAGCGGGTCGTCCCGTCCTCACCTCCGGCGCCGCCACGGTGGGAGTTCGTGGAGGATTTCGACCTCGATTTCCACATGCGCAGGGTGACCGCCACCGCGCCGGGCAGCTTCGACGCCGTGCTGGAGATGGCCAGAGTCGCGGCGATGGAGGACTTCGACCGTGCGCGCCCGCTCTGGGAGGCGACGTTGGTCGACGGCCTCGACAACGGCGGGGCGGCACTGATTCTCAAGTTCCACCACGCTCTGACCGACGGGGTGGGAGGAATCCAGATCGGGATGATCCTGTTCGACCTGTCGGAGGTCCCCGCGACGCACGGTCCTGTCGCGGAGGTGCCCGAGGTGACACCGCCGCCATGGTTGAGCGGCTACCGCGAGACGGCCAAGTACGACCTGCGGCTGGTTGCGGACGCGGTCATGGGCACGGCGAGGAGCGCGCCGCGGCTGATCCGCGACGGGATCCGGCGGCCGGTGTCGACGGTCTCATCGGCGGCGCAGATCGCCGCGTCGGTCGTCCGGACCGTCCGCCCGGTGAATCGGACGGGCTCCTCACTCATCAGGCGGCGCAGCCTGATTCGCCGGCTCGGTGTGCTGGAGGTCCCGTTCGAGGAGCTGCGGCGCGCCGCCCACCGGTGCGAGTGCGCGCTGAACGACGCGTTCGTCGCGGGGGTGGCCGGTGGGCTCCGGCGCTACCACGAACACCACGGCGTCGACGTCGGTGACCTCCACCTGACGATGCCGATCAGTCTGCGCGAGGAGGGCGACGGGCTGGGCGGCAACCGGATCACGTTGATGCGCTTCGACGTTCCCGCCGGAATCGCCGACCCGACTGAGCGGATCCGGGAGATCCACCAGAGAACCAGCACGGTGCGCCACGAGAAGTCACTGCCCTACACCCAGTGGATCGCCGGTGCCCTAAACATGATGCCCCGGTGGTACATCGCCTCCATCCTGCGCAACGTCGACTTCCTGTGCAGTGACGTGCCGGGCATACCGGTGCCGGTGTTCCTCGGCGGGGCGCGGGTGGTGACCCAGTATGCGTTCGGCCCGACGATCGGCGCCGCGGTCAACGTCACGCTGCTGACCTATGTGGACACGTGCGCGATAGGTGTCGACGTCGACACCGGGGCGATCCCCGACTTCGACGTCTTCCACCAGTGCCTCGTCGAGGGGTTCGACGAGGTGCTCGCCCTCGCCGCGCCGGACGCCTGAGGATCGCCGGATCAACCGGGGAACCGGACGGTGGTGCCGGGCATCAGTTGCACCACCCGCCCACGGCATTCCACCACCACCCCCGCGGCCTCGCGCGGGTCGACACTGATGATCACACCCTTCCCGCTGACCCGTAGGTGCAGGTGCAGTCCCCGGTAGTGGATCGGCACGGCCAGCACCCCAAGGCTTTCCGGCCAGTACGGGGAGAGGATGAGGCGGTTGGACCGGGTCTCCAGGCCGGTGAAACACCGCTGCATGAGGTCGACGGTGCCGGCCATGGCCGCCAGGTGGATGCCTTCGGACGTCGTGCCGCCCTGGATGTCGGAGACGTCGGAGGTGAGCGCCTGTTCGAAGTAGTCCATCGCCCGGTCACGGTTGGCGCGCGCCAGGACCCAGGTGTGCACCACCCCGCTGAGCGTCGATCCGTGGGACGTGCGGGCCAGGTAGTAGTCGACCATGCCCGGGACGTCGTCCGGGGGGAAGTGGTAGCCGAGCCGGTTCAGTATCTCGTCGAGTTCGGTCACCGACATCAGGTACAACAGCATAAGGACGTCGGCCTGCTTGGAGGCCTGGTAGCGGTTGACGTCGTCGTCCTCCGCCTCGAGGATGCGGTCGAGGCGCTGGATGTTGCCGTACTGCGCTCGGTAGCGGTCCCAGTCCAACTCCGCCAACTCGCCGTAACCCTCGAACTGGCTGATGACGCCGTCGTGGAACGGTACGTACATCCGGCGGCTCACCTCGTCCCAGTGCGCCAGTTCGCCGCTGGTCAGTCCGAGCGTCTCCAGCAGGTCGAGGCGGTTGGGCAGCGGCAGCAGGTTCAACGCGTCGAGGGCACGCATGATCACCCAGACCGCCATCACGTTCGTGTACGCGTTGTTGTCGATGCCGTCGTACGGTGCGTCGGGGTACCCGGAGTGGAATTCGTCGGGTCCGATGACGCCGCGGATGCTGTAGCGACAGCGTTCTTCGTCGTAGGTGGCCCTGCTCACCCAGAAGCGCGCGATCTCGGCCAGCATCTCTGCGCCGTAGTCGATCAGGTACGCGAGATCCCCGGTGGCCTGATAGAACTTCCACGCGCTGTACGCGACCGCGATGCCGATGTGGTGGGCCCGCGCGCTCGCATCGGGGTTCCAGTTGCCGCTGCGCGGATTGAGGTGCAGCCGTTGGCTTTCCTCCCTGCCGTCGCTGCCGGACTGCCAGGGGAACATCGCACCGGAGTATCCGGCCGCAGCGGCCGCGTGACGGGCCTCCGGCAGCCGTCGGTAGCGGTATGCCAGCAACGACCGGGTGATCATGGGCAGTCGCAGGTTGAGCACCGGGAAGATGAACAGCTCGTCCCAGAAGATGTGGCCGCGGTACGCTTCGCCGTGCAGCCCACGTGCGGGCACACCCACGTCGAGGTCGGCGCTGTTCGGCGAGACGGTCTGCAGCAGGTGCAGCAGATGGAGCCGCAGGATGCGTACTTCGTCTGTGTAGCCGTCGAATTCGATGGACAGGCGCTCCCAGAGGTGCAGCCAGTCGGTCAGGTGCCCCTCGCGCACCTCGGCATACCGGCCGAGTCGGCTCAGCCAGCGCTCGGCGTCCACCGCGGGTTCCGACGTCGCGACGTCGCGGCCGGTGAACAGGGTCACCAGCTTCTCCACCGTCAGCGTCTCACCGACCGCCTGCTCGACGGTGATCTCGTGACCGATCTCCGCGCCGTCCCCGACGAGTCGGTAGGAGGCCGCCACCGGTGCGTTGTCACGCCACACGACGCTGCGCGCCGCCATGGCGACCGGTATGCGCGACTGGCTGGTGCGGACCGTCAACAGCACCGAATCGTCGCAGAGCTGCCGCCTCTCGACGATGTCGAGGTGTTCCTTGCTCAGGTCGCGGTACCGCTCGACGAGCGAGTTCGTCACGTTGCCGTCCAGCGTCGAGCGGACCGTGATGCGGCCCGACCAGTCCTCGGCGACGATCGTGGTCTGCAGAGCGCCGACGTGGGGCAGGTGCATCGCGACGAATCGTTGCTGCGTCAGCGATGTGGTGTGGCCCGCGCCGTCGCGGAAGCGGACCTTCCTCGTCAGCGTCGCCCCGCGCAGATCGAGGGTCTGGCGGTAGGACAGCACCTCGACCGCGTCGATGTCGAACCATTCGCCGTCGTCGATCCGGAAGGTCAGCGACAGCCAGTCGGGCAGGTTCACCATGCTCTCGTTGTCGACGGGGGTACCCGATACGTCGTCGACGAGACGATTGAACACACCGGCCGCGTAGGTTCCCGGATAGTGCACCCGGCCGGCCTTGGATTCCGGTGCGGCGCCCCTCGTGGCGAAGTAGCCGTTACCGACCGTGCACAACGACTCGCGCAGCTTCTCGCTCTGCGGGTCGTAACCCTCGTAGGTGAAATCCCAGGCCTCGCTTGCGACTTGGTGCTTGTAGGCCAGCCACTGCGACCCCCGCTGAAGCAACTCGCGCACCTGGTCGGGGCTCTGCAGGCTGAACCGGGCCGCCGTCCTGCGGTCGGTGTCCTCGTCGTGGCGCACGACAATGCCTATCCCGTCGAAGCGGACCGCGTCGAACGCGTCCTCGTCGGTGAGATCGTCACCGATGTAGATGGGCAGCAGCGAACCCGCCGCGTCGATCCGGTCGCGGATCCACCGGAGGGTGGTTCCCTTGTCCCAGTCGATGTCCGGTCTGAGCTCGACCAGCATGCGTCCGCCCGTCACGCGCAGACCGGCCTGCCGGCCGAGTCGGTGTGTGGCCGAGACGATCTCGGCGACCTGGTCGGCCGCGCCGACCTCGCGGAAGTGCACCGCGACGGCGAAGCGCTTGTGCTCCACGCGGACACCGGCAATGTGGGTGAACAGGTCGCGCAGTTCACCGGCCGCACGCTCGAGGACGGGCACGAACGCGGCGGCCGCCTCGTTCTGGTGATAGGTGCCGTCCGGTCCCGTCAACTCGAATCCGTGGCTCCCCGCGTACCACAGGCCCGGAGCGTCCACCCGCGCCCGCACGTCCGCGAGGTCGCGTCCGCTGAGGATCGCGACCGGACACACCGCCGCGACGAGCGTCAACGCCTCGGCCGCGCCGTCGACGAGCACGGCCGCGTCCGGATCGGACACGATCGGCGACAGCGTTCCGTCGTAGTCGAGGAACAACATCGACTCCCTGACGCTGGTGATGCCGATCAGCTGACCGTAGGACTCCAGCGCGTTGGGCACCTCGGAGACCCGCTTGTCGCCGGTGCGTACCGCGATGTCGGCCAGACCCTCGACCACCCGGTCGGCGTCGTCTCTGACCGCATCGTCTCTGACCGCATCGTCGGGGCGCCGGTCCGGGTCGACCCGGATGACGAGTGCGAACCCGTCGTCCCGCGCCGGACCCGCCGTCGAGTCCTCGACGAGCACGGCGCGTTGCGGACGTACGTCCAACCCGCGCAACGCGTCCCGGCGCGCCGAAGGCGCACCGTCCGATGAGCAGAACGCCGTCTTGACGCCACCGTCCTCGAGATCGCGGGTGAGCGCGACACTCGGTGCGGTATCGGCGGACATGCCGTGGAGATCGAAGATCACCGCGTCGTGGTAGCGGGGATCGATGACGACCGGCGGTGTCATGGCAGGTGTGCGAGCTGCTGCTCGGCGGCGAGGACCAGGCGGGTGGTCCGCACCACCGTGTCGGGGTTGAGGCTCATCGAGTCGATGCCGACCCGCACCAGGAACTCGGCCATGTCCGGATAGTCGGAGGGCGCCTGGCCGCACAGGCCGGAGTGAATCCCGTTGCGGCGGCAGCCTTCCACTGCCATCCGGATCATCTCCTTCACCCCGTCGTCACGTTCGTCGTAGTCGAATGCGACGACCTCGCTGTCGCGGTCGACGCCCAGGGTGAGCTGGGTCAGGTCGTTGGAGCCGATGGAGAACCCGTCGAAGCGGGTGGCGAACTGGTCGATGAGGATGACGTTGTTCGGGATCTCGCACATCGCGTAGATCTTCAACCCGTTCTCGCCCCGCCGCAGACCGAGATCCGCCATCGTCTGGAGGACGAGGTCCGCTTCGGCGACCCGGCGCACGAACGGCAGCATGATGATGACGTTCGTCAGGCCCATCTCCTCGCGCACGCGCCGCATCGCGCGGCACTCGAGGGCGAACCCCTCGGCGTAGGCGGGGTGGGCGTAGCGCGAGGCCCCCCGGAAGCCGAGCATCGGATTGCTCTCCGACGGCTCGAATCCGCGTCCGCCGACAAGGCTCGCGTACTCGTTGGTCTTGAAGTCCGACATCCGCACCACCACGGGCTTCGGCCAGAAGGCGGCCGCGATCGTGCCGATGCCCTCCGACAGGCGTTCGACGAAGAAGGCGCCCCCGTCCCGGTGGCCCTGCGTCAGCCGCTCGATGTCGCGGCGCACCGCGGGATCGTCGACCTTCTCGGGGTGCAGCAGGGCCAGCGGGTGGAAGCGGATGTACTCGCTGATGACGAATTCCATCCTGGCCAGTCCCACACCGTCATTGGGCAGAAACGAGTTCTTGAAGGCGAGTTCGGGGTTGCCGAGGTTGATCATGATCTCGGTCCGTGGCCGTGCCATGTCGGCGATCTCGGTGCGATCCACATGGAAACCCACCGCGCCGTCGTACACCCGTCCCGTGTCGCCTTCGGCGCACGACACCGTGACAGTTGCGCCGTCCGGCACGGTGACGGTCGCGTCGCCGGTCCCCACCACGGCCGGGATGCCGAGTTCGCGGGCGATGATCGAGGCGTGGCAGGTCCGCCCGCCGCGGTTGGTGACGATCGCCGCGGCGGTCTTCATGACCGGTTCCCAGTCGGGTGTGGTGGTGTCGGCGACGAGCACCTGTCCGGGCCGGAACTCCGCCAGTTGGGAGAGATGGTCGATGCGTTTGACCGCACCTGAGGCGATGCGCTCGCCGACCGAGCGGCCTTCGGCGAGTACGTCGGCGCGGCTTTCCAACACGTAGGTCTCCAGGGCGGTGGCGCTGAGCCGAGAGGCCACCGTCTCCGGGCGGGCCTGCACGATGTAGAGCGCTCCGTCGAGGCCGTCCTTGGCCCACTCCATGTCCATGGGCCGGCCGTAGTGCTCTTCGATCGCACACGCGTAGCCGGCCAGTTCCAGAACGTCCTCGTCGTCGAGGCAGAAGCGGCCGCGATCCGCCTTCGGCGTGGGGATGTTGCGCGTCGTGTTCTTCGTCTCGCCCTCGACGTAGACCATCTTCACGGCTTTGTCGCCGAGGCGGCGGCGCAGGACCGCGCGGTGGCCGGCGAGATAGGTCGGCTTGTGGACGTAAAACTCGTCGGGGTCGACCGCGCCCTGGACCACATTCTCGCCGAGGCCGTAGGCGCCGGTGACGAACACCGCGTCACGGAACCCCGATTCGGTGTCCAGCGAGAACATGACGCCGGAGGAGGCGATGTCGGAGCGGACCATCTTCATCACCCCGATGGACAGCGAGACCTTGAACTGGTCGAAGCCCTGGTCGATCCGATAGTGGATGGCGCGATCGGTGAAAAGGCTTGCGAAGCAGCGGCGGCAGGTGTCGAGCAGGCTCTCCTCGCCCTTGATGTTGAGATACGAGTCCTGCTGGCCGGCGAAACTCGCGGTGGGCAGGTCCTCGGCCGTCGCGGAACTGCGGACGGCGAGGCTGACGTCCTCGCCGTATTCCTGCTGCAGCGTGCGATAGGCGGCTCGGATCTGCGCGGCCAGGTCGGCGGGCAATCCGGCGCCGTAGACGATTTCGCGGGCACGCTTGCCTTTACGCGCCAGTGCCGCGACGTCGGCCGGGTCGATGTCGTCGAGTTCGGCGTGTAACCGGCCCCACGCGTCGGCCTCGTCGAGCATGTGGCGATAGGCCGCGGCGGTGATGGCGAACCCGTGGGGGATACGGACGCCGTGGCCGGAGAGGTTCTGGTACATCTCGCCCAGCGAGGCATTCTTCCCGCCCACGAGGGGCACGTCGTCGATACCGATCTCTTCGAAGAAACGGACATAGGCGGACGCACTCATGGTCTGTCCTCTCGCTGCGTGTCAACGCAAACCTGCCACGGACGCACGCGGCCGAGACAGGGCCGGAAGTCACAGGAATGCGCCAGCCGCGACGGCCGCGGACTCAGGCGGTCGGGGTGATCAGCGACCGGCAATTCACCTCTTCAGTCACATTGGTCACAAATTTCACGTTTATCACAGGAGTATCACGGCAAGCCTCTTTATCGAGAGCCCCTCTCAACAACCGCACCAGCCGAAAAGGACTCCTCATGAACACCGTCCTCTATATCGACCCCCGGGGCGTGGTTTACGAAACCCGCGCCTTCAGCAAAGCGGATATCGCCCATCTGGTGAGCGATTACGGGCTGGAAAGCCTGTCCAGCGGCGATCGACAGTTCGATTTCTGGTTCACCCCGACCGCGCGCCGCTGCCAGCGCCGGGTCAACCGCAGTGCCACCGAGCTGCTGCTGGCCGCCACCGGGTTCACCGCGAAGAACGTGCCGCTCCTGCGTGGCGGCGTGGTTGTGGCCACCCACGACGCGGACGGGGACCTCGACGGTCTGAGCTGGGAGCAGTTGGACCAACTGTCGCGGGCCTGCCGCACACTCACCAAACGCGACTTCCGGGTGCTCGACCGCCGGTTCAGCCGCGCCGACGCCCGCCTACGGCACCGTCCCGCAACCCCGGCCGCGGCACCTGCGGAAAGCGTCGAACAGCGCGAGTCCGTGCGGCACTGAGTTCGGCTGAACGACAATTCGCCGACCTGGCGAATTGCGCCGCCCAGCCCTGTGAGAACCGGACAATTCTCCGCCGCGACGTTGTCGAGTTTCGGCTAACCGTGCGGCGGTCATCTCCTCCACGATGGAATCAACCGTCGGAGCATGTCGAGGAGGTGGGTGTTGATCACCGCGCTCACCTCCGGTGGCCGTTTCGTGGACGGAGGGAGATCACGGTGAAGCGCCACGATCCGGCCCCTCGGCCGGAGACGTCCCATCCCAGGCGCGAGGACACCCTGGAATCCTTCGAGATCCGGGTGCCCCGATGGCCGCTCCTCGTGCGGTTGGTCGATCGGGGACCGTTGGTTCGCACCACCGACAGGGTCGAGGCTTTCGTCGTGACGCTGGCGATCGTCGTGTCGCTGCTCGCCATTCCCGTCGCCGCCGCCGTCGGCACCGCGACCTACGACAGCCGCAGCCGCTTCTACGCCGAACAGCACGCGATGCGGCAGCAGGTGACGGCCACTGTCACCGATGTGCCGGAGTCCGTGTCGTTCTCGCGCACCGGCATGATCACGGTCCCGGTCGAATGGTGGGACGGCGACACCCGCCGCACGGACACCGTGCAGGCGCACGGCTCGGTGGACCCGGGTGACGCCGTCGACCTGTGGGTCGGCGAGGACGGCGCCCAGGTGCTCGCCCCCGAACCGACGTCCCGCGCCGCGGTGGAGGCGGTGGCGGGCGCCGTCGCGATCTGGATGAGCGTCGCCGCAGGCACGGCGATCCTGTCCGCGCTCGTCCAGTTGACATGTGACCGCATCCGGTCCGCAGCGTGGCAACACGAACTCGACACGTTGGTCGACGGTGGTGGCCACACGTCCAGTCATCCCTGACGACATCGTGCGCTGACGACCTGGTACTCCCGTCCTGACCGAGACGCGCCGGTCGACCGCTGCCGCGACGTGTCGTCGGCCTTCGGTAGGGTTCCCGCGTGACTTCGAGCCCGACCGTCAGATCTGTAAACGCCCGTCTCGCTGAGGAACTCACCGTCGCCGAGGCGCAGGTGGCGGCCGCCGTCCGGTTGCTCGACGAAGGCGCCACCGTGCCCTTCATCGCCCGCTACCGCAAGGAGGTCACCGGCAGCCTCGACGACGCACAACTGCGCACGCTCGAAGAACGCCTGACCTACCTGCGTGAACTCGACTCGCGGCGGGCCGCTGTGCTGGCCTCCATCGAGGAGCAGGGCAAACTCACCGACGCGCTCAGAACCGCGCTGCTGACCGCCGACACCAAGTCGAGGGTCGAGGACATCTACCTGCCGTACAAGCCGAAGCGGCGCACGAAGGCGCAGATCGCCCGGGAAGCGGGCCTCGAACCGCTGGCCGACCGCCTGCTGACCGACCCGGCGTGTGTCCCCGAGGAGGCCGCGGCGCCCTTCCTCACCGACGGTGTGCCCGATGCGGCCGCCGCACTCGACGGGGCGCGCCACATCCTGATCGAGCGCGCCGCCGAGGACGCCGACCTGGTCGGCGCCGTGCGCGAGAAGTTCTGGTCCGACGGGTCGCTGCGCACCTCACCCCGGTCCGACGATGTCGCCAAGACCCCGGCCGCCCAGAAGTTCCGCGACTACTTCGACTTCTCCGAACCACTGCAGAACATGCCGTCGCACCGCGTGCTCGCCGTGATGCGCGGCGAGAAGGAGGAGGTGCTGTCGCTGAACTTCGACGGGGGAGACGACGACGTCTACCTCGCGATGGTGGCGCGGACCCTGGGCGTCGACATGAGCTCGGAGGCCCCCGCCGCGCCGTGGCTCGCGACGACCGTGCGGTTGGCGTGGCGCGTCAAGCTGATGGTGTCGGCGGCCGTCGCCGCCCGCGTCCGCCTGCGGCAGCGCGCCGAGGAGGACGCAGTCGCGGTGTTCGCCCGCAACCTCAAGGACCTCCTGCTCGCCGCCCCCGCGGGTTCGCGCACCACTCTCGGCCTCGACCCGGGCTTCCGCACCGGCGTCAAGGTGGCCGTCGTCGACGGCACCGGCAAGGTCGTCGACACCTGCGCGATCTTCCCGCACCAGCCGCAGAAGCAGTGGGATCAGGGCAAGGCCACGCTCGCGGCGCTGGTCGCCCGTCACGGTGTCGAGTTGATCGCCGTCGGCAACGGCACTGCCTCGCGCGAAACCGACGCTCTGGCAGCCGAACTCATCGCCGATATCGCAGCCGCGGGGGCCACGGCGCCGGTGAAGGCGATGGTCAGTGAGGCCGGGGCGTCGGTGTACTCCGCCTCGGCGTACGCCGCGCACGAACTGCCCGCCCTGGACGTGACGTTGCGGGGTGCGGTGTCCATCGCCCGTCGTCTGCAGGACCCGCTCGCCGAACTGGTCAAGATCGAGCCCAAGTCGATCGGCGTGGGCCAGTACCAGCACGACGTCACGCCCGGGACGCTCGCGCGGAGCCTCGACGCCGTCGTCGAGGACGCCGTCAACGCGGTGGGCGTCGACCTGAACACGGCGTCGGTGCCGCTGCTGGCCCGCGTGTCGGGCGTCACCGAGACCCTCGCGGAGGCCATCGTCGCGCACCGCGAGAAGACCGGGCCGTTCCGCAACCGGACCTCCCTGCTCGAGGTACCGCGGTTGGGCCCCAAGGCATTCGAACAGTGTGCGGGCTTCCTGCGGATCACCGGCGGGGAGGATCCGCTCGACGCCTCGGGCGTCCATCCCGAGGCCTACCCGGTGGTGCGGCGCATCCTGGACCGTTCGGGGGTCACGCTGGCCGAGATCATCGGCAACCAACGGCAGCTGCGCTCGCTGAAACCCGCCGAGTTCGCCGACGACCGGTTCGGCATCCCCACCGTCACTGACATTCTCGCCGAACTCGAGAAGCCCGGACGCGACCCGCGGCCGGCGTTCTCGACGGCGACCTTCGCCGCCGGTGTGGAGAAGGTCGCCGACCTGAAGGTGGGCATGGTGCTCGAGGGTGTGGTGACCAATGTCGCGGCGTTCGGCGCGTTCGTCGACGTGGGCGTGCACCAGGACGGTCTCGTCCACGTCTCCGCGATGGCCGACCGCTTCGTGTCCGACCCGCATGAGGTGGTGCGCTCCGGCCAGGTGGTTCGGGTCAAGGTCGTCGACGTCGACGTGGACCGGCAGCGGATCGGGCTGAGCCTCCGGCTGGGCGACACTCCGCAGCGCGACAAGGCCAAACCGCGTCGTGATGCGCCCACCCAGCGGCCGCAGGGGAGGCGGAACCCCAAGCGCGACAACGATCGTCGGGAGAAGGCGCCGGCCGGGTCGATGGCGCAGGCGCTCCGCGACGCCGGCTTCGGCCGCTAGCGCGAAGCCTCAGCGCCGGACCAGCGAGCCCGCCGTCGCCGGCCGTCGGCGCACCCGCTGCGGCCACCAGAACCACGGGCCCAGCAGTGCTGCGATCGACGGCGTCATGAACGCCCGGATGACCAGCGTGTCGAAGATCAGGCCCAGCCCGATCGTCGTGCCGATCTGCGCCGCCACGGTCAGTTCGCTGACCACCATCGACATCATCGTGAACGCGAACACCAGGCCGGCGGCGGTCACCACGGATCCGGTGCCGCCCATCGCGCGGATGATCCCGGTGTTGATCCCCGCCGGGATCTCCTCTTTAAGGCGCGCCACCAACAGCAGGTTGTAGTCCGCGCCGACGGCCAGCAGGATGATCACCGCCATCGCCATCACCATGAAGTGCAGTTCGATCCCGAACACGTGCTGCCACACCAGGACCGACAGCCCGAACGACGCGCCGAGTGACAGGACCACGGTGCCGACGATCACCGCCGCGGCCACCAGCGCGCGTGTGAGGATCAGCATGATGATGAAAATCAATGACAGGGCGGCGATCCCGGCGATCAGCAGATCCCAGTTGTTGCCTTCCTGCATGTCCTTGAACGCCGCCGCGGTGCCGCCGATGTAGATCCGCGAACCCTCCAGCGGCGTGCCCTTGATGGCCTCTTTGGCGGCCGTCTTGACGGCGTCGATGCGGTCGATGCCCTCCACCGTCAGCGGGTCGCCCTCGTGGGAGATGATGAACCGGACCGCCCGGCCGTTCGGCGAGATGAAACTCTCCATACCGCGCTTGAAATCCTCGTTCTCGAAGATCTCCGGTGGTAGGTAGAAGGTGTCGTCGTTCATCGCGTCGTTGAACGCATCGGCCATCGCCGTTGAGTCCGTGTCCATCGCGGCCTGCTGCTCGAGCAGTCCCGCCTGCGTGGAGTGCATCGACAGGATCGTCGCGCGCGCGGTCTCCATGGTCTCGATCGTCTGCGGCATGACCGCCAGCAGCTGCGGCATCAACGCGTCGAGCCGCTCCATGTCCGGGATGATGGCCTGGAAGTCGTCGGTCATGGTGTTGACCCCGTCGAGGGCGTCGAACACCGAGCGCATCGCGAAGCACACCGGGATGTTGTAGCAGTGCGGTTCCCAGTAGAAGTAGTTGCGGATCGGGCGGAAGAAGTCGTCGAAATTCGAGATGCTGTCCCGCAATTCGGCGATCTCGACCGACAGGTCCTTGGACTTGCCCACCAGGTCGTGGGTGGTCGCGCTCATCTGCTCCATCAACCCGATCATCTCGGTCATCGTGTCGACGGACTTCTCCATCTCGTCGGCCTGCAGCAGGAGGGTGTCCATGTTCTCCTGCAGGTAGGGCCGCGTCATCGTCTGCATCACCCCGCCCAGGCTCATCTGGGCCGGGATGGTGGCGTAGTTCAACGGTTTACCCTGGGGCCGGGTGATCGCCTGGACGCTGCCGATGCCCTCGACGCGGAAGACCGCCTTGGCGATCTTGTCGATGACGAGGAAGTCGGCCGGGTTGCGCAGATCCCTGTCGGTCTCGACCAGCAGCAGTTCCGGGTTCATCCGGGCGACCGAGAAGTGCCGTTCGGCGGCGGCGAAACCCTCCATCGCGGGCAGGTCGTCCGGCAGGTAGTTGCGGTCGTTGTAGTTGGTCTTGTAGCCGGGCAGCGTCAGCAGGCCGATCAGCGACAGCGCGATCGTCAGCAGAAGGATCGGGCCGGGCCAGCGGACCACCGCGGCACCGAGGCGGCGCCAGCCACGGATCCGCATCGCCCGCTTGGGTTCGAGCAGGCCGAACCGGGTGGCGACCGTGATGAGCGCGGGGCCCAGGGTGAGCGCGACCAACACGGCGACCGTCATCCCGACGGCGAGCGGGACGCCGAGTGACTGGAAGTACGGCAGGCGGGTGAAGCTCAGGCAGAAGGTCGCCCCGGCGATCGTCATACCGGAGCCGAGAACCACGTGCGCGGTGCCGTGGAACATCGTGTAGAAGGCGGACTCCCGGTCCTCCCCGGCGGTACGGGCCTCCTGGTAGCGGCCGATCAGGAAGATCGCGTAGTCGGTCGCCGCGGCGATCGCGAGTGCGACCAGCAGCGTGGTCGCGAACGTCGAGAGCCCGATCAGGTCGTGGTACCCGAGGAACGCCACCACGCCGCGCGCCGCGCTCAGCCCGAGCAGGACCATGCCCAGCACCAGCAGCACCGTGGTGATCGACCGGTAGACGATCAACAACACCACGATGATCACGGCGAAGGTGACCATCTCGATGACCCGCACGCTGCGGTCGCCCGCGATCTGCTGGTCGGCGGCCAGCGCCGAACCGCCGGTGACGTAGACGTCCACCCCGGGCGGCGGAGACAGACCGCCGACGATCTCCTGCACGGCCTTGACCGACTCGTTGGCCAGCGCTTCGCCCTGGTTGCCCGCCAGGTACAGCTGGACGTAGGCGGCCTTGCCGTCGCTACTGAGCGCGCCCGCCTCGGTCAGCGGGTCACCCCAGAAGTCCTGGGTGTGTTCGACGTGGACGGTGTCGGCCTCGAGGCGGTCGACCATGTCGTTGTAGAAGCGGTGCGCCTCGTCGCCGAGACGTTGCTCACCCTCCAGCACGATCATGACCGAGCTGTCGGATTCGAACTCCTCGAAGACCTCACCGGCGCGGGTCATCGCGATCACCGAGGGCGCTTCCTCGGGCGCCATCGACACCGACCGCATCTGGCTGACGACCTCCAGCTGCGGCACCGTCAGCGACAGGACCGCCACCAGCAGGATCCAGCCCAGGATGATCGGCACCGCGAGCCGCCGGATCCATTTCGCCGGACCGGTGCGCGCAGCGGGCTGCGGAGGGGGACCGACGCGGTGCCCAGCCTCAACGTGCGAGTTGGGCAACTTGGTGAAATCCTCCGTGCGACGTGGTGTCGTCAGTAGTGATAGCAGATCGCGCGGATTTTCAGGGGCCTCCCTTTCGGTCTCGCGCCAGGCTGTGGGATGTGCCACGAATCCGTCAGGGGCCGAGCGGGAACACTGATGTCACCTGATCCGGCGCAAGGGGGGAGCCGGTACGGTCGGGACGGACTGAAAGGACTCACTTCTGATGGCCACCCCGCACGGCGGCTCGCGGCTCGGTACCCGGTTCGGCCCGTACGAACTCCGGTCCCTGATCGGAGTCGGCGGGATGGGCGAGGTCTACCGCGCCTATGACACGGTCAAAGGCCGCACGGTCGCGCTGAAACTTCTGCGCGCGGAGATGGCCGCCGACCCGAGTTTCCAGGAGCGCTTCCGCCGCGAATCGCGGGTCGCGGCCCGGCTGCAGGAACCGCACGTCATCCCGGTGCACGACTTCGGTGACATCGGCGGTGTCCTCTACATCGACATGCGCCTGGTGGAAGGGGCCAGCCTCAAGGACGTCCTGCAGGCCAGTGGCCCCCTCGACGCCAAACGGGCGTCCTCGATCATCGCCCAGGTCGCCGCGGCGCTCGACGCCGCGCACGCCGACGGACTCGTGCACCGCGACATCAAACCGGAGAACGTCCTGCTCAACCCGGACGACTTCGCCTATCTGGTGGACTTCGGGATCGCCCACACCGGCGGCGATCCGGGCGTCACGTCGACAGGAATGATCGTCGGGTCGTCGGCGTACATGGCGCCGGAGCGGTTCAGCGGCGGGCCCGTCGGCCCGCCCGCCGACGTGTACTCGCTGACGTGCCTGCTCTACGAGTGCCTCACCGGGAGGCCGCCGTTCGAGACCCGGGAACTGCAGCAACTCATGAGCGCCCACATGTTCGCGCCGCCGCCGCGGCCGAGCATCATGCGCCGGGGGATCAGCCGCGCGTACGACGACGTCATCGCCCGCGGGATGGCCAAACAGCCCGAGGACAGGTTCCCCACGGCGGGCGACCTGGCCAAGGCGGCGACCGCGGCGGCGACGCTGCCCGCAGCGCCCGCTGGTGCGGCCGGCGGTGCCGTCGCACCGGCTCCGGCCGGGACACGACAGTTCTCGTCGGTGTTCCCCAACCCCGCCGCCACCGGCTTCACCCCGTATCCGCCCGCGCCACCGCGGGCCGCGGCCAAACCGCCCGCGAAGAAGAACACCGCGCAGGTGGTGTTGATCGCCGCGATCATCGTGATGTTCGGAGTGGCCGCGGTGCTGGCCGCGCTCCTCGCGTTCAACGGGCAGGACAGCACGCCGACGGCCCGCACGACGCTGACCCCGACCGCCCCGTACGACGAGAGCGTTCCGACGACCACCAGCGAGACCACCACGTCGTCGACGACCACCACGCCGTCGACCACGACGAGCACCACCCCGTCGACGTCGGCCACCGCCCCGGCCGGTGTGTCCGGCGCCGACGGGCAGGGCTTCGTCGGCCACTACGCCCGGTGCGAGTCCGGCGGGTCCCCGGCGGCGATGGTGCGCACCGCGCAGTCCCTGGCCATCGTGTGCCGCAGCGACGACGACGACGAGTACTACTACCGCGGCGAACGGCTCAGCGACGGCGCCACCATCGAACTGCAGGATGCGAAGCCCGCCGGCGGCGGCTATGACGTCGTCGACCCGTCCGGAGGTGCCCGCTACGAAGTTCGGCCCGACCGGCTCACCATCGTGAGCAACGGCCGGGCCGATACATCAGAGCGCGTACTGGAGTACTACGCGGGGTAGAGCCGGGTCAGTTCCCGTTCTTCGCCGCGCGCTCCTGCTGGCGCTTCTCCTTCTCGGTATCCGCGAGGTCCTCGACGCGGTCGGCCTGAGTCCGCTTGGCGGCAGCGCTGCCCGCCTTGTCGGCGGCGTCGTCGAGCTTGGCCTGAGCGACCTTCTCGACGCTCTTCTCGGTGGCCGAGATCACGGCCTCCTCCTGACGGCGGGCGGCCTCGGCCGACTTCACGCGCTGCGCGGCGACCCGATCGGCCTGCTCCTTGGCGTCGGCGGCCTTCTTCTGCGCGTTCTGCGCGGCGTTCTGCTTACGCTCGGCAGCCGTCTGGCGGGCTTCGGAGATCTCGCGCTCGCGATCCTGCTCGGCCTGCTGCTTCTCGCGCGCGGCCTGCTCGCGGGTCGATTCGAGCTCCGCCTCGGCCTGGTTCTGCACCTCGGTGGCCGTCGCGTCGAGCTGGGCCGCCCGGCGTAGCGCCTCACTGCGTTCGAGCAGCGCCGCGCCGCGCTGCTCGACATCGGGGGCGCTCAGGGCATTGCCGACAGCGAGGTCGAGCATGCCCAGTGAGCGTTCGTAGAACAGCCGCGCCGGTGCCTCGGAGTCGAGGCGGGCCACGACCCGGTCCTCGATGACCTGCAGCGGAAAGCGGGCGACCTGGTACTGGAGTCGCAGCACGGCGAATGGGACGTCGGTGATCTTCATCGATTACTCCTGGCTTCTCTATCGCTGTTCGGGAACGTCGGCGTCGGCGGTCAATTCGTCGGCTTCCCGCCGAATGCGCTCGGCTTCGGCCTTCGCGTCGGCGGCGACCTTGATCGAGTCGTTGCGCTGTCCGGCGGCGTCGGCGACCTCGGCGGTGGCCTCGGCCTTCTCGGCGCGCGCTTCGGCGTCGGCCTGCTCGGCCTTGCGCTGGGCTTCGGTCTCGGCCTGCGCCGCGTCACGGGCCGCGCGCTGCGCTGCCGCCTGCTCGGCCTGCCGCTTCTGTGCGGCCTGGTCGGCGCGTGCGGCGCTCTCGGCGGCCGCGGTCTCGGCGTTCACGGCGGCGCGCTCCTGCGCACCCTCCTGCCGTGCCTCCACCACTTCCTGACGTGCCTGCTCGGCCTCGGCCTCGGCGACCGCCTCTTCGGCGTTGGCGGCCTTCCGCTCCTTGGCCTGGGTCTGCTCGAGCTGCCCCTCGGCGGTCAGCGAATCGTTCCCGGTCACAGCGCCGACGACTTCCTTCGCCTTGCCCTTGACCGAGTCGATGAGGCCTTTGCGGGCCTGGTCGGACTTGTTGTTCTCAGTCATGTAATCCCCTCAGTAGGTGCCGGGGGCAGCATTCCCGCTCGTCGCGGAACCACACGTGGATGTGGCCTGGGCCACTCCCGCCCGTCCACCTGATCCGGAGGATTACAGAGTTGCAAAGCAGGGTAAGATCAGACGCGAAGCTGTGAACAGCCTAAACAGCTTGGCGTGCGGAGGACAGCGAACATGTATACCAATGAATTCCCTGAGGAAACCCTTCGAATTAACTTTGAACATTGGTTGTGTGAAGCCATCCGCACCGGCGCCCGCAGCGCGCATCTGCAGCCCCTCACCCCGCTGAGCGCGCAGACCTGGCAGGCGATCGACGAGGTGGCCGACGCGGCCGCCGCGGTCGGGGGGCAGTCCGCCCACGTGGCACGCCTGCAGAATGTGGTGCTCGCCGCCCGCGACCAGTTCGCCCGCCAGCTCGACGGAACGCAGGGCACGCCGCAGATGCTGCTGGGCCGGGCAGCCAGCTGATCACCCTTTGCGCAAACAAATAAAGCGCGCGGCGAATCGTCGCGTGCTGCGCTGACGTAGGCGTCAGTTCGCACTGGCAAACCATCTCGGATCGATCACGAAGCCGTTGCGGTTCGTTCGCCGACGCGTTCGGTAAACCTCAGAGGCCACTACTGTCACACGGGTATCTCGGCCCGAAAGGTGTGACATGTCGGCCATGCGACGACTGGCGGTGCTGACCGTGGCGTCGACGACTATGGCGTCGCTGGTGGTGCCGATCGCGACGAGCCCCCCAGCGGCAGCCGACCCCTGTTCGGTCCCCGTCGCGGCGCCGTCGGCCCGCAGCGCCAACCCGGGGTTCACCGTCCCGAAGTTCCCCATCCTGCACCTGCCGATCGGTCGGAAACCCGCGCCGAAGACCACCGCCGCCGAGGCCGCGCAGTCCGACGCCGCGGTCGCACCCGACACCGAGGCGCGCGCGGCCGCGGCGCCCGCCGCATCGGGTGCGACCGTCGTCGACACGGTCGCCGGCCCGGACTCGTCGTCCTACCCGCGCTTCGGCATCTCGGGTGCCGATCTCGGCATCCTCTGGGACAACGGACACTCCGGCGCGCAGCGTCAGGTGCTGGTCGCGTTCGGCGACACCTTCGGCAATTGCAGCCTGCAGGACCAGGAATGGCGGAAGAACACCCTGTTCCGCAGTGCCACCACGGACCTGTCGAACGGGATGGTGGTCACCAATCCGGTGGCCGGCGACAGGTTCGGCGGCTCACCGGTCAACGCCGACCGGCCGAGCTTCTCCCGCCAGGTGATCCAGAGCCTCAACCTCGCGGCCACCGAGGTCACCGTCATCCCCACCGCAGGCATATCCGTCGGCACGCGGCAGTACGTCAACTTCATGTCGGTCAGTCAGTGGGGCGCGCCGGGGCAGTGGTCGACGAACTTCTCGGCCGTCGCGGTCTCCGACGACAACGGCGAGACGTGGACGGTGCCGCGCACCAGCATTCGGCCCAGCTGGTTCAACACCGTGCCCGGGGTGCAGTTCGTGTGGGGCGACCAGAACTTCCAGATGGGCGCGTACCTGCGCCACAACGGCTACGTCTACGCCTACGGCACCGGCGCCGGTCGTGGCGGCATGCCGTTCCTGTCCCGCGTCAGCGAGAACGCGGTCGCCGACAAATCGGCCTACGAGTACTACACGCCCTTCGGCTGGCTGCGGGGCTTTCCGTTCCTCGCCATCCAAGTGGTGTGGGCCCCGGGAAGTGAGATGTCGGTGGCGTGGAACGACCACCTGAAGAAGTTCGTCATGCTCTACACCAACACGGTGAGCGACGTCGTGATGCGCACCGCCGACAAGCCCGAGGGTCCGTGGAGTTCGGCCAAGAAGATCGTCACGTCGGCCGCCATGCCGGGCGGCATCTACGCCCCGTACATCCACCCCTGGTCGAAGGGCAACGACCTGTACTTCACGCTGTCACGGTGGTCGGACTACAGCACCCTGCTGATGCACACCACACTCGGCTAGATGTGCACATCGCGCAGGCCGACCGCGTTGCGCAGCCCGGAGCAGTTGTAACACCCAACGCAGCCAACACAATTCGAGCACCTCGCGCATCCGATGCAGGCGACGCACCTGGCGCACGCGAAACACCCCACACAGGCCAGGCACGCGCTCATCGCGAACGACAGCGCGGTCAGCGCACTCCCGGCCACCGCCGCGCTGGAGGCGGTGGCGACCGACCCGGTCACCCCGGCGCTGTTGACGGTGCCCAGCGAGGCCGAGACGCCGGCGCTGTTGACGGTGCCCACGGAGGCTGAGACGCCGGCGCTGTTGACGGTCGCCACAGACCGGACGACCCCCGCGCTCGCGCGGGTCGCCCTGGATCGCACCACAGCCGGCCGTCGTCGCGTCATCCCGCCGTCTTCCCGTTGTCCACCACATACACCGCACCGTGCACCGCCGAGGCGTCATCGCTGGCCAGAAAGGCGATGGTCTTGGCGACGTCGGTGACGTCCATCATCCCGCGGGGCGCGGCGATCCGCATGATCAGGTTCCAGTCCGCCTGCTCCGGTGCGGCGAAGTCCGTCGTCTGCGGGGTCACCATCCCGCCGGGGCAGACGGCGTTGACCCGCAACCGGTCCGCGGTGAACTCGATGGCCAGCGCCCGCGTCAGGCCGACCAGTCCGTGCTTGGCCGCACAGTAGCCCGCCGAGTACACCTCACCCTCCACACCGGCGATGGATGCCACGTTGACGATGCTGCCGCCGGTCTCGAGCAGGTGCGGCAACGCGGCGCGGCACAGGAAGTACGGGCCGTTGAGGTTGACGGCGAGGTCGTGGTCCCAGTCCGCATCGGACATCGTCGTCGTGTGCCGCATCTGGTGGTAGCCGGCGACATTCGCCAGCACGTCGAGCCTGCCGAACCTCTCGACGCAGTCGTCGACGGCGCTGCGGCAGGCCGCGGGGGAGGTGATGTCGACCGACGCGTACGCCCCGCCGGGTACGTCGGCGAACACCGACGCCATCCGGTCGGCGTCCCGGGAGATCCCGAACACGGTCGCGCCGCGCTCGGCGAACAGTTTCGCCGTGGCCGCGCCCAACCCCGACGACGCGCCCGTCACCAACGCCACCTTGCCGCTCAGCTGTGCCATGGGAGATGACCCTCTCACGCGGAGGCGCGCGGCCGGGCGGGAGGTACGGCCGCCAGCAGGTCGCGGGTGTAGGGCTGCTCGGGTGCGGCGAACAGATCGGCCGCGGGCCGGTGCTCGACCGCGGCGCCGTCGGCCATCACCAGCACGTCGTGGCTCATCCGCTGGATGACCGCGAGGTCGTGGCCGATGAACAGATAGGTCAGCCCGAGGTCGCGCTGCAACCGGGCCAGCAGGTCGAGCACCTTCGACTGCACCGAGACGTCAAGCGAGGCAGTCGATTCGTCGAGGATGAGCAGGTCGGGTTCGGTCGCCAGCGCGCGGGCGATGCTCACCCGCTGGCGCTGGCCGCCGGACAGTTCGTGCGGGTACCGGGATGCGAAGTCGGCGGGTAGGCCGACGAGGTCGAGCAGTTCGGCGACGCGCGCCCGGCGGGCGGCCCGCCCGTCGACGAGCTTGTGTACCGACAGCGGTTCGCCGATCGCCGTACCCACCCGCATGCGAGAGTTCAACGAGGAGAACGGATCCTGGAACACCAGGCTGATCCGGCGCCGGAGCTTCTTCTCCTCGGCGCCCCGTACGGCGAGCACGTCGGCGCCGTCGAGGGTCGCGGCCCCGGCCCGGGGTGCGACCAGACCCGTCAGGGCGGCGGCGACGGTCGACTTCCCGGACCCGGACTCACCGACCAGGCCGAGCGTGCTGCCCCGACGGATGCGCAACGAGAGATCCCGCACCGCATGCACGGTCGAGCGACCGGTCGGACCGGACACGTCGAAGCGGACGTCGAGACCGTCGACCTCGAGCAGGACGGGGGCGTCCGGGTCGGCCGGCGGTGGACCGTCGCCGCCGACCATGGGCCGAGCCGCCAAGAGTTCGCGGGTGTAGACGTGCTGGGGGCGGTCGAAGACGTCGAGCACCGGTGCGTGCTCCACCGCCAGGCCGTTCTGCAGGACCGTGACGTCGTCGGCGACCTGTCCGATCACCCCCAGGTCGTGGCTGATCCACACGACCGCGGTCCCGAAGTCGCGCTGCAGATCCCGGACCAGATCGATGATCTGGGCCTGCGTGGTGACGTCGAGCGCCGTGGTCGGCTCGTCGGCGATCAACAGTTCCGGGTCACACGCCAGGGCGATCGCGATCATCACCCGCTGGCGCTGCCCGCCCGACAGTTGGTGCGGGTAGGAGTCCAGGCGGCGTTCGGCCTCGGGCAGCCCTACTGCGGTCAGCAGTTCCAGGGCGCGGTCCCGGGCCTGTCTGCGGGTCATGTTCCGGTGCGCCTCGAGCGATTCGGTGATCTGACGTTCCAGTGTCAGCAGCGGGTTCAGCGATGTGCCGGGGTCCTGGAACACGAAGCCGATGCGGCCACCGTGGACGCCGCGCAGGGTTCGCGCCGACGCGCCGATGAGTTCCGTCGGAGTCTGCCCGCCGAGCCGGCTCGACCCGCTGACCGACGCGCCGGGGGCGTCCAGCAGACCCGTCGCCGCCAGCACCGTCATCGACTTACCGGACCCCGACTCGCCGACGATGCCCAGCGTCTTGTCCCGCTCGACGGTGAACGACACCCCGCGCACGATGTCGCGCCGCCCGATCCGCACCCCCAGATCGGTGACCTCCAGAACTGGACCGGTCATCGCTTTCTCCGTGCCTCGATCATCGTGCGCTGCTTGGGATCCAACACATCGCGCAGCCCGTCGCCGAGCAGGTTGAACGCCAGGACGATGACGAATATCGCCGCGCCGGGGAACACCGCCATCCACCACGCCAGCGTGACGAAGCCCTGCGAGTCGAAGATCATCCGGCCCAGTGACGGCTGGGGCGGCTGGATGCCCAGGCCGAGGAACGACAGCGCCGCCTCCGACAGGATCGCGAACGCCAGCGACAGCGACGTCTGCACGATCAGCGGTCCCGAGATGTTCGGCAACACGTGGCGCGTGAGGATGTAGAGGTGTCCGGTGCCCATCGTCCGCGACACCGCCACATAGGGTTCGACCCGCACCGACAGCGTGCTCGCCCTGGCCACGCGGGCGAAGATCGGGGTGAACACGATGCCGATCGCGAGGATCGTCGTCGTCACGCCCGGCCCGAGGATCGCCACCACCGCCAGCGCGAGCAGCAGCACCGGGAACGCGAACATCACGTCGACGATGCGCATCAGCACGGTGTCGAGCCACCCGCCGCGGTATCCGGCGACCACACCCACCGTGACCCCGACGACGACCGCGAACGCCACGCTGACCACCGACACCCGCATCGACGCCTGGATGGCGACCAGCACGCGGGAGAAGACGTCGCGGCCGAGTTCGTCGGTGCCGAACCAGTGCGCGCCGCTGGGCGACTGCAGGGCGTTCGGCACGTCGATGTCGTTGACGCCGTAGGGGATCAACCACTGTGCGAACAGCGCGACGACGACGACGACCGCGAGGATCACCGCGCTGACCACCGTGACGGGGTTGCCGAGCAGCAACCGCCACGAGGCGATGCGGGTCTGTTCGGCGGGGGCGGTCATGACAGCCGGATCCTCGGGTCGGCGACCGCGTACAGCACGTCGACGATGAGGTTGATGAGCAGGAACAGCGCCGCCATCAGCAGCACCGCGCCCTGGATGACGGGGTAGTCGCGGGCGGCGACGGCGTTGTAGACGAGCCGGCCCAGGCCGGGCCAGGCGAACACGACCTCGACGACGATGACGCCGCCGAGGATCGTGGCCAGCTGGATGCCGGTTATGGTGAGCACCGGGATCAGCGCGTTGCGCACCGTGTGCCGCAGCGTGACCACCCGCGGCGCAAGGCCTTTCGACCGGGCGGTGCGCACATATCCCATCGACGCCACCTCCAGCACCGCGGACCGGATGTAGCGGGTCATGATGGCCGCGGCGACCAGCCCGACCGTCAGCCCCGGCAGGATGATGTGCCGCAGCCAGCCGCCCGGGTCGTCGAACAGGGGCCGGTACCCCGACGTCGGCAGCCAGCCCAGGGTGGACGAGAACAGCGCGATCAGCAGGATCCCGAGCCAGAAATCCGGGACCGAGACGCCGAACTGACTGCTGACCCGCACGATCGCATCGCTGACGCGGCCTTCGCGCAGCGCCGCCCAGATGCCTGCGGGCACCGCGATGAGCAACGCGAACACGATGCCCACCAACCCGAGGGACACCGTGGCAGGCAACCGGTCGAGCAGGGTGGCGGTGACGGGGTCACCGTTGCGGAAACTCACCCCGAGGTCACCGGTGAGCGCGTTGCCCAGATAGCTGAAGAACTGCACGATCAACGGGCGGTCCAGGCCGCTCGCCGACCGCAGCGCCTCGTAGGCCTCCGGGGTGTACCGGGTCCCGAGCGCGATGCGCACGGGGTCGCCGGGCACCAACTGCACGAGCGCGAACACCACGACCAGCACGCCGATCAGCACCACCAGCGAGTAGGCGATCCGTCGGGCCAGGAAGCGTGCGACGGGGTGGGTGAGCCACGCGGTCACGAGGATTCGTCCTCACCGAGGGCGGCGCCGCGGAACCGGACGGCGCCGTCACGGCGCGCCTCGTATCCCGACAGCGCCGGTGTCCAGGCCTGGATGACCGACGGGTTGTAGAGATAGATGTAGCTGACCTCGTCGGCGATGCGGGTGGCGGCCTCGGCGTAGACGGCGCGGCGCCGGTCGCGGTCGGTCTCGACACGGCCCGCGTCGAGCAGTCGGTCCACCACCGGATCGGAGAACTTCTGCGCGTTGCTGGTGCCGTTCGTGTGGTGCTGGGCGTAGTAGAAGTCGTCGGGGTCGATGTTGCCCAGCCAGCCCATCATCAGCATGTCGAAGTTGCCGTTGTTCTGCTCGTCGAGCCAGGTGGCGAAGTCCACGGTGCGGATGTCGACCGTGATCCCGAGCGGGGCGAGGTTGTCGGCGATGATCTGCGCGGCGGTGACCGTCTCCGGGTACTCGCTGGTGACCAGCATGTCGAGGTTTCCCGGTTCCACCTTCGCCTCGGCCAGCAGGCTGTTCGCCTTGTCGGTGTCGAAGGAGTAGCGGTCGTACGGGGTGTACCAGGGGTTTCCGTCGGGGATCGCGAGTTGGTTGCGGGCCGCGGTGCCGTAGCTCGTGGCCGCGACGATCGCCTCGCGGTCGATACCGTAGGCGATCGCCTGGCGCACCCGCACGTCGTTCCACGGCGCACGGGCCTCGTTGAGCGCCAGATACCAGTAGTCGTTGCTCGGGGTGACGGCCAGGCGCAGGGATTCGTCGTCGCGCAGCTGCGAGACACGCTGTGGGGGAACCGAATCGGTCCAGTCGACCTCTCCGGCCTGCAGAGCCGACAACGCCGTCGACGGTTCGGAGATGAAGCGGAACGTCACGCCCGAGATCCGTGGACCGCCGCCCCAGTACGTGGGGTTCGCGCGCAGGGTGATCGAGTCGCCGCTGGTGGCGCCGGCGAACGAGAACGGCCCGGTGCCGACGGGATGGGTGGCGATGCGTCCGCTCTCGACGTTGGCCCGCGACACGATGGCCATTCCCTTGAAGCCGCCGAGGTTCGTCAGCAGGTTGGGGGTGGGTTTGTCGACGGTGATGCGCACGGTCGCCGGGTCGGCGGCGGTGACGTCGGTGACGGCGCTGAACTTGTCGACGTTGGTCAGTTCCTCGTCGATGATGCGGCGGTAGGAGTAGACGACGTCCTCGGCGGTGAACGGCGACCCGTCGTGAAACGTGACCCCTCGCCGCAGGTGGAACGTCCACACCAACTGATCGGGGCTGACCTCCCAGCGTTCGGCGAGCGCCGGGCGCATCTCGAGGTCGGCGTCGGGTTCCACCAGGGTGTCGAAGACGTTCTCGAGCACCTCGAACGAGAAGTACGCGCTGGTCTTGTGCGGGTCCAGTTGGTCGGGTTCGCCCGCGATCGCGGCGACCAGGTTGCCGGAGGCGGCGTCTCCGAGGTCGACGCGTTCGCCGGTGGAACAGCCGGTGACCGCGAGCAGCAGCGCCACGGTGAGCGCCAGGCAGGCAGCCCGCACCGCGTCACGCCGCATCACGACCACCTCAAGATCAACCGGGCACCTCCACGCTTCTTACCCCACCCGGTCGTCGCCGCAAACGCCGAAGCGGCGAACCGGTGACTTCGGGGGAGACGGACTGCCATACTGACCCCGATGACCACCATCTCGCGACTGATTGCCGCCGCGGTCCTGGCGCTCGGCGTCGCCGTCGGCGTCGCCGGACCGGCGCAGGCCGAACAGCAGGTGCTGCAGGGGGTCTACACCTACACCCAGCAGGACGGCCTCACCGGCGACTGGGACATCCACCCCTCGTGCGTGCCCACCGTCGGCGATCTGCGCGAACCGCTGTACCTGCCGGTCGCCTGCCGGTTGCATGTGACGTCGTTCCCCGGCGTCAAGAGTGGCGACGCCGTCCTCACCAACGGCGTGTGGACCTACGACACCACCATCGCCGACGGGGTGATCTGCTCGGACGGCAGTCCACTGCAGGTCGTCCAGACGATCGAGTTCAACACCGAGACCATGAGCGGGATCCGCACCGACAGCCACGTGCCGGGCTGCAACGGCCAACTCCCGGCGACGATGATCAAGACGCCGTTCACCCTGGCGTTCAAGGAACCGTTGCCGATCCCGGTGGACAAGTATCCGCTGATCTGCGAGCCGGGCGGCCTGCGGCGCTGCTTCTAAGCGGTGAACCCGCCGTCGACGTTCCAGTTGGCGCCGGTGATGTAGCCGGTGTCCGGCCCCGCAAGGTAGCTCACCACGCCCGCCACGTCGGCGGTGTGCCCGTAGTGTCCGACGGCGATGAACGGCTTTGCCGCGTCGGCGAACTCGCCCTCAGCGGGATTCATGTCCGTCGCGATCGGGCCGGGCTGCACGTTGTTGATCGTGATGCCGCGCGGCCCCAGTTCGCGGGCCAGGCCGCGGGTGAGGCCGGCCACCGCGGCTTTGGTCATCGAGTACACCGACAGCCCGGGCGACGGCACCCGCTCGGCGTTGATGCTGCCGATGTTGATGATGCGCCCGCCGTCGCCGAGGTGCGGTACCGCGCACTGGATCGCCACGAACACCCCGCGCACGTTGACCGCCACCAGGTGGTCGAACTGCTCGAGCGGAAACGACTCGACGGCGCCTGCCCGCGCCACACCCGCGTTGTTGACCAGGATGTCCAGCCCGCCGAGGCGGGTGACCGTCTCGTCGACCGCCGAGGCGATCTGCCCGGCGTCGGAACTGTCCGCGCGGATCGGCAGCACCCGGCCGCCGCCGCGGGAGACGTCGACCACCACCTTGTCGGCATCGGTCACCGAGGACCCGTACGTGAACGCGACGGCCGCGCCGTCGAAGGCCAGTCGTCGCACGATCTCCGCGCCGATCCCGCGCGATCCGCCGGTCACCAGCGCCCGCCGTCCGGTCAATCGCCCTTCGCCCGCATTCGTCATGGACTCACCCTATGGTGAACGCATGTCCAAACGGGTCGTCGTGTGGGGCACGGGTTTCGTCGGCTCGATGGTGATCGCCGAGATCGACCGGCATCCGCTGTTCGAACTCGTCGGCGTCGGGGTGAGCAACCCGGACAAGGTCGGCCGCGACGCGGGGGAGATCTGCGGGCTCGGCCACGAACTCGGCGTGACCGCCACCGACGACGTCGACGCGCTCATCGCGCTCCGACCCGACGCCCTGGTGCACTTCGGGCCGACCGCCGCACACGCCGACGCCAACATCGCGCTGATCACCCGCTTCCTGCGCGCCGGCATCGACGTCTGCTCGACGGCCATGACGCCGTGGGTGTGGCCGACCATGCACCTCAACCCCCCGGCGTGGATCGTGCCGGTGACCGAGGCGTGCGAACTCGGCGAATCGTCGTGCTTCACCACCGGCATCGACCCCGGGTTCGCCAACGACCTCCTCCCGATGACGCTGATGGGGGTGTGCGCCGAGGTCAAGCGCGTCCGCGCCGCCGAGATACTGGACTACACCCACTACACCGGCGATTACGAGAACGAGATGGGCATCGGCAGGCCGCCGGAGCACCGGGCGCTGCTCGAAACCCCGGACATCCTCGTGTTCGCCTGGGGCGCAACCGTTCCCATGATCGCCCATGCGGCAGGCATCATGCTCGACGAGATCACCACCACCTACGACAAGTGGGTGACCCCGACCGACCGCGCGAGCGCCAAGGGCCTGATCGAGGCGGGTAACGTCGCCGCCGTCCGGTTCACCATCAACGGGGTCTACCGCGGTGAGACGCGCATCCAGCTCGAACACGTCAACCGCATCGGGGCCGACGCCGCACCCGACTGGCCCTCGGGCACCCAGGACGACGTCTACCGCGTCGAGATCGACGGGACCCCCAGCATCGTTCAGGAGACCGCGTTCCGGTTCACCGACGGCTCGGGACGCGACGCCGCCGCGGCGGGCTGCCTGGCCACGGGCATGCGGGCGCTCAACGCGGTGCCCGCGGTCAACGACCTCCGGCCGGGGTGGGTCACGGCACTCGATTTACCGCTGATCGCCGGAGCGGGCACAATTCGCTGACATGACTGATGGGACCGGGCTGTCGATCGGCGCGACGGCACTGACCGCAGTGGTCGTGGACCGCGCGGCCGTGCGGCGCTCACCTGTGCTGACGCTGTATCCGCACCGGCCGCCCGAGGTGGGCGTGCCGAGCGAGAACCCCCGCCTCGACGAGCGCGGTCTGGTCATCACCGGCTTCGTCGACCGCGTCGGTGACCCGGTCGGCATCCTCGCCGCCGACGGCACCAGCCACCGCGGCGAGAAGGTGATGGCCGATGCGCTGCGGGCCCTGCTGCACGCCCTGCCCCGCGGCCGCGAGACCGGGGCCCCCGTCGCGGTGACCCACCCGGCGCACTGGCACGCCGGATCCGTCGACGCGCTACGTGCCGCCCTGGCCGAGACCGCCGAGTTCGGCCCGGCCACCCCCGTCCTCCCGGACGCGCAGGCCACGCTGACCGCCTTGCAGACCGAGCCGGGACTGCCCACCCGCGGACTGATCGCGCTCTGCGACTTCGGCGGTTCCGGGACCAGCCTCACCGTCGTCGACGCGGCCGACGGTTATCGACCGGTCGCGCCGACCGTCCGGCACCTCGACCTGTCCGGTGACCTGATCGACCAGGCACTGCTGACGCACGTCCTCGCCGGCGTGCCGGGCTCGGCGGATCTGACCGGAACCTCGGCCATCGGCTCGCTGACCCGGCTGCGCGGCCAGTGCCGCGCCGCCAAGGAGCGCCTGTCGACCGACACGGTGACCGCGTTGAGTGCCGATCTGCCCGGAGGCGCAGGCGAGGTGCGGATCACCCGCACCGAACTCGACGACGTGGTGCGCGGCCCGCTCGCCGAGTTCGTCGAGGTGCTGCGCAGCACCATCGAACGGAGCGGTGCGCGGCCTGCCGACCTGGCCGCGGTCGCCACCGCAGGCGGCGGCGCGCGGATACCGATCGTCACGACCGCGCTGTCGGAGAACTTCCGCGTCCCGGTGATCACCACCCCGCGCCCCGAACTGTCGGCCGCGATCGGTGCGGGGCTGACCGCCGTGCGGGGACCCGACGACGACCGCACCGCGCTCGCCGCGGCCGCCGTCGCACCGGCGACCGCTGCCGCCCCGGTCATCGGCGACAATCCGGAGTCCACCACGTTCGGCGCGCTGGCGTGGTCCGACGCCGAGGACATCCCCGACATCGCACCCACGTCCTACGAGGCCGCCGATCCAGGGGAGGTGCGGCCACGGTTGATGTTCGGCGCACCCGAGTCCGCCGCGGACGACCGGCCCGCCGCGGTGCCGTGGTACCGGCGGCCTCCGGTGGCGCTGGCGATCGGGGCGGCCGCAGTGCTCGCGGCGCTCGCCGTGGCGGTGCTCCTGGTCAACCGCGACGACGGCGACACCCCCGCGACGACGGACACGACCACCACCACCGCGACGACCGAGGCGCCCGCCCCGGCGCCCGCTGCGCCACCGCCCGCCGACAGTCCGGCCCCGCAGGCACCCGCGCCCGGCACCGTCGTGCAGGAGGCACCGCCGCCGGCGGGAACCGAGGCGCCGCCGCCGCCACCCTCCGAGGCGCCACCTCCGCCGCCGGAGGAACCGCCGCCACCGCCACCCCCGCCGGCCACGACGGAGGCACCGCCACCGCCGCCGCCCACGACGCAGCCGCCACCGGTGATCCCGACGTTGCCGTACACGACGATCCCGGGGCTGCCGTTCGTGCCCGCGCCGCCCGGGTTCGGCGGTTAGCCGCCGCGGCGCACGCCGGTCACGGCCGAGCGAGGCAGCCTCCCGGCCCGCGAGTGGCCGGTCATCCGGTCGCCGGCGACGAGCACGTCGAAGTCGAGGTGCAGCCGCATCGGCCTGGTCACCGACTGGCGCCACCGCACCCGCCGGCCGTCCGGTTCGTCGGTGACGGTGATGCCGTGCAGGGGGACCGTCTCGTCCTTCGACGTTGCGCTGCCACGCAACGCATCCCCGTCGGTGACGAATTCGTATGTGGTGGACAGAGTTCCGATCGGGGTCTTGATCCGCACATTCCACTGCCCGGCGAGGTTCGTCACACCGTCACCGGGACCTGGCCGCGGTTGCTCCACACGGTGCCGCGGCGCTCGTAGGCGAACAGCGTCTCGACCGCGGCGGCGATCTTCGGGCCGTAGGTGCGGTCGAGCAGGTGAAGCGCGAGGTCCAGCCCCGAGGTCACGCCCGCGGCGGTGACCAGGTCGCCGTCGTCGACCACCCGGGCGGGTACGGCGTGGGCACCCGTCGCCTCGAGCAGGTCCATCCCGAGATGGTGCGTGACGGCGAACCTGCCTTCGAGCAGACCGGCCATGGCCAGGGCGAGGGAACCGCCGCAGACCGTGGCCACCGTGACCTCCGGATCGGCCATGGCCCGGCGGATGAGCGGCATCGCCACCGTCTCGGCGAAGCGGGCCAACAGAACCGGGATCGTCTCGACACCCTCGTCGGGATCGCCCTCGATCGGTCCCGCCGCGCCGGGCACGATCACGAAACCCGGCCGGTGGGGATCGAGGCCGCCCGTCGCCTGAAGCACCAGCCCACGGCTGCCGCTGGTCACCGGGCGGGGTCCCTCCGCGGAGACGAGTTCCACGGCCAGGTCGCCGCCGACGGCGTCGCTGCCGGCGACGAGGACTTCGAAGGGCGCGATGACGTCGAGCGGGTCGAACCCGTCGAACAGCACGATCTGGGCATCCATGCCGATCAGCGTGCCCGCGATGCCGCACCCCCGATAGTGACCAGATCGCCATACTGCGCCGACATCTTGCCAAACCGACTGCTATCGTGCCGCATGCACACCGTCGCGGTCCTGGCAGTGCCGGACACCATCGCCTTCGACCTGGCCACCGCCGTCGAGGTGTTCGGACGGGCCCGAAAAGCCGACGGGACAAGGGGTTACGACGTGCGGGTGTGCGCCACCGCGCCGCAGGTCGAGGCGGGGCCGCTGCGTATCGGCGCCGACCACGGCATCGACGCCCTGGCCGGCGCCGACACGATCGTGGTGCCCGGCTGCAACGACCCCGCTGCCGAAGCCCCCGCCGCGGTGCTGGAGGCGCTGCGGGCGGCGCACTCGGCGGGCACGCGGATCGCGTCGATCTGCACCGGCGCCTTCATGATGGCCGCGGCCGGTCTGCTCGACGGCAGGCGCGCCACCACCCACTGGCTGGCCGCCGACGCGTTCCGGGCCGCGTTCCCGACCGTCGACCTCGACCCGGACGTGCTCTACGTCGACGAGGGACAGGTGCTCACCTCGGCGGGCGCCTCGGCCGGTCTGGACCTGTGCCTGCACATGGTGGCGCGCGACCACGGTGCGGCGGTGGCCGCGGACTCCGCGCGCATGGCGGTCGCGCCTCTGCACCGCAGCGGCGGCCAGGCGCAGTTCATCCTGCGCAACCGGGCGGCCGGCGGACCGCTCGCCGAGCGCGCCGGACTCGACGGCGTGCTGGTCTGGCTCGAGGAGCACGCCCACCGGGACCTCACGCTCGCCGACATCGCGCAGTACGCGTCGATGAGCGTGCGCACGCTCAACCGGCGCTTCCAAGCGGAGACCGCGCAGACCCCGATGCAGTGGGTGACAGGAGTGCGGGTCCGGCACGCCCAGCAGCTTCTGGAGACCACCGATCACGGTGTCGAACGCATCGGCCGCCAGGTCGGGTTCACCTCGCCGGCGAACTTCCGCGAACAGTTCCGACGGCTCACCGGCGTCGCACCGACGAGCTACCGCAACACGTTCCGGGAGCGCGTCGCCGGCTGATCAGCGGGACTTCGGCCGCTTGTGCAGCACCAGATGGGCCAGCGGGATCTGCGTCTGCTCCGGGGCGGCGGCCAACCGGGCGGCGATGCCGGCCTCGAGCCGGTCGAGGAACTGCGCCGCACGCGGATCGTCACGGCCGCCGTCGAGGGCGCCGACCATGGTGGGGAACACCGACGCCCGCGCGAACTGCCCCCAGTTGGCGCCGAATGCGCTGGCGTCCTTGTCCTTTCGGTACTGGGCGAAGAACCTGTCCTCACCGTCGAAGATCTCGAGGTGCTCGATCTCCAAACGCTCGAAGCGGCCCGACGGGGCGAACGGCGCCACGAAATCCGCGGCGCGCCTGCTCACGGTAGGGATGGTCATGCGCCGCAGCTCGTCCTCGCGGACCAACCCCGTCCCGGCCAGCTCGCTCAGCGCGTCGTTCAACGCCGCCAGCAGCGGCCGGTACCCGTACTCGCCGTCCTCGCCGATGCCCATGGTCATCACCACCAGACGCCCACCCGGACACAGTTCGCGGCCGCGAAACGCGATGAACTCGTGCCAGTCGTGGGCGGCCTGGCGCGCGTACGCGGTGCGCAGCGACTCCTCGGCCGAGTGGGCGACCTGCAGGTGGTCCGGCACCGGGGCGGGCACCCGGCTCAACCACTGGATCGCATACGAGCTCCAGCCCAGGGTCACGCTGTTGGACGGCAGGATCTGCGAGTAGAACGAGCGGCCGACCGCCGACGCGAACGACGCCGCATCCTTGAGCAGATACGAATCGGGGTCGTCGGTCAACGTCCGGAACATCGCGGTGAAGTCGTTGTCGGGCACGTCGGTGTGCGCCACCAGCACCGAATGTTCGGCGGTGGTCCTGGTGCGCAGCACCGCGATCGCCGCGCAGATCGGCAACAGGGAGTTGTGCCCCGTCGCGGCGCCGTAGTCGGCGATCGCGATGGGCTGCGGCGGTGCGGGCAGGGGCACCACCCTGGCGGCCTGCTCGAACAGGGCGATCGCCGGGCGCAGGCCGGCCGCCTGCAGCCGCGACCCGGCGGTGTAATAGGCGCTGTCCATCGGCTGCGGACGGACCACGACGCTGGACTCGGGCACGAGCGGACTTCCTTCGAACGCGGACGACACCGTCGACGGTAGTCGTCGCGCGCCGGGTTCGGTGGGTAAGTGTCCTGTCGTCCTGGTGGTCTCTGGCGACCACAGTCATCCAGTGGCCTCTGGCCACCACAGTCGGCTTAGTGGCCTCTGGCCACCCAGTCGTCGTAGTGGACGATCTCGTCGCCGACGGTGGTGGTGTCGCCGTGGCCGGTGTAGACGACGGTGTTGCCGGGCAGGGCGCCCAGCCGTCCCGAGATCGATTCCAGGATGGTCGGGAAATCCGAGAACGAGCGGCCGGTGGCGCCGGGCCCGCCCTGGAACAGGGTGTCGCCGGAGAACACCGCGCCCAGCTCCGGGGCGTACCAGCACACCGAGCCGGGGGAGTGGCCGGGGGTGTGCAGCGCGCGCACCTCGATCCCGCCCGCGCGCAGCGTCGCGCCGTCCTCGACCGAGCGGAACGTCGAGTCGGGGTGGGTCATCTGCCAGAGCATCTCGTCGGCGGGGTGCAGCAGCACCGGGGCGTCGAGGGCTTCGCCGAGTTCGGGGGCGACGGTGATGTGGTCGTTGTGGCCGTGGGTGCAGATCACCGCGACGACGTTGCGGCCGCCGACGGCCATCACGATCGGGGCGGCGTCGTCGGCGGCGTCGAAGACGATCACGTCGTTGTCGTCGCCGACGATCCAGATGTTGTTGTCGACCTCCCAGGAGCCGCCGTCGAGTTCGAAGGTGCCGTGCGTGACCACCCGGGCGATGTTGGTGTCGGTCACAGGGTCACCACCGAGCGCAGCACCTGTCCGTGGTGCATCTTGTCGAACGCGTCCTCGATGCCCTCGAGGCCGATGCGTTCGGAGACGAACTTGTCCAACGGCAACCGGCCCTGCAGATACAGCGAGATGAGGGTCGGGAAGTCGCGTTCGGGCAGACAGTCGCCGTACCAACTGGATTTCAGCGATCCGCCGCGGGAGAAGAAGTCCACCAGCGGCATCTCCAGCCGCATATCGGGGGTCGGAACCCCCACCAGCACAACGGTTCCGGCCAGGTCGCGGGCGTAGAACGCCTGACGCCAGGTCTCCGGGCGGCCGACCGCGTCGATCACCACGTCGGTGCCGAACCCATCGGTCAGATCCTGGATGGCCTCCACCACGTCGGTGACGGTGCGGGCGTTGATGGTGTGGGTGGCGCCGAACTCGCGCGCCCACTGCAGTTTCTGGTCGTCGGTGTCCACCGCGATGATGGTCTTGGCGCCCACCAGCTCGGCCTCGGCGATCGCGGCGTCCCCGACCCCGCCGCAGCCGATCACCGCGACGGTGTCGTCGCGGGTCACCGCGCCCGTGTTGATCGCCGCGCCGATCCCGGCCATCACCCCGCACCCCAACAACCCGGCCACCGCCGGATCGGCGGCCGAATCGACCTTCGTGCACTGCCCCTCGTGGACCAGGGTCTTGTCGGCGAACGCCCCGATGCCCAACGCGGGGGTCAACTCGGTCCCGTCGGTCAGCGTCATCTTCTGCGCGGCGTTGTGGGTGTCGAAACACAGATGCGGCCGGCCCCGCTTACAGGCCCGGCACTGCCCACACACCGCCCGCCAGTTCAGGATCACGAAATCTCCCGGAACGACGTTGGTGACCCCTTCGCCGACCGATTCCACCGTCCCGGCCGCCTCATGGCCCAACAGGAACGGGTACTCGTCGTTGATCCCACCCTCGCGGTAGGTCAGATCCGTATGGCACACCCCGCAGGCGATGACATCGACCACCACCTCGCCCGGACCGGGATCCGGAACCACGATGTCAACCACTTCCACGGGCTGCTGCTTGGACCGGGAGATCACCCCGCGCACTGTCTGACTCATGCCTGACAACCTAGTGCCTCGGGCGTGGGAACGAATCCTGTCGGGCTCGGCCAAACGCATGGTTGAACCGGTGTGTCCGCTCTACCGTTGAACCGAGCGAGATGAACACCACGACCACCGACCTCCACACCGAACTGGTGACCACGGCCCGCGCGGCCCATGCCCGCCGCGACTGGCACGGTTCCTACTCTGATTTCTCCCGGGCCAACGCCGTCGCGAGGCTGAGCACGGACGACCTCGACGCGTTGTCGGTTGCGGCCTGGCGCATCGGCGAGGCGAAGGAAGCGGTGCGCATCGCCGAGCGGGTCTTCGCCCAGCTGGTGCGCAGCGATCCGAACGCGGCGGCGCGCAAGGCCGTCGAGCTGGCGCTGGCGTGGCTCACCCGGGGCGACCTCAACATCGCCGCCGGCTGGATGAACCGGGCCCGCCGACTGCTCGACGGCGTTCCGGAGAGCCCGACGCACGGGTATCTCGCCTACCTCGACGCGGTGGTCGCCGTGCTCGGCGACGACTTCGAGAACCTGACCCGGTCGGTGACGGACCTGCGGGCGGTGAGCGGCCGGCTCGACGTGCCCGCGCTGACCGCGCTCGCGATGGTCGCCGAGGCGATCGATGCGGTCTACGCCGGGCGGATGGCGCACGCCGCCGGGCTTCTCGACGAGGTGATGCTGCCGCTGCTGGCCGACGACGTGCCGATCGACTGGGCCGGCGACATCTACTGCGTCGTGCTGCACATCTGCCACAAGGTCGCCGACCTGCCGCGGATGCGGGCCTGGGTGCACTCCATGGAACGGTGGTGTGCGGTGGCGGGCTCGGACACCTACGGCGGGGTGTGCGACGTGCACCGGCTGCAGGTGCGTGCCGCGACCGACGACTACGAGAGCCTCGAGACCCAGTTGGCCGGCGCCAGTCAGACGCTCGAGAGCGTCAACTCCTGGGCGGCGGGCGAGGGTTTCTATCAACTGGGGGAGGTGCGCCGGCTGCGGGGCGACGCGGACGGCGCGTTCGCCGCGTACGCGAGGGCCCGCGCCCTGGGCGTCGACCCGCAGCCGGGCGAGGCGCTGCTGCGCTGCCGGCAGGGCCAGAGTCAGGCCGCGTGGGCCGATCTGCGGGTGGCCCTGACCTCCGCGGCCCGGCTCGACCGGATGCGTCTCCTGCGGGCCGCGGTCGAGATCGCCCTGGCGCGTGGGCAATTCGAGGAGGCCGACTCGTACTGTCGCGAACTCGAGGATGGTGCGGCACAATTCGGCACCGCCGGCTTCCGCGGGTGGGCGGCCCACGCGCGCGGCGCGGTCCACGTCCAGGCCGGGCGGCACGCCGAGGCGCTCGACAGCCTGGGCGTCGCGCTGCGCGAATACCGCACCCAGCAGTCGCGTTACGAGACGGCCGAGGTGTACGAGTGGATGGCGGTGGCGCACCGCGCGCTCGGCGACCACACCACCGCGGACGCCGACGCCGCCACCGCGGAGAGCATCTACGCCCATCTCGGCGTCGAGCCGGCGGCGATCTGCGGCCGGCCGCCCGGTGGTCTCACCAAACGCGAGATCGACATCCTGCGCCGGATCGCCGCCGACGGTGCGAGTAACCGCCAGTTGGCGCAGCAGATGTTCATCAGCGAGAAGACCGTCGGCCGGCACCTGGCGAACATCTACCTCAAGCTGCAGGTGTCCTCGCGCGCGGCGGCCGTGGCGTGGGCGCACCAGCACAACATCGTGTAGTCCGGACGGGCGGAAATGCATCATTCACCCGATCCGCCCGCCCCGCCCCGGCGCCTAGCGTCTCGGATATGACCACACTCGACGACACCACCTCCTCCACCGAACAGTTCGCCGAACGCATCGTCGGCGCCATCGACAGCGCGAGCCTGGCGATCCTGCTGTCCATCGGACACCAGACCGGCCTGCTCGACACCCTGGCCGAACTGCCTCCGGCCAGCAGCACCCAGATCGCCGACGCGGCGGGACTCGACGAACGCTACGTGCGGGAATGGCTCGGCGGCGCCGTCGTCTCCCGCGTGGTGGACTACGACGCCGCGGCGCAGACCTATTCGCTGCCGCGGACGCACGCCGCCGTCCTCACCCGCGCGGCAGGCCCGGACAACCTGGCCAGGGTTGCGCAGTTCATCCCGCTGCTCGGCGAGGTCGAGCAGCAGATCATCGAATGCTTCCGCCGCGGCGGGGGACTGCCGTACAGCGCCTATCCGCGGTTCCACACCCTGATGGCCGAGGAGAGCGGCGAGGTGTTCGACGCCGCGCTCGTCGACGTGATCCTGCCGATGGCGGACGGTCTGCCTGCGCGGCTGGCCGCCGGTGTCGACGTCGCCGACATCGGCTGCGGCAGCGGCCACGCGATCAACGTGATGGCACAGGCGTTCCCGGCCAGCCGGTTCACCGGTATCGACTTCTCCGACGAGGGGCTCGGCGTCGGGCGTGCCGAGGCGCAGCGCCTCGGGCTGCAGAACGCGCAGTTCGTCGCCGCCGACGTCGCGACGCTCGACGTCGCCGAGGCCTACGACGTCATCACCGTGTTCGACGCGATCCACGACCAGGCGCAGCCCGCGCAGGTGCTGGCCAACATCCAGCGCGCCCTGCGGCCGGGCGGCGTGTTCCTGATGGTCGACATCAAGGCGTCCAGCCATCTCGAGGACAACGTCGGGGTCCCGCTGGCGTCGTACCTCTACACCGTGTCGACGATGCACTGCATGAGCGTCTCGCTCGGCCTCGACGGCGCCGGGCTCGGCACCTGCTGGGGTCGCCAGCTCGCCACGTCGATGCTCGCCGACGCCGGCTTCACCGACGTCGACGTGCGCGAGATCGACACCGATCCGTTGAACTTCTACTACATCTGCCGCAAGTAACATCTGCCCGATGGGCGTGCTGGACGTGATCGCGGACTGGCCGGTTCGCACCGCCGCCGCGGCGGTGGTGGGACCGGCCGGTGTGCTGGCCGAGTACGGCGACCTCGGGCACCGGTTCCGGCTGGCGTCGGTGACCAAACCGCTCTCGGCGCGTGCCGCGCAGGTCGCGGTCGAGGAAGGCGTCGTCGACCTCGACACCGAGGCGGGCCCGCCCGGCTCCACCGTCCGGCACCTGCTCGCCCACACCTCCGGACTGGCCATGCACTCCGACGAGACGATGGGCGAACCCGGCGACCGGCGGGTCTACTCCAACTACGGCTTCGGGGTGCTGGCCGCCATGATCGAGAAGGCCGCCGACATCGAATTCGGCCGCTACCTCGCCGAGGCGGTCTTCGAACCGCTCGGCATGTCCGACAGCACGCTCGACGGCGGGGCGGAGGCCGCCGGCTACGGCGCCTACTCCACGGTCGCCGATGTCGCGGCCTTCGCAGGCGACCTACTGCGGCCGCGGCTGGTGTCCCAACAGATGCACGACGAGGCGACCAGCGTGCAGTTCCCGGGGCTCGACGGCGTGTTGCCCGGCTTCGGCGTGCAGCGCCCGAACGACTGGGGCCTGGGCTTCGAGATTCGCGACGACAAGTCGCCGCACTGGACCGGATCGACCAACTCGAAGCGGACGTACGGCCATTTCGGCCAGTCAGGGACGTTTCTGTGGGTGGACCCGGGGGCGGACCTGGCGTTCGTCGCGTTTGCCGACCGGGACTTCGGGGACTGGGCGTACGAGCGCTGGCCGACGATCTCTGATGGAGTCCTGAGAGAATTCGGGCCACACTAGCGCAACACCCGCCTCACAAGGCACAATAAACACGCGCGACACAGTTGTAATTCGGTTTCAAGAGGCCGCTTGGGGAAGACGTCCCTCGTGGAGCCGAAGGAGCAACTATGCGTGCGTCGAACCAGTTCGCCGACGCGACGACAGGCGTGGTGTACGTGCACGCCTCACCCGCGGCGGTGTGCCCACATGTGGAGTGGGCGTTGTCGTCGACCCTGTCGGCGCGCGCCAACCTGAAGTGGACCCCACAACCCGCCATGCCCGGACAGCTGCGGGCGGTCACCAACTGGGTGGGCCCGGTCGGCACCGGGGCGCAGTTGGCCAACGCCCTGCGGTCCTGGTCGGTGCTGCGTTTCGAGGTCACCGAGGATCCGAGCCCGGGTGTCGACGGGCACCGGTGGTGCCACACC
The DNA here is from genome assembly GCF_001499995.1 of Mycobacterium sp. IS-1496. Taxonomy (GTDB): domain Bacteria; phylum Actinomycetota; class Actinomycetes; order Mycobacteriales; family Mycobacteriaceae; genus Mycobacterium. The sequence continues at coordinate 122,005 of NZ_LQIU01000067.1, forward strand.
CCGCAGCTCGGTCTGTGGAGCGGTCCGATGAGCGCCAACGGCGACATCGTGGTCGGGGAGATGCGGTTGCGGGCCTTGATGGCCGCGGGCGCCGACGTGCTGGCCGCTGAACTGGACACCGTGCTCGGCACGGCCTGGGACGAGGCGTTGGAGCCCTACCGCGACGGTGGTTCGGGCGCGGAGGTCAGCTGGCTGAGCCGCGGAGTCGGGTAGCCCCCGGACCCGCGAGCGTGCGCAAAGTGCTGCCGAGCAGCGGCGTGTCGGGGTGCCGACCCGCACGCTCGCGTCAGGAGGCGGGCACCAGGATCCGCAGCGCGCCCGGCACCGCCGACACCGTGACCGGCAGCGGGCAGGCGAAATCCCCGTCGGCGTAGGCGTTGATGCCGGGGCAGTCCACCTCGATGACGCGCGCGCGGGCGGTGGTCACCTCGTCGAGGTCGACGTGCGTGCCCTTGAAGACGGTCGGGAACAGCCGGATCAACCGGGTGCGCGATGCGGAGTGCACCATCGTGACGTCGAGCAGGCCGTCGGCGTGGTCGGCGGCCGGGCAGATCAGCATGCCGCCGCCGTAGCTGCGCGTGTTGCCGAACGCGGCAAGGGTGAGCCGGACGTCCTGTACTGGTCCGCCGTCGAAGCGCAGCCGGAACGGCAGCAGCCGCAGTTTGGACAGTTCGGCGACCATCGCGACGTTGTAGCGCATCCGGCCGTGCGGCCAGCGCATCCGGTTGGTGCGGTCACTGACCAGGGAGTCGAAGCCGGCCGCCATCACGGTGCCGAACCATTTGTGCCCGCCTGCGGCGTCGTCGATCCGCCCGAGGTCCACGGTCTCGGTGTGCCCGTCGGCGATCACGTCGGCCGCCGCCTCGGGATCCCCGGTCGGCAGGCGGTATTCGCGCGCATGGTCGTTGCCGGTGCCCGCGGGCACGATGCCCAGCGGGACGTCACCGTGCGCCAGCGCCTGCAGGGCCAGGGAGATGACGCCGTCCCCGCCGACGACGACGAGCGCGTCGGTCCCGCCGGCCAGCGCCTCGTCGACCAGTCGCCTCGCGTGTGCGGCGTCGGTGCCGACGATCGCGGTCACGTCGACCCCGCGCTGCTGGAAGCGGGCCACGGCCCGCTCGGCGGCGTGCGGCGCGTTGCCGTGGCCCGACAGCGGATTCGTCAGCACCGTGACGTGGCCGATGGTCATCGTGCTCCTCGCGTGCGCGTCACGGGATCAGCTTGCCCGGGTTGAGGATTCCGGCCGGGTCGAGCGCCGTCTTGACCGCGCGCAGGATCTCGACGCCGAGGTCGCCGATCTCCTCGCGCATCCACGGGCGGTGGTCGGCGCCCACGGCGTGGTGGTGGGTGATGGTGCCGCCGGTGCGCACGATGGCCTCGGATGCGGCGGCTTTCGCCGCGCGCCACTGCTCGATCGGGTTGCCGCGCTGGGCGGCGACGACGGTGAAGTACAGCGAGGCCCCCGTCGGATAGACGTGCGAGATGTGACAGAGCACCAGCGCAGCGGTGCCGGATTCGGCGAGGGCGGCCGTCAGTGCCTCGGTCACGGCGGCCTTGAGCGACGGGATGTTCGACCATGTGGTCGCGGTTTCGAGCGTCTCGCACAGCGCGCCCGCGGACAGCAGCGAGTCACGCAGGTAGGGCGCCCCGAACCGGCCGTGCTCCCATGCCTTGGCGGGCCCCTCGCCCAGCGACGTGCCGCCGTGCTGTTCGAGGAGGGCGCGCGTCTCGGCGTGCCGGCTCTCGGCGTGGGCTGCCGTGCCCTCGAACACCGTGACGGCCAGGCATCCGCCGGTGATGGTCTGCTCGCCGATGGCCTCGGTGGTGGCGAGGTTGACGCCGGTCTCCGCCTCGTCGGACAGCCGGATCACGGTCGGCCCGCTGCCGGTCTGCGTCACTGCCCTCAAAGCCGTTGCACCGGTGTCGAAGTCGGGGAACGACCAGGCCTCATACAGCGTCGCCTCCGGGACGGGGTGCACTCGCACCCGCACCCGGGTGATGACGCCGAAGACCCCTTCGGAGCCGACCATGAGCTGCCGCAGGTCGGGTCCGGCCGCCGACCCCGGCGCGCGCCCGACGTCGAGGATGCCGGCCGGGGTGACCGCGCGCAGCCCGCGGACCATGTCGTCGAAGCGGCCGTAGCCCGCCGAATCCTGACCGGACGACCGGGTCGCGGCGAAGCCGCCGATGGTCGCGTAGCAGAAGCTCTGCGGGAAGTGGCCGAGTGAGTAGCCGCGTTCGGCGAGCAGCCGTTCGGCGTCCGGGCCGGTGACTCCCGCACCCAGTTCCGCCTCGCCCGACACCTCGTCGAGCCAGTGCAGCGCGCTGAGGCGGCGCAGGTCGAGTGACACGACGGCGGTGAAGTCGCCACGGTCCGGGTCCAACCCGCCCACGACGCTGGTGCCGCCGCCGAACGGCACGACCGCGATGCGCCGCGCGCTGCAGTGCTCGAGGATCGCCGCGATCTCCTCGTCGTCCGCGGGCAGCAGCACCGCGTCGGGTGCGTCCTGGGTTCCGCGATCGCGCCGGCGCAGCAGGTCGAGAGTGGATTTGCCGCCGGCGTGCAGCAACCGGCCCGTGTCGTCGACCAGGCAGTACGGCTCACCGACGATGCCGATCAGCGCGGCGCGATCGTCCTCGGAGAGGGCCGACGGGCTGAGGGTGACCTCCTCGGCGGTGAGAGGCGGGGTCCCCTCGGTGACGCTGAGCGCCTGTTCGAGCAGTGACCGGATGCCGTCGGACAGCGGTTTGGCGGCATCCGGATCCCCCCAGGCATCCCACTTCATCGGAGGGAGCGGGGCTGCGGAGTGCTCGGATCGGCCTGGCATGCGTTACAGTATTACACATGGTGTCAATCCGTAATGACAGCCCGCCGTCGGTGGAGCAGCGCATCCTCGACGCCGCCGCGGAGTGCGTCGTGGCCTTCGGGGTCAACCGGGTGACGTTGGCGGAGATCGCCCGCCGGGCGCGGGTGAGCCGGCCGACCATCTACCGCCGCTGGCGGGACACCGACGCGGTGCTCGCCGCGTTGCTCACCGCCCGGATCGCCGGGGTCCTCGACGCCGTCCCCGACGCGGGGGTGGGGCGCGAACCGCTGGTCGAGCGGATCGTGGCGGTGGGTGACCGGCTGCGCAACGACGAGATCGTGATCGCCGTCCTGCACAGCGCACCGGAGGTGGCGATGGTGTACATCACCGAGCGGCTCGGCACCAGCCAGCAGATCCTCATCGACGCGCTGGCCGGTGAGATCAAACTCGCCCAGGACGAGGGCAGCGTCCGTTCCGGGGAACCCCGGCAGCTCGCCGCCATGTGTCTGCTGATCACCCAGTCGACCATTCAGTCCGCGCAGATGGTGGCGCCGCTGCTCGACGCCGACGCGCTGTCGGAGGAACTGGCGCGCTCGCTGAACGGATACCTGCAGCCATGACGTCGTCGAAGAGCCCGGCCCTCAACGCGTCCCGCCGTGCCACAGAACTGGCCGCCCTCGCCGACGGCGCACCGCTCGACGTCGTGGTGATCGGCGGCGGGATCACCGGCGCCGGGATCGCGCTGGACGCAGCGACCCGCGGGCTGACGGTGGCGCTGGTGGAGAAGCACGATCTGGCGTTCGGCACCAGCCGCTGGAGCTCCAAACTCGTCCACGGCGGATTGCGCTACCTGGCCAGCGGCAATGTGGGCATCGCCCGCCGCAGCGCGGCCGAACGCGGAATCCTCATGACCCGCAACGCCCCTCACCTCGTCTCGGCGATGCCGCAGCTCGTGCCACTGCTGCCCGAGATGGGGGGTCCGGCGCGCGCGCTGGTGCGGGCGGGATTCCTTGCCGGAGACGGTCTGCGCCGGCTCGCGGGCACGCCCGCGGCGACCTTGCCGCGCTCGCGGCGGGTCAGCGCGCTGCGCGCCGCCGACCTGGTGCCCGCGGTGCGCCGTGACGGTCTGGCGGGGGCGTTCCTCGCCTACGACGGACAGTTGATCGACGACGCCCGACTGGTGACGGCGGTGGCGCGCACCGCCGCCCAGCACGGCGCCCGCATCCTCACCCGGGTCGGCGCCTCCCGCGCCACGGCGACGTCCGTCCGGCTCACCGATCAGTGCACCGGCGACTCGTTCGACGTGGCGGCGCGCGCGGTGGTCAACGCCGCGGGCGTGTGGGCCGCCGACGTCGACGAGACGCTGCGCCTTCGGCCCTCGCGCGGAACGCATCTGGTGTTCGACGCGGCGGCCTTCGGCCACCCGGTGGCCGCGCTGACCATTCCGATCCCCGGCGCGCTCAACCGGTTCGTCTTCGCGATGCCCGAACAACTCGGCCGGGTCTATCTCGGGCTCACCGACGAGGATGCGCCCGGCCCGATACCCGATGTGCCACAACCGAGCCCACAGGAGATCACCTTCCTGCTCGACACCGTCAACACCGCGCTGGCGACGAGGCTGACCGAAGCCGACGTCCGCGGCGCCTACGCGGGGCTGCGACCGCTCATCGACGCGGGCGGAGGCGCCACGGCCGATCTCTCGCGTGACCACGCGGTCACCGAATCCCCGTCCGGGGTGATCAGCGTGATCGGCGGCAAGCTCACCGAATACCGCTACATGGCCGAAGACGTCCTCGACCGCGCGATCGCCCTGCGCGGGCTGACCGCCGGCCCGTGCCGCACCCGCAACCTGCCGTTGGTCGGGGCGCCGGCCAACCCGGTGTCGACGCTGCGCGCACCGGTCGATCTGCCCGGGTCGCTGGTCGCCCGCTACGGCGCCGAGGCGCCGCGCGTGATCGCACAGGCTCGCTGCGACCGGCCCACCGCACCCGTTGCCGAAGGCATCGACGTCACCCGGGCCGAGTTCGAGTACGCGGTCACCCACGAGGGCGCGATGACCGTCGACGACATCCTCGACCGGCGCACCCGCATCGGTCTGGTCGAAGCCGACCGGGAGCGTGCCCTGACCGCGGCCAAGGAATTCGTCGACACCACCGTGGAGTGACCTGGCTCACATCTGGGTATCCGGCACGGATGACAGCAGCACCCACCCTCAAAAAGGCGCTCAACCAGCGTCAACTGCGAATGATCGCGATCGGCGGCGTGATCGGCGCCGGACTGTTCGTCGGTTCCGGTGTGGTGATCGCCGACACCGGTCCCGGCTCCTTCCTCACCTACGCGATGAGTGGCGTGCTCATCATCATGGTGATGCGGATGCTGGCCGAGATGGCGGTGGCGAACCCGTCGACCGGGTCGTTCGCCGACTACTCGCGCAACGCCCTCGGCAACTGGGCCGGCTTCTCCGTCGGCTGGCTCTACTGGTACTTCTGGGTGATCGTCGTCGGATTCGAGGCGATCGCCGGCGCCAAGATCATCCAGTACTGGATCGACGTGCCGCTGTGGGCGTCCTCGCTCGTGTTCATGGTGCTGATGACGGCCACGAACCTGTTCTCGGTGAAGTCCTACGGTGAGTTCGAGTTCTGGTTCGCCGGCATCAAGGTCGCGGCGATCCTGGCGTTCATCGCGATCGGCGCCCTGTTCGTGGTGGGGCTGTGGCCGGGCAAGGATGCCGACTTCTCGAACCTGACCGCCCACGGCGGGTTCATGCCGATGGGCTTCGGGGTGATCACCGTCGGGATCGTGACGGTGATCTTCTCGATGGTCGGCGCGGAGATCGCGACGATCGCGGCCGCCGAGTCGTCGGATCCCGAGCGGGCGGTGGCGAAGGCCGCGAACTCGGTGATCGTGCGCATCCTGCTGTTCTACGTGGGCTCCGCGCTGCTGCTCGTGACGATCCTGCCGTGGAACGACGAGGGCATCGCCGCGTCACCGTTCGTCGCGGCGTTCACCGAGATGGGCATCCCGTACGCCGACCACGTCATGAACGCCGTCGTGCTGACCGCGGTGCTGAGTTGCCTCAACTCCGGTATGTACACCGCGTCGCGGATGCTGTTCGTGCTCGCCGCCCGGCGCGAAGCGCCGCCGGCCCTGGTCCGGGTGACCCGAAGGGGTGTGCCGGCCAACGCGATCCTCGCCTCGTCGGTGATCGGGTTCCTGTGCGTGATCGCCGCCGCGGTGTCGCCCGACACCATCTTCGCGTTCCTGCTCAACTCCAGCGGCGCCATCATCCTGTTCGTCTACCTTCTGATCGCCGTCTCGCAGATCGTGTTGCGCAGGCGCACACCGGATTCCGAACTGCGGGTGAAGATGTGGCTGTTCCCGGTGCTTTCTGTGCTCACCGCGCTGGGCATCGTCGCGATCCTCGTGCAGATGTTCATCGACGATGCGCTGCGGTCCCAGCTGGTTCTGAGCCTGCTGTCCTGGGCGGTGGTACTGGTGCTGTACTTCGCCAACAAGGTCTTCCTCAAGCGGCGCCGCCCCGAAGCCGGCGTGCCCGGCACCGGCAAACCGCACCGCGTGGTGGTGCTGGCGAACCAGACCGTGAACTCCACCGAACTGCTCGACGAACTGCGCCGGATCGGCGCCGACCGGGAGACGCACTACCTGGTCGTGGTGCCGGCCAGCCCGATCGAGACCGGCATGGCCGAGACACACGGTCCGCTCGACGTCGAGGAGGCCACGCAGAAGGCCGCGTCCGAGCGCCTGGACCACACGCTGAAGGTGTTGCGCGGGCACGACTTCACCGCCGACGGCACACTCGGCGACCGCCGGCCGCTGCGGGCGCTGGCCGACGCCGTCGACGAGTTCGGGCCCGATCAGATCGTCATCTCGACACTGCCCCCGGAGGCATCGGTGTGGCACCGCTTCGACGTCGTCGACCGGGCGCGCGCACAGCACAAGGTGCCCGTCACCCACGTGATCGCGTCGAGCGCCGAGGCCACGGCCACGCCATGACGATCGTCGCCGGGTTCAGCGCCAGCCGCCAGGGCAGCGCACCGCTGCACCTCGCGGCCGAGATCGCCCGGTGCACGTCCGACCGGATCATCGCCGCAGCGATCGTCGAGCGGCCGTGGCCGCCTCGCGGCGACCCGGTCGAGCAGGAGTACCTGCGTTACGTCACCGGGGCGGCGCGCACGTCACTCGAGCGGGTGGTCGACGAGATGGGCGGCGACGTCGAGGTGTCGGTGGTCGTGCACAAGGCGACGTCGGTGCCGGAGGGTCTGACCGAACTGGCAACGCATCACCGCGCCGATGCCGTCGTCGTCGGCTCCTCCTCATCGGGTCTGCTCGGCCGGGTGGCGCTGGGCAGTGTGACCGATCGCCTCGTGCACACCGCCGCCGTCCCGGTGGTGATCGCCCCGCGCAGTTATCCGTCGAGCCGCGAGCCGATCCGGCGGCTCACGGTCGCCTACGGTGGGCACGCCGACGCTGTCCGGTTGATCGAGACCGCCGCCGAACTCGCGGTGCGGTGGTCGGCGCGTCTACGTATCGCGTCGTTCACGGTGCGGCCGGTCGCTGTGTTCAGCGGCTCGATCGAACCGTCCGCCGAAAGCCTGGTCGTCGAGCAGTGGTCCAAGCGGACCACCGACGAAATCATGGGTCAGCTCAACGACATTCGCAACCACATCGCCGCGCCGGACGTGGAGATCGTCGTCGGGGTCTCCCACGACTGGCGCGAAGCGGTCGAGGACGTCGCCTGGGAACGAGGGGATCTGCTGCTCCTCGGTTCCGGTGCGGCCGGGCCGGCCGCACACGTGTTCCTCGGTTCGGCGGCCGCGAAGATCTTGCGGCACAGCCCCGTTCCGGTGATGATCGTGCCGAGGCGTTGACCGGCAGGCGAACTCAGGACGCCATCGCGTCGTAGAGTCGCGCGATGTCGGCCGGTGCCACGTCGACCTGGCACTGCTGCCGCAAGGTGCGCAACGGCTGCGCGATCCGCTGCAGTTCGGCCCACTCCTGTGGGTGCGCGACGAAGTAGTTGCGGATGGCGGCCTCGCCCGACGCGCCCTGACCGCCGGCGTTGGTGACGGCGTCGTTCGCGCCGGGATGGCTGCTCAGGTATTGGCCGGTCTGCGCGGAGACGCTGCCCAGTGTGCTGCTCAGCGTCGCCGCCGTGCACTGCGGCTGGGCGGCGGCCGTCGGCAGGGCGATGGTGGCGGCGGCCAGTCCCGCAAGCGCGCCGGTCACTACTGTGCCGCGGACTCCACGGCGCACTGCGATGCCAGATGTGTGCATGATTCGAACCCCTCGATCAGTGATCTCCTCCCCGACACCACCAGCCACGCTACGCCCAGCGCGCGGCCACTTCGGCCAGACGGAGAAATCCCCGGCACGCCGTACGGCGGCCAGGGATCTCTTCGGGTGTTCGTGTGCTGAAAGGCCTACAGCGGGATGTTCTTGTGCCGGCCGCGGCGCGCGGGCGCCTCGGCCAGCGCCTGGGTCAGCTTGCTGCGGGTGTGCGCGGGATCGATCTTCTCGTCCACCACGCCGATCTCGATCGCGGAGTCGACACCGCCGGCGATCCGTTCGTGTTCGGCGGCGAGTTCCTCGTGCAGCGCCTCACGATCCTCGGGCGCGGCGGCGGCCAGCTTCTTCTTGTGCAGGATCCCGACGGCGGCCTTGGCGCCCATGACGGCCACCTCGGCGTCCGGCCAGGCGAAGACCTTGGTCGCGCCCAGCGAGCGCGAGTTCATCGCGATGTAGGCGCCGCCGTAGATCTTGCGGGTGACCAGCGTGACGCGCGGAACGGTGGCCTCACCGAACGCGTGCAGCAGCTTGGCGCCGCGGCGGACCACGCCGCCCCATTCCTGGTCGACGCCGGGCAGGTAGCCGGGCACGTCGACCACGACGACCAGCGGGATGCCGAAGGCGTCGCACAGCCGCACGAAACGTGCTGCCTTCTCGGCACTTTCGGAGTTCAGGCAACCGCCGAGACGCAGGGGGTTGTTGGCGAGCACGCCGACGGTGCGCCCGGCCAGCCGGCCCAGCCCGACCACCATCGACGGCGCCCACTTGGCCTGGAACTCCTCGAACGGCACGCCGTCGTCGAGCAGCGCGGTGATCAGCGGGTGCACGTCGTAGGCGCGCCGCGCCGACTCCGGCAGCAGGGCCGCCAGGTCGCTGTCCTGGGCCTCGGCCTTGGTGCGGTCGAAATGTCCCTGCTGGCTGAACAATCCGACCAGGCGGCGGCCGCGCTCGTAGGCGTCGAGTTCGTCGCTGGCGACGATGTGGCAGACACCGGACTTCTTGTGGTGGGCCTCGGGTCCGCCGAGCGACACCATGTCGACGTCCTCGCCGGTGACACTGCGCACCACGTCGGGGCCGGTCACGAAGACCTTGCTGTCGGGCGCCATGACGATCACGTCGGTCAGGGCGGGGCCGTAGGCGGCGCCGCCCGCGGCGAAGCCGACGACGACGGAGATCTGCGGGACGTACCCGGACGCGCGGATCATGGCCTCGAACACCAGACCGACGGCGTGCAGCGCCTTCACACCCTCGGCGAGGCGGGCGCCACCGGAGTGCCAGATCCCGATGATCGGGCTCTGCTCCTCGATCGCGGTGTCGTAGGCGTTGACGATGTGGCGGCAGCCCTCGGTGCCCATGGCGCCACCCATCACGGTCCCGTCGGTGCAGAACGCGATGCTGCGCACACCGTTGACGGTGCCGGCGGCGGCGAGCACACCCGAGCGGTCCCGCTCGTGCAGCAACTCGACGGTGCCGTCATCGAAGAACGTGCTCAGCCGCAGCAGCGGATCGCGCGGGTCGAGCGTCTCGCCGACCGCCTCGGGGGCCATGATCGTCATTCAAATCCTCCTAGTGCCCGTTCCGATGTCAGCTGACTGTCGGGATGTGTGCGTGGTCAGTACTTCCCGAAAGCGAGCGCGACGTTGTGCCCACCGAATCCGAACGAATTGTTGATCGCGTACTGGTAGTTACCGGGTCGCGGAGAGCCCGCGACGACGTCGAGGTCGATCTCCGGATCCAGGTTCTTCAAATTGAGGGTCGGGGGGATGACGCCGTTCTTGAGCGCCAGCACCGTCAGGATCGACTCCACCGCGCCGACGGCGCCGACCGAGTGGCCGAGCGCCCCCTTGGGCGCGTAGACCGCCGGCTTGTGGCCGCCCATCGCGTTGTTGATGGCCTTGCCCTCGGCGACGTCACCGACACTGGTGCCGGTGGCGTGCGCGTTGACGTGGTCGATATCGGTCGGTTGCAGACCGGCCAGCTGGATGGCGCGGGTCATCGCCCACCCGGCCTGTTCACCGTTGGGGTCGGGCGCCACGATGTGGTAGCCGTCCGAGGTGACGCTCGCCCCCATGATGCGGGCGAGGATGTCGGCGCCGCGGGCCTTGGCGTGCTCCTCGGTCTCGATGACCAGGAGCGCGCCGCCCTCGCCGAACACGAAGCCGTTGCGGTCCTTGTCGAACGGACGGCAGGCGCCCGCCGGATCGTCGTTGGTGGTCGACAACACGATGCGCATCTGAGCGAATCCCGCGATCGGCACGGCCTCGATGCGGGTCTCGACTCCGCCGCAGATCGCGATGTCGGCCTCGCCCAGCACGATGTTGCGCCAGGCCTGGGCGATGCCTTCCGAACCGGAGGCGCAGGCCGAGACCGGGGTGATGACCCCGGCCCGGGCCTTGCGCTCCAGACCCACCGCGGCGGCGGCCGCGTTGGGCATGTACATCTGCACGGCCAGCGGTGACACGGCCTTGAGGCCCTTGGCCCGCATCCCGTCGTAGCTGAACACGAGCTCCTCGGTGGAGCCCATGCCGGTGCCGATCGACACCATCAGCCGACGCGGGTCGACCTCGGGTGACCCGGCGTGGGCCCAGACGCGCCGGCCCAGCACCGTGGACATCTTCTGCAGGTAGGACAGCCGGCGCAGCTCGACCCGCGTCAGCTCACTGTCGAAGTCCTCCAGCAGATGCCCGCCGATGCGCACCGGCAGGTCATACTGCTCGACGAAGGGGTCCTCGAGTGTGCGGATCCCGCTCTGCCCGTCCAGAAGACGCTGCCAGGTGGTCTCCGCATCGGTAGCCAGGGCGGTCGTCATGGCAACGCCAGTGACGACCACGTTGGGGAAACCGTTCCCCGTAGCTAACCGTGCCATTCCTGCTCCGTTGATCTATCCGTTGGTCGCGCGCAACTCAGTAACGACCGAACGCCAAGGCCACATTGTGGCCGCCGAATCCGAACGAGTTGTTGATGGCGTACTGGTAGTCGCCATACCGTGGCTCGCCCGCGACGACATCGAGATCGATCTCGGGGTCCGGTGTCTCGTAGTTCAGTGTCGGCGGGATGACGCCGTCACGCAGTGCGAGCACCGTGAGGATCGACTCGAGCGCACCGACCGCACCGATGGAGTGGCCGAGCGCCGACTTCGGCGCGTACACCGCGGCGTGCTCCACACCGGCCACCCGCAGCGCGTTGGCCTCGGCCGTGTCGCCGATCGGGGTGGCGGTGGCGTGCGCGTTGACGTGGGAGATGTCCTTGGGGGACAGGCCCGCCGTCTCCATCGCCCGCTTCATCGCGTGGCCGGCCCGCTGGCCGTCCGCCGCCGGAGCCACCATGTGGAACGCGTCGCTGGTGATGCCCGCGCCCATCAGCCGGGCCAGCGGCTTGGCGCCACGGGCCAAGGCATGCTCCTCGGTCTCGATGATCATCATCGCCCCGGCCTCGCCGAACACGAAGCCGTCGCGGTTCTTGTCGAACGGCCGCGACGCCCCGGCGGGGTCGTCGTTGCGGGTCGACATGGCGCGCATCATCGAGAACGCCGCGATGGGCAGTGCCTCGATGCCGCCTTCCACGCCGCCGACAACGGCGAAGTCCGCGTCACCCATGACGATCTGACGCCAGCCGTGGGCGATCGCCTCCGACCCGGACGAGCAGGCCGACACCGGGGTGATGACCCCGGCGCGGGCGCCCAGTTCCAGACCGGCGACGGCCGCCGCACCGTTCGGCATGATCATCTGCACGGCGAGCGGCGACACCTTGCGGGGACCGCCCTCGTTCATCGCGTCGTAGGTCTCGACGATCTTCTCGCCGCCGCCCAGACCGGTGCCGATGATGACGGCGAACCGGTCCGGATCGACCTCGGGCCTACCGGCGGTCTCCCACAGGCGACCCGAGACCAGCTTCGACATGCGCTGCACGTACGACATGCGCCGCATGTCGATACGGGTCATGTGGTCGTCGACGTTGTCGACCAGATGACCGCCGATCCGCACGGGCAGGTCCCACTTGGTGACGAATTCGTCTTCGAGAATGCGGATACCGCTCTCGCCAGCCAGCAGGCCCTTCCACGTGCTCTCGATGTCCGCGGCGAGCGACGTGGTGGCCTCGACGGCAGTCACGACTACGCTGGGGAAGCCTCCGTTAGCCGTGGAAGGCCTGGTCACTGCGAGAACTTATCGCGCAGCGCGGCGGCAGCCTCGGGGTTCTCTTCCTCGAGCTTCTGGATGTAGGCGACCACGTCACCGACGGTGCGCAGACCGGCCAGGTCCTCGTCGGGGATCTTCACGCCGTACTTGTCCTCGGTCTGCACCGCGATCTCCACCATGGACAGCGAGTCGATGTCGAGATCGTCGACGAACGACTTCTCGGGGGTGACCTCCGAGGGCTCGATGCCGGTGACCTCTTCGATGATCTCGGCGAGACCGGCGATGATTTCTTCCTGAGTGGCGGGCACGATGGCTCCTTCTATATGTGTGGTGAACATGCCTCCGCGGAGCGGAGAACTCTTGAGATGACGATCGATATGTGGTTGTCCCGGCGGGCTACAGGGAGCTGAGCCCGTCCAGGTCAGCGGGGGATTTGACGGCGTGCGTCGGAACCCCCCGAAGTTCACGTTTGGCGATGCCGACGAGTGTGCCCGCGGGCGGGAATTCGACGATCGCGGCGTTCTCGGCGTTCTCGAAGCGCTGCCGCATCGTTGCGGTACAGAGATCCCAGCGCACCGGCCGGGTCAGCTGGGCGACCAGCTTGTCGATCGCGTCCGCAGCCGAGGCTACCGGCCGGCCGTCGGCATTGGACAGCAGCGCGACGGTGGGCTCGGAGGTGGCGACGCCGCGCGCGGCGGCTTCATAGCCCTCGAGCGCTGAGGCCATGTAGTGGGTGTGGAAGGCGCCCGCGGTGGCCAGCTTGCGGACGCGGGCCTTGGCCGGCGGATCCTCGGCGAGCTTGTCCAGGGCCGACACCGCACCGGCGGCCACGATCTGACCGGCCGCGTTGCGGTTGGCGGGAACCAGGTCGAGCGCCTCGAGGCGGGCGAGCACCTCGGCCTCGTCACCGCCGAGGACGGCGGCCATGCCGGTCGGCTCGAGCGCACAGGCCTTGGCCATCTCGGCGCCGCGGGTGGCGGCCAGCTTGATCGCATCGTCGGCGGTGATGACCCCGGCGATGGCGTAGGCGGCGATCTCACCGACGGAGTGGCCGGCGACGATGGTGTCGGCGCCGAACAGCCCGGTTGTTTCCCCGTCGCCCAGACGCCGGGCCGCCTCCTCGTGGGCGAGCAGCGTCGCGGCCACCACCAGCGGCTGGGTCACCGCCGTATCGGTGATCTCGTCGGCGTCGGCGGTCGTACCCAGCCGGGCGAGATCGAGGCCGCTGATCTCCGACCAGGTGGCCAGACGGTCCGCGGCGCCGGTCAGCTGCAGCCACGGCTCGAGCATCCCGGGGGTCTGCGACCCCTGGCCGGGCGCGAGCAGCGCGATCTGCGTATGCGATTCAGGCACGTCTCTAAGAGAACACTGTGAAGACGACTTTGCGCCGTGTAAGAGATTATGAACCTCGTCTTATGTTTTTGTAGATAGTCCACAAAACGGCATGTGATGCGACTCCAGCGATACCGAGTCGCGACCTCATCCGCTGCGGTAGAGGTTCGCGCTGGCCGGTCGCACGGCCGGGACCTGCACGGACGCCGTACTCGTGCGGGTGGACTGGGCCGCGTGCCGGTTCAGTCGGCCCACCGTGGAGGCGACCCGCAGAACGTACGCGTCGCGGGGCAGGGTGGGGTCGCGGCCGGTGAAGTCGGCGATCCGTTTCAGCCGGTAACGGACGGTATTTGGATGAACGAACAATTGACGGGCGCAGGCCTCGATCGCACCGCCCGCATCGAGGTAGGCGTCGAGGGTTTCGGCGAGCGCGGGACCGGCGTCGCCGAGCGGCCGCATCACCTCCGTCTCCAGCGCGGCGATGGCCGTCGCATCGCCGAGCAGGGCGCGTTCGGGCAGCAGTTCGCGCGCGGACACCGGCCGGGGCGCGCCGCTCCATCCCGCGACCGCGTTCATGCCGGCGATGGCCTCGGTGGCCGACAGGTGGGCGGCCGACAGCGTCGGCGCCGTCGGGCCGACGACGACCGGACCGTCGGCGAACACCGCGAGGATCTCCCTGAGGAAGCGGTCGGTGGGGGAGATCGGCCCGGACACGATGGCGACCAGCCAGGTGCCGTGCACATCGGACAGCGCGGCGCGGTCGTTGCGGGTCACGACGTCGCGCACGTCGTCGGAGGCGAGGTCGATGCGGTCGGGGTGGGGAAGCCCGACGATGACCGTGGCCGGTGCGGTGGCGTCCCAGTTCAGTGTGGCCGCCTGGGACTGCAGTTCCGGCCCGACGTCGCCGCGGACCACCGCGTCGACGACGTTGGCCTCCATCCGGGTGTCCCACGCACCGCGCGCCTCCGCCGCGTCCGCATAGGCCGAGGCCGCGGCGAACGCCAGGTCGCGGCTGTAACGCAAGATGCCCGCGGTCAGCGCGGTGACCTGTTCGTCGGAGCGGGCCAGCAGCGGCACCGCCTCTTCGAAGAACTCCATCGTGGTGCGCACCATCTCGACCGTCTGGCGCAACGCGATCCGACGGGTCAGATCCTGGGGAACGACCTCGAACGCCTGCGCGGTGTAGCTGACGTTGCTCTGCGGGTCGCGCATCCACTCGACGAAGTTGACCACCGCCGTCTGCACGACCAGTTGCACGCTGGCGCGCTGCGAGGCCTCCAGGCTCGCGAAGAACGGCAACCGGTCCTGCATGAAGGTCACCGCCTGGGTGGCCAGCGGCCCGGAGTACTGCTTCAACCGGCGCAGGACGGAGTCCGGCACGGTCTGCAGCACCTCGACCGTCGATGCCGGCGGCACGTACCGATTGTCGGGCATCCCTAAAAGCTACGCCAAGAATCTGGCGGGTACCTCCAAGCCGGACCCCAGGCGGGGCGGACCCGTCAGGCCACCCCCGGATCGGAGGTCTGCTCCGGCGCGGCCAGCACGTCGTCGATCTCGTAGCGCTGGGCCGCCTCGACGGCCACCGAGATGTCGATGTTGCCGTCGCGGGCCAGCCCCTCGAGCACCGCCACCACCACCGACTCGGCGTCGGTGTTGAAGTAGCGCCGCGCCGCCGGGCGGGTGTCGGAGAATCCGAAACCATCCGTACCGAGCGTGATGTAGGTGCCGGGCACCCACGGCCTGATCTGCTCGGGCACCGCACGCATCCAGTCCGAGACCGCCACGACGGGTCCGGCCGCGTCGGCCAGCGCCGTGGTGACGTACGGGGTGCCGGCCGGGCGCTCGGGATGGCGCAGCAGTTCCCTCTCGACCTGCACGCCGTCGCGGTTGAGCTCGTTCCAGCTGGTCACCGACCATACGTCGGCGGCCACGTCCCACTCCTCGGCCAGCATCTCGGCGGCCTTGAGCGCGGACGGCATGGCCACCCCGGACACCAGGATCTGCGCGGTGTTGGCCTTCTTCTCCGCCGCGGCGCGGTACCGGTAGATCCCGCGCAGCAGCCCCTCGACGTCGACGTCCTCCGGTTCGGCGGGCTGGACGTACGGCTCGTTGTAGATCGTGAGATAGAAGTAGACGTTCTCCGGGTTCTCCCCGTACATGCGGTGCAGGCCCGATTCGATGATGTGCGCGATCTCGTAGGCGAACGCCGGGTCGTAGGCCACGACCGCGGGGTTGGTCGACGCCAGCAGCAGCGAGTGGCCGTCGGCGTGCTGCAGCCCCTCGCCGACGAGGGTGGTGCGGCCTGCCGTCGCACCCAGCACGAAGCCGCGGGTCATCTGATCGGCGGCCGCCCAGAAGCTGTCGCCGGTGCGCTGGAACCCGAACATCGAATAGAAGATGTAGATCGGGATCATCGGCTCGTTGTGCGTGGCGTAGGACGTGCCCGCCGCGATGAACGTGCCGACCGAACCGGCCTCGTTGATGCCCTCGTGCAGGATCTGCCCCACCTCGCTCTCCCGGTACGCCAGCATCAGCTCGGCGTCGACGGAGGTGTAGAGCTGCCCGTTGCGGTTGTAGATCTTGAGGTTCGGGAACCACGAGTCCATGCCGAACGTGCGCGCCTCGTCGGGGATGATCGGCACGACGCGATGCCCGATGTTCTTGTCGCGCAGGATCTCCTTGAACGTGCGGACGGTCGCCATCGTGGTGGCGACCTCCTGCTTGCCCGACCCCTTCTTCAGCGCCTTGTAGGCGTCGCTGCCTGGCAGCGTGAGCGCCTTGGACTTCGTCCGGCGCTCCGGCACGAAACCGCCGAGCGCGCGTCTGCGGTCGAGCATGTAGCGGATCTCCGGCGCCTCCGGACCCGGATGGTAGTAGGGCGGCAGGTAGGGGTTCTCCTCGAGCTGGGCGTCGCTGACCGGAATGCGCTGAACGTCCCGGAAGTCCTTGAGGTCTTGGAGCGCAAGCTTTTTCATCTGGTGGGTCGCGTTGCGTCCCTCGAAGTGCTTGCCCAGCGTGTAGCCCTTGATGGTCTTGGCGAGGATGACCGTGGGCTGCCCCTTGTGCTCCATCGCCGCGCGGTAGGCGGCGTAGACCTTCCGGTAGTCGTGCCCGCCGCGCTTGAGGTTCCAGATCTCCGCGTCGGACATGTTCTCCACGAGCTGCTTGGTGCGCGGGTCGCGGCCGAAGAAGTGGTCGCGGACGTAGCCGCCGTCGTTGGCCTTGTAGGTCTGGTAGTCGCCGTCCGGGGTGGTGTTCATCAGGTTGACCAGCGCGCCGTCACGGTCGGCGTGCAGCAGCGCGTCCCACTCGCGGCCCCACACCACCTTGATGACGTTCCACCCGGCCCCGCGGAAGAACGACTCCAGTTCCTGGATGATCTTGCCGTTGCCGCGCACCGGACCGTCCAGGCGCTGCAGGTTGCAGTTGATCACGAACGTCAGGTTGTCCAGCGCCTCGAGCGCGGCGACGTGGGCCAGGCCGCGGCTCTCCGGCTCGTCCATCTCGCCGTCGCCGAGGAACGCCCACACGTGCTGATCAGAGGTGTCCTTGATGCCGCGGTCGTGCAGATAGTGGTTGAACCGGGCCTGGTAGATCGCGTTCATCGGGCCCAGGCCCATCGACACCGTGGGGAACTCCCAGAAGTCGGGCATCAGGCGCGGGTGCGGGTACGACGGGATACCGCCGCCGGGGTGGCTGTGCTCCTGGCGGAAGCCGTCGAGCTGGTCAGCGGTGAGCCGGCCCTCGAGGTAGGCGCGGGCGTAGATGCCGGGGGAGGCGTGTCCCTGGATGAACACCTGATCGCCGCCACCGGAGTGGCTCTTACCGCGGAAGAAGTGGTTGAAGCCCACCTCGTACAGCGCGGCCGAGGACGCGTACGTCGAAATATGGCCGCCCACACCGACTCCCGGACGCTGCGCGCGGTGCACCATGATCGCGGCGTTCCACCGGATCCAGGCCCGGTATCGGCGTTCGACGTCCTCGTCGCCGGGGAACCACGGCTCGAGCTCGGTCGGGATGGTGTTGACGTAATCGGTCGACGTCAACGCGGGAATGGCCACCCGCTGCTCACCGGAGCGTTCGAGCAGCCGCAACAGCATGTAGCGGGCTCGGGCCGGGCCGGAGCGTTCGAGCAGCTGGTCGAACGAATCGAGCCACTCGCCGGTCTCATCCGGGTCGATGTCGGGCAGATACGATGCAACACCCTCACGGATCACCCGGACACGGTCGTGTTCGGCTGCGGTGGAGGAGTTTTGGGCCAGATCCTGGCGCACGAACTCGGTGGTCAACTTCCGCTCCTTGTCAGGCGGTATCGGTACGCCGCGACCGTGCGGGGTTTGTGACTCCACACGTGCGCGACGACTCCATCCTTCCCCCATCGTGCCCCAACCGCACCGGTGGGGGCGGGTGGTCTCAATGAACCCGCGATCGGGCCGGTCAACCGGTAACGTCTGCAGACCGTGCTGAGCGGTGGACGGCGCCAGGGAAGGCGGCTGCAGACGGCTGCCCGGATACTCGGCAGCCTTGCCGCGGCGGCCATGGTCATCGTCGGCTGCACGTCGGTGACCTCGGGTACCGGCCAGGTCGACCGCGAGGCCGCGCCGGTGTACCGCGCCTCGGCGTCCGCTTCCGTCGAGGAGTCGATCGCGCAGTCGAGCGCCCGGGAATCCAAGCGTCAGCAGTCCCTGACCACCGCGGCCATCCACACCGCCTGCGAGGACCTGAGCAGTTCCAGCGTGAACGCGATCGGCGCCGTCAACTCCTATGTCGACGCGGTCAACGAGAACACGCCCGAGGTGGCCGCCCGGGCCCGGCCGGCGGTGGAGGCGCTCGACATCAGCGCGAACCTGGTGGCCAGCGGCATCTCCGATGTGCTCTCCCCGGCACTGCGCGACGCCCTCAACGCCTGGGTGGGCGCCGCCCGCGACGTCGCGGGCACGATCAACCGGGATGCCGGCCCCGACGAGTTCAACGCCGCGGTGACCCGGTTGAACGACTCCAGGGAGGTGGCGCTCGAACTGTGCGACGCATCATATTGACGAACCGGGGCAGCGGCCGCACGTAACCCGTGGGGCACGTGCAACGATAGGGATTCGACAACGGCAGCACCGGCAGAAGGAGGACCGAAGGTGGCGGCGGCGGACGCCCCGAACTACGCCCAACGACTGGGCATCGAAAACGATCAGGTTGTGCAGGAACTGGGCTGGGACGAGGACGTCGACGACGACATCCGGGCCGATATCGAAGACGCGTGCGGTGGCGAGTTGCTCGACGAGGACGCCGATGAGGTCATCGACGTCGTGCTGCTGTGGTGGCGCGACGACGACGGTGACCTGGTGGATGCGCTGATGGACGCCATCACCCCACTCGCCGACGACGGCGTCATCTGGGTGGTCACCCCGAAGACCGGCAAGCCGGGGCATGTGCAGCCGGCCGACATCGCCGAATCGGCGCCCACGGCGGGTCTGATGCAGACCTCCTCGGCGAATCTCGGTGACTGGATCGCCAGCAGGCTGGTGCAGCCCAAGTCGAAGGCCGCGGGGCGGCGCTAGATGGCCGCACTCGACGTCGGCGCCGAGGCGCCGGACTTCACGCTCAAGGACCAGAACGGCCAGCCGGTCACGCTCAGCGACCACCGGGGCGCCAAGAACGTGGTGCTGGTGTTCTTCCCGCTCGCGTTCACCGGCATCTGCCAGGGGGAGCTCGACGAGATCCGCGACAACCTGCCCACCTACGAGAACGACGACACGGTGACGCTGGCGATCTCGGTCGGTCCGCCGCCCACCCACAAGGTCTGGGCCACCCAGAGCGGGTTCACCTTCCCGGTGCTGTCGGACTTCTGGCCGCACGGCGCGGTCGCCCAGGCGTACGGGGTCTTCAACGCCGACGCCGGCTTCGCCAACCGGGGCACCTTCGTGGTCGACCGGTCGGGGATCATCCGGTTCTCGGAGATGAAGGGTCCCGGTGAGGCGCGCGATCAGGCGGTGTGGACGGAAGCCCTCTCCGCGCTGCGCTCGGCCTGAGCGATTCCCGCCCGTGGCGCGTTGCCGGATTTCCGCCTGCGGCGCGTCGCCGGGTAGCCTGCCCGGCAACGGGGCGTGTAGCTCAGTGGTAGAGCTCTGGTTTTACACACCAGCGGTCGGCGGTTCGATACCGTCCACGCCCACTTCGCGTTCGGTGCTCAGCACTCCACGACGTTGACGGCGACGTTGATCGCCAGCCCGCCGGTGGACGTCTCCTTGTACTTGCGGCTCATGTCCTCACCCGTGGCGCGCATGGTGTCGATGACCTCGTCGAGCGTGACGTGGTGGGAGCCGTCGCCGCGCAGCGCCATGCGGGCGGCGTTGATGGCCTTGCCCGCGGAGATGGCGTTGCGTTCGATGCAGGGGATCTGAACGAGCCCACCGATCGGGTCACAGGTGAGTCCGAGGCTGTGCTCCATGGCGATCTCCGCGGCGTTCTCCACCTGTGCGGCGGTGCCGCCGAGCACCTCGGCCAACCCGGCGGCGGCCATCGCCGCGGCCGATCCCACTTCACCCTGGCAGCCGACCTCGGCGCCCGAGATCGATGCGCGCTCCTTGAACAACGAGCCGACGGCACCTGCGGTGAGCAGGAACGTGACCGCCGTTCGGTCGGGTTCGGCCCGCCCAGCCGGGGTGTAGTGGGTGGCGTAGTGCAGCACGGCGGGCACGATCCCGGCGGCGCCGTTGGTGGGGGCGGTCACCATCCGCCCTCCCGAGGCGTTCTCCTCGTTGACCGCGAGCGCCACGAGGTCTACCCAGTCCAGTGCGAATTCCGGTGTCCTGCCGGGATCTTCGGCCTCGAGGCGTTCGTACCAGCGCTTGGCGCGCCGGCGCACACCGAGCGGCCCGGGCAGCACCCCGTCGCGGGACATCCCCCGCTCGGCGCAGTCGACCATCACGTCACGGATGTGGAGCAGTTCGTCGCGGATCTGCGCCTCGGTGTGCCGGCTCATCTCGTTGCGCAGCGCGACGTCGCTGATCGACAACGCGTGGGTCCGGCAGATCTGCAACAGGGTCTGCGACGACGAGTACGGCAACGGCGGCACGAACGCGTCGCCGTCGGCGTCCTCGTCGTCCTCGGTCACGACGAATCCGCCGCCGATCGAGAAGTACGTCGCGGCCGCAGCGGTGCTCCCGTCTCCGGCCGTGGCCGTGAAGGTCATGCCGTTGGTGTGCCGGGGGAGTACCTCGTCGGGATGAAGGGCGATGTCGTCTTCGGTCAGCGGCACCGGGGTGACGCCGCCGACGCGGGTGATCGCGCCGCGGTGGATGCGCCGCAGCGTCTCCTCCTGCTGGTCGGGGGTGATCGTCTCCGGACGCAGCCCCTCGAGTCCGAGGAGTATCGCGGACATGGTGCCGTGACCGGCTCCCGTGGCCGCGAGCGAGCCGTACAGGTCGACCCGCACGTGGCGCACGTGGTCCAGCAACGCACCGCGACGCAGCGCGTCGGCGAAATCCGATGCGGCGCGCATGGGGCCGACGGTGTGGGAACTCGACGGGCCGATACCCACCGAGAAGAGGTCGAACACGCTGACGGTCACGGCGACTCCGGTTTCATCGCGTCCGGCGGCGCCGGACGTCAACAGGGCCCTCCCCGCTCTGTCCTGAAACCTGAGAGTTTGGCGCGCAGGCGCTTTCACCTTCGGTACAGCACCGGCACGGGCAGGCCGGCGCTGTTCTCCAGAGTTGCCTCGACGCTGCGGTACTGGGCCTGAGAGATTCCCGGGGAGGACCTTGCTCCTTCGGCGCCTCCTGTCGGAGGTTCTCCCGCTGCGTGTCGTCGGCGTATGGAGTTGTGGATCGAACTGTGTCCGCCCAGTGTCGTCGAGGACTCCGGGCGCGTCAACGGATGCGCCTACTGCTGGGTGGCGGCCTGCTTCGTGCCGTAGACCTTCTCCATCAGCGCGGTGTCGGCGTGGATCTCCACGCGCACGGTCTTGCCGTCCCGCAGCGTGAAGACATCGGCGTCGGTGGTGTGGTTGCCGTCCATCACCACATCGGTCAATGCGACCACCGTGTCACCGTCGGCGAGAAACCGATTGACCCGGACCTCGAGGGGCTTGTCGGCCATCTTGGCCAGGAACGAGCCGAGTTCGCCCTTGCCGTGATAGGTGCCGCTGATCGTGCTGTTGCCGGGTTGCACCCATTCGATGTTGTCGTCGAAGAGGCTCATGACGGTCTCGACGTCGCCGGCGGAGAAGGCGTCGTAACCCCTCTTGACGTTCTCGATGTTGCGTTCCTGCTCGGACATGGCCCAGATCCTTTCGTGCCGTTCCTCCAGGGAATGGCTGTGCTGGCCGGGCCGGCTCATCAGGCGGTCAGACCAGGCGCCGCCACGTCGATTGTGGCCCCGCCACAGGCGTGGGGGAAGGCCACGGCGCACAGGTAAACGGTGTTATGAACGCATGCAATGATCTTGTGGCGCAACGGCTGACTCGACAGCTAACGCGACGGCGGCGCGAAGAACTCGAGCGCGACCCCGTCCGGGTCACGAAAGCTCAGACCGGATCCGTAATCCGCGTCGACGATCCCGCCGTGGGATATGCCGAGTTCGTCGAGCCGGCGCACCCACTGCTCGAGTTCACCGCGGTCGGCGCAACCGAAGCCGACGTGGTCGAGGCCCGGTTCGAACTCGCTGAAATCCGCGTCGCCGGCGGGCCGGTCGTGCTGGTGTATGCCGAACAGCGTGCCGTCGGCGAACGCCCACACCAGGTGCCGGAAACCGGCGTCGGTGTGTTCGTCGAGCACGGGGTCGGCGTCGAAGAGCGCGCGGTACCACGGCCCACTGGCCTCGGCGTCGCGCACTGTGACAGCGACGTGGTTGAGTCCGTTTACTGCCATGGTGTCCGCCTCCCGGTGCTCGATCGCCTTCTCGCACAGTACGCGTCCGGGAGGTGTCTCGCGTCGAGACGGCGATTTATTGCCGTCGTCAAATATATTGCGGCACATGGAGATCTGTGCGGCGAAACGGCCACCTCCGGACGGCCGGAGCCGTCAGACTCGATGACAAGGCGCTCGAGAGAGGCGGGATTCCGACATGCGCTACCTGCGAACCGCTGCGTGTCTGGCGGTGGCCGCGGTGGTCGGTTGCGGGGCCCACTCGATGCCGGCGTCGCCGCACGCCGACGCCGACCCGTCTTTCGTCGTGAGCCGCGAGGACTTCGATGCGGCCTTCCCCGGCCGAATCCCGTTCTACACGTACGAGAATCTGATCGAGGCACTGCCGTCGTTCCCGGGGTTCGCCACGACGGGCGATGACACCGTGCGCCGGCGTGAGGCCGCCGCGTTCTTCGGGAACGTCGCCCACGAGACCGGTGGGCTGGAGATCATCGAGGAGGCTCCGCATCGGCGCCGGATCTACTGCGACCCCGACCTGCCGTTCGGATGCCCGGCGGGCGAGGACGCATACTTCGGTCGCGGCCCGGGCCAGCTGAGTTGGAACTACAACTACCGCGCGGCCGGTGAGGCGCTCGGCGCCGATCTGCTCACCGACCCCGATCGCGTGGGGCGGGACGCGGTGCTGGCGTGGCGGACCGCACTCTGGTTCTGGAACACCCAGAAGGCCGCGGCCGAGGCCACCCCGCACGATGCGATGGTCGGCGGCCTCGGCTTCGGCCAGACGATCCGTGCCTTCAACGGCGTCCTCGAATGCGACGGCGGCAATCCGGCGCAGGTGCGAAGCCGGGTGGACGCGTACCTCCGGATCTGCGCGCTGCTGGGGGTGCCGCCGGGGGAGAACCTCTACTGCTGAGCACCCAGCATGGGCACCGGGTGGTGACGGTCGGCGAAGGCACTCACCGAATTCCGGCGCTCCAACTTGTCCCACGCCACGATCGTCCCCTTGAGGGCGCGATAGGCCGAGGCGTAGAGCAGGTACGTCCGTAGCGGCTCGTAGATGATCCGGTAGATGGGGACGACGAGCAGGTGCCAAGGACGTTCGTGGGCCATCGCGACGGCGGTGATCGAGATGATCATGTGGAGCGCGGCGACGAAACCGGCGTACAGCGCGATGCTCTGCCAGTTGCCCGCGGCGATGCTCATCCCCGCCGCGATGATCGTCAACGGCATGAACAGCAGCGGCACGACGAGCGACAGCGTGGCGTAGGGCAGCGCGACCATTCCCAACACGCCGTAGCGCGGCCGGAACAGCATCGCGCGGTGCTTCCACAGCGCCTGGATGTTGCCGTAGGTCCACCGCTTGCGCTGTTTGGCGAGCGCGCGGATGGTCTCGGGCGCTTCGGTGTCCGCGATCGCGTTGTTCTCCTGCAGGATGCGGTAACCGCGCCGCTGCAGGGCCAGCGTGGCATCGCAGTCCTCGGCCATGGTGTCGTCACAGAACCCGCCGATCTCCTCGAGTGCGGTGCGGCTCCACGCCGAACAGGCGCCGGGCACGATGGAGATCGCGTTGAGCAGGCGCTCGGCCATCCGGGTGACGCAGATCCCGGAGATGTACTCGAGGCTCTGCCACGCGGTCAGCACGTTGCGCCGGTTACCGACCTTGATGTGGCCCGCGACGGCGCCCACCCGCTTGCCGTGGGTGTTCCGTGCGAAGTGCCGGACCAGGTTGCGGACCGTGTCGGGGCGGAACAGGGTGTCGGCGTCCATCGTCACGATCACGGTGGATTGCGGTGCCGCATGGTTGATCCCGTTGTTGATCGCCGACGATTTACCGCTGTTCGGTTGGTCGACCACTCGCAGCCGCGGCCAGTCGCGGGCCAGATCCGTGAGGATCCGCAGGGTGTCGTCTCTGGAGCCGTCGTTGACCGCGACCACTTCGAACTTCGACCGGGGGTAGTCGCTGCGGCGAAGTTCGGCGATGGTCCTCGCGATGACCTTCTCCTCGTTGAAGGCGGCCAGCACCACACTGATGATCGGGAGTTTCTCGTCGTCGATGTCATCCCAGCACACCCTGTTCTGCTTGTACTGACAGATCAGCGCGAAGACCAGGTAGAGCAGCGACATCACCGTCAGCGAACCCATGCCCAGCCAGAACAGGAATCCGAGCAGTGTCCCCGGTGCCTCCTCTGCCAGTCTCAGGGCGCGATAGGTGGTGGTATCGGCCGGATACGGCTTCGTGTTGCTCACCGGCTGCAAGTGGTCGGGCAGCAGCGGTGCCAGGGTGGAGAAGGTGTAGCCCTCGCTCTTCGCCTCGGCGATGAACTTCTCGAGCATCCGGATGGTCGCGGAGCGGTCGCCGCCTCCGTCGTGCAGAAGCACGACGTGTCCGCGCCCGTCGAGTTGAGGAACCGCGAGCTCGTCGTCGGCGGCGACCTTCCAGTCCAGTGTGTCGATGTCCTGGTCGACCTGGACGTACCCGAGCTGCTGGGACTGCAACAGCGCCAACGTGTTGTTGTCGGGATCGCCCTTGGGGATGCGGAAGAGCCTGCTGGCATAGCCGGCGGTGGCGCGCATCACCCGGTCGGTGGCGATGATCTCCTGACGGTTCCGGAAATCGGTGTGGTCGTCGAAGTCGACGTGGAACATCGTGTGATTGCCCGCCATGTGGCCCTCGCGGACGATCCGGCGGAACACGTCGGGATGCAGGACGACCTGCGATCCGAGCACGAAGAACGTGGCGGGAACCTTTTCCCGGGACAGGATGTCGAGCACCGCGGTGGTGAACTGGACGTCGGGTCCGTCGTCGAAGGTCAGCATCAGGCTCCGCTCCGGCGGCCGCCCGTAGTGATCGATCGCGTGATCGCTGTCGCCGATCCGAGCCATGTCGTCCTCGTCCGCGACCCGATACGTCTCGTTGGTGAACGGGTCGACGAGGTTCCACCGATCCTGGCGGCGGTCGACCCGGACCACCCGGCTGAGGACTTCGTCGTCCTCGTTGCCGAGGATGGGGACCTGTCGTCCCTCCTCTGTGGAGAGGAATCGGCGGGGGAAGCCCGAATCGCCGTTGGTCGGCACCGTCCACAGCGGGTCGAACGCCATGGGGGTGACCCGGACGGGCAGGACCGCGACGATCAGCGCGATCATCGCGACGCCTGCGATGAAGTAATACAGGCGTTTCCCCGTCCGGTCGTAGAAGACGGGCCCGGTGGTGATCGTCAGCGCTTCGCGTGCGCCGCCGAGGCGTTTTCCGAGAGAGTGCCACATGGTTCGGTCACCCGGCCTCTCGCCGGTCGTAGTCGACGCCGTAACACCCGGGCACGACCGGTGTGCATCCGGCGCACACCAGGTCGTCGACGGCGTCGGCGAGCGACGACGCGTCGACGGGGGGCAGTGGCAGACAGATCGGCGTGAGACCGTACCGCTCGGCGTAGGCATGGAGATACATCTCGCCCGCCGCCCTGGCCACGGCGTTCGGGGAGCACGAGCGCGATACGCCGTCGGTGATGTAGACGATCCTCGCCACGCCTGCCCGCCGGGCGGCCTCGCAGAGATTGATCGTGCCCAGCACATTGCTCCGGGCGTCGAAACTCGGCTCAGCCCAGGATGCTTCGGCGTCAGCCTGTGCCGCGAGGTGGAAGATGACGCCCGGGTTGGTGCCGGCGATGATGTCGGTCAGTTCCGGCGCCTGCACATCTCGGCGAATGAGGGTGAAACGACGCCCGGCGCTGCCGATTCGCAGCGCGGACTCGAGATTCGCCACCGACCCCGTACTGAGGTTGTCGATGCCGACCACCTGGTGGCCGTCGGCGAGCAGGCGGTCGACGAGGGCGGAGCCGAGGAATCCGGCTGCGCCGGTGACGACGGCGCGCATGGGAGATCTCACCGTGTCACTCCACCGTCACCGATTTGGCGAGGTTACGCGGCTTGTCCACGTCGCGGCCCAGCGTGAGCGCCGAGGTCCGGGCGAAGATCTGCAACGGGATCGCACTCTGCAGCGGGCCCCACGGCGCGACCGGGTCCTCGATGACCGGCACGCTACTGCCCGGTGGGCCGATTCGCACGATGCGTCCGCCGCGAGCCTGCACTTCGGCGATGTTCGTGGCCAGCTTCGGGTCGCCGTTGTCCACGACGATCACCGGTGTGCCGTCGCTGATGAGCGCGAGCGGCCCGTGCTTGAGCTCACCGGCCGGATAGTGCTCCGCCCAGCGGTAGGTGAGTTCCTTGAGTTTGAGGGCGCCTTCGGCGGCGTAGGGCAGACCTGACCCGCGGGCGATGAAGACGTAACCCGATGCGCCGATGCACTCATCGGCCAACGGGGGGACGACGCTCTTGGCGACTGTCTCGGCCCGTGCGAGTTGATCGGGTATCCGCCGCAGTTCGTCGACGAGCGCGGCCGCGCGGGCACGGGATATCCGGTCGAACGCGACGAGTGCCGAAAGCGTCAGCGCCACACCGGCGATGACCTGACAGGTGAACGTCTTGGTGGCCGCGACACCGATCTCCGGTCCGGCCGCGCAGTGGATGACACCGTTCGCCCGACGGCCCAGGGTCGAATGCGGGCTGTTCGTCACGGCGAGTATCGAGCAGCCCTCGGCCACCCGGGTGTCGATGGCGTGCAGGACGTCGGCCGTTTCGCCGGACTGGCTGATCGCCAGGCACAGGGTGCGGGGTTCGGGTGCGTCCATGCCGGCTTCACTGGCGACGCACCGGGTGACGGGCAGCCCGGACAGGCGGTGCACCGCGTTGCCGATCACCATTCCGGCGTTCAGCGATGTGCCGCAGGCGATCACCTGTAGCCGGTCGAACGGCGCCAGGCCGAGGTCGGTCCACAGGGTGCCGTCGGCGACGCCGCCCGCGAGGTCGTCGAGCACCCGGGCGGCAGCCGCGGGTTGTTCGTCGATCTCCTTCGCCATGTGGTCGGCGTAGCCGTTGAGGTCGGCATCACCGCTGCGCCATATGCACCGCACCATGGTCGGTGGTACCCGCCCGGCGCCGGGGGAGGCCGGGTCGGTCGCGGTCAGTTCGATCACGTCGTCGTCGTCGAGCACCTGGAACTCGTCGACCCAGTCGGCGATGGCGGCGATGTCGCTGGCGGCGAAGACGCCGTGGGCGGTGCGGGCGACCAGCAGGGGTGAGCCGCTGGCCGCCACGACGATGCGGCCGGTGCCGCGTTCGAGGACCGCGAGAGCCCAGGTGCCCTCGGCCGCGGCCAAGGCGTTGTGCACCGCGGTCCGGAGATCGTCGGTGATCAGCAACTCGTCCTCGATCAGATGAGCCAGGACTTCGCTGTCGACACCCGAGGTGAAGCGATGACCCGCTTCGGTGAGGGCGGCGCGCAGCCGGTCCCCGTTCTCGATGGTTCCGTTGTGCACCAGACTGATTCGCCCCGAGCAGTCGTTGTGGGGATGCGCGTTCTCCTCGGTCACCGGGCCGTGGGTGGCCCACCGGGTGTGGCCGATGCCTGCGCCGTCGAGTTCGGATCCCGTCCACGTGCGGAGCTGGTGTTCGAGAGCGGCGATCCGTCCCGTGGTCCGCACCCGTGCGGTGTCTCCGCCGATGGTGCGCACCGCCACGCCCACCGAGTCGTACCCCCGGTACTCCAGTCGACGAAGCGCGGTGAGCAGATACTCTGCGGCCGGCCGTTGTGTCCGGCACGCGATGATGCCGCACATCAGCGGCGTCGCGATCGTGAATTCGCCGCCCCGGCGGCTCGGTTGTCGAACATGTTGTCCCCCTTGATTATTGTTGTGACAGCTCGGGTCATTCCCCGGTCGCGTCGTCCTTCGGCCCGTTGTCGGCCGGCGGTTCGTTGTCCGGTTCGGTGCGGGTGGTCCCCTGTGACGGGTCCGGGTCCGGGTCGGCGGTGGGCGTGTCGTCCACCGCGGACTCCTCGGGTTCGAGGTCGGTGATGTCCTCGACCACGTCGATCGGGTCGAGGTCGACGACGGGCTCGTTCTGCGACGTGCTCTCCGTGCCTGGATCGTCCAACGGCGTGGGGGTCGGGTCGGTCGACGTCGCCGCCACGGTTGCTGTCTGGGACACGACGACATCGGTGAACGCCGGTGCGGAGACAGCTTCGGTCTGGTGGGTCGGAGTGAAATCGGGCGTCGTCGGCGGGTCGGCGGGTGGGGGCTCGGGTGGCGGGGCCGCTGCCCGTTCGGCGCCGGGCTGTGCCATCGCAGCCGTCGTCCCCGCGGCATCGGCAGGTCCGGCCGCCGCCCCCACGAGTAGATCGAGGGATCGGAGCACCACGGGCCACACCTTGGTGACCAGCCCCGGTGAGCCGGTCACGAGAAGCGCCGGGAGCTCGCCCTCGAGGAACTCCAACAACATCAGCAGTGCGGGCAGCACGCCCTGGTCGAGACCGGGCGGTGTGCTGCCCCACCCTCCGTGGCCTCCGCCGGCGATCATCGGCATGAAGCGCGCCAACGTGTTCAGCGCCAGCATGAGATTCGGCAACCCGTAGGCGGCGGCGAAGTCGTCCAGCGTCTCGGCCGGGATCTCGGCCACCGCTGCGGCCATCGCAGGGTCGCCTTCCAGCAACGCCTCCAGGGTCGCCTGCAGCGCGACGGCGGACAGGTCGCCGTCGAGGTAGTGGTCGGCGAGTTGTACGAGGAGGGGATCCGCCGCCTGCTGTGACTGGGTGCGGTTCTCTTCGGAAGGGAACAGGTCGAGAAGACGTGAGTCGCCGGGGATCGGGTACAGCGAGGCGCTGATCGCGAGACCCACCGACACCACGGAGGCGGCGATGACCCGCTTGTTGCCACGTCGCGCCGGGGAAGCTTCTTGTTCCAGCATGGTCGTCCCTCCTCAGCGCGGTATAGGCGCGTGCTGACGCGCCGCTGTCCCGCGAGATCCACCCCGAGTTCGCTTCCGCCCCGAGCAAGAAGTTTGCTATTGGAAGCTACCGTGTATGACGGTATGCAGATACTGCTCCCTCGCCAGCGGGTAGGCAATCCTGAAATAAACCTTAGAAGTGCACTTTTCGCACGTTCATGCGTTCAGGTGACAAGGCGTTCATCCGATCGGACGACACGCTTATGGACGGTATGCACAGTTTGACGCATTTGCCGAAATTGAGGCGTGGCGTCAGTTGTGGCGAGCCGTCCCGGCGCTCGGGCGGCGCCGGGCAACATCACAGATCGTCGACGCTGAGAATGCCGTCCTGGATCGCCCTGGCGATCAGGGCGGCCTTGGTGTGGGCGGGCCGACCTATTGCTGCGTATTTCGCCCGCACCCGCTGCAGGTGTGTGCGGACCGTGGACGGTTCGATGAACAGACGTTGACCCACCACGTCCTTGTTCTCGGTCTGGAACCATGCGACGAGTACCTCGCGCTCACGTCTCGTGAGATGAGGTCGTCCGCCGGTGCGGTCGCGGAGCAGTGCCGCGGCCATCCTCGGGGCGACGTGCGGCGTGGTGCTGCGCGCCGCGTAGATCGCGTCGCGTAGATGGGTGCCGCTTTCGGATTTCGCCACGAACGTGAAGGCTCCGTGGTCCAGGCAGGTCAGGATGATCTCGTCGGTCGCCAGGTACGAGTAGACGATGACGCGGTGTCCGCCGGCGCAGATCGCGTGAAGCGAATCGAAATCCGGTGCCTGTTCGTCGTATTTGAGCGCCAACAGGACGACGTCGACGGTCGGATCCGCCTCGGGGTAGGCCGCGATGAATTCCGACGGATCCGTGAAATGGCCTACGATCTTGATCGGCGGCACGCTGCCGATCAGCCAGTGTTCGATGCCGGCGTGCACCACGGCCTGCCGATCGACGACCACGATCGACACGGCCGGCTCACCATGGCCCCCCGATGAGACCGGCATCTTCGGCCTCCTTTGCCAAAAAGCGATCTGTGTGTATCAAAGCACTTGTGTCTGACGCTGTCACTTTGTTGCCTGTTTCGTAGTCGAAGGTGCTTTTCATCGCAACTGCGGTCTGGCCTCTACCCGGTACGCTGCACTCAACAGGCATGTACATCCGTCTTGAAGCGCCTTTTACTTTCCAAATAACACGCGTGTCCCGATCGACAGAGCCAGGCGGGGAATCCGCGTGATGGAATGCCGTTAGATTTGCTATTGATCGATGTTGATGGCCGATCTCGATCAAAGTCGACTCCGGACAGAACTTTGCCGCTGACCGGTGATCGTATCGGCCGTTGTCGTGTGAGACGCTGCCCGGGTGTTCATGCCGACCACGCGTGCCCGCGCCGCGGGGATCGCCGCCGGACTGCTGGCCGACGCACTGTTGGGAGATCCGCGTCGCGGCCACCCGGTCGCCGGATTCGGTCGCGCCGCAGCGCAATGGGAACGTGTCAGTTACGCCGACTCCCGGTGGGCCGGGGCGGTGCACACCGGTGCGTTGCTGACCGCACTCGCCGCCGGCGGCCTCACCGCGCAGCGGGCGGCGCGCCCGTGCCCCCTGGCGACCGCCGCGCTCACCGCGGCCGCCACCTTCGTCGCGGTGGGTGGCACCTCGCTGTGCCGGGTGGGTGACGAACTGTCGGCGGTGCTCGACGCCGGTGACGTCGACGGCGGCCGCGGCCTGCTGCCGTCACTGTGCGGCCGTGATCCGGCGGTGCTCGACGCGCCGGGCCTGACCCGCGCTGCCGCGGAGTCGATCGCCGAGAACACTTCTGACGCCCAGGTGGCGCCGCTGCTGTGGGCGGCCGTCGCCGGCGTGCCGGGTCTGCTGGTGTACCGGGGAGCGAACACGCTGGACGCGATGATCGGCAACCGCTCTCCGCGGTATGACCGATTCGGCTGGGCCGCAGCACGACTCGACGACGTCTTGAACTACCTGCCGGCTCGGGTGACCGGGATGCTGACGGTACTGTGCGCGCCGGTGGTGGGCGGCGCTCCGGCCGCAGCGTTGCGAGCCTGGTGGCGTGACGCCCGCAGGCATCCCAGCCCGAACGCCGGCGTCGCCGAAGCGGCGTTCGCCGGTGCGCTGGGGGTGCGGCTGGGCGGACCCACGCAGTACGCCCACGAACTGGAGATCAGACCCACCCTCGGTGACGGGCGCAGCCCCGTCGTGGCCGACCTGCGGCGGGCGGTACGGCTGTCACGGGCGGTGCAGGCGGCCGCTGGGGTGCTCGCGGTGACGGTGGCGGTTCAGCGCCGCCGGCCGTAGCGGTCGGCGAGTTTGTCTTGCGGGGTGGCGGGCGCCTTGGACTTTGCGGCGGACTCCGCGGCCGCCTTGTCGCGGCGGCGCTGGCGGATCTCGGCGTAGATGAAGTAGCCCAGGCCGATCGGCGCGATGATGCCGAAGGCGATCCACTGGATCCCGTAGGACAGGAACGGGCCGGCGTCGAGGTGCGGCAGACCGATCACCCCGAGTCCACCGGGCTGATCCTCGACCAACTGCAGATAGGAGCCGGCCAGCGGAACACCGGTCAGCGCGGAGATCTGGCCGGGGTTGATCGCGTACACCTGCACGGTGCCGTTCTCCCGCAACGGTTCCTTGCCCGCCGGGACGGGTTCCGCGTCGCGCAGCCGTGCGGTGATGGTCACCGGCTCGGTGGGGGCCGGTGCGATCGGCGGCACCTCCATGCCCTGTTCGGGTTTGACGTAGCCGCGGTCGACCAGCACGGTCGGCCCGCCGTCGACGGCGAACGGCACCAGCACCTCGTAGGCCGGATCACCCTCGATCACCCGCAGGCGGGCCAGCACCTGCGCGTCGGACAGGTAGCGCCCGGTGGCGGTGACCCGTTGCCACTGTTCGTCCGGAGCGGCGGAATCCTGCCGGGGCAGCACCGATGTCAGCGGCACCGGTTGCGCGGTCACCGAGCGGGCGATCTGGTCGTTCTCCCGCGAGGTCGTGGTGTTCTTGCCCAGCTGCCAGGGCGCCAACACGGTGAAGCACAGGTAGGCGAAGGCGAGCACCACCACGTACAGCGCCAGCCACGCCGGCCGCAAGAGGAATGCCCAGCGCTTCATCAGCTCGCGATACCCCGGATGGCGAGCTGTTCGTCGACCCAGTCGTGCAGGCCGGGCAGCGACGCCTCGATCACTGTGAACACGTCCTCGAAATCGTCCTGTGTGCCGTAGTACGGATCCTCGACGTCGAGCGGATGCGCCGCCGAGCGCGGATCGAACGAGCGCAGCATGCGCAGCCGTCCGGGCGGCACCCCCAGCTCGGTCAGCATCCGGAGGTGGTTGCGGCCGAGCGCGACAACCAGATCGGCGGCGAGGTGGCGGTCGTCGACCTGGGCGGCCTCGTGGCAGCTCGGGTATCCGTGCGCGCGCAGCACGTGGACCGCCCGCCGGTCGGCGGGATCACCGGCATGCCAGCCCCCGGTGCCCGCACTGCTCACCCGGACCGCGCCGGACAGCCCGCGCTCGGAGATCTGGTGGGCGAACATCTTCTCCGCCATCGGCGAGCGGCAGATGTTGCCCGAGCAGACGAACGTGATGTGCAACGGCCCCGACTCAGACACCCAGCACCTCCCGCAGGTCGGTGACGTCGGCCACGTGCGCGAGCACCGGCACCGGGGTGGGCTCCGCGAAGTCGGCACGGCCGTAGCCCCAGCCGACCACCACGGTGTCGATGCCGTGCGCCGCGGCGCCCTCGACGTCGTGCCAACGGTCTCCGACCATCACCACCCGGTCCGGCAGCGGTTCCAGCCGGGCCAGTGCGGAGGCCACGACGTCGGCCTTGACCGCGCGGGTGCCGTCCGGGCTGGCGCCCGCGATCACCTCGAAGAACCCGTCCAGGCCGAAGTGGGCCAGGATGCGCTGCGCCGTCGGCTCGGCCTTGGACGTCGCCACGGCCAGGCGAACCCCCGCCGACTGCAGATCGGCCAGCAGTGCCGGGATGCCGTCGAACGTGCGGTTCATCGCCCAGCCCCGCGAGGTGTAGTCGGCCCGATAGGCCGCGATCGCCGCGTCAGCCCGCTCGCCGAGCCCGAGGGAGCGCAGAGTGTGATGCATCGGTGGGCCCACGATGCGGCCGGTCAGATCGCCCTCGGGAACCGGCGCCCCGACCTCGCTCAGCGCATGCCGAAAGCTCGAGACGATGCCCTCCGCCGAATCGGTCAGCGTGCCGTCCAGATCGAACAGCACGAGCTGCGGGCGGGTGGCGGTGGAACGGGCGATCGTGTCGGTCACGCCCCCATTCTCCCCGAAGTCCTCCGCGGGGTTCGCGGGGTCGTCCGGCCTGACCTCCCGCCCCGCGCACTACTGTCGTGCTGTGCCACGTCTCGCGCCGCAGGCGACCCGGTACCACGGCGACCAGGCCGTGCTGCCCGGCATGCTCGACTTCGCCGTCAACGTGCGCTCCGCCGCGCCACCGTCGTGGCTGGCCGCACGCCTCGCGGAGCGCCTGACCGACCTCGGCCGCTATCCGTCGGCCATCGACGAACACCGCGCCGTGGCCGCGGTGGCGGCCCGGCACGGCCGCGCCGAGGACGAGGTCGCGCTGCTGGCCGGCGGCGCCGAGGGCTTCGCGTTGCTCGCCCGCCTGCAGCCCCGGTCGGCCGCGCTGGTCGCGCCGTCGTTCACCGAACCGGATGCCGTGTTCGCCGAAGCGGGCGTACCCGTCACCCACGTGGTGCTCGATCCGCCGTTCCGGCTGAGCGGCGTCCGGGTTCCGGAGGAGGCCGACCTCGTGGTGGTGGGCAACCCGACCAACCCCACGGCGGTGCTGCACTCCCGGGCGGACATCCTCGCGCTGCGCCGCCCCGGCCGGATCGTGGTGGTCGACGAGGCGTTCGCCGATGCGGTGCCCGGTGAGCCGGAGTCGCTGGCCGCCGAGGTCCTGCCGGACGTGGTGGTGCTGCGCAGCCTCACCAAGACGTGGGCGCTCGCCGGGCTGCGGGTCGGGTATGCGCTCGGCGCGCCCGACGTGCTGCGGCGCCTGACCGCGCAGCGCGCGCACTGGGCGCTGGGCACCCTTCAGCTCGAGGCGCTCGCCGCATGCAACGCGCCGTCCGCGCTGCGCGAGGCGGAGGCCGGTGCACATCGGCTGGCCGCGTTGCGGGCCGAGATGGTGGCGGGACTGACCCGCATCGGCGTCGACTGCGTCGCCGGTGCCGCACCGTTCGTGCTCTTCGCGGTGCCGGATGCCGACCTGGTGCGGAAACGACTGGAAGCCAAGGGGATCGCGGTGCGACGGTGTGACACGTTCGTCGGCCTGGACGGTGAGTTCCTGCGGGCGGCGGTGCGCGAGGAATGGCCGGTGCTCGCCGCGGCGCTGACGGAGGCGATGCGATGAGCGTGCGCCTGGCCGATGTGATCGGCGTGCTCGACGAGGCCTACCCGCCGCGACTGGCCGAGCACTGGGATTCCGTCGGCCTCGTATGCGGCGACCCGGACGAACCCGTGGAATCGGTGACCGTCGCCGTCGACGCCACCGAAGCCGTCATCGCCCGTGTCCCGGAACGGGGTCTGCTGCTGGCGCACCACCCGCTTCTGCTGCGCGGGGTGGACACGGTCGCGGCGAGCACACCGAAAGGCGCGCTCGTGCACTCGCTCATCCGCACCGGGCGATCCCTGTTCACCGCGCACACCAACGCCGACTCCGCGTCGCCGGGAGTCTCCGACGCACTGGCCGCCGCGCTCGGGCTCACGGTCGAGGGGGTGCTCTCGCCGATCGCCGCCGACACGGAACTGGACAAGTGGGTGGTGTACGTGCCCGCCGAGAACGCCGATGCGGTGCGCGAGGCCATGTTCACAGCGGGCGGCGGTCAGATCGGCGACTACTCGCACTGCAGCTGGAGCACGTCGGGCACCGGACAGTTCCTGCCGCACCACGGTGCGTCGCCGGCCATCGGCGCCGTCGGCTCGGTGGAGCACGTCGACGAAGAACGCGTCGAGGTGATCGCGCCGTCGGCGCGGCGGCGGGACCTGCTCGACGCCGTGCGCAGTGCACACCCCTACGAGGAGCCCGCGTTCGACATCCTCAGCATCGCGCCGATTCCGGGAAACGTCGGGATCGGCCGTGTCGCGTCATTGCCGGAGCCGGAATCGTTGGCGAATTTCGTCTCCCGGGTCAACGCCGCGCTCCCCGCCACGTCCTGGGGGGTGCGCGCCGCGGGTGATCCGGCCACGGTGGTGTCACGGGTGGCGGTGTGCGGGGGAGCGGGGGATTCGCTGCTCGACACGGTGTCTCGGGTCGGCGTGCAGGCCTACCTGACCGCCGATCTGCGCCACCATCCCGCCGACGAGCACCTGCGGACGTCCCCGGTGGCGCTCGTCGACGTCGCGCACTGGGCGAGCGAGTTCCCCTGGTGTGAGCAGGCCGCCGGCGTGCTGCGCCGCCACTTCTCCGATGCGTTGCCGGTGCGGGTGTGTGACCTCCGCACCGATCCATGGAACCTAGGAATAGGAAACAAGTGAAAGCTGATGTGTGGCAGCAGCATTCGTTGCTGCAACTGGCCGAGGTGGACGCCGGGCTGGCGCGGGTCGAGCACCGGGTGCGCAAGATGCCCGAACAGGAGGAGCTCGACCGGGTCCGCGTCGAGCACACCGCGGCCAACGACCGGGTGGCGGCGCTCGGTATCGCGATGGAGGACCTCGACGAACAGGTGGCCAAGTTCGAGTCCGAGATCGATGCCGTCCGGCAGCGCGAGGACCGCGACCGGGCGCTGCTGCAGGGCGGCGGCGTCGGCGCCAAACAGGTCGGGGAGCTCCAGCACGAACTCGAGACGCTCGAACGCCGCCAGGCGAGCCTCGAGGACTCGCTGCTGGAGGTGATGGAGCGCCGGGAGGAGCTGGCCACACAGCGGGCGACGGAACTCGCGCGCGTCGACGAACTGCACACCACGCTGGCCGCCGCCCAGCACGCGGTCGCCGATGCGGTCGCCGAACTGGACCGGTCGCGCCACGAGCACCTCACCCGGCGCGAGGAGCTGCTGGCGTCCCTGCCGTCGGACCTCGTCGACCTCTACGAACGTCAGCGCGCCCGCGGCGGCGCGGGCGCGGGTCAGTTGCAGGGCCGCCGGTGCGGCGCCTGCCGGCTCGAGATCGACCGCGGAGAGATGTCCCGGATCTCGGCCGCGCCCGACGACGAGGTGCTGCGCTGTCCGGAGTGCAACGCGATCCTCGTGCGCGCGGAGGGATTCACGAGGTGAAGGTGTTCGTCGAGGCCGACGGCGGATCGCGCGGCAACCCCGGACCGGCGGGCTACGGCTCGGTGGTGTGGTCGGAGGACCGCTCCTCGGTCCTCGCCGAGGCCAAGCAGTCGATCGGCCGGGCCACCAACAACGTCGCCGAGTACCGCGGGTTGATCGCCGGCCTCGAGGAGGCCGCGGACGTGGGCGCCACCGAGGTCGCGGTGTCGATGGACTCCAAACTCGTCGTCGAGCAGATGGCGGGCCGGTGGCGGGTCAAGCACCCCGACCTGGTTCCCCTGTATGAGCAGGCCCGGGCGCTGGCGCAGCGGTTCGACCGCGTGACGTATCAGTGGATTCCGCGGGCCCGCAACGCGCACGCCGATCGGCTGGCCAACGAGGCGATGGATGCCGCCGCGGGTATCGAGGCCGCGCCGC
Source organism: Mycobacterium sp. IS-1496 (assembly GCF_001499995.1). Lineage (GTDB taxonomy): Bacteria > Actinomycetota > Actinomycetes > Mycobacteriales > Mycobacteriaceae > Mycobacterium. Next base: position 158,929 of record NZ_LQIU01000067.1, read on the forward strand.
GCGCACCGGATCCCGCCGCACGCACCGAGGCGCCCACGTCACCGGCGGGGTGGACGGGCGCCCGCGGCGAGCCGACACGGTTCCTGCTGCTTCGGCACGGCCAGACCGAACTGTCGGTGGAGCGCCGGTACTCCGGGCGGGGCAATCCGGCCCTGACCGAGCTGGGCCGCCGTCAGGCCGACGCCGCGGCCGCCTACCTCGCCGCCCGCGGCGGTATCGACGCCGTGGTCAGCTCACCGCTGCAGCGCGCCCACGACACCGCGACCGCGGCCGCCAAGACGCTGGGGCTCGACGTCACCGTCGACGAGGACCTCATCGAGACCGACTTCGGCGCCTGGGAGGGGCTGACGTTCGGGGAGGCGTCCCAACGGGATCCGGAGTTGCACGGCCGCTGGCTGCGCGACACCAGCGTCGACCCGCCCGGCGGGGAGAGCTTCGACACCGTCGCGCACCGGGTGCGCCGGGCGCGCAACCGCATCATCGCCGACCACGGTGCCGCGACGGTGCTGGTGGTCTCCCACGTCACGCCGATCAAGACGATGCTGCGGCTGGCGCTCAACGCCGGTGAGGGCATCCTGTACCGGCTGCACCTCGACCTCGCCTCGCTGAGCATCGCCGAGTTCTATCCCGACGGCGGGTCGTCGGTGCGGCTGGTCAACCAGACCGCCCACCTCTAGGTGTGCAGGTGGACCCGCTCACCATGCGGGCCGAAGATCACGATGGCCTCGACCGGACCGTCGACCACCCCGAACCAGTGCGGTGTCCACGTCGAGAACTCAACGGCCTCACCGGGTTCGACGATGAAGTCACGGTCGCCGAGGATCAGCCGCAGCCGTCCCGACAGCACATACATCCAGTCCTGACCCTCGTGCACCGGGAGATCCTCGGGCGGTTTGCGCCGGCGGGCACTGACCCGGACCTTGAACGCGTGCAGACCGCTCGGCGACCCCTGGCGGGTCAGCGGCCAGTACGTGACGCCGTGGCGGGTGTGTGAATCCGAGCGCACCCGCGGATCTTCCGCCTCCGGCGCGCGCAGCAACTCGTCGGTCGTGACCGCCAGCGCGGCGGCCAACCGGGGAAGGTGGTCGAGCGCCAACCGTCGCTTGCCGGATTCCAGGCGGCTCAGCGTCGACACGTCGATGGCCGATCTCGCCGCCACCTCCTCGAGGGTGAACCCGCGCTGGCGACGCAGTTCCCGCAACCGCTTTCGCACCCGCTGGTCGACGCCGTCCTCGGATGCTTCGTTTGCCTGCATGGCAAATCAGCTTGCCACTCCGACCGGGCGCGCGGCAACCTCGACGCATGGACGAGGTCTGGGATTGTGTGATCGTCGGCGGCGGTGCCGCGGGGCTGAGTGCCGCGCTGGTGCTGGGCCGGGCCCGTCGGCGCACCCTTGTGGTGGATGCCGGCGAGCCGAGTAACGCTGTGGCCCACGGGGTCGGCGGGCTGCTCGGCCACGACGGGCGGCCACCCGCCGAGTTGTACGCCGCCGGCCGACGCGAACTGGTCAGGTATCCGCAGGTGGAAGTGCGGTCAGGGACGGTGACCGACGTCCGGCGCGGCGAGGTCTTCGCCGTCGAACTGGCCGACGGCACCGTCGAGACCGCGCGGTGCATCGTGCTCGCCACCGGCATGCGGTACCGCCTGCCGGAGGTCCCCGGCCTGGCGCCGCTGTGGGGAGACGCGGTGTTCCACTGCCCGTTCTGCCACGGCTGGGAGGTGCGTGACGCCCCCGTCGGGGTGCTGGCCGACGGCGCCCGCGCGGTGCACGCCGCGTTGCTCATGCGCGGCTGGACCGACGACATCGTGCTGCTCACCGGCGATGCGGGAGACGGGCGCGCAGCGCTGGAGGCCGCGGGCATTCGGATCGACGGACGGCAGGTGGTCGAGGTGCGCGCCGCCGGAGACGGTCTGGAGGTCGTCTTCGCCGACGGCGCGGCGCTGGGCCGCCGGGCGCTGATGGTCGCCGCGTCGACGGCTCAACCCTCCGCGCTGGCCGAGCGGCTCGGGGTGCGGTTCGGTGAGCCGAATCCGCTTTCGGCCGAGGCGGTCTGGGTCGACGAGTTCGGTCGCACCTCGGTGCCCGGTGTCTTCGCCGCCGGAGACGTCACGGTGCAATTGCCCCAAGTGGCAGCGGCGGTGGCGGCCGGGTCGAAGGTGGCCGCGGCGGTGGTGCAGAGCCTGTTGAGCGATGAGTTCGGACTGCCGGTTCCGGCATGGAAGGAGGACGTGAATGTCTGAGACGGTGGAGTTCTGGGAGCAGCACTACGGCGCGAAGAACCGGGTGTGGAGCGGCCGGGTCAACGCGCGCCTCGCGGAGATCGTCGAACCGCTGCCCCCGGGGCGCGCACTCGACCTGGGCTGCGGGGAGGGCGCGGACGCGATCTGGCTGGCCCGGCGCGGATGGCAGGTGGTGGGCGTCGACGTATCGCACACCGCACTCGAGCGGGCCGCGGAGGACGCCGCGGCCGCCGGGGTCGCCGACCGCATCCGGTTCGAACAGCACGACCTCGCAGAGACCTTCCCCGAGGGCCGGTTCGACCTGGTGTCGGCGCAGTTCTTCCATTCGCCGCTCGACGTGGACCGCACCGGGGCGCTGCGCCGCGCGGCCGATGCCGTCGCGGCGGATGGCCTGCTGCTGATCGTGGACCACGGGTCGACGCCGCCGTGGGGGTGGAAGGACGGCCACGAACACCACCTCCCGTCGGCGGAGGAGGCGCTGGCCGCGCTGGCGGCGGATCCGACCGACTGGGAACGGCTCCGGGTGGAGCCCGTCGAACGGGAGGCCACGGGGCCGGACGGTCAGGTGGCGACGATCTCGGACAACGTCATCCTGCTGCGTCGCCGCTGACCGGCCGCCAGAACAGGTGGTGGGTCACCCCGCTCGGGCTCGGGACGACCTCGTGGCAGAAGCGGTCCTCCAACTCCTCCGGTGACTCCCACAGCCGCGCTCCCCGGCCGATGCGCACGTCGGACACCGCGACGTGCAGCGTGTCCACCAGCCCCGCGTCGAGGAACTGGCGGATCACGGTCGCCCCGCCGCCCAACCGGACGTCCCGGCCCCGCGCGGCCTCGCGCGCCTGGGCCAGCACCGCGGCCGGGTCGCCGCCGACGAAGTGGAAGGTGGTGTCCGACAACGTGAACGACGGCCGCGGATGGTGGGTCATGACGAACACCGGGGTGTGGAACGGCGGCTCATCGCCCCACCAGCCCTGCCATTCCAGGTCCTGCCACGGGCCGCGCTGAGGGCCGAACTTGTTGCGGCCCATGATCTCGGCGCCGATGTTGTGGGCGAAGTCGCGGGTGAAGTAATCGTCGAGGCCGCGGGTGCCGCCGGGGTCGGTGCGGTTGGGCCAGCTGGCGGTGGCACCGGCCCACGCGAACATGTCGCCCGGGTCGGCGTGGCCGAAGGGGCGGTCGAGGCTCTGGCCCTCGCCGGCGCCGAAGCCGTCGCTCGAGACGCTGAAATTCTGGACCTTGAGAAGTTGCGGCATGCGGGTAAGACCCCGTGGCCGTCCGGAACTCATCGCATCAGCGCCGAACGTGCGCTCACTGCGAGAAACCGCCCGGATCCTCGCAGTGGACGCACGCTCGGTGGCCGAAGTCCGCGCCGGCCTAGGTGACCGGCACGTCGGCGAGTTGCGTCAGCCGCACGCTGTTGCCCGACGGGTCCCGAAAGCCCGAGTCGATGCCGTACGGCATCTGATGCGGCGGCTCGGTGAACTCGACGCCGCGGGCGGACAACTCCTCGTAGGTGCGCTGGCAGTCCTCGGTGGTCAGGAACACCGTTCCGGCGAAGCCCTTCGAGGTCAGGTCGAGCACCTGCCTGCGGGTGGCGTCGTCCATCACGGGTGGACCGGGGACGGCCATCAGGACGATCGAGACATCGTCCTGTCCGGGCGGGCCCACGGTCAGCCACCGGAACACCCCGTCGGCCTCGGGCAGCGAAACATCCTGTCGCACTTCCATTCCGACCTTCGACGTCCAGAATTCGAGCGCGGCTTGCTGGTCATGAACCCACAGATGGGTGGTTGCGATCTTCATGGGACCGAACCTACGACCGGACGGGCGCCGCCGTCTTCTCCCCGTGTGCTGTCTTGACCCGGCTGTCGGCGGGCGGGCGGGTGTCGCGTTTGAGGATGCACGTCGGCACGCGGGCGTACGCGGCCGCCGGGGGGAGGCTGGCCCGGTAGGCGGCCGGGGGCAGACCGTAGATCCGGGCGAAGCTCGTGGTGAACGACCCGACGCTCTGCAGACCGACCATCGCGCACACGTCGGCCACCGAGCGGTCGGTGTAGCGCAGCAGCGCGGCGGCCCGCTCGAGCCGGCGGGTCTGCAGGTATTCGCGAGGCGACTCCCCGAAGGTGCGGGTGAACATGCGGCTGAAGTGCGCCCGGGACAGCCCCGCGGCCGCGGCGAGGTCATCGACGGTGATCGGCTCGGCGTACCGCGCGTCGACGAGGTCACGGGCGCGTTGCAGATAACGGGCCGGCGGCACCTGCGGCATGCATACAAGGGTACGGTGATCTGCGCGGACGAGTTGGCCGGGCGGCCGCGGACCGGAGACGGTTCGAGGAAAGTCCGGACTTCACAGAGCAGGGTGATTGCTAACGGCAATCCGAGGTGACTCGCGGGACAGTGCCACAGAAAACAGACCGCCACCGGCAACGGTGGTAAGGGTGAAACGGTGCGGTAAGAGCGCACCAGCATCCCGGGTGACCGGGGTGGCTCGGTAAACCCCACCCGAAGCAAGGCCAAGCAGGCCGCACCCCGTGCGGCTGCGCAGGCGCCCGAGGGCTGCTCGCCCGAGCCTGCGGGTAGGCCGCTCGAGGCACCCGGCAACGGAGTGTCCAGATGGATGGTCGCCGCCGCGCCGTCAGCGATGACGGCGCGGAACAGAATCCGGCTTACAGGCCAACTCGTCCGCCCGTCACTTCCCCTTCCGCACGGCCTTGTCGAGCTTGCGCAGCGCGTCGTCGACCTGGGAGCGCGCCTGGTCGGCGGCCTCGCACTCCAACCGGTACAGCAACCCGTAGGTGAAGGCGTCCTCGCCGGCGGCGTGGGCGGCCTCGGCCTCGTGGAGCAGATGCGTGCGGCTGACCACGCTGTCCTGGTGGTCGCCGAGCAGCGACTGAATCGCCTTCGCCCGTTCTGACACCTTGCCCTTGCCGGTGGCCGCCGCGGTGTAGCGAAGCCGTTTGGCGCCCTTGCGGATCCGGTGCAGCGCCTCGTCCCGTTCGGTGTCGACCGCCGCGGCCGCCTTCTTGGCCGCTTTGCGGACCCGTTTGTAGGCGGAGTCGATCGTGGTCTGCGGCGGCTTCTCATTGGAATCCGTGGCCGGCGGTTCGGCGGCCACCAGTCCGTCGAGCGCATCGAGTAGACGGAAGTACCGCTGCGAACGCATCGCGATCACCGACCGCCGCCACCCCGACTGGTAGCGCCGCTTGGCGCCCTCCACCAGCCGCTCCCGCACCGGTCCGCGGACCAGTTCGGGCTCCAACCCGTCGAGCGCCTCGGCGTACCGTTCGGCGAGCACCTCGGCGTCGCGGGCCACCCCGAGTACGGCGGCGAGCTGGCGCAGCTCGTCGAGCACCCACGCGTCGTCGGAGATGCCGAACACACCCTCCGCGGACTGCAGCAGGCTGCGGATCTTGCGTGTGGTCACCCGCATCTGATGCACCGAGTCCTCGACGTCGGCGCGCACCGCGCGGTCCCACTCCACCAGCTGATCGACCTGCTCGGCGACGGCCTGGTGCACCGGATCCTCGGTGCGCGTCCTCACCTCGTCGTCCGCCTGCCCGGTGTCGAGCACCCGGGCCAGCTTCGACCCGTGTCCGGCGGGTGACGCCCCGACGTCCAGCAGCCGATTCGTCAACCGGTCGAGCAGCTTCGCGTCACCCTCGCCGGTGAGCTCCAACTCCCATTCGCGCCACCGCTGCTCCTCGCCGCCCTCGGCCGTCGCCGTCACCTGGTCGTCGCAGAACTCGGCCACCGCATCGCCGGCGGGCCCGTGCAGCATGTCGACGGTTCGCCGCGTGCTGATCCGCGCGATGGGCGCGAGCGGACGGTCTCGGACGATCGCCAGCACCACATCGCGCAGGTCTTCGGGTACCTCGTTCTCGTCGCCGTCGAGCGGCGCGCGGACCTCGGTGCGCGCGTCGGGTCCGGCGGGCAGCTTGAGGTGCCAGCCGGCGTCGGTCCCACCGGTGCGGCGCCGCAAGGTGATCCGGTGCGCGGCGAGGTCACGTCCGGGTGTGTCGAAGTAGACGGCGTCGAGTTGCTGGACGGGCAGCCGCTCGACGCGCGCGACCGCGCTGAGCCCGTCGAATGACGGGGAGACGGTCGAGTCGTCCCCGCCCGAATCCACGACGTCGAACTTCCGCTCCACCTCGGTGTACCGGGAGGTCTTGGGCGTCTTGGCTGCCATGTCCACCTTCGCTCGTCTGTGGGGGACACAAGCCTGCCACACCGAGGTGAACGAGCCGTGTGACGCGGATCGCTACAGTCCTCTGGTGAGCGAATACCAGGCAATCACGTTCGAGCAGTCGGGTCCGGTGACCCGGATCGTATTGAACCGCCCGGAGGCGGCGAACGGGATGAACGACACCATGACCGCTGAACTGGCCGATGCCGCCGCCCGCTGCGACACCGCGGCGACCAAGGCGGTGGTGCTCTCCGGGGCCGGCCGGTTCTTCTGTGCCGGAGGCGATCTCAAGTCGTTCGCCGCGGCCTCGTCGAGGGGCCGTTTCATCAAGGGGGTCGCCGACGATCTGCACCGGGCGATCTCGTCGTTCGCCCGGATGGACGCCGTTCTGGTCACCGCCGTCAACGGCGCCGCGGCCGGCGCCGGGTTCAGCATCGCCGTGGCAGGCGACCTGGTGCTCGCCGCCGAGTCGGCCTCGTTCACGATGGCCTACACCAAGGTCGGACTGAGCCCGGACGGCAGTGCGTCGTACCACCTGCCGAGACTGGTCGGAGTGCGCCGCGCACAGGAACTGATGCTGACCAACCGCACGCTGTCGGCCGCCGAGGCGCTCGACTGGGGTCTGGTCACCGAGGTCGTACCCGACGCCGAACTGGGCCAGCGCGCGACCGCGTTGGCCGAACGGTTGGCCGGCGGTTCGGCGCCGTCGCACGGTGCGGTCAAGACGCTGCTGCTGGCGTCGCTGAAGAACGGCCTCGAAGAGCAGATGGAACTCGAGGGCCGGTTCATCGCGCAGCGCGCCGACTCCGCCGACGGCCGGGAAGGCGTCGACGCGTTCCTCGGTAAGCGCCGCGCGGAGTTCGGGTGAGGGCCTAGAAGCTGTGCTCCTCGGCCGGGAACGTCCCGGCCGCCACCTCGTCGGCGTATTGCGTTGCGGCGCGGCGGAGTTCGCCGCCGACGTCGCCGAACCGCTTGACGAACTTCGCGGTCCTGCCCGCGGTCAAGCCGGCCATGTCCTGCCAGACGAGCACCTGCGCATCGCAGTTGGGCCCGGCGCCGATGCCGATGGTGGGAATGGTCAGCTTGCCGGTGATCTGGGTGGCCAGTTCGGCGGGCACCATCTCCATCACCACCGAGAACGCTCCGGCCTCGGCCACCGCGATCGCATCGGCGATGGTCTGGTCGGCGGCGTCACCGCGGCCCTGGACCTTGAAGCCGCCGAGGCCGTTGACGCTCTGCGGGGTGAAACCGATGTGGGCCATGACCGGGATGCCCGCCGCGGACAGCGTCGCGATCTGTGCGGCGACGCGTTCGCCGCCTTCGAGTTTGACCGCGTGCGCGCCGGTCTCCTTGAGGAAGCGGGTGGCGGTGGAAAGAGCCTGCGTCGGGCCGGATTCGTAACTGCCGAACGGCAGGTCGGCGACCACCAGCGCGTGCGGTGCGCCCCGCACCACGCCGCGTACCAGCGGGATCAACTCGTCGATCGTGATCGGCACCGTGGTGTCGTACCCGTAGACGACGTTGGCGGCCGAGTCACCCACGAGCAGCACCGGGATCTCGGCGTCGTCGAACGCGCGGGCGGTCGAGAAGTCGTAGGCGGTGAGCATCGCCCACTTGTGGCCCTCGGCCTTCCACTTCTGCAGGTGGGTGGTGCGGACCTTGACGCGCGGCCTGGCGGTGGGCTGATCGCTCGCAGCGCCGTAGACAGTGTGCTCAGACATCGTTGTCCCTCGTGATGGTCGGGTCGATCCTCGAGGCCCGTCCGGGTCCCCGGGTTCGTCTGACGCCCCAAGTCTGCCACTCCGGCACGCGCAGGTGAACACGGTGTTAAGTGGATTTGCTCACACCGCCGCCGCCGACCCCTACGCTGGGCAGATGCAACGGCTCAGCGGGCTCGACGCCAGCTTCCTGTACCTCGAAACCGCTCAGCAGCTCCTCCACGTGTGCTCGGTTCTCGAACTGGACACCTCGACGATGCCGGGCGGTTACACGTTCGCCGCACTGCGTGACGCGCTGACCAAGCGCATCGCGTCGATGCCCCAGTTCCGCGAGAAGCTCGCCGACAGCCGGTTCAACCTCGACCACCCGGTGTGGGTGGAGGACAAGGACTTCGACATCGACCGGCACCTGCACCGCATCGGGTTGCCGGCACCGGGCGGCCGGGAGGAGCTGGCGGAGATCCTCGGCCACATCGCCTCCCAGCCGCTGGACCGGTCGCGGCCGCTGTGGGAGAAGTGGGTCGTCGAGGGCATCGACGGCACCGACGCCCGCGACGGGGGACCGCTCGTGGTGCTGACCAAGGTGCACCACGCCGCGGTCGACGGCGTCACCGGCGCCAGCCTGATGTCGCAGCTGTGCAGCACCGAACCCGACGCGCCCGACCCCGAACCGGTCGCCGGTGTCGGCGGCGGGAACCAGTTGGAGATCGCGGTCAACGGCGCGGTCAAATTCGCCACCCGGCCGCTCAAATTGGCCAACGCGCTTCCTGCGACGGTGAACACCGTGCTCGACACGGTGAAGCGGGCGCGCGCCGGATTGTCGATGGCCCCACCGTTCGTGGCGCCGCAGACGCCGTTCAACGCCAACGTCACCAGCCACCGCAACATCGCGTTCGCCCAACTCGAACTCGACGACGTCAAAGCGGTCAAGAACCACTTCGGCGTCAAGCTCAACGACGTGGTGATGGCGCTGGTCTCCGGCGTGCTGCGCAAGTTCCTGCAGGATCGGGGCCAGCTGCCCGACAGCACGCTGATCGCGGCGGTACCGGTGTCGGTGCACGACAAATCCGACCGGCCCGGCCGCAACCAGGTGTCGGCGATGTTCTCCCGTCTCGAGACCCACATCGAGGACCCGGTCGAACGGATCAAGGCCATTTCGGAAGCCAATTCCGTTGCCAAGCAACACAATACGGCGATCGGCGCCACCTTGCTGCAGGACTGGACGACGTTCGCGGCGCCTGCGGTGTTCGGGACCGCGATGCGCGTCTACGCCGCCAGCCGGTTGTCCGGCGCCCGCCCGGTGCTCAACCTGGTGGTCTCCAACGTGCCCGGCCCTCAGGTGCCGCTGTACTACCTCGGCAGCGAGGTGAAGGCGATGTACCCGATCGGGCCGGTCTTCCACGGTGCCGGGCTCAACATCACGGTGATGTCGCTCAACGGCAAACTCGACGTGGGAATCGTGTCGTGCCCGGAGTTGCTGCCCGACCTGTGGAAGCTGGCCGACGACTTCGGCCCGGCGCTCCAGGAGCTGCTCGACGCGACCCGGTGAAACCGCCGCTCGCCGGGGCCGGCGGCGGTTCATGGCAGCATGTGGTGCCATGAGGCTTCGGATCGGGGTCGCGGCGACCGTCATCGCACTGCCGCTCGTCGCGGGGTGCAGCAACCTGGTCGACGGTCGCGCGGTCGTCGCGGTCCCGCGGCCGGGGACCCCGATCCAGTGGGCGCCGTGCCAGGCCGGTGCGCCGTCGGACGAATCGCGCATCCCGGCGGGTGCGGAATGCGGTCTGCTGTCGGTGCCGGTCGACTACGCCCGGCCCGACGGCGACGTGGCGCGCCTGGCGATGATCCGCTTCAAGGCCACCGGCGACAAGATCGGCTCGATGGTGATCAACCCCGGCGGACCGGGGGAGTCGGGTGTCGAGGCGGCCGCGTCGATGCTGTCGACGGTGCCGCAGTCGGTGCGGGAGCGTTTCGACGTCGTCGGCTTCGACCCGCGCGGTGTCGCGTCGTCGACGCCGGCGGTGTGGTGCAACTCCGACGCCGACAACGACCGGATCCGCGCCGACCCCCAGGTGGACTACACCCCGGAGGGTGTGGAGCACATCGAGAGTGAGACGAAGGCGTTCATCGAGCGCTGCATCGACAAGTCCGGCAAGGACTTCCTGGCCAACATCGGCACCGTCAACGTCGCCAAGGACCTCGACGCGATCCGGGCCGCGCTCGGCGACGAGAAGCTGACCTACCTGGGCTACTCGTACGGCACCCGCATCGGCGCCGCCTACGCCGAGCAGTTCCCGCAGAACGTGCGCGCGATGATCCTCGACGGCGCCGTCGACCCCAACGCCGACCCGCTGCAGGCCGACATCCGCCAGGCCGCTGCGTTCCAGACCGCGTTCAACGACTACGCCGCCGACTGCGCGAAGCGGTCGGACTGCCCGCTGGGCACCGATCCGGCCAAGGCCGTCGAGGTCTACAAGAGCCTGGTCGACCCGCTGGTCGAGGCGCCGGCGAAGACCGACGACCCCCGCGGCCTGAGCTACAGCGACGCCATCGTCGGCACCATCCAGACGCTGTACTCGCCGAGCCTGTGGCGCTACCTCACCCAGGGGCTCACCGAGCTGGAAGCCGGGCGCGGTGACACCATGCTGGCGCTGGCCGACCTCTACATGCGCCGAGATGCGCAGGGCCACTACAACAATTCGACCGACGCCCGGGTCGCGGTCAACTGTGTCGACCGGCCGCCGGTGACCGACCGCGACAAGATCGTCGAACAGGACCGCAAGCTGCGCGAGGTCGCCCCGTTCATGAGCTACGGCGACTTCACCGGACACGCCCCGCTGAGCACCTGCGCGTTCTGGCCCGTCCCCCCGACCAGCGAGCCGCACGAACTCGACGTCGACGGGCTCCCGCCGGTGCTGGTCGTGTCCACCACCAACGATCCGGCCACCCCCTACCAGGCCGGTGTCGACCTCGCCCGCCAGCTCGGCGGCACCATGCTCACCTTCGAGGGCACCCAGCACACCGTGGTGTTCCAGGGCAACGCCTGCGTCGACGAGATCGCGGCCCGGTACCTGATCGACGTCGTCGTCCCGCCGCCGGACACCCGGTGCCGCTGACCGGCGATCACAGCCCGGTCACCGTTTGCCCGAGGGCGACGCCCGAACCCACCGGCCGTGCGACCATGATCGCCATGTGGCGGGTAGGGCGGGGCTCGATGCTGGCTGCGTTGGCGCTCGTCGTCGCGGGCGGTGTCGCGGCCCCGGCGTCGGCCACCCCGGAAGGTGACGCCACCCAGCGCTTCGGTCAGCCGCCGGTGTGGGGGACGTGCCAGCAGTGGGTGGACGTGGCGCGGATCCCCACCGCCCAGTGCGGGACCGTGTCGGTCCCGGTCAGCTACGACCGACCCGACGGTGCCCAGGCCCAGCTCGCGGTCATCCGGATACCGGCCACCGGCGATCGCCTCGGCGCGCTGATGGTCAACCCCGGCGGCCCGGGTGCCTCCGCGGTCGACACCGTCCGGGGGATGGGCGCCGCGCTCGCCGACACCGAGATCGGCAGGCGCTTCGACCTGGTGGGCTTCGACCCGCGCGGCGTCGGGCACTCCACCCCGCAGTTGCGCTGCCGCACCGACGCCGAATTCGACGCCTACCGCCGCGAACCGATGGTCGACTACAGCCCCGCGGGGGTCGCCCAGATCGAAGGGATCCACCGGCGGCTCGCCCAGCAGTGCCTGGACCGGATGGGCGCGGACTTCCTGGCCAACGTGGGCACCGCGAACGCGGCGCGCGACATGGACGTGGTGCGGGCGGCGCTGGGGGAGAACCAGCTCAACTATCTCGGCTTCTCCTATGGCACCGAACTCGGCGCCGCCTACGCCGAGCGCTTCCCCGAGCGGGTACGCGTGATGGTGCTCGACGGCGCCGTCGACCCCAGCCTCGGCCCGATCGACGAATCGGTCGCGCAGCAGGCCGGGTTCCAGCGCGCCTTCGACGGTTACGCCGCGGACTGCGCCAAGGCGGCGGGCTGCCCGCTGGGCACCGACCCCACCCAGTTCGTGGCCCGCTACCACCAGCTGGTCGATCCGCTGGTGGCTCGCCCTGCCGCCACCGCCGACCCGCGCGGGCTGAGCTACCAGGATGCGATCACCGGTACCGGCAACGCGCTGTACAGCCCGAGGTTCTGGTCGTATCTGACCAGTGGGCTGCTCGGCCTGCAGCGCGGCACCGACCCCGGTGACCTGCTGACGCTGGCCGACGAGTACCAGCGCCGGGACGCCGCAGGCCACTACGCCAACCGCCAGGATGCCTTCATGGCGATCCGCTGCGTGGACGCGCCGTATCCGACCGACCCGGCCGCATGGGTGCAGGCCGACCGGCGGTTCCGCGAGGCGGCGCCGTTCCTGTCCTACGGGCAGTTCACCGGTTACGCGCCTCGCGACGTGTGCGCGCTGTGGCCGGTGCCGGCCACGTCGGCGCCGCGACAGGCCACCAGCCCGGGCGCCGGCAAGGTCGTCGTGGTGTCCACCACCGGCGACCCGGCCACCCCGTACGAGGCCGGCGTCGCGCTGGCCCGACAGATGGGCGCGTCGCTGATCTCGTTCGAGGGCAAACAGCACACCGTGGTCTTCAACGGCGACGCCTGCGTCGACACGGCGGTGGTGGGCTTCCTGGTCGACGGCGCCGTGCCGCCGAACGGTCTGCGGTGCTGACCGGGAATCCACTCGGAGCAGCGCCGTAACACAGAATTAACAGCTGGAACCTACGCTCGCGGTCATGGATCGCCAGAAGGAATTCGTGCTCCGCACGCTGGAGGAACGCGACATCCGCTTCGTCCGGCTGTGGTTCACGGACGTCCTCGGTTACCTCAAGTCCGTGGCGATCGCGCCCGCGGAACTCGAGGGCGCCTTCGAGGAGGGCATCGGCTTCGACGGCTCGTCGATCGAGGGCTTCGCGCGCGTCTCCGAAGCCGATATGGTCGCCCGCCCCGATCCGTCCACCTTCCAGGTGCTGCCGTGGGCAGACGGCTCGGGTAAGCACCATTCGGCCCGGATGTTCTGCGACATCACGATGCCCGACGGTTCGCCGTCGTGGGCCGACTCCCGCCACGTGCTGCGGCGTCAGCTCGGCAAGGCCAGCGACCTCGGGTTCTCCTGCTACGTGCACCCCGAGATCGAGTTCTTCCTCCTCAAGCCCGGCCCGAACGACGGCACCCCGCCCGTCCCGGCCGACAACGGCGGATACTTCGACCAGGCCGTGCACGATTCGGCGCCGAACTTCCGCAGGCACGCCATCGACGCGCTCGAGCAGATGGGCATCTCGGTCGAGTTCAGCCACCACGAGGGCGCACCCGGCCAGCAGGAGATCGACCTGCGCTACGCCGACGCCCTGTCCATGGCCGACAACGTGATGACGTTCCGCTACGTCGTCAAGGAGGTCGCGCTCGGCGACGGTGTGCGGGCCTCGTTCATGCCCAAACCGTTCGCCGAATACCCCGGGTCGGCGATGCACACCCACATGAGCCTGTTCGAGGGCGACACCAACGCCTTCCACAGCCCCGACGATCCGCTGCAGCTCTCCGACGTCGCCAAGTCGTTCATCGCGGGGATCCTCGAGCACGCCAGCGAGATCAGCGCCGTCACCAACCAGTGGGTGAACTCCTACAAGCGTCTGGTGCACGGCGGTGAGGCGCCGACGGCGGCGTCCTGGGGTGCGGCCAACCGCTCGGCGCTCGTGCGGGTGCCGATGTACACGCCGCGCAAGGCGTCGTCGCGCCGGGTCGAGGTGCGCAGCCCCGATTCGGCGTGCAACCCGTACCTGACGTTCGCGGTGCTGCTGGCCGCCGGGCTGCGCGGGGTCGAGAAGGGTTACGTGCTCGCACCGCAGGCCGAGGACAACGTGTGGAGCCTGACGCCCGAGGAGCGCCGTGCCATGGGCTACAGGGAGCTGCCCAGCAGCCTCGGCGTCGCACTCGGCGAGATGGAGAACTCCGAACTGGTGGCCGAGGCGTTGGGGGAGCACGTGTTCGACTACTTCCTGCGCAACAAGCGCGCGGAGTGGGAGACCTACCGCAGCCATGTCACGCCGTACGAGCTGCAGGCCTACCTGTCGCTGTGACCGGGGCGCGGTAACGTCAGCAGCGTGGCGAGACCGTCGACCGAACGCTCGAAGCTGCCCAGCACCGGGCGCCTCGGACTGGTGGAGAGGCAGGCCCCCGCGTACCTGGACAGGCTGGGCTGGAACACCGACCGGCACGTCGAACTCCTGTGGTCGCTCTCGCGCGCACCGGACGCCGACAGCGCACTGCACACGATGGTCCGCCTCGCCGATGCGCTCGGCGACGGCTGGGACGCGCTCAACCGCGCGCTGCTGACCGACAAACCCTTGCGCGGACGGCTGTTCGCAGTGCTGGGCTCGTCGCTCGCGCTCGGCGACCACCTCGTCGCCCACCCCGAGAAATGGGAACTGCTCGCCGGCAAGGTGACGCTCCCGACGGCCGACGCGCTGCGCGGGGAGTTCGTCGCGGTCGCGGAATCGGTCGACACAGCGGCCGCGATGCTGCCGCTGCGCACGCTGTACCGCGACCGGCTGCTGGTGCTCGCGGCCCTCGACGTGGCGCCCACGGTCGAGAACGAACCCGTGCTGCCGTTCTCGACGGTCGGCGAGCACCTGTCGGATCTGGCCGACGCCGCGCTCGCCGGTGCGCTCGAGGTGGCGATGCGCGCGGTGTGCGGCGAAGGCGACCGGCCCCGCATCGCCATCATCGCGATGGGCAAATGCGGTGCGCGCGAACTGAACTACGTCAGCGACGTCGACGTCATCTTCGTCACCGACCCCGCCGACGCGACCACCACCCGGGTGGCCGGGGAGATGATGCGGTTCGCCGCCGACGCCTTCTTCGAAGTCGACGCGGCGTTGCGCCCGGAGGGTAAGCACGGCCAGTTGGTCCGCACGCTCGAGTCACACGTCGCCTACTACCAGCGCTGGGCCAAGACGTGGGAGTTCCAGGCGCTGATGAAGGCGCGGCCCACCGCCGGTGACGCCGACCTGGGCCGCGAATACATCGAGGCGCTGACGCCGATGGTCTGGACAGCCTGCGAGCGTGAGGATTTCGTGCCCGAGGTGCAGGCGATGCGCCGGCGGGTGGAGGAGCTGGTGCCCGCAGGCGTGCGGGCGCGGGAACTGAAGCTCGGTACGGGCGGGCTGCGCGACGTGGAGTTCGCCGTCCAGCTGCTGCAGCTGGTGCACGGGCGCAACGACGAGTCGCTGCACGTCGCATCCACCGTCGACGCGCTGGCCGCGTTGGGGGCGGGCGGTTACGTCGGCCGCGACGACGCCGCCAACCTCACCGCGTCCTACGAGTTCCTGCGGCTGCTCGAGCACCGGCTGCAGCTGCAGCGGCTCAAACGGACCCATATGCTGCCCGAGACCGACGACGACGAGGCGCTGCGCTGGCTGGCCCGCGCCGCCCACGTGCGCCCGGACGGCCAGCGCGACGCCCTCGGTGTGTTGCGGGAGGAGCTCAAGCGGCAGAGCCTGCGGGTGTCGCGCCTGCACGCCAAGCTGTTCTACCAACCGCTGCTGGAGTCGGTGGGCCAGCCCGCGCTGGGCATCGAACCCGGGATGAGCACCGCCGCGGCCGAACGTCAGCTCGCCGCACTGGGTTACGAGGGCCCGCAGAGCGCGCTGACGCATCTGGCGGCACTGACCGGGGAGGGCGGACGGCGCGGCCGCGTCCAGCGGGTGCTGCTGCCGACGCTGCTCGACTGGCTATCCGACACCCCCGACCCGGACGCCGGCCTGCTGTCCTATCGCCGCATCAGCGAGGCGCTGGCCGAACAGCGGTGGTACCTCGGCACGCTGCGCGACGAGGGGGCCGTCGCCAAACGGTTGATGCGGGTGCTGGGCACGTCGGCCTACGTACCGGACCTGCTGATGCGCGCCCCGGAGGTCATCCAGCTCTACGCCGACGGACCCAACGGCCCGAAACTGCTCGACACCGAACCCGAGGCCATGGCCAGGGGGCTGGTGGCGTCGGCGGGCAGGCACGCCGACCCGGTGCGCGCCATCGCCGCCGCCCGCACCCTGCGCCGCCGGGAACTCGCGCGCATCGCCTCGGCCGATCTGCTGGGCATGCTCGACGTGATCGAGGTGTGCCGGGCGCTGACGGCGCTGTGGGTGGCCGTGCTGCAGGCCGCGCTGGACGCGGTGATGCGCGCCAACGCCCCCGAGGATGGCCCCCCGGCCCGCATCGCGGTGATCGGCATGGGCCGGCTCGGCGGCCAGGAACTGGGCTACGGCTCCGACGCCGACGTGATGTTCGTCTGCGAACCGTGTAGCGGCGCAGAGGAATCCGCCGCGGTGCGGTGGGCGACCGGCATCGCCGAGCGGGTGCGCTCGCTGCTGGGCACCCCGAGCGCGGACCCGCCGCTGGAGGTCGACACGGGCCTGCGGCCCGAAGGGCGCAACGGGCCGCTGGTGCGCACACTGGCGTCCTACGAGGCGTACTACACGCAGTGGGCGCAACCGTGGGAGGTGCAGGCGTTGCTGCGCGCGCACCGCGTCGCAGGCGATCTCGAACTCGGGGAACGCTTCCTGCTGATGATCGACAAGACGCGCTACCCGGCCGGCGGGGTGTCGGCGCAGGCGGTGCAGGAGATCCGGCGGATCAAGGCTCGCGTCGACGCCGAGCGGTTGCCGCGCGGCGCGGACCCCAACACCCACACCAAACTCGGCCGCGGCGGACTGGCCGACATCGAGTGGACCGTGCAGCTGATGCAGCTGCGGTTCGCGCACAAGGTGCCCGCCCTGCACTGCACCTCGACGCTGCAGGCGCTCGACGCGATCGGCGCCGCCGAACTCATCGCCGAAGGCGATATCGACCTGCTGCGGCAGGCCTGGCTGACGGCGACGCGGGCGCGCAACGCGCTGGTGCTGGTGCGGGGCAAGCCGACCGACCAGCTGCCCGGCCCCGGCCGGATGCTCAACGCGGTGGCGGTGGCCGCGGGCTGGGACAACGACGACGGCGGCGAGTTCCTCGACAACTACCTGCGGGTGACGCGGCGCGCGAAGACGGTGGTGCGCAAGGTGTTCGGTGGCTGAGGTCCGATGAAGTACTACATCAGCCCGGCGTTCGTCGACACCAGTGAGATCGTCGACATCGCCCGCGCCGCGGACGAACTCGGATACGACGGCCTCGGCATCCCGGACCACGTCGTCAACCTCGAGACGCTCGAGACGCCGTATCCGTACACCAGGGACGGGCAACGACGCTGGCAGCCGTTCACCCACTGGCCCGACCCGTGGGTGCTCGTCGGCGCCCTCGCGCAGGTCACCACCCGGCTGCGGTTCGTCACCACGGTGTACGTGCCTGCGATGCGCGACCCGTACTCGGCGGCCAAGGCCATCGGCACCGCGGCCTACCTCGCGGGCGGACGGGTGGAGCTCGGCATCGGGGTCGGCTGGTGCGAAGACGAGTTCCGTTTGATGGGGCAGCGGTTCGACCGCCGGGGCCGGCGCACCGACGAGATGCTCGACCTGTTCCGGGCACTGTGGCAGCCGGGCTGGACCGAGTTCGACGGTGAGTTCTACCCGACTCCGCGGCTGGAGATGGAGCCCACACCGCCGCCCATCCCGATCTACGTCGGCGGCCTCAGCGACGTCGCGTTGCGCCGCGCCGCGCGCAACGACGGCTGGATCGGCGATCTGATCACCACCGACCGGGCCATCGCCGCGGCGCAGCGGCTCCACGAACTCCGCGCTGCGGCAGGCAGATCCGTCGAGGACTTCACGATCCTCACGCCGCTCACCGACGCGCTGGTGCGGGCCGACTACGACCGCGCCGAGGCCGCGGGCATCACCCACATCCTGACCATGCCGTGGATGTTCTACACCGGCGCCGACGCGACGCTGGCGGAGAAGATCGACGGGATGAAGCGGTTCCGCAAAGACCTCGGACTGGACGGCTGACCCGGGCGCTCACCCGATCTCGGTCTCGCTCCGTTCGTCGTCGGGCTTGTCGGCAGGAGCGGGCGCGGTTCTCGCGCTCCGCCCGGTGACGTACTCGAGGATCCCCGTGATGTCGAGGACCCGCTCGAAGTAGCTCGGCCGGTTGTCGAGGTGGAGGTCGACGCCGGCTGCGGAGGTGCGGCGTTCGATGAGCAGCAACCCCGACAGGCCCGCGGAGTCGCAGAACGTCAGTTCGCCGCAGTCGAGGCGCAGCGCGCGGAGTCCCGGGTCGGCCTCGAGCAGCCGCGATGCGGTGGCGACGAGCTCGTCGGTCGTCTCGGAGTCGAGCTCACCGGCGATGTGCACGGTGGCCGACCGGCGGGCGACGTCGAGGGAGCAGCTCAGCTTCATGCGATTGTTTCCATGTCGGTCGGATGGCCAAGGGCGGTCGATGCTGCGGTCAGAAGACGCTGGGTGCGGGGGAACTCCATCAGTTGAGCCCCAAGCGATTCCAGCGCCGGGTGAAGTGAGGTGGCCGGCACGCCGCGCGCGACGAGGATGTCGGCAGTCCACGTCAGGAAACCGGTGAACAGCTCGTCGTCGTCGATGTAGAGGGCGGTGGCGAGGAAGTCCACGATGTGCGCGATGTCCTCGGTGGTGTGCTGGCGCTGCCGTTCGCTGTAGGTCCGCATCGCCGGGAAGCGGTTCTCCAGGTCGACCACGGTCGCCTTGACGAGTTGCGGGGCGGTGCGGCTGACCATCGTGTACTCCTGGTCGCCCAGATGCGGCAGGTCGTCGATGGGATGGTGCGCCGCGGGCCGGTGGCCCCGGTCGACGCCGCGGTTGAGGCACTCGGCGGCCGCCCGGGCGTCGGGACCCCAGGCGTCCGCACCCAGCCGGCGGGCGTAGCGCCCGTCCGGTCCGAACGCGGCGCCGCCGGCGATGACGGGGACGCCGGCGGCCTGGCATGCGGTGATCGCGGCGTGGGCGGTGGGCAGCCGGGTCGGGATGGAACACGAGAGGGCCACGGCGACAGGGCCGGTCCGGTGCAGGTGGGCGATGAGATGCGGGGTGGGCACCTGAGCGCCCAGGAAGTCGACCTGCCAACCGCGGAGCCGCAGCACTTCGGCGAGCAGACGCGCGGGCAGCGCGTGCCACTCACCGTCGACGCACGCCACCGTCACCCGGCCGCTCTTCGGGTTCGGCGTGCTGGCCGGGTGGTGGGCGAGGGCGGCGATCACCCTGTCGTTGATGGCGGTGGCGGCATGTTCCTCGGCGACGGTGATCCGGTTGGCGGCCCACTCGGTGCCGACGCGGTGCTGTACCGGCGCGATGATCTCGAGCAGCACATCCTCGGCGCTCACACCGGTGTCGATCGCGGCGAACACCGTTGCGGCCGCAGCGTATTCGTCACCATCGAGGACGGCGTTCCACAGCCGCTCCCGCGCGGCCGTGTGGTCGGCGCTCACGCGGTGTACCTGCCGGCGGTATGGCCGTCGACCGCGCTGAGGTGCGTCCGGCGTGGAGCGGTGATCGCGACGACGGCGATGTCGTCGTGCTCGCGGCGGCTCACCCACTGCGTCGTGAGCATCATGATCCGCTCGACCACGGCCTCGGCCGGCATCCCCGCGCACTGTTCCAGGGCGGCGGCGAGGCGCTGCTCACCGAACATGTCGGTGCCGAGCGGGCCACCCCAGGCCTCGGTCACGCCGTCGGTGTACAGCACGCACGTCTCGCCGGGCGCCAGGGTCGTCTCGAACGTGCGGGTCTGGATCTGCTCCAGCACGCCCACCAACTGGCCGCGGGTGTCGGCCTCTTCGACCCGCCCGTCGCAGCGCACGATCAGCGGCGCGCAGTGCCCGGCGCTGGTCAACCGCAGCACCACCTGTCCGTCGCGGCGCGCCACCGAGGCCAGGACCAGGGTGGCGAAGCGGGTGTGGTCGGTGGACAGCAGGGCGCTGTTGAGCAACCTGAGCACCCCGCGGTGGTCCTGCGCCAGCGGCGCGAGCGCCTGCAGGGTGTTGCGGATCTTGCCGGTGAGGACCGCGGCCTCCAGACCCTTGCCGCACACGTCACCGAGGACGACCAGGGTGTCGTCCTCCGGCGTGGCGCCGGGGTGCACGTCGTAGAAGTCGCCGCCGACGACCTGGTGGTCCTCGGAGGCGCGGTAGCCGCCCGCCAGTTCGAAGCCGTGCAGGCGGCGCAGCTGAGGCGGGACGAGATCGCGCATCAGCGTGCGGGTGATCGCGGACTGTTCGGCGTAGAGCCCCGCCGCCGACAGCGCCGCACCGGCACGCGCGGCGAACAGCCGCGCGGAGAGCTCCTCGTCGTCGCCGAACGCCGGTTCGGACGCCCGCCGCAGCAACACCAGCGCGCCGGCCGGGACACCGAGGCCGGGAAGCGGGGTGATCAGCACCGACCCCACCGAACCGCCGAACGTCGACGGGATGAGCCACTCGGGCAGCGATGCCGGGTCGAGCCAGCGCGACGGTACGGGTGGGAAGCCGCGCAACGCCTCACTGAGCCCCGCCACCACCGCGGGATCTGCGTCGACCGTGCGCTGCTCCACCCCGCCGCGGTCACCGCAGACGACCGGCAACCGGTTGCCGGCGACCGGGGAGACGACCGCGGCCGCGTCGGCGAGATGCCGCGTCGCCAACTGGACGGCCGCCGACATGCAGCGGTCGACGTTGAGGGTGGCCATCAGCACCGCCGAGGCCTCGTCGAGGAAGGCGGTGCGCGCCTGCTCGCGGGAGAGGGCCTCCTGGGTGTCCGTGAGCTCGCGGTCGTCGTCCTCGATCAACCACCAGGCGATCTCACCGTCGAGCACAGTGGGGCGGGCTTCGACGCGTCTGCCGTTCACGGCGCCCGACGCGGTTGTCCCCTCGACCTCAGGCGAGGCGGTTCGTTGCGCGAGCCGGCGGTGTGCCTGCGCCAGCCACGGGGGTGCGACCTCGTCCACGTCCGCACCCGGGACGGCCGACGGCAGAAGCGCCTGCGTGGACGGGCTCACCGCGCGGACGATTCCGGTGCCGGTCACCACGACCACCGGATGGGGGACGGAGGACCACGCGGCGTCGAGACCCGTGGCCACGCCGATGGGACCGTCCCCACCCATGCGGCCTCCTCAATGGGGCCACCGAATGTGGAACGGCATCCCCACGTCGCAGACGCGAAGGCCCCTCGGCGACGCTACCGTGCGCCGCGGACGAGGGCCAGTCAGTAGCGCGGCCGACGGAAGCGGCTGAGCAGGCCGCCGCGGCGGACCGGCTGACCGGTCTGACCGGTGGGGGCGTAGCCGCCGGGCGCCGTCCCGTACCCGGTGGGGGCAGCGGTACCGGTGACCACACCACCGGTCGCCACTCCCCGGCTGCGCCGCCGGGCGTCGACCGACCAGACTCCCGCGCCGAGCCCGGCCAGCGCCAGGAAGGCGAAGCAGTACAGCAGCGCGGGCTCGCCGCCGTTGCCGCCCATGCCCTGGTCGTAGGGCCAGAACCCGTTGGGCAGGTGCTGCCACAGGTAGGCCACCGCCATCTCGCCGGAGGCGATGAACGCCGCGATGCGGGTGAACAACCCGATGGTGATGAGGATGCCGAGCACGAACTCGATGAGACCGGCCCACCAGCCTGGCCAGGAACCGACCGGAACCGACTGGCCGAGCGGCCAGCCGAACAGTTTCATCGAGCCGTGCAGTGTGAACGCCAACCCGAAGACGATGCGGAAGATGCTCAGGAGAGGGGAGGAGTAGTTCGCGAGCCGAGAGTCGAAAGTCGTGGCCATGGGGTGACCTTACGCGCGCACGTCCAGGATTTTCACAGCTCGAGCAGCACTGTTACCGGACCGTCGTTGACCAGTTCCACGTTCATGTGCGCCCCGAAAACTCCTGTTCGCACTGGAGCGCCGAGCCCGCGCAGCGCCTCGCAGAACGTGGTCACCAGCGGTTCGGCGACCGGTCCTGGCGCCGCGGCGTTCCACGACGGCCGCCGCCCCTTGACGGTGTTGGCGTAGAGGGTGAACTGGCTGACGACCAGGATCGGGGCGCCGATGTCGGCGGCTGAGCGCTCACCGTCGAGAATCCTCAGCTGCCAGAGCTTCTCGGCGAGTTTGCGCGCGGTGTCGGCGTCGTCGGTGTGGGTGACGCCGACCAGCGCCACGAGTCCCTGCGACGGCGGCAGGATCTCGCCCACCACCTCGCCGTCGACGACGACGCGCGCCGAACAGACCCGCTGCACCAGTACCCGCATGGCTCCATCCAAGCGAAAGGGCCGGGCGGCATGCACGCCACCCGGCCCTGACACCTGCCGACTTAGACGTCGCGTCGGCGAGCCGACTAGACGTCGAAGTACAGCGCGACCTCGTACGGGTGAGGACGGATCTGGATCGGCAGGATCTCGTTCTCCCGCTTGTAGGAGATCCAGGTCTCGATCAGGTCCTCGGTGAACACGCCACCCTCGGTGAGGTATTCGTGGTCCTCTTCGAGCTTGTCGATCACCGCGGACAGCGAGGTCGGGGCCTGCGGGATGCTGGCGGCCTCGTCCGGCGGCAGCTCGTAGAGGTCCTTGTCCACGGGCGCCTGCGGCTCGATCTTGCGCTTGATGCCGTCGATACCGGCCATCAGCATCGCCGCGAACGCCAGATACGGGTTGCCCGAGCTGTCGGGGCAGCGGAACTCCAGGCGCTTGGCCTTGGGGTTGTTGCCGGTGATCGGGATACGCACGCACGCCGAGCGGTTGCGCTGGCTGTAGACCAGGTTGATCGGCGCCTCGTAGCCCGGCACCAGACGCTTGTAGGAGTTCACCGTGGGGTTGGTGAACGCCAGCAGCGACGGGGCGTGGTGCAGGATGCCGCCGATGTAGTGGCGGGCGGTGTCGGACAGACCCGCATAGCCGGACTCGTCGTGGAACAGCGGCTGGCCGTCCTTCCACAGCGACTGGTGGGCGTGCATACCGGAACCGTTGTCACCGAACAGCGGCTTGGGCATGAACGTGACCGTCTTGCCCTCCTGCCATGCGGTGTTCTTGATGATGTACTTGAACAGCAGCACGTCGTCGGCCGCATGCAGCAGCGTGTTGAACTTGTAGTTGATCTCGGCCTGGCCGGCGGTGCCCACCTCGTGGTGACCGCGCTCGAGCACGAAGCCCGCGTTGATCAGGTTGGTGGCCATCTTGTCGCGCAGGTCGACGTAGTGGTCGTAGGGCGCGACGGGGAAGTAGCCGCCCTTGGGGCGCACCTTGTAGCCGCGGTTGGGGCTGCCGTCCGCCTCGAAGGGCTCACCGCTGTTCCACCAGCCGGACTCCGAGTCGACCTCGTAGAACGTGCCGTTCATCTTCGAGTCGAAGCTGACCGAGTCGAAGATGTAGAACTCGGCCTCGGCACCGAAGAAGCAGGTGTCGGCGATACCGGTGCTGATCAGGTAGTTCTCCGCCTTGCGCGCCACGTTGCGGGGGTCGCGGGAGTACGCCTCGCGGGTGAACGGATCGTGCACGAAGAAGTTCATGTTGAGCGTCTTGGCGTGCCGGAACGGGTCGATGCGCGCGGTCTCGGGGTCGGGCAGCAGCATCATGTCCGACTCGTGGATCGACTGGAAGCCGCGGACAGACGAGCCGTCGAACGCCAGACCGTCTTCGAAGACGCTCTCGTCGAAGGCCGAGGCCGGGATCGAGAAGTGCTGGACGACGCCGGGCAGATCGCAGAACCGAATGTCGACGTATTCGACCGATTCGTCCTTGATCAACTTGATGATGTCGTCGGCCGTCTTATCTGCCACTCTAGTTTTCTCCTTTACTGGTAACCCGCGCGTTGACGCTAGGGACACGATGTTGCACGGTCGTCAACCGCATGTTGCGCCGAAGTTACGGCGGAGCATCACACCCGGGTTCGAGGCGAGCGCAGCGGGCCCGCCTATCCTTTCAGTATGGCCCGCGCGCTCGGGTCCTGGCTGTCCGGTCCGGAATCGAACCGCGGACCCGGCGGCCCGGGCCAACCACCGAATGAATACCCGGGTCAGCGGCTCGGGGCGCCCGACAGCGGGCCCGGCTCGATGGCGCGGTTCGGCCGCCGGGTCGCGGCGATGCTCGTCGACTGGTTCATCGCCTACGGGCTGGCCGCGCTCGCCATGACGCTGGGCCTGATCTCGGTGGGCGCGATGTCGACGGTGATCCTCGTCATCTGGTTCGTCCTCGGGGCCGTGTCGGTGCGCCTGTTCAGCTTCACCCCCGGCCAGTTCGTCCTGGGGCTGATGGTCGTGTCGATGGACGACCGGGAACACGTGGGTCTGGGCCGCGCCGTGGTCCGCGGGCTGATGATCGCGCTGGTCATCCCGGCGCTGTTCACCGACGAAGACCTGCGCGGTCTGCACGATCTGGCGACCAAGACCGCCGTCGTCCGCCGAACGTGAGGTCGTGTCCGACTTTCGCCGGGCGGTTTCAAGGCGTCGTTGCAATAGCAGCTGATTCTGATGGGAAGTGCTGCTGTGTCACGTCCACCGTTGTTGAGTGTTGTTCGTGAGTTCTGGGGCCGTATCGGTGAGGGTTGCACTGCACGTGAAGCCGGTGTGGCGGTCGGTGTGTCGTGTGCTACCGGGGTTCGCTGGTTCACCCACGCTGGAGGGGTGAACCCGCAAAAGCGTGAGCCGACGACCTCGGGACCTCGGCCGCGTCTGACGTTGGCCGACCGCATTCAGATCCAGATCGGAGTCGCGGCCAACGAATCGCTGAACTCGATCGGCAGGCGATTGGGCCGGCCGGCGTCGACGATCAAGTACGAGCTCGACGTCAACGGTGTCCACCACAACGACGG
Source organism: Mycobacterium sp. IS-1496 (assembly GCF_001499995.1). Classification (GTDB taxonomy): domain Bacteria; phylum Actinomycetota; class Actinomycetes; order Mycobacteriales; family Mycobacteriaceae; genus Mycobacterium. The sequence goes on from NZ_LQIU01000067.1 coordinate 183,813, forward strand.
ACGCAAGTCGGGGTATCGGCGCAAGGAGGCGTTCGGAGCGCGTCAGAGCGGTTCGACCGCCACCGTGCGGTACGACGCGGTAGTGGCGCAGTCGCGCTCCGAGGAGCGTGCTCGCCGTCCGCAGCTGGGCAAGCTGGCCCGCAATCAGGTGTTGCATGATGAGGTGCAGGCGAAACTGCTTGAGGAGCACAGCTCTGAGCAGATCGCAGCGCGGTTGCTCATCGACTTCCCCGACGATGCGGAGATGCGCGTGTCCCCGGAGACCATCTAT
>NZ_LQIU01000068.1 GCF_001499995.1 Mycobacterium sp. IS-1496
TGCTGTTGCTCACCGGTTTCTGCGCGGGCGCGGGCGAGAACGGGTCCATCGCCAGGGCGACGGCCACGATGGCGAACGCCGCCAGCACCGCGACCGCACCCGCGGCCGCGCGCGCACGCCGCGACGGGCCGCGGCGGGGCGGCGGACCGACGGCCGACGGCGGCAGGGGCGCAGCGAGCACCCGGGTGGCCGGCCGGGCCGGCGGGATGACCGGTGCGGTTCCCCCGAACAGGGCGGTCTGGTCCCCGGCGAGAGCGGCGCGCATCTGCGTCGCGCTGCTGAAGCGCTGACGCGGATCACGCGTCATCGCCCGTTCGATGACGCCGGCGAGGATCGGGTCGACGTCGGAGCGGAACGCCGTCACCGGGGGCGGCGGTTCGTCCATGATCGCGCGCGCCACGCAGCCCGGGTTGTCCTGCGGGAAGGCCCGCCGGGCCAGCAGCGCCTCGTAGGCCATCACCCCGACGGCGTAGAGGTCGTCGGCGACCGAAGCAGGCGCACCGCTGATCCGCTCGGGACTCATGTACGCCAGCGTCCCGACGATCTGCCCGGTCATCGTGTGGGCGGCGCCGCCGGTCTTGGCGATGCCGAAGTCGGCCACCTTGAGGCTGTTGGCGTCGGATGAGAGCAGGATGTTCCCCGGTTTGATGTCGCGGTGCAGCACGCCCGCGGCGTGGGCGACCTCCAGGGCCGCGAGCACCTCGTCGAGCATCGCGCGCACCTGGGCGGGTGACATCGGACCCGCGGCGATGACGTCGCCGAGGGTGCGGCCGGGCAACCGCTCCATGACGATGAACGGCGTGCCGTCGTCCTCGCCGTAGTCGTGCACCGCGACGATGTTCGGATGCGTGAGGGCGGCGGCCGAGCGGGCTTCGGCTTCGAACCGGCTGCGCACCTCGGGCTGGGTCCGCAACGCCGGATGCAGCAGCTTGACGGCGACCGCGCGGTCGAGGCGCGCATCCCATCCGTCGCGGACCTCGGCCATCCCGCCGAGGC
>NZ_LQIU01000069.1 GCF_001499995.1 Mycobacterium sp. IS-1496
GGCGGCGTGGATCATCGGCATGGTGGCCGTCATCGGCGCGGCTCTCTGGATCGGGGCACGGGCATGAGCGACGAGCGACGGGACGGTCTTGTCCTCCAACAACGGCAACGCCGCGCAGACCAGCTGCTGATGGCAGGCAGCGCCACCGCCGCCGCCCGCTCCGGTGCGGCGGCCGAGAGACTCAACCGCATCCTGCTCGGCGTCTGCGCGGCCGTCTGGCTGATCGCGCTCGGCGCCGCCGTGGCGGCGACCGTCGCCCTGACAGAACTCGGCCGCAGCCAGCCAGCGGCGTCGTCCGACGGCGACACCCCGTGGCTGCTCTACACCGTCATCGGGGTGTCCGCCGCCGTCATCATCGGGTCGGTACCCCTGTTGCTGCGCGCGCGGCGGACCGCGCACGCCGAACCGGAGGCTGTGGTGCTGCCCCGCGAAAGGTCAACGGCCACAGACGAACCCGCGACGGAGAAGTTGCGTGTTGCCCCGGTGGTGCAGCAGGTGCCGAGCCGGCTCGATCCCGGCCTGCCGACGGCCGAGGTGGATCGGTTGTGGCTGCAGTGCGCACTGGTGCTCGGCATCGCGATGGGTGTGGCGATGATCGCCATCGGCGCGGCCACGTATCTGATGGCGGTCGGCAGCGACACGGTCTCGTGGGTGCTGTACGCGCTGACGGCACTGGTGACGCTGGCGATGCCGGTGGCGCCGTGGTGGTACCTGCGAGAGCTGCGCGCGCTCGACGAACCAGCCGCCTGACGCCGGCTTCACGGGCAGCGGTCAGCTGCTGCGGTCGGGTTCCGTGCGGGGGCCGAATCCCTCGGGAATCTCCCCGGCTGTGGCATGGCGGCCGATGTGGGCCTCGGCCCGCATCCGCTCGACCATGTGCGGGTAGTGCAGCTCGAACGCCGGGCGCTCCGACCGGATGCGGGGCAGTTCGGTGAAGT
>NZ_LQIU01000070.1 GCF_001499995.1 Mycobacterium sp. IS-1496
ACCGGCGCGGTGCTGCTGCCGTTCTTCTCGTTCATGACGTTCCTCATCGCGGTGCCGACCGGGATCAAGTTCTTCAACTGGATCGGCACGATGTGGAAGGGCCAGTTGACGTTCGAGACACCGATGTTGTTCTCGGTGGGCTTTTTGCTGACGTTCCTGCTCGGTGGTCTGTCGGGTGTGCTGCTGGCCAGCCCGCCGCTGGACTTCCACGTGACCGACAGCTACTTCGTGATCGCGCACTTCCACTACGTGCTGTTCGGCACCATCGTGTTCGCCACCTACGCCGGCATCTACTTCTGGTTCCCGAAGATGACCGGCCGCCTGCTCGACGAGAAGCTGGGCAAGCTGCACTTCTGGCTGACGTTCATCGGCTTCCACACCACCTTCCTGGTGCAGCACTGGGTCGGTGACGAGGGCATGCCGCGTCGTTACGCCGACTACCTGCCCAGCGACGGGTTCACCACGCTCAACATCGTCTCGACCATCGGCGCCTTCATCCTCGGCGTGTCGATGCTGCCCTTCGTCTGGAACGTCTTCCGCAGCTGGCGTTACGGCGAGCCCGTCACCGTCGACGACCCGTGGGGTTACGGCAACTCGCTGGAGTGGGCCACCAGCTGCCCGCCGCCGCGGCACAACTTCACCGAACTGCCCCGCATCCGGTCGGAGCGCCCGGCGTTCGAGCTGCACTACCCGCACATGGTCGAGCGGATG
>NZ_LQIU01000071.1 GCF_001499995.1 Mycobacterium sp. IS-1496
CGGCCCGCACGCGAGCCCGAGTTCATCGACGTTGGTGTTGCCGCCGTCGGTCCAGTCGGCGACCACGTGATGCACTTGGGAGCCGTAGGCGCCGACGGTGCAGCACGGTTTGGTGCATCCGCCGTCGCGGGCGATGAGCATGATGCGCTGGGCCGGGGAGGCGGTGCGTTTGGCGCGGAACAGATCGAGGGCCGATCCGGTCGCCTTGTCGAACACCGCCAGGTAGTGGTTGGCGTGGCCGGCCATCCGGATCACCTCCTTGATCGGGATCACGGTGCCGCCGCCGGTGGTGCCGACCCCGGCCCGCGATTCCAGGTCTTGCAGCGTGGTGCGGATGATGATCGAGACCGGCAGCCCGTTCAAGTGACCGAGTTCGCCGCTCATCAACGCGATGCGCCCGATCGCGACCATCGCGTCGTGTTGGCGCTGGGCCAGGGTGCGGTGGTCCTGGTCGATCTGGGCTTGGGTGGGGGTGCCTGAGGTGCAGGGTTCGGGATCGTCGGGATTACACATCCCGGGTGCGGCGTATTTGGCGAAGAGCACCTCCCACACCGCCCACGCTTCCGGAGTCAGATGGCCGGACAGGTCGACCATTCCGTCGTCACGTTGTTTGGACCTCGACACGCCACGCTTGCGGGCGCGTTCGGTGTCATCGGGCTCGGGACCGTCCTGGTCGAGCAGGAACAGCGTGAGGTC
>NZ_LQIU01000072.1 GCF_001499995.1 Mycobacterium sp. IS-1496
CCGGTCGCCGAGCAGCCTGCGCAGGTGCAGCCTCCGGAGATCGAGAAGCCGAAGGGGCCTGGGAACAACGGCAGGGGCAACGGCAACGGCAAGGGGAACGGCAAGCGCGGCTAGCCGCGGCCCCGGCCCCCCCCGCCGGCGAACGCCTGGGCGATGTCCAGCCACTGCTCGGCGTCCGGTCCCACCGCCGTCACATCCAGTTCGTCGCGGGGTCGGCGCTGGGTGACCAGGAAGCAGAAGTGCTCGGCGGAACCGGTGACGTGTTGTGGCGCGTCGGCCGGTCCCCAGGTCCACCGCGACCCGTCGGGCGCGTTCAGTTCCACGTGAAACGGTTCGCCCGGCACGGGCAGCCCGTGCACGGCGAAGGCGAAGTCGCGGGTGCGGACCCCGATGTGCGCGATGGACCGCAACCGTGCGGTCGGCACCCGCCGCACGCCGAGCGCGTCGGCGACGTCGAGCCCGTGCGCCCAGGTCTCCATCAGCCGCGCGGTCGCCATCGAGGGCGCACTCATCGGCGGGCCGAACCACGGCAGCT
>NZ_LQIU01000073.1 GCF_001499995.1 Mycobacterium sp. IS-1496
CTGAGCAGATCGCAGCGCGGTTGCTCATCGACTTCCCCGACGATGCGGAGATGCGCGTGTCCCCGGAGACCATCTATCGGTCAATCTATCTGCAGGGCAGGGGAAATCTGCGTCGCGAGTTGCACACCTGCCTGCGCACCGGGCGCGCGTTGCGCAAGCCGCAGCGACGCCCGGACGAGCGTCGCGGGCGCATCCGCGACATGGTGAATATCAGCGAGCGGCCCGCCGAGGTCGCCGACCGTGCAATTCCCGGACACTGGGAGGGCGACCTCATCGTGGGCAGTACCGCCTCGGGGTCGGCGATCGGCACCGTGGTCGAACGCGCGTCGCGGTTCGTCCTGCTGCTGCACCTGCCCGACAACCACACCGCCGAAGCCGTGCAGGAGGCGATCGTGGCCAAGATGGCCCAGTTGCCGGCGATTCTGCGCCAGACCCTGACTTGGGACCAAGGCAAGGAGATGGCCAACCACGCGGCCATCGCTGAAGCCGCCGACCTGGACATCTACTTCTGCGATCCCCATTCCCCGTGGCAACGCGGCACCAACGAAAACACCAATGGACTGCTGCGTCAGTACTTTGCCAAAGGCACTGATCTCTCG
>NZ_LQIU01000074.1 GCF_001499995.1 Mycobacterium sp. IS-1496
TTCCTCGACGCGCTACTATCCGCCCCATCATCCACCCCGGCGACGCCCCACCCGAACCCCGCTACCGGCCGTCGACAGCCCTGCAGCTCTTCGTCCGCTGCCGCGACCTGACGTGCCGCTTCCCCGGCTGCGACGTACCGGCCAACCGCTGCGACATCGACCACACCGTGCCCTGGCCCGCCGGACCCACGTGCGCGTCGAACACCAAATGCATGTGCCGAAAACATCACCTGCTCAAGACGTTCTGGGTCGGCGAAAACGGCTGGCATGACATGCAATTCGCCGACGGCACCGTCGTGTGGACCTCACCGAGTGGGCAGACCTACACCACCCAGCCCGGCAGCGCGCTGCTGTTCCCGACGCTTTGCGCGCCCACCGCCGAGGCACCGCTTCAACCCGCGAAATCCGAAGCCACCGCGAGCGACCGCGGCCTCAAGATGCCCAAACGCCGCCGCACCCGCGCCCAAGACCGGGCCCGCCGCATCGAAGCCGAACGCAAACTCAACGACGACCTCGTCGCCGAACGCAA
>NZ_LQIU01000075.1 GCF_001499995.1 Mycobacterium sp. IS-1496
AGATCACCCATCCAATCTGATCGGGTGGCCTACTTTTCAACCGTCGCGACTGGCCGGACTTTCAACCGTCGTCAACAGTCGTCGTTCCCAGGCTGGAATGAGCTGCGCGAAGAATGCCCTAAGGCCGAAGGTCAAGGCCAGCGGACTCAGTCGATTGGAAATCCTACGCAGACACGCAATATGGGTTGCCGATCACTACCACGTTCGGTGTCCGAGACGTCGTGCGCAAGCTCGACTTGGCTGGTGTTGACCTGCCATCGATACGGACCGTTGTCGACGAGATGCTTGCCTGGGCGAAGGCACCTGCGACTTAGGTTAGGTACCGGCATGCTAAGGCCGACGCTCCCGAGAAGGCAGCGTGGAGCTTCATCGTCTTCGTTCGACTGCAGCCGTGACTTCTGTGCGACGAGGGTTTGACTGTCCGTTTCGTCATCACCCCGGAGGTGGCGGGTCGAGCATTTCGACGTGATCACCTCGCCACTGGTAACGGACGGTCCTGACGGGGCCCGGACATGCTGTGCAGACGTATCGGCCGTCCTTATATCGGAGAACGACGGTGTCATTGGTCGACGCCGCCGAGTCGAGCGTGGTGAACGCATAAGCCTTCGATGTGCCGGTCCCCAAGTACCGACCACGGTGGAACATCAGCGCTTGCTCTGGCGAGCTTCCAGTTCCGCCTTGGATCATTACCACGATGGCGGACAGGTCCGCGCAAGGGTCGTAGTTGCTGTGGACGGGAGTGCTCTCCCACGAACGGCCGGTTAGCGGTTCTGGCGGCAACTGCGATAGCGCGGACTGCAACGCCGTCGCTTGGTCAGGGCCGCACCCGGACGCCGGTGGCGCGGCGCCAGCTCGCGTTGAAGTCAAGAGTGATCCGAAGATGATAGCGACTACAAATCCAGCAATGGTTCTACACACAGCGCATCCCCCATTCCCCATTCCGTCCAGTGGACATCAAGGCCGCCACCGCTACGGGCGACCTATTTCTTCCACCAGCCCCTTCAGTGAATGTAACGGCTCTGCGTCAGCTCAGCAATCATTTCGTGGAGCCTGAACCCTGCTAACTGTTAGCCTCCGGTGGGGGCTTGAGCAATCGGGAGGGAAACGGATATGTTGCGTCGCTTCGCGGTGTGTGTTGCGTCAGCGGTCATAGCGCTGATGCCGGGAGTGGTGGCCGACGCGGCAGCTGACGACAGTCAGAGCGTACGGACCCAATCCGGCAAGGTGCGGTGCTTGGCGAACTCGAACGACGTAGGTCATGGTGGGGGACCATTAGTGGTGTGCCAGCGGTGGAGTGGTGAGCCGTTTGCGCAATCGCCCTACTCGGCCGAACACCGAGAGCGATTGAATTTAGCTGTAGTCAGAGCGAATGGCGACTTCTATTGGAACATCGGAAACATCCCAGGCTCGGCGGAAGCTACGGCAAATGACCTTGTTCTGAACTACGGCCAGACGTATCACGTCAACGGATGGGCCATATTGTCGACTTTCGACGGCACCCGCTTCAAGCATGACGGCACAGGCCACGGCATGTTCGTCAGCATCGACAACGTCAATCCGTTCTAGGGCGAGACAGTGCCGAACGACATTGCTTTCTTCGATGAGGACATCGTCGACGTTCGCCTTGATAGCGGTGACACGCTGCAGTACTACTGGGGGGATCAGTGCCGACGTCTGCCCGACGAAGACGAGCCCGGCAAGTTGCGCGTCGAGGTGCAGGGTTTCGGCGGTCAGCCGACCGGTGGCTTCATCAGCTCTGGTGCGAAATTGCGAACGACCAAGCTGCTCCGACTGTCCATGGTTGACGTGCAGCAGGGCGACGGCATGATCCTCCAGACGCCCTCGGACAAACTCATCTTCATCGACGGCGGTGACAACAAGCTGTTCGCGCGACGAGTGGCACGATCCTTCCCAGGAACTTCCGACGCCGACCCTCTAGTCGTCGACGCGATCGTGATCACGCACGGCGACGCCGACCACTTCTCGGGCCTCAACCAGCTGCGGATCTCCGAGACGAAGGCTCCCACCGAAGCCAAGAAGGTGTTCGTCGCACCAAGGCGGGTGTACCACAACGGCATAGTCAAACGACCAGGCAAGACGTCGACCGGATCCCGGCGGAAGGACGCCGAGATGTTTGGTGACACGGTCGACCATGACGGCGTGCTCTACGTAACCGACCTCGTCGACGACATCCGCGACGTTCCGGAAGCAGAGCGGAATGAACCGTTCAATGAGTGGGCAGAAACGCTAGACGCCTGGGATTCGCGGACGAAGCGAGTGACGGGCTCACCGATCGATTTGCGCCGCATCGACCACACGAGCCAGAACGTGTTCGACTTCCTCTCCGAAGATCAGGAGCCCGGACAGCCGGAGATCGCGGTCGAACTTCTCGGGCCGATCGTTGAAGACGTCGGCGGTAAACAGGCATTGCGCTTCTTGGGCACCCCGCCCGAGGGGGTTGACCTCATGTCCGGGCTGACTGAAACCCCGTCCGGGGGTGGAGTTTCGGCGTCGCACACCATCAATGGCCACTCAATTAACTTCCGGCTGCGGTACGGCAATGTCCGGTTCCTCTTCACCGGCGACATGAACCACGAGTCGATGCGCCGAATGCACGAGGCCAATCGGGGCGCAGCACTGCGGGCCGAGATCCTCAAAACCCCTCACCATGGCTCCGCTGACTTCGACATGGGCTTCCTGGGCGAGGTCGGACCCGTGGTGTCGATCATCTCCTCGGGTGATGAGAAAGCCAGCAAGGAATACATTCATCCCCGCGCCACGCTAATGGCGGCACTCGGCAGAGCGTCACGCCAAACCCCAGCGATCATCTTCTGCACCGAGCTGGCCGCCTTCTTCGCCTATCGAGGGCCGTCGCATGCTTCTGACGGCGGCGCGCAGTTCGAGGGCTTCGAACGCCTTAACTACGGCATCATCCATATCCGCACCGACGGCCAACGGGTGCTGGCGTTCACCCACAGCGGCAAAGCGGGCATGAATGAGGCGTACCGATTTTCGGTAAACCCTTCTGGCGATGTCGAGTTCGAACCCAAGGTGGTGAAGCGCCGTGCCCCAGCCCGATAACCAACCGCACGAGGCGGCGACCTCCCCGTCCCCGGCAGTGGCGGCGCAAGCCGTGGTCGACCTCGAAACCCTCAAGCTGTATCACCAGGAATCGAAGACCGCCCGTGAGCGCGTCGAGGGGCTGATCGACAAGTACCGCGCCAACACCTCGACGCTGCTGGCTCTGGCCACCGCTGCGGTGGCTTTCTTCGGGTTCTCCGATGGTCCCCGCCAGCAGGGGTGGTACGTCACTGCGGTGGTCGCCTACGGCGTCGCGGTAGCGATGGCTTTTTGGATCTTCGCGCCGATACCTCTGCGCCTCAACCCGGCCCACAACACCAGGGCAGCGCTGTTTGAGGATCCCGGCCGACCACTGACTCCTGAGGAGATCTACTACGGCTACGCGGTGGGCCACCAAGAGGCCATCACCGAGGGATTAAAGAACTGCACGGGCCCATTCGGGCTGGCGAACCGGTTCCGCGCGCTCATCGGGGCGATCGCGTTGCTCGTTGTGGCAGCCTCCCTGAGCGTTGCATTCGGCGCAGCAGCTCCGACACCTCCAACGCACGTCATAATCGATAGGACTGTCTAATGAGTGACGACGACAAGGACGCCAAGAAAGCCCGAGTGATCTCCTGGGAGCCCAGGACCGGAACGGGCCAACCGAAGGGCCTCCACAAGTTTTCGCCCAATGACGACGCTCCTCACTGGCGATCGCATCAGGGCGACCAGCAACAAGAGCCGGCTGATCGCCCAGATGACTCCCACAGGAATCCCTAAAGGGGCAGCCGTGCACGTCCTCGCTGTGAGCTTGCTCTCCGAAATTCTAGGCTCGACGCGTTCCGCGACGTTGGGTGACCGGCTCTTGGGGCGAGATCAGGGGCCGCGGGCCGTAACCATGGCAGATGGCATGCTCCTGGTGAGAGCCGAGAGGGTCAGCACTGGTGACGTGCTTTCATCGACGATTCAACTGGAAGTGGCGTCGCTCGCCGATGACATTCTCGGCAGCCGCTGGCTGAGCGGGTTGCGGATTTTCAGCGCACTGCTGTCCCTTCTCGATCCGGGCATCAGGGCTCACTGCGCACTCGGGGGTGCCACTACTCGGGTGCCGCCCGCAAGTCTGTCGCGCTTCGCCATTCAAAGAACTACTCACCGGGGTGCTCCTCTGTCCAGGGTCCAGCGGTGTCAGTTCGCCGAGGTCGCTGGCCGAAAAGCGGGCCGAAGGTAGCGCCAGAAGGCTCCGGCTTAATGGGCCTTGATTCGATTACTAGAGGTTTGGTAGGTGATTAAACTGCTCAACGACCAATTCTCAGTCATGGGCAGAGTTCGGCACCGCGATTGCTCACTTCCGCGAAGTGCTCTGTGATCAAGACTTCGAAACGCACACCCGAAGGGTGAGGCGATGATCACGCCGCCGTGGCCACCTACGCCGACGACGAAAGCGACTGAGCCCGAAGGGCGCTGTCTTGAAATAGACCACATGTGAGACACCCAGAGATCCTCGTCGTCTCAGACGGATGTCCAAGGTCATCCAGTCTCAGAAGTTCGTCTCAGAAATAGTCGTCTCGTCCGGCGCGTTCCATCAATAGTGAGACATGACAGCGGGATTCGGCACGGACAGGACAACGGTCTGCGCATCGGCTATGTACGTGTCAGCACCGTGGCGCAGACCTTGGAGCAGCAGGAGACAGCCTTAGGAGCTGCCGGAGTAACGAAGACCTTCTCCGACACGATGTCCGGCGCGCGCGATGACCGTCCAGGGCTCGCTGCGCTGATCGACTACGTACGCGAGGGAGACACGGTCGTGGTGTGGAAGCTCGATCGGCTGGGCCGCAATATGCTTCACATCCTCGGCACCGTCAAGGCGCTGACCGACCGTGGCGTCACTCTTGTATCTGTCACCGACGGCATCGACTCGTCGACCGCCGCCGGACGCATGATGATCGGAGTCCTCGGATCCCTAGCCGAGTACGAGCGCGAACTGGTGAAGGAACGCACTGCCCTGAAGCGCGAATCGTCCCGCGCCAACGGCACCAAGTTCGGACGGCCTCGCAAGGTCGTTGCAGCCGAGTACATCGTCACGGCCAGGCGGATGAAGGCCGACGGTCACACCGCCAAGGACATCGCGAAGTACCTCGGGGTGAGCCGAGCGACGCTGTACAGGTACTTGGCTGTGGCCGAACCTCTAACGTGCTGATTGCGGTGGAGCAGCTGCGGTGTCGAACATGCTCGGTCACGCGCGTCATTCGTCACGACGCTGACCGTGTATGCCGACTACATCGCCGAAGGCGACAACGGCAAGGCTGCGCCGCTGCGTCGAGGAACCGCTGGCGAATCAACCGTCGTGCCGATGCGCCGACCGGGCTAGTTGTACTGACCTGACAGGTTAGGTACGCGGGCGGCGGGTGGTTGGCCGCCGAGTGCGGTGTGGCCGCGGTGGTAATTGTAGGTGTGTAGCCAGCGCGGGTATTTCAGCGCAGCGTTCTGCGTCACTGGTGTAGAGCCGGGCGTAGGCCCATTCGTCTGCCAGGGTGCGGTGGAAGCGTTCGACCTTGCCGTTGGTTTGGGGTCGATAGGGCCGGGTGCGGCGATGTTCGAGGTCACCGAGTGCGTCTCGGAAGGTGTGGGATCGGTAGCAGGACCCGTTGTCAGTCAACACTTTTCTGACCTTTATGCCGCATCCGTCGAACCAGGCGTTGGCACGGATCCAAAAGCCCGCCGCGGTTTCCTTGCGTTCATCGGCGAGCATCTCGCTGTAGACCAGCCGGGAGTAGCCGTCGATCGCTGTGTGCAGGAAGTGGTGTCCTCGCAAGGGATCGCCCCACTTACTGCGACGTCCTGAACTCCTATCGGCTTTGGCGTTGCGGTTACCGACGGTGCGTCCCAGCATCCGCCAGCCGCCGCCGGCAGGGATCTTGCCGACTTTCTTGACATCGACGTGGACCAGATCCCCGACCGCTGCCGACTCAATGCGGCGGACGACGCGGCCGGTGGGGCGGTCCAACCAGCGCAACCTTGCGAGTCCGTAGCGAGTCAGCACCCGGTGCACGGTCGAGGGGTGAATACCCAGGAGGTAACCGATCTGAGCTGGCCCCCACCGGCGGATCACACGGACTTTGATGATTCGGCGCTCGGTGCGCGTCGGGGTTTGGTGTGGGCTTCGGTGCGGTCGTGAGCTGCGATCAGCCATACCCGCTGGTCCTAGTTCGCGATACCGACTGGCCCATCGCTGGGCTGTGGTGACTGCGACCTGGAACCGCTCCGCAGCCCGGCGCAGCGACCAGCCGTCTTCGACCACGCAACGAGCCAGCCGCAGGCGACCGGTTTCAGACAACGGGGCATTACGGTGGGACACGAAGACCTCCGAGTGTGGTTGGTGCGTTCCTAGACAGCTCGCACTTCACTCGGAGGTCTTCGTCATGTCACCACGCCACGCCGTACCTAACGTCCGTGGTCAGTACAGCTAGTTCTCATCTTCGTCGTCGCTAGGATGGTCTGGCACTCGTCTTTCAACGATCACATCATGTTTGGTCGCGTATCCAAAGCTGCGTTTCGGGAGTTTCAGGCGTCTTAACCAGGGGATTCGCGTCTTCAAGTGAGCGAAAGCGGCGCGAAGTGCGGAAACCAGGTTTCGTGCGCGTGGGTACGGCACGCTCAATCGAAACAACACGAGTGTCGCCAACACTATCGCCATGATGTAGACGGCGACCGTCGTTTGATCTGGTCCTCCGAAGAAATCGCGAAGTGCGGCCACCTTCGATCCCGTCGGAGACAGCACCGATAACTTGTTTATAAGTTCGTCAACGCGAGGAAGAAGCAGTATCAGAACGGTACCGAGACCGATAGCCGAAATCGCGATGGACCGCCGCGAATGCTTTCGGGCGTAGCGTGTGTTGACAACGCTTTCCAGCACTTTCACGCGGTCGTTGAGTCTCGAATACAGTTCGGGTGTGCGAAGTTTCGCCGCCATCCCGTCAACTACCGACGGCGCATTGATGTCTGTCAGAAGATTACGGCCGTACTCGGGTAGGCCCGTCGCCAATTGCTCTTGAGCAGCGAACAGGTCGTCGTCGCGAACCGAAAGATCGACGGTTCTGTGGTCGATCGCCTCCAACTGCCGATGTTGAAGGATCGCTGATTCGATGGGCTCGATGATTTGCAAATCGGTGATGTAATGGATGTCGCTCCGAGGCCAAAAGGTATGAATTGCGTGGCCTGTTGAAAGCCACAGCTCCTCCTCGGAATTTACCAGGTAATTTTTCAGCAATTCTCCGCGTACTTCTTCGGTAACAGGCATAGGCGAGCGGCTACGGACCATCAATTGGGCGAACTCAACCGCGTGTGCTTGTTTCGCTATCGCTCCCTCACATCCGCACAGCGGCGACCCTTGGAACAGGGTGGTGTTACAGCGCCATTCGGTTCGCATTCTTCGACGTGCTGCGCGCTGTATGGCTTCAAGATAGAGGTCGAACACTGTTTCGATGGTGATAAGGTTTTCGCCGTCGATAGGCGTTCTGAACGAGACCCACTCAAGGTGGTCGAATTCGGTTATCGCTATGCGCCACCGATAGTAGTTTTCGTCCATGAATCGCGGCCGCGTGCCCAGTATGGGGACCGATACCTCGACAGCGTTCAGCACACGCTTGCCCGCTTGCAAGTATCTATAGCCTTGCTCGACACCGAATTCTCTTGCAATTGGTGTTGCGAAGGTGAGAATACATATTCCGGATCTATGGATCATCAGCGAAATCTCGATTGGCTCATGCTCGTGGACGCTGTCGGTATAATACGACCGATTCATTTCTAGTCGGATGAACGGCTCATTATGAAGGTAGTAGCGCGGGAAGTACATTTGCTGTTGCAGACGTAAGCGAAGCGCGCCGCTTGCGTGTCGACGTGAGATCGATTCCAGGAGCTTCTCCGATGCTTCCCGTACCATTTTCTCTGTTTGACGTGAATTTTCCTCGTTCGTGGGGTCTGCTTCTCTCGATTCGGCCCGTCTAGACGAAGATTGTAATGATGTGCGGTAGGCAAGTCCGAATGTTGCCCGATGTGCGAAGAATTGCAACAAATGGAGGCGAGCGATCCAAAGAATTCGCAGCGTCAGTTTTGGCTCGAGCCGAAACAGTCGCCACCACTGGATATTTTCCGTATGAAAGATTTTTAACCATTGTTGGTATCTGGCTGCGTGCTCTTGATGGCGCGCGGTCTCTCGCATGCGGCTGCCGACTCGTAGGCCATCGCGAGACGGAGATCCAGCCACTGTTGCCATGTCGGTTTTCAAGAGCTTGTTCGCGAGCTTCACCAGATCGAGCCCCGGGCCCAGGTCGAACGAGAACGAGTAGATCGCGCCGCGCCCGCTCATTCGAAGCGGGTGCGCCGTTGGTGCTGCCGGGTCGCTGGTGTCTTCCGCCACGCACCAACCGTAGGCACGCTCGCCGACAAATCACGCCGACGCGCCCTTTGCTGTGGCGGGGTCAGTTCCCGGCGCGGGGAGACCCTGTGGAGACCTTGTGGTTGTATCTGCAACATCTGTCACAGGCAGCAAAGGCCCTGAAACGACAAAGCCCCGCCTGAGCAGGGCTTTCGTGTGGTGCGCCGTCAGTTTTCCGAACCCCGGTCCCGCTGATTAAGAGTCAGCTGCTGTTGCAATCGTCACCTAACCGGGCATCGTTTATACCGAGCGAACCATCAGCTCACCCGGCCCTCACGAGGTCTCGAAGGTTCGGTGTTCTCCCGACAAAAGCAGGGCGCTCGATACGAAGCAAGGGGGACATCCGCATCACAGGGTGCAGTCGTACGGCTCGCCGTCGACAACAACATCGGCAGCGACGTCACCGCTCGGACGAGCGCTTGACCGCATTGAACTACTCGACCGTGGTCGTTGGTTCCCGGCACGTCATTCAATACTGAACCGGCCCGCTCGGTAGCTATTGCCATGCAGCAGACCCCAATGGTCGAGTCTTTGCTTCCGATGGTGGCTCGCGATGTGACTTCGCGGGAATACGCATCCCTCGCACAAGCCTCGGCGCTGACCCGCGACGTAACGAGAGCAGCCAAGTTCTGGGAACAGGCTGTTCGAGCCGCACCCGCAGTCTGTGTCACGGTTGTTTTCTCCTCGCGGTCGAGCATTGTTTGCGTTCGAGATACTGAACGACCCAGAACTAGGACGCAACTTATTCGATGAAGCACTTAGCACCATCTCGGATCGGACCGATACAGAACGCGAGCTGAAAGTCGACACCTACGTTCTGTGGATTGCAGTTGAAGATCGGATTGATCGTGCCGGACAACGAGTGAAAGAACTTCTTAACCGAATGGACGAAGTAAAGACTCAATCGAGCGCCCAGCCCTGCGCGCCAATACCGCTGACAGCATAGATGCATTCATCGGCCATGTATTTTCATCCTGAGCAAGATAGCGATTCGCGCGAGCGGGATGGGAGTATCGTGGGCGATGACCCCTCGTCGCCTGATCGTTGAGCGTGTCGCTGCCGGGGCCGCCCGCGCATGTCGTCGTGCAACTGGGTATTCGCGCGCACCGGTGCACAACTGGCTATGCTGGGACGCGGAAGGCGTGTGCGCGGCGCTCAAGATTCTATGACGCCTGCCCGGTTTAGTCAGGTATTAAGCAAATCACAATAACGTAGGGCGACGTGTCACGAATCCACCTGGATTCCCCGCAGTCGGCGGGAGAAGACACCACTCTGCTAACTCGGTCGGTCGAATAGGAGGTACCACACGTTGCTTCACGCACGTGCACCTCGACGGTCCCGTCGCCTCTGTCTGCTCCGTCCTCACGATGGATACAGTCGCCTACCCGTGCGTCGCGAACAGGGTCGCGGGTTGTCGGTATAGAAGGCGTCGCCGCGGTCCTAGACGTCGTAGCGGTCCTCGTCGTACTTGGATTGCGAGTCGTCGATGTTGAATCGGGGTTATCTACTGCCGCCAGCCCGACCCATCCGGCTAGTAAGAGCGCTGCCACGCCGGCGGCGACTAACCAGCCGGTACGGCTCGACGGCTTGTCGCTAGTAGTAGCTGTTGACGACGACTGGACATGCGAGAAAGACGTCTTCGGTGGTGAGGGTCTCACCGGTCCAGTCTTGGCCGTCTGTCGCTGTGACTTCGTTGAAGCACCTGAGGGCGCCGTTTGAGGGACTACACGCTCAGTCGACACTGCGGACCGCATGCCAGCCATGTGAGCGGCCCGCATATCCGCCGTCCACAACTGGCGGACGAACTGGTCGGTGCGGCGGTACATTGTTCCGTCGCGTCGAACAGACAGCTGCCACGCCCTGGCCATGGCGCCGAGATCATTCGCCCCAAAAGATGGTGTGGGCGAAGTTAGTAGCTCGTGCAAGATTGCAAAGTCATCTGACGGAAGCAAGTGGCTGTACTGAGCAAAGGAAATAGAGTCTTGATTTGTCTGTTCGCTCAGGCTCCGAATAACCATAAGCGCGAATTTGAAGAGATCAGTGGTTCTGGAGAAACCCTGCGTATGGTAACGCGGGCGCCAAGAGATCGGATCCATGTTGGTCAGACCTGCCCGGCCGTCAACTATGAACGAATCGCAATCAAGGAAGTAAACGTCGGTTCGAGTCCCGCCGGCGGTGTGTACGCCCGTGGTCAGCAGATTGTTGAATTGAAGGTCACCAACGACGATTCCGATCGAGTGAAGGAACTGCAAGGCCGCAAGTACGTGTCCTAGGCGAGCAATTTTCTGCGGAAAATCGAAGTACTCATATCCGCCCTTCTCAGCTCGTTCCTTCGTGACCGCGATACGGATTAAGTGGCGTGGTTCACTTTTCCCGTTGCGGCGCAGGAAGTAGATTTCAGGGGCTTCTGGCATCAGGATGCCCACTGCGGATTCGCCGTCGACCACCAATGCCTGCGGCCACGCGCTCATGGCCAGAAGTCTTGTTCGATCCTCTTCGGCCAAAGCGGCGGGCCAGTCGATGGTGTGCTGTAGCGCCTCAAAGTCAACGTCAGCGAGCGCTTCCTCTCTGTACAGCTTAAGTATTCGAGGCTGTTTATCGGGAGTCTCGCAGCGAAACACCTCTGCGGCGCCTCCTTCGCCGAGCATGGCGTCCGCGTTGTACTTGATCCTATCTAGTCGGACGCGGCCCATGTCAGTGCTCATGGCGCGGTCTCGCGTTCCTTCCGCGAATCCGCGGAGCCACTCGCGGCCATGCTGCGGCGATCGTTCGATCATCATGGAGGCCGGGCAGCTCGAACGCGACGAGTTCGCCGAAGGCCCATTCTGCGGGGCTCGGACCCGCAAGTCGTGGGAGCAGAGCGCCGAACTGTTGAGTCTCTTGCCTTATCGCATCGGCCATTCCGTCCGTGGCCAACACGATCATCGCGTCCGGGGCTATGAAGGTGACATCAGTGATCAGTTGAGCACCATCTCGCGGAAGTGCGTAAGTGACGTTGCTGACCAACCCACCGGCCTGCTTGGTGGCGGTGTCAGTGAGCCAGCGAATAAGTCCGGATCCGAGATCTACAGTCAACGCGTCGCTGTCGCCGACTGATCCCCACAACACTGGGTAGCCATCTTGGGACAGCGGGCCGACTGCAGCGAATACCAGGGTGCTTGCCGGGTCGGAGGACTTCCCTTCTGCACCGGGATGGGGAGCGAGGTAGCCCACCGTTGCCGCGTACTCGTGCACGAAGTCTGCTTTGAGAGACTTCACGACAGAGTCGATCAGGGCCGCAGAGATGTCGCTCCATCGCTCCGCCGCCTGATTGGGCTTCACGCGATGGAGACGGCGATGGAGTTGTTGCAGGGCAGTCCGGCTCGCTATCTGCGCTGCTGCATGGGCGTCGTGGGCACCGCCGAGACCGTCGGCTACCGCAAGATAGACCCAACTACCGTCAGGCGCACCACCGACCGAGTAAGCGTCTTCGCGAACGCCGCCCTTGTTCGCATGCTGAAGTCCGACTTGTGTTGCGGCATATACGTCGAAGCTTCCGCAGCTTCCACGATCGATCGTCAGACCGCTAACTCCTGACGTCGTGAGGGCAGCCAGTTCCACTGGCCTCGCCGTTCTTGGACTGACGTCGGGTTCGATGGGGCTGGGGTTGGCGGGGTAACCCGGATTCGCCGGCGCGTTAATTGGTTCCACGTCTGATCTCCACGAGTGGGGAGGGTGCGCACCCGCCGGGCCAGACGAGAGAGGCGGATCGGGGATATTCCTCCGCGTTGGCCTTGGTGCTGGCACTTGGCGCCCGGGAGTTGCCAGCCGTTGCATCATAATCAGAAGGCAGAGCAGGCCGGTCAAGAGCGACGCAACACTGGTTATCAGGAGTGCCGGCAGCTTGTAAGAAGTCCTGAGAGACGGGTCGACGTGGACCTGCAACATGTCGGATGTGTTGGGAATCGGCGCTTGGGCGTCCGCAATGGTTGGATCAAACTGCGCACCAAGCACTGTGCGACACACCTGGCCGTCGGCGCTTCTTACCTGGCTCCTGATAAGCAGGCCTCGATCCGACTGCTCCTCGACGACAGCGTCGGGCTGTTGCGTCCGAGCGTCCGGCTGCCGTGACGAAGCGCCTTGTTCAGCGCTCGAAGGTACCTCTTCGGGGGAGCTCTCGGTGGGCCCCTGTGAACTGCGCTCTTCGCCTGGGTCCATTGATGTGCCGTCAGCGCCGTCAGCGCAACCACTCGTCTCCGAGGCTGCCATCATGTCGGCCGCCCTTTGAGCCTGTGACCCTGGCGCCAACCAATACGCGAGAACGCCGAATAAGAACGCCGCTATCGCGACAACAAGAAGACCTACGGCGAAGTAAGGAGTGCGGCGGCTTCGCGCTCGGCGGCTAGCGGTGTTTCTCATCTAATTCAACCTTCGCATTCCCTTTGGGGTACGAAATTGGAACTCGCCCTGCCCGACACTGCGGCTGATCGAGAACCGGATGCTGTTGATTATGGCGCGGAGCAGATCCCCCGGAACCACCCCTCCGTCGGCGACGCAAGCGATGCCAACAGGTTTCGTCGACCGCAACCTGGCAACCGTCGCGTCGGACACCTTCCCGATGCCAAGCGCGACGACAACTGGGCGGAACGGGTGCCCATCGGATTCCAGCGCCGAGCGGGAGTGCATCCACACGGATTCGGCCTGCGCTTCGCCGTTTACCTGAGGATTGCCATCGGTTAGAAAGAAGATGACGGGGGTGTAGAAGCCTAGACCCCAGCGCTGGAGACTTTGATGGTCAGCGCGCAACAGCTGGTCTAGGAAGCGAAATACCGCCGCATAATCTGTGGACGTTTGACGCGGTAACGCGGGAATGGATGGATCTTGTGCCAGGGGTGTCAGCGGCACGACGACTTGGGGCGTATCGCCGAATGCCACAATGCCCAAATGCGCGGTATCGAGAACAGTTGGGTCGTCCTCTAGCACGCTGAGCATGTCAGGCAGGGCGTCCTCGATGACACTAAGAGGCGTCACTCGTTGGCCCTTGCTGAAGGAGGGATCCCACATCGAGCGTGAAACGTCACAAACGACATAGAAGGCAAAAACCCTCTTGGCGTTCTCGCCTGACGGCGTTATCGAGAAACCATTCTCAGACCTCATGACTGCTTCTCCTGTCGTTGGAGCGAATATCACGTATTGGGCCGCACTCGCTAGTCGAAGTCGACAGGCGCGAAACGGCCGCTCGATCGTGATCAAAGCGCTTCCCTCGAGCACCCGATAGAACCTGTTCCCACGCCGAACACGTCCTGACTTCCCCAGCAATCAACTTAAGCCTCACCGCGGAGCCATCAATTGCCGACGCAGCACCAAAGCGGTTGCTATCAAGGCGGTGAGTCCCATAACGATTAATGCCGCCGCAGCAAGGTATACATGTGACGCGTCGTGCGACCAGATCGCATCCTGGAAAGGGCTGGGCTGCACTTGGCTAAGCGCATCCGGAGACTCGCCCGCTGCGAGCGGCTTACCTGTCCCCGGATCGACGTAGAAGGATCTGGTAATCCCATGGTTAGCCCCTAGGCCAGCGGATGACCAACGTGACGGGGTGAAGTATGCGAGGACCTTCATCACTTCGCCCGCTGCCCCCTCGAATGGTGGGGCCAGACCGGTCATCACGACTTGCAAGGCGAGAACGCCCATGAGAATGAAAACGGCCTGCCGCAATGACTTCGAGACCGCGGAGATGAGAAGGCCTATGGTCATGGCGGTAAGCGGCAGCGTCACCGCAAATATCAACAAACCCAAAGGGTGCGGAAGGACTGGATCGATCGGATCCCTCCGCTTCAACACCAAGTACAACAATGTTGACAGGATTCCTAGTGTCACGGCCAGTGGCGCACAGGCTATGGCCCGCGCGAGCACCATTGACGTCGCGGAGATCGACCACCGCGACTCGCGTTCAATAGTGTCGCGGTCGTCAACAATAGCGGCGAACGACTGTGCCATGGAGAAGAAGGTCAAGCACACAATAAAGGCGATCAGCATCGAGCTGATTCCCCGGGGATTGCCTGCGAGTCCGTCTCCCGATGCCGCAGCGCTGAGAAGCGCTGTGAGCAGGACACCGACGCCGAGACTGGCGGCCAGCTGGCCGGCATTGTTGCGTTGTCGAGCGAACTCCCGACCCACCAGATAAGGTAAATGCCTCGCAAGGGAACCGCGGCGCGGTGGTGCCGCCGCGACGTCCGAGTTTGATAGGGAGGCGGCAGATATCTGCGGCCGAGCCTCGGTCACGCGATCTGCTCGCAGCAGATCCATCACCTCGGCATAGTTGTTGGCTCCGAACGTATGCAGCAGCTCGGCGGGCGATCCAAAGTAGGCGAGCTGGCCCCGTCGTGTAAGGGCCAAGACTCTATCGGCCCGATCGATGTTAACCATCGAGTGAGTGACGACGATGACCGCTCTGCCCTCGTCGCGTGCACTGGAACGGAGGGAGTCCATCATCTTGCGATCGAGTCCCTCGTCTAGGCCTGACGTTGGCTCGTCGAGCACGAGAAGAAGTGGATCGCTAAGCAATTCCATTGCGGTCGAGACGCGCTTTCGTTGACCACCCGACAACTCGTCTATTCGCTTCTGTACTTCATTCGTGAGCTCCATGGCCGCGATGACCTGAGCGACGCGTTCAGCGCCTTCGCGTGGATCCACGTCTGCCGCGAGGCGGAGTCTTGCCACCCATGTCAGCGACTCCCGCACACAGAGATTCCCGAACATCGCGGGTTGCTGTGGCACAAAGGACACCAAGTGACTGGCCTGCGTGTTGGCTACGCTGAGATTGGCTTGACCAAGCATCATTTCGCCCGACTCTAAGCCGACTTCACCGAGTAATCCGCCGCACATCGTCGATTTCCCCGCCCCAGAGGGACCGATGATCGCCAAAACCTCGCCGCCCGCCATTTCGAACGACAAGTTTTTCAATGTGGCCTCGGAGCGACTCTTGTAGCGCAAGCTGACATTGGTAAATCGTAGTAACGGTCCCCTCGCACCGACGAGAACTGGCACGAGGGCAATTTGGGCTGGCGCAGTGACCGACAGTGTGTGGTTGCCTAGCATGAATTGCGCGCCCACTGGAATACGCGCATGCAGAACGGGTTGGCCATTGACGAACGGACGGGCTTGCGACGAAAGTGACCGGATTTCCACGGCGCGGCCCGTCCATGCCACTGTGGCGTGCTGCTGCGCAAGATCCAACCCGCGCAGCTGAATTTCCGCAGGACCCCCTTCACGCCCAATGGTCAGACGGGTGTTCGGCGGGAGTTGCCAGACATTCAGGGGCGACGGGAAATCAGAAACGCCTCGAGGTTCTGGGATCGCCGTAGATTTGGATGGCGTCGTAGGATTACTGTGAGTCGCGGAGACTGGACTATGCATCCTGACCAGCTTGCCTGGCGCTGTTACTTCAAAAACATTGGAAGCAACAGTGAATCGTTGTGCCACCTTTAGCCTCGCGTGAACGACGGGCTGTCCATCGACGAGGGGTCTGTACCGCTCGGCGGTGGACCGCAGCTCCACTCCATCTCTGCTGGCGCTGACGATCGCGATACCGTTGCCGATTGAGGAGTCCGATAGCTCGAGGTGCCCGTTCGGCTCTAGACGCATTTCTGCAATCTGCCCCCCAGCTAGCGTCCATTCATCGCGAGCAGCCCCCGCTGTTCGAGCGAGCCCACGGAGAGGTGGTTGCGAAGCTATCTGGACTGGGGGCAACGCCGCTATGTGTGATAGCTCGGCAGGCTTTGATACTGAGAACCGGAGATCACCGACTACAAATTCGCCGCCGACCTTTACACGCGCATGCACAACCGGCTGACCGGCAACAATAGGTCGCTTGACTTGATTCAGTGCGCGAACCTCAACTGCGCGGCCTGTCCAGCGCACTGAGGCAAGGGGGTCAGCGATATCAGACTCAGAGCTTGCCACGACTGGGCCTGATGGTCCTTGTCCGATTAGGAGCAACCGTCCTTCGGCCAATGTCCAGCGATCACCCACCATAGATCCGGTCTTCCCCCACGAGCAGCTAAGTTAGCAAGATTTTGACTCGAATTGTGCCGAAACGATTTTCCCGCGTGCCGTTTGGGGCCGGGCTGCCACCCCCGCACGCGTGGCAGCGACCGCTGCTCGGCAGCGAGAGCTCGCAATTGAATGCATCGCCTCGTCTATCGCGCCGCTGCGAGGGGGCGAATGGAACGTCGGAACGCAAACTTGGCCTATCTCGACTAGGCGGTCCCCGTGCCATACTCACCGGCCTCGAAGCAAACGGCAGATCAGAAGGCCCTAGTTGGCAGCGTGGGCGATGTGTCGGCGAACCCCCGTGGCTGTTCTAATATTGACGTTCGTCAACTG
Source organism: Mycobacterium sp. IS-1496 (assembly GCF_001499995.1). GTDB lineage: Bacteria > Actinomycetota > Actinomycetes > Mycobacteriales > Mycobacteriaceae > Mycobacterium. The sequence continues at coordinate 16,862 of NZ_LQIU01000075.1, forward strand.
CACTGCGGCGCGTGAGGCAGGCTACTCGGACATTCCATCATCACGGAGTACTACGGCCCGCATCTGGACCGTGACTCGGACGGCATCGGCTGTGAGAGTTAGATAAAGCGCACCATCTTCGGAATCATCGCCGCAATTGCACTGGCCCTCGGTGGCATCGTCAACGCGGTTACGGCCATTTGTTCGACCACGACGACGAAAATCTTCACGAAAGTGCCCGCAAGCAAAGGTTCTGGGCCGAACGAGGGTGGGGCGTCTACACGCCGATGGCCATGTGCCAACTTTGGTGATCGAACGAGCCAAGAACTCGCCCCTCTTTCGGTGGGATAAGAGAAGCAAGCCCGGGTAGAGCAATCCAAGCCGTGCGGAAGCCACCACGCCAGAGTCAAGGTCGTTCACTCCGAAGCAATACGGCCACCCTCGGAGGTGGCGAACGCGAGGCGCAGAGAATGTCGGACTGCGTACCTTGCAGACCTATGTCCAGCATTGGCGAGCGGCGATCCCGCTCCGCCGCTCGTTGAGCCAGACCCCGAGCGCGTCGAGCATTGTCTTGCCGGTCTCGAAATTGCCGTCGGCAGGTTCGGCGGCAAGGGAGGCGCCGAATGTGCCGGTGTCGTTGGCGACGGCGGCGATCTGACGTACGAGATAACCTCCGTTCGGCCCTGGTCCCCATCCGCCTTTCGCGGCTACGTCTGGGTACCGTGCCAATCCCCACTGCTGGTTGCCGCCGAGGCTGCGCATCTGAGCGACGACGGGCTGTGCGCCGTCAATGCACGGCAGTCCGAACGCGAACCTCGCGGCCTGAGTCTGAGACCACTCGGTTTGTCCGTATGGGCTGTATGGCGGACGGATCTGTTGGGACTGAACTGTGACCGCTGTGTCGCCGCCTTGAGCAAGTACTGTTTCGACCGCCTCGGCCGCTGCCTGCGGGTCACCCAGCATCCCCCACATTTGGTCGGCCGCCGCGTTATCCGATTGGGCAATCGCCTGTTGTAATAAAGGTTCGGCCGTCGCCTGGTCGAAGTTGAGGGCAGCGATCGACAGCGGCACCTTGATCGTGGACCACGCGGGCCCGCTCGTCCAAGCGCCGTAGGCGGTGACCTCCTGGCCGTCGAAGATGGTGACACCTACCTCACCGGCGGGCATCGTCATCACCAACTGATTGAAGCTCGTCGCGAAATCACTTCCAGGTGGCGGGGGTGGCAGCGCCACTGGTGCGGGGGGTGAGGGGGCTCGTTCGGCCGTCCGAATGGGCGTCGCTAGCGAACTATTGGCGCTCTCGGCGGGTTGGTTGGACTCGTTTGGTGCGCAATTCGTCAGCATCCAGCAGCTCAAGACAGCCGCGAGCATCCGCCACTTAGTAGATGTGCACAACGGCATTCACTCCACCACGACAGGTGACCCAATCGCCGGCGCCAAAGGGACTGCACTCAAGCACGTACAGTTCACCGCTACAGCGTGCAGACCGCTGGTTGCAGGGAACCCCGCCACGGGCATAGATCGTGCGCGGCGACGCGTTCGGGCCTCCCGCGTCCCAGTATGCGATCAGGACATTGTCCGTGAAGCGACAACTGGTTTCTTCGCTTCCTCGGACCGCGCGGCTGCCTGCGCCGGGATTCCCTGTAACGACGAAGCCGTCGTCGCAGCGCTGCCCGAGGCCGTCGACTCCCTTCACCGCTGATGGCGCCGCACGCCGCTCTGGCGATGGCTGCGGCGCGGTAGCCGATGGCCGCTGTCCGGTTGGGAGCGAGGAACGCTCGGGGGTGGTCAGCCGGGTCAGCGATGGGTCTTGCGCCGAGGTGTTGCTGTCCCCGGTCTGCCCGGCGAGCAAGCCGACCGCGATTCCTGCGGCAGCCAGGAACAGCGCCGCGCACACCGCTATTGCGATAACCATCGGCTTCGACAACCGCGCCGGCACCGCCGCGGCAGGCGGCACGGGCGGTTCCGATGCGGGGGGAGGTGCAGTCCGGGTCTGCTGTTGGGTAGCGGAGAGGACATGGGCGGCAGGCATGGTGGCGTTGATGTCGCGAACCGCCGGCGTTGACAGAGCGCGGTGGGCGGCGCGGGCCAACGCACCAGCGGTACCGTACCGGTCGTCGGGTTCTTTGGCCATCCCGCGTTCGACGACCGCGTCAAGGGCGGCGGGTACCCGAGGGTTGGCACCGCTGGGACGGGGCGGTGGCGTGTGCAGGTGGGCGTTGACTACTTGCTGCATGCTGTCAATCGGGAATGGCCTTGCGCCCGTGAGGGACTCGTAGAGCACGCAGGCCAACGCGTAGATGTCGACCGCCTTGGTGGTGTGGTCGCCAGCAAGTCGCTCCGGCGCCATGTAGGCCCAGGAGCCGATTGTCATGCCGGCTTGCGTGAGGCGGGTGTCGCCTGCCTTCTCGGCGATGCCGAAGTCGAGAAGGTAGGCGAAGTCGTCGCCGGAGACGACGATGTTCTCGGGTTTGACGTCGCGGTGTATCAACCCTTCAGCATGGGCCGCGTCGAGCGCAGCGGCGACCTGGCCGATGATGTGCACGGCGCGGGCGGGGTCTAGGGGACCACGTTCGGTGAGCTTGCGCAGATCGGTGCCGCGGATAAGCCGCATGTCGATGTATAGGTTGCCGTCGATCTCGCCCCAGTCGTGGATGGGCACGACGTGGGGTTCCTGCAGCGAGGCGGCGGCGTTGGCCTCGCGGGTGAACCGGCTGCGGTACCCGGGGTCTTGGGCGTACTGCTCGAGCAGAATCTTCAGGGCGACGACGCGGCCCTTATGTGAGTCGCGCGCCTCCCAGACCTCGCCCATCCCGCCACGGCCGAGCAGCGTCAGGAGTTTGTACTTGCCGAATTGTCTGCCGGCCCCCGGCCGGTCGGACGACGCCATTACCCCGTTACCCCCTCGTGCATGTCCGCGTTTGCCAGTGAATCACGGGGCCGCTTATCGCTGACCACCACGTTGGCGCATCGTTCGGTCAATATTGCTGACGACACGCTTGCTGAGAGCCGGAGAGCCCGGCGCGGAATGCCTCGATACGGGTGAAGCCGGCCGGCACGGTGAGCCCATCGAGAGTGCTCGCGACTAGGCCGTTGGTGAGGAGACCGCCCACGGCTTCGTCGATGTCGCCCGCGGCGAGCTGGAGGCTGTTGCCGCTGGGGAGCTTAATCGGGTCGGCCATCGCGGCCTGCGCCACTCCGGTCAGACAGGCGGTGAGTAGCGCGGTGCTGGCCGCGTCGAGTGGCTCACCGCGGGCATGCTGCAATGACAACGAGTACCGGGACGTCACAGCGGACAGACCGGTGTTATCACCTTGGGGCAGGGCGTAATCCTCACGGTCCGCCGGGGTCGACATCGCCTGCAGTGACGGAAGGTCGACCACGATGGTGTTGGTGCTCGGGCAGTAGGACGTCGGCGGGCTGGCCGCACCTTCAGGGCACGCTTGGGTGTCGAATGTCAGGCCTGGTGGACTTTGCGGCGCGTACACCTGGTCAAGCAGCTCCAGCAGTGTCGCCAAGTTGGACTCGTCGAGCGGCAGCTCTCCGGACTGGATCTCGCCGGAAGAGTCGCGCTGCAGCAGGATCGGCAGGTCGCCACGCTCCCGCTCGATATCGGCCAGATCGATGTCAGCACACGAACCGGCGCCTTCCGCGAAACCCTTCTGCACCGCGCGCGTGCGGTCCAGGGCGGTGCCGTGGCCCTCCTCGACCATTTCGGACTGCCGCACCGACCAAACCGGGTCTGCAAGGGTGATGGCACCGGCCAGCACCCGGTTCAGACCGTCGCCGGTGCTCAGTGTGAACCGCGGTGAGTGCCCTTCGGCAACCCAGCGGCTGTACGCACCGGCGAAGCAGTCCGCCTGCTGCTCACCGACGACCGTCTCGGTGAACATGTCGACCAGGCCCGCGCGGTGCTGCACGGCGTGGCCGTATTCGTGGGCAATCAGCGCGGCGACCGCAGTGTCCCCGAAATAGTGCTGGCCGGTAGGAACAACGAAGCCACGATCCCAGGCGATGTATTCCTTTGTTGAGAGGAGCGGTTTACACCAGAAGGCGTTCGGATTGTCGTAGGTCTTCAATCCGCACACTTCGGGCGAATACGGGTCCTGCGAGTCGTAGGAGACGAGCTCGTTGGCCGGCTGGAACCTTGCACCGAAATGCTCCGGATACTGCTGCTGCCAGAATGTTTCGACATCGTCGACAGCCAGCAGGACAAGATCATCGACAGGTCCGCCGTCCGTGTTTTCGGCCGCGCGTTGCGGTGGCGGCGCATCCGCGCGGACTCCGCTGGGCCCGTCGATCACGAGCATACCGCCTACGCGGTACTCCACCTGATCAACGGACGGGGCATGTGCGGGACCGGGCGTCGACGCGCAGCCGCTGAGCAGTTGAGCGAGGAGTGTGACCGTGGCGAGAAGTCGGGCGCCTCGGTGAGGGACGAGTCGGACGACGACATTCGTCGATGCCTCGTCGGTGATCAGCACGTGATCTGGTGATCGGGCGGGTGAAGGTAGTCGAGGAACTTGCCGTAGGCGCCGCCACCGGTGGCGCATACGGCCGCCCCGAGCCCCGCTTCCGTATCGACGCCTGCCGGCCGGTAAACGGCGTAGATGGGATTGCCCTGGGCGGTGGCCGGCCGCAGTGAGGGGCAACTCTGATCGGTGCGCAGGTAGGAAGCACCCGGGTGCGCGTCCAGAAGGCGTTGCACGCCGGCGACGTACTGGCCCGGTGTGGTGACCGAGCCCAGGACGACGATGCCCTGCCCATTGCAGTTGGGTCGGCTCATCGGCTGGGCGAGACCGAGGTCGCCCGATGGCGGTTGCGGCCGAGGGACAGGGGCCGGGACGGGTGCGGGTGCCCGTGGAGGTGGTGCGGGAGGCGGGGTGCTCTGTTGCCGAGAACTCGGGGGAGCGGTACGGATCGGAGGTCGAGTGGGGCGCAGCTCCTCTGGCCAGGGAGGCTTTGTGAGAGTGGGCGATTGCGCAGCAGTGGGAGGCGCGGTCGGCGATTGCGCCAACTTTGTGCCAAGGAATGCGACCAGTCCGACGGCGAACAGGACGGCAGCGACACCCGCTGCGATGAGCGCCGGGCGGCGGGCGAAGCGTGCCTGTCCCGCTGGCGCCGGAGTGACACTCGGGTCTCGACTGGGCACCTCCGCGAACGCCGGGGTGCGTAGTGCCATCTGCGTCGCGTCGTTGGGTCCGACGACGCCGACGGAGGAGGCGGCACTTCCAGTCAGGGCGGCCGCGAAGTCACGGCAGGTCTCGAACCGCTGGTGCGGCTCCTTGGCCATCGCCGTGGCCAACGCCGAATCCATCCCACCGAGGTCGCCGCGCACCTTGGCCAGACTGGGCGGCGGTGAGGACAGGTGATTGCCGATCACGACGGCTGGGTTGGAGCTGCTGAAGGGCACCGTGCCGGTGAGAAGATGGTAGGCCGTCGCAGCGAGTGCGTATTGGTCTGCGCGGCCGTCGAGTGGTCTGCCCGTAAGTTGTTCGGGCGCGGCGTAGGCGACTGACCCGACGGTCATATTGGTCGCTGTCAGCCCACTGTTGTCGTCAGTTTCGCGCGCAATGCCGAAGTCGGCCAGTAGCGTGCGTCGCTCGCCGTGTCGAGGAGCGCTGAGCAGGATGTTGGCCGGCTTGACGTCGCGGTGCAGCAGAAATAATTCATGGGCGTAGTCGAGGGCATCGGCGATAGCGGCGACGATGTCGAGGACGTCCTTGGGTGGCATCCCGTACGGATAACGATCGCGAATGGTCTGCGCGGCATCGGTGCCTTCGACGTAGTCCATCGTGATCCACAATTGGCCGTCGTGCTCGCCGCGGTCATGGATGGCGACAATGTGCGGGTGCCACAGCGACGACGCGATGTCGGCTTCACGGGCGAACCGCTGGCGGTACTCCGGGTTGGCACTCACGCTCACCGGGAGGATCTTTAGCGCCTCCTGGCGGGGCAGCCGGGGGTGCTGCACAAGATAGACCTCGCCCATCCCCCCGCTGCCCAGCAAGCGCTGAATGGTGTAGCCGGCAAATACCGCCCCTTCAGCAATGGGCATGAGCGAATCTTAACCAGCATCGTGGACACCGACACACCACTCGGAGCCACGCGCAACATTAGCCGGTCGCGGGTTGGCTCGCCGAGCGCACCTCGCCACGCGGGAGCGCCACGGCAATACGATATTCACTTGCATTGTCAAGTAGATATGTCCAAGCGAGATCAGAAGAACCCTCCATCGGCGACAGCTCATCCGTATCGTGACGCTCATGAACGTCCCTCCACCCGGCGAGGTTCCCGTGGGGCGCGACGCCGTCACCCGTCGCCGGGTGCTACAGATCGCCGGGACGTTGGGGCTGGCCGCCACGGTCGGGGCCTGCGCACAAAAATCCGATGTAGCGAACTCGGCTACCTCAAGCGTGTCTCCCGCTGCGCCGACGTCAGCGCGCCCGGGCTTAGCCACGGCCGCCCCGCCACAGGCCCCCGCACCTCAGCCAACAAGCACGTCGGCACCGGCGGCTGCGGTCGCAGCGGCAATCTTGTGTCGAGACGCGTGGGGAGCGCGCCCCGCCCAGGGCGCAGGCGTTCCGCACGTCCCCACGAAACTGACCCTGCACCACACTGGGGTTGTCCTTGGGGACAATCGCAACGCGCCGGCTCGGCTGCTCCAACACCAGCAGCTTCACCAGAACGACCGAGGCTGGATCGACATCGCCTACCACGTGGGCGTCGACCGCAACGGGAACATCTATCAGCTGCGTGATCCACTAATTAAGGGCGACACTGCAACCACTTATGACCCGGACGGACACTTCCTCGTTTTATGCGAGGGTAATTTCGACGAAGAAGAAGTCACGCCGGAGCAGCTGCATGGTGCTGCAACGGCTTTCGCGTGGGCCGCCGCCAACTTTCAGATCAGTTCTACCAAGATCGAGGGTCATCGCGACCAGGTGTCGACGGCGTGCCCGGGGGACAACCTGTATGCCGCGATCGAATCAGGTGATCTGCAACGTCGTGTCGACGAGTTGATGGCGGCCGGTTCGGTCGATCTACAGCCTTTATGCGGCGATGCGGGGAAAGCGCGGGTGGCGGCGATCGCGGCGGGTGGATGAGGGGGGCGAGTCGTCGTAGTCACCTATGCGCGCCACGACCGTTCTCCGCCGCGCGGGCGTGACAGTGGTCAAGGTACATCCAGAGAGAAATGACGTCGCCTACGAGGCTTTCTACAAAGGTCTGATTTTCCGCGCTGTCCGCAGCCGCTCGATGCCCACAACGTGGCGACTCGAGCAGGAGGATCCCGCCGCCGGCGAGCATGAAGGCGGAATCAGCCACGAAGAGTCCCTACTCGGATGCAAGCGGCGCGCAGAACGCGAGATTGCTGAGAACGGCTTCTTCGCCCGGCGGCAATCAGCAGTTCAGCCATGACGTCGCTTCGCAACGCTCCTCGACGACGAGGAAGGAGACATACATGACCGGCTCCATTCCGAAACCGAGGACGGGGAACGGGTCGCCTCCGACGGATCGGTACTACGGACCACTCCTGCTTGTCGCTATCGCCGCAGCCGTCGGCATTGCCATCGGCTCTATCGGCCCATGGGTGAGAATCGCACTCTTCAGTGTCAACGGCTTGGACGCCGGCGGCTGGGGAAGCGCCGAGTTGGCGATCGGAGTCACCGCTGCTCTGATCCTCGTCGCCGTGCTGCTCTGGGACCGCACACCTTTGGACCTCCGCTGGGCGCTTCCACTGGCTTGGCTTGCCGTAGTCCTCGGAGTCGCATGCCTCAGCTTCTCGATTCCGACGATAGTTCGCATCATGACGATCCCCACCCAGAGTGTTCTGGGCCTTCCGATCAGCGCTGAGATTGGTTGGGGCCTAGTGCTCCATGCCGTCTCCGCGGCTGTCCTAGTTGTCGCAACCCATGTAGCGACAACGCGTATCGCGAGCGACATCGAAGCGAGTTACGGCCAGACCGGCACCATCGACTCGTGGATCCGCCTCTGGCGTCGTATCGCGGTTGCGGCCTCGTTGCTCGTAGTAGCGGGCCACATCATCTACTTCTCCCTTCAGTGGGAACGCAGCAGCTTCGTGGAGGAGCAGTCCTCGCGCAACACCGATGTCGCTGCACTTCCCACTAGTCGGTCGCCGTCAACCACAGAGATGACACTGCCGTCCCCAACGACATCCAACCCGAGTCCTGCGTCGAACTGTGGCATCGACTTGCAAGCACCAGCGGTAATGCGTGCGATAGAAACAGTTCAACCCGTCAGCGCATACCCGCTCGACCCGGAGTACGTGTGGGGGAATTTCGACCCTTGCAAGAACCTCACCGCGGCATTGGTGCCCACCGCGATGGGAACCGGTAGCTCCCCAGTGCAAGCACTGTTCTTCCATTACGGCGACTATGTCGGCTCGCCAACCGGAGCGGGATTCGGATATCTCAGGTTCAACGAAGAGATGACAACCGACGACACAGTCGTCCTGACGTTCCGCGAAACCTTGGGATCGTGCGGCGGCTGCGACGATGCCACCTGGGCCGACGTGCGGTTTCGGCTACGGGACGGCGAGCTCGTTGCTCTCGACCGCATACCCGACATGGGCTCGAATGCACCATCGGAGCAACCCTCCAATAGCCCTACCGTGTCGATACCGACAACTACTGGGCCGCCCCTCACCAGCGCAGAGCAGGCACCTACCACGAATCTGGAGTCGGCTTGCTCTGATCCCGAGTGGCGCGACGTAATGGGCGATGAAGGCGATCGGTTGTGTGGCGCACCATACCCATAGGGCAACCCGCCGCAACGGCGGTTCACCCGGTCAGTTGGGCACCCACGCGCCACTGCTGCAGACCAGGGGTATTCCGTCCGGCGACTGCGCTGCCAGCGCGAAAGTGATGCCTTGGCAGGAAGAGCCGATCAGCCGAGTTCCGATGACGGGGATTGCTCGAACCCACAGGCCGGTACCGTCGCCTTGCGGATTGCAGATGACCGTGTCGCCGCTGACCGTCTTGCCGAACCGGAACCGGTCAAAGTTCGCGCACGACCGACCGAGCGTGGCGCCTTGCACGAGGCCTTGCACGGTGCTGGTGTTGCCTCTCATCGGCGTCGGGCAGACGCCCGTGGTAGCACCGATCGAATTGATTTCCGCATTCGATCTCGTGTCCTGCGAGTAGTTGAACTGATCTGTGCATCTAGCGTTGGCCGGTGACGCCACAACCAGCGCTGTTGCTGGCGCGGCGACTGCCGCCACAAGCGCGGCGAAACGTCTCGTTCTGATGATGTCGCGCACCATGAAATGCTGCCTCCCCCTCAAGTCGGCCTCTCCGGCCATCACGCAGTAGTTCGTAGCTGTTAATAGACTTCGTTACCGCGCAGATCGACCCCTCGGCGGAGCAGAAGCTCTCACCGCGACCGCGACCCTGGGCTGCCGTACGCGCTGTTTTCGACTGCCACGCACGGACGGTTCCGCCAGGGCGGGTTCGCCGTGTACGCGTCCACCGGACCCTCGGTGGGTGGTGTCTCCAACGCCGCAATGCACGTGACGCTCGGCGTCACGGCGCAGTCCACCATGTATGCGGCGTTCGCGACCCGGGCCTATCTGTGCGCTCTCGCTCAGTACACCGGCGTGCCCGAAGCGGTGGTGCTGGGCTGACTTCGCCAGCCAGCCCGTCCACCATAAAACACGCCTGCGGTGTTGCTGGCGGGACGGTGATCACCAGCTCCAAACCAGATCGCCGGTCGGGTCCACCTTGCACGTCGCGAGCCCATCGGTTTGGGCGACACGTGCGCGCGCACCGGGCTCGGTGCACGCGGTACCTAGTTGAACTGCGGGTCGACGCAGGTGGGTTTGGTCTCTCCACGCACCCGTCAGAGGGCTGCAAGCCAAATTGCCGTCGGCTGAGACGGCCCCATACTCCGACACGGTGCACGGCATGCCCTCGTACGGCAGGGGAGGCGACGCGACCGTTGTCGTCACTGTGGGTACCGACGTGGTGGTCTCCGGTGGTGTCGTCACGACCGGCGGCGGGGGTGCCGGTACGACGCTCAATGTGGTCGTCGAAGGCACAGTTGTCGTCGTCGTGCCGGTAGTCGGCGCCACAGACTCGTCGTTATCACCACGTGTCGCGGACACGCCGAGTACTGCCGCACCTATTGCGAGCACTGCCACGACCGCCGCGAGGATCGGCACCGTACGGGACCTCCGCTGCGGCGGCGCTCCCTCTCCCTCGCTCGTCTTCCGCACATTCGTCGGCGCGTCCGGGTCTACAACGCCTCTGTTCGGCGATCTCGCCGCCGCCAGCGTCTGAGCGGACGCCGGATAACGGACCTCGCCGCCGGCGGCCTCCTGCAGCGCGGTGATGAACGCTGCGCAGGACGGGTACCGGCCGTCGGGCTTCTTCGCCAGAACTCGCTCGAAGACCGCGTCCATCGCACTCGGCAGATGCGGGTTGACCGTGCTGATGGACGGCACCGGCTTATTCAGGTGCGCGGACATCGTCGAGGCGATCGATGTCCCTGTGAACGGCGGCTGTCCCGTAAGCAGATGGAACGCGGTGCAGCCCAGCGAGTACAGGTCCGAGCGATTGTCGACCTCCTCGCCTTCGATCGCTTCAGGGCTGATGTACTGCATCGTTCCAATTGTCATCCCGGTGGACGTGAGAGACGTAGCTTCACCCGCTGCCTTGGCGATGCCGAAGTCGGCGAGCTTCACCGACTCAATCTGCGGTGCACCATCGGACTCGTCGATACCCACCAGAATGTTCGCCGGCTTCACGTCACGGTGTGTGACCTTCTGCTTGCGCCACGCGTAGTCCAGCGCCGCGGCCGCGGCGCCGACCAGCTGGACCGCCAGGCCGGGGTCGAGGGGGCCGTCGGCCTTGAGCAACTCGCCGGCGTCTGTGCCATCGACGTACTCCATCGTGATCCACAACCTGCCCTCGAACTCACCGCGGTCGTGCAATGTGACGATGTTCTGGTGCGAGAGCTGAGCGAGCAGATCCGCCTCCCGCTGAAACCGCACCTTGAACTCGTCATTGCGGGAGACGCCGGCGTCGAGCAGCTTGAGCGCGTCCTGCCGGGGCAGGCGCGGATGCTGCACCAGGAATACCTGCCCCATGCCGCCGGCGCCGAGCTGACGGATGACGCGATAACCGGCGATGTCCGTGATTTCCACGCTGTGAGTGTGGCAGGCGAGCCACCGGCGCGACCGGCGTCCTCACCAGCGGGTTGGGGGCGGCTGCACCGAACGGCGAGGTTCTTGCGCTCTGGCCCGCCGTCTCGCTGCGCGGTGCCGATGCTGGCCATAGCTGAGTGCTGCAGCGAATATTCGGGTCATTGCGTCGCGCACTCGGTCCGCATTGGCGGCTGCCCTCACTGCCGGACGACAAGGTATGCGGGCGTCAACGCATCCGCGCGTCGCGGGTGTTTCACAAGGTCTGGGTCAGCATTTCTTTAGGTGTGACGATCGGCTCGACGGATCGGTGACTGCATCGCGTTCGGCCGTGGACGCCGAGTTCAAGCTGGTTCGCCACTGGTCGAGTGCGGCCACAAGCAGGTCGTCCTTCGACGCGAAGTACTGGAAGACGCTGCTGGCAGTCACGCCCGCGTCATCGGCCACCATTCGGATATGCACGGCGTCGTAGCCGTCGACGGCGAGCGCGAGAGGCGAGGAGACAATGGGCTCACAACCGTTTTCCAGTCTTTCGGGACGTTGGTCTGGTGAATGGCTCGAACGGGCGGGGAGTTCGAATGGGTGATGAGACGGGCGTGGTCTAGAAGCTGTTGATGCCATCAACACAAGCCGCGTATCCGCAGGTCGCTCGGCGTTGTTTCGCGTCGTCTCGCGGGCGATTTGTAGCGTTCGCCCAGCTCATGAGGTTTTCGGCGTCTGGTTCGATTCCCGGCAGCTCCACCAGCACGACCAAGAACAGCACGAATGAAGGCCACGTCGGAGCCCGGCGTGGCCTTTATTCGTAGGTGCCCGATCAGTCGTGTTCCGCCTCGTAGCGCAGCAGGACCGTGCCACCCGGGAAGGTGCGGTTCTCCACCAGTCGCAGCGAGATCCACGACGGCAGGGTCGGGAAGAACGGGGTGCCGCCGCCCACAAGGGTTGGCGCGAGCACGATCCGGTATTCGTCCACCAGTCCGGCCTGCACTATCGGCGCGGCCAGCGTCGCGCCGGCCACCTCCAGCTGGCCGTCGGTTTCGGCTTTCAGCTTCCTCACCACCTCGACCGGGTCACTGCGTTCCAGGCGGGAGTTCCAGTCGACGGATTCCAGGGTGCGCGAGAACACGACCTTGGGCATGTCGCGCCAGGTGCGGGCGAAGTCGACGATGAATGGGGTGGCATCGGGGGCCTCGTCGGCGGTCGGCCAGTACGCGGACATCAGTTCGTAGAGCCGCCGGCCGTATAACGACAGGGCGGTCTCCCGTTCGAAGTCGTTCCAGTACTGGTGCAGTTCTTCGCTCGGTTCGGACCAGTCGATGTTGCCTTGTGCGTCGGCGATGTAACCGTCCACCGACACGTTGAAGCCATAGATGAGCTTGCCCATGAAGATCAGACTGCACCGGAGGGCGAAGTTCATCGCGACTATCGAGAACACTCAGACAATGAGGTGCCCCTACGCGACCCGAATCCTCGGAAACAACTTGCGCGCTTCGGGTGTCGCCATCCACGATTTGCCGACGCACGTCGCCAAGCCGAGCTTCTTCAAGTCCTGCAACCGCTCGCCCGCCGCCTCGGGAATGATCTGCAGCCGGTCGGCTATGACATCGCGCTTCATCGGATCACGATGCTGGATGAGGATGTTCAGCGCGTTGTACAACGGGCGCTCGATGACGGGCTTGGCGTGGTCTTTCATTCCGGACGCCCAGGTGGTCGGCTTGGGGGCAGATTTACGAGGTCTGCGTTTCCGCCTGTCGCGACCCGGCGCAGTCGCCGCCTTCGGCGCGGCATCTGGCTCCGGAACGTACTCCCCGCATCGCAGGCAGATGTCGTTGACGTCCGTCGTCCGATGGATGCAGTCAGCGTCCTCCAACCGCGCGCCCCGCTTACCGAGGGGATTCGGACGCGCGCGGCGCCGACGGGGCGGCTTGGGTTCTTGGGGCTCCTTGTTCGGGTGGTTTTTGAGCGCGGCGACGAACTCGGCCAGCTCCTGTGGCGACAGTTCCACCACCTGTCCGTCGGCCAGCGTGATCTTGGCCATCGTGCGCTCCTCTCGCCTCTGGCTTCTTGCCGTGGCTGGCAAACCGGGGAGTCTCCGGTCCCACTTGCGGTAGTTCTACTGCAGGTTGGTGGGGAATTCCGTCTTTCCGGGCGTTCACTTCCCGGCTCGTCGCTTCGTCAGCCGAGTGTGCGTAGCAGCGCCGCGGCGCGGACCTCGTCGCCCACGGTGATGGCGATGTTCACCTCGCCGTCGCGGCGCACCCACCGCAGCGTGACGTCTTCGCCGTACCGGATCGGTCGTCGGTACTCGACGACAGCGCGGTAGGGGGCTCGGCACACCTCGGGCGTCACGGCCATGACTTCATGGATCGCATGCCAATAGGCGGTGTTGGTGACGTGTTCGAACACATCGATGTCGGTCCTGCGGAGCGCAAAGGGCGCGGAGGCGTCGGTGTCCGTCGGGTTGGTCAGCCACGGTCGCCACTTCAGGCGGTGTTCCTCGGTGGTGCTGGCGAACTTCTCGATCAGGCGGTCGGAAACTCGCTGCGGTGTCAGGGTCTTCTCGTTGATCGCGATCCAGAAACCCTCGGTCTCGATGCGGCCGCCCTCGCTGCCGACCAGGTCGACGCGCATGGTGCACCATCGCGTCGACAACGCCGAGCACCAGCGGCTGAACGACACCTCGTTGGGCCACTCGATCGGTTCGATGACGTCGATCACCGTGCGTTGGACCAGCCAGTGCGGATGCTCCTCGGCTTCGCCGGCGTCCACGAGGTTCTCGGCGCCGACTTCCTGAATGTAGCGGGCCACTCCGTCGAGGCGCAGTTGCAGTTGCTCGCCGATGTCACCGGTCGGCACCGGCCAGGAAGTCCGATAGACGTAGCCCGCCGACGGCTCCGGGCTCAGGCGACGTTTCACGTCATCGTTCGGCATCCGGTTCACTCCTGTCGCGGGTCGATGAGGGTGACGCCGACCGGTGCGGCGGTGCCGACCAGCGGCAGAAGCTGCGCACCCTCGGCCAGTCCGACAACCCGCTCGACCAGTGCCTGCGGACGCAACGTGCCCGCCTCGATCAGCTGCAGCATGGCGGGGTAGTCCAGCGCGGCCATACCGTGACTGCCGTACACGTCGAGTTCCCATGCGATCACCCGGTCCATCGGGACCGCCGGGTGTCCCGCCACATTCGGCAGCAGACCGATCTGGACGTGGCGTCCGCGCCGTCGGAGGCTGTGGATCGCCTCGACCACCGCCGCCGGGGATCCCACGGCGTCGACGGAGACGTGACTGCCCCCGCCGGTGAGTTCGTGTACGCGCGCCGCCGTGTCGGATCCGTCGGCGAGCAGTGTGTGTTCCGCACCCAGGGTGCGCGCCAGTTCCAGTGCGCCCGGCTCCCGATCCACCGCGATCACCCGCGCACCGAACGCGGCGGCGATGTGCACCGCACTGAGGCCGACCCCGCCGGCCCCGATGACCGTCACCCACTCGCCGGCACGGACCCGTGCCCGGGCGCTCAGCGCGCGGTAGGCGGTGGCGAACCGGCAGCCCAGCCCCGCGGCTGCGGCGTCGTCGACCGAGTCCGGCACGGCGACGAGGTTGGTGTCGGCGGCGTGCAGCGCCGCCATCTCGGCGAACGAACCCCAGTGCGTGAAGCCCGGCTGTGTCTGGTCCGGGCACACCTGCGCCTGGCCGTCGCGGCACCATGTGCACCGACCGCATCCGCAGACGAACGGGGTGGTGACGCGGTCACCGACCGTCCATTTCTCGACGCCATTTCCCACCGCCGCGACGATGCCCACCAGCTCGTGGCCGGGTACGTGTGGGAGCGCGATCCCGTCGTCGTGACCCGCCCACCCGTGCCAGTCACTGCGGCACAGGCCGGTCGTACGCACCTCGACCACCACGCCGCCCGGCGGCGGGACCGGATCCGCGACGGCACGCACCCCGACGGCGCCGCAGAACTCCTCGAACACGACAGCGCGCATCAGGCGTCTCTGCCGAGAATCGAAAAGTACTGATGTGAAGGATCTCTCGAGTCGGGCATCCCTCTCGGCGTGCCGTCGGTGACGGGATGGCTGAAGTCCAGACGTGACGGGTCGTTCACCTCGGCCCAATCGGTGACGATCGTGCGCTCGACGAATTTCCACACCGCGTCGCGCTTTTCGTACCGGTCGAGGTAGCGCCCGCCCACCAACACGTCGATGTCGCGTCCGCCCGCCATGAACGTGTGGGTGGCGAGACTGTAGATCTCTCCTTCGGCGCTGTCGCCGTCGATGGCGAAGTTCATCGTCGTGATGTGGTGCTGCATGGACCGCAGATAGGGGCGGGCGGCCGCCAACTCCTGAAGGAAGTCCTCGACGGAGCCTTCCGAGAACGCACCGTGGTCGTCCCGGCCGTCGTGGTGGTACAGGTCGCGCAGTGCGGAGATGTCGCCGCGGTCGACGGCACGGCAGTACCCGTGCACCAGTTTTCGCAACTGGAACTCGTCGAGCATCTCCTGCAAGAGTGCATCGGAACTCACCTCGACACGGTCCCACACCACCTCGGCGCCACTGCGCGTACCGCCCATGCTGCCGCAACAGCGGAAAGCACGTGCCACGCGCCGTGGTACTGCCAGAGGCTGTCGGGCCGGCACAGCGGCGACCCCGAGCGTCCCGCGGCGTAGGCCGCCAGTCCCAGCGCGAAGATGGCGGCCGCCGGCGCCCACACCGACCGCCAGTGCCGACCCCGGCTGCGGGCGAGGATGACGACGTACACGAGCCCGACGGCGATGATCGGCAGGTCGTGGGCCGGTTTCGACCACGACGGCTGCGGACCGTGAAAGGCGACGCTGCCGATCCCGACCGCGACGAGCACGACTCCGGCGAGCCATGCCAGGGGCGCCTTCCACCGCGCGGCCCAGCACAGCACGACTAGTCCGGCGGCGACATAGGCCAGGCTGGTGACGGCGAGGACGGGCTGTGCCAGCGCGCCGTCGACGATGCGCTCGCAGTCGGACTGCCCGAGGCGTGGGGGAGCGGTCATGAGCCGCATGGTCGATCACCGTAGTCGCACAGAAGCCCTGCGAGATGTGACGCTTGCACGGTGTGGTCTGGAAACGCGCGATGGGCGGGTCTCGCGGCGGCGTTCGTCGCCGGCGCCGTGCCCGCACTGGCCTTTCCTGCACCGTCGTGGTGGTGGCTGGCGTGGGTCGGCGTCGTTCCGCTGCTTCTCGTGGTGCGGGCGGCGGCGACCGTTCGGGCAGCGGCGCTACGGGCGTGGTGCGGAATGGCCGGCTACGTACTGGCCACCCAGTACTGGCTGCTGCCCAGTGCCGGACCGCTGTTGCTCGTCCTGGCCGTCGGGCTCGGCGCGTTGTGGGTGCCTTGGGGATCGGCCGCGTATCTGCTGTTGGGCGAACACATCACGGCGCGGCGGACGTTCGCGGCATTGGTGGTGCTGCCGAGCGCCTGGATCGTGGCCGAGGCGGTGCGTTCACTGCCCGGTCTGGGCGGTCCGTGGGCCTCGCTGGGCGCTTCGCAATGGAATCAGCCGGCGACGCTCGCCTCGGCCTCGCTCGGCGGCGTGTGGCTCACCACCGTTCTCATCGTCGCGGCGAACACCGCGATCGTCGGGGCGATCCTCCACCGGCAGTTCGCCGTCCGCGTCGTCGCCGCAGCGGCGGCGGTGGCGTGCGCGGCGCTCGGCCCGGCCTGGTTCTGGCTGGGGCCGGCGCCCGCGGTCGGGCCGACCGTCCGCGTGGCGCTCGTGCAACCGGGCGACATCGAGGACTCCGCGGCCCGCCAGGCGGCCGGCGAAGCCCTGACCGACCAGCTGCGCGGCCGGGAACTCGACCTGGTCGTCTGGGGTGAGAGCAGTGTCGGGGTCGATCTCGCCGGCCGACCGGAGGACCTGAGGCGCCTGACCGACCTGTCCCGGCGGGTCGGCGCGGACCTCCTCGTCAACGTCGACGCCCGCGACCGCTCGGGCGTGATCCGCAAGTCGTCGGTGCTGATCGGACCGGACGGGCCGCGCGGCTCCTATTCGAAGATGCGGCTCGTGCCGTTCGGCGAGTATGTGCCGCTGCGCCCGCTGTTCGGTTGCGCGACACGGCATACGAAAGCCGCGGCGGAAGACCGGCAGCGCGGCGGCGAACCGGTGGTGTTGCACACCGGGCGTGGCCTGGCCGTCGGGCCGCTGATCAGTTTCGAGGCGACGTTCTCCGATCTTCCCCGCCAACTGGTCGAGCGCGGGGCGCAGCTGCTGGTGTATCAGAGTTCCACCTCGACATATCAAGGGAGTTGGGCGCAGCCGCAGTTGGCCAGCAAAGTCGCGGTCCATGCCGCGGAGGTGGGTCACCCGGCGGTGCACGCCGGATTGTCCGGTGTCAGCTCCGCTTTCGACGCGCGAGGTCGTCAACTCGCCTGGTACCCCGACACCCTAAGCGGGGTGATCGTGGTGGACGTTCCGCTCGGTGCGCACCCCACGGCATTCCAGCGGTTCGGCAATTGGGTACTGGCAACGGCGGTTTCACTCCTCGCCGGCGCCGCCCTCGTCGCCGCCGTCCGGTACTGGTCGGCTCGTCACACAACACGCCGGGCGGGGTGATCGGCGCAACCGTCAGTCGGAGGCATGATGGTTCGCTGATGACGACGCTGGACGACAGGGCATTTCGCCGAGCGGCCGACGACGAGAGGTCGCCGCTGCCGCCGTCCCTGGCCGGTGGGTTGTCGGCTGAACACCTATGCCGGGTGATCGCCGTCTTGGTCGACGAACACGTCGACCTCGGCCGTTCCCGGGATGACCACACCGACGAACGTGGCGCGGCAGCGTGGGATCCGCGGTTGATGGCCGCAATCCTGTTGTACGGCTGCGCGAGCGGGCTGAGCTCATCGCGCATGATCGCGCGGAAGTGCGCCGAGGACGCCTGTTTCCGGTGGCTCGCGGCGGGCCGGGTTCCGGACCATCGAGCGATCGCGCGGTTCCGCAGGCGGCACGCGGCCGCGCTGGCACCGCTGTTCGTGCAGGCGTTGGTGTGGTGCCAGGCCTCCGGGGTCGAGCGGCTGGGCGGGATCACGCTGCGCGGGGCGACGAGAGGCGCACTGGCGGAGGACGTGTTGGCCATGTTGGCCGACGCCGAACGAACCGACACGGCCGAGGATGCGACGCCCCCCGTCGCCGCGCCCGCGACATCGAACAGGCACCGCGCGATGGTCGGGGCACTGCTGGTCGCGTTGATGTGCGCGGGCGGCTACGCCGCGGTCGCGGTCAAGCGCGTCACGCTGTCCGTCGACGGCGTCCCCACGACGGTGTCGACGATGCAGTCGCGCGTGGCCGACGTGTTGCGGGACAACGGCTATGCCGTCGGCGAGCACGACGAGGTCACCCCGGGGGCCGAACAGCCGGTTCGCGCGTCCGACACCATCGTGCTCAAACGCGGTCGCCCGCTGCAGGTGTCGGTCGACGGACAACCGGCCGAGCAGGTCTGGACCACGGCGGTGACCGTCGATGACGCCCTGAAGCGGCTGTCGATGCACGAGGTGGCCCCCGTCGGCGCATCGCGTGCCACTCATGTGCCGGTGGCCGGTATGGCGCTGGCGGTGGTCAGCCCGAAGCGGGTGCAGATCAACGACGGCGGCGTCAAGAGCGAGCGACGGCTGGCGGCGGCGACTGTCGGCCAGTTGCTCGATGCCGCAGGCGCGCCGCTCCAGCAGAGCGACAGGGTGTTGCCGCGAGCGTCCGATCCGGTCCTCGAGGGCATGCAGATCGTGGTCACCCGCGTCAGGGTGCACAAGGTGTCCGAGCGTCTGCCGCTGCCCGCGCCGCTGCGGCGCATCCACGACCCCACCATCAATATCAGCCGAAGCGTCGTCGCCGACCCAGGCAGCCCGGGCACCCAGGACGTCACCTTCGCCGTCTCGACGGTCAACGGCAGGCCGGTCGCGCGACAGGTGGTGGCTCGCAGTGTCGTGTCGCCCGCCCGGCCCCAGGTGCAACGGGTCGGCGCCAAGCCGGGAACCCAGGTGCCGCCGGTGCTCAACACGGCGTGGGATGCGCTCGCCACCTGCGAATCGAGCGGGAACTGGGCGATCAACACCGGCAACGGCTTCTACGGCGGTGTCCAGTTCAAGCAGAGCACCTGGGAGGCCTACGGCGGACTGCGCTATGCGCCGCGCGCCGACCTGGCCACCCGGGAGGAGCAGATCGCGATCGCGGAGGTCACGCGGGCGAAGCAGGGCTGGGGCGCCTGGCCGGTGTGCAGCGCGAGGGTGCGGCGCTGACGATACGACGCAATCCGGGACCGGCGACGGGATCGCCGCCTATGCTGATGGCCGACCGTAGCCCCGAATCCGACGGCGTTCCCTGTGGTTATTGACACGTCAGCCGACGTCCTTGCCGTCAAGCGCGTTGTCCGCAAAGCCATTGCATCAGCAACTATCTTGATCGTCCTCGCCGTCGTGGCCGCGTGCGGCACCGTCGCACAGTCGGCGCGCGGCGGGGTAGCGCCTGTGACGCCGCCGCCGGCCGCGGTCGCCGCACCGCGTCCGACGTCCGCCGCGCTTCCGAGTCCGCCGCCCCCTCGAGAGGCGATCACCGCCGACTTCTCCGCGATCTCCACGGTGATCAACGACGCGATCGCGGCACGGCGGCTGCCCGGTGCGGTGGTGCTGGTCGGGCACCGTGGCGACATCGTCTTCCACAGCGCGTACGGGGATCGAAAATTGGCCGGCGAACCCGGGCTCGACGGGGTGGCGGCCCCGGCGGAGCCGATGACCGAGGACACGATCTTCGACCTGGCGTCGTTGACCAAGGTCCTCGCCACGGCCACCGCGGTCCTGCAACTTCACGAACAAGGCAGGGTCGGACTCGACGATCCTCTGCAGAAGTACCTGCCCGGCTTCAATCCTTCGCAGGACCCCCAGCGAGCCAAGGTGTCGGTCCGCATGCTGCTCACCCACTTCTCGGGTGAGGCGCCGGACGTCAACCTCGACGATCCGTGGGGGCTGAACCGCGCCGACAAGAAGGAGGGTATCCATCGCGCGCTCACCACGCCGCTGCTCTCCGCGCCCGGAGAGGTCTACCGGTACTCCGACATCAATTTCATCCTGCTCGGCGCGCTGATCGAGCGGGTCACCGGTGAGCCGGAAGACGTCTTCGTCGAGCGGAACGTTTTTGCGCCGCTCGGGATGTCGGAGACGAGTTACCTGCCGCCCGCCAAGGCATGCGGTCCTCACACGGTCAGGGGAGTCGCGTTGGTGTGGGCTCCCGCGCGTCGCAACGGCGCACCGGTGCGCTGTCCCGAAGGGACGTGGAGCACGGGTCTGCTCTCGCGCATCGCACCCACGGCCCACGACGACGAAGGCCGACGCGATCCGCGCACGAATCCTGACTTCGACCACCTGCTACGGGGATCCGTGCACGACACGACGACGCGCCGCATGGGTGGCGTGGCCGGGCACGCCGGTGTGTTCTCCACCGCGCACGATGTCGGCATCTTCGCGCAGGCCCTGCTGGACCGGCTCGCCGACCGTCCGAGTGCCTTCCCGCTCGCGAAGGCGACCCTCGAGATGATGACGGCTCCCCAGCAACCCGGAGGCACGGCCCGACAGCTCGAGGCAGCGCAGCAGACCACCGCGGAAGCCGTGATCAGAACACCGAACGCACGGCATCCGCTGCTGGCGCCGAACTATCCCGCTGTCGGGGGGCAGAACCTGCGCGGCCTCGGGTGGGATATCGACACCGCGCATTCACAACCGCGGGGAATGGTCTTTCCCGTCGGCAGTTTCGGCCACACCGGCTTCACCGGAACCTCGGTGTGGATCGATCCGGGTTCGGACACCTACGTCGTCCTGCTGGCGAACGCTATTCACCCACGGGGCAACTGGCCGATCTCGACCCTGCGCGGTGAAGTGGCCACGCTGACCGCCCGGGCTCTCGGCCTGCACGGCGCCGCGCCGCGCTGACCCCGTCACGCTCTGTCGAGATCCCACTGTCCGAAATCGCCCGCCATGACCTCGTTCACATCGACGTTCGTGCCGCCCAGGCGGACACCCGGATCGGAAGCGGTGACGATCACGTATTGGTAGAGCACCGCCCTGGATTCGCGCTCACCATCGGACCAGGCTCTGGTCTGCCATGCCCACCAGTGCCCCGGCGTGGTCGAGCGTCCTATCACGCCGTCCGCGATCGCCCACGCACACACCCGGGAGTGTCCGTAGACCCCGGTGCGGTGCACGCCGAGAACCGAGTTGATCCCGCGCAGCCACTCGACCGCGACGGTCTCCCAGGTGTCGGCGTCGATGTCCTCGTCGATGCTGAAGAAGATCGGCGCGGACGCCGGCCCACCGGCCGCGGAGTGCAGCCGCAGGGCTGTCCGCGCGTCCGCGACGCCACCGTCATACCCGCGGGTGAAGTCCGACGGTGTTGGCCAGCCGGGTTTGCCGTACTGATAGCAACTGACGACGCGGAGACCCGCAGCCCGCAGCGCATCCGCGTAGCCGCGCGTGACCGGCTTGAAATCGAAGTCCGCCCCCGGCCGTAGCTCGGACACATAGACGAGCGCCCCGTCGAATCCCGCCGCTTTGATCTGGTCGGGCGGGACCTGCCGGTGCGTGAAGTCGATCAGCCTCAGGTCGGCGGCCGATGCCCTCGGGGCGGCGAACGTGGCCATCGCGGACCCGGAGGCCAACAGAGCCGGCGCGGAGAGCCCGTAGATCAGTGCTGCGCGTCGGGAGATGGAGCGCACGTCGCCACGACCGGACGGCCTCGGCGGTTCATGCACGGCGCGATGGTAACAACGGCGGCACCACGCTCGGGGCCAGTCAGCGGACAATCCCGCCAAAGTCCTCGGCGGACAAGGCGGTCTCGGTACCGTCGAATCCATGTTGTTCGCGGCGCTCCGCGACATGCAGTGGCGACGGCGACGCTTCTTCATCGCGATCGTCAGCACCGGCCTGGTGTTCGCGATGACACTGGTGTTGACCGGACTCGCGAACGGTTTCCGCGTGGAGGCGGAGCGCACCGTCGATTCGATGGGTGTCGACGCCTTCGTGATCCGAGCGGGGGCGAACGGGCCGTTCCTCGGTGCGACACCATTCACCCCCGTCGATCTCGCTCAGGTCGCCGCGACGCCCGGCGTGAAGGCCGCGGCCCCGCTCGCCACGGCCGCGACGACGGTCAGGGAAGGTACGGCGACCCGGAACGCCAACGCGTTCGGGGCGCCGGAGCGCGGCCCCGGGATGCCGTCGGTCACCGAGGGTCGCGCACCGTCGACGCCGAACGAGGTCGCGGCCTCGAGCACCCTCGGTCGACGGGTGGGCGAGCAGTTGCAGGCCGGCGCGCGGACGTTGCGGATCGTCGGCATCGTGCCCGATTCCACCGCACTGGCGAAGATGCCCAATCTCTTCCTGACGACCGAGGGTCTGCAGCAGTTGGCGTACACCGGTCAGCCGCTGGTCACCTCGATCGGAGTCGTCGGCACACCACGACAGGCTCCTGAGGGCTTTGACGTCGTCGATCGAGCGACAGGTGTCGACGATCTGCTGCGGCCGCTGAAGGCGGGGGTGGACGGCATCGCGATAGTGGCCGCGTTGCTCTGGGTCGTGGCGGCGCTGATCGTCGGATCGGTCGTGTACGTCTCTGCCCTGGAACGTATGCGCGACTTCGCGGTCTTCAAGGCGATAGGCGCGCGGACGGGCTCGATACTGGCGGGGCTGGCCCTGCAAGCGGTCGTCGTCGCGCTTCTCGCCGCGGCACTGGGAATGGTGCTCTCGCAACTGCTGGCGCCGATTTTCCCGATGGACGTCGTGGTGCCGGTGCGCGCCTTCGTCGCGCTGCCGGTGGTCGCAGTCGGCATCGGGCTCTTGGCGAGCGTCGCCGGAGTCAGGCGGATCGTGGCGGTCGACCCGGCGCTGGCTTTCGGAGGGCCGTGAGCGTGAGTGCTCTGAGCATCCGCAATCTGGTCGTCGAGTACTCCAGCGGTGGGTACGCCGTCCGGCCGATCAACGGCTTGAGCCTCGACGTGCCGGCAGGGTCGCTGCTGATCTTGTTGGGGCCCAGCGGTTGTGGGAAGACGACTCTGCTGTCCTGTCTCGGCGGCATCCTGCGGCCGCAGTCCGGCAGGATCACGTTCAACGGCGTCGACATCACCTCGCTCGACGGCGGCGAGTTGGCGAGGCACCGACGCAACACGGTGGGCATCGTGTTCCAGGCGTTCAACCTCGTCCCGAGCCTCACCGCCATCGAGAACGTCATGGTCCCGTTGCGCATAGCCGGGATGTCACGCACACGTGCGCGTCAGCGCGCCGAAGACCTCCTGACCCGCGTGGGACTCGCGGAGCGGATGAAACATCGACCGGGCGACCTCAGTGGCGGTCAGCAGCAGCGGGTCGCAGTCGCGCGTGCACTCGCGGTCGACCCGCCGCTGATCCTCGCCGACGAACCGACTGCCCACCTGGACTTCATCCAGGTGGAGGAAGTGCTGCGCCTGATCCGCTCGCTCGCGCAGGGCGAACGTGTCGTGGTGGTCGCGACGCACGACAGCCGGATGTTGCCGATGGCCGATCGCGTCGTCGAACTCCTGCCTGCACTCCCGTCGAGCAACCGTCCGCTCGACACCGTGGACCTGAAGACCGGCGAAGTGCTCTTCCGGCAGGGCACCATGGGTCACCTGATCTATGTCGTCACTCGGGGCGAACTCGAGATCGTGCGTGAACTCTCCGGCGGCGGTGAGGAATTGGTGAAGGTTGCCCAACCGGGGGATTACTTCGGTGAGCTGGGCGTCCTCTTCCATCTGCCGCGCTCGGCGACTGTGCGCGCCCGAACCGACGCGACAGTCGTCGGCCATACGGTGCAGGAGTTCCGGCAACGGTCCGGCGTGACGGGCGTGAGCGATCTGATCGCGCACCGGGAGTGTGACGGCCAGTGAGATCGGAGCCAGCCGATGCCTCCGCAGTCTTCCCGGGGGATGGACAGCGCGGCATCCGCGGCGAATGATCGAATCACCTGCCCGTCGCATCGACCGGGCTGACGGGCATGAGCCGAGGAGGAGCCATGCCCACACTCGATGCCACCTTCTACCGCAGCCCGAGCGCCGCCGTCGCCGCGGCACCCGAACAGCTCGCCTATGTCGCCGCCTTCGATCCGACGGCCCGGAGCAACGATGCGCTGGCCGTGCTGGACTGCCGGCCCGACTCACCGACCTACGGTGAGGTGGTCGGGTGGTCGGAGCTTCCGACGACCGGCAACGAATTGCACCACTTCGGGTGGAACGCCTGTTCGAGCGCGCTGTGTCACGAGGGGCACGCCGGGCATTTGGAGCGGCGCTATCTGCTCGTCCCCGCGATCCGTTCGTCGGCGGTCTATGTGCTCGACACCGGGCCGGACCCGTGCCACCCCGTGCTCACGCACACCATCGACGCGGGTGAACTCGCCGCCAAGGCCGGATACTCGCGCCCGCACACCGTGCACTGCGGACCGGACGGCATCTTCATGTCGGCGTTGGGCGGGGCGAACGGCGAAGAGGGACCCGGCGGCGTGGCACTGATCGACCACGACACCTTCGACGTGCTCGGTCCGTGGGAGCGGGACCGGGGGTCCCAGTCGTTGGCGTACGACGTGTGGTGGCACCTGAAGCACGACACCGTGATCACGTCGGAATGGGCCAGCCCCTCGATGGTCGAGAACGGCATCGATCCGGAGGACCTGCTGGGCCGCAGATTCGGCCACCATCTGAACTTCTGGAGCATGACGGAGCGGACCCTCACGCAGCGGGTCGACCTCGGCGATCAGCATCAGATGGTGCTGGAGCTCAGGCCCGCCCACGACCCGTCGAAGGCGTGGGGTTTCGTCGACACCGTGATCAGCGTCGAGGACCTGTCGGCTTCGGTGTGGTTGTGGCACAGAGACGGTGCGCAATGGTCGGTCGACAAGGTCATCACGATCCCGGCCGAACCCGCCGACGAGGCCGACCTGCCCCCGTTGTTCAAGCCCTTCGGCGCCGCACCGCCCTTGGTGACGGACATCGATCTGTCGGTCGACGATCAGTGGTTGTACGTATCCTGTTGGGGAACAGGCGAGTTGAAGCAGTACGACGTGAGCGACCCGTTCCATCCCCGGGAGACCGCCTCGGTGCGGCTCGGCGGGATCGTGCGGCGTGAGCCGCATCCGGCTGAGCCCGACACAGCGCTCGGCGGTGGGCCGCAGATGGTGGAGATCAGTCGCGACGGCCGACGGGTGTACGTGACCAATTCGCTGTATGCGGCGTGGGACGACGCGGTCTACCCCGACGGGGTCGGTGCGTGGATGGCCAAATTCGACGCCGACACCGCGGCAGGCGGCCTGCTGCCCGACAACCGGTTCTTCCCGCACGGTGACGACTTCCGCGGGTTGCGCGTGCACCAGACCCGCCTCCAGGGCGGCGACGCGTCCAGCGATTCGTACTGTTACACAAGCTGATCCTCCAACATGAGGCGGTTGCCCCATGTGCCGCAGACGCCGCCGGTGAACAGTTCTGCACAGGTGTTCCGAACCGCACGCAAAGCACGTGCCCGGGACACACTGAGGAGGCAGTCATGTTCACCATCGATGAGTTGGTCTCGATCCCGCTCTTCTCCGCACTCGGAGACAAGGAGCTCGAGTACATCGCGGGCGCCGTCGAAGACGTCCACCTGGTTGCCGGGGAGTACGTGGCCCACGAGGGCGAAGGGCGTTTCCTGGCGATCGTGGTGGAGGGCAAGACGGAGTTGACGAAAGTCCTCAACGGCGCCGAGCAGGTGATAGGCGTACGCATTCCGGGTGAAGTCGGCGGCGAGGTGCCCATGACACTCGGCACACCGCTGCCCGCCAGCATGCGCGCAGTCGCGCCGTCGCGTGTACTCAAGATGACCGTGGAGGTCTACCACACGCTGGCCGCCATGGCGCCGGACGTCGCCGCCACAGTCGGGGCCGCCGCGGTGAAACGCATGGAGATGCTCAGGACCGCCACCGCCCGCGCACCCGAGCCGCAGCTGACCATCGTCGGCCCTCGCGTTGACCCTGGAGTCCACGGTTGCGACAGCTTCTTGCATCGCAACCAGATTCCGTACCAACGGCTCGATCCGGACGACCCCGCCGTCACCGCGCACACCCACGACGGCGGACCGGTGCCCGGCCCGTACCCGGTGGTGGTGCTGCGCGACGGTACCCGGGTGGTATCCCCGACGATGCGCGCCGTCGCCACCCTGGCCGGACTCACGGTCACACCCAGTCGTACCGATTATGACGTGGTGGTCGTGGGCGGCGGTCCCGCCGGCCTCACGGCGGCGGTGAACGCCGCCTCCGAGGGCCTGCGGACGGTGCTGATCGAGTCGTTCGCCCCGGGCGGGCAAGCGGGTACGTCGACCCGGATCGAGAACTACACAGGCTTCCCGTTCGGCGTCTCCGGCGACGACCTCGCCCGGCGCGCGCTTCAGCAGGCCAAGAGGCTGGGCGCGGAGATCGTGGTGACGCGCCGGGTGGAGGCGATCGACCCGACGGAGCTCACCGTCGAACTCGACGGCGACGACAGGGTGCGTGCCAGGGCGATCATCCTGGCGATGGGTGTCGACTGGCGGCGCCTCGGCATCGACTCGATCAACCGACTCGTCGGCTCCGGCGTCTACTACGGTGCGGCCCGCAGCGACGCCGCACTCGCGCAGGGCACCGACGTGTATCTCGTCGGTGCGGGCAACTCGGCGGGCCAGGCCGCGATCTTCTTCGCGAATCACGCTCGCTCGGTGACGATTCTGGCGCGAGGCGAATCGCTCACGGAGAGCATGTCGCAGTACCTGATCGAGCAGATCGCGACCAAGGCGAACATCCGCGTCGAGACGCGGTCGGAGGTCGTGGCGGTCCACGGCGACCAGCGGCTCGAGGCCATCGACGTCGTCGACCGGCGGGCCGGCACCACGACCGGTCGGGAGGCTGGGGCGCTGTTCGTTCTCATCGGGGCGGAAGCGTCGAGCGGTTGGCTTCCCGCGGAGGTCGCGCGCGACGAACACGGGTTCGTGTTGACGGGCCGCGATGCGATCGCGTCGGAGTCAACGCGACCCGAGCGAGAACCGTTCGCGTTGGAGACCAGCGTTCCCGGCATCTTCGCGGTGGGCGACATTCGGTCTGGATCCGTGAAGCGGGTGGCCGCGTCAGTGGGTGAGGGCGGAGTGTCCATCGCGATGGTGCATCGCTACCTTCAGCGCTCGTGACGCTGTTGAGAGCTTCTTCATGCGCTCTAAAACCGTTGCCATCAAAAACGTTTCCTTCGAACCCACGCGGTTGATTCGCGTATTCGGGCCGTCTGCCTACACACAGTGGTTACGGTGTCATCAGTTTCGGACGCGCAATGAGGGAGTCGACGATGTTGCGGTCGAGCGGTGGGATACGAAATGCGCTGGGCGTTCTGGGCGTGGGTGCGATGATCATCGGAGCCACCGGGCTGGCGTCCGCTCAGCCTGCGCCGCCGCCTCCACCACCGGCACCTGGTTGCACTGCAGCCGATCTGGCCCAGGTGTCGGGTGTGGTGGGGACGGCGATGGGCAATTATCTGTTCACGCATCCGGAGGTCAACAACTTCTTCACCAGCCTTCGGGGGCTGCCCAACGAGGAGATCCGCGGCAGGGTGCAGGACTACATGACCGCCAACCGCCAGGTCGAGATGGAGATCAACGGAATCCGTCAGCCCCTGACCGACCTGCGGAATCGCTGCGATGCTCCCGCGGCGGGGCCTCTCGGTCCGCCGTGACGTCCCACACCGCGCACTGAGGAGTGAAACGATGACGTGGACACGGAGAATTACCGTGGCGGCGGCCGCTGTCGTGGCGTTCGCGGCGATCCCCGGCGTAGTCGTGGTGCACACGCCCGGCGTCGCCGACGCCGACGTGTGTGCCAGCGTCGGCCGCCGAGTCTCGGTGAGCGGGTGCGCCAACATCGCCGACGCGGTCGCGCCCTATGTTCCGCCGCCGGCGTACTACGCGCCCATGCCCTACGACCCACCGCCCCCGCCGAACGTCTCGGGGTGCGTCAGCTACAACGGCAGATGGGTCAACGCGGGCGGGTGCAATTAGGGCCGACCTCGTCGGCCGGTTTGATCAGCGCGTCGACTGCCGACCCACCACGGCACGCGGTTCGATCGTCGCGCAACGACGCTCCTGACGGGTGGCCCTTGTCGGTGGACCGATGAGCGGAATCGCCCGTTCGACGGGAATCGTCGGACCGCCTGCAATGATCGACACCGTGGTGGAGTTGATCGCAGCGCAACGTGAGTTCTCGGCCTACGGCCCTTCCCATCTGACCGTGCTCATCGTGTTCGTCGTCGGGGCCGCGCTGCTGGTGCGGTACGGGCGGCGAATGAACGAAGCGCAGGCGCTTCTGGTCGGGCGAGTGCTCGCCGTCCTGATCCTGGCCGCGTTCCTCACGGCGCTCGTCTACAAGCTCATCCGGCCCGACCTGGCCACCTCCGTGCCGCTGCAGTTGTGCGACATCGCGGAGCTGACGGCGGCCTACGCCCTGTGGTCGCAGCGGCATCGGGCGTTCGTGCTCACCTACTTCTGGGGGCTGGTGCTCAGCTCGCAGGCCCTGCTCACTCCGGACATCGGCACCCCGACCGAAGGCGCACCGGACTTCCCCCACCACCTGTTCGTGACGTTCTTCGCCCTTCACGTGCTCGTCGTGTGGGCCGCGGTCTATCTCACCTGGGGGCGCGGGATGCGACCGCGCTGGGCCGACTACCGGTTCGCGGTCGTCGTGACCCTGGGGTGGGTGGCGTTCACGTTGACGTTCAACGCGATCGCGGGAACCAACTACGGCTATCTGAACGCCAAGCCGCCGACCGCATCGGTGCTCGACGTCCTCGGCCCGTGGCCGGTGTACCTGGTCGCCGAGATCGCCGTCGTCATCGCCGTGTGGGCGTTGATGACGTGGCCGTGGGAGCGGAAGAGGTTGCGCGCGAACGCCAGTGGAGCGACGGCCTCGGTGAACTGACGCTTCGCCCACCGAGGCCCGCCGGCCCCGCTACGTCGTCTCGCCCATCGCGGCCCTGCGGTCGTCGTCGGAGAATCCGACGTGCCTGCCGTTGCGGATGTTCGACACCATTTCCCGGGCGACTCTGGTCACCGCCATCGTCGAGTCGTAGTCGGAATCGTCATAGGTGATCGACGTCGTATCCGCGACGCCCATCCGGCCACCGACCGTGACCGCGTCCATGTTGGCGCCGAGGAAGATGAACGTCCAGTTCCACTGCTCCTGTTGCTGCGTGACCAACCGCCGGACGGCGTCCCAATTCCATTCGCGGCTCGCGTTCTCCATCCCGTCGGTCATGATCAGGCAGATCACCTGGCCCGGTCGCCGCGGTTCTGGGATCGCCGAGAGCTCCTGCCCGACCTCGGTGACGAAGGTGCCCACGGCGTCGAGCAGCGCGGTCCTCCCGCGCGGTTCCACCACGAACTCCGGTACCTCGTCGATGGGGGTCGCGGAGTAGAGCCGTTCGTAGTGGGTGTCGAACTGGGCCAGTGTGACGTCACACCGGCCGGGCTGGAGGCGCTGCTCGGCGATGAGCTCACGCCAGCCGTCCTCGGTGGCCTCCTTGGAGGTCGCCATCGAGCCGGACCGGTCGAGCAGTGCGGCGATCAGTGTCGTGTTCGGATTCGGCACGGGTTCTCCTGAACGTTGTGCGGTTTTCCGGCTTGGTCGGCGCGCAGCACATCGCGGGCGCCCACAGACGCCTGGATGATTGATTTCGCCGCCGGCGTCGCGGGCCGGCGGGCCCGCGACGATCGTGTACGGGGAACCCCACGTACATCCCGATTATACCGTCTGAGCTGCGTTGATGCCGCGAAGTCGGGGGTCGGAATGCGCCGTTCGCGCTCACCTGGGTCGCGCGCGGACGGGTCCGCACGCGATGATGGACGGGTTGTGACTGACATCGACCTCGACCTCCAAGCGCTGCCCCTGGCGCCGAAGAACCCGCTGCCGTACCGGCAGTTGCTGCCCTTGGTGCGCAACTTCCACACCGGCCAGGAAGTGCTTCGCCGGGCTGCGGGGCCGGTGATCCGGCTCAAACTCGGCCCGAAGTGGATGATCCCGCAGATCGTCGTGGTGACCTCACCGGCCGGGATCCGCGACGTCCTCGGCCGCAATCACGACTCGGCCGAACGGTGCCGTGTGCACGACGAGGTCCGCGACCTCGGTGGTGAGAGCCTGTTCGTCCTGCCCAACGATCCGTGGGTGCCGCGTCGCCGGGCGCTGCAGCCCGTGTTCACCAAGCCCAGCGTGCGCGGTTTCGGCGGGCACATGTCCCGGGCGGCGCAGATGGTCGGGGAGGGCTGGGGCGAGACCGCGCGGGTGAACCTCGACGACGAGTGTCGTCGGCTGACGATGCGCTCACTGGGCCGGTCCATCCTCGGATTGGACCTCGACGCGAAGGCCGACGTGATCGCGGGTCCGTTGCCCGTCGCAGCGGGCTACGCCGCCGACCGCGCGCTGAAACCCGTGCGGGCGCCCCGTTGGCTGCCCACACCGCAGCGCCGCCGCGCCAATGCCGCGGTCGCGACCATGAAGGGGGTCACACAGGACATCCTGCAGGCCTGCCGCGCGGACCCGACCCGGGATGCGCCACTGGTCCATGCGCTGATCAACGCCTCGGATCCGGAGACCGGTCGCGCGCTGTCCGACGACGACATCTGCAACGAACTGCTGGTCTTCATGCTGGCCGGGCACGACACCACCGCGACGCTGCTGACCTACGCGCTGTGGGCGCTCGGCCACCACCCGGACGTGCAGGACCGGGTCGCCGCCGAGGCCCGCGCGGTCGGTGACCGCCTGCTCACCCCGGACGACGTCGGCCGGCTCGGATACACCGTGCAGGTGCTCAACGAGTCGCTTCGGCTGTGCCCGCCGGCCGCGGGCGTCGGCCGGCTGGCGCTGCGTGACGTCGAGGTCGACGGATACCGCGTCGAGGCGGGCAGCCTGGTCGGCATCGGGATCTATGCCGTCCACCGGGACCCCGCGCTGTGGGACCGCCCTCTGGATTTCGACCCGGAGCGGTTCAGCCCGCAGAACGTGAAAGACCGGGACCGCTGGCAGTTCATCCCGTTCGCAGGCGGACCACGCGCCTGCATCGGTCAGCACTTCGCGATGCTGGAGGCGACGCTCGCGCTGGCCACGCTGATCCGCGGCCACGAAATCCACTCGGTGGACGACGATTTCCCACTCGAGACCCCCTACACCACCGTGGCCGCCGGTCCCATATGGGCCCGCGTGCACCGCCGGACCTGAGAGCATCACCCCATGACGGTCGTCATCGCACTGCGCTGTGCCGACGGAATCGTGCTCGGCGCCGACTCCCAGATCACCGAACCCGCCCGTGGCTTGACGTACCCGGCCCAGAAGCTGCACGGCCTCGGGAAGCGCGCGGCGTGGGGCGGCAGTGGGTCGCGTGCGGTGCTCTTCGATCTGGAGCGGCTGTTCGACGCGCAGCCCGAGACGATCGTCGAAGCCCAGGACGTCGGGCGGGCGCTGCAGGCGCGGGTGGTGCCCGTGCTCCAGCACCATTACGAGAACTTCATCGAGAAGGTGCCCGGCGAATCGGACAGCGGCGCAACACCCGCGACGTATGTGCTGGCCGCCGGGTACTCCAACGGTGAACCGTTCATCGTCGACATCGATCCGCACGGTCTGATCGGGCATTACGAGGAGACCGGTTTCCACGCGGTGGGCAGCG
Source organism: Mycobacterium sp. IS-1496 (assembly GCF_001499995.1). Classification (GTDB taxonomy): domain Bacteria; phylum Actinomycetota; class Actinomycetes; order Mycobacteriales; family Mycobacteriaceae; genus Mycobacterium. The sequence continues at coordinate 48,706 of NZ_LQIU01000075.1, forward strand.
GTGCGCCGATGGCTCAGCAGGCGCGGGCGCTGCTGGCCAATTTCCGGATGTCCGAGCGGCCCGTCCATTACGGCGTGGTCGCGGCGCTGCGCGTCCTCGACGCTCTCGACGAGAGTTCGCCCACGGTCGGGGGGCCGATGGACATCTGCCGCATCACCGCTGAGGGGGCTGAGCATCTGTCGGACGACGAGGTGGCGGAGGTCCGCGACCGTGTCCGGCGGTGGGAGGATCTCGAACGCCGCGTCCTCGACGGGCTGTTCGACTAACCGGTCTTGACGAGCGGCAGCACCTCGGCGCGCGGCAGCGCTGCGAGCCTGCCGGGTTCGGCCAGGATCTTCGACGCCCGCACTCCGCTGCCGATCACCACCTGGGGCTGGGTGAGTACCTGTTCGTCGATGAGGATCGGCCACCCGTCCGGCAGGCCCACCGGAGTGATGCCGCCGTACTCCATCCCGCTGAGAGACACCGCAACCTCCGTGGGGGCAAAGGAGATCTTGCGGGCGTCGAGCCGCTTGCGCACGATGCCGTTGACGTCGGCTCGCGTGGTCGCCAACACCAGACACGCGGCGTACCAGACCCGTTCGGCGCGTTTGGCTTCCACCACGACGCAGTTGGCCGACTGCTCCAGCGCTATCCCGTAGTGCGCGCAGAACTCGGCCGTATCCGCCAACCCGGGATCGATCGCGCTCACCCACAACCCCTGTGCGCCGCGGTGCCGCACCTCGTGCCGCACCGGCTCGGCGACCAGGTCGAGCGCGTCGTCGATCGGGGTGAATTCCAGGTCACCCAAACGCATCACAGCGGCCCTGACTCGAGGCTGTCGCTCCGGTCGCCGACGAAACGCAGCAGATCCGGGTCTGAGGAGACGAACCTGTCGACCTCCTCGCCACCGTCGCACCGCAGCAGCGCGACGGTGACCCGATCTGCTGACCGCGACACGACGGTCCACACCGCACCGCTGTCCTCCCAGCGCTGAAGCTCCTCGACCCGGTCCCGCTCGGTCATGTCTCCACCATCCCACGGGGCGTTTCGGCCCTGACATAGGCTCGCACCGTGGACGCAGCCTGGGCTGTGGCGGTCGCCGCGATCTTCGTGTGGTTGGGGATGGTGCTCGCCATCTCGTTTCTCGAGGCGCCGCTGAAGTTCCGGGCGCCGGGTGTGACCCTCCAGCTCGGGCTGGGCATCGGCCGATTGGTGTTCCGTGCGCTCAACCTCAGCGAGGCCGCACTCGCCGCCGCCGTGATCGCGGCGTTCGTCGCGCACCGGCCCCCGGTGGGCGTCGCCGTCGCCGCAGCGGTGGCCCTGGTGTGCCTGGTCGTGCAGGTGCTCCTGGTCCGTCCGCGCCTGAGCCGGCGGTCCGACGCGGTGCTCGCCGGAGCGGAGGGGCCACGATCGCACGCGCACGTCGTCTACGTCGGGTTCGAGGTCGTCAAGGTGGTGGCGCTGCTCACGGCCGGTGTGCTGCTGCTCGCGGTCTGACGTAGGTAAACCTACCCTCAGTCCCTCGGGTAGGCTCGCTGCTCAAATGACCGAGATCGACGAGGCGCTCACACCGGTCCTGGCCCGGCAATTGACCGCCGTCTCCGACGACGTGCGCGCCGTGCCCGCCCCGCCGTTGCCCGCCCTGTCTGAGCCCTACGCGCTGCGCCACGCCGACCCCGCCCGCGACGCGGCGATGATCTCGCAGTGGATGAACCGGCCCCACCTCGTCGCGGCGTGGGAGTACCCGTGGCCGCCGGAGCAGTGGCGCCGCCACCTGCAGGCGCAGCTCGGCGGCGAGTACTCGCGTCCGGTCATCGGCAGCGTCGACGGCGTCGACATCGCCTACCTCGAGCTGTACCGCGCGGCCAAGGATTCGATCGCGCCCCGGTATGCCGCCGACCCGTACGACATCGGCATACACGTGGCGATCGCCGACCTGGACTTCGTCAACCGGGGTCTGGCGCCCTCGCTGCTGCCGCGGGTGGTGGCGAGCCTGTTCGAGGCCGAACCGCGGTGTCGGCGCATCATGTTCGATCCCGACCACCGCAACACCGCGGCCCGGCGGGTGTGTGAGGCAGGCGGGTGCACGTTCCTAGGCGAACACGATATGGCCAACCGCCGGATGGCGCTGTATGCGCTCCCGCGCACGCCGCAGGACGCGCCCGCGACGGCCGCCTCCTAGTCACTGTCGGCGTCACAGCGCGCCCCGGCGAACGCCGTCGTCGACCCACACCGCGCCGGGCACCGACTCGACAGTGACCACGCCACGGCGGGCGGTGACCTCGTCGACCACCGCGGCGCAGGCCGCGATCCGCTCCGCGGTGTCGACGACGATCGTGGTGACCGGAACGTGTCGCTCGACGCGCAGCAGGCTGTCCGTGAGCGGCGCCTCGCCACCCTGGAAGCCCCAGACGCCCCGGAACACGGTGGCCCCCGCGCTCGAGTGCAGCTTGCGCAGCCGGGTGATCAGGTCGCGGTGCACGGGCACGCCGTCGTGCTTCGCCGACGCACGGGTCTGCAGGGTCAGCTTCCGGTGCGCGTGGGGATGCGCGCCGTCCGACGGCGGCGCCATCAGCGTGCCGTCGAGCGTGGAGGTGTTCACCGCCTCGACGGTCAGCATCTGCAGGCCCGGCGTCGCGCGCAGGACCTCGATAGCCTCCACCGCCCGCGCGGTCTGCCCCATCCCGACGACCATCGCGGGCACGTCGACGTTGCGGCTGAAGAACGCGGCACGGTGTCGCTGCCCGTGCGCGGTGCCGTCCACCCCCAGATACGCCGTCGCGGAGTGAAAACCGTGGCCGCGCAGCGTGTCACACACGGCGGCGTAGGCGAGCACGCCCGAGATCCGCTGCCCCCGGCGCACGTAGACCGTCAACCGGGTCAACGGTCCGCTCGGCACCGGCCCGTCCGCCGAGTGCACGGATTCCCGGGTGATCAGCCCGCGGGAGACCAGACCGGTCGCCTGTGCGGCGAGCTCGCGCATCTTCGCGGAGCGGTCGACCGCGACGATCGCGATGGGCGGATCTTCGGACCCCGTCAGCGTGACATCGCTGCGCAGGTCGTGCCGCGGTCCGAACCCCGCGATACCGCGGATCACGATGCTGGTGGCCACCGACGCGGCGCCGTACAGGTCGAGCAGCGCGTCGGCGGTGAACCGGTCCGCGCTGCGCTGCCGTTCGCCGAAGTACGCCGTCACCTTCGCCAGGTCACCGCTCACAGCAGGCTCCCGAACCACAGGCCCGCCGCGGCGGCCGCCACGCCCAGGACGACGCTACCCACCACGTTGGCGGCGGCCGGCCAGCCGCGGCGCTCCTCGGCCAGGCGGTGGGTCTCCAGCATCCACGTCGAGAAGGTCGTGTAGGAGCCGATGAACGCCGTGCCCATCAGCAGGGCCAGATGCGGGCTCAGCGCTAGCCCGCCGAGGAATCCGAGGAGGAACGCCCCGCTGACGTTGACCGCCGCGGTGCCGAACGGAAATGGGCGCCCGACCGCCGACGTGACCGCACGGTCGAGCAGGAAACGGCACACCGCACCCGCTCCGCCGAGGAGCATCACTCCCGCCCACACCATCATCGGCGGATGCGGGCCCGTCTCACCAGGGCGGTGGCGATGACGACCGCGACCAGACCGGCCGCCAGGCTGGCGGCGGTGTAGCCGGCGGCCAGTCCGTGGTGGCCGTGTTCGAGCATGCGCACCGTCTCGACCTGCATCGTCGAGAACGTCGTCAGACCGCCGCACAGACCGGTGCCCAACAGTGGGCGGCGGTAGCTGGACACCGGCAGTCGTTCGAGCAACCGGGTGGTGAAGTAGCCGAGCAGGAAGGCGCCCACGATGTTGACCGTGAACGTCGGCCACGGCCACCGGCCCGGGTCGGGTGCGGCGAGTTCCTCGAACCCCGCCCGCGCCAGCGTGCCCAGCGCTCCGCCGACGAAAACCGCGGCCAGTTCCCGGCCATCGAAACGGGGCATGACCGAGAGTATGGCGGGAATACCTCCAGCCGTCGGACAGCGCCACGTCGCAAGGGAGCAGAATCGAGATCATGGCGGCCAATCCCCGCGCCGGGCAGCCGGCGCAACCCGAAGACCTCATCGACGTCGCGCAGGTCGTGACGGCGTACTACGCCGTGCACCCCGACCCCGAGGACGTCGCCCAGCAGGTGGCGTTCGGCACCTCCGGGCACCGCGGTTCGAGCCTGGACGCGGCGTTCAACGAGGCCCACATCCTGGCGACCACCCAGGCGATCGTCGAGTACCGCGCCGCCCAGGGCACCACGGGTCCCCTGTTCATCGGCCGCGACACCCACGCGCTCTCGGAGCCGGCGTGGACGTCGGCGCTCGAGGTGCTCGCCGCCAATGATGTTGTGGCGATGGTCGATTCGGCGGGCCGCTACACGCCCACCCCCGCCGTCAGCCACGCCATCCTGAGCTTCAACCAGGGCCGTGATTCCGGCCTCGCCGACGGGATCGTCGTCACCCCGTCGCACAATCCGCCACGCGACGGCGGGTTCAAGTACAACCCGCCCAACGGCGGGCCCGCGGACACCGACGCCACCGGGGCGATCGCGAAACGGGCGAACGAGATCCTGCGTGACGGTCTGCGTGAGGTGAAACGGGTGCCGCTGGCCCGGGCGTTGCAGACCGCGCAGCGCCACGACTACCTCGATGCCTACGTCGCGGACCTGCCCCGCGTCGTCGACCTCCACGCGATCCGCGCCGAAGGGGTGCGCATCGGCGCCGACCCGCTCGGCGGCGCCAGCGTCGACTACTGGGGCGCGATCGCCGAACGGCACGATCTGAACCTCACCGTGGTCAATCCACTGGTGGACGCGACGTGGCGGTTCATGACCCTCGACGGGGACGGCAAGATCCGCATGGACTGCAGTTCGCCCAACGCCATGGCCGGGTTGATCGGCCGGATCGGCGACTACCAGATCGCCACCGGCAACGACGCCGACTCCGACCGGCACGGCATCGTCACCCCCGACGGCGGGTTGATGAATCCGAACCACTACCTCGCGGTGGCGATCGACTACCTGTTCACCCACCGGCCCGACTGGTCGTCGTCGACTGCGGTGGGCAAGACCGCGGTGAGCTCGTCGATCATCGACCGCGTGGTCGCCGGCCTGGGCCGCACGTTGCAGGAGGTGCCGGTCGGCTTCAAATGGTTCGTCGACGGATTGATCGGCGGCACAATCGGATTCGGCGGTGAGGAGAGTGCCGGGGCGTCGTTCCTGCGCACCGACGGCACGGTGTGGACGACCGACAAGGACGGGATCATCCTGGCGCTACTGGCCTCGGAGATCCTCGCGGTGACCGGTTCGACACCGTCGCAGCGGTACGGCGAACTCGCCGAGAAGTACGGTGCCCCGACCTATGCGCGCATCGATGCGCCGGCCGACCGTGAGCAGAAGGCGCGGCTGGCGAAGCTGTCACCCGAGCAGGTCACGGCCACCGAACTGGCCGGCGAGCCGATCACGGCGAAGCTGACGGCGGCACCCGGCAACAACGCGCCGCTGGGCGGGCTGAAGGTGACCACCGAGAACGCCTGGTTCGCTGCCCGCCCCTCGGGCACCGAGGACGTCTACAAGATCTACGCGGAATCCTTCAAGGGGCCCGAGCACCTCGCCGAGGTGCAGGAGGCGGCGCGTGAAGTGGTGGCGGCGGTCATTTCGTGAGCTCGCGGACGGAGGGCGAGTGTCCGCAGGCCACCAAACAGCGGCTGCCCCGTGAAGTCTGGGTCCTGGTCGTCGCCAATGTCGTCGTAGCGCTCGGCTACGGGGTGGTGGCCCCGGTGCTGCCGCAGTACGCCCGGCACTTCGGCGTCAGCATCAGCGCCGCGACGTTCGTCATCACCGCCTTCGCGGTGATGCGTCTGGTCGGGGCGCCGGCGGCCGGGCTGTTCGTGCAGCGGTTGGGGGAGAGGCGGGTCTACGTCAGTGGCCTGATCATCGTGGCGCTGTCGACCGCGGCGTGCGCATTCGCCGAAACCTATTGGCAGCTCCTGTTGTTCCGCTCGCTGGGTGGAATCGGATCGGCGATGTTCACGGTGTCGTCGCTGGGGCTGATGATCCGGATATCGCCTCCCGATGCACGGGGGCGTGTCGCCGGCCTGTTCTCGTCAGGGTTCATGGTCGGCTCGGTGGGCGGCCCGATCCTCGGAAGTCTGACCGCGGGTTTGGGGTTGTCGGCGCCGTTCGTCATCTACGGGGCGGCCCTGCTGGTCGCCGCCGCCGTCGTGTTCATCAGCCTGCGCAAGTCCGTGGTGGTCGGCCAGGCGGACGACGGGCCCGGAACGCCGGTGCCGTTCCGGGCAGTGATCCGGCACCGCGCGTACCAGGCGGCGTTGTTCTCCAACTTCGCGACGGGTTGGGCCTCGTTCGGTCTGCGCATCGCGCTGGTGCCGCTGTTCGTCGTGGAAGTGCTGGGCCGCGGCCCGGGCGCGGCCGGTCTGGCGCTGACCGCGTTCGCGGTCGGCAACATTTCCGTCGTCATCCCCAGCGGGTACCTCTCGGACCGGCTCGGGCGCCGCAAGCTGCTGATCTTCGGGCTGGCGTTGGCGGCGCTGTCCACCGCACTGGTGGGATTCACCGAATCGATGCCGGTGTTCCTGGCGGCCGCCTACGTCGCCGGTGCGGCCACCGGCGTGTTCGTGTCACCGCAGCAGGCCGCGGTGGCCGACGTGGTGGGCAACAAGTCGCGCGGCGGAACCGCGGTCGCGACGTTCCAGATGATGGCCGATCTGGGCTCGATCGGCGGCTCGCTGCTGGTCGGCCTGATCGCCCAGTACACCTCGTTCGCGTGGGCCTTCCTGATCAGCGGCGTCATCCTCGGCGTGGCCGCGGTGGGCTGGATCTTCGCACCGGAGACCCGGCCACGGTCGTCCACCGAGCACACCCAAGCCCGACCGCTCGGACCGGAGGCCGGCGGCGAAGTGCCGTGACCAGCGATTTTGAGTGGCCACCTGTCGTGGTGTAACTTCGGTGAGCACAACTTCACGGGGCTATGGCGCAGTTGGTAGCGCACCACACTGGCAGTGTGGGGGTCAGGGGTTCGAATCCCCTTAGCTCCACTCTCAGAAACCCGCTTCGGCCATTGGTCGGGGCGGGTTTCCTCGTCAGCGGGTGTAACCACGGTGAACCTAGCGCCGCCGGCCACCGCCCCCACGGGGCCGCGGCATGGGAGGTCGAGGTCCGGGTCGGGCTCCGGGTCGCCCGATGTCCGGCCGCGCCGGCGCTGCAGACGAAGCCTCTCGGTGGGGGTGGTGATCGGTCCGTCAGAAGGAGCCGGTCGCGTCGACGGCGGTGGGGAACAACGTCCCCATCGAGTCGAGTGCGTACCGCTGTACCGCCTCGATCACTTCGACGTAGGTTCCCGTGGTCACGGTGATCGAACTGTGGCGAAAGATCCGCTGAACGGTGGCGGGCTGCACGCCCATCGTGAAGAGCAGGGTGGCCGTCGACGAGGCGTATTCATCGACCTCGTGTTCGCCGGCAGGGACCAACGCAGACTGCCAGGGGACTTCCCGGCCGAACTCTGGGGAGCTGACGTTCGGGACCCAGATCTGTATCGGCCGGAGCCCCTGCCGTTCGCAATGTCGGCGTAGGCGGTCACGGGCGGGAGCCAAACCCTCCTGCTAGGTGTAACGCCCGGGTGCGCCACCGAGGCGTCTCCGCGCGAAAGTTTGCGCTGAGCGGCCCAGCTGTTGCCGTTTATTCACCAAGAATGAGTCGGAATCGACCGGATCGGGCGCCGATCGTCCGTCTCCGTTGAGCTCTGAAACGCATTGCGCTGCAGGAGTTGTCGGGTACAGACGGCGGCATCGTGATAGGCCGGTTGCATATCCAGCGTTTGCAGGTTGACCGGCTTAACAGGACTGGCTGCGTCGCCCGGCTCGCGCGGCGAACGCGTCGAGCGCGCTGAGGACTTCTGGTGCGCGCCAGGCTCTGTTGCGGGCGCGGTCGGTGAACTCGACGATTATTCCGGCGGCGGTCAACGGGTCGACATATCGGCGAGCGTTCCCGGTCGTTATGCCGAGTTCACGCTGAAGAAGTTGCGCGTTGAAGACCGGGTGCTGGATGAGCAGGTCGGCGACGCGATGAACAGCTGAGTCCCGTCGGGCAGCGATCCTTGTATCCCACTCTTCGCGAATTGATCTGAGGTCGGTGACCAGTCGGCGCCCGTTCGCGACCGCGAGCAGCGACGCTTCCGAGAGCCGCTCGACCATGGGTGCGGGATCACCGTCGCGATAGGAGCCGAGGGCGCCGAAGTAGGCATCGGTGTCGGTGAGGAGCCCGGCCGAGACCGGGACGGTGATCTGGCGAGTGAGTCGCTTGTGGCGCAGCATCGCTTGGATAAGTGCGCGGCCGGTCCGGCCGTTGCCGTCGGCGAAGGGATGGATGGTCTCGAACTGTGCGTGGGCGATGGCGATCTGGGGGAGGCTGGGCACATCGGCGCGACGGGTGAAGGCGAGGAGATCCTCGATCGCGCCGGGCACGCGGGTGTGTTGAGGCGCGATGTAGTCGGCGCCGCGGGGGCCGAAATTCCCACCGCCGATCCAAACCTGTTCAGTGCGCCAGTTTCCGGCGGAGGCAGGGTCGCTGTGGTGCATCAGGGCGGCGTGCATAGCCAGGATCGCGTTGTCGTCGAGTCGGTCGGCCAGCGCGACGGCAGCCTTCATGGCTTCGGTGTTGCTCACGATCAGGGCGGCATTGCGCCGGCTGGTGTCGCCGAGGGCTTCGGCTTCAGCGATCGCGCGGGCGGAGGCGGTCAGGTTTTCGATGTTCGAACTCGCCGCGGACTCCGATCGCAGCAAGACGGCGGCGAAGGGCGCGATCTCGTCGCCGAGCTCAGCGTCGAAACGCGTGATCTCATTGCTCGCTTCTTCAGCGTCGGCCAGGACCGCCGCAGGAAGCGACACCGCGAGTTCGGCGATGGAGGCCGGGATCGCGGCCTCGTACTCTCCGGCTTGCCGCTGCGCCGCCCGCAGGTCCGCGAGTCCGTAACCGGCCTCGACGGGCGCGTCCCACGTCAATGTCTCGTACGTGAGCGCGGTGCCCTCCTCGGCTGATGCCACACATCGAAGATAGCATCACTTCGTGCTTTAAGTGATGCTATCGTGCGCCCGCTAGCATCATGTGACGGCTGGATGTTCGCGGACCACTGCCCGGTCCTGGCAGTGTGGGGGTCAGGGGTTCGAATCCCCTTAGCTCCACCCATTCACGCAGGTCACCGGCCTACGTATCGCGGTTCCCGTCCGGTCCACGTCGGTCGCTCCACATACAATCCGGCCATGTCGGTTGGGTTCCGCCGCCGCAAGGACGGCTCTATCTATTCCCAAGTGCGGTTTCGCCATAGCGGCCGCGAGACATCGGTGCCGTTCGACGACCACGCCGAGGCGCCAAGGTTCGAGGACCTCGTCCAAGCTGGGCCCCGCGAAGGCACACCGGGGCCTCGGGCAAGACGATCGCCAACAAGCACGGGTACCTCGCCGGCGCGCTCGACGCCGCGGTGAAGATAGGCCACATCGACTCCAACCCGTGCGACGGCAACCGGCTGCCGCGGTGGGACCGCAAGGAGATGGTGTTCCTCTACCGCACTGAATTCTAGATCTCCTGCACGCCGCGCTCACCGAGCACTGGCGTCCGCTGGTCGAGTTCCTCGTCGCCTCCGGCTGCCGGTGGTCGGAGGCCACCGCACTCAAGCCGGCCGGCGTCGACCGCACCGAGGGCACCGTGCGGGTAAGCCGTGCGTGGGAGACGGGAGAAGACGGCGGCTACCAGATCGGCGTGCCGAAGACCCGCAAGTCGGTGCGCACTATCAACATGCCGACGTCAGTGCTTGACAAGCTCGACTTCACCCACGAGTGGCTGTTCGTCAACCGCGCCGGCGGCCCAGCCCGCATCCACGGCTTCAACCCTCGCGTCTGGCGCCCGGCCCTGACACGCCACGGCCGACGGGCTGATGAACCAGCCGCGGATTTACGCCCTTCGACACACCTGCGCGTCGTGGCTCATTCAGGCCGGCATCCCGCTGCCCGTCGTGCAGCAGCACTTCGGCCACGAGTCGATCCAAGCAACGGTCGGCGTCTACGGGCACCTGGACCGGCGCAGCGCCCAAGCCGCCGCGAACGCGATCGGCGCCGTGCTGGGGTCACCCTCGCCGGCGGATCACCGTTCCGTCACGACATGAGCTGCCGATTCGGACAAATCGCGTGCGCGATCGTGATGGCCGCTACGGGCATTTTGCTGGGCGTGGAGCGCTGAAAGAGCCGTCACCCGTAAACTCCGCCGCGATACGCTCGCGAGAATTGCTGACAGCTCGAAGGGGGAGTCTCTTGTCTCAAAAGGCGGGGTGGTATCCCGATCCGAACGACGCTAAAGCCGAGGTCTATTGGGACGGCGTGCGGTGGCACGGTCGTCGGCAACGCATCGAGACCCAGGGGCAGCCAGCCACGGCAAGATCGATTCCGCAACCGGCAAGGCCGTCAGGGAAGGCGCCCGCTTGGTACTACGAGCGTTGGCTGCCTACCTGGAACGCCATGGATGACACCCGCAGAGCGCTTTTGCTAGTCGGCTCGGTCGTGTTGGTGATCGTGATAACCACCTTGATCGCGATGGCAGAGCCATGGAAGAGCGAAGCTCGAAAGGAATGCGAGGCCGCGTGGCGGCACAACGGTTACAGCGATTCCTCAGAGGGTTTTGATGTGTTCGTCGACGTTTGCGTCGACAATCTCGAGGGACGCTAGGGCTACGTCCCTGGGTTAGGCGGGTTAGGCCTTCGACAATTCATGGCTACGGTCAGGTCTAAGCGTCGCCCGGTGGAAGCTAGCGATACCTGGGCGCGATGTATTCCAAATCGGTGCTGCGCGCTAGCTTTCCGAACTCTGGGCATAGGTTGTTCCACGCTGCGCCCATGAGATTGCCCACGGTTCCGTGCGGCTGGCCGAGCCTTATTCCCACGTAGTCGAGGATGTCTGAGTACACGGCGTTGTAGCGGCGGCCCTGCCGTAGTTGAGAGCAATAGAAGTGGCCGACTTCGAGCGCGGTGGACGTCGATACGCCGTACACGCCGCGGTTCCTGAGGCTGGCGAGATAGCTGGCTTCGTCAGCTGTTGCTGGCGCAGCGAGCGCCACGGACGCGACAGCAGTTGTCGCCAGCAGCGCAGCGATCTTCGCCGTCACGCGAGGCGTCACGGGCATTGCTCCACGTCGATACGGACGACCCCAAAATCAACGCCCATCCCCTTAGTGAAAGTCGCTCCGGGCGGTGGCGTCGAGATGCATACCTGCCAGTTGGCATCCATCATCTGGTTGCGGCCTTTGCCTGTCAAATCGGTTGATGTGCTTACGAATAGCGGATTGCCTGTGACGGACTGGAGCGTGTCCTGCGCATCTTGCAAGCTCTGCCCGATGAGGTTCGGCATCACCCAGGAGTCCGCGGCAGGCGCCGCTGGCGCCGCCGGCGCAGGGTTTACAGGCCGGGCGGAGGACGACGATGGCGCAGCCACGGCGGGCGACTGTATTACCTCGGCAGGACTAGTGACCGTGACAGTCTCCGGTGTCGATGAGCCGCCGCCGCATGCTGTGAGAGACAGTGCTGCCGCTGTGGCGCCGACTGCCCAGTTCAGCCTTCGCACGCGATACCGTCCTGATCACGATCCCCGGCGGGCCAATAGTGCGGGTCGCTCTGAGGGATGTTCGAGTAACCGGCTTCCCGTGCCTGTGTGCAGTTTGCGAAGTATTGCTGAGCGGTCGCAACGGGTGCGGCGCCGAGCGCGCCCGCGATAATTGCGGCAGCGCAAATCAGGATGCGGATCAAGTGTTCCCCCACGTAGACGGCTTTTTGGCGACCTGAGAGTCACCTGAGAATGCGAGCGTAACCAGAAAGTGGGTCGCATCACAAGTGGCCTGTACCGTTTGCGAAATACGTCAGCTACGGGCAGTTCTGGTTGCGCTCATCGAGCACCGTCGACCGGGGACAGGGCATGCCAGCCTCCCGGCATGCCGCGCGCACCGCAGCGATCAGTCGTAGTCGGAGTCAGTGACGTCGATGTCGCATACAGGTTGGACGCTGCTGCCAGACCACCGGTTCTCACTCAGAACGGTGTAAAGCCCTCAACGCTCACCGTCATCCCGTGCCCGGTCGCGTCGTTGGTGAACGTGGTGCCATCACTCGCTGAGGCGACGGTCCACCCGAGCGCGCGGTAGGTGGTCCTGTAGTCGAGGGTCTCGAAGTCGGGATCGCCCGGATCTCTGACTAGCCATTCCCAGTCGCCTCGTGCGGTGACACTGATACCGGTGGCGGGTAGGCCGCTCAGAATTGGTGTGGGTCTGATGAAGTCGATACTGCACGCGACGTCGCCAGCGGTCACCTGACAGACGGTCTTGCCGGATCGCGTTCTGACGAAGACGCTTCCACTGCGACTTGGCAGCGTGACAGCCGCGGGCGGCCTTGGCTGGGCGGGAGGCGGCGGGGGTGGCGCCAGCGTAATGGTGACGGGCGGTGGAACCGTCGGTGCAGCCGCGGTGGTCGGGCTTGGCGGGGCCGCCCCCGCCGGTTCGGCGTCACGCAGGTATACGGATCCGATCCGAATCGGGATTCTCGAAGATTTACCGGAGCAGGCATACAGCCCGGGGGTATCGAGCGACACGGTCCGGGCAGCTTCGCGGCGACCTGTGTAAGTAGGTGCATCGCCATGCGAACTCCTGCAGCCACGCAAAGGTGCGACCTGCGGAAACAATGCCCGAAACGCAGTTCGATCCCCGGCGGCTGCCGATGCTCTCGCATGCGGCGAATACCGCGATCGCCATGTGGACCTGGTCCACACCCGTCCGGGTTTCCGCTGGTCGACGAGAGGACGTCAGCGGGCCCGAGAATTAGATATTCGCGCTGAGCAACAGCGATTTCGAGCCGTTGACAACGGGTTCGAATCCCCTTAGCTCCACTCTCCTGGAAACCCGCTTCGACCATTGTTCGGGGCGGGGAACCTCGTCAGCGGGTGTCTCTACGGTGAACCTAGCGCCGCCGGCCACCGCCGCCACGGGGCCGTGGCATGGGAGGTCGAGGTCCGGGTCCGGCCCCTGGTCGCCCGATGTCCGGCCGCCCCGGCGCCCCGATGCCGGGAGGGCCGGGTACCGGGATGTCGACGTCGAGATCGACATCGACGATGTCCGGGACATAGACGGGCAGCCATGGGTCGACGTAGACCACGGGGGCCGGCGGCCACTCGCAGACGACCGTGGCGTAGTTCCAGAACATGCCCGGCGGACACGGCGGTGGTGGCGGTGGTGGCGGTTGAGCGCGGCCGACGGGTGATGAGGCGAACTCGATCAGTGACATAGCTGTCAGACCGACGGCGGACACGGCGATGCGTTGTACCCAAGGCTTCATGGACGTCTTCTCTCGGTCGCCTCTCCAGGAAGTCTAAGAGCGCGTGCGGCCCAGGGTGTGCGAATCAGCGCTGTATTCGAATTCATTGCCGCCACGATGACGCGTATGGCCGATCGGCTCCGCGATGGCGAATATGCCCACGCGCTTCGGTCGGTGGATTTATCGTGGGCTCTAGGGTGCATGGAGCCTCACCACCTCTGAATCGCGGAAGTAGCCGTCGATGACTTCAGTGCTACAAGAGGCCGGGATCAGCCCAGACTGCGGCGATCCCAGCGATCTCGTGTCGGTGTCAATGCGCTGCGCCCCCCGTGTCACGCAGGACCGGTCGCCCGCCCATGGACGACTCGGTCCGATAGACAGCGGGATCAGAATGCGATGACCCACTGAAGGAGAAGCAGCAATGACGTTGCCGTTAGGGCGTTTTGGCCGCCGGGCAGTAGTGGGAGCGGTCAGCTCTCTGGTGATGGCCGGTGCGGCGGTTCTCGGCGGGGGAGCGGCTGCCGCCCAGCCGCCGACGCCGCCCCCACCCGCACCGCCGAATTGTTCACCCGCGGACTGGGCCGGTGTCAGGGCGGGGGTGGCCGCGGCCGTCTCGGCCTATCTGTACACGCATCCCCCCGTGAACGATTTCTTCGCGACCCTCAAAGGCCAACCGCGGGAGGAGATGCGTCCACAGGTGCAGCAGTACATGGACGCCAATCCGCAGGTCCGGGCCGAGCTCGAAGCCATCCGAAAACCCGCAACAGACTTCCTCGACCGGTGTAGGTGACGTCGAATCCGGTCGGACAGCTTGTGAGCGCGCGCTGGTTGGAAGTGCTCGCGGGCGCCCGCCCCTCGCTGTCAAAACCTCTGTCGGACAGGTGATTCACGCGTTCGGTCGACGGCTGGTCGAAGGGAGGGATGGTGGACCTGGCGAGTTGGGTCGTGGGTCTGTCGCTCATTGTGCTCACCATCGCGATCCACACGACCGGAGTGGTGGTCATGGCTTTTCGCATGGAGGCGAGGATCCGGACCCGTGTCGGGACGGACGATCTCGGTCCGGGGCGGGCCATTCCCATCGTGAGCGGCAATATCGCGTTCGTCGCGTTGACGCTCGCGGTTCTGCATGGGCTGGACGGCGTGCTGTGGGCGTCGGCCTACCGATGGCTCGGCGCGTTCGACTCGTTCACGGACGCGTCGGTCTATTCCCTGGGCACCATGGTCTCGCTCGACGTACGGGGACTGGTGCTGCCCGACCGGCTGCGTCTGATCAGTGCGCTGGAGGCAGTGAACGGCGTCCTGCTGTTCGGCATCAGCACGGCTTTCATCTTCGCGGTGATGCAGGCGTACTTTTTGGCATTCGTCCGTCGGCATCGAAGCGACCCGGCTGAGGGGGTCGACCGACAGCCGTGATTTACGACCGACACGACAGGTCGGGGGTCATGTCATCGTCGCGAGGTTGTGCCACAGGTTGCGCAGGCTCTCGGTGCCGCCGAAGAGGGTGGTGAAATGCGTGGAGTCGATGAGCACGATGTCGCCCGCACGTTCACCCGACGGCGGCATCCAGATCAGCGCGTTGAACTCGCTGTTCCCCTCGGCGGTGAAGGGGTGCGGGCGGTCGGGGTCGATGCGCTGGCGGGCCAGGACGCGCAGGTCGTCGCTCTCGGGCGCCGTCAGCTCGTAATGCGGCAGGTGGGGGTGGAAGCTGAAGGTGGTCACATCGTCGAGCAGGCGTGATGCGTCGAGATCGCGAAATCCGCTGATCGGCGCGATGTCTCCGGTGCCGTTCACAACGGCCGGTCGCAGACCCCACCTGTTGTGTACCGGCACGTTCAGGCCGCGCATCAGTGATCGGGTGTACTGGCCGAAGCGTTGCTGGCGCGGTACCAGCGGGTCGCCGTGGTGCTCGTACTCGACCTGTCGTTGAGCGAAATCCTCGGTGAAGCCGACGTCGTGGTGCGGGGCGAGCAGGAGGCACGTCCCCTCCCGGGTCAGCCACTCCCGGATCGCGGCGATCTCCTCGGGCGCCGCTTCCTGCTCGGAGAGGATGTGATCGAGCCCGAACACCATGAGGGTGTCGGTGTCGGCCAGGATCCGCTCGTCGATGGGCAACCTGTAGCCCGCCTGATCGATGCGCTGGAACACGGCGACCGGGTGGCCGGTCGCCTCCTCCGCGAGGTGCTGGAAGGTCAACGTCGAGCGGTGGAAGAGCTCCAGTGTTCCCGCGATGCCCTGGAGGAAGTGCGCCTCGTCGTATTCCGGCGTCTCGTAACCGGGCCATGCGACATTCCGCACTTCGGTGATCGTCGAGAACCGGTTGTACATCTCGGCGGGATCGCGTTGCGCCTCCCACGGATAGCTCCACGTCCAGTAGATGCTCATGCGTCGCTTGCCGTCGTGACCGCGCGCGATGTGGCTCTGGTTGTAGGTGCGTGCCGGCGCGAGGGGGCTCATAGGTGCCTCAACTGTCGAGTGACGCCAGGTATCGCATGGCGCGGATCCCGGGCAGGAAGAAGTACGCACCGCCGGTGAGCGTGGTGAACGCGGGTAGTCCCTTGAACACCTTGCGGATCGGCCGCTTCGGGATCGTGTACTCCAGCGTGCCGTCCTGGGTGCCGCAGATCGGGTCGTGCTCGTTGCCCAGCTCGTGGAATGCCTTGTCGTTGATCCAGACGTTCTGCGCGAACTCGAACTGGCGGATCAGGCTGGCGCCGATGATGAATGCGGCGATACCGCGGTCCACGCCGTCATCCGGGGCGTCGTCCGGTAGCGCCGGCCCGTAGGTGGCGCCGCGGCGGATCATGCGGTGCCGGTTCATGTTGTGGGCGGTGTCGCGGGGATTGAGACGACGGGCGTGCGATCCCAGCGGACAGGCGTACCCGTGGGGATCCATGGTCTTGTAGTTGAAGTCGTTGTTGCGCATGGGGTCGGCACCGAGCTCGGGATCATCGCGTTCGGGCGCCAGCACAAGCGGGGCGCCGCTGCGCCATCGGCCCATGAACTTCGCGGCCAGCAACTCCTGGTCGTCGGCCGTGTCCGCGTTGTCGCGGAGGTACTGGCGGAACAACCCGACGTGCTCCTGCAGCCGCCGGTAGGCCATGTAGCTGCCGTTGCGTGACAACACCTCGGGCTGCGGCGAATCGGCCGTGACACCGTTCTCGTCGGGGTAGCCCAGGATGAACTCGCCGGGTTTCAGCGGCGCGCCCGAACCCGGTGTCGGCATCTCACCCGAACCTTCGATCACCGGCTGCGACAACCGATCGCGGAATCCGAAGTGGTCGTGAGCGTAGTTGAACGGCGGTGTCGCGTTCAGGTCGAGATACGACAGCGACTTCACACCCGCGCACCGGTCGAGCAGTCTGTTGTGCTCGCCGATGCAACGCCGGTGCTCGGCGTCGGTGCGGGCGAACAGGATGGCGATGGCGTGCAGCTTGTCATCGGCCAGACCGCCGGTCCAGTGCTCGGGGGCGTTGCGCCCGGTGTCTCCCAGGATGTCGGCACGCGCCGCCATGCCTTCGCGGAACTCGTCAGGGAAGGAGTTGAGCGAATCCTCGGGAAGCCCCATCGCACGCAGCCCGTTCCAGGTGAAGGCCAGCGTGATCCACCGCTCGGAACTGTCCATCGAGGCCATGGCCGCCGAGGCGGAATCGACCCGATCGATCAACTCGGACAGCCACGCGCGAGCGCCCACCGGGTCGTCGAACGACAGGAACTCGTAGCGGCCCGTCATCGCCGGCGTGCGGGTCAACAGGATGTGCTGGATGTCGTCGAGTTCGAGCATGGGTGGCGGCCTTGTGAGCGATCACTGCATCTGGTCGAGCATGACGGAGAAGGCGTCCTTCAACCGGAGTGCCTTCTTGATCTCGTCGGCTGTCGCGTACGGGTACTCGCCGTATTCCAGAAAGCTCGGGAAGTGATGCTCGCGCACGAACTTCACGAAGCTTTCCGGATTCTCTTTCCAGTCCTCCGGGAAGCCCTCGAGATTGGTGAACACCGTGCAGATACCGCTCTGGCTGAACAGCTGGACGGCATCCTCGGTGTATTTGTCGAAATCGGTGTCGAAGATGCCCTGATATTGGAAGTGCAGTCCCGCCCCGACGTCGAACAGCAGCCACCGCAGATAGTGCAGACGCAGGGGTG
Organism: Mycobacterium sp. IS-1496; assembly: GCF_001499995.1. Lineage (GTDB taxonomy): Bacteria > Actinomycetota > Actinomycetes > Mycobacteriales > Mycobacteriaceae > Mycobacterium. The sequence goes on from NZ_LQIU01000075.1 coordinate 66,195, forward strand.
CGAGGAACTCGGGCGAATCGGCGATCGCGGCTTCGATGATCTTGCCGTGTTCGCGGATGGCGCCTTCGCGACCGTCCTTGACCTTGGCGATGATCGAAAACCCGTAACACGCCGGGGTTCTCGGGAAGACCGGTCCGTAGCGACCCCGTTCGAGTTCGAAGTACCCCTCGGCGGGGATCGCCACCGCTGCGGGCCTGCTCCAGTCATGATCGGTGATCGGCATGCGCCCTCCAACCCTCGCCCGGTGAGCCGGACACTACTCCGTGGATGCGATCTCAGAGCGCGTTTCAGCGTCGATAAGTCGACTGATCAGAGACCCTTCGCCCACGCCCAGGCGGTCAGCCGCCACGAGCCGTCGATCCTGCGAAGTGCGACGGTGAAGAGCGCATCAGATTGCGTGACGTGCTCGCCGCGGAGGTCGTACTCGAAGGTGACGGGTACGACGACGTATCCGTAGTCACCCGTGACGTCGACATGCCGCGGATCGCCGAGCGCGATCCGGTATCCGGAGGCTCCCAAGTGCTCAGCCTCGACGGCTGCGTCGGCCCACCACTGTTCGGCTGCCCTCGGCCCCTGCCAGACATGCGGAGACATCCCGTCGAGTATCTGCATCGGATCGGCGCAGACGGCCGCCATCGCCGTCACATCCCCGTGGTTGAAGGCGTCGACGTACTCCCGCACCACCACCATCGGATCATCGGAACCAGTCATCACGGTCCTCCTCGACTCGCCGCCCGACGCGTCGGGGCAGCGAAGCTCAGACTACCGACGGCGATCGATCCCGGATACTGGTCGCATGACAGCGAAATGGGATGTCGTGGTCGTGGCGCCCGCCGAGGAGGGCATCGAGCACCCCTCGGACGAGGATCTGCAGTCCACCACCACTGACGGTGCGGACGAGGCCGAGGCTCGGCGGATGTACGCCGAGACGCTGCAGGCTGTTGGCGCTCAGCGCCACACTGCCGTCCAGCTCCGCTGCGACGGCCGCATCATCGAACAGTGGCCGAGCTAGGTCACTTCGCGCGGCGCCGCGAGGCCACCCACCTGTCGACGGTCTCTCGGGCCCACCCCTGATTGCGCCCGACGGTCACGTCGGGTTCCGGGAAGTCGACGTAGCCCTTCACCGTCGCGAGGCTGACGCCGAGATACTCGGCGATCTCGCCCCGCGACATGAAATGCAGCACCACGAGTCGTGAGCCTACCCGACCACGAGGAGTCGTCCTTAAAGAGGAAACCAGTTCTTCTTACTGGTGCAAATGGTTCGTTTGAACTGTATTTTTCTACGCAAGCATAGGTTGCTAGCACCACCCTTAAAGGGGTTAGGGTGCCGCCATGAAAGGCGCCCTTAAGGTTGCTACCGCCACGGCCTCGTTCGCGATCGCGACCGCCGTCCCCGCGTCGGCGGACACGGCCCTCTACGTCGGCGGCACGGGCTGGCCCGGCACGCCCACGCAGTCCCAGATGACCTGGCTGCGCAACGACGTCTACGCCGGCCGCGACGACACGCTCGTGGGCGTCGGCTACCCGGCGTCACCGATCCTGATGAACGAATCGGTCGCCATGGGCGCGAGGGAACTCGGCGGTGCGGTCACCACGACCACGGGGCGCAAATCGCTCGTGGGCGTCTCCCAGGGCAGCCTCGTTGTACACGAGGAGGAGCGGCGCATCATGACGCTTCCCGAGAACCAGCGCCCGGCCAAGAACGACGTGCGGTTCGTCTACATCGGTGACCCGGCCCGGCCCTCCGGCGGCATCGCCAACTGGGTTCCCGAAGGCGTCCGCGTCCCTGGCATCGGGATCAGCCGACCGGCTCCGCTGGTCGAAACCCCGTACGAGACCGTCTATGTCACCCGCGAGTACGACGGCATCGCCGACTTCCCGGACCGTCCTCTCAACCTGCTCTCGACCGCGAACGCCGTCATGGGCGTGGTCTACCTGCACCCGAACTACGGGGTGGACCTGACCGACGTGCCGAAGGGCAACATCACCGAGACGACGAACACGAAGGGCGGCAAGACCACCTCGTACCTCGTCCCGACGAAGGAACTGCCGCTGACCAAGCCGTTGCGTCAGCTGGGCGTCGACCGCCGCATCGTCGACGAGGTCGACAGGCACCTGCGACCGGTCGTCGATTCCGGCTACAAGCGCAACGACACCAAACGGAACACGGTGTCAGGGGCCGACGAACCGACGGCGTCGCAGCGGGACGGCGCCCGCTCGGATGACGCCGCCGACGGTCGCGACGGCGTCGACGCATTTGCGGGTCAGCCGCCAGTCGTAAAATCCGCGGGTGGCTCCTGATGAGCGTCGACTCGACGACCTGAAGCGCCTGCGCAGGGTCCGCGACCGGATGGATCGCGACTACGCGCAACCCCTCGATGTCGAAGCCCTCGCGCGCGGCGTGGACATGTCCTCCGGCCACCTCAGTCGCCAGTTCAAGCTCGCCTACGGCGAGTCGCCGTACAGCTATCTGATGACGCGTCGCATCGAGCGGGCGATGGCGCTGCTGCGCCGCGGCGACCTCAGCGTCACCGATGTCTGCTTCGCCGTGGGCTGTTCGTCACTGGGCACGTTCAGCACCCGGTTCACCGAGCTCGTCGGTGTCCCGCCCAGTGTCTACCGCCGGCGGCTGGCCGGCACGACGCACGAGCCGCCGACGTGCGTGACCAAAGTGGTGACCAGACCGGTCAGGAATCGAGAAGCACCCGCGGCGGAGCCGCACCTACGGTGAGTCCATGGACATCACGATTCACAACACCTTCCTCCCGCATGAGGACCCCGAGCAGTCGTTGGCGTTCTACCGCGACGTCCTGGGGTTCGAGGTCCGCCTCGACGTCGGCGGCGGCACGATGCGCTGGATCACCGTGGGCCCGCCCGGCCAACCCGGCACGTCGATCGTCCTGCACCCGCCGGCCGCAGATCCCGGGATCACCGACGAAGAGCGCCGCACCATCGCCGAGATGATGGCCAAGGGCACCTACGCGATCATCGTCCTGGCCACCAAAGACCTCGACGCCACGTTCGAACGGTTGCAGGCGTGTGAGGCCGACATCGTTTCCGAACCCACCCAACAGCCGTACGGTGTCCGTGACTGCGCTGTCCGCGACCCCGCGGGCACCATGATCCGTATCCAGGAGCTGCCCTGAACCATGGCGGGAAACACGACCAAGCACGCCGCCGACACCCACGACGTCATCCGCGTCGTGGGTGCGCGCGAGAACAACCTCAAGAACATCGACGTGGAGTTGCCGAAACGCCGGCTGACCGTGTTCACCGGGGTGTCCGGGTCGGGTAAGAGCTCGCTGGTGTTCAGCACCGTCGCCGCGGAGTCCCAGCGCCTCATCAACGAGACCTACAGTGCGTTCCTGCAAGGGTTCATGCCGTCGATGTCCCGACCGGACGTGGACGTCCTCGAAGGGCTCACCACGGCGATCATCGTCGACCAGGAACGGATGGGCGCCAATCCACGCTCGACGGTCGGCACGGCGACCGACGCCTACGCCATGCTGCGAATCCTGTTCAGCCGCCTCGGAGACCCGCACATCGGTTCGCCGCAGGCGTTCTCGTTCAACGTCGCCTCGCTGAGCGGGGCGGGGGCGGTGACGTTCGACAAGGGCGGCAGGACGGTCAAAGAGCGGCGCGAGTTCTCGATCACCGGCGGGATGTGTCCGCGTTGCGAGGGTCGCGGCGCGGTCTCCGACTTCGACCTGACCGCGCTCTACGACGACACCAAATCACTCAACGAGGGTGCGTTGACCATCCCCGGCTACAGCATGGAGGGCTGGTACGGCCGGATCTTCCGCGGCTGCGGGTATTTCGACCCCGACAAGCCGATCCGCAAGTACACCAAGAGGGAACTGGACGACCTCCTGTACCGGGAGGCGACGAAGATCAAGGTCGACGGGGTCAATCTGACCTACGCCGGGTTGATCCCCACGATTCAGAAGTCCTTCCTGTCCAAGGACGTCGACGCGATGCAACCCCACATCCGCGCGTTCGTCGAGCGGGCGGTGACGTTCGCGACCTGCCCCGAATGCGAGGGCACCCGGCTCACGGCGGAGGCGCGGTCGTCGAAGATCAAGGGCTGCAGCATCGCCGACGTGTGCGCGATGCAGATCAGCGATCTCGCCGAGTGGGTCCACGGGTTGGACGAACCGTCTGTCGGTCCGCTGCTCGACGGCTTGCGTCACCTGCTGGACTCGTTCGCCGAGATCGGCCTCGGGTACCTCTCGCTCGACCGGCCCGCGGGCACGCTGTCCGGGGGAGAAGCGCAGCGCACGAAGATGATCCGTCACCTCGGGTCGTCGCTGACGGATGTCACCTACGTCTTCGACGAACCGACCGTCGGCCTGCATCCCCACGACATCGAGCGGATGAACGACCTGCTGCTTCGACTGCGGGACAAGGGCAACACCGTGCTCGTCGTCGAACACAAGCCCGAGACGATCGCCATCGCCGACCACGTCGTGGACCTCGGCCCGGTCGCGGGCAGCGGCGGCGGCGAGGTGGTCTTCGAGGGCACCGTCGACGGGCTCCGCCGCAGCGGCACACTCACCGGGCGCCACCTCGACGACCGGGCTTCGTTGAAAGCATCTGTGCGGCAAGGGAAGGGCGCCCTGGAGATCCGCGGTGCCACGACGAACAACCTGCGCGACGTCGACGTCGACATCCCGCTCGGGGTCCTCGTGGTGCTGACCGGGGTCGCGGGGTCGGGGAAGAGTTCGCTCATCGACGGGTCGGTGGCCGGCCGCGACGAGGTCGTGTCGATCGACCAGGGTGCGATCCGCGGTTCGCGCCGGAGCAACCCCGCCACCTACACGGGACTGCTCGACCCCATCCGCAAGGCGTTCGCCAAGGCCAACGGCGTGAAACCGGCGCTGTTCAGCGCCAACTCCGAAGGCGCCTGCCCCGCGTGCAAGGGTGCCGGCGTCATCTACACCGAACTCGGCGTCATGGCCACGGTGGAGTCACCGTGCGAGGAGTGTGAGGGCAGGCGATTCCAGGCCTCGGTCCTCGAGTACACCCTCGGCGACCGCAACATCGCCGACGTGCTCGAGATGTCGGTGGCCGACGCACTCGAGTTCTTCGCAGAGGGCGACGCCCGCACCCCCGCTGCGCACAAGGTGCTCGACCGGCTCGCCAATGTGGGGCTCGGGTACCTCAGCCTCGGTCAACCGCTCACCACACTGTCCGGCGGCGAGCGGCAGCGTCTCAAGCTGGCCACCCGGCTGGGGGACACCGGTGCCGACAAGAAGGACGTCTACGTGCTCGACGAGCCGACGTCCGGACTTCACCTCGCCGACGTCGAACAGCTGCTAGCGCTGCTCGACAGGCTGGTCGACGCCGGGAAGTCGGTGATCGTCATCGAGCACCATCAGGCAGTGATGGCCCACGCCGACTGGATCATCGACCTGGGTCCCGGGGCGGGACACGACGGCGGCCGCATCGTGTACGAGGGCACCCCGGCCGACCTGGTCGCCGGGCGCACGACGCTGACCGGCAAACACCTCGCCGAATACGTCGGCGTCTGAATCACCGGCCCGCGCGTTGCATGATCGTCGCGTCCCGGTCGACGATCCGCACCACCGCGTCGAAATCCGAGGCCACGCGGCCGAACGCGGCGTGCAGGCCGTCGAGTGACGCCTGATCGGGCGGTTCGGCAAGCGCCGCGCAGCGCGCCTCGACGTCGCGCGCACTGTCGACGACGGTCTGCATCGCCCGGGTCAGGTCGGGATCGGGGGTGTCGACGATCGCGGACATCTCGACGGTGATCGGCGCGACCATCTGGCTGCAGTAGAACCTGATGTCCCCGACATCGCGGGCGGTCAGGGCGTCCTGCACCTGCGGCCGGACCTGGTGGGTCACCGTCGTGACGGTGTCGAGGGTGCCGGAGGAGGCGGTGACCCATTCCCACATCGCCTCGATCGCTGCGCGGGTCGGCGCGCGGACGCCCCACCCCTCCTGCAGCACGGTGGGCGTCGCGGTGACCGATCCGCGGGCCGGCGCCGAAGGCGGGGTGTCCTGCGGGCCGACCGCGTCGCGCAACGCGGTCACGCCGGTGAGCATCGCGGCGAACAGCACGAGGGCGCCGGCGACTGCCGGCGCCTTCCACCTCGCGCCGGTCCGAGGCGGACTCGGTGCATGCGGGTCCGGATCCCATCCCGGCGGTGCAGAAGGTGCCCCCATGACTGACGAGAGTAGTTGTAGACGCAAGGGGTTGCGTCGTCTCCGAGGTGGCTGGACCCCGCCGAATTGACGCTTCGGTTTATTCGGGCGGAACTCGGGTACCGAGAACTACACCATCAACGGCCGCGGGGAGCCACGAACAACGGAGTTGAAGCGATGGAAGACGCCCTAAAGGATATGTGGAGGTCGGTGGCGAACTTCGCGCCGAAACTGGTGGCGTTCCTCGTCATCCTGATCATCGGGTGGATCCTGGCGAAGCTGATCGCCAAGGCCATCGACAAGATCCTCGAGAAAGTCGGATTCGACCGGGCCGTCGAGCGCGGTGGAGTCAAGAAGGCGCTGGCGCAGAGCAATTACGACGCATCGACCATCGTCAGCAAGATCGTCTACTACGCGCTCCTGCTGGTCGTGTTGCAACTCGCGTTCGGCGTCTTCGGCCCCAACCCGATCAGCGCGCTGATCGCCGGGGTGATCTCGTTCCTGCCCAAACTGCTTGTCGCGGTGATCATCGTGGTGGTCGCGGCGGCCATCGCCGCGGCGGTCCGCGACATCGTGTCCAACGCGTTGAGCGGTCTGTCCTACGGCCGACTGCTGGCCAACATCGCGAGCATCGCCATCCTGGCGCTCGGCGTCATCGCCGCGCTGAACCAGGTCGGTATCGCGCTGACCGTCACCCTGCCGGTGCTGATCGCCATCCTCGGCACCGTCGGCGGCATCCTCGTCGTCGGCGTCGGCGGCGGCCTGATCAAGCCGATGCAGCAGCGCTGGGAGAACTACCTGTCGCGGGCCGAGGACGAGGGCCGCAACATGCGCGCGCACCTCGACAACCGCAACCGGGAGACGACGATGATCCCGGCCGCGAGCCCCTCGCAACCGGACTACACCCAGGGGAGTGGTCAGCAGGGAGCCGGACAGCCCGGGTATTCACAGGGCGCGCCGCAATATGGGAGCGACCCGCAGTACGGGAGCGACCCTCGCTACCCGGGCGGGTCGCAGTATCCGCAGTCGGGTGGTCAGCAGTCGGGTCCGCCGACCGCTCCCTACCAGCCCGGCCAGCAACCGGGTTACGACGATCCGCTCGGCGGCCGGCACACCGGTGCGCCCGGCGGACAGCAATACGGACAGCAGTACCCGTACGGCACCGACCGCGGTGGTCAGCAGTAACGCCGGTACGGCAGCGCGCTTATAGTCGCGTGGGTGGACTCCGACGAGGTTCATCCACGCGGCGCATCGCCGGAGGTGGTGACCGCTGACGAGGCGTTGCGCATGGTCGTCGCGGACGCACGGGCACTCCTCGACGGCGGCGCAGGACGGGTCATCATCGGGATCACCGGACCGCCCGGTACCGGGAAGTCCACGTTCGCCCAGCGGGTCGCCGAGCGCGTGGGGGCGGTGGCGAGCTACCTGCCGATGGATGGATTCCACCTGTCGAACGCGCAATTGGACCGCCTGGGTAAGCGCTCGCGCAAGGGTGCACCGGACACCTTCGACGTGGACGGCTACCGCGCGACGCTGACCCGTGTCGCCGCAGCCCACGGCGCCCGAGATGTCTACGTCCCGGACTTCGACCGGGCCCTCGAGGAACCGGTGGCGGCGGGCCGCGTGGTGCCCGCCGAATCCCGGGTGGTGGTCACCGAAGGGAACTATCTCGGCGTGTGGGAGGGTGTCGCGGCACTGCTCGACCGGCTGTACTACCTCGACAGCCTCCCGGCTGTCCGCCGCGCGAGGTTGCTCGCCCGCCACGCCGCGGGCGGGCGCAGCGGCCCCGAAGCGCAACGCTGGGTCGAGACGGTCGACGACCCGAATGCCGACCTCATCGCCGGCACCCGTGACCGATGTGACCGCATCTTCGACGTGGTGGTGCCTAAATCGGTTTCAGACGGTCGCTGACGGGCGTCGTCGGCCCGGTGGGTCAGGGTCGCGTCAGCTGCGCGTACCGGCTGATGTGGTGGTCGGTGGAGCCGAACTCGTACTGCAGTGCGGTGAGCCGTTTGAAGTAGTGGCCGATCGCGAGTTCCTCGGTCATCCCCATGCCCCCATGGAGTTGAACGGCGTTCTGCCCCACGAAGCGCGCCGCGCGCCCGATGGTGGCCTTGGCGGCCGAAACCGCACGGGCACGCACCTCGTCGGCGGAGTCGAGGTGCAGCACCGCCAGGAACGTCGCCGCGACCGACTGCTCGACCTCCATGTGCATGTCGACCATCCGGTGCTGGAGCACCTGGAAGCTGCCGATGGGGGTGCCGAACTGATGGCGTTGCTTGCAGTACTCGACGGTGTCGGCGAGCACTCTGCGCATCGCGCCGACGGCCTCGGCGCAGACGGCCGCGGCCCCTTCGTCACGGGCCCGCGCGATCGACGGCCAGGCCCCGCCCTCGTCGCCGAGCAGCGCCGCGGCGGGTACCCGCACCCCGTCGAACGAGATGTCCGCGGCGCGGCGGTCGTCGATCGTGCGGTAGGAGTGCGTGGTCAGACCGTCCCGCACCGCCGAGAGGTCGATGAGGAAGAGGGAGATGCCCTGCTCGTCGCCGCGGCCACCCGACGTGCGCGCGGAGACCAGCAGGTAGCCGGCCAAGGGTGCGCTGGTGACCACGACCTTCTCGCCGCGCAGCACCCAGTCCGCCCCGTCCTTCTCCGCGGTGGTGGACACGTCGCGCCAGTTGTCGCCCGAGGTGGCCTCGGTCGCGGCGAGCGCGACCAGTGCGGTGCCCTCGACGATCTTCTCGAGCACGGCGGAGGCGGTGTCGCCGCCGGCGCGCTGCAGCAGCCCCCCGGACACCACCACGGTGTCGACGAACGGCTCGACCACCAGCGCGTGGCCGAGCGCCTCGGCGATCACCATCGCATCGACCGCACCGCCGCCGATGCCGCCCGCCTCCTCCGGCAGCGTGGCACCGAGGATGCCCAGCTCCTCGGCGAACCCGCGCCAGATGTCCGGCTGCCACCCCGCACCGGTTTTGGCTGCGGCACGGCTCTTTTCGAGCTCGTAGCGGGTCGACAGGAACTTCGTCAACCCGTCGCGCAGCAGTTCTTGTTCTTCGGTGAGCGAGAAGTCCATCTATAGTCCCAATGCTGCCTTGGCCAGGATGTTGCGTTGAATTTCGTTGCTGCCGGCGTAGATCGAGCCGGCACGGTCGTTGAAGTAGCGCAGCGGAGCCACCGCCTGCCACGGTTCGCCGCTGACATAGCCGTCAGCCGGCGGTTCGTATTCGGCGACCGGTCCGCCCGGACACGTGGCATGCGGTTGGTACACGCGGGCACGCGGTCCTGCGGCGGCCATGGCCAGTTCGGTCAGATCCTGGCTCAGTTCGGTGCCGAGGACCTTGAGCATCGACGACGCCGACCCGGGGTTGCCGCCCGCGGCGACCGTGGCCAGCACCCGGTACTCGAGGATCTCGAGGACGTCGGTGCGGATCCGCGCATCAGCCAGTCGCTGGGCGAATCTCGCGTCGTCGATGAGCCGATCGCCGTCGGGGCCGGGTTGTTCGGCGGCGACCGTGGCGATCTCCTCGGCGAGCACCTGCAGCGCGGGCGCGGACGACCCGCCTCCGCGCTCGAATTCGAGCAGGTACTTGGCGACCGTCCAGCCGTCGTCGATCTCGCCGATGACGTTGCTCTTGGGCACGCGGACCTCGTCGAAGAAGACCTGGTTCTGAACCTCTTCGCCCGAGGTCATCACCAGCGGCCGGATCTCGATGCCGGGGGTCGTCATGTCGATGAGGACGAACGTGATGCCCTGCTGCTTCTTCGGCGCGCGGGTGGTCCGCACCAGCGCGAACATCCAGTTCGCCTCTGCCGCATGGGTGGTCCAGATCTTGCTGCCCGTGCACACCAGGTCGTCACCGTCGTCGACGGCGGCCATGGTCAGCGCGGCGAGGTCGGAGCCGGCCTCCGGTTCGGAGTAGCCCTGGCAGAAGAACACCTCGCCGGTGAGGATGCGCGGGAGGAAGTGGTCCTTCTGCTCGGGCGTGCCGAATTTGATGATGGCGTGCGCCACCATCCGGATTCCCATCGGCGACAGCGACGGGGCGCCCGCGAGCGTGGACTCGCGGCTGAAGATGTAGTGCTGGGTCAGGCTCCAGTCACAGCCGCCGTGCTCGACGGGCCATGCGGGCGCCGCCCAGCCGCGCTCGTGCAGGATCCGCTGCCACTCCATGCTCGCGCCATGGTCGGCGTAGACGCTGGTCATCAAGCGGCCCGCCCGCCGGAGTTCCGGCGTCAGCTTCTCCTCGAGAAAGCCGCGCACTTCGTCGCGGAACGCCAGATCGCGATCCGACCAGGTCAAGTCCATGGGTCACCCCCGTCTGCAGTGTGCGTTCCCACAGAGTAAACCTAGTTAGTCAAGTCGTGATCACCTGGGCCTCACAATGTCGCCCCTCGGCGCGCGGGCGATACTTCTTCGATGGAGCGGCGACGAGACGGCCAGGACGATCGATCCCCGATGTCGCTGCTGCGGGACATGCCCGCGCTGGTGCTGCTCGAGCGGTTCCCGGTCCCGGTCCTCGCGATCGCCGAGGACGGCGCCATCCTGTTCGCGAACGGGGCGTTCGCCGACATGGTGGGCTACCGCACCGAGGACGTGACCGCGGCGCACTTCACGGAGATCTTCCATCGCCTCCCCGTCGAGGACTCCGCGGTGATGGTGGTCCGCGCGCACGCGGACCTCGTCGTCGAGCTCGTGCACCGCGACGGGTCCATCGTCCGGGCCCGGATGAGCAAATCCGCGCTGGTGCGCGGTGACGATCCGGTGGCGCTGGCGACGTTCACCGACCTCACGGAACGGTTGTGGGCGGAAGAGGTCTGAGGCACGTCAGTCACCGGTGGGCCGCCGACGAGTCTCCCGAGCCAGGAACTCGGCGAAGTACTCGCGGCTTTCGTCGGTGACGATGGCAGGCAGCACGAGCCCGAAGAGGCGCGTGACGCGCTCACGCAGGTCGGTCCCGCCGGAAGCGGCGTCGGAGAGCAGGCTTCCCCCGACGAAGGCGCCGACGAAGGTCTCGGCAACCGCGACGATGTCGACGTCCTCGCGGACATCCCCCTCGTCGCGGGCCCGCGCCACATCCTCGGCCATCGCCGAGAGCCACCCGCCGTAGGTGCCTCCCGCGGACTCGCTGAACCCGGCGAAGACACGCATCAGCACGATCCCGACCCGGGCCACCTTGTCGGTGCAGAGTTGATCCACGACGAGGAACGTCCCGTGGATGATGCTCTCCAGCGCCGGGGACGACGATTCACTGATGGCGTCGAAGGTGGCCAGCAACCGGGCGCTGCCCTCGGCCACGATCTGCGCCGCGAGCGCTTCCTTCGAGTCGAAGTGGTAGTAGAGCGCACCCTTGGTCATCTGGGCGCGCTCGATGATGTCACCGAGTCCGGTTCCGGGATAACCACGTTCGCTGAACAGGTCGACAGCTGCGTCGATGATCTTGCGCCTGGTCGCCTCAGAACGTGCTTGGCGAATCATGTCCTGTTGCCCACCTCCGGACGAAATCCGTCGCCACTGCGCGCCGGCCCGCCGTCATAGCGTATCGGTGGACAACGGCCGGGCCCGCTTGATCGCCAAGGCGCTGCGCCGGCGGACGAACGTCGTGAGGTACCCGAGCCGCTCGGTGGCCGCGAGCCCGGGCAGCATCAGCGTCCACGCCCGCTGCAGGTCGCCCAGGAACGCGGCGGGTTCGTCGAGGTGGTTGGCCTGACGGACGCCCAGGTACAGGAAGATCACCACGCGGGCGACGTCGTCGGGCGCCACGGTGGCGGCGGCGTCACCTTCGTCGACCGCGCGGCGCGCGAGCGGGGTCAGCGCGGTGCGGGACGCGTCGAACGCCCGCCGACGCAGGCCGTCGGTCCGGCCGACGGACTCGAGGAGATTGAGCCCTGCCCGCGCGACGTGCCGGCCGATGTCGTCCAGCGCGGTCCCGAAAGTGACGTCGACCAGCGTCTCCATTCCCGACCGTCGCAGCGCCACCGTCTCGTCGATGATGCGGAGATTCGATTCGAGCCACTGGTCGACGAGCGCCGACGCGAGGGCGTACTTGGACCGGAAGTGGTGGTACATGGCGCCTTTGGTGACCGCGGCATCGGAGAGGATGTCATCGAGATTGACCAGCCCGTAGGGCTTGAGCGCGAACTGTCTGGCGGCAGCGCCAAGAATCTGCTGACGCGTCGCGTCGGTTCTCCGGTCGACCTGCTCGGCCACTCACGCCCTCGGGATTCACTAAGCCGCGCGCTGGCGGGTGGTCGGACGCCGCGTCTGTCCGCGGCAGACGTCATACTTCAGGTTATCCGTCCAGGTGCAAAACAGCCAAAAGGTATGTAACGTTCAGGTCGTGATGACTGCAAGTATCTCGCCCCCGGTGCCCGCGCCCGGCGTGCGCCCCCGTGAGGGTGCCGGCGATGACTTGGCGTCCCCGTTTTCGCTCCACGGGTGGCGATGGTACCTTCGTCCGGTTGCCACGGCCTGTTCTGGCAAACCCCCTCGAATCCCTGCACAGGCCGTGGCGACCCACCTTCCAGCCGTGCGAGGTGACTTGACCTGCCGCCGTACCGATCGGCGGACCATTTCCGAGCAACGGCGAGGTGTTTAACGCATATGTGGGACCACGAAGTCGACGTGCTGTGTGTGGGTGGTGTCGTCGGTGCGCTCGCCAGCGCGGTCGTGGCAGCCGACGCGGGGGTCGACGTACTCGTCGCCGCATCGACGACCGGCGGCCGGGGATGGCCGGCTGACCAGGTGGAGGACGAGCAGACCCTCGCGTACTTCGCCGCGCTGACCGATGGTCTCTCGACCGTTCCGCGGCCGACGGTCGATGTGCCGGTGCGTCCGGTCCGGCCGTTGACAGCGGCCGAGCGACGCAGGGCCGCACCGTTCTACGGCGCCCGGCTCAGGAAGTGGACCGAGCAGTGCCTGCTCTCGCCGTACGCGCTGATGCACACCAGGGTCACCGACTGGCGCACCACCACCATGCGGACCCTCGACAACCGTCCCGTCCAGGTGAAACCGGTCGGCAGGATCGCGCTGCCGGCCCAGGGCGGTCCGGTGCCGATCGCGAGGTGGCTCGAGGGTGAGGCACGGATCCGCGACATCGACTTCGCCTCCGATGCCCGCCTGCAGCGGATCGTCTTCGAGGAAGGCGTCGTCGTCGGTGCGGTGCTCGAGACCGCGGAGGGTCCCTACGCGGTGCGGTCCCGGCACGGAGTCACCCTCGCGCCGCGGGTCAGGCACAGCGTGGCTGATTACGAACGCGGTGACGAGGAGGCAGAGGTGGCTCTCGTCAGTGAGATCGGCAGCCGGTTCGCCCGCGTCGAACTGCTCGCGGCCGCCCCGCCCGCCACGACCCCCTCGGCGACATGCTCGAGCAGCAACCGGCAGCTCCCGAAGGCGATGCGGGAATCCCGGCGGAACCGCGCCGAACCCCGGCGCTCACGAGAAATGAACGGACACCCGCCCTCCGGCCAGTAGCCGCTCCATCTGCGCGCCGGGCACCGGACGCGACAGCAGGAACCCCTGGGCGCGGTGGCACCCGTGGTGCAGCAGAGTCCGTGCGCCGACCTCGGTTTCGACTCCCTCGGCCACCAGTTCGAGACCGAACGCGTCCGCGAGCGCGACGATGGCACGGACGATCGCCAGGTCGCCTGCGTTGGAGCCGAGATCCTGCACGAAGCCCTTGTCGATCTTCAGGGTGTCCACGGGCAGCGTTTTCAGCAGCGACAGCACGCTGTAACCCGTTCCGAAGTCGTCGATCGCGACCCGGACCCCGGCGTCCTTGAGCCCCGCGAGGGTGACCCGCGTGGTGTCGATGTCCTGCACGACCACGCTCTCGGTGATCTCGAGGCAGACCGAGCCGCGTTCCAGGCCGAAGTCCGCCATCACCTCGGCCACGGATTCGACGAAGCCCTCCGTGACCAGCTGCACCGGAGAAACGTTGACCCGCAACACGATTCCGTTGCCCACGCCGGCCGCGCGCCAGCGGGCGAACTCGGCGCAGGCGTTGCGCAGCACCCACCGTCCCAGTTCCCCCGCGAGGTTGATGGACTCGGCCACCCCGATGAACCGGTCGGGGGACAGCAGTCCGCGCGTCGGATGCTGCCAGCGGACCAGAGCCTCGGTCGCGAGGATCTCACCGGTGCGGATGTCGACCTCGGGCAGATAGTGCAGAACCAGGGCGCCGCTGTCGATGACGTTCTGAAGGTGTAACTCGATGTCGTTGCGCAGGGCGATCTCCTGCGACATCTCCTCGCTGAAGACCGAGATGCAGTTGCCGCCGGCCCCTTTGGCGCTCAACACCGCTTGGTCCGCCCGGCTCAGCAGATCCGAGGTCGTGTCGCAACCGGGCATGCCGACGGCCACCCCGATGCTGATGGTCCGGGTCAGCATCTCGCCGTCTATCGAAACCCGTTCCCGCAGAACGGCCTGCAATCGGTGGGCGAGTGATTCCGCGGCGTCGGCGCTCATCGGTGCGGCGGGAACGACGACGAACTCGTCACCGCCGAGGCGGGCGATGAACTTGTCCTCGTCACCCTGCTGCAGGCGCTCGGCGAGGATCCGGATGAACCAGTCACCGGCGATGTGGCCGAGGTAGTCGTTGACCGCCTTGAGCCGGTCGAGATCGAAGAAGAGCACCGCCACCGGACCGGGGCGCCCCACCGCCAGCCGATCGTCGAGATGGCCGAGCAGGGAACGACGGTTGTGCAGACCGGTCAGGTCGTCGTGGTCGGCGAGGTACCGCAGGCGCTCCTCGGCGGCGATCCTGGCCTGCACCTGGGCGAACAGCGACGCGATCGCGGTGAGCGCGTTCAGTTCGTCCTGCTGCCATACACGTTCGCCGAACTTGACGAAGCCCAGGACCCCGGTCGTGACGTCACCGGACCGCAACGGGACCTCGGCGACCGTGGCCGCCCCGCGCACACCACCAGGGTCCGCGGGATCGGGTCGCAGGATGGCGGGCTCGCACAGATGCTCGGTCTGCGCGAACACGGGATCCGCGTCGGAGAAGTAGACGACCTTGAGTGGGTCGAGGCCCCCGGTGTCGGTGCGCGGTGGCCATTCGGCGACCAGTTCGGATGCGTGCACGCGGTGGTCGTTGTGGCGCAGGAAGCTCAGATCGACGTCGAAGTAGGACACGAGGTCGCCGAGTACGCGTTCGCTCACCTCGACGGAGGTCGCCGCCGTGACCGCCATCAGGTCCGTTGCGACCGATGTCACGAGGACCTCGTGGTTTCTCGGCACGGTCGTCTCCGTTCCCGCTGTCATGCCGGTGCCGGTGTGGTCAGGCTGCGGCGTCTGCTGCGCCGAGACGGTCGGGGTGCGATGGAGAAGCGAAGGACCAACGCCTCGAATTCGTCTGCGCCGGTGCCGGTCAGCGCGCGGAACCGACGTCGCAGTTCGCCGAGTTCACCGGCGAACCCCGGGGAGAGTTCGGCGAGCTCGTGGTCGTCGTGCGCGTAGAGGAACACCGGTGACACGGGATGGGTTGCGACGCCGTGCTGTTCGGCGGCGATCCACACGGCCTCGGTGGCCGAGCCGCCGCGCAGGTAGTCCTGCAGGGTGTGCCCGCTGACGATGACGACACCCAGCCCGGCACTGGAGGTCAGGCGGTCATAGGTGTCGTCGCCCAGCGCCGACCCCGCCTCCCACCGGGCCAGGTGGGCCATGACCTCGCCCCGGCGCAGGATGTCGAGCTTGACGAGGTCGGTCGCTCCCAACTCCAGGGTGCGCACGTCGATACCGGAATCGGGCGCCGGATCCCCCGGCCACCGCAGTTCCGAGAACATCTCCGAGTGCAGACGTGGTGTGAGATACCGGATCCGGTCGGTCGCCGCGAGGATCCCGGCGGCCTCGGCGATGTCACGGGCGTCGGTGAGCAGTGTCAGGCGGGCGCCCTCCGCCAGCGCCGCGGCGCTCAGCGCCCGGACTGCGGCGCTGCCGAGCGGTGTGCCGGATCCGTGGTGCCGGTTGGTCTCCCGGCGCAACATCGCGGGGTAGAGACGCGCCAGGTCCGCGTCCTCGGCCCGGCCCAGCCGGACGACGGCCCGCAGGGGGGTGCGCTCGTCGCCGCGCTCCAGATCCACGTCGGCGGCGCGGTGATGGGCCGCCGCGGCGATCCGAGCGTTGAAGACCGCCGCACCCAGCGCGACCGCGCTACCCCGGTACGCGACATCCATGGCGGTGGTGGCCTCGGGGGCCACCCACAGGTGGACGGCGTCGGGCTGCAGTGCGATCTGCCACGGCTGCGCGTTGCCGCCCGACGGCGCCCGGACCGCTGCGGCGGCGACCTTCTCGGCGACGGAGTCCGCTTCCGGATCGGGCCCCGCATCTTCGTCGGTGTCGTCGATCGCCGTGCGGCGCAGCGGGTCCTCGACGCGGTCGAGGAGGGCGGCGGCATCGATGCGGATGCGGCCCGAGGACAGCGGCTCGCCGAGACCGATGCGGCGCACCGCCTCGGTGACGGCGGTCGCGCCAAGCGCGACCTCACCGGCGAGCTGTGGCCACGTCGTCAGGCTGGTGCCGACCTCCACCAACGACGCGGCCATCCGTGGCGAGAGCGCGTGCGCATCGAGGATGCGCAGTACGTAGGGCACCTTGTCCTTGCTCGTCAACCCGGACAGGACCGCCGAGTCGATGTCGCCGAGCAGTCCGTGCAGCAGCGGCCGTGCCGGGTCGAGGTCGAAGCGTTCGATGTCGAGCAGGCCGCGGTCACTGGTCGCCATCAGGACCGGGATGCGACGGGCCCGGGCGTGCTCACGCACCAGCACCTTCACGTCCAGCGAGTCGCACTCCTCCACCACCACGTCGAGCCCGTCGAGGAACTGCTCGACGGTGGCCGGCGTGATGCCGTCGGTGACCACCCGCACCGGCAGGTAGGGGTCGAGTTCGGCGATCCGCCGGGCGGCCACGACCGCCTTGTTCACCCCGACGTCGACGAGGCTCGCGGGTACGCGGTTGAGGTTCGACACCTCGAGCCCGTCGAAGTCGGCGAGTCGCAGTTCACCGCAGACTCCCTGGGCGGCGAGCGTGTGGGCCACGGCGTGGCCGACGCTGAGGCCGATGACGCCGACCCGCAGCCGTCCGAGCCGCTGCTGTTCGGCCGCGGTGATCAGATTCCGGTTGCGGTCGAGCCGGAGCCGCCGGTGCGCGCGAGGGCCGAGGACGGCCACGACCGTGCGACGCCACGGAAAGTACGCCCACCGAGTGGGCTCACCGGTCAGATCCGCGTCGGCCGGCGGACGCAGTTCGGCCAGCGCCGAGAGCAGTTCCGCGGCGCGGTCGACGAATTCGATCCCTGGAGCGGACCGCAACGTCGCGAGTGCGTCGTGGTCGTCGTCGGTGAGGACCGTGGCGGTGAAGGAAGTCGGATCAGTGGTGAAGCCCGTCATCAGCTGGACGAAGCCGCCGCCGTGAGTTCGCCGACCCCGTCAAGCTGCGCGGTCACCTGCCGCGTTTCGGCGAAGAACGTCGAAACCTGCTTGGGATCGGCGTGATTGGCGTAAGTGCGTCGGTCCCACCACATCATCTTGGTTTGATAACGGGCGTCCGGATATGGAGTCGCGGGAATCTTGGCGGCGAGCACACCGCCCGAGGATAACCAGCGATTGAGGACATATGCCGCGGCCGTGGCGACTGCGAATTGCGCGTCGAGCAAGATCAGCGAATGCAGGGGTACGCGAGCCAGGACGTCGGTGAGCGCTCGGCTCTGTTCGGGGTCGTCACTCACCCAGGCGGATTTGATTTCCACCACGCCGAACGGAAGGCGATCACCGACCATTTTGCGCACCGCGGCCAGACCGGGCTGGCCGTCCCACTCGACCACCGCGTGGCACTCGTCGACCGCGGTGTAGGGGCCCTTGGCGCGGACGCCGCCGACCACTTGGCCGGCCTTGTTGATGCCTGCGCAGAACAGAGCGGTGTCGTCTCCGCGCTCGAGAGCGCCGGTGTCGAGCGCGCGCTCGACACCGTGCTTGTGATAGCTGAGCTGCGCCCCGCGAACATACTCGGCCCACAGTTCGGGCTCGGTGGCGGGCTGAGCCAGGACAATGGTGCACTGGCTTGCGTCGTCGAACCAGGTCGGGTTCCGGTCCAGTTCCAGAAGCCCGGGGGTGGGGGTGTCTAGCTGGGCAGCAGGCATGGGTGTCCGTCCTTCGGGCTGCCGCCTCGGGGCGAGGCGGCGGATGGTCGTGGTGCGGGTCGCGCGGTGTTGCGAATACGCGAACTCGAGTATCCCGCTCATAGTGGGTTCCATTCCAGCTAGCGAGTGAAACTTGTCCAGTATTGCGTTATCCGTACTGCCCGCCGGTTCCTGTTTGTGCACGCAAGTTCAGTTATGGCAATCGGCTATTCGCCGGTCTTCGCTGGTCGTTTGTCCGACGGTCCGATCCGGCGAACTTTGCGATTGCACTGACCGACATACCCCCGTGTTTGCGCCCTGAACAGACGTTTCTTGCTGTTTGCCGGCCGAGCCAGGTTGTGAGGCTCGTCACGCCCACATGACGGCGGGAGGCCCGCGGGCCGCCGGCCTTGTGCGTGCCCGCCGCGCACGACCCCGACGCGGCGAGCGCTCGGTGCCCCGGCGCCGTGGCGCTCCGAGGGCCGCGTGCACAGGTTCGACCGTTGATTCTCCGGCGTCCGAGGGTGCGCGCATTCAGCGCTCGCGCCCGCGGAACACCCGCCGGTCGCCGTGGCGCGGGGGGTTTGCCAGGAGGTCACTCGCCGCCACGGTTCTCGCCGCTCTCGCGTGGCTCGAAGCTGCGCTCGCAGGTGTGCGCCCCGCGCGGCTCGCGGGGGTGGGCCGAGCGGCCGGGTCTGGTCGTGGCGGCGCGTCCGGGTTGCTCGTCGCCGCCGGGAGCGGCGGGCCGTCACCGACGCATTTCCCCTGGGGTCGTCGGCGAATACCGTGACCTCCCCGCCTCGCGGTCGGCGCGACGGGCGCGGCCGAATCGCCGCGATACTTGCGCAGGGCAATACCTCGCGATTGCTCTCGGTGTCGAGAACGTCGATGCCGGATTTCCGCGGCGTCGGCGATTGTGTCCGCGCGCGACGCCGAACGTGCGCGCCGACCACGGTCCAGCGCCGGATCCGAATGGGGAAAGAGTGGCCGTAGTTCTCGGTTTCCATTGCCGATATGGATCCGCGCGACAATGGAGATGTCTTCACCGAAACGCTCGAATGGGTGCAATTCTGGCAAATTCGAATTGAGGTCTTTCCGAGGGCAGGGCGGCTCGTCGGCGTGCCCGGCGTCGATCGGCGGGGCGGTGAACCGTAGGGTGCGAAGCGGCAGTGGCGCGTCCGCGCCGGAGAGGAGACACCCGTGAAGACCTTCAATGGACTGGACGAGCTCGCGGCGGCGGAGGGCACCTCACTCGGCCCCACCGAATGGCTCGACATCACACAGGACCGGGTGAACCTGTTCGCCGACGCCACCGACGACCACCAGTGGATCCACGTCGATCCCGAGAAGGCGGCCCAGGGCCCCTTCGGCGGCACCATCGCGCACGGACTGCTGACGCTGTCGCTGCTCCCGCACTTCAGCCACCAGCTGTACACGGTCGGCAACATCGCGATGGCGATCAACTACGGCTACAACAAAGTTCGCTTCATCAACCCGGTCAAGGTGGGCGCGCGGCTGCGGGCCCGCGGAGAGATCAGCAAGGTGGACCGCCTCGACGGCGCCGTCCAGGCGATCACCACCATCACCGTGGAGATCGAAGGGGCGGAGAAGCCGGCCGCCGTCGCCGAGTCGATCGTGCGGTTCATCGGCTGAGCGTCTGACATCTGTCAGTTCTCGTTGACGCGCGTCACATCGCGTCGTTAATGTGCTCCTCATCACTCGGTGAGGAGTCCATGTGGGTCAGTCGTCGCCACGCACAGCGATCATCGGAGCGGGCATCAGCGGCCTGACCGCCGCCAAGATGCTCAAGGACTACGGCGTCCCTCACACGACCTTCGAGAGTTCCGACCGGATCGGCGGCAACTGGGCGTTCGGCAACCCCAACGGCCACAACTCCGCGTACCGCTCACTGCACATCGACACGTCGAAGCACCGGTTGTCGTTCAAGGACTTCCCGATGCCCGAGCACTTCCCGTCGTTCCCGCACCACACCCAGATCAAGGCGTACCTGGACGACTACGCCGAGGCGTTCGGCCTGCTCGACGGCATCGAGTTCAACAACGGCGTGGTGCGCGCCGAACGAAAGTCCGCCGGCGGGTGGGACATCGAGGACCAGGCGGGGGAGCGGCGCCAGTTCGATCTGCTGGTGGTCGCCAACGGGCACCACTGGGATCCGCGCTGGCCGGACTTTCCCGGCGAGTTCGCCGGCGAATCCATTCACTCGCACCACTACATCGACCCGCACACCCCGCTCGAGCTGACGGGAAAGCGCATCCTCGTGGTGGGCCTGGGCAACAGCGCCGCCGACATCACCGTGGAGCTGTCGGCCAGGTCGCTGCAGAACACGGTGACGCTGTCGACGCGGTCGAGTGCCTGGATCGTGCCGAAGTTCATCGCGGGGCGACCCGGCGATCAGCTCTTCCGCACATCGCCCCACCTGCCGCTGTCCTGGCAGCGCAAGGCGTTACAGCTCATCGCGCCGATGCTGGGCACGGACCCGACGAGCTACGGCCTGCCGCCGGCCAACCACAAACTCTTCGAGGCCCACCCGACGCAGTCGGTGGAACTGCCGCTGCGTCTGGGCTCCGGCGACGTCACCCCCAAGCCCAATGTCACCCGATTGGACGGACACACGGTGCATTTCGAAGACGGCACCAGCGACGACTTCGACGCCATCGTCTACTCCACCGGATACAACATCACCTTCCCGTTCTTCGATCCGGCGTTCATCAGCGCGCCCGACAACCAGATCCGGCTCTACAAGCGCATGTTCCTCCCGGGTGTCGACGACGTCGTGTTCATCGGGTTCGCCCAGTCCGTGCCGACGTTGTTCCCGTTCGTGGAATGCCAGTCGCGGCTGCTGGCCGCATACGCGGTGGGTCGCTACGCCCTACCCGGCCCCTCGGAGATGGAGCGGGTGATCGACGCCGACCAGCGGTTGCACGCCGGCCACTGCACCGACCGGCCACGGCACACCCAGCAGGTCGACTACTTCGTCTACGAACACGACATCCGCACCCGCGAACTGGCCGCCGGGGCCGAGCGGGCGCGGCGACAGCGGCCGGCGTTCGCGGAAGCGGCGGGCTGACAGTGCGTTCGGCGACGGATCGGCGGCCCGCGCAGCGCAGCGATCTGCGCCGCGACGCGATCCTCGACGCGCTCGACGGTTGGCTGCAACAGTCGAGCGTCGAGACGGTGAACATCGCCGAGGTGGCACAACAAGCCGGTGTGACGCGGTCGGCGTTCTACTTCTACTTCGAGAACAAGGCGGCCGCCGTGGCGGCGCTGACCGAGCGCATCCTCGACGAGACCCGCGCGGTCAACAAGGCGCTGACCGTCGGACCGGGTTCGCCGCGGGTCCGCGTCCACACGATGCTCGCCGGACTCTTCGACCTGTGTGAGCGCCATCGGCATTTGTTCCAGGCAATGCTCGAGGTGCGCGGATCCAGCCCAGCCGTGCGATCGATCTGGGACGACGCCCGTGAGTCGTTCGTCGACTCCATCGCCGACATGATCCGCGCCGAGCGTTCGGCGGGAATCGCACCGGACGGCGTCGACGCCGGTGTGCTGGCCACCGTGTTGATCGAGTTCAACGACCGCATGCTGGAACGTCTCGCCCTGGGCGGCCCCTTGACGGCCGATGAGTTACGGCAGGGGGCGGCGGCGGTCTGGCTGAGTTCGGTCTACGGCATCACCGACAGCGAGGAGCACCCCGACACATGACCACCCACGCCGACGAGATCACCTTCACCTCGATGGACACCCGATGCGCGGCAAGGCATTTCCGCAGCGACTCCGAGCGGCTGAGCGGGCCGTACGGGCGGCCGGTCGTGGTGATGGCGCACGGTTTCGGCGGGACGATGGACTCGGGTCTGGAACCGTTCGCCGACCGGTTGTGCACCGCGGGCGCCGACGTGTTGACGTTCGACTACCGCGGATTCGGTGCCTCGGACGGTCAACCGCGCCAGAGTGTTTCGGTCCTCCGTCAACTGGAGGACTTCCACGCGGCGGTGGTGGCGGCGCAGCGCCTGCCCGGCGTGGACCCCGCCCGGGTGGTGCTGTGGGGCTCGTCGTTCTCCGGTAGTCACGTGATCCGGGTGGCGGCGGGCCGGGCCGACGTCGCGGCCGTCATCGCGATGACGCCGCTCACCAGCGGGCTGGCCGCGAGCCGGGCGGCCGTCGCACACCGCGAACCCCTTACCGCGCTGCGCTGGTCGCTGGTGGGCGTCAAGAGCCGCGTCGCGGTCGCGTGTGGGCGGGCGCCCTCGCTCATGCCGTTGGCTGCGCGCCCGGGAGAGCCGGGTGCGCTCGCCCTCGACGGCGCCTACGACAGCTACCTGTCGATCGCCGGCCCGACATGGCGCAACGAGATCGACGCCGCGATCGGGATCGAACTGGTGAAGGTCCGAACGGCCCGCGATGCCAAGCGGATTCGGGTCCCGGTGCTCGTCCAGATCGCCGACTTCGACCGCTTCGTGCCCGCCGAGTCGATCGCCAAGACCGCCGTGCAGGCCGGAGCGCAGGTGCACCACTATCCGTGCGACCACTTCGACGTGTGGCCCGGCCATGACTGGCACGACCGGGCGGCGACGGATCAGGCGGCGTTCCTCGACCGGACGTTCGCGCGGCAGTCCCCGGCGGAAACCGTCAGAACTGGGTAGACCCGCAGTCGACGGCGATGGCCGCGGCGGTGACGAACCGGGATTCGTCGCTGGCCAGCCACGCCACCGCGTCGGCGATGTCCTCCGGTTGGGCGATGTCCGGGATGAACGGGGTGACCATGTTCATCAGGCCGGGGTTCGTGGCGTCGGCGCGCATCAGCCCGTCCACCATGTCGCCGGTGCCCATCGGCGTCGCGACCGCGCCGGGATGCAGGCTGTTGACCCGGATCCGATGCTTGCCGAGTTCGGCGGCGAACGCTCGCGCCATGCCGGTCACGGCGTGCTTGCTGGCGGTGTAGTGCACCATGAACGGCTGCATCTTCAGACCGGCGGCGGAACTGATCAGGATGATCGAACCGCCTCCGCCGCCGTCGACGATGTGCTGGGCGCCGGCCATCACGGTGTTCCAGGTGCCGGTGATGTTGACGTCTGTGACGTCGCGGAAGTCCGCCGGGCTGATCGTGTCCCACGGCTGCGGCGCCGTGATGCCGGCATTGGCGACGATGACGTCGAGGCGGCCCAGTTCGGCGACACCGTCGTCGACCGTCTCGCGCAGGGCGTCGTGGTCGCGGGTGTCGACCACCGCGGACACGATCGTGCGGCCGGTCGCTTCGACCAGCGAGACGGTCTCGGCGAGGTCCTCCGGCGTCGCGTGGTCGTAGGGCACGCAGTCGGGCAACTTGCCCGCGATGTCGACGGCGATGATGTCGGCGCCCTCCGAGGCCAGTCGAACCGCGTGGGCGCGACCCTGGCCGCGCGCGGCTCCCGTGATGAACGCGACCTTGCCCGCCAGGCGGCCGGTCACGAGTTCGCCGCCCGCTGCGCGGCTTTCACCAGACCGCCGCCGATGATCAGGCGCTGGATCTCACTGGTGCCCTCGTACAGTCGCAACAACCGCACATCGCGGTAGATCCGCTCGACAGGAACCTCGCGCATGTAACCACTCCCTCCGTGGATCTGTACCGCCAGATCGGCGACTTGGCCGGCCATCTCCGTGCAGAAGAGTTTCGCGGCCGACGGTGCGAGCCGGCGATCCTCTTCGGTCACCCATTTGCGGGCGGCATCGCGCACGAGTGCGCGCCCGGCCATCACCCCGGTCTGCTGATCGGCCAGCATGGCCTGCACCAGTTGAAAGTCGCCGATCGGGGTGCCGCCCTGGGTGGCGGTCGCGGCGTAGGTCACCGACTCGTCGAGCGCACGCTGCGCCGCGCCGACGGCCAGCGCGGCGATGTGGACGCGGCCGCGGGCCAGGGTGATGAGCGCGGCGCGGTAGCCGATGTCCTCGTTGCCGCCGACGAGTGCCGCCGCGGGGACGCGGACGTCGGTGAAGTTCACGTCCGCGGTCCAGGCGCCCTCCTGGCCCATCTTGGCGTCCTTGACGCCGACCTCCACGCCCTCGGCGTCGGAGGGCACGAGGAACACCGCGATGCCGGCGCCCTGGTCGTCGGCCGGGCGGGTGCGGGCGAAGACGACGAACAGGTTCGCCGTCGGGGCATTGGTGATGAAGCGTTTCTGGCCGGTGATGACCCAGTCGGACCCGTCGCGCACGGCTTTCGTGCGCAGCCCGGCCGGGTTCGAGCCCGCGCCGGGTTCGGTCAGAGCGAACGAGGCGACCACGTCACCGGACGCGATGCCCTCGAGCCACTGCTTCTTCTGCTCGTCGGTGCCGAAGCCCACGAGCACCTGTCCGGCGATGCCGTTGTTCGTGCCGAACATCGAGCGCAGCGCGAGCGAGGTGTAGCCGAACTCCATGGCCAGTTCGACGTCCTGCGTCAGGTCCAGTCCGAGCCCGCCCCAGTCCTGCGGAATGGCGTAGCCGAAGAGCCCCATCTTCTTCGCCTGGTCCCGCAGATCGTCGGGGACCTTGTCCCCGGCGAGGATCTCGGATTCGCGCGGGACCACCGCGGTTCGGACGAAATGCCTTGTCTGCGCGAGGATCTCGCGGAAATCCTCGTCACTGACTTCGCTCATCGACGACCTCCAGTCGCAGTCGGCGGCCCCTGGGGTGGCTGGCCGCCAATATCGTATATGAAATATGATGTACGTCGACCGGGCCCCTCGGAGGCCCCGACAAGTCAGGCAGGTGATCGAGTGTCGTTGCTGACCGGACAGACCGCGGTCGTCACAGGCGGTGCGCAGGGACTGGGTTTCGCGATCGCGGAGCGCTTCGTGTCGGAAGGGGCGCGCGTGGTGCTCGGCGACCTCGACCTCGACGCCACCGACGCCGCGGCCGAGCGCCTCGGCGGGGCCGAGGTGGCCACCGCCGTCCGCTGCGACGTCACCCGGGCCGACGAAGTGGACGCGCTCGTGGCCGCGGCGGTGGAACGCTTCGGCGGCCTCGACATCATGGTGAACAACGCGGGCATCACCCGCGACGCCACCCTGCGCAAGATGACCGAGGAACAGTTCGACCAGGTGATCGCCGTCCACCTCAAGGGCACCTGGAACGGGCTGAAGTCCGCGGCGGCGATCATGCGCGAGAACAAGCGCGGCGCGATCGTCAACATGTCGTCGATCTCGGGCAAGGTGGGCCTGATCGGACAGACCAACTACTCGGCCGCGAAGGCGGGGATCGTCGGGATGACGAAGGCCGCCGCGAAGGAACTCGCGCACCTCGGCGTGCGGGTCAACGCGATCCAGCCCGGTCTCATCCGGTCGGCGATGACCGAGGCCATGCCGCAGCACATCTGGGACCGGAAACTCGCCGAGGTGCCGATGGGCCGGGCCGGCGAACCGGCCGAGGTGGCCAAGGTCGCTCTCTTCCTCGCCTCGGACCTGTCGTCCTACATGACCGGCACCGTGCTCGAAGTCACCGGCGGACGGCACATCTGATGCGCGACACCGTCATCTGCGAACCCGTCCGTACCCCGATCGGCCGGTACGGCGGCATGTTCAAAGACCTCACCGCGGTCGATCTCGCGGTGGCCGCCCTCACGGGTCTGCTCGGCCGCACCGGAATCGATCCCGCGGTGGTCGACGACGTCATCCTCGGACACTGCTATCCCAGCAGCGAGGCGCCCGCCATCGGACGGGTGGTGGCCCTGGACTCCGGGCTTCCGGTCACCGTGCCCGGTATGCAGGTGGACCGGCGCTGCGGATCGGGGTTGCAGTCGGTGCTGCAGGCGTGCCTGCAGGTCGGCAGCGGCAACAACGACCTGGTGGTCGCGGGCGGCGCGGAGAGCATGAGCAACGTGGTGTTCTACTCGACCGACATGCGCTGGGGAGGCGCACGTGGCGGCGTGGCCGTGCACGATGCGCTGGCCCGCGGACGCACCACCGCCGGAGGCCGAAATCACCCGGTCCCGGGCGGCATGCTCGAGACCGCGGAGAATCTGCGCCGCGAGTACGGCATCTCCAGGGCCGAACAGGACGAACTGGCGGTCGCCTCGCATCAGCGGGCGGTCGCCGCCCAGAAGAACGGCGTCTTCGCCGAGGAGATCATCCCGGTGACCGTGCGCACCCGCCGCGGTGAGGACATCGTCGACACCGACGAGCACCCCCGGGCGGATACGACGCTCGAGACACTCGGGCGGCTCAAACCCGTTCTGGGCAAACAGGATCCGGAGGCCACCGTGACCGCGGGCAACGCCAGCGGCCAGAACGACGCGGCGTCGATGTGTGTGGTCACCACCCCGGAGAAGGCCGCCGAACTCGGCCTGACACCGCTGGTGCGGCTGGTGTCGTGGGGCCTGGCCGGGGTGGCGCCCGACGTGATGGGCATCGGGCCGGTGCCGGCGACCGAGGCCGCCTTGGCCAGGGCGGGCCTGGACCTTGCCGACATCGACCTGATCGAACTGAACGAGGCGTTCGCCGCGCAGGCGCTCGCCGTCATGCGGGAGTGGAAATTCACCGCCGCCGACATGGAGCGCACCAACGTGCACGGGTCGGGGATCTCGCTGGGACACCCGGTGGGGGCGACGGGCGGACGGATGCTCGCCACCCTGGCCCGCGAACTGACCCGCAGGCAGGGCCGCTACGGGCTGATGACGATGTGTATCGGCGGCGGACAGGGCCTGGCCGCGGTCTTCGAGCGGGTGGCCGCATGACCCGCCTCGCCCAGACCCTGGGTCTGACCGAGTTCCAGACCGAGATCGTCTCCACCGTGCGGCAGTTCGTGGACAAGGAGATCATCCCGAACGCCCAGGAACTCGAGCACGCCGACACCTATCCGCAGGAGATCGTCGACGCGATGCGCGAGATGGGCCTGTTCGGCCTGATGATCCCCGAGGAGTACGGCGGCCTCGGTGAATCGCTGCTGACCTATGCGCTGTGCGTCGAGGAACTCGCCCGGGGGTGGATGAGCGTCTCGGGGGTGATCAACACCCACTTCATCGTCGCCTACATGATCCGCCAGCACGGCACCGACGAGCAGAAGCAGCGGTTCCTGCCGCGCATGGCCACCGGTGAGACCAGGGGCGCGTTCTCCATGTCGGAGCCCGAACTGGGTTCCGACGTCGCCGCGATCCGGACCCGCGCCCGTCGCGACGGCGAGGACTACCTGATCGACGGCCAGAAGATGTGGCTCACCAACGGCGGCAGTTCCACTCTGGTCGCGGCGCTGGTCCGCACCGACGAGGGTGCGGACAAACCACACCGCAACCTCACCGCGTTCCTCGTCGAGAAGCCCACGGGCTTCGGTGAAGTGGTGCCCGGTCTGACGATTCCCGGCAAGCTGGACAAGCTGGGGTACAAGGGCATCGACACCACGGAGCTCATCTTCGACGGCTACCGCGCGAAGGCCGCCGACATCCTGGGAGAGCAGCCCGGGCAGGGCTTCTTCCAGATGATGGACGGCGTCGAGGTCGGGCGGGTCAACGTGTCGGCGCGGGCCTGCGGCGTCGGACTGCGCGCGTTCGAACTCGCGGTGCGCTACGCCCAGCAGCGACAGACGTTCGGCAAGCCGATCGCCGAACATCAGGCGATCGCCTTCCAGCTGGCCGAGATGGCGACGAAAGTCGAAGCGGCACACCTGATGATGGTCAACGCCGCCCGCCTCAAGGATTCCGGTGAGCGCAACGACGTCGCCGCGGGGATGGCGAAATACCTCGCCAGCGAGTTCTGCGCGGAGGTGACCCAGCAGAGCTTCCGCATCCACGGCGGCTACGGCTACTCCAAGGAGTACGAGATCGAGCGGTTGATGCGCGACGCGCCGTTCCTGCTCATCGGGGAGGGCACCAGCGAGATCCAGAAGAACATCATCAGCAAGCGTCTGCTCGCCGACTACCGGATCTGACGTGTCCGCACCCGATTTCCCGGCCCGCCCTCAGCTGTCGGAGGACGTCGCGCGATTCGTCCGTCGGCGCATCTTCGACGGTACCTACCCGGCCGGCGGATACATCCGGCTCGAACAACTCGCCTCCGAACTGGGGGTGAGCGTGACGCCGGTGCGTGAGGCGCTGTTCGAGCTGCGCGCGGAAGGGCTTCTCGCGCAACAGCCGCGGCGTGGCTTCGTCGTACTGCCGGTCACGGGTCGCGACATCGCCGACGTGTCGAACGTCCAGGCGTACGTCGGCGGTGAACTGGCCGCCCGCGCGGCGCACAACATCACCGACGAGCAGCTGCGTGCGCTCACCGCGATCCAGGACGCGCTCGAAGACGCCTACCGGCGCGACGACGGCGAAGCCGCGGTGCGGCTCAACCACGAGTTCCACCGGGCGATCAACGTCGCGGCGGACTCACCGAAGTTGGCGCAGATGATGTCGCTGATCACGCGTTACGCCCCTGAGTCGGTGTTCCCCACGATCGAGAGCTGGCCCGCCGAGTCGATGCGGCACCACCGGCAGCTGTTGTCCGCGCTGGCGGAGCGCGACGACACCCTGGCACGGACCGCGATGTCCGAGCATCTGGCATCGGGTGCCGAACCGCTCATCGAGCACCTCAGGACCCGCGGCGTGGTGCAGTGACCGCGCCGGTCAGCAGATCCCGCAGCGCACGCACGTCGATCTTGCCGGTCGCCTTCCGCGGTACGGCGTCGTCGGAGTCCAGCAGCAGCCATACCGTCGGTACCTTGAACGCGCTCAGGACCTTCCTGGCTCGCGCCCGCAGCTCATCGCGTGTCGTCGGGCCCGCGCAGACCACGGCCGCGCCCACCTGGTCGATGCCGGCAGCGGGCACGTTGGTGACGTAGGCCGCGGCGACGGCGTCGAGGGTGCGCAGCGCCGCCTCGACCTCGCTGGGGTACACGGTCGCGCCGCTGACCTTGAACATGTCGTCGGACCGCCCGTGGTAGAACATGAACCCGTTGTCGTCGACATGGCCGAGGTCGCCGGTGGGGTAGTACCCGTCGGCGGTGAAGACGTCCTCGCGGCTGCGCCCGCAGATGCCGCGCATGACGTGCGGTCCGCGGATGTGGATCTCGCCGATGTGGCCGGCCGGCAACGGGGCGCCGGTTCCCGGGTCGACGATGCGGACCTCCATGCCGGCGAACGGTCGACCGCAGCTGCCCCATGCGATCTCGGGCATGTCCGTGTCGGCGCGGTAGCCGCAGTACGGTCCGAACGCCTCGGTCATCCCGAACAGCTTCGCCCGCGCACCCGGTCGGCCCCGTTGGTCGGGCGGCAACAGCGCCTCGAGACTGCCCGGCCGCAGCGCCGACAGGTCCGCGCCTACCGAATGCCGCTGCCGCGCCAGGGCTTCGGCCTGATCGGGCCACCCGCGGAACAGCGTGACGCGTTCGGCCTCGAGCAGCCGCAGCGTGGATTCCGGCTGCGGGACCGGCTCGGTGACGAGCGTGGCCCCGGCCACCAACGCCGAGAGCACGCCGCTGCCGAACCCGCCGACCCAGAAGAAGGGCATCGGCAGATACAGCCGGGTGTCCGCGTCGATGCAGCGGGCGTGCAGACCCACGGCGACGGCGCCGAGCGCGTTGCCGTGCGAGTGCACCACACCCTTCGGGGGTCCGCTGCTGCCGGAGGTGAACATGACGGCGAGGGTGTCGCTGGGTGTCACCGCGTGGGCGAGCGCGTCGACCATCTCCTCGGCGACGGTCTCCGCGGCGGTCAGCCGGTCGGGATTCCAGATCCGGCGCAACGCCGGGAGTTCGCGGTGACGGAGCGGTTCGTCGACCTGCGGCACACCCAGTTCGGCGCACAGGTCGTCGAGGTACCGGTGGCCACGGAACTCCTCGACGGTGATCAGCGTCTGCACCGCCGCGGTGCGCAGCTGGGCGACCAGTTCACGCGGCGCCAGCAGCGTGCTCAGCGGTACCAGCACCGCACCGATCCGGTTCAGCGCCAACGCGATCTGCACCCACTGGACGCCGTTGGGCATGACGAGCCCGACACGTGTTCCCTTGCCGATCCCCGCGCCGGCGAGAGCCGCGGCCAGCGTGTGGGTGGTGCGCTCGAGCTCGCTGTGCGTCACCCGCGACGCCGGGTCGATGACGGCGAGCTTGTCCGGATGCGCGGCGGCGTTGCGGCGCAACAACCGGTCGACCGTGAACTCACCGTTCGACACGGATCATCTCCGTCAGCCGGGGGAGGTCGACCTTGCCGCTCGACAACACGGGCAGCTCGTCGCGGGTCAGCGCGGTGACGTGGCGGGGAATCTTGTACGCCGAGAGCTCCTCGCGCAGTGCCACACGCAGTGCCTCGGCGTCGAACACGGCGGGGTCGTCGACGACCACCGCCGCGGCCACCACCTGTCCGCGGTCACGGTCGGGGAGACCGACGACGTGGGCCTGTGCGCCGGTGACCCGGCTGATCGCGCGCTCCACCTCGACCGGTGACACATTGGCGCCCGCGGTCTTGATCATCGCACCGCGCCGGCCGAGGAAGTAGTACAGCCCGTCGTCGTCGGTGCGCACCAGATCGCCGGTGTGGAACCATCCGTCGGGATCGAAGCACTCCTCACGGGTGCGCTTGTAATACCGTTGCATCACATACGGTCCGCGCACGCACAACTCACCCACCTCGCCGGCTTCGACCGGGGCGCCGGTGTCCGGGTGCACGATCCTGGTGTCGAATCCGGGCGCGGGCACGCCGAACGAGCCGCGGCGGTGCTCCGGTTGATCGCCGTCGTCGGGGTGCAGCAGGACGACGCTGCCCGTCTCGGTCATGCCCAGCATGTGGTGGCGCAGGTCGGGATCGGCGGGACGGGCCTCGGGCGCCATGATGGGGTAGAGGTTGCCTCGCCGCAGCGACGTCAGGTCACGGTGCGGCAGGCTGGGATGCGCTGCCAGGGCGGTGATCCCGGCGACGTAGCCGTTGGTGATGGTGGGCCGGGTGGCCTCCAGCAGGTCGAGGGTGCTCGACGGGTCCTCGGCGTTCGAGCACACCAGCGTCGCGCCGGCCACCAGGGTGGCCAGCACCGAGAACGCGATCCCGCCGATCCAGCAGAACGGTGAGTTGCAGAACAATCGGTCGTCGGAGGTCAGGCCGCGGATCGCGTTGAGGTTGCGTTGGTGCTCGATCAGCGCGGCGTGGGTGTGGACGACGCCCTTGGGTGCACTGGTGGATCCGGAGGTGTAGACGATGGTCAACGGGTCGCTGCCGTCGACGTCGTCCTCGACCGCGGTCAGCAGACCGGCGTCGACGGTGCCGTCGGGGTCCCGGTCGACGAAGACGCGGCGCAGATGCGGGACGGCGGGGCAGTGTAGGCGCTCACCGGCCGGCAGCTCGGAGCCGAGCACCTCGCGCAGCCGCGCGGTGTAGTCGTGTGCGCGAAAGGCGCCGGCCGCCAACAGGATCTCGGTGTCGCTGTGACGCAACTGCTCCGTCAACTCGCGTGCGGTGGCGAAGGTGCTGTACGGCACCACCACGGCCCCGATGCGGGCGGCGGCGAGCATGCCGACGAGGAATCCCGACCCGTTCGGATGCAGCAGGCCGATGTGCGTGCCCTTCCCCGCGCCGAGGGCCAGCAGGCCGCGGGCCACCCGCGCCGAGCGGCATTCGGCATCTGCGTAGTCGAGGCGGTCGTCGTCGCAGATCAGCAGTGGGTGCTGCGGGCGGTCGACCGCCCAGCGTCGCAGCACCGCGGCGACGGTGCACGGCTCACCCACGGTCGACGGCCGCGGTGTCGATCCGCGGCTCGGCCGCGGTGTCGAAGTAGCCGCGCACGGCGCCCAGATCGGCCTTGCCCGAGGGGGTCCGCGGAATCGCGTCGACGACGGCGATCTCGGTCGGCACCTCGTACTGGGCGAGCCGGCCACGCAGGTAGGCGGTCAACTCGTCGCCGCCCGCGGTTGCACCGTCGCGCAGTTCGACCATCGCGACGGGGGTTTCGCCGAGCCGGTTGTCGGGCCGGCCGACCACGGTGGCTCCCCGCACCGCCGGATGTCCCTCGAGCGCGGCGCGGACGTCGTCGGGCATCACCTTGAACCCGCCGCGGATGATGGCCTGGTCCGCGCGGCCGAGGATCCACAGGAAGCCGTCGGCGTCGATGCGGGCCAGATCGGTGGTGCGCATCCAGGCGGCGTCCGGTCCGAGTTGGCCCGGCCTGACCTCGAGTAGACCCGGCTGGTCGGGGCCCAGCGGCGTACCGTCCCCGGCGACCACCCGCAGGTGCGCGCCGCCGCTGGCACGCCCGACGCTGCCGCGTTTGTCATGCCAGTGGCGCTGATGGTCGGCCAACGTCCAACCCGCCACCCCGCCGCCGAATTCCGTTGCGGCATAGGATGTCAGAACCGGTATGCCGAACTTCTCGGTGAACGCGTCGGCATCGTCGGCCGACAGCGGGGCGGTGCCGGAGGTGACGGCACGGATGCTCGACAGCTCGTCGCGGGTCAGGTCGGAGTGCAGCACCATCCGTAGCGCGGCGGGGACCAGCGACACCGCGCGCGGCCGGTGCCGGCGCACCGCATCGGCCCATCGCTGCAGGTCGAACCGCTCGAGCAGTGCGAACGACCGGGCCTCGGTCACGCACTGCAGCACCCGGAACACCCCGCCGATGTGCACGAGCGGGGCGTTGACGATCGCGATGCCCCGACGCTGTTCGTCCGGCTCGGGCCCGAGCACGCTGTGGGCGAGCATGTCGTAGGTGAGGTCGATGCGTTTGGGTGGCCCGGTGGTGCCGCTGGTCAACATCCGCACCGCCACCCCCGGGCGGCTCGCGGTGTCGACTGCGGGGTGTGCGGCGGCGTCGACGACGGGATCCCGCGACAGCGCCGTGAGAGACAGCACCGTGGTCATGGGGGCCGGGGCAACCAGTGCGGCCAGGTCGTCGGGCCCGCCGACGAGCACCGGCAGCGCGAGGTCGGCGATGTCGGCCCGGGTGCGGCCGTCGCCCCGGGACGGGTTGATCACCACCACCGTGCCGCCGGCGAGCAGCACCCCCAGCAGCGCCGCCAAATGTGGCGGCCGATTGCGGAGCAGGATGCCCACCTGCGGTGCGTCACCGGCGTGGCGGATGGCGAGATCCCGGATCCGCCGCGCCGCTTCGCCGATCTGCGCCCAGGACGACCACTGGCCCTCGTACTCGACGGCGTCGGCCTCGGGCCGCAGGTCGAGGACGTGGGCGATGCGCCGGCTCAGACGGTGGGCGGTCATCACCGCACCGTCGGCTCGCGGCGGGTCTGCGCGGGCCGCGAGGCGAGGTCGGCCTGGCCGATCGGGTTGCCCAACCGGGTGTAGATCAGCCCCTGCTCCATCGCCGCCCGGTACGGCCTGTCCAGTGACTCCCAGATGGCCTTCACGGTGCCCTGGGTGGCCGACGGCGGTTTGGCGGCGATGGTCGCGGCGATCTCGTGAGCTCGTGACCAGAGATGTTCTCGGGCAACGATTTCAGTGACCAGGCCGATGCGCAGCGCGGTCTCGGCGCCGACCCGTTCGTCGTTGCCCATCAGCGCGATGCGCAGCGTCTCACCCAACCCGACCTTGCGCATCAGGCCGATGGGTTCCAGGGCGCAGACCAATCCGGCGCTGACGTGGGAGTCGAAGAACGTCGCCTCCGCCGAACAGATGACCACGTCGGCCTCGTTGAGGAAGTAGAACGCCCCCGCGGTGCACATACCCTGAACCGCGCACACCACCGGTTTCCACATCTTCTGCCACTTCGGGCTGAGCAGCTCGCCGGGATCCTCGTGGTTCCAGACGTTGTCGGGTTGGCCGTAGGACGAGGTGATGTCCAGCCCCGCGCTGAACGCGCGGTCCCCGGCGGCGCGCAGCACCACCGCGTGCACGGCGTCGTCGGCCTTGACGGTGCGCCACGCCTCGGCCATCTCCTCGCACATGGTCCGGTTGAACGCGTTCAAGCGCTCCGGACGGTCGAGGGTGATGGTGGCGACGTGATCGGCGGCGTCGACGTCGAGCGTGATGGTCTCGAAGGTCATCGGCACCTCCACTCCGGGGTGCGCTTCTCCACGAACGCCTTGGGTCCCTCCAGGGAGTCCTCGGTGTGCAGGTTGCGTTCACGGAAGGCCTCGCCGAGCATCTCGGCCTCGTGCAACGGCAGGTCGAGACCCTTGAGGATGGCCAGCCGGGTCCCGCGCACCGCCAGCGGCGCGTTGCGGGTGACGAGGCCGGCGATCTCGTGGGCGCGTTCGAGGAGCCGGTCGTGTTCGACGACCTCGCTGATCATGCCGAGCTCGTAAGCCCGCTGGGCGCTCATCCGTTCGTGCTTGCCGACGATCGCCATGCGCAGCGCCACCGAGCGCGGCAGCACGCGGGCCAGGCGCACGACCTCGCGCCCGGAGACCAGCCCGATGCTGACGTGCGGATCGAAGAACGTCGCCTGCTCCGAGGCGATCACGATGTCACCGGTGGTCACCCAGTCCAGTCCGGCGCCGCAGCAGATCCCGTTGATCGCCGCGAGCACCGGTTTGGCCATCCGGCGGAACGGCGGGGTGCCCTCCTGCGGGGCCTCCCACTGCTCGTAGGTGGACAGGAACGGGCGCTCGTTGAGGACCTTGCCGTCCTCGGGGATCTCCTTGACGTCGGCGCCGGTGCAGAAGGCCCGGCCGGTGGCGGTCACGATCAGCAGCCAGACGTCGTCGTCGTTCTCCGCCTCGTCGTAGGCCGCACGCAGTTCGGTGATCATGTGGGGGCTGAGCGCGTTGAGAGCGTCGGGCCGGTTCAGCGTGATGGTCGCGGTGTGTCCGTCCACCTCGTACTTGATCGTGTCGTACGAACCGTTCGTCATCGCGGCTCCTCCGTGGTGTGGTCGGGGGTCATCGGCCCTGGAAGTCCGGATCGCGCTTGTCCCGGAAGGCAGCCAGGCCCTCCTTGAAGTCGGCTGTGCGACTGGACAGCTCGACGTTGAACAGCTCCTGGGTCATGGCCTGGCCCAGCGGCGTGTGCAGTGCCTGGTGCACGGCTTGTTTGGCCAGGCCGATCGCGACAGTGGGCCCGCCGGCGAGGCGGGCCACCAGCGCGGCGGCGGCGGCGTCGACCTCCTCGCGCGGCACGGCGAGGTGGATCAGACCCCATGCGGCGGCGTCGGCGCCGCCGACCTTCTCGCCCAGCAGCAACATCCGTTTGGCCCGGGCCAGCCCGACCAGCCGGGGCAACAGCCAGCTCGCCCCCGAGTCGGGCGCGAACCCGCGCTGCACGAAGGGTTCCCAGAAGACCGCGTCGGTGGCGGCGACGGTGAAGTCGGCGGCCAGCGCCAGATTGCAGCCGAGGCCGACCGCCCACCCCTGCACGCTGCAGACCACGGGCAGATGCAGCGTGTGGACGAGCTCGATCACCCGGTTCGCGCCGTGCGGGATCCGTCTCACCACGTCACCGGTGCGCGGCCGCCGCTCCGCGGCGTTGGTCGCCACCCAGTCGGCGCCGGTGCAGAAGTCCCCGCCTGCGCCGCGAATGTACACGACGCGCAGTGAGTCATCGGTCGCCGCAGCCGTCAGTGCGGCGACGAGCTCGTCGATCATCCTGTGACTCAACGCGTTCCGGCGTTGCGGGCGGTCCAGCGTCAGTACCATTGCGGCGCCGTCACGGTGCGTGGCCACCGACCCGTCCGGTGCGGCCGCGCCGTCCTGTTGCCCCACCGGCCTGCCCGCCCTTCCGCTGTAGTTATGGTTAGCCCTACAGTAGGCGCTACGAGTTCTGTCCCGTACAACATAGCGAAATCGACCTCGACGAAACAGGGGAGCGCCACCGACGATGTCCGCGAACGTCGATCGCCGGTACGGGGAAGACCCGCTGCCGCAGACCATGGCGGCGGCTGCGGCGATGCGGCGGCTGACCGACCTGCTGCTGGTGCAGGAGGCGCCGCACCCGGCGGTGGACGAGATGCTGGCCCGGTTCACCGAGTGGGAGAGCCGGCTGTCGGCGGCCGCCCCGCCGGACCGCGCTCCCCGCCTCGGCGACGGCGGCGAGCACCGACGGGTGTACCTGCAACACGCCTTCGACGTCGGCGCGTACAACCCCTGCTTCCCGGAGTACCGCTTCGACCACATCGACGCCGAGACCGCAGAGGGCACAGTGACATTCGCGTTGGCCTTCGAGGGGCCGCCGGGGCTCGTGCACGGCGGCTTCCTCGGCGTCTTCTTCGACTGCGTCACCCAGCACCAGAGCTGTGCGGTCGGGGTGGCGGGCAAGACACGGTCGCTGACCGTGCGCTACCGGCGCCCCACCCCGGTGCTGGCCGAACTGACCTTCGACGTCACGCGCGCCGAGACGGAGCGGGGCCTGACCTCCACCGCCCGGCTGCTGCTCGACGGCGACGTGCTGTGCACGGGCGAGGCCGACACCGTGGCCCTGCCGCAGGACCGGCTCGCGGGCTCGCGCTTCGGGCGGCGGCGGATGTGACGGCACGGTGGTGAACACGGAAAGGCGACGACGATGACGGACCCCGACGACCGGGTGTTGTTCGAGGCGGACCATGAGACCCGCATCGCGACGATCACGCTCAACAATCCCGCCAGGCGCAACTCCTACGACGCCGCCATGCGTGACGCGCTGGCCCGCCACCTGGACCGGGTCGCCGAGGACGATGACCTCACCGTGGTCCTGCTGCGCGGGGCCGGCGGGGTGTTCAGCACGGGCGCCGACATGAACAACGCCTACGGCTGGTACGGCGAGAAGGACAGGCCGCAGCAGAAGAGCCGACCGAGTCAGCGGCGCCGGCTCACCGTCGACCGCAGATCGTTCGGCTTCTACCACAACTTCATGGGCTTCCCGAAGGTCACGGTGGGCGAGGTCAGCGGTTATGCCCTCGGCGGCGGCTTCGAGATCGCGTTGATGTGCGACATCGCGGTGATCGGGCGCGGCACCGAGATCGGGATGCCGGCCACGCGGTTCCTCGGGCCGGCGCTGGGCAGCCTGCACATGTTCTTCCACCGGCTCGGTCCGGTGCTGGCCCGCCGCATGCTGTTGACCGGCGACATCGTCGACGCCGGCAGCGTGGAGCACCTCGGGATCTTCACCGAGACGTGCGACGACGCGATGGTGCCCGCGCGGGCGCGCTACTGGGCGCAGAAGGCCGCCAAGATGCCGGCCGACGGAGTCGTGATCGCCAAGGAGGCCTTCCGGCTGGTCGAACAGAGTCAGGCGTACCAGGGTGAAGAAGTGGCCAGCTATCTGTTCCACGCCTACGGCACCAACCTGCAGTTCGCGCCGGGGGAGTTCAACTTCGTCAAGACCCGCGCCCAATACGGCACCAAAGAGGCATTCCGGCTGCGTGATGAGCATTTCCACGTGCCGGAGCCGAACGCGGAGTGACCCTGCCGGTGGTCGCATCGCCTTACAACTGATACCGTTTCTGTAAACGTCGCCATATCTGCATGCGCCGCTGCGGCGGCCTGACACACCGAGGTCGAGCATATGTCCACACCCGTCATCGTCGGCGCCGTCCGCACGGCGATCGGGCGCTCCTTCAAGGGCACCCTGGTCAACACCCCGCCGGAGACACTGATCACCACGGTGCTTCCCGAGGCCATCCGGCGTTCCGGGGTCGACCCGAACGCCATCGACGACCTCATCTTCGCCGAATCTCATTACGGCGGTGGCGATCTCGCACGCTACGCCGCCGACGCGACCGGGCTGCAGCACGTGCCGGGCCAGTCGGTCAACCGGCACTGCGCAGGCAGCCTCACCGCGATCGGCAACGCCGCGGCGCAGATCGGATCCGGGATGGAGCGGGTGCTGGTCGCGGGCGGTGTGCAGTCCCTGTCGATGACGCCGCTGGTGAATTGGCGCATCCCCGGTCCGGAACTCAAGTTCGAGGAACGCTGGATGCCGCCGACCCATGTCGAGACGCCGGACGCGCCGACGCGGGACATGTCCATCACCGTCGGGTGGAACACCGCCCAGGCCGCAGGCATCACCCGCGAGGAGATGGACGCGTGGGCGGCCCGCTCGCATCAGCGGGCCATCGCCGCGATGGATGCCGGCAAGTTCGCCGAGGAGATCGTCTCGCTGAAGGTCGACCAGCCGGATGGCTCGGTGGTCGACTTCAGTGTCGACGAGCATCCGCGGCGCGACACCACCGTCGAGAAGCTGGCGGGCCTCAAGGTGCTGCACCCCGAGATCGAGGGCTTCTCGATCACCGCCGGTAACAGCAGCGGCACCAACGACGCCGCCGCCGCCACCGTGCTCGTCGAGCGTGGCTACGCCGAGTCCGAGGGTCTGACGGTGATGGCGAAGGTGCGTGCCTGGGCCTCGGTCGGTGTGGCGCCTCGCGACACCGGGCTCGGTGGGGTCAAGG
Organism: Mycobacterium sp. IS-1496; assembly: GCF_001499995.1. GTDB lineage: Bacteria > Actinomycetota > Actinomycetes > Mycobacteriales > Mycobacteriaceae > Mycobacterium. The sequence continues at coordinate 104,719 of NZ_LQIU01000075.1, forward strand.
TCATCGGCAAGGTTCTGGACCGGGCCGGGCTCACCCCCGCCGACGTCGCGCTGTGGGAGATCAACGAGGCGTTCGCCTCGGTGCCCATCGCCGCCTGCCGGGAGTACGGCCTCGACGAGGAGAAGGTCAACTTCTCCGGAAGCGGTTGCAGCCTCGGCCATCCGATCGCGGCCTCGGGCGCGCGCATGGTCACCACCCTGGTCTACGAATTGCAGCGTCGCGGTGGCGGAATCGGCGTCGCGGCGATGTGCGCCGGCGGCGGTCAGGGCGGCGCGGTCGTCGTCGAGGTCTGAGGCGGTCGACGGCTAGCGCGACGCGGTGCTCTTGCGTCGCGCGGCCGCCTTCTTCGCCGGCTTCGCGCCCTCGTCGATGAGCCGGGCGGCGTGGTCGAGGATGCAGTTGAGCCCGTACTCGAAGTTCATGTCGTTCGGGACGCCGACGTGATGACCCTTCCCGCTGAGCTCCGCCATCAGTGGGGTCGTCTCGGGGTCGACCGTCGACGAGTCGTCGAGCCGGAACTCGGAACTCTCCAGCGACCGGGTCTTCTCGTACAGGCGGGCGAGCACGACCGAACCGCGCACGTGAACCGACACCGCCGAATAGGTGTCGAACGCATCCTCGGGTGACAGACCGGCACCCACCAGTCCTGACACCGCGGCCTCGATCTGTTCGAGGCCGAGTCGCAGCGCCTTGGCCGACAGTGCGCCGCGGATCAGCACGAGGTCGCACAGGATGGGACTCGCGAGGAAGGTCTTGCGCATGTTGTGCGCGTGGTTGTGCAGCGACTCGCGCCAGTTCGCCGCGTCGACGTAGGGCGCCTCGAACGCGATCTGGCGTAGTGCCCGGTCGGCCATCGCGTTGAGCAGATCGTCCTTCTTGCGGAAGTACCAGTAGATGCTCGTGACGCCGACCCCGAGGTGCTTACCCAGCAACGGCATGCTCAGGTTGTCGACAGACACGTCCTCGGCGAGTTCGAATGCGCCCTTGATGATGTCCTCGGGGTTGATCGACCCGCGTTCGCGGCGTTGCCGCTTCTCAGCTGCCGCTTGTCTGGCCACCGCCGTACCTCCGTCGAAAATTCGATGATGCGCTTGGGGATATCTCGGCCGAGGCGGTGTGATCTGCGGCGACACCTCCGCGCCACAGCCCGGCCGGTGCCGTCGACCTTACCGGTCGGGTCGTGGTCGAGCGTTCGGGGAAGACCATCGGAGACACGCCGCCCTTCAACAGTAAGGCATATAGTACGCTTTTCTGGCAGTTGCCGGGCGAGCGAAAGGCGAAGCGGTGTCGGACGAGGTTCTGTTGGAGCGCCGGGGGCGCACACTCATCATCACCATCAACCGGCCGGAGGCCCGCAACGCCGTGAACTTCGCGGTGAGCCAGGGCCTGGCTGACGCGGTCGACGAACTCGACAGTGACACAAGCCTTTCCGTGGCGATTCTCACCGGCGCCGGCGGCAACTTCTGTTCGGGGATGGACCTCAAGGCCTTCGCGGCCGGTGAGCGGGTCGACATCCCCGGCCGCGGGATCGGTTTCACCGAACGGCCACCCCGCAAGCCGTTGATCTCGGCCGTCGAGGGATACGCCCTCGCCGGCGGCACCGAAGTGGTGCTCGCCACCGACCTCGTCGTGGCGTCGGCCACCGCGAAGTTCGGTATCCCAGAGGTGAAACGCGGCCTCGTCGCCGCCGGTGGCGGGTTACTGAGACTGCCGCGCCGCATCCCGTACCAGAAAGCCCTCGAGTTGGCGCTGACCGGTGAGAGCTTCACCGCGGAACAGGGTGCCGCCTGGGGTCTGGTCAACAAGGTGACCGAACCGGGGCAGGCGCTCGCCGGTGCCGTCGAACTCGCCGAACGCATCACGGCCAGCGGTCCGCTCGCCGTCGCGGTCACCAAGGAGATCCTGGTCCGCTCCGCGGAGTGGAGCGAGTCCGAGATGTGGTCCAAACAAATGGAACTCATCATTCCCGTGTTCTCGTCCAACGACGCCAAGGAGGGCGCCATCGCGTTCGCCGAGAAGCGGGCGCCGAACTGGAGCGGTACCTGAGGCGATGGACCTCGGACTGACCGACGCCACCGCGGTGGTGGTGGGGGGCGGTCGCGGTATGGGCCTGGCCACCGCCCGATGCCTCGCGGAGGACGGCGCGAAGATCGCGCTCATGGGCCGGTCGAAGGACGTGCTGGACTGTGCCGCGGCCGAACTGGCCGAGTGCGGCAGTGCCGACGCCGTCGGCATCGTCGTCGACATCGGTGAGCCCGAACAGGTCGAGCACGCGTTCGCCGAGGTGGCCGGTCGGTGGGGTGGCGCGCTCAACATCCTCGTCAACACCGTCGGTCCCGACGTCCGAGGGGATTTCGAATCGCTGTCCGACGACCAGTGGCGCGCGGCCGTCGAAAGCGGGGTCCTCGGGATGGTGCGGTGCGTACGCGCCGCGCTTCCGCTGCTGCGCAGGGCGTCGTGGGCCCGCATCGTGAACTTCTCGGCCCAGTCGACGCAGCGGCAGAGCGTCATCCTGCCCGCGTACACCGCCGCGAAAGCGATGGTGACCAGCGTGTCGAAGAACCTGTCGCTCACGCTCGCCCGGGACGAGATCCTGGTCAACGTCGTCTCGCCGGGCAGCATCGCCTCCGAGGCGCTCACCGGGTGGGCGGAGTCGGTCGGTGTCGACGGCGGTGACCCCTACCAATTGATGGAGGCGATCACCGAACACTTCGGCCATCCCGCACACCTGCCGAGGGCCGGTCTGCCGTCGGAGATCGGGCCGGTCGCGGCGTTCCTCGCGTCCCGGCGCAATTCGTACATGACCGGGGCGAACGTCAACGTGGACGGCGGCAGCGACTTCACCTGAGGGACAACGCCCTTGACCTGCCCCGACGTAGGGACCGCCGTTCTTGTGGAATGCGCTACCGATAGGTATACAGTATGAGTACCTAATGCGAGGTGCGCCGACCACGAGGAGCCGATGCGGTGACTGCTGGGGATGCCGACCCGGATGCCGTCCTCTACGACGTCAGGCCCAGCGGCGTCGCCGTCGTCACGCTGAACCGTCCCGAACGCCTCAACACCTGGGGAAGTGACATCTCGGCCGGGTTCTACGCCGCGATGGATCGCGCCGAGGCGGACCCGGCGGTGCGGGTGATCGTGCTCACCGGGAACGGTCGCGCGTTCTGCGCCGGAGCGCATCTGGGGTCGATGGCCACCATCGGCGACGCACTGGGCAACGGTCAGAACCATGACGTCAGCAAGATCGTCGGGGAGCGCCACCCGCATTTCCTCACCGCACTGCGCAAGCCGGTCATCGCGGCGGTCAACGGATCCTGCGTCGGCATCGGGCTGACCCACGCGTTGATGTGCGATGTCCGATTCGCCGCCGACGCTGCGAAGTTCGCGACGTCGTTCGCCCGCCGCGGTCTGATCGCCGAGTACGGGATCTCGTGGATCCTCCCGCGCCTCGTGGGGTTCGGCGCCGCGATGGACCTGTTGCTCAGCGGCCGGACCTTCTACGCCGACGAGGCAGCCCACCTCGGTCTGGTCAAGGAGGTCGTCGCACCCGGCGAGCTCATGGCGCGCGCGGTCGCGTACGCCGAGGACATCGCCGCGAACTGCTCGCCGGCGTCGCTGGCCGTCATCAAGGAACAGACCTATGGGGACGCCGAGCGCGACGTCGTCGACGCCAGTGCCCGGGCGGAGAAGTTGATGGGTGAATCGCTGCTGCGCCCCGACGTCATCGAGGGGATCGTGAGCTTCCTCGAGAAGCGGGCGCCGAGTTTTCCGATGTTGCAGGAGGGACCGCAATGACACTCGACTACAGGGCGATCGACGTCGACAACCACTACTACGAACCGCTCGACGCGTTCACGCGCCACCTGCCGAAGGAGTTCAAGCGCCGCGGCGTGCAGATGCTGACCGAGGGCAAGCGCACCTTCGCCGTCATGGGCGGCGTGGTCAACCACTTCATCCCCAACCCGACGTTCGACCCGATCATCGAGCCGGGCTGTCTCGATCTGCTGTTCCGCGGCGAGATCCCCGAGGGTGTGGACCCGGCGTCACTGATGAAGGTGGACCGGATGGCCGACCACCCCGAGTACCAGAACCGTGACGCGCGCGTGAAGATCCTCGACAAGCAGAACCTCGAGACGGTGTTCATGCTGCCCACCTTCGCCTGCGGTGTGGAGGAGGCGCTCAAACACGACATCGAGGCGACGATGGCGTCGGTGCACGCCTTCAACCTGTGGCTCGACGAGGACTGGGGGTTCGACCGCCCCGACCACCGGATCCTGTCCGCGCCCGTCATCTCCCTCGCGGATCCCGAGAAGGCCGTCGAGGAAGTGGAATTCGTCCTGAGCCGCGGCGCCAGGATCGTGTGCGTGCGGCCGGCGCCGGTGCCGGGGCTGGTCAAGCCGCGCTCACTGGGCGACCCGGTCCACGATCCGGTGTGGGCCCGGCTCGCCGAGGCCGGCGTCCCAGTGGTCTTCCACCTCTCCGACAGCGGGTACCTCGCGATCGCGGCGCTGTGGGGTGGGCAGGCCACGTTCGAGGGCTTCGGCAAGAAGGACCCACTGGACCAGGTGCTACTCGACGATCGGGCCATCCACGACTCGATGGCCTCGATGATCGTGCACCAGGTGTTCACCCGCCACCCCACGCTGAAGGTGGCGAGCATCGAGAACGGCTCCTACTTCGTGTACCGGCTGATCAAGCGGCTCAAGAAGTCCGCGAACACGGTGCCCTACCACTACAAGGAAGACCCGGTGGAGCAGCTCAAGAACAACGTCTGGATCGCGCCGTACTACGAGGACGACGTGAAACTGCTCGCCGAGACCATCGGTGTCGACAAGATCCTGTTCGGCTCGGACTGGCCGCACGGCGAAGGTCTCGCCGACCCGATGACCTTCACCGCCGACATCCCGCAGTTCCCGGAGTTCAGCGCCGAGGACACCCGAAAGGTGATGCGCGACAACGCCCTCACCCTCGTCGGCGCGCACGTCACCACGGCCTGACATGGGGGAGTGGACCATCGGCGGTGTCGTCGACGCCATCGCCGAAGCGATACCGGACCGGTTGATGACGGTCTGCGGCCAGCGCAGGAGCACCTACGCGCAGACCGCCGACCGCACTCGCCGACTCGCGAACTACCTGCTCGCCAACGGGATCGGCGCCCATCAGGAGCGTGCCGCGCTCGACGGGTGGGAGTGCGGACAGGACCGGGTCGCCCTGATCATGCACAACGACCTGTACCCGGACATCGTGATCGGCGCCCTCAAGGCGCGCGCCGTACCCGTCAACGTGAACTTCAACTACACCCCGCACGAGGTCGACGAACTGCTGGGCTACCTGCGCCCGCGCGCGGTCGTCTACCATCGCTCGCTCGGCGCCAAGTTCGCCGACGTGCTGCCCCGGGACGGGGTGGACGTGATGATCTCGATCGACGACGGCAGCGAAGTGCCCGAGCTGACCGGCGCGGTCCCACTGGAGGACGCGCTCGCCGGCGGTGAGGCGGACCAGCAGGTCACCCCGTCACCGGACGACGTGATGATGATCTGCACAGGCGGCACCACGGGCCGTCCCAAGGGCGTGATGTGGCGACAGTCCGACACCTACGTGGTGTCGATGAACGGGGCAGACCACGAGTCGGTTTCCGAGATCCACGACAAGGTCCAGCACGCGGGCCCGCCGTGGTTCGCGGTGTCCCCACTGATGCACGCCGCCGGCATGTGGACCGCGTTCGCCGCGTTGCTCAACGGCCAGACGGTGATCCTCTACGACAAACCCACCCTCGACCCGGCCGCGGTGCTGGCCACCGCCGAGCGGGAGAAGGTCGGCCTGATGACCATGGTCGGGGACGCGTACGCCGGGCCACTGATCGCCGAACTGCGCCGCCGCCACTACGATCTGTCCTCGCTGTTCGCGATCGGCACCGGCGGTGCGGCGACCAATCAGCGCCATCAGGACGCACTGCTCGAACTCCTCCCGCAGATCACGCTCATCAACGGATACGGGTCCTCGGAGACCGGCAACATGGCGTTCGGGCGCAGTTTGCGCGACGACCGGAAGGACACGTTCGAGCGTCGTGACGGCGTCGTGGTGCTCTCGGAGGACCGCAGCCGGTTCCTGCAGCCCGGCGATGACGAGATCGGTTGGGTGGCAAGGGAAGGGCGGATCCCGCTGGGATACTTCGACGACGCCGGCGCCACGCGGCGCACCTTCCCCCGGGTGGACGGACGCCGCGTCGTCATCTCGGGGGACCGGGCGGCGCTGGAGGCCGACGGCACCCTGCGCCTGTTCGGGCGGGACGCACTGGTGGTCAACACCGGCGGCGAGAAGGTGTTCGTCGAGGAGGTCGAAGAAGTGCTGCGCGCACAGAGCGGTGTGGCCGACGCCCTGGTGGTGGGCCGGGACAGCGAGCGCTGGGGGCAGGAGATCGTCGCGCTGATCGAGAAGCAGCCGGGTGTCGACCTCGAGCCCGGGGCGCTGCGCGAGGCGTGCACATCGGCCCTGGCCCGGTTCAAAGCCCCGAAAGAGTTCATCTTCGTCGACCGGGTGCGCCGGCTGGGTAACGGGAAAGCCGACTACCGATGGGCCAAGAGCCAGGTCGCACAACCGGATTCGATGACGGGCCGGCTGTGAGCCCGAAGGTCCTGGACTGCCTCGTCAACGTGCACTTCGGCGAGACGGCCAAGCAACCCGAGTTCATGCTCAAGGTCCGCGACGACTACTTCAAGGGCCCGCGGTCGCTCTATGACCAGGTCGAGTTGCCCGCGCTGCTCGACGAGATGGCCGAGCACGGTGTCGAGAAGGCCGTCCTGATGGACAACCTGGCCAAACCCTCGGTCACCGCACGCAAGTTCGTCGAGGAACGGCCCGACCGGTTCGCCCTCGCCGTCGGCGGGATCAACCTGCTCCGGCCGATGCCGTCGCTGCGTGAACTGCAGGCCGTGGCCACCGACCTACCCGTCGCGTATGCCGTTGTCGGGCCCAGCTTCTGGGGCGACGGCCTGTACCCACCCAGCGACGCCGTCTACTACCCGCTCTACACCAAGTGCGCCGAACTCGGTCTGCCGCTGTGCGTCAACACCGGACTGCCCGGCCCGCCGATCCCCGGCGAGGTGCAGAACCCCATCCACCTCGACCGGGTGTGCGTCCGTTTTCCCGAGTTGAAGCTCTGCATGATCCACGGCGCCGACCCGTGGTGGGACGTGGCGATCCGGCTGATGATCAAATACCGCAACCTGCGGTTGATGACCTCGGCGTGGTCCCCGAAACGCCTGCCCGACAGTCTGTTGCACTACATGCGCACCCGCGGCAAGGACAAGGTGATCTTCGCCTCCGACTGGCCGGTGCTGCGCCAGAGCCGCGTGGTACCCGAGGCGCTGGCGCTGGATCTCCCCCTCGACGTGCTCGAGAACTACCTGTACAACAACGCCCAGGAGTTCTTCTTCTCCGAACAGGAGCTGTGATGGACCGCTACGAACTGCGCAGACTCGACTACAGCCTCTCCGAGGACCACGTCGACCTGCAGTCCGCCTACCGGCAGTTCTTCAAGACGCACTGCCCGATCGAGACCGTGCGGGCCGCCGAAGCGTCCGGTTTCGACAAGAGCCTGTGGGAACGGTTGTGCGCCATGGGTGCGACCACGATGGCGCTGCCCGAGTCGGCCGGCGGTGACGGCGCGACGCTGGTCGATCTGACGCTGGTGGCCGAGGAGATCGGTCGCTCACTGGCACCCGTGCCGTGGATCGAGCACCTGGTGGCCGCCCGCCTGCTGGCCGCGCTCGACGGGATGGAATCCGGCGTCGTCGCCGGGGAGGAACTGGCCGCCATCGACCTGCGCCTCGAAGCAGCGCCGGGGCCGAGGTTGATCACCGGCGGATCGATCGCCGACCACATCATCGTGCGGGACGGCGACGAGGTCGTGCGGCTGGGCTTCGGCACCCGCCCGGGGCGCGTGGACAACATCGGCAAGCTCCCGATGGCGTGGGTGGATCCGGGCTCGGCCGACACCCGCACGGTCCTTGCCGCAGGCTCGGACGCGGTCGCCGCCTACGGCCGCGCGCTGATGGAATGGCGGCTGCTCACCGCGGCCGCGCTCGTCGGACTCGTCGAAGAGACCATGACCATCGCCGCGGAGTTCGCCAAGAACCGGTACACGCTCGGTGTGCCCATCTCGACGCTTCAGGGCATCTCGCACCCGCTGGCCAACATCGCGATCGTCGTGCAGGGCGGGCGCAACCTGGTACGGCGCGCCGCCTGGTTCCTCGACAACGAACCCGACGAACGTCCGGAACTCGCGCCGTCGGCGTTCGTGTTCATGGCAGAGGAGGCCGCCAAGGCCGCGACCATGGCCGTGCACGTTCAGGGTGGCCTCGGGGTGTCGGCGGAGGCGGCGGCCACGGCGTATCTCGTCCGCGCCCGCGGATGGCCGCTGGCCGGCGGCGATCCCGGGCTGGCCGCCCAACGCATCGCCGCGATCGTCGCCGAGCGTGAGAGCCGCGCAGGACGGAGCGAGTAGATGGATTTCTCCCGGGTCGAACTGTCCGACGAGGATGCGCGATTTCGTGACGAGGTGCGCGCCTTCCTGCGTGAGCACGTGACCGAGGAGGTGAAACGGCGCGACCGCGAGACCGGCGACAACTTCGACGAAGGCGTCCACCTGGCCCTCGGCGCGGCCGGATACCTCGAGCGCGAGTGGAAGCCGGAGGCCGACGGCGGCTTCAGCCGTGTCCGCAGGCGCATCTGGGAACAGGAGAAGCGCCGGTTCCACGTGCCGTGGGTGACGTGGGGGACGACGTCGATGGTGGCGCGCTCGGTGGACAGGTTCGCCACGCCCGAGGTCCGCGAAGAAGTCCTGCCGCGGGTGTTCAGCGGTCATGTGCGGTTGTGCCTCGGTTACACCGAACCCGAAGGCGGATCCGACATCGCGACCTGCAAGACCCGTGCGGTGCGGGAAGCGGATGGATCGACGTGGATCATCAACGGCTCGAAGATGTTCACCACGGGGGCGCACAACTGCCAGTACGTCTTCCTCATCACCAACACCGATCCGACGGCGCCCAAACACCGGAGCCTGACGATGTTCCTGGTGCCGCTCGACTCGCCGGGCATCGAGATCCAGGGCATCCGCACCGTCGACGGCGACCGCACCAACATCGTCTACTACAGCGACGTGCGGGTCGACGACCGCTACCGCCTCGGCGAGGTCAACGGCGGGTGGACCGTGCTGCGGGAACCGCTCAACGCCGAGCACGGTGCGGTGGCCGCGGCCGAGGACGGTCTGGCCGACGTGTCGATCATGATGCACCAGGCCGGGTTCATGGCCGACGCCCTCGACCGGATCGCCGGGAAGGTCTGCCTCCCCGACCCAGGTGGGCGCCGGCTCATCGACGACCAGTCGGTGGCTTTCCGACTGGGGCGCAGCGCGGCTCGGGTGGAGGCCGCACTGAGCGCCCCCAGCATCTTCGGCCGGGTCGCCATCGCGCAGACGATGCGCGACGTCTCACCGGACCTGATGGACATCCTCGGCGCCGCGTCGTCGCTGCCCATCGGGACCGACGGCGCGGCCGACGACGGCGGCGCCGAGTACGTGTACCGGTTCGCCCCGTTGGTGGGGATCTACGGCGGCACGCTGGAGGTGTTCCGAAACATGATCGCGCAGTACGCGCTCGGTCTCGGGAAGCCGAGATACGCGTCCTGACGCGCGGAGTCACGTCGACACGATCGTGGCCGCCGCCGTGCCGGGAGCCCCGTAGAGCTGGGCGAAACCGACCCGCGGCTCACCGGGTACCTGACGGTCACCGGCTTCGCCCCGCAATTGCCGCACCAACTCGTGGATCTGACGCAGACCGGACGCGCCGATCGGCTCACCGTTGGCGATCAGACCGCCATCGGTGTTGATCGGCAGCCGGCCGCCGATCTCGGTGGCCCCGTCGGCGAGCAGCTTCTCCTGCTCCCCGTCGGCGCAGAAACCACACTCGGCCATGTGGATGATCTCCGCCCCGGCATCGGTGTCCTGCAACTGGACGACGTCGACGTCGCCCGGGGCGATACCGGCCTTCTCGAACGCCGCCCTGGCGGCGTAGACGGTCGGCGCGACGTCCTCCTCGACGGGAGCGAACGTCGTGTTCACCTCGTACGCGCCGTAGCGCCGGGTGCGAACCTCCACCGCGCGCAGATAGACCGGTTTCGCCGTGTAGCGGTGGGCGAGGTCGGCGCGGCACATCACCACCGCGGCGGCGCCCTCGTCGGGCGCGCAGAACATGTACTGCGTGAGCGGATAGTTCAGCATCGTCGAATTGAGAATCTGCTCCTCCGGAATCGGCTTGCGCCGGAACGCATTCGGATTCAGTGCGCCGTTGCGGAAGTTCTTGGCGGCCACCTTCGCCAGCGTGGCGTGGGAGATCTGATGCTCGTAGAGGTAGCGGTTGGCCTTCATGCCGAAGAACTGCGTGGTCAGGTACTGGCCGTTCTCGGCGTACCACGACGGCATTCCGACCAGCGCCGGATCCTCGGTGAACGCACCCCGCGGATGCTTGTCCAGGCCGATCGCGATGCCGATGTCGTAGTCGCCGACACGAATTCCGTCTGCGCAGGCCTTCAACGCGCTCGCCGCGGTGGCGCAGGCGTTGAACACGTTGGTGAACGGGATGCCGGAGAGCCCGACCATGCCGACGATGGCGTCGGGGTTGGCGACCGTCCAGCTGCCTCCGGTGGCGAACTGGACGTCGGACCACGCCACTCCGGCGTCGTCGACGGCGGCGAAGATGGCGTCGACACCCATCTGCATCGCCGTCTTGCCTTCGAACCGGCCGAACGGGTGCAGGCCGACACCAATGATCGCGACGTCGTTCATGCCGGTGATGTTATATCAACTGTAACGCTTACGGTAAGCGCCGGAGCCGTGCGAGCGTGCGCAAAGTGCTGCCCGGCTACGGCGTGTCGATGAGCAGACACGAACGTTCGCGGAGAACGTGGGCGGCGGTTCAGGCGATTGCGCCCGAGTCCTTGAGCGCCTCGATGCGGTCCCAGTCCAGACCCAGCTCCATCAACACGATCTCGGTGTGTTCGGAGGCCTGCGGCGCGCGTGTGGTGACCAGCGGTTCGTGGTTGAACTGAACCGGCCCGCGCACCACCTTGAACGGGTCACCGCCGTCGGTTGCCTCAACCTCGACGACCATGTCGTTGGCGATGGCCTGCTCGTCGGTGCCGAGGTCGACCAGGCTCTGGAACGGCGCCCACTGACCCTTCATGGTCTTGAGGTGTTCACGCCAATAGTCGAACGGCTTGCTCCGGATCGACTCGGTGATGAGTTCGACTGCCGCCTCGGCATTCTGGATGAGCGGCATGACGTCGTTGAAGCGCGGATCGTCGGCCAGTTCGGCCAGGCCCAGATGTTCGAAGGCATCGCGGATGTAGCCGGTCGGGCTGACGATGCACAAGTTGATGGTGCCGCCGTCGGAGGTCAGGTAGTTCGCCATGAAGGGGTTGACCGACGTGGTGGTGCCCGGCATCAGCGAACGCATCGTCTCGCCGGTCTCCATCCCCTGGGTGACGCTGGCGCCCGCCGCCCACCAGGCGGTGCTGAGCAGGGATACGTCGAGTTCGACCGCCTCGCCGGTGCGTTCGCGGTGGAACAGCGCCGCGGAGATGCCGCCGGCGATGTTCATCCCGCCGATCGAATCGCCGAAGGCGGGAATGCCCTGGGGCAGCGCACCGCCGATCTCCTCGGGGGTCAGCGCGTGCCCGACCCCGCTGCGGGTCCAGAACGCGGTGCCGTCGAAACCGCCGACGTCCCGTTCGGGACCCTTGTCCCCGTAGGCGCTCCCGCGGGCGTAGATGATGTCCGGGTTGACCGCGCGGATGTGTTCGACGTCGAACTTGTTCTTCTGCCGCTGTGCCGGTAGGTAATTGGTCAGGAACACGTCGGCGGTCCTCGCGATCTCGTAGAGCACCTCCTGACCCTCCGGCGTCGACACGTCGATGCCGACACTGCGCTTACCGCGGTTGGGGTGCTCGATCAGCGGGTGCCGGTTCGGATCGAGCTGGAACCCGCCCATGTTGATGAACCCGCGCTGGGTGTCCCCGCGCACCGGGTGTTCGACCTTGATGACGTCGGCACCCCAGTCGGCGAGGATCGCACCCGCCGCAGGCACGAACGTGAACTGCGCGACCTCGAGGACACGTACGCCCTCCATCACCTTGATCACTGGATCTCCTGACGTCTCGACGGGGCAGACAGGCGCCGCGGTGCTGGGTTACCGTAATGGTTACAGTTACGCCACCAACACGATCCTATAGGAGGACCGGTGAGCGACGTCGTCGAGGACCGCACCGAGACGAGCGTCGACGTGGGTCAGCGGGCCGCCCGCAGGGCCGAACCGCGGATGCTGATCGACGGTGAACTGGTCGAGTCGTTCTCCGGCGCGCGGTTCGACAACCACAGCCCCGCGACGGGGCGGTTGCTGGGGGCCACCGCGGCCGGTACGGCCGAGGACATGGAGGCGGCGATCGCCGCCGCGCGGCGTGCCTTCGACGGCTCCGACTGGTCGGCCAATGGTGCGCTGCGCGCGCGCTGCCTGCATCAACTGCAGGAGGCCATCGAATCCGAACGCGAGGAACTGCGCGAGGAACTGGTCGCCGAGGTCGGCTGCCCGGTGATGTCGACCAGGGACGCCCAACTCGACTGGCCGCTGGCCGAAGCCCTGCGCTATCCCGCTGCGTTGGTCGACGACTTCGACTGGGCGCGAACGTTGTCCGGAGGTGGACTGTTCGGCGAGCGCAACGTGCGCACCGTCGTGAAGGAGCCGGTCGGGGTGGTCGCCGCGATCACCCCGTCGAACTATCCGATCGAGGTGATCCTCAACAAACTCGGCCCCGCGCTGGCCACCGGCAACACCGTTGTCCTGAAACCGGATCCGCACACGCCGTGGAACGCCACCCGCCTCGGCCGGCTGATCGCCGAGCGCACCGACATCCCGCCCGGGGTGGTCAACGTCGTGCCGACGCCGTCCAACGAGGTGGCCGCCGTCCTCGGCGGGGACCCGCGCGTCGACATGGTGTCCTTCACCGGCTCCACGGCCGTGGGCAAGCAGTTGATGCGTCAGGGCGCGGAAACCCTGAAGCGGACGTTCCTCGAACTGGGCGGGAAGTCGGCGCTGATCGTGCTCGACGACGCCGAACCCGCGCGAATCCTGCCCGGCGCCATCGGCGTGCTCGCGCACGCGGGTCAGGCGTGTGCGATGACGACGCGGCTGATCATCCACGAATCGCTGCTCGAGCAGGCGGTCGGTGAGATCGCCGCGGCGTTCGAGGCGGTACCGGTCGGCGACCCGGCGTCGCCGTCGACCTTCGTCGGCCCGCTCATCAGCGCCCGCCAGCAGCGCAAGGTGCTCGACGCGTGCGCCCGGGCGCGCGCCGACGGTGCACAGATCGTCACCGGCGGCGGACTCGTCGGCAACCTGCCCGACCACCTCGCCGGCGGCCACTTCGTCGCACCGACGCTGATCACCGGCGTGGACAACAGCGCGCCGATCGCCCGGGAGGAGATCTTCGGTCCGGTGCTGGTGGTCATCCCGTTCGGTGACGACGACGAGGCGGTCCAGATCGCTAACGACAGCCCCTACGGTCTGGCCGGCGCGGTGGTGTCGTCCTCGATGGAGCGGGGTATGAGCATCGCCCACCGGGTGCGCACCGGATCGATCGGCGTCAACGGCGGCATGTTCTACGGCGCTGACGCGCCGTTCGGCGGATACAAGAACAGCGGTATCGGAAGGCAGTGCGGGATCGAGGGTTTCGAGCAGTACCTGGAGACGAAGACCATCGCCCATCGGCTGCCGCGGGCGCGCGGCTAGGGTTCGGCGGGCCGGAACGTCACCGGTATCGCGGTCGGTGAGCGGAATGGCTGGCCGAAGATGTGCGGGTCGTCATCGGTGACCAGCCGCAGATCGGTTACCCGCTCGAGCAGGCATTCCAGGGCGACCCGGGTCTCCATGCGTGCCAGGTGGAGCCCGAGACAGGTGTGCGCGCCGGCGGCGAACGAGATGTGGGGCGTGCGGTCGCGGAAGATGTCGAACTGCCCGGCGCGGTCCCAGCGCGTCTCGTCGCGGTTCGCCGAACCGATGCACGCGTCGACCACGGTGTTCTTCGGAACGGCCACGCCGGCGAGTTCGGTGTCGACGGTGGTGAACCGCTGCACCGTGGTCAGCGGTGTCTCGTAGCGCAGGCCTTCCTCGATGGCCTGGGGGATCAGCCCACGATCGGCCTGCACCGCGGCGAACTGGTCGGGATGGGTGAGCAGGAGAAACAGCAGGTTGCCCGAGGACCGGAACGTCGTCTCCAGGCCCGCGGGCAGCAGCAGGCGCAGAAACGAGTAGATCGCGTCGTCGCTGAGCCTCTCGCCGTCGATCTCGGCGGTGACGAGGTCGCCGATGATGTCGTCGGTCGGCTGCGACCGTCGCCGGTCGATCTGCTCGGCGAAGTAGATCTCGAGCGCCGCCGAGGCGTCGAACGCCCGTTGGTAGTTCACCGTGTAGCTGATCAACTCGACGGCACGCCGCCGGAACATCGGCAGGTCTTCCTCGGGCAGCCCGAGCAACCGTGCGATGACCCGGGTCGGGAATTCGAGGGTGAACTGGCGCGCCAGGTCAGCGGTACCGGCCTCGACGAATTCGTCGATGAGCGCGTTGACCACGGGCCGCACGATCGTCGGCTCCCACTGCGCCAGCGATCTCGGCTTGAACGCCGCCGAGACGAGGTTGCGGTGGTCGCGGTGTGTTCGGCCCTCCATCGCGAGGATGGTGGGACCGGTGAACAGCCCGATCGTCGTGTCGTAGAGGGCGGAACTGAACACCTTGGCCTCGCGGAAGACCCGATTGACCGCGTCGAAGGACATGGCGGCATACCCGTCTGCGGGGCGCAGCGACTCCGGCGTTTTGGAGTAGTCGATCACGGTGCCGCGGAACACGCCGCCCGCACAGCGCTTCTCGGCGAAGTGGGGATAGGGGTCACGCAGGTAGCCGTCAGGCTTCGCGGCGGTGATGCCGTCGTCCCGAATCGGAGGTCCCACGACGCCGACTTTACTGTAACCATTACAGTAGTGGTGCGTTTACCGTTACCCTTACCGCACGGTCAACGAGAATCGACTGGAGCACGGGATGACCACAGTCGCCGCACGGGTCGACAATGCCGGGGATCACGAACGGTTGCTCAGCGCACTGCACCGCCAGCGCAGCGCCTTCTTCACGGAGGGGCCGCCGACGGTCGCCCTGCGGCGTGACCGCATCGACCGGTTGACCGCGCTGATGCTCGACAACGCCGACGCCATCGTCGAGGCGATGGCGGCTGACTACGGGACGCGACCGAGACCGGGTGCCCTGTTCACCGAGATCATGGGGGCGCTGCCGGTCATCGAGCACACCAGGTCCCATGTGGCGACATGGATGCGGAGCACCACCTTGCTGCGCCCCGCGCGGTGGGCGGGACTGAGGGCCGAGGTCGAACCCGTCCCGGTCGGGGTGGTCGGGATCGTCGGACCGTGGAACTTTCCCGTCAACCTCGTCGTCCTGCCCGCCGTCGCGGCGTTCGCGGCGGGAAACCGGGTGATGATCAAGATGTCCGAGATCACCGCACACACCGCCGAACTGCTGAAGGTTCTGGCGCCGAGGTATTTCGACGACGCCGAACTCACCGTGGTCACAGGCGGGCCGGACACCGCGGCGGCGTTCGCGGCGCTGCCGTTCGACCACCTGTTCTTCACCGGCTCACCGACCGTCGGCGCGTCCGTGCAGCGCGCCGCCGCGGCCAACCTCGTCCCGGTCACGCTCGAACTCGGGGGTAAGAACCCGGTTGTGGTCGGGCCGCGGGCCGACCTTCGGCGCTCCGCCGTGCGAATCGCGCAGGGCCGCATGGTCAACGGCGGACAGGTGTGTGTCTGCCCCGACTACGTCCTGGTGGCCGATCACCTGGTCGACGCGTTCAGCGAGCTGGTTCTCGACACGTGGCGGCGGATGTTCCCGTCGATCGTCACCAACGACGACTACTGCTCGTCGGTCAACGACGCCAATTTCGCCCGTGTCGTCGGGCTGGTCGACGATGCGCGCGACGGCGGCGCGCGCGTGGACAGCGTTGTCCCACCGGGGGAATCGCTGCCGGACCGCGCATCCCGCAAGATCGCCCCCACGGTGATCCGGAACGTGGCGCCGACCATGCGCATCGCCTCCGAGGAGGTGTTCGGCCCGGTGTTGTCGGTGCTCGGATACTCCACCACCGACGAGGCCGTCGACCACATCACCAGCGGCCCCGCTCCGCTGGTGGCGTACTGGTTCGGCCCCGACGACCGGGATTTCCGCACCTTCGTGCGCCGGACCCGCAGCGGCGGTGTCGCCCGCAACGACTTCGCCGCACAGATGATCCCGTCGGGTGCACCGTTCGGCGGGGTGGGGCGCAGCGGGATGGGCGCCTACCACGGTAAGGCCGGGTTCGACACGTTCAGCCACCACCGGTCCGTCGTCGGTAGTGACCTGCCGTTCTCCATCACCGGGAGTGCCGCACCGCCGTTCGGGGCCGCCATGCGGCGCAGCACCGAGTTCCGGCTGCGGATGGCCCGCAACCGCACCCGTCGCCGGCTCCGGCGCAGCCAGGCGTAAAGGGAGACGATGACCCAGACCAAGCTCGTGTTCGACCCGTTCTCCGAGGATTTCTTCAATGGTCCGTACGACACGTATCGCCGGCTGCGGCAGGAAGCGCCGGTCTATCACAGCGACCAGTACGACTTCTACGCGCTGAGCCGGCATACGGATGTGGCCGCGGCCTTCAAGAACTTCGCGACGTACTCGTCGGCGCGCGGGGTGGACCTGGCCATGGTGCGCAACGAGGATCCACCGCCGCACAAGTCGATCATCATGATGGACCCGCCCGAACACCGCCACATGCGCAGCCTGCTCAACGAGGTGTTCACGCCCAGGGCGATCCAGTCGCTGCGGCCCATGGTCGAGGAGGTGATCGACGAGTGCCTGCGCACCGTGGACGCTGAATTCGACCTGGTTCAAGACTTCTCGGCGCTGTTCCCGATCGAGATCATCAGCCGGATGATCGGTGTGCCCGCCGAGCACCGCCAGCAGATGCGGCTGTGGGTCGACGACTTCCTGCACCGCGAACCCGGCGAGGTCGAGATGGGCGAGCGCGGAATCCAGGCCGGCACCGAGATGGCCGTCTACCTCTACCGGCTGACCAAGGACCGCCGCCACGATCTGGGCGACGACCTGCTGAGCAGGTTGATCACCGCCGAGATCGAGCGCGACAGTGGCGAACACGGTCCGCTCGACAACATCGAGATCACCCAGTTCGCGATGCTTCTCGCCGGTGCGGGCGCCGAGACCGTCACCAAGCTGATCGGGAACGCCGCCGTGGTCTTCGCGCGAAATCCGGACCAGTGGCGCGCACTGCTCGACGACCGCGACAAGGTTCCCGCCGCCGTCGAGGAGCTGCTGCGCTACGAAGCGCCCGCACAGTACAACGTGCGCTGTTCACTGGCCGACGTGGAGTTGCACGGAGTGACGATCCCGGCGGGGAAACCGGTGTTCCTGATCGGCGGGTCGGCCAACCGCGACCCCGACGCGTGGACGGATCCCGACACCTTCGACATCGACCGTGACCGCACCGAGGCCCAGAATCTCGGCTTCGGCTACGGCATCCACAGTTGCCTCGGCGCGGCACTCGCCCGGATGGAGAGCACCATCGCGCTCGAGCGCATGCTCGACTTCATGCCCGACTACGAGGTGGGCTGGAACGGCTGCCGACGGGTGAACATGCAGAACGTCGCGGGCTGGCAGAACGTGCCGGTCCGGGTGCTGCGCTGAGTTCAGCCGTTCTGCACCTGCTCGCGCGCCCAGCGGTAGTCGGCCTTGCCCGCCGGGCTGCGCTGGATCGCCGGCCGGAACAGCACCGCCTTGGGCAGCTTGTAGCGCGCAATGTGGTTGGCGGCGTGGCTGATCAGTCCGTCGGCATCGGCCGTGGCGCCCTCGGCGAGCGCGACCACCGCCACCACCTCCTGACCCCATCTTTCGCTCGGCCGTCCGGCCACCAGCACGTCCTCCACTGCGGGATGTGAGGCCAGGGCGGCCTCGACCTCCTCGGCGAAGATCTTCTCGCCTCCGGAGTTGATGGTCGCCGAATCGCGGCCCAGCAGTTCGATCACGCCGCCGTCGAGCAGGCGGGCCCGATCGCCGGGGATCGCATACCGCACGCCGTCGACGACCGGGAACGTCCCGGCGGTCTTGGCCGCATCCCCCTTGTAGCCCAGCGGGACATAGCCGCGTTGCCCGAGCCAGCCGAGACCGTCGTGCCCGGGCGCCAGCACCGAGCCGAGATCCTCGGCGATCACGCAGGTGTCCGGCCCGGCGTTGAACGTCCCGGTGGCCACGGCGCCGTTCATCGACAGATGGGTCATCTGGGCGCCGGTCTCCGACGATCCGACCCCGTCGACCACCATCGCGTTGGGCAGCAGGTCGATCAGCCGTTGTTTGGTGGCCGGGGTCAGGAACGCGCCGCCGTTCGCGACGACCGCCAGTGTGGAGATGTCGGGTTCCCCTGTCTGCCGGGCTCTTTCGATGGCATCGGCGAGCGGGCGGGCCATCGCATCGCCGACGACCGTCACCACCGAGGCCTTCTCCCGGGCGAGCGTGCGCAGCGCGTCCCGGGCGTCGAGGCGGTCGACCACCGAGGTGAACGCCACCGTCTGACCGGTCGTGAGCGCGGTCATCACCGCCCACTGCGCCGCGCCGTGCATCAACGGGGGCAGGATCAACAGCGTGGTCCCCGGGTTGGCCGCCGCCCGCTGCGCGACCTCCTCGAGTGAGGTCACCGTGTCGCCGCCGTACAGGGAGCGGCCGCCGAACGCGGTCATGAAGATGTCGTGCTGACGCCACAGCACGCCCTTCGGCATCCCGGTCGTGCCGCCGGTGTAGAGGACGTAGAGGTCGTCGGGGGAGGGCTTCACCGGTGGCGGGGCGGACGGCCCGGAGGCGACGATCGACTCGTGATCCACTGCGCCGGGCAGTAACTCGTTGCCGGAGTCATCGGCGATCTGGATCAGAATGCGCAGTCGGGGCAGGTCCGGCAGGACCTCGGCGACCCTCGGCGCGAAGGATGCGTGGTACAGCAGTGCGGTGGCGCCGCTGTCGTCGAGCAGGTAGCGCAGTTCGTCGCGGACGTAGCGGTAGTTGACGTTGAACGGCGCGACCCGCGACCGGAAGGCCCCGAGCAGGCCCTCGACGTAGGCGCTGCCGTTGTGGGCGTAGATGCCGAGCAGATCCTGGCCGGTTTCGTGGCCGCCGAGCTCGCGGCGTTCGGTGTGGCATCCCAGCCCTGCGCTGTGCAGGTACGAGGCGAGCCGATTCGACCGCGCGACGATGTCGGCGTAGGTGAAGCGCTGCTCGCCCTGCACCACGAATTCGCGGTCGGGGAGCACCGCGGCGACCGCGTCGGCGACCTGCGGCATGGTGAACTGCATCAAACCTCCCAGGCCTGCAGCAGACCCTCGGTCGTGGTGACCGTCGCCAGCAGCGACAGCGTGTTGTCGATGACGGCCTCGCCGTATTCGGCGGGGATCCCGGCGACCGCGTCGCGCGGCAGGACGACGCGATAGGCCGCGTTCACCGCGTCCATCACCAGGTTCGGGATCGCGACGTTGAGCGAGACGCCGACGGCCACGATCGTGGTGACACCGAGGTTGCGCAGGATCGCGTCGAGGTCGGTGCCGCCCATCGGGCCCAGCCCGTGCCACCGCGCCAGCACGAGATCGTCCGGTTCGGGCCCGAATTCGGGAAGCAGTGCGGCACCGGGGCTGCCCGGTTCGATCGCCACCCCGCTGCGGCCGACCGCGAACAACTTGGCGTTGTGATTCGCGCCGCGACCGTCGGCCCGTCGCTGGACAAGGCAGTGCACCACCGCGACGCCTGCCGCACGTGCCACCGGCAACAGGCGGGCGATGTTCGGCAGCGCAGTCCGGCGGGCCTGTTCGGCGAGTGCGGCCAGCCCCGCGTCGGGTCCGACCACCGCGCCCTGCAATTCCTGGGTGACCAGCGCGGTGTGCCCGGGCGCCACCAGGTCCGCCAGGCGCGGCGTCATACCGACGCGGGCACGTGGTAGAACTGCTTGGCCCACTCCCGCATCGCCATATAGGGTTTCGCGTCGATCTTGGCCAGCGGGGGCCGCTCGACGTAGCGCTGGTAACGCCAGATGTCGAGATCCTCCCAGACCGTGCGCAGGAACTGCCTCTCCACATGCGCGCGGACGTCATCCGGCGGGACGTCGGAGGTTTCGCCGTCGACCTTGGGCCACCAGATCGAATAGAACATGTCGGACAGCCCGTCGTCGACCGGGGTGCACGCGAAGATCAGCCGGTGGTTCGACGAGCCCTCGAAGGCGCTCACCGCGAAGCCGAGCCCGGAGAAATGGCTGTGGATGAGCAGCGCCATCTTATCCGGGTCGTCGCTGCGCGCGTCCGGCCAGCCGGTGAGGAAACGCCACTCCTCGCCGACCATCTCCCAGTTCAGGCAGACCGGCGTCACCGATGCGCCGTGGACATACCGGAAATGCGAACTGTCCGGGCCGTTCTCGGCGACGATCTGCGGGTGCACCGGTTCGTTCTCGGCGCGGCTGGAGAACTCGGGATACGGCCGGTAGTAGGCATCCGGGTCGGTCGGGAACTGGGGGAACTTCTGGAACAGGTCGGGCAGCGGCCACTGCGGCGGCGCACCGTCGGGATGGTGCCAGACGAACACGCAGCCGAACTGCTCGACGACCGGGTACACCCGCAGCTTCAGCGCCCGGTTCGGCCGATCCGGTTGGTAGGGGATGTAGGTGTTGTCCCCCTGCGGACCCCAGCGCCACCCGTGGAACGGACACTCCACGCAGTCGCCGACCACCTTCCCACCGTGGCCGAGGTGGGCGCCGAGGTGTTTGCAGTGTGCCTCGAGGACGTGAAGGGTGTGCGACTCGTCGCGATACGCGACCAGGTCGTCACCGAAGTAGTGCAGCGCCCTGGTCTCGCCGGTGCTGAATTCCGCCGACCACCCGACCATGAACCAGCCGGTGACCTTCCAGGTGAACGGAACCTTCATACCGCATCCATCAATCGGATCTTCCTCATTCCGGTCAACTACTGTAAGAGTTACAGTAACATCCTCGCGGATCAGGCAGAACGCCATTCGACGGATGGGATCGGCGATGGACGGCGCACCGGCGCGCAGGAGGGCACTGGTGCTCGGCGCCAGCGGGAACGTGGGCGCCGCGGTGGTCCGGCATCTGGTGGCCGACGGCGATGATGTGCGAGTCCTGTTGCGGCGCAGCAGTTCCACCCGAGGAATCGACGGTCTCGAGGTCGACCGACGGTACGGCGACATCTTCGACACCGAGGCGGTGACCGCGGCGATGGCCGACCGCGACGTCGTCTTCTACTGCGTGGTGGACACCAGGGCGCACCTGGCCGATCCCGCGCCGCTGTTCCACACCAATGTGGAGGGTCTGCGCGGGGTACTCGACATCGCCGCGCGGGCGGATCTGAAACGCTTCGTGTTCCTCAGCACCATCGGGACCATCGCCGTCGGCCCCAACGGGGAGACGGTCGACGAGGACACGCCGTTCAACTGGAGCGGCAAGGGCGGACCGTATATCGAATCCCGCCGCCAGGCCGAGGACCTGGTGCTGCGCTACGCCCGTGACCGGGGTCTGCCCGCGGTGGTGATGTGCGTGTCCAATCCGTACGGCCCGCCGGACTGGCAGCCCAGACAGGGTGCACTGGTCGCGCTGGCCGCCTTCGGCAAGATGCCCTGCTACATCCGCGGGGTCGGCGCGGAGGTCGTCGACATCGACGACGCCGCACGCGCGTTGGTGTCTGCCGCCCAACACGGCCGGGTCGGTGACCGGTACATCGTCTCGGAGCGCTACATGTCCCAGCGTGAGATGCTCACCATCGCCGCGGAGGCGACGGGGTCGGTCCCGCCGCGGTTCGGCATCCCGATGGCGCTGGTCCACGTCCTCGCCGCACTCGCCGGAATGTCGAACCGGTTGTTCGGCACCGACTTCCCCATCAATCCGGCCTCCGCGCGGCTGATCGCCCTCACCTCGCCGGCCGACCACGGCAAGGCGACCCGTGACCTCGGATGGCATCCCGGGCCCACCGCCGACGCGATCCGCCGCGCGGCCCGGTTCTACGTCGAACGCCGGGACCGCGACGAGAAGGTGATCGCGCTGTGAGAGGGCCGATGCGGTACGAGGCGCTCGTCGTGGGCGCCGGGTTCTCCGGCCTCTACGCCCTGCACCGGCTCCGGGAACTCGGCGTGCACACCCGAGTCGTGGAGAAGGCCGACGGCGTCGGCGGCACGTGGCTGTTCAACCGGTATCCCGGGGCGCGCTGCGACATCGAGAGCATCGAATACTCCTACAGCTTCTCCGAGGACATCCAGCAGGAGTGGGTCTGGACCGAGACCATGCCCGCCCAGCCGGAGATCGAGGCGTATCTGAACTTCGTCGCCGATCGACTGGACCTGCGCCGCGACATCGACTTCGGCACCGAGATCGTGGCCATGACGTTCGACGAGGAGGCGGCCGAGTGGTCGCTCGAGACGGCGGACGGTGGCCGGTATGTGGCGCCGTACGTCATCGCCGCCACCGGCATCCTGTCGGTCCCGCTCGAACCCGACATCCCCGGTATCGACAGCTTCACCGGCACGTCGCTGTACACCAGCCGCTGGCCCCGCGAGGGCGCCGACCTGGCGGGTGCGAGGGTCGGGGTGATCGGCACCGGTTCGACAGGTGTGCAGCTGATCCCGGTGGTCGCCCGCGAAGCCGCGCAGCTCGTCGTCTTCCAACGCTCCCCGGCGTACACACTGCCGTGGCGGGTGCGACCGTTCGAACCGGGCGAGCTCGATGATCTCAAGGCGCGCTACGGGGAGATCCGCGCCGCGCAGCGGGAACACCCCGTGGGCGCGGCCCGCCTCAGTGCGTTCTCCGTTCTGCTCGACATGCTGGTCCGGCCGGCGCTGAAGACGGCCGATCCCGAGGAGCGCCGGCGCGCCGTCGACGAACACGGCATCATGGGCGCGCTCAACTGGGGCGACATCTTCTTCGACATCGAGGCCAACCGGATGGCCGCCGAACTGTACGGCCAGGCGGTGGCCCGGATCGTCCGTGACCCGCAGACAGCGGCCGCGCTGGTCCCCACGCATCCGTTCGCCTGTAAGCGCCCGATCATCGACCAGGGGTACTACGAGACGTTCAACCGCGACAACGTGGCCCTGGTCGACCTGCGCCGCGGCGGCATCCGAGCCGTCACGCCGACGGGCATCGACACCGAGCAGGGGCACCACGAGCTCGACGTGATCGTCTACGCCACCGGTTTCGACGCCATGACCGGGGCGCTGAGCCGTATCGACGTCCGTGGCCGCGACGGGATGTCGCTGCGCGACGTGTGGGCCACGGACGGGCCGGTGTCCTACCTCGGACTGCAGGTGGCCGGGTTTCCCAACCTGTTCACCGTTCAGGGTCCCGGGAGTCCCAGTGCGGCAACCAACTTCGTGGCCGCCCTCGAACAGCACGTCGACTGGATCGCGGACTGCCTGCAGTATCTGCGTGCGCGCGGCCATCGCACCATCGAGGCCCTGGCCGGCGCGCAGACGGAGTGGATCGACCACACCACCGCCCTCGTGGCGCCGACCGTGCTGGTGCACCCGTCGTGCAACTCCTGGTACAACGGCGGCAACGTGCCCGGCAAGAAGCGGATGTACATGGGCTACACCGCGGGACTCCCGGAGTACCGCAGGCGCTGCGACGAGATCGCCGCCGCCGGCTACCAAGGGTTCACACTGGCATGAACGCTCTCGATCATGCCCGGCGGGTGGCGGCCGACGTCGCGGGCGTGGTGCCCAGAGCCCATGCGGCGCTGAGAGAATCGGATGACTGGTCGCCGTTGTCGATCGGCGGGATCGGCCGGCTCGGCGAGGTGGTGCTCGACGAGGTGGCGCTCACCGGGATGACGCTCACCGGACCGGGCCCGGCGCTGCCCCGCTCCACGCAGTCGTGCGCGGCGGCGGCCGAGGAGCTGTCGGCCCTGGGCATGGACCGGGCGCATGCGGACCCCGCACCCCTGCGTGTCCGCACGACCACGCGGCGGCGATTCGGCCCGATCAGGTATGAGCGGGTGACCTTCGAGCACGATCCGACCCTTCCCGGTTCGTTGGCCGCCGAGGGGTTCGGCGGGCCGGCGACGGCCGTCGCGCACCTGTGCCGCGCCGGCGACGAGCGGCGTCCGTGGCTGGTGTGGGTGCACGGCGCAGGCCAGGGTCAGCCGCTCGACCTGGCGTTCTCCCGCGCCCGGCGACTGCAGGAGGAACTGGGGGTCAACGTCGCCCTGCCGGTGCAGCCGGGTCACGGGTCGCGCCGCACCGCGTGGCCGCCGTACCCGAACATGGACCCCCTGGCCAACGTCGCGGGCATGATGCGGTCGGTGTCGGAGGTGCGCGCCCTGGTCCGGTGGTTGCTGCCGCAGTCGACGACCCTGGTGGTGTCGGGTGTCTCGATGGGATCACCGGTGGCCGCGCTGGTCTCGCATCTCGAGGAGTCCGTCGACGCCGTGGCGCTCTACACCCCGATCTTCGGCCTCAACGCGATGATCGCGCATCACCTCGACCGGTGGGGTCCGGCCGCGCGCGACACCGTCGAACTGCTGCGGTCCGACGCCGTGTCCACGCTCACCTCCGTCGTGGACCTGCTCGCCGCCGAACCGTCACCGCCACCGGAGCACCGGCTCATCGTCGGCGCGTGGCACGACCGGATGGCGATGCGTGATCCGGCGATCGCCCTGCATGAGCGTTGGGGCGGGGAGCTGTACTGGCACAGGGGAAGTCACGTCGGGCACATCTTCTCCAGGGGCGTCCAGAAGGCGTCTGAACGGTTCCTGCGCCGGGTCGCCGGCGGGGGCACTTCGGACGAGCCCTCGACGGGGAGGTGAATCGATGGCCCCGACGACCGTGGAGGTGCCTTCGGGCATCGCCGAGCTCACACCGCAGTGGCTCACCGGGGCGCTGCGGGCGGACCCCACTCTGCCGGACGCCCCAACCGTGGATGGCAGGATCACCGAGGTCTGGAACTGCGGCTACGAACAAGGGGTCTGGCATTGAGCGAAGACGGCGTGATGGACGAACTCGGCTACTATCTGCTGGCCGGCGCCGGCGGTGAGGGCCCCGCCACGTTGATGGACGAGGCGCGCCGCGGCGAGGAGCTCGGCTTCGGGACGGCGTTCATCTCCGAGCGGTGGAACGTCAAGGAGGCGTCATCGCTGGTGGGTGCGGCCTGCGCGGTGACCAGGCGGATGCAGATCGCCACTGCGGCAACGAATCACAACACCCGTCACCCGCTCATCACCGGATCGTGGGCGACCACCATGCACCGGCTGTCCGGCGGCCGGTTCACCCTCGGCATCGGCCGCGGGATCGGCGCCATCTACGGCGCGTTCGGTATCCCGGCGGTCACCACCGCACAGATGGAGGATTTCGCGCAGGTGATGCGGCGCCTTTGGCAGGGTGAGCTGATCTTCAACCACGACGGCCCGCTGGGCAAGTACCCGGTGCTGTTCCTCGACCCCGACTTCAAGGAGGACATCAGGCTGGCGATCGTCGCGTTCGGGCCGCAGACGCTGGCGCTGGGTGGGCGCGCGTTCGACGACGTCATCCTGCACACCTACTTCACGCCGGAGACCCTGCAGCGGTGCGTGAGGACGGTCAAGGAGGCCGCCGAGCAGGCCGGCCGCGACCCCGCCGGCGTGCGGGTCTGGTCGTGTTTCGCCACAGTCGGCGACCACCTGCCCGAGGAACTGCGTCTGAAGAAGACCGTCGCCCGGCTCGCCACCTACCTTCAGGGCTACGGTGATCTGCTGGTGAAGACCAACAACTGGGATCCCGCTGTGCTGCAGCGATTCCGTGACGACGAGGTGGTGAAATCGGTGCCCGGCGGGATCGATCACAAGGCGACACCCGAGCAGATCGAGCACATCGCGACGCTGATCCCCGACGAGTGGCTGGCGCCCGCCGCCACGGGTTCGGCGCAGCAGTGCGTGGACCGCATCCGCAAGGAGTTCGACTACGGCGCCGACGCGCTGATCATGCACGGCGCCACCCCGGACGAACTGGCGCCGATCGTCGAGGCCTACCGCGCCACCTGAGTGATTTCGGCGCGCTTACGTACGATGAGCGTACGTTTGCGCGCCGAAATCGCTAGGGCATGATGACCGTGCGGCTCACCGGTTCGGCGACCTGCTGACGGCTGAAGATCCCGTGCTGCAGCGCCGTCAACAGCCGCTCACGGGTCTCGACCGGTGAGATCAGCTCGTCGAACCCGAGGTGGCCGGCCGAGCGGTAACTGGCCTCCAGCTCCATCCGCTTGAGCACCTCGGTGTAGTCCTCGCCGGCGTGCGTCGCCCGGCTCATCGCCGCGGCGCTCATCGCGCCCATGGTGGCGCCCGGGTACGCGAAGGTCGCCACCTGGTCGTCGAAGCCCAACAGCGACATGACCATCGAGCCGAAACCGAACGCCTTGCGCAGTGTGACATGCAATTTGAGCGTCGTCGCGGCGGTCTGCGCGGCGAACATCCGCGCGCCGCTGCGCAACACGCCGCTGCGTTCGGAGCGGCTGCCCGGCAGCATCCCCGGATTGTCGGCGAGGAACACGATCGGCAGGTGGAACGAATCGGCGACGGTGATGAAATGCGCGGCCTTGTCGGCAGCGTCGGCGTCGATGGAACCGGCCATCACCTCTGGCTGGTTAGCCACCACCGCGACGGGGAAGCCGCCCAGATGCGCCAGCGCGCAGATGATCGCGCGCCCGAACCGTGGCTGGACCTCCAACCAGTCGGGCCGGTCGAAGACCACGTCGAGCACGGTGCGCATGTCGTAGATGTGGCGATTGTCGCGGGAGACGATGTCGAGCAGTTCCGGAGTAGGGCGCGGATCGGCGGTGTCGTCGGCGAGTCGGGTCGGGGGATAGGACCACGCGCTGGACGGGAAGTAGGACAGGTACCGACGGATGTCGTCGAGCACTGTCTCGTCGTCCTCGCCGTAGTTGTGGATGACCCCGCTGGTCAGCGCGACCTCCGGGCCACCCAGGTCCTCCTTCGAGATGTCCTCTCCGGTGGACTCTTTGACCACCGGGGGACCGGCGGTGAAGATCGCGCCGCCCGCGCTCATGATCGTGAAGTCGCACACCGGGGCCACCAGCGCGCCGTGGCCGGCGGACGGTCCCAGCACCGCCGCGACCGTGGGCACCTTGCCAGAGCACTGCGCCTGGATGATCAGGTCGGTCGGTGTGCGCCCGTAGTGCTCGCCGCTGGGGCGGAAACCCGCGCCCTCCAACAACATCACCAGCGGAATCTTGTTGCGCAGCGCCAACTCCGCGAGCCGGTACCGTTTGGCGTTGCCGCCCGGCCCGATGCTGCCCGCGAGTGTCGTGAAGTCCTCGGCGCCCACCATGACCGGGACACCGCCGACCCGGCCGGAGCCGGCGACCAGACCGTCGGCCGCGATGTCGCCACCGACGAGTGTGCCGAACTCGCAGAAGGTATCCGGGTCCAGTAGCCGTGCAATGCGTGCCCTCGCGTCGAGTTTGCCTTTGCCGTGGTGCTTGGCGACCCGCTCCGGCCCGCCCATCCCGTAGGTGTGCGCCCGGCGACGGTCGAGGTCCTCGAGCGTCTCCCGCCAGTCCTGCGCGTCCGTCATCCGTCGGCCCTCATTCACGATCGTTGACCTTACTGAATTGCTTACTGTAGCGTCCTCTCCCATGGGTGACGGTGCAGTGCCCGGCCTCAAGGTGGACCGAGGCATCCCCAGCCGACTCGACCGCGTCACCGAGGTGGCCACCGCGCTGGAAGACCAGGGCTACGACGGCTGCTGGACCGGCGAGATCAATCACGACCCGTTCCTTCCGCTGCTGCTCGCGGCCGAGCACACCACCAGGCTCGAGATCGGCACCAGCATCGCGGTGGCGTTCGCCCGAAACCCGATGACGGTGGCTAACATCGGGTGGGATCTGCAGGCCTATTCGAGCGGGCGTTTCATCCTCGGTCTGGGCACCCAGATCCAGCCGCACATCGAGAAGCGGTTCTCGATGCCGTGGAGCCATCCGGTGCGTCGGATGCGCGAATTCGTCGCCGCGCTGCGGGAGATCTGGTCGTGTTGGCACGACGGCACCCCGTTGCGGTTCGACGGCGAGTTCTACACCCACAAGATCATGACGCCGATGTTCGTGCCCGAACCGCATCCGTACGGCGTCCCGAAGATCTTCATCGCCGCCGTCGGCGAGGCGATGACGCGGATGTGCGGTGAGGTCGCCGACGGTCTGCTGGCGCACGCCTTCACCACCAAGCGCTACCTCGACGAGGTCACCACCCCGGCGTTGTCGGAGGGGATGGCGCGCGCGGGCCGGCGGCGCAGCGACTTCCAGGTGTCGTGTCCGGTGTTCGTCGTGACGGGGAAGACCGCCGAGGACGTCCGCGCGGCGAGCGTCGGGACCCGCAAACAGTTGGCGTTCTACGGGTCTACACCCGCCTATCGCAGGGTGCTCGACCTGCACGGGTGGGGCGATCTGCACACCGAACTGCACCGGCTGTCCCGACAGGGCGAATGGGACGCCATGGGGGCGCTGATCGACGACGACGTGTTGGACGCGTTCGCCGTCGTCGCGCCGCTGGACACCGTCGCCGCCAGGCTGCGTGACCGCTGCGACGGGGTGATCGACCGTGTGCTGCCCGCGTTTCCGGCCGGCGTGCCCGACGCCACCGTCACCGCTGTACTGCACGAGTTGCGCGGCCTCACGGCCGCCGCAGGGAGGAGCAACGCATGAGCGCCCCGATCATCGACGAGGCCGCCAGGGTGTTCGCCACCCCCAAGGCCTACACCGACGAGCCGGCACTGCACGCGGCCCTGACGCACCTGCGGGCACACGCGCCGGTGTCGTGGGTGGAGGTCGACGGCTACCGACCGTTCTGGGCGATCACCAGACACGCCGACATCTTGGCGGTCGAACGGGCGAACACCCTGTTCACCAACTCGCCGCGTTCGGTGCTGATGACCGCGGCCGCCGACGAGCTGCAGGCGGGTGTGGGCATCCGCACGCTGATCCACCTCGACGACCCCGAACACCGCGACCTGAGGGCCATCGGCGCCGACTGGTTCAGGCCGAAGGCGATGCGGGCGTTGAAGGTTCGCGTCGACGAGCTGGCCAGGATCTATGTCGACAAGATGCTCGCCGCGGGTCCGGAGTGCGACTTCGTCCAAGAGGTCGCGGTCAACTATCCGCTCTACGTCATCATGTCGCTGCTCGGAGTGCCCGAGGCCGACTTCCCGCTGATGCTGCGGCTCACCCAGGAACTGTTCGGCAGCGACGACGAGGAGTTCCAGCGCGGTGAGTCGTCCGAGGACCAGATGGCCGCGTTGCTGGAGATGTTCCAGTACTTCACCGCGTTGACCGCATCCCGACGGGAGCACCCCACCGACGATCTCGCCTCGGCCATCGCCAACGCCCGGTTGGGTGGCGAACCGCTGTCCGATATCGACACGGTGTCCTACTACGCGATCGTGGCGGCCGCAGGCCACGACACCACCAGCGCCACCATCTCCGGCGGCATGCTCGCGCTCATCGAACACCCCGACCAACTGCACCGGTTGCAGGCTGACCCGGGCCTGATGGGACTCGCGGCCGAGGAGATGATCCGCTGGGTGACGCCGGTCAAGGCGTTCATGCGTACGGCGGCCGAGGACACCGACGTGCGCGGCGTGCCGATCAGGGCGGGTGAATCGCTTCTGCTGTCCTATGTTTCGGGCAACCGCGACGAAGACGTGTTCGACGCGCCGTTCACCTTCGACGTCGGCCGGGATCCCAACCGGCACATCGCCTTCGGTTACGGGGTGCACTTCTGTCTCGGCGCGGCGCTGGCGCGGATGGAGGTCAGCAGCTTCTTCTCCGAGTTGCTGCCGCGACTGCGGTCGGTCGAACTGGCCGGCCGTCCCGAACACGTCGCGACGACGTTCGTCGGCGGGCTGAAGCACCTGCCGCTCCGGTACGCCCTGACCTGAGTCAGCAGCACCGCGCCCCGGGATCGGCGTCGGCGGCGGCATGCCGCATGTGCCAGTACTCGCGCTCGGTGAGCACCGGCTCGCCCGGATGGGTGCGCCGCCGGTGCTCGAGGTATCGGCGGTAATGGTTGTCGCCCATCAATGAAGCGACGTACCAACGGATTTGGCGTGTGATGCCGACAACGCGTCCCACTGCTTCTGCACCTCCTTCTCCCGTGCGGTGGTGTGCAGGCCGGAGGGGCCGAAGATCCGCGACGGCAGCGCCTCCTCCTCGGTGGTCGGCGGCGCGGTGCCCCGTAGCGCGCGGACCGCCATGATGACGCCGGCGGCGAAGACGATCACGACGAGCACGGCGAACACGATCGACAGAGTGCCCTGGATGAAGGTGTTGCGGATGACGTCGTTCATCTGGTCGGTATTCTTGGCCGCGCCGAAGGACTCCTTGCCCTGCGCCAGCGCCGACTTGTACTGGAAGTGCTGGGTCCAGTAGCCGACCTTGGGATCGCCGGAGAAGATCTTCTGCCACGACGCGGTCAGTGTGATGACCAGATCCCACAGCAGCGGAATGCCGGGCACCAGCGCCCACTTGCGGTGACCCTTCTTGAGGACGACGACCGTGACGACGGTCAGCGCGATCGCCGCGAGCAACTGGTTGGCGATACCGAACAGCGGGAACAGCGTGTTGATGCCGCCGAGCGGATCGGTGACCCCCATCAACAGGATGCTGCCCCACGCGGCCACGACGATCACGCTGCAGATCCAGGCGCCGACGCGCCAACTCGGATCCTTCAGTTTGCGCAGCGGCCCACCGAGATTCGACAGGCCGTCGGACAGCATGAACCGCGCCACCCGGGTGCCGGCGTCGACGGTCGTGAGGATGAACAGGGCCTCGAACATGATCGCGAAGTGGTACCAGAAGGCCTTGAGCGCACTGCCACCGAACACGCTGCTGAGCACCTCGGACATGCCGAACGCCAGCGTGGGCGCACCACCGGTGCGCGAGACGATCGAGCTCTCGCCCACGCTCCTGGCGGCCTCGTCGATCTGCTCCGGGGTGATCGGCGCGCCGGACAGTCCGAGGCCGTTGACGTACTCCGCCGCGGTCTCGGCCGTACCGCCCGTCTGGGCGGCGGGAGCGTTGAGCGTGAAGTACAGGTGCTGGTTGAGAATCGCGGCGGTGATCAGCGCCATGATCGCGACGAACGATTCGGTCAGCATGCCGCCGTAGCCGATCAGCCGCATCTGGCTTTCCTTCTCGAGCAGCTTCGGAGTGGTGCCCGAGGAGATCAGCGAATGGAAGCCCGACAGCGCGCCACAGGCGATCGTGATGAACAGGAACGGGAACAGGGATCCGGCGAACACCGGACCGGTGCCGCTGGCGGCGAAGTTCGAGATCGCCGGCGCCTCCATGACGGGGCGGGCGATGAGGATGCCGACCGCGAGCAGCGCGATGGTGCCGACCTTCATGAACGTCGACAGATAGTCGCGCGGGGCGAGCAGCAACCAGACCGGCAAGACCGAAGCGGCCAGCCCGTAGAGGATGACGGCCCAGCTCAGCGCGACCGGCGACAGGTCGAACAAAGATGCGCCCCACGAGGTTTCGGCCACCCACCGACCGGAGGCGACGGCCAGCAGGAGCAGCACCACGCCGATCGCCGACACCTCGGACACCCGGCCGGGCCGCAGGAACCTCAGGTAGACACCCATGAACAGCGCGATCGGGATCGTCATCGCGATGGAGAACACCCCCCACGGGCTCTGGGCCAGCGCCTGGACCACGACCAGCGCCAGCACCGCCAGCAGGATCACCATGATGACCAGCACACCGACGATCGCGGCGGCCCCGCCGACGGCTCCCAGTTCGTCGCGGGCCATCTGGCCCAGCGAGCGGCCCCGGCGCCGTGTCGAGATGGACAGCACCAGGTAGTCCTGCACACATCCGGCGAACACCGCGCCGATGATGATCCAGATGGTGCCCGGCAGGAAGCCCATCTGCATCGCCAGGACCGGTCCGACGAGTGGGCCCGCACCGGCGATGGCGGCGAAGTGGTGACCGAACAGCACCCGGCGGTCGGTCGGCACGTAGTCGGTGGCGTTCTCGAAAAGCTCGGCAGGCGTGGCGTTGTCGTCGCGCGGTTTGACGATGTTCATCTCGATCAGGCGCGCGTAGAACCGGAACGCCACCACGTAGGTGCAGATGGCGGCGATCACGAACCAGACGGCGTTGACGGTCTCGCCGCGGAAGAACGCGATAACCGCCCACGCGATCGCCCCCGCGAGCGCGATGAGCCCGAACACGATCCGGTGTCTGGTGGTGATCGGGGACCGGTCGATGATCGCCACCGGCGGCAGATCCCGGTCCGTGCGGATGTAGGTGACGTCGCCGACGGTCTCCTCGAAGCGCTCCGATGGTGCGGCGGTGGGTGTGGCCACGATCCCTCCCTACGATGGCGCGACAGTGTCAGGTGCCTGTGGTCGATCCTCGCACCGACGAAATCGGCCGTGAGTCGATTCCGGGCTTTCAGCCGCGCTCGTAGAACGCGCGGACGGTGTCGACGGTATCCGCCTCCGCCGGCGATTTGTCGTCTCGGTAGCGCAGGACGCGCGCGAATCTCAGCGCCATCCCGCCCGGATACCGCGTCGAACGCTGGACGCCGTCGAACGCGATCTCGACCACCTGCTCGGGCCGCAGCTTGACGGTGTAACCGTCCGTCGGGCCGTCGGCCAACTCGAGGAACCGGGTGGTCTGCCAGTCGAGCACGGCGTCGGTCATGCCCTTGAACGTCTTGCCCAGCATCACGAAACCACCCGTCGCCGGGTCGCGGGCGCCGAGGTGGATGTTGGACAACTTGCCGGTGCGTCTGCCGCTGCCCCATTCCACGGCGAGGACCACCAGGTCGAGGGTGTGGACGGGTTTGACCTTCAACCAGCCCGCTCCGCGGCGGCCGGCTTCGTACGGCGCGGCGGGGGCCTTGGCCATCACCCCCTCGTGCCCGGCGGCGAGTGTCGCCTCGAGGAAGCGCTGCGCGGCGGCACCGTCGTCGGTGATGAGCCGGTCCACGCGGTGCGCCGCGGGCACCAGCTCGTCGAGGACGCTCACGCGGTCGACGGTCGGGCGGTCGAGCAGGTCGGTGCCGTCGACGTGCAGCAGGTCGAAGACGAACACCGACAGCGGCTGGGTGGCGCGCGAGGCGGCCCGGCCGAACCGCGACGCGGTCACCTGGAACCGGTGCGGGCGACCGTCGGGGCGCAGTGCGATCGCCTCGGCGTCGGCGATCAGATCGGTGACCGGCAGCGCCAGCGCCGCCTCGACGACCTCCGGCAGGCGGGCGGTGACGTCGTCGAGGGAGCGGGTGTAGACCGAGACCTCCGGTCCGCGGCGGTGGATCTGCACACGGGCACCGTCGAGTTTCGCCTCGAACACCGCGGTTCCGCCCAGCCGGTCCAGTGCTTCGGCGACTCCCGTCGCGGTCTGCGCGAGCATCGGCCCGACCGGACGGCCCACCCGCAGGGTGAATTCCGCCAGTGCCGCATCGCCCCCAGTGAGCGCCGCGGCGGCCACCGCGGGCAGGTCACCGGCGAGCATCGCCGCGCGGCGGACCTCTGCGGCGGGGATGTCGGCCGCCTTCGCGACCGCGTCGGCCATCACCCCGATCAGGGCGCCCTGCCGCAGTTCTCCGGTGAGCAGGCGGCGCAGGAAGGTCTGTTCGACGGTGGTGGCCGCGGCGAACAGTTCGGCGATCAGGGCGGCGCGGCGGGCCTGCGACCCCTTGCCGGAGACGGCGCCGATCTCGGTGAACGCGGCGTCGACTGCCGTCACCGTCAGCGCCGCTGCGTCGGCCGGGGCGGGCAGTGACCGCAATGACGCCCATCCCACGCCGATCTGGCGCTGGGGCAGTTCACCGGACAGCCACGCCACCGTCACAGCGACCAGTCGGGGATCGTGTTCGGCGCCCGCGCGGCCCAGCAGGTCGGCGATCCTGGCGGTCTTGGCCAGCCGCGACGACATCGAGCCGACGTCGGTCGAGGCGGTGGCGACGTCGACGAGAAGCACTCCTCGAGGATGGCACGCCCGAAGCTTCGCGAACGTGCGCAAACTGCCGCCGATATCGCGGCGTGTCGGGTACAGGCACGCACGCTCGCGCAGAAAGGTCAGGTGACGCGGAAGGTGACCGTGTGCCAGCCCGTCGCGCCGTCGGGCACCGGGTCGGCGCGATCCTCGGTCTGCACCGCGCCGGTGTCGTCCGTGGCGCGGACGGTCATGGTGTACCGGCCCGGCTCCTTCGCCTCCCACGGGTAGCTCCACAGCCGCCACGTGTCGTCGGAGTAGCTCTCGCCGAGCCGGGCCCGCCGCCACTCGCCCCGACCGCCGGGCGGGTCGATGCGGACCTCGACGGCGCGCACCCCGCGGTTCTGCGCCCACGCCACACCGCCGAAGGTCACCGGACCGGTCGCGACCTCGGTTCCGCTGCGGGGCACGTCGATTCGGGACTGGGTCTTGATGGGTCCGCGCTCCGACCACCCCAGCCTCGTCCAGTACGCCTGTGCCCGGTCGAAGCGCGTGAGCTCCAGGTCGACGACCCACTTGGTGGCCGACACATACCCGTACAGGCCGGGCACCACGAGACGCGCGGGGTACCCGTGCTCGGTCGGCAGCGGTTCGCCGTTCATGCCGATCGCCAGCAGCGCATCGCGCGAGTCGGTGAGTGCCTCCACCGGCGTGCCCGCGGTGAAACCGTCCGTCGAGGTGGACAGGACCATATCGGCGTCGGCGTGGATCTCCGCGTCCGCCAACAGGTCTCGCACACGGTATCCGGTCCACGTGGCATTCGAGACGAGGTCGCCGCCCACCAGGTTCGATACGCACGTCAACGTCACGACCTTCTCGACCACCTCGAACCGCTCGAGGTCGGTGAAGCGGTAGGTGACCTCGCGGTCGACCATCCCGTGCACCCGTAGGCGCCACTCGTCGCGGCTCAACTGCGGCACACTGAGCGCGGTGTCGATGCGGTAGAAGTCGGCGGTGGGCGTGACGAACGGCGGCAGCGTCACACCGGAGGGCTGCACCGCCGCAGGTATCGACCGCGCAGGCACATCGACGCGCGGCAGCGCGAACGCGGCGCGGTCACCGCTGACCGAGGCGGCGCGCCGGGAGAGGACGGCCCCGGCGACGCCCGCGACACCGCCGGCGGCGAGGAACCCGAGCGCCATCAGCGAGAGCCGGCGGCCGCGGTCGACGGCGGCGACCTCGCCGCCGTCGGTGACGCGGCCGGACAGCAGCAGGTGAAGGACCGCCACCCCGCACAGCACCCCGGCCACCGTCGGGATCAGGTCCACCGCGCCGGCGCCGGACCGGGACAGCACCGCCGCGCCCCCGAGCACGCCGCCGGCGACGATCACGGCGCTGCCGACCGGCACGCGCCGCGTCTGCAGCGCGGCGCCCGCCGCGGCGAGTATCGCGATCACCACCAGCACGAGAACGGACAGCACCAGTTTGTCGGCCATGCCGAACGTCGAGATCGCCCACTCCTTGACGGGGCCGGGGGTCACGTCGATGACCGCGGAACCCACCGCGGTGCGGGCGTCGGCCTGCGGACCGAACAGCGCGGCCGTCAACTCCGTGACACCGAGCGCAACGGCCGCCGCGGCGATCCCGCACCAGGCGCGTGTGCTGCGTGGGGGGCCGGCCATGTTCGCCAACGTAGTCAGTCCGCGCACCCGAAGGCCTTAACGAACCGTGACGTCGGCTAGGTTCCTTTACAGTCCGACCTCAAAGTGGAAAGGGAGCTAGATGGAGATCGAGGGCAAGAAGGCCGTCGTCGTCGGGGGTGCGTCCGGCTTCGGCCGCGCCACCGTCGAGGCGCTGACCAAGCGCGGCGCGACCGTCGCGGTGCTGGACCGGCCGCAGTCGAAGGGTCAGGAGGTGGCCGATGAGCTCGGCGCGACGTTCTATCCCGTCGACGTCATGGACTTCGCCGGCACCGAGCAGGTCCTCGCTCAGGCCGTCGAGGCCCTCGGCGGTCTGCACATCGCGGTGACCACGGCCGGTGGTGGTTCGGCCATGCGGACCCTGTCGAAGAACGGCCCGCACGACCTGGACGTCTTCCGCCAGGTGCAGGACCTCAACACCGTCGGCACCTTCAACATCAGCAGGCTCGCCGCCGA
Source organism: Mycobacterium sp. IS-1496 (assembly GCF_001499995.1). Classification (GTDB taxonomy): domain Bacteria; phylum Actinomycetota; class Actinomycetes; order Mycobacteriales; family Mycobacteriaceae; genus Mycobacterium. The sequence continues at coordinate 140,997 of NZ_LQIU01000075.1, forward strand.
GCACATGAGCAAGAACGAACCCGAGGACGACGAGCGCGGGGTCATCATCAACACCTCGTCGATCGCGGCGTTCGAGGGGCAGATCGGACAGGTCGCCTACACCGCCTCCAAGGCCGCCATCGCCGGCATGTGCCTGACGATGGCGCGCGACCTGGGCAGCCTGGGTATCCGGGTGCTCGCCATCGCCCCGAGCCTGTTCGCGACCGGACTGACCGAGGGGATCCCCGACGAGTTCGCCGCCCAGCTCACTAAGGACGCCGCGTTCCCCAAGCGGCTCGGCCGTCCCGAGGAGTACGCCAAACTGGCCGTCGCCATCGTCGAGAACGCGATGCTCAACGGGCAGTGCATCCGGCTCGACGCCGGGCAGCGGTTCGCCCCCAAGTAAGCGATGTCGGTGTAGTTGGTCGTGCTCGCCGCGACCAACTACACCGAAATCCCCTCAGGGCCGGGGGACGGCGGCCAGTGACCCCTGGCCGATCCAGGACGGCACCGCGCGGCGCGCGTCGGCCGGACCGGACACCGCGACGTCGCCGTCGAGAAGGGCGTGTTGCCAACTGCAGTCGCCGCGCCAGATCCTGGTGAGCGCGCGCAGACTGGTCTGCACGGTGGCCGCGACCTCGTAGCCGGGGTCGACATCGCAGACATCGGCGCGCCCCTCGGTGACCACCAGCCACCACCGTGAGGCCCGCGCACCGACATCGTCGAGTCGAAACGCCAGTGTGGTACGGCCCGTGGGCCATTGCTCCACGGGAACGCTTCTGCGGATGTCCCACATGAGCAGATGGGGATCGAGGTCCTCATCGCCGAGTTCCCCGATCCAGCGCGCACCCCAGGCGCCCAACGCGTCGACCACCGCGGCCAACTCCTCACCGCAGCGGGTGAGCGAATAGCTGGTGCGCCCGTCGATCTCGGTACGCTCGACGACTCCGGCTCGGGTCAGCGCCTTGAGCCGTTTCGACAGCAGCGCCGGCGACATCTTCGGCACACCCCGCCGTAGATCGTTGAAATGTGTACTACCGAGCAACAATTCGCGCACGACGAGCAACGTCCACCGTTCGTCGAGCAGTTCCATGGCTTTGGCCACCGGACAGAACTGGCCGTAACCCGACATGGGCACACCTCCTCGACGACCGCACAGACATCGTCGCGCACAAGGCGCCGCCAGTACAGATACAGAACTGGAATCGCCGCGGACACGGGGCCACGATGAGTGCACCCGAACAAGGAGGACACAGCCATGAGCAGTGACACCGCCACGGTCGACGACCGGCAACTGGCCGCCAAGCACCGGTCGATGTGGGCGTCCGGCGACTATCCCAAACTGGCGGCCGAACTCGTCGCCCCGTTGGGGCCGGTGCTGGTCGAGGCCGCCGGGATCGGCTCCGGAGACCGGGTGCTCGACGTCGCGGCGGGCACCGGCAACGCCGCCATCCCGGCCGCCCAGAAGGGCGCCTCGGTGACGGCGAGTGACCTGACCCCCGAACTGCTCGAAGCGGGCCGCGCGGTCGCCGCGCAGGCCGGTGTCGAACTCGAGTGGCAGGAGGCCGACGCGCACGCTCTTCCGTTCGCGGACAACGACTTCGACGTCGTCATGTCCTGCATCGGGGTGATGTTCGCGCCGTACCACCAACGCGCCGCCGACGAGCTGCTCCGGGTGTGCAGGCCGGGTGGGACGATCGGGTTGATCAACTGGACGCCCGAGGGTCACATCGGTCAGCTGTTCGCCACCATGAAGCCCTATATGCCGACCCCGCCGCCGGGTGCCTCGCCGCCGCCGCTGTGGGGTCGCGAGGAGCACGTGCGGGAGCTCTTCGGGGACCGGGTCACCGACGTCGTCGCGCAACGCCGAACGCTGCCGGTGACGCACTTCGCCGACGGTGCCGAGTTCCGTGACTACTTCAAGGCCGTCTACGGCCCGACCATCGCGGCGTACCGCAACGTCGGCGACGACGCGGACCGGGCCGCACAGCTCGACGCCGACATCGCTCGACTGGGTGACGAGCTGATGGGCAAATCCTCGCGCACGGAGTGGGAGTATCTGCTGCTGACCGCGCGGAAGGCCTGAGACGATGTCGGCATGCCCGACGCCGCGCAGCAACTACCCACCCTGACCGACGCCGACGTGACCGCCCTGACGCAGTGGGCCCGCAGGGAGGGCCTCGGCTCGACGGTCACCGACGTGGAACCGCTGGCCGGTGGCAGCCAGAACGTCGTCGTCCGGTTGCGCCTCGACGGGCGGCCGATGGTGCTGCGCCGTCCGCCGGTGCATCCGCGCCCGACGAGTGACAAGACGATGCAGCGCGAGATCGCCGTGCTGCGCACGCTGGCCGGAAGCCCCGTCCCGCACCCGGGTTTCATCGCCGGGTGCGAAGACCTCGACGTGCTCGGTGTCGTGTTCTACCTCATGGAGGAGGTCGACGGGTTCAATCCCGGCAACGAGGTGGCCGAGGCCTACCGCCACGATCCCGACATGCGCCACCGGGTGGGGTTGTCCTACGCCGCCAGCCTGGCCCGCCTGGGCAACGTGCCCTGGGAGGGCAGTGAACTCGCCGCCCTCAGACGGCCGGGTTCCTTTCTGGCGCGCCAGGTCCCGCAGTTCCTGCGGTTGCTCGAGAGTTATCGCCACGAGCGGTACTCCCCGGATTCCCTGCCCGCCGTGGGGGATCTGGCCGAGTGGCTGGAGACGAATCGGCCCGCCGACGGTGTGCCGGGCATCATGCACGGCGACGCCCACCTCAACAACGTGCTGCTGCGCCGGGAGACGCCCGAGCTGGCGGCGTTCATCGACTGGGAGATGTGCACCGTCGGCGACCCGCTGCTCGACCTCGGCTGGATGCTGATCTGCTGGCCGCACGAACCGAACCCGATCAACGCCGGATCGGAACTGGCCGCCCTCGGCGGGCTGGCGAGCCGGAGTGACCTGCTGGACGCCTACCTGTCGGCGGGCGGCCGGCGGACCGACGCGCTGCCCTGGTATCTGGCGATGGCGTGCTTCAAACTCGGCGTCGTGATCGAGGGGACGTGGTCGCGGTTCCTGGCCGGCCGGGCGACACGGGAGGCCGGGGAGCGGTTGCACACCTCGGCGACGAACCTGATCGACCTCGGGATGCGCGTCGCCAAGGGCGACGACCCGTTCCTGTGAGCCCTGTTCAGTAGGCGTCGACTCCGAGCTTGACCGCCAGGGCCACCCCCGCGAGACCGATGAGCAGCCGCATCGGGCCGGCCGGCGCGCGGCGCACCACGACCGGGCCCAGCCGGGAGCCCAGCAGGCAGCCCGCGCCCAGGGGTAGGACGGCCACCCAATGCACCGGCGCGAACACCGCGAAGACCAGCGCCGCGGTCGTGTTGGCGACCCCGAGCACGACGTTCTTGCCCGCGTTGGCGTGGGCGAGCGTATCGCTGCCGGTGGTCAACAGCAGGGCCAGCAGCAGCACACCGGCCGCCGCACCGAAGTAGCCGCCGTAGACGCAGATGGCGAAGATCACGGCGGACTCCCAGACCCCGGCGTGCGGGCGGCGCTCCGGGTGCGCCGGGGTGGAGCGGCGGGGCAGCAGGATGACGATCGCCGAGCCGCCCAGCAGGATCGGCACCACCTTCTCGAAACCCTCGGCCGGGGTCGACAGGAGCAGCGCCGCACCCGCCACACCACCGAGGGCCGCGGCGGGCACGATGCGCTTGAGCCACCCGCTCTGCCCCCGCAGCTCGGGCTTCGATCCCAGCACCGAACCGATGCCGTTGAAGACCAGCGACACCGTGTTCGTCACGTTGGCCGCCACCGGCGGCAGACCGGCGAGCAACAGCGCGGGATAGGTGGCCACCGACGCCAACCCGGCGATGCTGCCGGTGAGGCCGCCCAGGACGCCTGCGGCCAGCAACAGACCGAACTCGGGCCAATCCATTGCGCAGACCTTAGTGCCGGGGCCCGGCGGCCTCTCGCCGTGAGAGTGCGGCCAGAAAGTGTTTGCACCGTGGCGGCGGAGAGGTCTAGCATCGCCCACGTGCCAAGGCGACTCGTAGTAGCAACCCGCAGCGGGGTCTGATCCGGACCGACCCCTCGCTGTGGGTCGTTGCTACACCGTCGGTCACCTCCATCACGAGAAGACCGGCACATGATCACCACATCGATTCTCGAATCGCCATCACCCGCCCTGACGCCCACATTCGCGTCCGTCGTGGCCGCTCCGCTGCCACGTGGACTGCGCGAGGAGGCCGGCGAGATGACCTGGGACGCGTTTCTCGACGAATACGCCCCGACGACCGGTCCGCTACGACTCGGTCAGTGGACCTGCACCGACGCCGAACGCCCGGCGGGCCGGCTGGGCCCGCAGGCCCGCAACTACCAGGCGACGCTGGCGCTCGGCGACCGGATCAGCACCGCGACGGCGGCCGCATGCGGACCGATCGCGGCGCTGACCGCGATGCTGCACGACGAGGGGATCGCCGTCGAGACGGTCGCCTTTCACCAGGTGCCCGCCGGGTCACACACCGCGACGTTCATCCGCGGCTCCGACGGCACGCGCACCGAGTGGGCGATGGGATGGTCCCGCGACGCCACTCAGTCCGCGCTGCGGGCCGTCATAGCCTGCGCCAACCGGCTGATCGCCGCCTGACCCGCGCGTAGGGACCCGTCAGCGCAGCGGGCGCAGCACGATCGGCATACCGTCCATCGGCACCGGCATGCCCGCGTAGTCCAGCTTCGCGACGTAGCCGGGGCGCGGCGGCTCCAGCCGGTAGCGGCGCAGCAGCCGGTGCATCACCGTCTTGATCTCCAGCTGGCCGAACACCATCCCGATGCACTTGTGGGCGCCGCCACCGAAGGGTGCGAACGCGTACCGGTGCTGTTTGTGCTCGTTGCGCGGCTCGGTGAAGCGGGCCGGATCGAACTTCTCCGGATCGGTCCACAGCTCCGGAAGGTGATGGTTCACCGACGGCCAGAGCACCACATCGGTGCCCGCCGGGATGAAGTGGCCCAGCAGTTCGGTGTCGCGGACCGCCTGGCGCACGTTGAACGGCAGCGGCGTCACCATGCGCAGCGATTCGTTGATCACCAGGTCGAGGGTCTCGAGCTTCTCGAGCGCTTCGATGTCGAGCGGGCCGTCGCCCAGGCGGTCGGACTCCTCACGGCAGCGTTCCTGCCACTCCGGGTTGCGCGACAGGTGGTAGGCCATCGTGGTGAGCGTCGAGGTCGAGGTGTCGTGGGCCGCCATCATGAGGAAGATCATGTGGTTGACGATGTCCTGGTCGGAGAACGTGTTGCCGTCCTCGTCCGCGGTATGGCACAGGACCGTGAGCATGTCGGTGCCGTCGGAGCCGCGCTTCTCCTTCACCCGCTGCTCGAAGTAGTTGTCGAGCACCTTGCGGGCCTGCAGACCCCGCCACCACTTGAACGGCGGCAGACCGGTGCGGATGATCGCGCCGCCTGCGCGGGTCGTCATGGTGAACGCGTCGTTGACCTTGGTGACCAGCTCCTTGTCGGTGCCCGGCTCGTGGCCCATGAACACCACCGACGCGATGTCGAGGGTCAGTTCCTTGACGGCCGGGTAGAACAGGAAACGCGGGTCGTTCTCGACCCAGTCGTTCGCGATCACCTGCGAGGCCACCCGGTCGATGTGCTCGACGTAACCGGTCAGCCGGGTGCGGGTGAACGCCTCCTGCATGATGCGGCGGTGGTACATGTGCTCGTCGAAGTCGAGCAGCATCAGGCCGCGATTGAAGAACGGCCCGATGACCGGATGCCAGCCCTTCTGCGAGTAGTCCTTGTTCTTGTTGGAGAACACGGCCTGGGTGGCGTCGGGTCCGAGTGCGACCACCGCAGGCAACGCGGGGGAGTACGCGTAGTGCAGCGGGCCGTAGGTCTTGTACACCTGCAGCAGGTAGTCGGGACCGCCGCGGAAGGTCTCGATCATGTGGCCGAGCACCGGCAGCCCGGAATCACCCATCACGGGCTTGAGCCCGCTTCCCGCGGGCGGTTCTGCCAGCACGAACTGCTTCCACTCCTGGTTCTGCAGCTTGTCGCGCAGGCGCTTCTCCACGATGCCCATACCGGGGATGGTGTTCAGCGTCGGGGTGAACCGCCGCCTGGCCTGGTCGAGCAGGTACTCCGGGGTGCTGATGGTCGCCATCTGAACGCTCCTGGTAATCACAACGCTGTGGTGGACGTCACCTCCTCCACATCCTGACGGGCCGTCTTGACGCATGTCAAGTTTTGTTCTGGCGGGTCGCGGTGCAAAGGTTGACTGCCATGACCGCCGAATCCGAGACGCCCGAGATCCGCCGCAGCCGCGGCGACCGGCAACGCGACGCGATCGTCGGCGCGGTCCGTGAGCTGCTGCAGGAGCAGTCGTTCGTCGATCTGTCGGTCAGCACGATCAGCGAGCGTGCCGGCGTCGCCCGGTCGGGGTTCTACTTCTACTTCGACTCGAAATACGCCGTCCTGGCCGTGATCGTCGCCGAGGCGATGGCCGAACTCGACCAGCTCACCCACGATTTCGCGCCCCGCGACGCCGACGAGTCACCCGCCACCTTCGCGCGTCGCATGGTCGGATACGCCGCGGCGGTGTTCGCCAGCAACAACCCGATCATGAGGGCCACCACGCTGGCTCGGAACACCGACGGGCAGATCCGCGACATCATGAACGACTTCGAGGACACCGTGATCGACAAGATCGTCGGCCTGGTGCGCCAGGACGACGGCGCCCGGCCGATCTCCGACGACCTGCCCGCGCTGGTCCGGACGCTGGTCGCGACGACGGCGCTGACCCTCTCCCACGACAGCGGGTTCATCGGCCGCGACGCGGACCCGGCACGCGCGGTCGAGGTCGTCGAACGCCTGTGGCTGTACGGACTATGGGGCGGGTCCGACCTGCGCGACGGCTGAGCGGCGGGGGCCGGCGGGGATGGACAGGTAGGGTCACCGCCATGACGCAGGGCAGCGGATTCACCGGTAAGCGTTGTCTCCTCACCGGTGCGGCCAGCGGCATCGGGCGCGCGACGGCCCTGCGACTGGCCCGCGACGGCGCCGAACTCTTCCTCACCGACCGCGACGCCGACGGGCTCGAGACCACGGTGGCCGACGCGCGTGCGCTCGGAGGGAAGGTCGCGATGCACCGGGCGCTCGACATCTCCGACCACGACGCCGTCGTGCAGTTCGCCGCCGACATCCACCGCAGCCATCCCGCGATGGACGTCGTGATGAACATCGCCGGCGTCTCGGCATGGGGCACCGTCGACCGGCTCACCCATCAGCACTGGAAGTCGATGATCGACGTCAACCTGATGGGGCCCATCCACGTCATCGAGACCTTCGTCCCGCCGATGATCCAGGCGCGCAGGGGCGGTCACCTGGTCAACGTGTCCTCGGCGGCCGGCCTCGTCGCGCTGCCGTGGCATGCTGCCTACAGTGCGAGCAAGTACGGTCTGCGCGGGCTGTCCGAAGTGCTGCGCTTCGACCTCGCGCGGCATCGGATCGGGGTGTCGGTGGTGGTACCCGGCGCGGTGAAAACCCCACTGGTGCAGACGGTTCAGATCGCCGGCGTCGACCGCGAGGATCCGAACGTCAAGAAGTGGACGGACCGGTTCAGCGGCCACGCCGTATCTCCGGAACGGGTCGCGGAACGCATCCTGGCCGGGGTTCGCCGCAACCGGTACCTGATCTACACCTCGCCCGACATCCGGGCGCTCTATCTGTTCAAGCGCACCATGTGGTGGCCGTACAGCGTGGCGATGCGGCAGGTCAACGTGCTGTTCTCCCGCGCCCTGCGGCCCCGCCGGTAGGGGTTCAGCGCTTACCCCAGTCCCACGGCGGGGTGCTCAACAGTCCCTGTCCGTCGACCCGGGTCTCGCCGAACTCCTTGTACAGCGCGAGCCGGACGGCGTCGCCGTCCTCGTCGAGAGGTGCGGCGCCCAGCAGTTCGACCATCGCGGGGGAGTGGGTGACGACCACGACCTGTGTCCGCGCGGCGGCCGCGGTCACCAGTGCGGCCAACGGCCGGACGAGGTCCGGGTGCAGCGAGGTCTCCGGTTCGTTGAGCACCATCAACGTCGGCGGCTCCGGGCTGAGCAGCGCCGCCGCCCACAGCAGGAAACGCAGTGTGCCGTCGGACAATTCGGCACACCGCAGCGGACGTAGCATCCCGCGCTGGCGCAGCCGCAGGTCGAAGAGCCCGTCGTGGACGGCGATCTCGACCGTCGCACCGTCGAACGCGTCGGCGACCGCGCGGGCGAGGTCGTCGAAACCCGCCTCGATGATGGTCTGCACGGCGGCCGCCAGGTCGCTGCCGTCCGCCGACAGCACCGGTGTCCGGGTACCCACCTGCGGACGGCGTGCGGGCGCCGCCGCGTCCACCCGGAACCCGTCGTAGAACCGCCAGTTCCGCAACCGGTCGTACACGGCGGTGAGTTCGGGCAGTGCACCGGTGTATTCGGCGAGCACGCTGCGGTACGACGGCAGCGCCCGCGTCAGTTCGTCTAAGCCGCGCCCCGATTCGGCACTGGCCTCGGCGTACTGACCGCCGCGACGCACCAGTGCGGACGCGGGGCGCAGCACCGGACCGGCGAACACCGCTTCACGCTTGATCTGCGGGTCGCGGGCGAACAATGACCCCGGACCGGCGTGCTGGGGCAGTCCGAGATCGACGAGATAGCCGACATCGTCTGCGGCGTAACCGAGTTCGAGGGAAACGGGGCGGGTCCGCACGGTGCCCTCGGTGGTGCCCGTGCGGCGGGCGCCCGCGAGCTGTTCGGGGCCGGCCCACAGCACCGACTCCAGCCCGCCCTCCTGGGCCAGCGACCCGATCACCTCACCGCGACCGCAGTCGGCCAACAGCCCCAGTGCGCGGTACAGCGACGATTTACCGCTTCCGTTGGCGCCGGTCACCACGGTCAGCCGGCGCAGCGGCAGCACCACGTCGCGCAGGGAGCGGTAGCCGCGGATCGCCACAGTCTGGAGCATGAGGCGAGGCTATGGGTCCGCGGTGACAACCGTTCCAGGGGGATCCGGCACCGCGACGTTTTCCGGCATCGCCAACTCGAGGCGCACCCCGAGGAGCCGGATCGGCCGGTCGAGGTCGAACAGCGCGAGAACGTCGAGGGCGGTCGCGGCGACGACGCCGGTGTCGGTGGTCGGGGCGCTCAGCTTACGGATCTTCGTGCGGGTGTAGAAGCTGCTGGTGCGCACGGTCACCGCGACGCGGGTGACCACGCGGCCTGCCTCGACGACCTCGGTCAGCGTCTGCTCGGCCAGGCGCCTCACCGCGGCGGCCATCTCGGCACGGTCGGTGAGATCCCGCGGGAAGGTGACCGCATGGCTGCGCGACCGGGGCACCCATGGCTGAGCGCTGACACCGTCGTCGCCGCCGCCCTTGGCCAGCAACAGGATCCACAACCCGGTCGTCGGCCCGAACGCCGACGTGAGCGCCGGGGCGTCGGTGGCGGCGAGGTCGGCCACGGTGGCGATCCCCATGGCGGCAAGCTTCTTCGCCGTTTTGGGCCCGACCCCCCACAGCGCGTCGACCGGGCGGTCGCCCATCACGGACATCCAGTTGGCGTCGGTGAGCATGAAGACCCCGGCCGGTTTCCCGAACCCGGTGGCCACCTTCGCGCGCTGTTTGTTGTCGCTGATGCCGACCGAGCACGACAGGCCGGTGCCTGCGACCACCTCGCGGATGCGCTCGGCCAACGCGAACGGATCGTCGACGTCCGCGCCGAGATAGGCCTCGTCCCAGCCCCACACCTCGACCGGGTGGCCCAGATCCCGCAACAGCCCCATCACCTGTTCGGAGGCCTCGTCGTAGGCCGCGGTGTCCGACGGCAGGAACGTCGCGTCCGGGCATCGCCGCGCCGCCGCGCGCAGCGGCATCCCGGCGTACACCCCGAACTCGCGCGCCCGGTACGACGCGCAGGTGACCACCTTGCGCGGTTCGGTCGGGTCACCGCTGCCGCCGACGATGACGGGGAGCCCTTCAAGTTCGGGGTGCCTGCGCAACTCGACCGAGGCGAGGAACTGGTCGAGGTCGACGTGCAGGATCCAGCGCGGCACGCCTCACCGCCCACACAGCTTGACGGCGACGTCCTCCCAGGCGTCGGCCACCTCGTCGAGCGTGGCGCCGTCGGCGAGGCGGTGCTCGATGTAGTCGGCCTCGAGGAGGCCGGTGAGGGCGGAGGTCTGCGCGTCGAGGTCGCCGGTGGTGTCCGCCGACTGCAGCAGCATCCGGACGTGGGCGTGATGCAAGCGGAACGGTCCGGTGAATCGGGTCTGCGGGTCACGTCCGGCATCGGAGAGCAGGGCGTGGTGGCCGTGGACGAACGCGTGCCGGGCGCGTCCGTACGCCAGTAACCGGTCCAGCGGCGGGGCGCCGGGTCCGAGCGGCGGCGGCCCGAACAGGAAGGCCTGCTGCAGCGCCTTCTCGTCCTCGTCGAGCAGAACCATCATCAGACCGGCCCGGCTGCCGAAGCGGCGGAACAGCGTGCCCTTGCCGACGCCCGCGGCCGCGGCGATGGCGTCGGTGCTGACCGCACCGGCACCCCGTTCGGCGATCAGCCGGCGTGCAGCCTCGAGCAGCAGCAGGCGGTTGCGCGCGGCGTCCCCGCGCTCCTGCGGCGCATCGGTCAGCGGCAGCGGGGCCATCCGGTCGGGGGCGCTCACCTTGTCGACTGTAACCCGCCGGAATGAATCGGACTGCAGTCCGGTTAGATGGAGGGCAACAGTGAGACGCGAAAGGAACTGACATGTCGGATGTGAACGTCCTGGTCCTCGTCGGCAGCCTGCGGAAGGCGTCGATCAACCGGCAGCTCGCCGAGGTGGCGGTCGACTCCGCTCCCGACGGCGTCACGCTGCGCGTCTTCGACGGCCTCGCCGAGGTGCCGTTCTACAACGAGGACCTCGACACCGACTCGGTGCCCGAGCCGGTGCGCGCGCTCCGCGCCGCGGCCGCGGGCGCCGACGCGGCGTTGGTGATCACGCCCGAATACAACGGCAGCATCCCGGCCGTGCTCAAGAACGCGATCGACTGGCTGTCGCGGCCGTGGGGCGACGGCGCGCTCAAGGACAAGCCGCTGGCGGTGGTGGGCGCCGCGCTCGGCCGCTACGGCGGGAAGTGGGCGCACGACGAGACCCGCAAGTCCTTCGGCATCGCGGGTGCGCGGGTGATCGAGGATCTCGAGCTGTCGGTACCGGCGTCGTCGTTCGACGGTGCGCACCCCCGCGAGAACACCGCTGTCGTCGCGGCCGTCGGCGACGTGATCGGAAAGCTCGTGGCCTCCATCGGGTGAGTGATCGGACGGCCCGGTGACCCCGATGCGTTTGCTGGGCGCATCGGGACGGCTCCGACCGCGGGCCGGTTGTCGGTGCCCGGTGGTAGACCTACCCATATATAGCGACACACCTCGCGTCCGGCGTGGCGACACGCCGTACGCATCGGTCCGCCGGAGCTTACGACCTGGGAATTCCATGAATGTTGTTCAGAACATCTTGTATCTGTCCGCGATGTCGGCCACTAGGTGTAGTGTCTTGCCTACCGACAGGCCACCAGGGTTCGGGGGCCGGCCGGAGCGCAGGAACCAGTGCAGTCGGCTATCCGGTCCGCCGGAGACGCACCCGGCCGACCAGGAATTTCCGGAGCCTGCGGACCGCTGAACAACGTAGCGGCACGAAGTACCGATGCAGTTGCCAGTCCGATTTGATCTCACTATCGCCGTTCGCGTAAGGAGCCGTACCGCAGATGACCGTCACCGTGTACACCAAGCCCGCATGCGTGCAGTGCAACGCCACCTACAAGGCGCTGGACAAGCAGGGCATCGACTACGAGGTCGTGGACATCTCGCTCGACAGCGAGGCCCGCGACTACGTCATGGCGCTGGGTTACCTGCAGGCTCCCGTGGTGGTGGCCGGCAAGGACCACTGGTCGGGCTTCCGCCCGGACCGGATCAAGGCGCTGTCCGGAGCGGTGGCGACGACCGCCTGACGGGTACGCGGGTACTGCGGATCCGGCGGGAAGGACTGTGATGGGCAACCTGGTGTATTTCTCCAGCGTCTCGGAGAACACCCACCGCTTCATCGAGAAGTTGGGGTTGCCCGCGACCAGGATTCCCCTGCACGGCCGCATCGAGGTCGACGAACCCTACGTACTGGTGCTGCCCACCTACGGCGGCGGCCACGCGAACGGTCCCGATCCCGACGCCGGGGGTTACGTCCCCAAACAAGTCATCGCATTCCTCAACAACGAACACAACCGGTCGTTGATCCGCGGCGTCATCGCCGCGGGCAACACCAATTTCGGCGCCGAGTTCGGCTACGCGGGCGACGTGGTGTCCCGCAAGTGCGGCGTTCCCTATCTCTACCGCTTCGAGCTGATGGGCACACAGGAGGACGTGCACGCCGTTCGAGCGGGACTGACTGATTTTTGGGCTGAATCTTCCCGGAAGGACCAACCGACGTGCCACCAACCGTCACAGCTGCAGAGCCTGTAACCACCGGCGCGCACGCGCTCCCCGGGGAGACCGACTACCACGCGCTGAACGCGATGCTGAATCTGTACGACAAGGACGGCCGGATTCAGTTCGACAAGGACGTGCTCGCCGCCCGCGAGTACTTCCTGCAGCACGTCAACCAGAACACCGTCTTCTTCCACAATCAGGACGAGAAGCTCGACTACCTGATCCAGAAGGAGTACTACGAGCGCGAGGTCCTCGACCAGTACTCACGCAACTTCGTCAAGACGCTGCTCGATCGCGCCTACGCCAAGAAGTTCCGATTCCCGACCTTCCTCGGGGCGTTCAAGTACTACACCTCTTACACGCTCAAGACATTCGACGGGAAGCGCTACCTCGAGCGCTTCGAGGACCGCGTCGTGATGGTGGCGCTGACACTTGCCGCCGGTGACACCACGTTGGCCGAGAAGCTCGTCGACGAGATCATCGACGGCCGGTTCCAGCCGGCCACGCCGACGTTCCTCAACTCCGGCAAGAAGCAGCGCGGTGAGCCGGTCAGCTGCTTCCTGCTGCGGATCGAGGACAACATGGAGTCGATCGGCCGCTCCATCAACTCGGCGTTGCAGCTGTCGAAGCGCGGTGGCGGAGTTGCGCTGCTGCTGAGCAACATCCGCGAACACGGCGCCCCGATCAAGAACATCGAGAACCAGTCCTCGGGTGTCATCCCGATCATGAAGCTGCTCGAGGATTCGTTCTCCTACGCCAACCAGCTGGGCGCGCGGCAGGGTGCCGGCGCGGTGTACCTGCACGCCCATCACCCGGACATCTACCGGTTCCTCGACACAAAGCGCGAGAACGCCGACGAGAAGATCCGCATCAAGACGCTGTCGCTCGGTGTGGTGATCCCGGACATCACGTTCGAGCTGGCGAAGAAGAACGAGGACATGTACCTGTTCTCGCCGTACGACGTCGAGCGCGTGTACGGCCTGCCGTTCGCCGACATCTCGGTGACCGAGAAGTACTACGAGATGGTCGACGACAGCCGGATCCGCAAGACGAAGATCAAGGCGCGCGAGTTCTTCCAGACCCTGGCCGAGCTGCAATTCGAGTCGGGTTACCCGTACATCATGTACGAGGACACGGTGAACCGGTCGAACCCGATCGACGGGAAGATCACGCACTCGAATCTGTGCTCGGAGATCCTCCAGGTCTCGACGCCGTCGGAGTTCAACGACGATCTGTCCTACAAGAAGATCGGCAAGGACATCTCGTGCAACCTCGGCTCGCTGAACATCGCCAAGGCGATGGACTCCCCGGACTTCGCGCAGACCATCGAGGTGGCCATCCGCGCGCTGACCGCGGTGAGCGACCAGACGTCGATCACCTCGGTGCCGTCGATCGAGCAGGGCAACAACGACTCCCACGCAATTGGGCTCGGGCAGATGAACCTGCACGGCTACCTGGCCCGCGAGCGGATCCTCTACGGGTCCGACGAGGGCGTCGACTTCACGAACATCTACTTCTACACGGTGCTCTACCACGCACTGCGGGCGTCGAATCGCATTGCGATCGAACGCGGTACGCGCTTCAAGGGGTTCGAGCGCTCGAAGTACGCCTCGGGTGAGTTCTTCGACAAGTACACCGAGCAGCCGTGGGAGCCCAAGACCGAACGGGTCCGGCAGCTGTTCGCCGACGCGGGCATCCGGATCCCGAACCAGGACGACTGGAAGCGGTTGAAGGACTCGGTGCAGGCGCACGGCATCTACAACCAGAACCTGCAGGCCGTTCCGCCGACGGGGTCGATCTCCTACATCAACCACTCGACCAGCTCGATCCACCCGGTGGCGAGCAAGATCGAGATCCGCAAGGAAGGCAAGATCGGCCGCGTCTACTATCCGGCGCCGTACCTGACGAACGACAACCTGGAGTACTACCAGGACGCGTACGAGATCGGCTACGAGAAGATCATCGACACCTATGCGGCGGCTACCCAGCACGTCGACCAGGGGCTGAGCCTGACGCTGTTCTTCAAGGACACCGCGACCACGCGCGACGTGAACAAGGCGCAGATCTACGCGTGGCGCAAGGGCATCAAGACGCTGTACTACATCCGGCTGCGTCAAATGGCTTTGGAGGGAACAGAAGTCGAGGGTTGCGTCAGCTGCATGCTGTGAGTTGAGCTCCGCCCGACGCGATCAGCTCTCGTGAGCCTGTTCGGCCCGCTGCGCCTTGAGGCGTCGCTGTTCGCGCAGCACCTCCTGGTAGTTCTCGCGTTCGGCGACCAGCCACTCCGGTTTCTCCTCGAGCAGCTGATCGATCTGCTCGGTGGTGAGCGCACTCTCGACGCCGTTGCGCGCGAGAGCGGCGATCGAGACACCGAGCTTGGCCGCCACGAGGTTCTTCGGATGCGGCCCGTTCTTGCGGAGGTCCTTGAGCCATTGCGGTGGATCCGCCTGCAGGGCGGCCAGTTCGGTGCGGGTGATCGGGTTCTCTTGGAACTCGGCCGGCGTCGCGGGCAAGTACACGTCCAGTTTCTTGGCCGCCGTGGCGGGCTTCATGGACTGCGCGTTCGGCCTGCTCATGGCACGAGCTTATCGGTAGCCTGAGGCGGTGGCTTCGTCCTCGCTGCCCTCGCTCACCCTCGGGTACGTCCCCGGCGGGACACCCGCGAAGTGGGCGCGGAAATGGGCGGAGCGCCACCCCGACGTTCCGCTGCACGTGCGCGCCGTCCCCGCGGCGGACGCGGCCGCCGAAGTGCGGGCCGGCACCGTCGACGTGGCGGTGCTCCGGTTACCGGCCGACACAACCGGGCTGGCACTGATTCCCCTCTACGAGGAGACGACGGTCGCCGTGGTGCCGACCGAGCACGTACTCACGGCCGCCGATGAGCTCACCACCGCGGACCTCGACGGCGAGCCCACGCTGCTGCCCCTCGACGACGTGCTCGCCTGGGCGGGCGCGCCCGGCACCCCGGTCGACCATCGGCCCGAAACCACTGCAGAGGCAATAGAACTCGTCGCCGCAGGGATCGGTGTGCTCATCGTTCCGCAATCGCTGGCGCGGCTGTATCACCGCAAGGACCTCACCTACCGCCCGATCACCGACGCCCCCACCAGCACGGTGTCGCTGGCCTTTCCGGAGGGCCCGCAGCCGCCGCTGCTCGAGGAGTTCATCGGCATCGTGCGGGGTCGCAAGCCCGGATCGTCGCGCGGACAGGCCGAGCCGGCGCCGAAACGCACCGCACGGGAGAAGACCCTCGCCAAGCAGGCCGCCCGAGCCGCGGCGGGCAAGGTCGCCCGCAAACCCGGACGGGCCCAGCGCGGTCGGCGCTGACGCGCTCCGGAGCGCCTCAGCGCACGTGGTCAGACCAGAACGCGACCGTCGGCGCCGCGGTCGGCGGACCATCGGGCGCGGACAGCCTTGCGACGTAGTCGAGTAGGTCGGCGGCAACGACCCGGATGTCGTCCTGATAGATCGACAGCACCGGATGCCCCGACGAATCCGGTCCGGCGGGCAGGTAGCAGTGCGAGTGCACCGGCACCATTCGCGGCACCCGCACCAACTGGTACGCCGCGCTGCGCAGGGCGTCCTTCATGCGGGCCGGACGCTTGCCCCACCGGGCGTCCCAGAACTGCTTCCACTCCACCGCGAACAGGATGCCGTCGGCCGGTAGCCGCAGCTGCTTGTCGAGGTTTCGGTGTCCGTCCGCGCGCCAGTTAGGCCACGCCTCGCCGACCGGCAACCCGGTGGTCAGGAACTCCCGGTGATCGTCGGCGAAGGTGAACCCGAACGACGACTCGACGCGGGCGACCTCGTCGTCGGACAGGCCCGGCGCCATCGCCACCGTGCCGTCTGCCATAAGGAGGTGTGCGGCGTCGGCGCCGAGTCCTGGCATGGCGCCAGGGTAGGGCCAGGACCGGCGCCTCGCCGAGCGCGCGGTCGGGCGGAAAAGAAGCGCCGGGTGCAGACCCGAAGGTCGGCACCCGGCGCGCGCCGATGACTCGGCGGGGCGGAAATCTCAGTACTTGTGCTGCGGGCCTTGCTCTTTCTTGTACAGCGCCTTGAGCATCCGGTCCCGGAAGAAGGCGTTGTCGATCAACTTGATGCCGGTGTTCGCGACAGCGGGGATGCCGGCCAGCTTGTGGAAGTAGCGGCCCCGCTTGTACTCCCGGCCCCACGCGGCTTCCATCCGCTGCGCGTAGTTGGTGAAGTCGTCCGGTCCGCCGTTGGTCAGCGCTGCGATCGCACACTCACCGGCGGCCAACCCGGACTCGAGGGCCTTGGAGATCCCCGCGCCCGACGCCGGCTTCCCCGCGCCGAGCGAGTCGCCGGTGAACAGCACGCCCGGACGCCACGGCGGCCACGCCGTGAAGCCCATGGGCAAGCGCCACGCCCGCACGCTCTTGTTCTTCTTCAGTTCCTCGATCGGCGGCAGATCCCACTCGCGCGGCAGCGTGCGCAGGAATTCGCCGAGGAACTGGGTGGCGTTGATCGACTGCCAGTTCTTGTAGCTGTTGACGTAGCCCAGGCCAATGTTGAAGATGCCGTCGCCCATCGGGAACACCCAGCCGTAACCGGGCAGCTGATCGCCCTGGAACGCGAGCTTGAGATAGATGTCGAGGCTGTCGGAGTCCGGCCGGTTGGCGTGCATCTCCGACCGGATCGCGATGGCCGAGTAGCCGTTGTACTGCGAATCGATCTTCAGCGCGCGCTTGATGGGGGAGTAGGCGCCGTCGGCGGCGATCACCGCATCGCCGTAGACCTTCTCGCCGCCCTTGAGCGTCACACCGATCACCCGGCCGTTGGCGTCGAGTTCGGGGCCGGTGACCTCCGCGCCCTGGCGCACTTCCGCACCGGCGGACTCGGCGTGCTTGAGCAGCACGGTGTCCAGGTGGGTGCGGCTGACGGTGTGGCCGTGGTCGGGCATCCCGGGGCGTTTGGGGAAAGACAGCTCCCACTCGCTGGGACTGAAGACCGTCACGCGGTTGACCCGGTGGAAGGTGGCGACCTCGTCGGCCAGGCCCATCTTCTGCAGGTAGCTCACCGCCCGGGCGGTCAGGCCGTCGCCGCACGGTTTGTCGCGGGGGAACACGGCCTTGTCCAGGACGACCACCTTGGCGCCGGTCTGCGCGGCCTGCCACGCGGCGGCCGAGCCCGAAGGGCCGCCACCTGCGATGACCAGGTCGTATCGCTGTGTCATGAATCTCGTCTCGTCTGTGGGCTGTCGCGACAGATAGTACCCAAGGTACGTCGTGGCGGCTGCGCGGGCGAGCGCCCCACCGGCCCGCCCGCAACACCGCCGCGGTGGGGTTCTGAGCAGGTCAGCGGCATCGAAGCGAGTACAGTGAGCGGGTGCGACGAGGTTCGAGAGCACGCACCGGGGGTGAACCGGGCGGCAAAGTGGACGCGCGCAGCGAACGCTGGCGCGAGCACCGCAAGAAGGTGCGCTCGGAGATCGTCGACGCCGCGTTCCGGGCCATCGACCGGCAGGGTCCCGAGGTCAGCCTGCGGGAGATCGCCGAAGAGGCCGGCACCGCCAAGCCCAAGATCTACCGCCATTTCACCGACAAGTCCGACCTTTTCCAGGCCATCGGACAGCGGCTGCGGGACATGTTGTGGGCGGCCATCTTCCCGTCGATAGACCTGTCCGTGGACTCCGGTCGGGAGGTCATCCGGCGCAGCGTCGAACAGTACGTGCGGCTGGTCGACGAGCACCCCAACGTCATCCGGTTCCTGATCCAGGGCCGCTTCGCCGAGCAGAGCGAATCGACCATGCGCGCACTCAACGAGAGCCGCGAGATCACGATCGCGATGGCCGAGCTGTTCGACAACGAGCTGCGGGAGATCGAGCTGGACGCCGCCGCGCTCGAACTCGCCGCCTACGCCGCATTCGGGTCGATCGCCTCGGCCACCGACTGGTGGCTGGGCGCCGAACAGGACAGTCCCCGGCGGATGCCTTCGGAGGAGTTCGTCGCCCACCTCACGACCATCATGATCGGGTCCATCAACGGGACGTGCGAACTGCTCGGCATCGCCATCGACCCGGACCTTCCGCTGCACGAGGGTGTGCGTCGACAGGAACACGTCGCCTGAGCGCGCGACACGCCGCAAACCCAATATGTGGGGTTCGCTCGTGGTGTCGGCTACTACGAGTAGTGTCGGCAGTAGCCGCGGGGCCTGCGGCGAACTGGCGAAAACACCTGGTGAAGTGGGGTTCTGGTGAGTGATGGCATGAAGCTGATTGACCGCGTCTCGGCGATCAACTGGAACCGCCTGCAGGACGACAAGGACGCCGAGGTGTGGGAGCGGCTCACGGGCAACTTCTGGTTGCCGGAGAAGGTGCCCGTGTCCAACGACATCCCGTCCTGGGGCACCCTCAACGACCACGAGAAGCAGCTCACGATGCGGGTGTTCACCGGCCTGACGCTGCTCGACACCATCCAGGGCACCGTCGGCGCGGTCAGCCTCATCCCCGACGCGCTCACCCCGCACGAGGAGGCGGTGTACACCAACATCGCGTTCATGGAGTCGGTGCACGCCAAGAGCTACAGCAACATCTTCTCCACGCTGTGCTCGACCGCCGAGATCGACGAGGCGTTCCGCTGGTCGGAGGAGAACCCCAACCTGCAGCGCAAGGCGCAGATCGTCATGGACTTCTACAAGGGTGACGACCCGCTCAAGCGCAAGGTCGCCTCCACGCTGCTGGAGAGTTTCCTGTTCTACTCCGGCTTCTACCTGCCGATGTACTGGTCGAGCCGGGCCAAGCTCACCAACACCGCCGACATGATCCGGCTGATCATCCGCGACGAGGCCGTGCACGGGTACTACATCGGCTACAAGTTCCAACGCGGGCTGGCCCTGGAGACCGAGACCCGCAAGCAGGAGCTCAAGGACTACACCTACGAGCTGCTCTTCGAGCTTTACGACAACGAGGTCGAGTACACCCAGGACCTGTACGACGGTGTCGGCCTCAGCGAGGACGTCAAGAAGTTCCTGCGCTACAACGCCAACAAGGCGCTGATGAACCTCGGCTACGAGGCGCTGTTCCCGAAGGACGAGACCGACGTCAACCCGGCGATCCTGTCCGCGCTGAGCCCCAACGCCGACGAGAACCACGACTTCTTCTCCGGCTCGGGCAGCAGCTATGTGATCGGCAAGGCCGTGGTGACCGAAGACGAGGACTGGGACTTCTGACTCTCAGCCGCGGTCGCCGCCGCTGACCTCCAGCACCGTGCCGGTGATGTAACTCGCGTCGTCGGAGGCCATGAACAGGATCGGGCGCACCTGTTCCTCGAGCGTGCTGTACCGCTTGAGGAAGGTGCTCTCGGTGCTCTGCACCACCGTCTCCTCGTGCCAGCGCTGTTCGTCGGCGCTGAGCGGTTCGGGGTTGCGCGGGATACCGCCGGCCGGCACCTCGGTACCGCCCGGCGCCGTCGCCACCACCCGGATGCCCTTGCCGGCCGCCTCGAACGCCAGCGAGGCGGTCATCGCGTTGACGCCGCCCTTGGCGGCCGCGTAGGGCACCCGGTTGACGCTCCGCGTCGCGTTCGACGAGACGTTGACGATGACGCCCGCCCCGCGGTCGATCATGTGCGGCAGCACCGCCCGCGAACACCACAGCGTCGGCAGCAGCGACCGGTTTAACTCCGCCAGGATCTGCTTCTCGTCGTAGTGCTCGAACGGCTTGCGCCAGATCGTGCCCCCGACGTTGTTGACCAGCACGTCGACGCGTCCGAACTGCGCCACCGCGAAGTCCATCAGATCTGTTGCGCCGTCGTAGGTTTCGAGATCACACACGAACGCGCTGGCGTGGGCGCCGGTGCCGGCGATCTCCTCGCCGACGGCGTGGACGCGCTCGGAGCGGTCCGCCAGCACCACGGCGCCGCCCTCGGCCGCGATACCGACGGCCACGCCCCGGCCGATGCCCTGTGCCGCCCCGGTCACCACCGCGACCTTGCCGGTGAACCGCATCATCGTGCCTCGACCGCCACGACGCGCTCCTCGGCCTCGTCCACCGACGGGCGACGCCGCCGCGGGCGCAGCGCCAGAGTGGCCAGCGCGGCGATGGCGAGCGGGACCGCGATCAGACCGAAGTAGCCGCCGACGCCGAAGCTGCCCAGCATCCAACCGCCCAGCGCCGAGCCGATGATCGCACCGGTCCGGCCGATGCCGATCGAGAAGCCGGTGGCGGTGCCACGCAGCTGCGTCGGGTAGGTCTCCGCGATCAGGTAGTTGAGCACCAGCTGCTGGCCGCCGATACCCAGGCCTGCCAACGCGATCAGGCCGAACGTGAGCGTCCAGTTGGAGCCGCTGACGGACAGGCCGAGCGCCACCGCGATGCCGAGGCCGAACATGCCGAGCAGCAGCGGGCGGACCGCCATCCGCGCCAGCAGCACGGTGACCAGGAACGAGAACGCGATGAACGCGCCGTTGACGACGATGGTGCCGGTGGCGGCCTGTTCCTTGGACAAGCCGGCCTGGTGCAGCGCGGTCGGTGTCCACTGCAGCAACAGGAACCACGCGATCCAGTTCGCCAGGTAGATCGAGCAGATCGTGATCGTGGAGGTGCGGTACTCGACGGCGAACAGCGCGCGCACCGACCCGGCGGCCTCCTCGCGTTCCTCCGGCTGCAGCACCGCGTCCTCGGGGATCGTCGCCCCGGTGATCCGGCGCAGCAGCTCGCGGGCCCTGCCCTGGCTTGCGGCGTCGGGGCGGGTGACCAGATAGCTCGGCGACTCCGGCAGCCGGAACACCACCAGCGCCACCATGATCAGCGGCAGCACACCGCCCAGCAGGAAGATGCCGCGCCAGCCGAGGACCGGCAACCACGCGGCGGCGACGACGCCGCCCAGCATGGCGCCTCCGGGCAGGCCCAGCAGCACAAGCGTCATGGACACCTTTCGCGTCGCCGCCGGGCTGTACTCGGCGGCCAGCGCGAGCAGCGACGGGGTGGCGCCACCCATGCCCACTCCGATCAGGAAGCGCAGCGCGACGATCTGCCAGGGGTTCTGGGAGAACGCGCCCAAGAACGAGAACACGCCGAAGATGGTCAGCGCCAACAGGATCGCGCGCTTGCGACCGATGCGGTCACCGATCGAGCCGAGGGTGACGGCGCCCAGTGCCATGCCGACGGTGCTGGCGGTGATCACCGCGGTCATCGCCGCGGTCGACATGGCGAATTCGTCGGCGATCGAGGAGCTGATGAACGCGATCGATTGCGTGTCGAAGCCGTCGAGCAGGGCGATCGTGAAGCAGAGCGCGACCACGCTCCAGCGTTTGGCGTTCATCGGCGTGTCGTCGATCACCGACTGCACCTGAATCGGCACGGGCAGGGACATGGCGGGGCCTTTCTCGAAACTCGGAACCAGGTGTGTTGCGGCTCTCACCTGACGAATTACGACCAGTAGGACACAGCCCGGTCGGTACGCTCCAGCGTCGGGCCGAGAAGTCTCGTCATACGGGACTAATAAGAATCTGATATCGCTTAAAGTCGCGTTTTGACTCGTATAGCGGGACAAGTGGGGGTCATGGCCGGGGAATCCGAACCGATCGGCGAACACCTGTCGTCGCTGGATTCGGGGCTGCGGGTAATGATGATGTTCACCAACTCCGACAGCATCAACGTGACATCGGTGGCGCGGGAGTTGGCCTGCTCGCGGTCGAGCGCCTACCGGATCCTCAACACGCTGCGCAACCGCGGGATCGTCATCCTGGGTCCGACGGGCCGCGGCTACTTCCCCGGACCGGTCCTGCTGGACCTGGCCCGACCGCGCGGCGTCGATCTCGACGACCGTGCCCGCCTGCTGCCCATCCTCCGGCGCGCGGTCGAACTCACTGGTGAGACCGTGCACGTGGCCACCGTCGTCGGTACCCAGGTGTTGTTCTTCGACGGCATCGAACCGGACCGGCCGGTGCGAGCCACCCTGCAGCAGGGCTATTTTCGCCCGGCGCACGCCATCTCGGCGGGCAAGCTGCTGCTCTCGCAGCTCACCGACGACCACGTCCGCGCGCTGTACCCGCGGCGGCAGTTGGCGAAGGTGACGCCGTACACCATCGGCTCGGTGCCCGAACTGCTCGACGAACTCGCCACCATCCGGCGCACCGGACTCGCCTTCAGCAGGCAGGAAGCCCAGACCGGGTTGTGCGGTACGGCCGTGGCACTGCGCGGCCGCACCTGGCGCGAGCGCGTCGCCCTGTGTGCCACCGTCCCGATCGACCGAGGCGACGACGCGAGCCTGCTCGCGACCCACTCCGGTTTGGTCGAGGCGGCAGCCGCCCTGACCTGACCCAGCGGCCGAATTACCCAGCCGAAAACCCGGAACGGCACCACCGGCACGGGTTGACCCCAAGAATGGGGTTGGCCCGCGACCCGAAGAGATGCCGATGACCGACACGCACGCCAACCTTCCGTCACCCGACGATTTCCGGCGCAAGCTGGCCCATGTCGACCGGGAGTTCGCCGATGCCCGCCGGTACCTGTCGGCGTTGAACGCCGAGGAAAACGACGCGCTCATCGCGCTGATGGCGGAGATACACCACAGCGGACGCGCCATGAAGGTGTTGGCGGCAATGGCGGTACAGGCCCTCGACTTCGCCCAGCTGTGCGCGGACCGCCTCGGCGGCGATGTGCAGGAGTGGCTCGAGGGGTCGGTGATGGCCCAGGACACTGCCGAGAACGAGCGCGACCAAACCGAACTCGGCGGCGAGGGATAACTCCCAGCGCACTCGCTGGCATGATGTGCCGGTGCCACACCCGGTGGCAGGGGAGGGGTGCGGTGCATGACAAGCGACGCCGTGGACACGGACCGCGCAGTCGGCGACCTGGTGGGCGGTGTACCCCGCCGACGCATCGTGGTCGCGTCGATGGTCGGCACGACCATCGAGTTCTACGACTTCTACATCTACGCGACCGCGGCCGTGTCGGTGTTCCCGCACCTGTTCTTCCCGAAGAGCGACTCGACGACGGCACTGCTGGCGTCGCTGGCCACGTTCGGTCTCGCCTTTGTCGCGCGCCCACTCGGGTCCGTGCTGTTCGGCCATTTCGGCGACCGCGCCGGCCGAAAGACCACGCTGGTCGCCTCGCTGCTGGTGATGGGCATCGCGACGTTCGCGATCGGCCTGCTGCCGACCTACTCGCAGGTGGGCATCATCGCCCCGGCGCTGCTGGCGATCATGCGCTTCTCGCAGGGTCTGGCACTGGGTGGGGAATGGAGCGGCGCGGCCCTGCTGGCCACCGAAACCGCGAAGCCCGGCAAGCGCGGCTGGGCCGCGATGTGGCCCCAACTCGGCGCCCCGCTGGGTTTTCTGCTGGCCAACGGCCTGTTCCTCGCGCTGATCCTGTGGCTCGGGCACAGCAACGTCGACCCGGACATGGACGGGGCGTTCCTGACGTGGGGCTGGCGCGTGCCGTTCCTGCTGAGCGCCGTGATGGTCGCGCTCGGGCTCTATGTGCGCCTGCGCATCATGGAGACCCCGGTCTTCACCCGCGCGGTCGCGCGCGGCGAGAAGGTCAAGGCGCCGCTGGCCGAGGTGTTCCGG
The DNA here is from genome assembly GCF_001499995.1 of Mycobacterium sp. IS-1496. GTDB lineage: Bacteria > Actinomycetota > Actinomycetes > Mycobacteriales > Mycobacteriaceae > Mycobacterium. The sequence continues at coordinate 164,961 of NZ_LQIU01000075.1, forward strand.
ACGAGCTGGCGGCAGTTGATCATCGGCACGTTCGTGATGCTCGCGACGTACACGCTGTTCTACATCGTCACGACGTGGGCGCTGAGCTTCGGCACCGGCAAGAAGCCGCCGGAGGGCACCGGCCGCGGCTTCCCGTACGTCGACTTCCTCGAGATGCAGCTGATCGCGGTGCTGTTCTTCGCGGCGGTCCTGCCGCTGTCGGGCCTGTGCGCCGACCGGTTCGGGCGACGCCGCACTCTGCTCCTGGTCACCGCGGGCATCATGGCCTACGGTCTGCTGTTCGCCCCGCTGCTCGGGTCCGCGGACACCTCACCGACGACGATGGTGCTGTTCCTGATCATCGGAATGACGTTGATGGGCTTCACCTTCGGCCCGATGAGCGCCGTGCTGCCCGAGCTGTTCCCGACCAACGTGCGCTATACGGGATCCGGCATCGCGTACAACGTGTCGAGCATTCTCGGCGCCGCGGTGGCCCCGTTCATCGCCACCTGGCTCGCGACGACCTACGGCGTCGGCTGGGTGGGGGTGTACCTGTTGATCGCCGGTTCGCTCACGTTCGTCGCGGTCCTGATCATGCGCGAGACGAAAGACGCCCCGCTGGATTCGGTGGGTCAGCCGGTCCACTAGCGCCGGTTCGTGCTTCACCCGTTCGGATGATGTCTCGGCGAGCACATCCCGCGACCATGGCCTAGGAGGCGGCGCTGGCGATCGCCTTCGGGGGAGGCATCGATGACAAGAACCGACCATGACGACTGGGATGTGTCGGAGAGCGTCGGTGCCACGGCGATCAGCACCGCCCTCGCACGGGCGCGAGAGGCCGGCTTCGCGGAACCGTTGTTCGACGACCCGTACGCCCAGATGTTCCTCGATGCGGCGAAGGAGCAAGGTGCCGCGTCACAGTTCGACGCCGTGCTCGCAGGGGTGCGCGACGATGATCCGCTGGCCTGGCGGAGGTTCGAGGCGCTGTGGGACTACATCGCGACGCGCACGAGGTGGTTCGACGAACAGTTCCTCGCCGCCGGCGAGTCGGGAGTGCCGCAGGTGGTCGTCCTCGGCGCCGGTCTGGACGCGCGCGCGTGGCGCCTGCCGCGACACTCGGGAAGCGTGGTGTTCGAGATCGATCAGCCCGCGGTGCTCGCCTTCAAGAACTCAGTCCTGGACGAACGCGGTGTGGCCGCGGCCGAGCCGTGTGTCCCCGTACCGGTCGACCTACGCGACGAATGGTGTGACCCGTTGTGTGAGGCCGGTTTCGATCCCCGTCGAGCGACCATGTGGCTGGCGGAGGGACTCCTGGTCTACTTCTCGGGGGCCGAGCAAGACCAGCTGATGAATCGGATGAACGCACTGAGTGCTTCCGGCAGCTGGATCGCCGTCGACGTGCTCACCCCCGAGTTCTTCGAGCCGACGAATCTGGCCCGCATCAAGGACCGCTTCGACCACGGTCGGGACGCCGCGGCCAGAAGCGGCGGCGACTTCCCGGACGCATCGGCCCTCTGGGTGGTGGACGAGCGTGACGACGTCGCGGACTGGCTGGCGAGACGCGGATGGACCGTCGACGCCGTCGACGTCGGTGACGCCATGGCCGGATACGGCCGGGAGGCCGACGACGACGTCGCCGACGTCGTCCCCCGCAGTGCCTTCCTCAGCGGTCGGCGGTGACGCGGCCTGCCGCGACGTCCTCGGGCCGCCGCACCCGCAGCAGGCTCGCGAGGACGAGCATCAACGCGGTCTGCGCCAGGATCCCGGGCGCGAGCGTCGGCGCCGGCCCGACGGCCTTGGTGATCGCCAGCCACCACTGCTCGGTCGCCGGCATCGCGTCCCAGGTCTCGGCGTACCGCTGGTCGAGGGGCCCGGAATCGTGGTTGACCGCCGCGTGGTCGATCACGCCGTAGAGCGACGCGCAGATCACCAGGACACTCAGCGCCCGAGCCACCAGATGCGCCGGCTCGCTGCGCAGACACACGAGAAGGAGCGCGACCGCGAGCACGGCCAGCGCGAACCAGGGGATGAACTGTTCGACATCGTTCCAGTGGCGTTCTGAGGCCAGTTCGAATGCGGTCGCGCAGATACCGGCCAGCGTCAGCGCCAGCAGCGCCCGCCGTACGACCGTCGTCCCCGGGGCGGACGGCCTCGTCTGCGTGATCGTCACGGCGTCAGAGCCGAGACGATCTTGTTGACGGTGTCCTCGCCAGGGTTGTATTTCGCGAGGTTGTCCCGCAGTTTCTGCAGATCCGGATCATCCGGCGGATAGGGGCGATACTCGACGACCTCGTCCGCCCACCGCTCCGCATTGGGGACACCGGCCGCCTCCAGCCGGGCCGTGATGTCCTCCACCGATGCGGTGTTGGCGGACACCTTCTCGCCGACCGGGCCCGGCTGCGCCGAGCTGGTTGCTGGACCTGCGGATCCGGTGTCCTCCGTCGTGGTCGAACCACCGCAGCCCGCCGCCGACAACACCACGGCAATGGTCAGTGTGATCAAGGAAAGCCTTGCCTTACCAGGCATTTTCCTCTCCTTCCTGGTCGCGATGCGAGTGTAGGACGCCCGCGCGGCGCGCCGGACGGCTTTGATGATCTGCGGGCTCAGGCGTCGGAGCGAGTTCGCTGCTCGTTGTCGAAGACGCGCCTGAGGTGCGGTGCTGTGTCATGCGGCGGGTGAACCGACGGAGAACCAGGACGCAGCGGCGTGTTTCGACGACGTAACGCCGGGGCATCACCGGGCGACGTATGAGGTGCGGCATCGGTTCAGCGGTGAACCGTTTGCGAATGCGGGGTGCCAACCAGCGGCACGGTCAGCTGACCCTTTACGGAACGCCCGCCACAACGGCGAGCCTCAAGAGGATGGCGAACACGAGATGAGATTTCTACAGACTTTTCGGCGCCGGCTGATGGCCGGCGCCCTGGCAGCCGTCCTGCTGCCGGGACTGATCGCCGTCGCCGGCGGTACGGCGACGGCCGGCGCGTACTCCCGCCCGGGACTGCCGGTCGAGACGCTGATGGTGCCGTCGGCCGCCATGGGCCGCGACATCCCGGTCAAGTTCCAGGGGGGCGGCACCAAGGCCGTCTACCTGCTCGACGGATTGCGCGCACGCGACGACAACAGCGGCTGGGACATCGAGACCGCGGCCTTCGAGAACTACTTCGAATCCGGACTGTCGGTCGTCATGCCCGTCGGCGGCATGTCCAGCTTCTACACCAACTGGCAGAGCCCGGCCGTCGGCAACGGAACCACCTACAACTACCAGTGGGAGACGTTCCTGACCTCGGAGCTGCCGGCGTACCTGGCGGCCAACAAGGGCATCTCGCCCAGCGGCAACGCCGTCGTCGGTCTGTCGATGTCGGGCAGCTCGGCGCTGATCCTGGCCGCGTACTACCCCGGGCAATTCAGCTACGCGGGCTCGCTCTCCGGCTTCCTCAACCTGTCGCAGGGCATCTGGCCGACGCTGGTCGGCTTCGCGATGCGCGACTCCGGCGGCTTCGACGCCACCGCGATGTGGGGTCCCGGCGGCGGTCCGGCGTGGCAGCGCAACGACCCGACGCTCCAGGCGGGCCGGCTGGCGGCCAACGGCACCCGCCTCTGGGTGTACACCGGCAACGGCAGGCCGGGTGACCTCGGCGGCGGTGGCGACATCCCCGGCCAGCTGCTCGAGAACATCACCCAGGACAGCAACCAGGCCTTCAAGCAGGCCTACCAGGGTGCTGGAGGCAGCAACGCGACCTTCAACTTCCCGCCCAACGGCACCCACGGATGGGGCTACTGGGGTTCGCAGCTCAACGCCATGAAGGGCGACATCCAGCGCACGCTGGGCGCCTGAGCCGAAACGACAGCGGCCGGATCGCGGGATGACCCGCGATCCGGCCGCTGTCGTCGGTCAGCTTCGCAGTGCCGCCGTGTCGATGACGAACCGGTAGCGCACATCGCTGGCGATCACGCGCTCGTAGGCCTCGTTGATGTAGGCCGGCTCGATCAGCTCGATCTCCGGACGCACGCCGTGCTCGGCGCAGAAGTCCAGCATCTCCTGGGTCTCGGCGATACCGCCGATCAGCGAGCCCGCGATGCTGCGGCGGCCGCCGATCAGCGCGCCCGCAGCCACCGACATCGGGTTCTCGGGCATCCCCAGTTCGACCAGCGTGCCGTCCACGCGCAGCAGGCTCAGCACGCCGCCGAGGTCGATGTTGGCCGAGACGGTGTTGAGGATCAGGTCGAAGGACCCCTTCAACGCGCCGAAGGTCTCTTTGTCGGAGGTGGCGTAGTACGCGTCGGCGCCCAACCGCAGACCGTCCTCCATCTTCTTCAGCGATTGGCTGAGCACCGTCACCTCCGCGCCCATCGCCTTGGCGATCTTGACGGCCAGGTGACCCAGCCCGCCGAGGCCGATCACCGCAACCCGGCTTCCCGGGCCGGCGTTCCAGTGCCGCAGCGGAGAGTAGGTGGTGATGCCCGCGCACAGCAGCGGTGCGGCGGCCTCGAGAGGCAGAGCGTCAGGAATGTGCAGCACGTAGTTCTCGTCGACGACGATCGCGCCGCTGTAGCCGCCCTGGGTGCGCTCACCGTCCCGGCCGACGGCGTTGTAGGTGCCGACCATCCCGGAGCCCGTGCAGTACTGCTCGATCCCGGCGCGACAGTTGTCGCATTCTCGGCACGAGTCGACGAAACACCCGACGCCCACGCGGTCGCCGACCTTGAACCCGGTCACCTCGGCGCCGACGGCGGTCACCACGCCGGCGATCTCGTGACCGGGCACGATCGGATAGGTCGACCGACCCCATTCACCCCGGACGGTGTGGATGTCGGAATGGCAGATGCCGCTGAAGTGGATGTCGAACGCGACATCGTGTGGGCCGACGTCGCGGCGGGTGATCGTGGTCTCGGTCAACGGTTCGGTCGCCGACGTGGCGGCGTACGCGGAAATGGTGGTAGCCATCAGTCCTCTGGTTCGGAATTCGCATTTCGGGCCGCGACGATGCGGCACCCCCGTACAGGCAACGGGTCGCGGGAACAGATCGATTCCCGATCGGGAAGTGAATCCGATCCTAGAGGCCCGGCGCCCGGAAGGCTCCGTTGAACGACGTCCGCGTATACGACACCACCTCGGCCTTCGAATACGGGTCCGCGGCCGCGATCGCGTCGGCCTCCTCGGCGCTGATGTCGCCGGTGACGAGTACGGCACCGGTCTGGGCCTCGACCCGGCCGGCCAACAGGATCCGCCCCGCATCGACCTCGTTGGCCAGCCACTCGAGGTGGGCGGGCCGCGACTCGTCGATGACGTCGAGCGGTTTCAGATAGGTCAGGGTCAGCACGTGGAACACCGGCCGAAGGGTAGTCGACGGTGCCCGACGCCGCCCGAAGGGAACGACTAGTTGATCGGCGCGTTGACCCAGCGGAGGTCGGAAAGGATGCCGCGGGCGGCCACGATGCCCTGACCGGCCTGCCACACCTCGTTGTTCACCACATACACCCGGCCGTCCTGCGCGGCCGAGAGCGCGCGCCAGGCGTCGCCGTCGAGGATCGCCGGTGCGTTGTCGCGAGCGGCCGGCGAGTCGAACGACACGTAGACGATGTCGGCGTCGGCGATCGCGTAGTCCGGTGAGTCGCCGGTGCCGAGTTCCACGAACGGTTCGTCGGTGAAGCGCTGGGCGGCCGGCCGGTCGAGGCCCACCTCGGCCAGCACGCTGCCCGCGAAGTTGCGGGCCCCGTAGACCCGCACCGAGTCGTCGGTCAGCTGCACCACCGACACCTGGTAGTGGGCGGCGTCGTTGTCCGTCCCGGTCCTGCGGGCGACGTCGGCGAAACCGTCGAGCAGCCCGCCCGCGGCGCCGAACCGTCCGGTGGCGGCCCCGACCGTGCGCAGGTTCGCCTGCCAATCGGCGCCCGGGGGCCCGGTGAACACCGTCGGCGCGATCTGGCCGAGCGCGTCGAACAGCTCCGGTGTCAGTGCCTGCGACCCGAGGATCAGGTCCGGCGCGGCCGCGCGGATCGCGTCGACATCCGGGGCCGACCGGGTGCCCGCCGGCGCGACGTCGTGGATCACCGCCCCGAGATACGACGGCTGCTCGTCCCGGCCGTCGGGCAGCGCCGCGGCCACGACGCGCGACTGCAGTCCCAACGCGCACAGCGCGTCGAGCTGGTCACCGGAGAGCACCACGATGCGCCGGGGATCGGCCGTCACCCGCGTCTCACCGGCGGCGTGGCGCACCTCGCGCTCCGGCGTGCCGGGGTCGACGCGGGCGGGTTCGGGCGCGCACGACTCGTCGGGCCTGCGCTCGTTGCCGAGCACCCCGGCGCCCGCGATGCGGGTGGTGCTGGTGATGAGCGACGACATCGGCGCCGACGACGCGGGGTCGGCGTCGGTCGATCCGCACCCGGTCAGGCCCGCCACGAGTGTGGCGATCAGCGCCGCCGATATCGTCGCCCCCGCCCCGGTTCGCGTCCTCGTCTGCGGTCGGCCGATCAGCACGGGCCCGACGGTAACATCCTGGTCGCGACCATCGGCCGGGCCGAGCCGCGGCGTGCCCGACGAGCGATTACGACACTTTGTAGGACCCAGGCTGAACCTGGCCGCGTCGAACGATAGGATTCGTGCCAGCAAGGCGGGCAATCGCCGACAGAACTTTTGGAGGACCTCTTGGTAGCGGAAGCGCCCCCAATCGGAGAACTCGAGGCACGTCGTCCGTTCCCGGAGCGCCTCGGTCCCAAGGGCAACCTGTTCTACAAGGTCATCACGACCACCGATCACAAGCTGATCGGCATCATGTACTGCATCGCCTGCTTCGCGTTCTTCCTGATCGGCGGGTTGATGGCGCTGTTCATGCGCACCGAGCTGGCGGTCCCCGGACTGCAGTTCCTGTCGAATGAGCAGTACAACCAGCTGTTCACCATGCACGGCACGGTGATGCTGCTGTTCTACGCCACCCCGATCGTGTTCGGGTTCGCGAACCTGGTGCTGCCGCTGCAGATCGGCGCCCCGGACGTGGCGTTCCCCCGCCTCAACGCGCTGTCGTTCTGGCTGTTCCTGTTCGGTGCGCTGATCGCGCTGGCCGGCTTCATCACCCCCGGCGGCGCCGCGGACTTCGGCTGGACCGCCTACTCGCCGTTGACCGACGCCATCCACTCGCCCGGCGCGGGTGGTGACCTGTGGATCATGGGTCTGGCCGTCGGTGGTCTGGGCACCATCCTCGGTGGCGTCAACATGGTCACCACCGTGGTCTGCATGCGCGCCCCCGGTATGACGATGTTCCGGATGCCGATCTTCACCTGGAACATCCTGGTGACCTCGATCCTGGTGCTGCTGGCCTTCCCGCTGCTGACCGCCGCGCTGTTCGGCCTGGCCGCCGACCGCCACCTCGGTGCCCACATCTACGACCCGGCCAACGGCGGTGTGCTGCTGTGGCAGCACCTGTTCTGGTTCTTCGGCCACCCCGAGGTCTACATCATCGCGCTGCCGTTCTTCGGGATCGTCAGCGAGATCTTCCCGGTGTTCTCGCGTAAGCCGATCTTCGGCTACACCACGCTGATCTACGCGACCATCGCGATCGCGGCGCTGTCGGTGGCGGTGTGGGCACACCACATGTACGCGACCGGCGCGGTGCTGCTGCCGTTCTTCTCGTTCATGACGTTCCTCATCGCGGTGCCGACCGGGATCAAGTTCTTCAA
>NZ_LQIU01000076.1 GCF_001499995.1 Mycobacterium sp. IS-1496
CCCAGATGCCCAGCCCGCCCTCCCAGATCCGGAACGCGGCGATCAGGCCCGCGCCGTCCGGTCCGAAGTACGTCTGCCAGTCCGTGATGACGTGGTAGAGCCGGCCGCCGATCAGCCCGAAAGGCACCGCCCACAGGGCGATGTCGTAGATGACGCCGCGCTCACCGCCGCGCGCCTCCCAACGGCGGTCGCCCAGCACCAGCGCGACGATGATGCCCACGATGATGCACAGCGCATACGCCCGCAGCGGGAACGGCCCGAGCTGCCACACGCCCTGCGACGGGCTGGGGATGTAGGCCAGCGTGCTCGTCACGCGGGGACCCTCTGGCGCACTCCCTCGGCTAGTTCCTCGGTCAGCGCCCGCACCGCAGGCAATCCGTCCTTCAGCGCCGAGACGAGTGCCGAACCCACGATCACCCCGTCGGCGTACGCGCCGATCTCGGCGGCCTGCTCCCGCGACCGCACGCCGAGGCCGACGCCGACCGGGATGTCGGACACCTCCTTGACGCGCGCTACGAGTTCGGGTGCGGCGCTCGAGACCGCGTCGCGGGCACCGGTGACCCCCATGGTCGACGCGGCGTAGACGAATCCGCGGGTCGCCTCGACGGTCCTGGCGAGCCGCTCGGGCGTCGACGCCGGCGCCACCAGGAAGATCCGGTCCAGATCGTGAGCGTCCGAAGCGGCCATCCACTCGTCGGCCTCGTCGGGGATGAGGTCGGGGGTGATCAGGCCCAACCCGCCCGCGGCGGCGAGGTCCCTCGCGAACGCGTCGATCCCCCACCGCAGCACCGGATTCCAGTACGTCATCACCACTGCGCGGCCACCCGCGTTGCTGATGGCCTCGACCGCCGCCAGCGTGTCACGCACCCGCACACCGCCCTGCAGCGCCGCCTCCGTGGCGGCGGCGATGACCGGGCCGTCCATCCCCGGATCGGAGTACGGGATGCCGACTTCGATGATGTCGCAACCGGATTCGACCAACGCCGTCATCGCCGAGATCGACGCCGGCACGTCGGGGAACCCGGTCGGCAGGTATCCGATGAGCGCCGCGCGCTTCTCCGCGCGGCAAGCGTCGAACAAGCCACCCAACCGACTCATGAACCGCCTTTGTCCAGCAGACCGAACCATTTCGCCGCGGTCTCGACGTCTTTGTCACCACGCCCCGAGAGGTTGACCAGGATCATCGAACCCGGCCCGAGCTCCTGGCCCAGTTTGAGCGCACCGGCGACCGCGTGCGCGGACTCGATGGCCGGGATGATGCCTTCCGTGCGGCACAGCAGCGAGAACGCGTCCATGGCCTCGGAGTCGGTGATCGGCCGGTATTCGGCGCGGCCGATGTCCTTGAGCAGCGCGTGCTCGGGACCCACGCCCGGGTAGTCCAGACCGGCCGAGATCGAATGCGATTCGATGGTCTGGCCGTCCTCGTCCTGCAGCAGGTAGGAGAACGACCCCTGGAACGCGCCGGGTGAGCCGCCGGTGAACGTGGCGGCGTGCCGACCGGTCTCGACGCCGTCACCGGCCGCCTCGTACCCGATCAACCGCACGCCGGGATCGTCGATGAAGGCGTGGAAGACACCGATCGCATTGGACCCGCCGCCGACGCACGCCGTCACCGCGTCCGGAAGCCGGCCGGCCTGCGCCTGGATTTGCGCCCGCGCCTCGAGGCCGATGATCCGCTGGAAGTCGCGCACCATCAGCGGGAACGGGTGCGGGCCCGCCGCCGTGCCGAAGCAGTAGTACGTCTCGTCGGCGTTGGTGACCCAGTCGCGGAACGCCTCGTTGATCGCGTCCTTCAACGTCTTGGAGCCGGACTCAACCGAGACCACCTCGGCGCCGAGCAGGCGCATCCGCGCCACGTTGAGCGCCTGGCGGGCCGTGTCGACGGCGCCCATGTAGATCACGCAGTCCAGGCCGAGCAGTGCACAGGCCGTGGCCGTCGCGACGCCGTGCTGGCCTGCGCCGGTCTCGGCGATGACCCGGGTCTTGCCCATCTGGCGGGCGAGCAGGGCCTGCCCGAGAACGTTGTTGATCTTGTGGGATCCCGTGTGGTTGAGGTCTTCCCGCTTGAGGAAGATGCGGGCGCCGCCGGCGTGTTCGCTCAGTCGGGTGGCCTCGTACAGCGGCGACGGGCGCCCGCTGTAGTGGCGCTGCAGCCGGTCGAGTTCGTCGAGGAACGTCTGGTCGCCGCGGGCTTTCTCGTACGCCGCGGTGACCTCCTCGATGACCGCCATCAGCGCCTCGGGAACCAGACGTCCGCCGTACGGGCCGAAGTGGCCGCGGGCGTCGGGGTCGTGGCTGGTGGGTTCGGCGACGGCCGCACTGGAGCGCGGCAGGTCCGAGTCGAGGAGTTCGGCCACGCTATCGGGACGGCTTCGGGCAGGACGGATGTGTTCCGGCGGTCACCAGATCGGCCACCGCGCTGCGGGGGTCGCGGCTGGTGACCAGGCCCTCGCCGACGAGCACGGCGTCCGCCCCTGCGCCGGCGTAGGCCAGCAAATCGGCCGGGCCGCGCACGCCGGACTCCGCGACGCGGATGACGTTGGACGGTAGCCCCGGGGCGATCCGCGCGAAGCAGTTCCGGTCCACCGACAGCGTCTTGAGGTCACGGGCGTTGACGCCGATCACCCGGGCACCGGCCTGCAGGGCACGGTCGGCTTCGGCTTCGGTGTGGACCTCGACCAGCGCCGTCATCCCCAGCGACTCGGTGCGCTCCAGCAACGACTCCAACACGGGCTGCTCGAGGGCAGCCACAATGAGCAGCAACATGTCGGCGCCGTGGGCGCGCGCCTCGTGGATCTGGTACGGCCGGACGATGAAGTCCTTGCGCAGGACGGGGATGGACACCGCGGCCCGGACGGCGTCGAGATCGTCGAGCGAGCCGTTGAACCGGCGCTGTTCGGTCAGCACGCTGATCACGCGGGCGCCGCCGTCCTGATAGGCGCGGGCCAGGTCGGCCGGATCACCGATGTGGGCCAGCGCCCCACGCGACGGACTGGCCCGCTTGACCTCGGCGATGACACCGATGCCGGGTTCACGCAGGGCGGCCATCACATCCAGCGGAGGCTTCGCGCGCTGCGCCCGTTCCTTGATTTCGGTAAGGCTGACCACGGCCTCTCGAGCGGCAACGTCGGCGCGGACTCCCTCGATGATGGAGTCGAGCACGGTCGCCGAACTCATAGCCCGTCGATCCCCCTCTGGTACGTCGCCGGCAGATGCCGGATGGTTCTCATCGAAGGGTAGTCGCAGCGACCCCATCGCCTGTCACCGACCCTTCGTGTCGCGATCGGTGGGATCGTGGCCCTCGTCGAGCGCGTCCCACAGCATCCGTTCCGACATCGGCTCCCCCTGTTCCTCCTGTTTCACCGCGGTGGCGCGCCGCGCCGACGGCGCCGCGTACCTGTTCGCCGTCGCGGTCCCCTTCACCGCCGCGCGCATCAGCAACACCGCGCCGGCCAGCACCAGCGCGGCCGCCACCAGCGTGAGCACCGCCCCGGCGAAGTGACGTTCGGTGCCGGTCAGGTCGGCGACCGGCACCTCGGCCAGGTTGGCCGCCCGCGGGGCGACGTCGACGATCACCCACAGCGTGATCCCGAGATAGGCCATCCCCGCGCTCGCCGCCGCCACCAGCACGGCCAGGATCCGCAGCGGCCATCCCCGCACCGCGAGCACCGCGACGGCCGCCGCCGACACCAGCAGCGCAAGTGGGATCAGCGCGGTGGACCACTCCGCCCCGGGCAACGTCGAGGTCTTCGGCTGACCCAGCCCGTCGAACGAGTGCACGTCGACCCATGTCAGCCGCGACGCCACCCACAGCACCGCGGCACCGAGGACGAGGACGAGTTGGGCGATCCGGGTCATGGTTCGCGCAGAGTCTCGGCGGCGGCGACGGCGGCCAGCACCGCCTTGGCCTTGTTGGCCGCCTCGTTGAACTCGTAGGGACCGTTGGAGTCGGCCACAACTCCCCCGCCGGCCTGCACGTAGGCGATCCCGTCACGCATCAGCGCGGTGCGGATCGCGATCGCGAAGTCGGCGTTACCGGCGAAGTCGAGGTAGCCCAGCACCCCACCGTAAAGTCCGCGGCGGGTCTTCTCGACCTCCTCGATGAGCTCCATGGCCCGCACCTTGGGGGCGCCCGACAGCGTGCCCGCCGGGAAACAGGCCGTCACCGCGTCGAGTGCGGTCCTGCCCTCGGCCAGCCGCCCGGTGACCGTCGACACCAGGTGCATGACGTGGCTGTACCGCTCGATGTGGCTGTAGTCCTCGACCCGGACGGTGCCCGGCTCACACACCCGGCCCAGGTCGTTGCGGCCCAGGTCCACCAGCATCAGGTGCTCGGCGCGTTCCTTCTCGTCGGCCAGCAGCTCCTTCTCGAGCAGCAGATCCTCCTCCTCGGTGTCGCCCCGCCAGCGGGTGCCGGCGATCGGATGGGTCGTGGCCTTGCCGTCGGCGACGGTCACCAGCGCCTCCGGACTGGAGCCGACCACCGAGAAGTCCAGTCCCCCAGCCTCATCGGGCACGTTGAGCAGGTACATGTAGGGGCTGGGGTTGGTGACCCGCAGCATCCGGTAGACGTCGAGAGGATCGGCGGCGGTGTCCATCTCGAACCGCTGCGACGGCACCACCTGGAACGCCTCACCGGCCTCGATGTCGCCGACGAGCTTGTCGACGATCGCGGTGTACTCCTCGACGGTGCGCTGCGCCCGGTGCGTGGGGGCCGGCCGGGCGAACGTCGCCACCGCCGAGGGCAGCGACTGTCCCAGCGCCTGAGTCATCACGTCGAGCCTGGCGACGGCGTCGTCGTACGCCCCGTCGACGTTCTCGTCGGTGCCGTTCCAGTTCACGGCGTTCGCGATCAGGGTGATGGTGCCCTCGTGGTGGTCGACGGCGGCGATGTCTGTCGCCAGCAGCAGCAACATGTCGGGCAGTCCGAGATCGTCGACGGCCAGCGAGGGCAGCCGCTCCAACCGGCGGACCATGTCGTAGGCGAAGAACCCGACCAGACCGCTCGACAGCGGCGGCAGACCCGGCAGCGGCGCGGTCTCCAGCAACGCCAGCGTCGACCGCAGCGCCTGCAGCGGATCACCGCCGCTCGGCGCGTCCTTCGGCGTCACACCGAGCCACACCGCCTCGCCGTCGCGGACCGTCAGCGCCGACGGTGCGCCCGCCCCGATGAACGACCACCGCGACCACGACCGTCCGTTCTCGGCGGATTCGAGCAGGAAGGTCCCGGGCCGGTTGGCGGCGAGCTTGCGGTACGCCGACAGCGGCGTCTCGCTGTCGGCGAGCACCTTGCGCACCACCGGCACCACGCGGTGCTCGGCGGCCAGTGCCCGGAAGTCCTCGCGAGAGGTGGTCGTGGCCAGCGACGAGCGCTCGCGCGCGGTGTCGAGGGCGGAGCCGGCGGTGGTCTGCACGTCGCGATTCTCCCAGACCGGTGCGGACCCGTTCGCCGGCAGGAGGCGTAGCGTGAGCGCTCATGAAACGCGGTGACCGAGTCGAGGATTTCCAACTGCCCGACCAGACGGGCGCTGCACGCAGCCTGACGGGTTTGCTGGCCGACGGGCCGGTGGTCATGTTCTTCTACCCGGCGGCGATGACGCCCGGGTGCACGAAGGAGGCCTGCCACTTCCGCGACCTCGCCGCCGAGTTCGCAGCCGTGGGCGCAACGCGCGTCGGCATCAGCACCGACACGGTCGACAAACAGGCCCGCTTCGCCGATACGCAGCGTTTCGACTATCCGCTGCTCTCCGACACCGACGGGGCGATCGCCGAACGGTTCGGCGTCAAGCGGGGCCTATTGGGCAAGTTGATGCCGGTCAAGCGGACGACGTTCGTGATCGACACCGACCGCACGGTGCTCGAGGTGTTCTCCAGTGAGCTCAACATGGACGCCCACGCGGACAAGGCGCTGACCGTGCTGCGCCAGCGCCAGTCCGCCTAAACCAGCTGTGCCCGCATGAAATTCAGCATGCTGGCGCGAAACGTCTTCATCGACAACGCCCTGGCGGCGATGGCGTCGGCGGCGTGGTACATCCCGGGCACGGTGATGAGTTCGCACGGCACCCCACCGGCCGTCAGGCGCTCGGCGTAGTCGACACCTTCGTCGTAAAGCAGGTCGAGCTCACCGACGCCGAGCCAGGCAGGGGGCAGGCCGCCCTGGTCGTGCCTGCGGGCGGCCGCCGCGTACTCGGGAGCGTCGGACACGCGGGGCTCGTGGCCCAGATACGAGGTCCAGCCGAACCGGTTGGACGCCGGCGTCCACACGAACCGACCGCGCCCGGCGTGGTCGTCGCGAAGGACGGTGCGGTCGTCGAGCATCGGGTACACGAGCGCCTGACCCCGCAGCCGAACACCCTGGTCATGACTGCGCTGCGCAACCGTGGCAGCCAGGCCGCCACCGGCGCTCGCGCCGCCGACCACGATCCGGTCCGCGTCGATGCCGAGCGTGGCTGCGTTGGCGCGCATCCACATCAGAACCGCCATGCAGTCGTCGAGCGCTGCGGGGAACGGGTGTTCCGGCGCCAGCCGGTAGTCCGGCGCCACCACGGTGGCGCCGAGTTCGCGCGCCAGCTGACCGGTGATGAAGGCCTCGAATTGCGGTGAGCCGACGACGAACCCGCCGCTGTGAATCCACAGCACGGCGGGACGCGACGAACCGCTTCCCGTCGGAGAGGTGATCACGACCCGGCACCGATGGTCGCCGACACGCGCCTCCGTCACGGTGACACCGCGACCGGACGGGGTGGGCAACCTCATCGCCCTGCGGGTCACGAGCATCGTCGCTCGGTTCGACGGTGCGGACACCAACGGCAGGACCGGGCTGCGCAGATCGCGAGCCACGGAGGCCAACGCCTTCCGCGCGACGATGTACCGCCCCGCCACGACCGCCGCCGCGACACCGAGGATGGCCGCCGACTTCTTCACACCCGGGAGCTTAAGCCTCCGGGGTCAGCAGCACGTCGGCGTCGAAGCAGGTGTGCGTGCCGGTGTGGCATGCCGCGCCGGTCTGGTCGACCTCGAGCAGGACGGTGTCACCGTCGCAGTCCAACCGAACCGAGTGCACGTACTGGGTGTGGCCCGACGTCTCGCCCTTGACCCAGTGCTCACCACGGGAGCGCGACCAGTAGGTGGCCTTGCGGGTGCGCAGTGTGCGGTCCAGTGCGATGTCGTCCATCCACGCCACCATCAGCACCTGACCGGTGCCGCGCTCCTGCGCGACCGCGGTGAACAGGCCGCTGGCGTCGCGCTTGAGGCGCGATGCGATATCCGGGTCGAGAGGCATCAGTGCCCTCTGTTCTTCGCGCAAGCGCTCACCAGTGCCCTCCGTTCTTCGCGCAAGCGCTCATCACCGCACCGTGATCCCTTCCGCCGCCATCGCCGCCTTGACCTGACCGATCGTCAGTTCCTTGAAGTGAAAGACGCTGGCGGCCAACACGGCGTCGGCGCCCGCTTTCACCGCGGGCGCGAAGTGCTCCACCGCACCCGCGCCGCCGCTCGCAATGACGGGCACGGTGACCGCGCCCCGCACCGCACGCAGCATCGGCAGGTCGAACCCGGCTTTGGTGCCGTCGAAGTCCATCGAGTTCAGCAGGATCTCGCCCACGCCGAGTTCCGCTCCGCGCGTTGCCCATTCGACGGCGTCGATACCCGTGCCGCGGCGTCCGCCGTGCGTGGTCACCTCCCACCCGGACGGGGTGGGCGGTTCCCCCTGCGGCACGGTCCTGGCGTCCACCGACAGCACGATGCACTGCGAGCCGAACTGACGGGCCAGTTCGGCCAACAGTTCCGGGCGCGCGATGGCGGCGGTGTTCACCGAGACCTTGTCGGCGCCGGCCCGCAGCAACGCGTCGACATCGGCGATCGCCCGCACACCGCCACCGACGGTCAACGGGATGAACACCTGCTCGGCCGTGCGGCGCACCACGTCGAGCATCGTGGAACGGCCCGACGACGACGCGGTGACGTCGAGGAACGTCAACTCGTCGGCGCCCTCCGCGTCGTAGACCGCGGCGAGTTCGACCGGATCGCCGGCGTCGCGCAGGTTCTCGAAGTTCACGCCCTTCACGACGCGGCCCGCGTCGACGTCCAGGCACGGGATCACGCGGACGGCGAGTTCTCTGTCGGCGGCCATCAGAAGTCCTCCGGCGCGCCGACCGACGCGACGATGTCGAGGATCTCGCCGTGCACCTGTGGCGAACCGGCCAGCACCGACCTCGACTGCGGGGTCCAGTCCGCCCCGGCCAGATCGGTGACCACACCACCGGCGGCCCGCACCAGCGCGACGCCGGCGGCGTGATCCCAGATGTGGTGACCGAAGCTGATCGACGCACCGAGGACACCGGCGGCGGTGTAGGCCAGGTCGAGTCCGGTGGCGCCGTGCATCCGGATCCGATTGCACTGCCTGCTCAGGTTCTCCAGCAGCGCCACCCGCCAGCGGCCGGGGAAGCGCCCACGCGAGTCGATGTTGAACGTCCCGGTGCCGACGACGCAGTCCGACAGCGCACCCTTCTGCAGCGCGGGTTGCTCGACACCGTTGACGTACAACGGTTTTCCCGCAACAGCGGTGTAGCGCTGGGACATGAACGGCAGCCACGTCAGCCCGGCGACCGGCTCCCCGTCGCGCAGCAGGCCGAGCAGGATCGCGGCGGTGGGCAGCCCGGCGGCGTAGTTGAAGGTGCCGTCGATCGGGTCGAGCACCCACACCAGCGGTGAGTCGATGTCGGCGCCGCCGTACTCCTCACCGTGCACCTCGATGCCGGTCGCCGCGGTCAGCGCATCGACGACCTGGCGCTCGATCCTCAGGTCCACCTCGGTGGCGAAGTCGTTGCCCTTCTTCTGCACCGCCGAGTCGGCGCGGTGACCGTTGATGAAGGGTTCGGACGCGGCGTCGAGAATCGCCGCGGCCTCGTCGACCAGACCTTGCAGGTCGGTCTCGTCCAGTGCCATCGACGCCCTACTGCCCCATCGCTGCCAACGCCTCGGGCAGCGTGAAACGCCCGGCGTACAACGCCTTGCCGACGATCGCACCCTCGACGCCACGGTCGGTCAGCGTGCCGATCGCGCGCAGATCGTCGAGGCTCGACACCCCGCCGGAGGCGATCACCGGCACATCGGTGCGGTCGGCGACGCGGCCGAGCAGATCGAGGTTCGGGCCCTCCAGGGTGCCGTCCTTGGTCACGTCGGTGACGACGTAGCGCGAACAGCCCTCGGAGTCGAGGCGGCTGAGCACCTCCCACAGGTCCCCACCGTCGGTCTCCCAGCCCCGCCCGCGCAGGCGGTGCCTGCCGTCCTCGATGAGGACGTCGAGCCCGACCGCGACCCGGTCGCCGTATTCGGCGACGACCTTCGCGCACCACTGCGGGTTCTCCAGCGCGGCGGTGCCGATGTTGACCCGCGCACATCCGGTGGCCAAGGCCGCCTCGAGCGAATCGTCGTCGCGGATGCCCCCGGACAGTTCGACCGCCACATCGAGCTGACCCACCACCTCGGCGAGCAGTTCGCGGTTCGACCCGCGGCCGAAGGCGGCGTCGAGATCGACGAGATGGATCCACTCCGCCCCGTCGCGCTGCCAGCCGAGTGCGGCGTCGAGCGCCGACCCGTATTCGGTCTCACTGCCGGCCTTGCCCTGGACCAGGCGCACGGCACGGCCTTCGACGACGTCGACGGCGGGAAGGAGGATCAACGGCCTTTTCTCAGACACGGACTTCTCTGGCACGACGGACAACCTTAGATCAGAGCCCCTCGACCCAGTTGCGGAGCAGCGTCGCACCGGCGTCGCCGCTCTTCTCGGGGTGGAACTGGGTGGCCGACAACGGACCGTCCTCGACGGCGGCGAGGAACGGCACGTGGTGGGTGGCCCAGGTGAGCAGGGCGTCCGGACTGCCCTCCCACTGCTGGGCGGCGTAGGAGTGCACGAAGTAGAACCGTGTGTCGGGGTCGAGTCCGCGGAACAGCGTCGTCCCGGCCGGGGCGTCGACGACGTTCCAGCCCATGTGCGGGATCACCGGAGCGTCGAGCCGCACCACCGATCCGGGCCACTGCCCGCATCCGGCGGTCTCGACGCCGAATTCGACCCCGCGCGCGAACAGGATCTGCATGCCCACGCAGACGCCGAGGACCGGTCGGCCTGCGGCGATCCGCTCGGCGATGATCTTGTCCCCGCCGATCTCGCGCAGGCCGGCCATGCACGCCTCGAACGCCCCGACGCCCGGCACCACCAGGCCGTCGGCGTTCAGCGCGGCGTCCGCATCGGCGGTGACCTCGACGTCGGCGCCGGTCCGCTCGACCGCGCGCTGCGCCGACCGCAGATTGCCCGAGCCGTAGTCGAGAACTGTGACTTTCTTGCTCACAGGGAGCCTTTCGTGGACGGCACCCCGGTCACGCGCGGGTCGGGTTCGACGGCCTGGCGCAACGCCCGGGCCACGGCCTTGTACTGCGCCTCGGTGATGTGGTGCGGATCCCGGCCGTACAGCGTGCGCACGTGCAGCGCGATGCGGGCGTTGAAGGCCAGCGACTCGAAGACGTGCCGGTTGATCACCGTGTGATACGGCGCGCTCGACCCGGCGATGGTGAACTCGACCATGTAGTCGGGCTCGCCGGTGTGCACGAAGTACGGCCGGCCGGACACGTCGACCGCGGCGTGCGCGAGCGTCTCGTCCATCGGGATGAACGCGTCACCGAAACGACGGATGCCCTTCTTGTCGCCGAGCGCCTGCCCGAGGGCCTGCCCGAGCACGATCGCGGTGTCCTCGACCGTGTGGTGGCCTTCGATCTCGATGTCGCCCGTGGCGTGCACGGTGAGGTCGAAGCTGGCGTGGCTGCCCAGCGAGGTGAGCATGTGGTCGAAAAACGGCACACCCGTGCGGATGTCGACGATCCCGGTGCCGTCGAGGTCCAGATCGACGACGATGTCGGATTCCTTGGTCCTGCGTTCGACGCGGGCCCGGCGGGTGCCGGTCAGCATGTCGGTCATGAGGCTCCTAATCTTGCCGCGAGTTCGGTCTCGACGAGGCGGGCTGAGGCGGCCAGCAGCGCATCGTTCTCTTCGGCCAGCCCGGTGGTGGCCCGCAGATAGCCTGGTATGCCCACATCGCGGATGAGCACACCCTGATCGAGGTAGCGCTGCCAGGTGGCGGGTGCGTCGGCGAACTCCCCGAACAGGATGAAGTTGGCGTCACTGGGCACGACGCGGAAACCGAGCTGGCTCAGGCCGTTCGCCGTCCGGTCCCGTTCGGCGATCAGGGTGGCGACGCTGGCCAGCGTGTCGTCGGCGTGGCGCAGCGCCGCCCTGGCGGCGGCCTGGGTCAGCGACGACAGGTGATACGGCAACCGCACCAGCAGCATCGCGTCGATCACCGCAGGGGCGGCGACCAGATAGCCGAGCCGCCCGCCGGCGAACGCGAACGCCTTGCTCATGGTGCGGCTGACGACCAGCTTGGTCGGGTACTCGTCGATCAGCGCCACACCGCTGGGCTGCGCGGAGAACTCACCGTAGGCCTCGTCGAGGATGAGGATGCCCCCGGTCATCGCGTCGAGCAGCTGCCGGAGGTCATCGAGCGGAACGCTCTGCCCGGACGGGTTGTTCGGGCTGGTGACGAACACCAGGTCGGGGCGCCGGGCGGTGATCTCACCCACGGCGGTGTCGACGTCCAGAGAGAAGTCGTCGGCGCGCAGCGCCTGCAGCCATTCGGTGCGGGTGGCGTCGGCGATGATCGGGTGCATCGAATACGACGGCACGAACCCGATCGCGCTGCGCCCCGGGCCGCCGAACGCCTGCAGCAGCTGCTGCAGCACTTCGTTCGAACCGTTTGCCGCCCAGAGGTTCTCCACGCTCAGCTCGACGCCCGTCCGCAGGTTCAGGTAATCGGCGAGATCGCTGCGCAGTGCCACCGCGTCGCGGTCGGGATAACGGTGCAGCTCGGCGGCCGCCTCGCCCACCGAGCGGGTCACGTCGTCGACGAGCGCCTGGCTCGGCGGGTGCGGGTTCTCGTTCGTGTTGAGCCGCACCGGCACCTGCAATTGCGGTGCGCCGTAGGGCGACTTGCCCCGCAGGTCCTCACGCAGGGGCAGATCCGCCAGGGTGATGCGCTCCCCCACGCTCATGACTCGAACCTCCGCCGCACCGCTTCGCCGTGGGCGGGCAGGTTCTCGGCCTTCGCCAGCGTGATGACGTGACCCGACACGTCCTTGAGCGCCGCCTCGGTGTAGTCGACGACGTGGATGCCGCGCAGGAACGTCTGCACCGACAGACCGCTCTGATGACGCGCGCAACCGGCCGTCGGCAGGACGTGGTTTGACCCGGCGCAATAGTCACCGAGGCTGACCGGGGCGTAGGGACCGACGAAGATGGCTCCGGCGGAACGGATCCGGCCGGCCACCTCGGCGGCGTCGACGGTCTGGATCTCGAGATGCTCTGCGGCGTAGGCGTTGACGACCCGCACCCCGCTGTCGAGGTCGTCGACGAGCACGATCGCGGACTGCTCGCCGGTCAGCGCCGTGCTGACGCGCTGCCGGTGCACCGTGGTCTCCAGCTGCCGCCGCAGTTCGCGGTCGGTGGCGTCGGCCAGATCGGTGCTGGTGGTCACGAGCACGCTGGCGGCCATCTCGTCGTGTTCGGCCTGGCTGATCAGGTCGGCCGCCACGTGGACCGGGTCGGCGGTGTGGTCGGCCAGCACCGCGATCTCGGTCGGCCCTGCCTCGGCGTCGATGCCCACGGCCGACCGGCAGATCCGCTTGGCGGCGGTGACGTAGATGTTGCCCGGCCCGGTGATCATGTCGACCGGCGCGAGTTCGGTGCCGTCGGTGTCGGTGCCCCCGTAGGCCAGCAGCGCGACGGCCTGGGCGCCGCCGACCGCCCACACCTCGTCGACGCCCAGCAGTGCGGCGGCCGCGAGGATGGTGGGGTGCGGCAGACCGCCGTGTTCCGCCTGCGGCGGGCTGGTGATGACCAGTGAGTCGACGCCCGCGGTCTGGGCGGGCACCACGTTCATCACCACGCTCGACGGGTAGACGGCGTTGCCGCCCGGTACGTAGAGGCCGACCCGTTCGACGGGCACCCATCGTTCGCTGACCGTGGCCCCGGGCGCCAGGGTGGTGGTGGTGTCGGTTCGGCGCTGATCGGCGTGGACGGCCCTGGCCCGGTCGATCGCGACCTGCAGCGCCGCGCGGACGTCGGGGTCGAGGTCGGCCAGCGCCGAGGCCAGCCGCTCGGCGGGCACGCGCACCGCGCCGGGACGGACGCCGTCGAACGACTCGCCGTATTCGAGTGCGGCCTCGGCGCCGCGGTCGGCCACGGCGTCGACGATCGGACGGACCTTCGGCACGACGGCGTCCACGTCGACGCCCCCGCGAGGCAGCGCCGACCGCAACTGCGCGGCGGACAGCGTCCTGCCGCGCAAGTCGATGCGGGCCATCGTCACCGGCGATACATTCACGCTGTCCATTGTCCCAGAGCAGGCCAAATCGTATTGGAGCCGTCGTGTCGGAGCTACCGAAGATGTTCCCGGAGTGGCTGGATCGCCTTCAGATCAAGTACTTCAATCCGGTCATCAGGCCGCTGGCGGGCCGCGTACCCGGCCTGGCGCTCATCAAACACACTGGTAGACGGTCCGGGCGGCAGTTCGAGACGCCGGTGACGGCCTACCGCAAAGGCGATGAGCTCGCGATCGTGCTGGGCCACGGGATGACCGACTGGGCGCGCAACGCGATCGCCGCGGGCGAGGCCGACCTGCGGCTGTTCCGTGACGAAGTGCACATCGTCAACCCGCGGATCGTGCCCAACGGGCGCGAGGTCGCGGCCCTGCCGTCGTTCGCCCGCCGTCAGGCCCGCAACATCGCGGTGTTCGTCGCCGACGTGAGCTGAGGGTCCGGTTCGGGCAGGCAGGTGCGGGCGAGGTCCTCCAGGGGGATCCCCAGCACGGCCGCCAGCGCGGCGACCGTGGCGAACGCGGGCGTCGCCAGGCGCCCGGACTCGATCTTGCGGAGCGTCTCGGGTGAGATCGACGCGGCCTGCGCGACCTCGACGAGCTTGCGGTCGCCCCGTGCCTGCCGAAGGTGGGCGCCGAGCCGCTTGCCGGCGGCGCGTTGCTGCGGCGTCAGGGGCGATCGGACCATGGAACGAGGATACGCCATCTCCGGTATGAAAATACCGGTCGCTCCGCTACTCTGGTATTTCTATACCGACAAGGAGAGCGTGTGCTGGAACTCAAGACCCCCCGCGAGATCGCGGCGATGCGCACCACCGGCGCCTTCATCGCAGACCTGCTCGACGATATGGCGTCGCGGGCACAGGTCGGGGTGAACCTGCTCGACCTCGAACACCGCGCCCGCCAGTTGATCGCCGAGCGCGGCGCGGTGTCCTGCTACTGGGACTATGCGCCGTCGTTCGGCCGCGGCCCGTTCCGCAACGTCATCTGCCTGTCGGTCAACGACGCAGTCCTGCACGGCCTCCCGCACGACTACACGCTGCTCGACGGCGACCTGCTCAGCATGGACATCGCGGTCTCGATCGATGGGTGGGTGGCCGACTCGGCACGCAGCATCATCGTCGGCACTCCACGCGACGGCGATCAGCGGCTGATCGAGGCCACCGAACAGGCGCTGGCCGCCGGCATCGACGCCGCCCGGCCGGGCAACCGCCTCGGCGACATCTCGGCGGCGATCGGGACCGTCGCCGCCGACTACGGCTATCCGGTCAACACCGACTTCGGTGGGCATGGACTCGGCAGGACCATGCACGAAGACCCCCACGTGCCCAACCGCGGACGGCCAGGGCGCGGCCTGACGCTGCGACCCGGACTGACACTCGCCCTCGAGCCCTGGCTGGCCCGCGGCACCGACCGGATCGTCTACGACCCCGACGGCTGGACCATCCGGTCGGCCGACGGCTCACGCACCGCCCACAGCGAACACACCATCGCCGTCACCGACGGCGACCCGCTGGTGTTGACGCGTCGCGCGGCCTGACGCGGACCGCGTCTCAGATGTCCAGTCCGATGTCGAGGACACGGACCGAGTGGGTGAGCGCCCCGACGGCGAGGTAGTCGACCCCGGTGCCCGCGTATTCGGCCGCCGTCGCCAGGGACAGCCCGCCGGAGGACTCCAGCCGGGTCGCCGGCGAGCGGGAGTCGCGACGCTGCACGGCGATCTGGGTCTGCCAGACCGGGAAGTTGTCGAGCAGGACCAGCTCGACGTCCTCGGCGAGCACCTCGTCGAGTTGTTCGAGCGAATCCACCTCGACCTCGCAGGTCAGCCCCGGCGCGGCGGCCCGCACGGCCCGCAGCGCGGCGACCACGGAACCGGCGGCCGCCACGTGGTTGTCCTTGATCAGCGCCGCATCGCCCAGACCCATGCGGTGGTTCTCGCCGCCGCCGACGCGCACCGCGTACTTCTGCAACGTGCGCAGGCCCGGCAGCGTCTTGCGGGTGTCCCGGATCCTGGCGTTGGTTCCCGCAACCGCGTCCACCCAGGTCGCGGTCGTGGTCGCGATGCCCGACAGGTGTGAGACGAGGTTGAGCATCGTGCGTTCGGCGGTGAGCAGACCGCGGGTCGGGGCCTCGAGGGTGAGCAGCGCCGCGCCGGGCAGCAGGCTGGCGCCGTCCTCGACGCGGTCGGTCACGCGGTAGCCGTCGGGACCGAGGACCTCGTCGAGCACGAGCAGCGCCACGTCGATGCCCGCGGCGACCCCTGGTTCGCGGGTGCGCATCGCCGCGGTGGTGGCCGCGTCGGCGGGAACGGTCGCCTGAGTGGTGATGTCCGGTCCGTACCGCAGATCCTCCTCGAGTGCGCGCGACACCACCGCACGCGCCTCGGCGATCTCCGCTTTCGACAGTTGACTCAGCAGCACGCGTCCGCCCTCACCTTCAGTCGTACGTGTCCGTGTTCGTCCAGGTCTACCGCGCCGCTGACGGCGTGCGCCGGGTCGGCGCCGGGGTGGTCGGCGCGGTGGTGGCACCCCCGCGACTCGGCGCGCTGCAGCGCGGCGACCGACACCGCCTGCGCCGTCAGGGTGAGCGCGGCGTCCTCGACGTCGGTGCGGGAGCGCAGTGGGCGCGCGGTCGCCGTCGCGAGGAGGTCGCCCAGACGCAGCAGCCCCTCGACGTCGCGCACCACCGAGGCGTCGCGGCTCATCGCCGCCTGCAGGCCCCGGCGGCCGAGCGCCTCACCCACGAGGGTCTCGGGGGCGACGGCCCGGCTCGGACCCGCCGCGGCCGCGTGATCAGCGGCGCCGCGGCCCGCGCGGCCCCCGACGACCAGGCCTTCGAGCAGGCTGTTGGACGCCAGCCGGTTGGCGCCGTGCATCCCGGTGCGGGCCACCTCGCCGGCGGCGAACAGCCCGGGCAGCGTGGTGCGACCGTCGACGTCGGTGACGACGCCGCCGCAGCTGTAGTGCGCCCCGGGCACGACGGGAATGGGCTGACGCGCGGGGTCGATGCCGGCCTGCCGGCACGCCGCCGTGACGGTCGGGAAACGGTGCGCGATCCCGCTCAGATGACGCGCGTCGAGATAGACGCACAGATCCCCGGTGGACCTCAGCCGCGCGTCGATCGCGCCGGCGACCACATCACGCGGAGCCAGGTCACCGAGCGGATGCACCCCCGCGGTCACCGGATCCCCGTGCGCGTCGACCAGCCGTGCGCCTTCTCCGCGCAGCGCCTCGGTGATCAGCGGGCGCCTGCCGCCGGTGCGCCCGTCGAACAGCATGGTCGGGTGGAACTGCACGAACTCGATGTCGCTGACCGGTACGCCGGCCCACAGCGCCAGCGCGATCCCGTCGCCGGTGGCGGCCTCCGGATTCGTGGTGGCGGCGTAGAGGTGGCCGAGACCGCCGGTCGCCAGGATAACCGCCGGGGCGTGCACGATGCCGGGTCCGTCCTCGTTGAGGACCAGCACGCCGGTCACCGCGGCGTCGTCGCGCAGCACCCGGACCGCCACGTGGTCGTGGCGGATGTCGAGCACCCGCGCCGCGCAGTCGAGCGCACGCTGCACTTCGGCGCCGGTCGCGTCGCCGCCGGCGTGGATGATCCGTCGCCGGGAATGGCCGCCCTCGCGCGTCAGCGCCCAGCGGCCGGCGGTGGATTCGTCGAAGCGGGCGCCGTCGTCCACGAGATCGCACACCCCGCGGTACCCGTCGGCCACGATGGACCGAACCGCCTCGGCGTCACACAGACCCCCACCCGCGGCGAGCGTGTCATCGACGTGCGCGTCCACCGAGTCGCCGTCGTCCCGCAACGCGCCGGGCAGCACCACCGCGATCCCGCCCTGGGCGTATCCGGTGGCCGTCGACCCGGCCTGTTCGGAGGCCTTGCTGAGCACGATGACGCGGCGGCCGCGGCGGTGCGCCGCCAGCCCCGCCACCAGACCGGCGACCCCGGTGCCGATCACCACGACGTCAGCGCGCTGCTGCCAGTGCGTGGTGCCGCCGCAACCGCGAAGGGACGCCTTCCCCCCGGTCGCTGCGCTCCTGCCCCCGGGGAGGGTCATTCCCCGCCGCCGGGCTGCCCGATCTCGATCATCCGCTGCACGCTGCGCCGAGCCAGCCGTGCGGTCTCGTGGTCGACGTGCACCTCGTCGGCGCCGACGGTCAGGCAACGCAGCAGCGCGGCGGGCGTGATCATCTTCATGTACCGGCACGAGGCCCGGTCGTTGACCGCCTGGAAGTCGATCTCGGGGGCCGCACGGCGCAGCTGGTGCAGCATGCCGACCTCGGTGGCGACCAGCACCTGACTCGCGCGGCTCTCACGGGCCGCGTCGAGCATGCCGCCGGTCGAGAGGATCTTCACCCGGTCGGCCGGAAACGCGCCCTCGCCGGCGAGGTAGAGCGCCGAGGTGGCGCACCCGCACTCGGGGTGGACGAACAGTTCGGCCTCCGGATGCGCGCGGGCCTGATCGGCCAGTTCGTCACCGTTGATGCCGGCGTGGACGTGGCACTCCCCCGCCCAGATGTGCATGTTCGTCCGGCCGGTGACGCGGCGGACGTGGGCTCCGAGGAACTGGTCCGGGCAGAACAGCACGTCACGGTCGGCCGGGATGGACGCGACGACGTCGACGGCGTTCGAGGACGTGCAGCAGATGTCGGTCTCGGCCTTCACCGCGGCGGTGGTGTTCACGTACGACACCACCACCGCGCCGGGGAACTCGGCCTTCCACTCCCGCAGTTCGTCGGCGGTGATGGAGTCGGCCAGCGAGCAGCCCGCCCTGGCGTCGGGGATCAGGACCGTCTTGTCCGGCGACAAGATCTTGGCCGTCTCCGCCATGAAGTGCACGCCGCAGAACACGATGGTGTCCTCGGGCGCCTCGGCCGCGATCCGCGACAGTGCCAGGGAGTCCCCGACGTGATCGGCGACGTCCTGGATGGCCGGCAGCTGGTAGTTGTGCGCGAGCACGGTCGCCCCGCGCTGCCGGGCCAGGCGGCGCACTTCGGCGGCCCACTCCTCGGTGGGTTCGACGTCGCCGAACTCCGCCGGAAACGTCTCGTCAAGCAGCGTCACGGTGGGCTCCCTCGGTGTCGATTCGGTTTTCGACTTACAATCGAAAACATGGCTCATACTAGCACCGCGCACGAAGTGCTCGCCGTCGTGTTCCAGATTCGCGGCATCGGCCCCGGCGCGGGACACCCCGCCCTGCACGTGCTGTTGTGGCAGCGAGCACTCGATCCGGAGCGGGGCCGGTGGTCGCTGCCGGGCGGCCGGCTCGGCCACGACGAGGACCTCACCACGTCCGTGCGGCGCCAGCTGGCCGAGAAGGTGGACCTGCGTGAGGTAGCCCACCTCGAACAACTCGCCGTGTTCTCCGACCCGGCCCGCGTGCCCGGCGCGCGCACCATCGCCTCGACGTTCCTGGGCCTGGTGCCCTCGCCCGCCACCCCGGCGCTACCGCCGGACACCTGCTGGCACCCGGTGTCCGAGTTGCCGCAGATGGCGTTCGACCACCGCCCGATGGTCGAACACGCCCATACCCGCCTGGCGGCCAAGCTGTCCTACACCAATATCGGATTCGCGCTCACACCAACGGAATTCGCGATCTCGACGCTACGGGACATCTACGGTGCGGCGCTGGGCTACCAGGTGGACGCCACCAATCTGCAACGCGTGCTCGAACGCCGCAACGTCATCACCAGGACCGGCTCCACCGCCCGCTCCGGCCGGGCGGGGGGCCGGCCACCGGCCCTCTACCGGTTCACCGAGTCCCGCTATCGGGTGACCGACGAATTCGCCGCACTTCGCCCGCCCGGGTGAGGCGAGTGGAATCTCATAGACCTCTTAAGTAGCCTTGGCCGGATGGACTTGGGCAGTGTGGCGCGGGAAACCGGCGCCGAGTGGATCGGCCAGCCGTACCACGAGGACGTTTCCCGGGGGGCGCGGCCGTCGGTACCGGCCAAGGACCACTTCTACGAACCGCCCGCGGGTTTCGAACACGCCCGGCCCGGCACGATCCTGCGCTCACGTGACGTCGAATTGGCTTTCATGGGGCTCGTCCCCCAGAAGTTCACCGCCACCCAGCTGCTGTACCGCACGACCGACTTCCGCGGTGATCCGCAGGCCACCGTGACCACCGTCGTGGCACCGACGCAGCGGGATCCCAAGAAGCCGTGCCCGATCGTGTCCTACCAGTGCGCGATCGACGCGGTCGCCGGGCGCTGCTTCCCCTCCTACGCGCTGCGGCGCGGCGCCAAGGCCGTCGGTGCGCTGGCCCAGGCCGAGTTCCTGCTGATCGCCGCCGCGCTCGCCGAGGGCTGGGCCGTCTCCGTACCCGACCACGAGGGCCGGCACGGTATCTGGGGTGCGCCCCACGAACCCGGCTACCACGTGCTCGACGGGGTCAGGGCCGCGCTGAACAGCGACCGTCTCGGGCTGTCGGCGGAGGCGCCGGTCGGCCTGTGGGGCTACTCCGGGGGTGGGCTGGCCACCGCCTGGGCGGCGGAGACCTGTGACGACTACGCCCCCGAGCTCAACATCGTCGGCGCGGTGCTCGGTTCACCGGTGGCCGATCTGGGCAACGCGTTCCGCCGACTCAACGGCAGCCTCTATTCGGGTCTGCCCGCGATGGTCGTGGCGGCGCTGACTCAGAGCTACCCCGACCTCGACCGCGTCATCCAGGAGCACGCGACCGACTCCGGCAAGGCGATGCTGCTGCGCATCCAGAAGATGACGACGGCGCACGCGGTGCTGCGGTGGGTCGGCATGGACATGGGCAAGCTGGTCGACCGGCCGCTGGAGGAGATCCTGCAGACCCAGGAGGTCCAGGAGGTCTTCGACAGCATCAAGCTCGGCACCGCGACCCCGAGGCCGCCGGTGTTGATCGTGCAGGCCGTGCACGACCGCATCGTCTCGGTCGACGACATCGACGCGCTGATCGACACCTACAGCAGCGGCGGCGCCCACGTCACCTATCACCGGGACATGTTCAGCGAGCACATGCTGCTGCACCCGATGTCCGCACCGATGACGTTGCGCTGGCTGCGGGACCGGTTCGCGGGACGCCCGCTGAGCGAGAACCTCACCCGCACCAAGTGGCCGACACTGCTGAACCCGTCGACCTACCGCGGCATGCTTCGGCTCGCGGTAATCAGCGCGAAGGTGATTGCGGGCCAACGGGTAGAGCGCCGTCCACTGTCTCAGTTCGACCGCTGACCGGCTGATACTCCTGCGGCGGCCAGCCGCCGAGGTCGTCCCGGGAGGTCGAGACCGCGCACATCGCGTAGACCAGTGCGCCCAGAGCGGCCGGGAACACCAGCGAACACGCGATCTGCAGCGACGTGTGACCGAAGAACACCGCGGGTGCCTCGACGACGTAGTGCACCCGGCGCTCGGGCGTCACCGGTGCGCCGGCGATGTCGACCACGCCGTACCGCATACGCATCAGGGCCGCTCCGACGCCCGCCGCCGCCGCAGCGGCGCCAGCACCGCCGACCGCGAGCGCCGTGATCAGCACGGGCCCGCGGTGCGCCCGCCACTGCCAGAGCCAGACCGCCGCCACGACGCCGACCACCGACAGCATGCCGACGAACAGGAACGCCGAGGTGAAGAAGTGGTCGGCCTCGCTGCCCAGGTATGCCCGGACGCGGTCACCGGCCCGCGTCAGCGCGACGACACCGTGCACCGGCGGCGCGAGCAGCGACCACAGCGCACCGGTGGCCGCACCGGCCGCCACCAACCCGGCGACCGTGAGCAGCGCGGCCTTTCGCCGCGAATATCGCGGTGCCGCAACATCGTTCACCGTTGTGTCTCCAGATCGTGGGAGTCCAGGACGCCGTGCCTGGAGCACTTCGCCCACCACCCGTCGGGACGGACCTGCACCACCATCCGGCGTCCGCACTCGGCGCAGAACCGGGGCGGTTCCAGACCCAGCTGCGCCGCGGTCGGGACCGCGCCGCCTGCGGGTTCGCCAGTGTAGACGTTGAATTTGGGCGCCATCACAGGCTGGCGTTGAGCGCCTTGATCGGCATCTGCAGGTCGTCGAGCAGTTCGAGATCGGCTTCCGCGGGCCGCCCGAGCGTGGTCAGGTAGTTGCCGACGATGACGGCGTTGATCCCGCCGAGTATGCCCTTCTTGGCGCCGAGGTCACCGAGGGTGATCTCGCGGCCGCCCGCGAAGCGCAGCATGGTCCGGGGCAGCGCGAGCCGGAAGGCGGCGACCGCCTTGAGCGCCTCGGAAGCAGGAAGCACCTCGAGGTCTCCGAAAGGGGTGCCCGGCCGCGGGTTGAGGAAGTTCAACGGCACCTCGTGCGGATCGAGTTCGGCCAAATTCGCGGCGAACTCCGCGCGCTGCTCGAGGGTCTCACCCATGCCGAGGATGCCGCCGCAGCACACCTCCATGCCCGCCTCTCGGACCATGCGCAGGGTCTCCCACCGCTCCTCCCAGGTGTGCGTGGTGACCACGTTGGTGAAGAACGACCGCGCCGTCTCGAGGTTGTGGTTGTAGCGGTGCACGCCCATCGCCGAGAGGCGCTCGACCTGGTCGGCGGTGAGCATGCCCAGCGAGCAGGCGATCTGGATGTCGACCTCGTTGCGGATCGCCTCGATCCCGGCTGCGACCTGCGCCAGCAGTCGCTCGTCGGGGCCGCGGACCGCGGCGACGATGCAGAACTCCGTCGCGCCGGTCTTGGCGGTCTGCTTGGCGGCTTCCACCAGGCTCGGCACGTCGAGCCACGCGCTGCGCACCGGCGAGGCGAACAGGCCGGACTGCGAACAGAAGTGACAGTCCTCGGGGCAGCCGCCCGTCTTGAGGCTGATGATGCCCTCGACCTCGACATCGGGGCCGCACCAGGCCATGCGGACCTCGTGCGCGAGAGCGAGCAGATCGTCGAGACGATCGTCCGACAGTTGCAGCACCTGCAGCGTCTGGTCCTGGTTCAGACCCTCGCCGCGTTCCAGCACCTGTTCGCGCGCCACCGCCAGAATGTCGCTCACCTGGGCTCCCTTCGGTTCTTGAACAGCGTTCAGGTTAGGGTAGCGGTGTGCAGCTGCACAAACGCGACGTGGTGAACGCGGCGACGGCGATCCTGGACGCCTACGGCATCGCCGACCTGACGATGCGCAGGCTCGCCCGCGAGCTCAACGTCTCCCCCGGCGCCCTGTACTGGCACTTCGCCAACAAGCAGGAGCTCCTCGGCGCGGTGGCCGACCAGATCCTGGAACCCGTCGACGATGTGGCCGAAAGTCGGCGCGACCGCGTCACGGCGCTGTGTTCCGCGCTGCGCGACGCGCTGCTGTCGCATACCGATGGCGCCGAGCTGGTGTCGGCCAGCTTCGCGGCCGGCCGGTCGCGGGCGATGACTCGAATCCTCGACTGGCTGGCCGGCGCCGCGGCCGACGCGGGGGTGGCTCCCGAGCACGCCGAACTGGCGGCCCGCACCGTCGTCTACTACGTGCTCGGCTTCACCGTCGACGAGCAGTCGCGCCTCCAGTGGGACGCCGCGGGCGCCCAACTTCCCGACGGGCAGTCCGTGCTCACCGACGACCCGACGGTCAGGTTCACGTTCGGACTGGACCTGCTCGTGGACGGCATGCACGCCCGAACCCGTTCGCGGACATCGACATTCGACCCGACGTGACGGCCGCCGTCGGCCGAGGTCAGAAGCCGCGGTAGCCGGCGATGTCGTTCATCCACTGAGGGTCTCCCGCGTCCACCGACGCGGTCAGCGCCCACATCTGGACTCCCTGATCGTGACCGGACACCACCGCGAAACCGAGTTCACGGCGCGTCTCGCTCGGGCCCGGTCGGATGATCACCTCGACGATCTTGTTCGCACGGCCCTCCGCGGTGACTCCGGCGAATTGGCCCTGCAGGTAAACCGGGCTCTCCGCGACCACCAGATTGTCGGCCTTGGGGACGTCGTTACCGCTGCCGACGAGGGCGTCCACGTCCGGATAGGTGTGGCTCGGACCCGTCCGCAGCGCGGGCGAATAGACACACGAGAGCAGGTTCTCGCCTTCGTCGGTGGGCGCCGACTTCTCGGCGTAGTCGACCACCGCCAGGTACGTGTTGACGATCGCCTGGCCCGAGGCGCCCGCATCGCCGAGCGCCGCGAAGGGCACCGGCGGCTTCTGGTGTGAGCCGCCGGTCTCGCTCAAGGCGCTTCGCCACCGATCGCGCCACGAGTCGAGGTGCTCCGAGATGTACGGAACGCATCGGTCGATCCGGTCCGAGTAACTCAGCTTCATGAACTCCGAGTGGCCGGACTCGATCGTGGTCGGCGGCGCGCCGGGGTGGTAGAAGAAGTTCATGATCAGCGACGTGCCACCGACGATCGCGCCGATGACGGCGATCGCCGTTGTCGTCCACCAGTGCAGTCGACCGGGACTCCAGTGAGAGGCCCCGCCGGACTCCTCGTCGGATCGTTTGGCCACTGACCCGTAAGTTACCCCCAGCAGGTGCGGACGGTCAGCTGATCGGATACTCGACGCGGTTGTCGCCGTCCCAGTGGCGCAGGCCCACGATCCGGCAGCGGATGTCGGAGGCCAGGCCCGGCACCCCCACCGCGGCGGGTAGCTGCTCGGGCGGCATGCGGCGCGCCAGCGTGACGTGGGGGGTCCACTGCCCGGGCGCGGTGTGCGGAAGCGGGGCGCCGTCGACGAAGGGCCGGCACACCCGGTCGACCTCGCGGTGCAGATCGAGCAGGGGCGCCGACGGCACCAGCAGTCGCACGAGGATCAGCGCGCGGACACCGAACAGCATCGGCGCCCCGATCAGCCCGTCGATCGGCAGTCGCTGCAGGAGCGGGCGCAGCGCCTCGTCCACCCCGTCGGCCATGTGCCCGGCCACGGTGAGCGTCACATGCGGTCGGTTGCTGGGTGAGCGGTTGGCGGCCTGACTGCGTACCCCGGCGGCGTCCAGGTCAGCCCAGACGCGGCGCACGGCCGCGTCGGTGCGGGGGTCGAAGAGCAACTCGACCGAGTGGACCATCTACAGCAGGCCCGCGAGCCAGACCGGGTCGAAAGCCGTCGCGCAGATCCGTTCGAAGTCGACGGCGCTGACCGAACCGGCGCCGGCGGGCAGCGCCGCCCGCACCGGGGCGAGCCGGGCCAGCGCGTCGCGGTTGTCGATCTCGGCCGCACCCGGTTGGGCGGGCCAGGCGCCGATCACCAGGCCCGCGCATGGAATGCGCCGGGCGCCGAGCGATTCCAGGGTCAGCGCGGTGTGGTTGAGGGTGCCGAGACCCGGTGCGACCACCACCAGCACGGGCGCGGCGAGTTCGGTGGCGATGTCGCGCAGCGTGACACCGCCCTGGCCGAGTTCGACCAGCAGCCCGCCCGCACCCTCCACGAGCGTCAGCCGGCCCGGCGCGTCGGCCCCGCGGATCATGCCGATCAGCTCGTCGCGCGTCGGCAGTGCGGTGCCCGCGCGCTGCGCCGCGGCCACCGGCGCCAACGGGTCCGGGTAGCGCCATCCCGAGTGCAGGGCGTCCACCCCGGCCAGCCTGCCGATCTCGACGAGGTCGTCGTCCCCCGCACCGCCGGCCGGACCGATCCCGGTCTGGACGGGTTTGCACACCGCGACGTCTATTCCGGCGACACGGGCGGCGCAGGCGAGCGCCGCGGTGGCCACGGTCTTGCCGACGCCGGTGTCGGTCCCGGTGACCACGAGCACGCTCATCGGCGCGCCGCCGTCAGCACGTCGGTGAGCACCCGCCGGGCGGTGTCGAGGTCCTCGGGGGTCAGCGACGCCCGCGCGGTCAGGCGCAGCCGGGAGGTGCCCTCGGGCACGGTGGGCGGCCGGAAGCACCCGACGCGCACACCCCGCTCGAGGCAGGCGGTCGCCGCGGCCAGTGCCACCTCGGGTTCTTCGAGGATCACCGAGACGACGGCGGAGTCGGGCCGTGCGGGCACGTCGCACGCCTGTGCCAGTGCGGCGGCGTTGTCCAGCACCGCGCGGGCACGCGACGGTTCGTCGACGAGCACCTCCATCGCCGCCCACGCCGCACCGACCGCGGCCGGCGCCAGGCCCGTGTCGAAGATGAACGGACGAGCGGCGTCGATCAGGTGGTCGCGCACGGCGAGGGGGCCGAGGACGACCCCGCCCTGGCTGCCCAGGGCCTTGGACAGCGTGGTGGTCATGACCACGTCCGGGGCGCCGGCCAGACCGACCTCGTCGAGCAGCCCGCGGCCGCCGTTGCCGCGCACGCCGAGTCCGTGCGCCTCGTCGACGATGAGCAGTGCGCCGTGTCGGCGGCACACCTCGTGCATGTCCCGAAGCGGCGCCAGCACCCCGTCCGCGGAGAACACCGAATCGGTCACCACGACCGCTCGGTGTTCGTCGCGGGTGGCCAGCGCGGTCTCGATCGCGGTGACGTCACGGTGCGGGGTGACCACGACGCGGGCCCGCGACAGCCGGCTGGCGTCGACGAGCGACGCATGGGTCAGCGCGTCGGACACCAGCAGCGAACCGCGGCCGGACAGTGCCACCACCGCACCGAGGTTGGCGGTGTATCCGGAGGAGAACACCAGCGCGGACTCGGCGCCGGTGAATGCGGCCAGCGCGCGCTCGAAGCCTTCGTGCAGTTCGGTGTTGCCGGTGACCAGCCGCGAACCAGTCGACCCGGCGCCCCACTCGCGCAGCGCGCGCACCGCGCCCTCGACGACGCGTGGATGCGTGGACAGGCCGAGGTAGTCGTTGGAGGCCAGGTCCACCGCGGTACCACCCGGCGGCCTGCTGCGCAGTGCGCGGCGCAGGCCAGCGGCGCGCCGCTGGTCGGCGACATCGTCGAGCCAGGCCAGGGGCGACAGACCGGCGCGGGTCACGGGCGACCTCCTCGGCGACTGAACGGTCAATTGAACACCGTTCAGGCTAGTGCACGGGCCACACCCACCACGGCGGAGGTGATCTGGGCGAGTTCCTCGGCCGTGCAGATGTACGGCGGCATGACGTAGACGAGGTTGCGGAACGGCCGCAGCCAGACCCGGTGGCGCAGCGCCGCGGCGGTCGCCGTCGCCATGTCGACCGGACGTTCCAGTTCGACGACGCCGATCGCGCCGAGCATCCGGACGTCGGCGACTCCCGGCACCTCACGCGCCGGCCGCAGACCGTCGGCCAGTGCCCGTTCGATCCCGGCGATCGTGGCGCGCCAATCCCCCGCCAGCAGCAGTTCGACCGCGGCCACAGCGACCGCGCAGGCCAGCGCGTTGGCCATGAAGGTCGGGCCGTGCATCAACGCACCGGCCTCCCCGGTGCTGATGGTGTGGGCGATCTCGGCGGTGCAGAGCGTCGCGGCCAGGGTCAGATAGCCGCCGGTGAGCCCCTTGCCGACGCACATGATGTCGGGGCTGATCCCAACATGGTCGGCGGCGAACAGTTCGCCGGTGCGCCCGAAGCCGGTGGCGATCTCGTCGAAGATCAGCAGGACGTCGTGCCGGTCGCACAGGGTCCGCAGGTCACGGAGGTAGCGGGGGTCGTGGAACCGCATCCCGCCTGCGCCCTGCACCACCGGCTCCACGATCACCGCGGCCAGTTCGCCGGCGTGCTCGGCGAGCTGCCGCTCGAACGCGGCGACATAGCCGGGGTCGTGGTCGCGCGGCACCGGCGGGGCGAACACCTGCCGGGTCAGGACGTCGGTCCACATTCCGTGCATGCCGCCGTCGGGATCGCACACGCTCATCGGGGTGAAGGTGTCGCCGTGGTAGCCCCCGCGCCAGGTCATCAGGCGGGTCTTGCCCGGCCGTCCGGCGGCCCGCCAGTACTGCAGCGCCATCTTGACGGCCACCTCCACCGACACCGACCCGGAGTCGGAGAAGAACACGGTCTCCAGGCCGGGCGGGGTGATCTGCACCAGCAGCTGCGCCAGCCGGGCGGCGGGTTCGTGGGTCAGCCCGCCGAACATCACGTGGTTCATGGTGGCGAGCTGCCGGCTGATCGCCGCGTCGAGCACCGGGTGGCCGTGGCCGTGGATCGCCGTCCACCACGAGCTCATCGCGTCGATGACGTCCACCGGGCGGCCGTCGTCGGGGTCGGCGATCGTGATCCACGCCCCCTTGGCGGCCAGCGCCACCACGGGCGGCAACGCACCGGCGCCGATGGTGCTGTAGGGATGCCAGACGTGCGCGGCATCGAGGGCGCTGATCTGGTCTGGGGTCAACGCGGACACGGAAATCGACACTAACGCCTGCGCCCGCCGCGGCGTCCCCTCGATGCGCGGCATGAGGTGTGCGGCGTTATTCGGTAAATTAGCCGCCGACCATGATGACCCTCGCCTTCCGGCGGCCGGCGGCCGGCACCGACCCGGAACCCGTCCGGCCCACCGCGACGGGGACCCGGTCATCGGGCTTCTACCGGCACGATCTGGACGGTTTGCGAGGTGTGGCGATCGCGCTCGTCGCGGTCTTCCACGTCTGGTTCGGCAGGGTCTCCGGTGGCGTCGACGTCTTCCTGGCCCTGTCGGGGTTCTTCTTCGGCGGCCGGTTGCTGCGCATGGTGTTGACCCAGGACGCCCCGCTGCGCCCGTTCCCCGAGTTCACGCGGCTGGTGCGGCGCCTGCTGCCCGCGCTGGTGGTGGTGCTGGCCGCCTCGGCGGTGCTGACCATCCTCATCCAGCCGGAGACCCGGTGGGAGACGTTCGCCGACCAGAGCCTGGCCAGCCTCGGGTACTACCAGAACTGGGAACTGGCGATCACCGCGTCGGACTACCTGCGGGCCGGGGAGACGGTCAGCCCCCTGCAGCACATCTGGTCGATGTCGGTGCAGGGCCAGTTCTACATCGCCTTCCTGGCGCTGATCTTCGCGTTCGGGCTGTTGTTCCGGCGGGTCCTGCGCCGCCACCTGCGTGCGGTCCTGGTGGTGCTGCTCACCGCGCTGACCGTCGCCTCGTTCGTCTACGCCGTCATCGCCCACAACGACGACCAGGCCACCGCCTACTACAACAGCTTCGCCCGGGCCTGGGAGCTGCTGCTCGGGGCGCTGGCCGGGGCGCTGGTGCCCTACATCCGATGGCCGATGTGGCTGCGCGGCATCGTCGCCACCGCCGCGTTGGCCGCGATCCTGTCGTGCGGATGGTTCATCGACGGCGTCAAGGAGTTCCCCGGTCCGTGGGCGCTGGTTCCGGTCGGGGCCACGGTCGCCTTCATCCTGTCGGCCGCCAACCGCGGGCCGGGCGGCCGGCTGCCCGCACCCAACCGGCTGCTGGCCACCGCACCGTTCGTGACGCTCGGGTCGATGGCCTATTCGCTGTATCTGTGGCACTGGCCGCTGCTGATCTTCTGGCTGTCGTACACCGGCCACTCGCGGGTCGACTTCTGGCAGGGCGCGGGCGTGCTGGCCGTCTCCGGCGTACTGGCCTGGCTGACCATGCGCTACATCGAGGAGCCGCTGCGCTACCGCGCCCCGGCGACGGCCGTCGCGACGGCGCCGCTGCGCACCCGGCTGCGCAGGCGCACGATCGCGCTGGGCTCGGTGGTGGCGCTGTTGGGCGTCGCGCTCACCGCGACGTCGTTCACCTGGCGCGAGCACGTCACCGTCCAGCGGGCCAACGGCGCGGAACTGGCCGGTCTGTCCCTGCAGGACTATCCCGGTGCGATCGCGTTGCTCGACAAGGTCCGGGTGCCCAAGCTGCCGATGCGCCCGTCGGTTCTCGAGGCCAAGAAGGATCTGCCCGCCAGCACCATCGACGGCTGCATCAGCGACTTCGACAACGTCGGGGTGATCAACTGCACCTACGGCGACAAGTCGGCGCCGCGCACCATCGCGCTGGCAGGCGGCTCGCACGCCGAACACTGGATCACCGCGCTCGACCTGCTCGGCCGGACCCACAACTTCAAGGTGGTCACCTACCTCAAGATGGGCTGTCCGCTCACCACCGAGGAGATGCCGCTGGTGATGGGCGACAACCGGCCCTATCCCAAGTGCCACGAGTGGAACTCCCGGGTGATGCCGAAACTGCTTGCCGACAAACCGGACTACGTGTTCACGACCTCGACGCGGCCGTGGAACGTCAAGGACGGCGACGTCATGCCGTCGACGTACCTGGGCATCTGGGAAACCTTGTCGCGCAACAAGATCCCGATTCTCGCCATGCGCGACACGCCGTGGCTGGTGCGCGACGGCGAACCGTACATCCCGGCGGACTGCCTGGCCGACGGCGGGGATGCGGTGTCCTGCGGTATCGAGCGCTCCAAGGTACTCTCCGACGACAATCCGACACTGGCCTACGTCAACCGGTTCCCGATGCTCAAGCCACTGGACATGAGCGACGCGGTGTGTCGGGAGGAGTACTGCCGGGTGGTGGAGGGAAATGTGTTGCTGTATCACGACGCTCACCACATCTCCACCACTTACATGCGCACCATGACCGACGAACTCGGACGTCAGATCGCCGCCGCCACCGGCTGGTGGTGACGTGACCTCGCATACGGTCTGGCCCGGTGAGGCCTACCCGCTGGGCGCGACGTACGACGGAGCCGGCACCAACTTCTCGCTCTTCTCCGAGGTCGCCGAACGCGTCGAGTTGTGCCTGATCGCCAAGGACGGCAGCGAGGAACGGATCGACCTCGACGAGGTGGACGGTTACGTCTGGCATGCCTACCTGCCCACCGTCAGCCCCGGCCAGCGCTACGGGTTCCGTGTGCACGGCCCGTGGGATCCGCCCGCGGGACACCGGTGCGACCCGAGCAAGCTGCTGCTCGATCCGTACGGGAAATCGTTCCACGGCGACTTCCGCTTCGGTCAGGCGCTGTACTCCTACGACCTCGATGCCGAGGACCTCGCCTCCGGCGGCACTCCCCCGCGGATCGACTCGCTGGGGCACACGATGACCAGCGTCGTCATCAACCCGTTCTTCCAGTGGGGTTCGGACCGCGCGCCGCGCACGCCGTACCACGACACCGTGATCTACGAGGCCCACGTCAAGGGGATGACCCAACGGCACCCCGCCATCCCCGCGCAGTTGCGCGGCACCTACGCCGGGCTCTGCCACCCCGCGATCATCGACCACCTCAGATCGCTGAACGTCACCGCCATCGAGCTGATGCCGGTGCACCAGTTCATGCACGACCACCGGCTCCTCGACCTCGGACTGCGAAACTACTGGGGTTACAACACGTTCGGCTTCTTCGCCCCGCACAACGAGTACGCGGCCAATCAGCACGCCGGCGGCGCGGTCGCCGAGTTCAAGGCCATGGTGCGGTCCTTCCACGCGGCGGGCATCGAGGTCATCCTCGACGTCGTCTACAACCACACCGCTGAGGGCAACCACCTCGGGCCGACGGTCAACTTCCGCGGTATCGACAACGCCGCCTACTACCGGCTCCTCGACGGCGACCGGCGGCTCTACAAGGACTTCACCGGCACCGGCAACAGCCTCAACGCCCGCCATCCGCACACCCTGCAGCTCATCATGGATTCGCTGCGCTACTGGGTGCTGGAGATGCACGTCGACGGGTTCCGCTTCGACCTGGCCTCGACGCTGGCCCGCGAGTTCTACGACGTCGACCGGCTCTCGGCGTTCTTCGACCTCGTGCAGCAGGATCCGGTGGTCAGCCAGGTGAAGCTGATCGCCGAACCGTGGGACGTCGGTGAGGGTGGCTACCAGGTCGGGAACTTCCCAGGTTTGTGGACCGAGTGGAACGGGCAATATCGCGACACTGTGCGTGACTACTGGCGGGGAGAACCCGCAACCCTCGGCGAATTCGCCTCCCGGCTGACGGGATCATCAGACCTCTACGAGGCCACCGGACGGCGCCCCAGCGCCTCGATCAACTTCGTGACCTGCCACGACGGGTTCACGATGCAGGATCTGGTGTCCTACAACGAGAAACACAACGAAGCCAACGGCGAGCACAACCGCGACGGCGAGAGCCACAACCGGTCCTGGAACTGCGGGGTCGAGGGTCCCACCGACGATCCGGAGATCACGGCGTTGCGCGGTAAGCAGATGCGCAACATGCTGGCCACGCTGATGTGCAGCCAGGGCACGCCGATGATCGCCCACGGTGACGAGATCGGCCGCACCCAGCAGGGCAACAACAACGTCTACTGCCAGGACTCCGAACTGTCCTGGATGGACTGGTCGCTGTGCGAGACGAACGCCGATCTGCTGGAGTTCACCCGCAAGGTTGTCGCGTTCCGCAAGAGCCATCCGGTGTTCCGGCGACGGCGGTTCTTCGAGGGCAAACCGATCCGCAGCGCCGATCAGGTCCGCGACATCGCGTGGCTGACACCCGCGGGCGCCGAGATGACCCCCGAGGACTGGGGCACCGGCCTGGGCAGGTGCGTGGCGGTCTTCCTCAACGGCGAGGCGATCCCCACCCCCGACGCGCGCGGCGAACGCGTCGTCGACGACTCGTTCCTGCTGTGCTTCAACGCCCACGACCACGTGCAGGACTTCGTCACCCCCGACGGCGACTACGCCGAGATGTGGACCGCCGACCTGGACACCGCCGACCCGACCGGCCACACCGACGTCGTCGTCCCGGCTGGCGAGAAGATCTCGCTACAACCCAGATCGCTGCTCGTGCTGCGGAAGACCGCCTGATGGCCGCCGCCCGGCCCGTGTTGTCGACCTACCGGCTGCAGATGCGCGGTGACGCCTTCACCCTCGCCGACGCCGAGGCGCTGGTGGACTACCTCGACGCACTCGGGGTCTCACACCTGTACCTGTCGCCGATCCTGACCGCGGTCGAGGGTTCGACCCACGGTTACGACGTCACCGATCCCACGACCGTGTCGGCGGCGCTCGGCGGCGCCGAGGCGCTCGCCTCGCTGTCGGCGGCGGCCAAGAGGCGGAAGGTCGGCCTCATCGTTGACATCGTGCCCAACCACGTCGGCGTCGACGATCCGACGCAGAACCCGTGGTGGTGGGATCTGCTCACCCACGGCCGCGACTCCGCGTACGCCGACTACTTCGACGTCGACTGGACCGCCGACCCGGACGGCCGGATCCTGCTGCCCGTGCTCGGATCCGACGGCGACGTCGCCGATCTCACCGTGGACGGTGACCGGTTGCGCCTGGGCGACCTGGTGTTCCCGATCGCGCCCGGTACGGGTGAGGGCACCGGTCCGGACGTCCACGACCGTCAGCACTACCGGTTGATCGGGTGGAAGCGCGGGATCTGCGGATACCGCCGGTTCTTCTCGATCACGTCGCTGGCGGGACTGCGCCAGGAAGACCCCGCGGTCTTCGAGGCGACCCACACCGAGGTCAAACGGTGGTTCACCGATGACCTCGTCGACGGCATCCGCATCGACCACCCCGACGGATTGTCCGATCCCCCCGGATATCTGGCCTGGCTGCGGGAGCTCGTCGGCCCGCAGGCCTGGATCGTGATCGAGAAGATCCTCGCCGTCGACGAACCGCTGGACCCGACCCTGCCGGTCGCGGGCACCACCGGATACGACGCGTTGCGCGAGGCGGGCGGGGTGTTCATCGATCCCGCAGGCGCCGACGCGCTCGGCACGCTCTACGAATCCACCGGTGTTGACTACGCCGCGATGCCCCGTACCGCGCGGGCGCTCAAGGTGCAGGCCGTCACCACCACCCTGGGCAGTGAGCTGGCTCGGCTCTGCCGCACGATCGTCGCCGCCACCGGCCAGGACCACGACGACCTGCCGAATGCGGTCGCCGCGGTGATCAGCCACCTCGGTGTGTACCGGTCCGACTATCCGGCGCTGGCGACGGTGCTGCCGGTCGCGATCGCCGAAACGCTCTCGGAGCAGCCGCGTTTCGCGCCGGCTCTGCAGATCCTGTCCGCGGCGCTGTCCCGTGGCCGGGAGACCGCGGTGCGGTTCCAGCAGTTGTGCGGTGCGGCCACCGCGAAGGCCATGGAGGACTGTCTGTTCTACCGGGACGCCCGCCTGGTGTCGCTCAACGAGGTCGGCGGCGAACCCGAGTGGTTCGGCGTGTCCATCGCGGAGTTCCATCAGCGCGCCGCGGCCCGGGCCGCGATGTGGCCGCACGCGATGACGACGCTGTCGACCCACGACACCAAACGCGGTGAGGACGTGCGCGCCCGCATCGGCGTGCTCTCCCAGGTGCCGTCGCTGTGGGCGCAGTACGTGGAGGCCTGGGCGGATCGGACCCCGCCGCCCGATTCCGGCACCGGACTGTTCCTGCTGCAGAACGTGTTCGGCGTCTGGCCGGCCGACGGGGTGGTCACCGACGAACTACGCGAGCGCTTACACGCCTACGCGGAGAAGGCGATTCGCGAAGCGGCGACCCACACGACGTGGAACGACCCGGACAGCGAGTTCGAGAGCGGCGTGCACGCGTGGCTGGACAGCGTCATCGACGGCCCGGTGGGCACCGAACTCACCCGCCTAATCGAACAACTCGACCCGCATGCCCGCAACGACAGCCTCGGCCAGAAACTCCTGGCGCTGACCGGCCCCGGCGTCCCCGACGTCTATCAGGGCACCGAGCTGTGGGAGGACAGCCTGGTCGATCCGGACAATCGCCGTCCGGTCGACTACGCGCAGTGCCGCACCGAACTGGAGGCGTTGCGCCATCCCAAGATGCGCGTGGTGCACGCGGCACTGCGCGTCCGCCGCGACCGCCCGGCCACCTTCGTAGAGGGCGGGTACACCCCGATCCTCGCCCGCGGTGCGGCCGCCGAGCACGTCGTGGCGTTCCTACGCGGCGACGACGTGCTGACCGCCGTCAGCCGTCACACCGTGCGACTGCACGAAACTGGCTGGGGTGACACCGAATTGACACTTCCCGACGGCAACTGGACCGACCGCATCACCGGCAGCCGCTTCACCGGCACCGTGACGGCCGCCGATCTGTTCGCCGAACTGCCCACCGTGCTGCTGGAGCGTGACGATGCCTGAGTTCGCGGTGTGGGCGCCGCTGCCCGAGCGGGTGCGACTCGACGTCGACGGGACCCTGCACCCGATGACACGCGGTGACGACGCCTGGTGGCGCGCCGAGGTGGACACCGCGCCGGACGCGCGGTACGGCTTCGTCCTCGACGACGACCCGAAGGTGCTGCCCGACCCCCGCTCGGCGCGTCAGCCCGACGGGGTCCACGAACGCTCCCAGCTGTGGCGGCCGGCTTCCGACGCGTGGACCGACGGAGCATGGGCGGGTCGCGCGATCGAGGGGTCCGAAAAGGGCCAGGTGATCTACGAACTGCACACCGGGACGTTCACCCCCGAGGGCACGTTCGACGCCGCGATCGGCAAGCTCGACCACCTGGTCGACCTCGGTGTCGATTTCGTGGAACTGATGCCGGTCAACGCGTTCGGCGGTACCCACGGCTGGGGGTACGACGGGGTGCTCTGGTATGCCGTGCACGAACCGTACGGTGGCCCCGACGCGCTGATCCGTCTCATCGACGCCTGTCACGCCCGCGGGCTCGGGGTGCTGATCGACGCGGTCTTCAACCACCTCGGACCGTCGGGCAACTATCTGCCCAAGTTCGGCCCGTATCTGTCGTCGGGCAGCAATCCGTGGGGCGAGTCGATCAACATCGCCGACGCCGGCGCCGACGAGGTGCGCCGCTACATCCTCGACTGCGCGCTGCGGTGGATGCGTGACTTCCACGCCGACGGGCTGCGCCTGGACGCGGTGCACGCCCTCGTCGACACCACCGCGATCCACATCCTCGAGGAGCTCTCGGCCGAGACCGACGCGCTGGCAACCGAACTCGGCCGGCCGCTGTCGCTGATCGCCGAGAGCGACATGAACGACCCCCGGCTGATCACCCCGCGTGATCAGGGCGGCCTCGGCATGACCGCGCAGTGGGACGACGACATCCACCACGCGATCCACGCCGCGGTGTCGGGTGAGACGCAGGGCTACTACGGCGACTGGGGCACCGTCGAGGCGCTGGCGCAGACGCTGAAGGGCGGATACTTCCACGCGGGCACGTACTCGACGTTCCGGCACCGGCGCCACGGCCGCCCGCTGGACACCGCGACCATCCCGGCCACCCGGCTGCTCGCCTACACGCTGACTCACGATCAGGTCGGCAACCGGGCGGTCGGCGACCGTCCGTCACAGAACCTCGACACCGGACAGCTCGCGGTCAAGGCCGTCCTCGCGCTCGGGTCACCTTATACAGCAATGCTTTTCATGGGCGAGGAGTGGGGCTCGTCGTCTCCGTTCCAGTTCTTCAGCAGCCATCCGGAGCCGGAACTTGCCCGCGCGACGGCGGAGGGCCGCAAGCGGGAGTTCGCCGAACACGGGTGGGACGCCGACGAGATCCCCGACCCCCAGGACCCGCAGACCTTCCTGCGCTCCAAACTCAAGTGGGACGAGATCGACGACGGCGACCACGGCCGCCTGCGCGCCCTCTACCGGGACCTGATCGCGCTGCGGCACACCGAGCCGGACCTGGCCGACCCGTGGCTGGACCACCTGCGCGTCGAGTACGACGAGGCGCAGCGCTGGATCGTGATGCACCGCGGCGCGCTGTCGATCGCGTGCAACCTGGGCTCCGACGCGGTGACGGTGCCCGTCACCGGCGACGTGGTGCTCGCCTGGGGCGACCCGGCGGCTGACGGCGACGGGACGCGGCTGGCCGGGCATTCGTTCGCGGTCGTGCGGAGCGGGTAGCTCAGAGCAGGTAACGGTAGGCCGGCGAATCCGGCTCCAGCGCTTCGACATGCATGTCCGAGGAGCGCATCCGGGTGAGCAGGCCGTCGAAGTCGGCGGCCGATCCCAGTTCGATCCCGACGAGCGCCTCCCCCGTCTCCCGGTTGTTGCGCTTGACGTACTCGAACAGCGTGATGTCGTCGTTCGGGCCGAGCACCTCGTCGAGGAACCGCCGCAGTGCGCCCGGCTCCTGCGGGAAGTCGACCAGGAAGTAGTGCTTGAGCCCCAGGTGCACCAGCGAGCGCTCGAGGATCTCGCCGTAGCGGGATACGTCGTTGTTGCCGCCCGAGATCAGGCAGACCACGGTCGAGCCGGGTTCCACCGTCGTCTCGAGCAGCCCGGCCACCGACAGCGCGCCTGCGGGTTCGGCGATGATGCCCTCGTTTTGGTACAGGTCCAGCATCGCGGTGCAGACCGCGCCCTCGTCCACGGTGGTCAGCGAGACCATGTCACCGGCCGCCTGCAGCGCGGCGAACGGCAGACGCCCGGCGCGGTTGACCGCCGCACCGTCGACGAACTGGTCGACGTGGTCGAGTGTGACCGGTTCGCCGGCGCTCAGCGCCGCGATCATCGACGCCGCGCCTGCCGGCTCCACGCCGAGCACCGCGGTGCCTGAGGTGCGTTCGGCCAGATAGGTGGTGATGCCGGCGATGCACCCGCCGCCACCGACCGGGACGATCACCAGATCGGGTTCGGCGTCGAGGTCGTCGAGGATCTCCGCGGCGATGGTGCCCTGCCCCGCCATGGTGCGCACGTCGTCGTAGGGCGGAACGAGGGTGGCGCCGGTGCGGGCGACGTCGTCGATCGCCGCCGCGGCCGCCAGATCGTAGGTGGCCCCGACGGCGATCAACTCGATGAACTCGCGGCCGTGGTAGCGGATGCGGTCGCGTTTCTGCTTCGGCGTCTTCGCCGGGACGTAGACCCGGCCCTTGATGCCCATGGTCCGGCACGCCATCGCGAACCCCTGGGCGTGGTTGCCCGCCGACGAGCAGACCACA
Organism: Mycobacterium sp. IS-1496; assembly: GCF_001499995.1. GTDB lineage: Bacteria > Actinomycetota > Actinomycetes > Mycobacteriales > Mycobacteriaceae > Mycobacterium. The sequence goes on from NZ_LQIU01000076.1 coordinate 37,017, forward strand.
CCGGCGGCGATCTCGTCCTCGGTGAGCTGTGACAGCAGGTTGAACGCGCCGCGCAGCTTGTAGGACCGCACCGCCTGCAGGTCTTCCCGCTTGAGGTAGATGTCGGCGCCGGTGACCTCCGACAACCGCTCGGAGTACTGCAGCGGTGTGCGCACGACGACGTCGACGATCCGCCGGGCCGCCTCGTCGATGTCGGCCGCGGTGATCGGCGACGTGCGAGGGGTCTGGGTCAGTTCAGCGGACACCGGTCAATGGTGCCACTGCTGCGCAGCGGGAGAAAATCCGGTTTCACTCGACCGGAGTGAGCACGAAGACCGGGATCTCCCGGTCGGTCTTCTTCTGGTAGTCCGCGTAATCGGGCCACACCTCGACCGCGCGTTCCCACCATTCGGCCTTCTCCTGGCCGAACACCTCGCGGGCGTCGTACTCCCGGGTGACGGTCTGGTCCTGGAGTTCGACCCGGGGGTTCTTCTTGATGTTGTGGTACCAGACCGGGTGTTTGGGCGCCCCTCCGAGCGATGCGACGACCGCGTACTCGCCCTGGTGCTCGACCCGCATCAGCGGGGTCTTGCGCAGCTTGTTCGACTTGGCGCCGACAGTCGTGAGCAGGATGATCGGCTTGCCGTTGAGTTCGGTCGCCTCGGTTCCGCCCGACTCCATGAACTTCTCGGCCTGTTCGCGGGCCCAGTCCGACGTGCTCGGTTCGTATTCTCCGGTGAGTGGCATGGAACCAGCTTAGGCGGGTACGGACGAGTGCTCCTGAATCGGAGTTTCGGTTGCCCGAAATCTTTGTTGAGAGGTATCGTTGACGTCATGACCACCGCCGGGAACTTCCGTTCGACCGTCGCTCGCGCGGCGTGCGATGTGAGCGTTGCCGGTGTCCCCTGGCCCGCCTACAAGGTGATCGCGCTGATCGTCGGAATCGTGGCGTTCACGGTCGTGGGCCTGCTGACGATGAGCGCCGCGCCCGCGGTGCTGTCGGGCGCGGCCGCCGCCGCCGTCACCTGGGTGGGCTTCGGCACGGTCTGCTCGAGCCGCCGCTAGTCCTCGACGAGGGCGCGCAGCGCCTCGAGGTCGGCCGCCACCGCCGCCGCGTCATCCTCGAACTGGTCGTCGGTCATGTCCGCACGCCGGCGCAGGCTGAACACCACCTCGCAACGCTGCTCCCCCCGGCCGGCCGGCACCACCCGCAACGGGTTGTAGACCGCCTCGCCGGACGGCATGCGTACGACATGGTCGAGTACGCCGAACTCGTTGGCCGGGGAGAACTCGACGGTCACCTCGCCCATCGGCGAGTCGGCGACCCACCCCTGTGCGGTCTGCCGCAACCCACCCTGCGCCAGACCGGCGGCCCACCGCGGCCAGGTCTGCGGATCCGCGGCGAGGTCGTACACCGCGTCGGCCGGGGCGGAGATCCAGACGGCGATGTGGCGGGACTCGGGGTGGTTCGCTGCGGCCACGTCAGCCTCCCAGACACCCAGGGCCGAGCAGCGCCTTGAGGTCACCCATCAGCGCCGACGACGGGGTGACCCGCAACGACTGGTCGAGTTCGAGGGTCGTGATCCGCTCCCCGCTGATCAACCGCAGGTGGACCTGCGAGGTGCCGGGATGGTTGGCCAGCACCTGCTTGAGCGCGGTGACCTTGTCGACCGTGCACTGCCGGGTGGGCAGGCTGACCGCCAGGGGCCGGTCGGCCTGCGCGCTCGAGAAATCGGGCACCACGAGTTCGTGGGCGATCAGCGCGATGCGGTCGTCACGGGCAGCCACCTTGGCCTTGACCAGCACCACCACGTCGTCGGCGATCTCCGCACCGAACACCGAGTAGGTCTGCGGGAAGAACAGCACCTCGATACCGCCGGTGAGGTCTTCCAATTGCGCTGACGCCCAGGGCAACCCGTTCTTGTTCACGCGACGGTTGACCGAGGCGAGAATGCCACCGACGAGCACCTGGGCATCGTTGGCCACATCACCGTCGAGGATCGCGGGGATCTGGGTGTCGACCTGATTGGCGAGCAGATGGGCGACACCGTTGAGGGGATGGCCGGACACATAGAGCCCGAGCATCTCCCGTTCCAGGGCCAGCTTGTGCTTGTCCTCCCACTCCTCCTCGGGCACCTTGATACTGAACGCGGAATCCCCCATGTCGGCGCCCGACCCGTCCGCGCCGCCGAACAGGTCGAACTGACCCATCGCCTCGGCCTTCTTGGTGCCCAGCACCGAGTCGACGGCATCGGTGTGGATGAGGAACAGGCCCTTGCGGGGGTGGCCGAGCGAATCGAACGCGCCCGCCTTGATCAGCGACTCCGTCACCTTCTTGTTGCACGCGGCGATGTCGATCTTGTTCAGGTAGTCCGAGAAGTCGGCGTACTTACCCTTCTCGGTGCGCGTGTTCACCAGCGAGGCAACGACATTGGCGCCCACATTGCGCACCGCGCCCAGCCCGAACCGGATGTCGTTGCCGACCGAGGCGAAATTCTGCACCGATTCGTTGACGTCAGGCGGCAGCACCGTGATCCCCAGCCTGCGGCAGTCCGCCAGGTACACCGCGGCCTTGTCCTTGTCGTCGCCGACGGAGGTGAGCAGGCCCGCCATGTACTCGGCCGGGTAGTTGGCCTTCAGATACGCCGTCCAGTACGACACCAGGCCGTAGCCGGCGGCGTGCGATTTGTTGAACGCATAGCCGGCGAACGGAAGAATGGTGTCCCACAACGCCTTCACCGCCGCCTGCGAGAAGCCGTTGGCGATCATGCCCTCCTGGAAGCCCTTGTACTCGGCTTCGAGCACCTCGAGCTTCTTCTTGCCCATGGCCTTCCGCAGCGCATCGGCCTTGCCCATCGTGTAGGAGGCGACCTTCTGGGCGATGAACATGATCTGCTCTTGGTAGACGATCAGGCCGTAGGTCTCGGCGAGGATCTCCTTGAGCGGTTCCTCGAGCTCGGGGTGGATCGGCTTGATGGCCTGCCGGTTGTTCTTGCGGTCGGCGTAGTCGTTGTGGGCGTTCATGCCCATCGGCCCCGGCCGGTACAGCGCCAGCACGGCGACGATGTCGTTGAACTCGGTGGGTTGCATCCGGCGCAGCAGGTCGCGCATGGGGCCGCCGTCGAGCTGGAACACGCCGAGGGTGTCACCACGGCCGAGGAGTTCGTAGGCCTTGGGATCGTCGAGCGCCAGCGACTCGAGGTCCAGGTCGATACCGCGGTTGGCCTTGATGTTCTCGATGCAGTCGCCGATGATCGTCAGGTTCCGCAGGCCGAGGAAGTCCATCTTCAGCAGGCCGATGGCCTCACAGGACGGATAGTCCCAGCCGGTGATCACCGCACCGTCCTGTGGGCGGCGCCACAGCGGGATGGCGTCGATCAGCGGCTCCGAGCTCATGATCACCGCGCACGCGTGCACACCGGCGTTGCGGACCAGCCCCTCGAGGCCGCGGGCGGTCTCGTAGATGGTCCGCACGTCCGGATCGGTGTCGATCAGGGCGCGCACCTCGGCGGCTTCCTTGTACCGCTCGTGGGTGGGGTCGGTGATGCCCGAGACCGGGATGTCCTTGGCCATGATCGGCGGCGGAAGCGCCTTGGTGATCCGGTCGGCGATCGCGAACCCGGGCTGCCCGTAGTGCACCCGCGCCGAATCCTTCAGGGCGGCCTTGGTTTTGATGGTGCCGAACGTGATGACCTGCGCGACGCGGTCGCTGCCCCACTTGTTGGCCGCATACCGCAGCATCTCGCCACGGCGACGGTCGTCGAAGTCGATGTCGATGTCGGGCGCCGACGGGCGCTCCGGGTTGAGGAACCGCTCGAACAGCAGGCCGTGCGGGATCGGGTCGATGTTGGTGATGCCGAGCGCGTAGGCCACCAGCGACCCGGCGGCCGACCCGCGGCCCGGCCCGACCCGGATGTCGACCGACTTCGCGTAGTTGATCAGGTCGGCCACGATGAGGAAGTACGACGGGAAGCCCTTGTCGCAGATGACCTTGATCTCGTACTCGGCGCGTTCGACGTAGTCCTGGCCGACCCCGGACGGGAAGCGGCGCTCCAGCCCCGCCATCACCTCGTGGTGCAGCCACGACGCCTGATCGTGACCCTCGGGGACGGGGAACACCGGCATCCGGTCGCGCGGTGCCCACACGTCGGCGTAGGACTGCACGCGTTCGGCGATCAGCAGCGTCGAGTCGCAGGCGCCGGGAACCTGGGAGTCCCACAGCGCGCGCATCTCCGCCGCCGACTTCAGGTAGTAACCGTCACCGTCGAACTTGAAGCGGGTGGGGTCCGACAACGTCTTGCCGGTCTGGATGCACAGCAGCGCCTCGTGGTTCTGCGAGGCGTCGCGGGTGACGTAGTGACAGTCGTTGGTCGCCAGCGGCGGGATGCCCAGCTTCTGCCCGATCTCGAGCAGGCCCTCTCGAACGCGGCGTTCGATGTCGAGCCCGTGGTCCATCAACTCGAGGAAGAAGTTCTGCGGCCCGAAGATCTCGCGCCACCTGGCGGCCGCCTCCAACGCCTCACGCTGGTGCCCCAGCCGCAACCGGGTCTGCACCTCGCCGGACGGGCAGCCCGTGGTGGCGATGATGCCCTCGGCATGTTCGGCGATGATCTCGGCGTCCATCCGCGACCACTTGCCGAGTTGACCCTCGAACGACGCCAGCGAGGACAGCTTGAACAGGTTGCGCAGACCGGTCGCGTTCTCGGCGACCATCGTCATGTGGGTGTAGGACCCGCTGCCGGAGACGTCGTCGGACTTCTGGCTCGGATCGCCCCACAGGACGCGCTTGGTGTCGAACCGCGACGCCGGCGCGATGTAGGCCTCGATCCCGATGATCGGCTTGATGCCGGCGTCGGTGGCCGCGTTGTAGAACTCGCTGGCGCCGAACATGTTTCCGTGGTCGGTCATCCCGATCGCCGGCATCTCCAGGCGCTGGGCCTCGGCGAGCATCGGCTTGACCTTCGCGGCGCCGTCCAGCATCGAATACTCGGTGTGGTTGTGCAGGTGAACAAAAGACCCCGAGGACCGACCGTCTGAACCACTCATAGGGTCGCCAGTCTAGGACCGCGGTCCGACACCGTCGGGCGTGTCGCGAAGCGTGTCTCCACCTCCCCCGGCGGGACTGAGTCCGGGCGGGGCGGGGACCAGGCCGTGGGCGAACAGTTCGATCAGTTGCTTGGCAATCACCCCCAGCGCGGCGGGGCCGTCGGTGAAACCGGCGTAGAACGCCATCCCGTAGAGGATGACGTGGAGCATGTCGGAGACGCCTTCGAGGTCGGTGTCCTCGCCGAGTTCCCCGCGACGGATCGCGTCGGACACCAGTCGCACCAGGAACGCCCGGACCGGCGAATCGCTGACCGCCCGCAACTCGGGGTTGCGCTGCGGTTCGAGGCGCGCGGTGATCAGGAACGGCACGATGGACGGGTCCCGCCCGTCCACCCGCCGCACGGCGGCCACGAAGGCCTCCAACCGGTCGAGCAACCGTTCGTGCCGCAGCGACTGGTCGACACAGTCGACGACGACGTCGCGCATCTCCGTCACGATGGCCTCGTACACCTCTTCGCGGGTGGAGAAGTAGTAGTGCAGTGTCGGCCGGCTCAGGCCGGTCCGTTCGGCGATGGCCTGAAACGTCATTCCGGAGTAGCCGCGCTCGATGAGGACCACGCGCCCGGCGCGGACGATCTGCTTGCGGGTTTCCGCGGAATCGGCCCCGACCGGCCGCCCCCGGGCGCGCGCCGCTGCCCTGGCCCGCCCCTTCCGCTGCACGTAGCAAACGCTAGGACATAGCTGCACAGCTGGCAACCGGCTATCCGGCAAACGAACTCCCGTCACGGCCGAGGCGTTGCCGCAGATGCGCACACACGGCGGGATCCCTGGTGAACAAGATCGCCTGCTCGAGTGCCTGGTTTGCCTGCTCGTGTCGGCCCGCGGCGCGCAACAGGTGTGCGCGAGTCGTCCACGCGGGGGCGAACGCCGCCAGCGCGGCGTCGTCGATACCGTCGAGGACCCGCAGACCCGCCGCGGGGCCGTCGATCTCACCTTCCACGGCGGCGAGCGCCACGGCGGCCCCGAGCGACGGAGCGACCCGCGACAGCGCCCGGTAGAGCTTGCGCAGCGCGTGTCGATCGACCGGACGGTGACAGTGGGCGGACTGGATGGCCGCCTCGTACTGGAAGCGGCCCGGCCGGCCCGCGGCATGGGCCCGCCTCAGCAGTGCTTCGGCGTGCTCGATGAGCCCGTCGTCCCAGAGCGAGCGGTCCTGGTCGTCGAGCGGGACGAAGGTTCCGTCCGCCGCCCGCCGGGCCGGCCGGCGCGCCTCGATGAAGCACATGAGCGCGGCCAGGCCGAGCACCTCGGGCTCGGTGGGCAGCAGGTCGGTCAGCAGCGTCGCCAGGTGCATCGCCTCGGCCGACAGCGACGTGGGCCCCGGCACGACCGCGGTCTCCCAGTCGATGGCGTAGGCGCCGTAGACCGCCGAGAGCACCGCCGGCAGTCGCTCGGCGAGATCGGTCTGTTGGGGGATCACGAAAGGGATTGCGGCGTCGCGAATTCGCCGTTTGGCTCGCACCAGGCGCTGCGCCATCGTGGCGGGCCGGACCGCGAACGCGCGGGCGATCGCGGCCGCGTCGACTCCGAGTACCGCCTGCAGCATCAGCGGGGTGCGGGCATCGGGGGCGACGGCCGGATGGGCGCACACCAGCATCAGCTCCAGCCGCTTGTCCGCAAAGACCGGTAACTCGGCATCGTCGGATGGGGTGTCGGGAAGATCCTCGAGGCGGCCGGTCATGCGGTGGCCGGCGGACCTCCACCGGTCGCGCAGCCTGTTGCGGGCGACCGTGAGCACCCAGGCAGCCGGGTTGTCGGGCACGCCGTCGCGACGCCACCGCTCGAACGCGCGCTCGAGCGCGTCGGCAAGTGCGTCCTCGGCCGCGGCGATGTCACGGCTCGGTGCGGCCAGGATCGCCAGCAGTCGTCCGTAGGAGTCGCGGGTCAGAGCGGTCAGGGCTTCGGCCGCGGGGTCATTCAGGGCGCCACCACCCCCGTCCGCGGGTGTAGGTCACCGCGACCGGCCGGATCTCGATGGAGCCGAACGCCGCGGCCGGGTTGCGCTTCGCCCACGCGAGCGCCTCGTCGAGGTCGGCGACGTCGATGACGAAGATGCCGCCCAGCCGCTCCTTCGTGTCGGCGAACGGGCCGTCGTGCACGTCGACCGTTCCGGTCCGGGCAGTGACGGTCGTGCTCAGCGCCGCCGGTGCCAGCACCTGCGTGCCGACCAGCACCCCGGCGGCGTCGAGATCATCGGCGTACCGGGCGAACGCCGCCTGGGTCGGCGCCATGTCCTGTTCGGTCAGCCCGGCGTCGGGGCCCTCCTGGTAGTGCATGATCAGGCAGTACTGCATGGTGTCCTCCGCTGTCGTCGACCCGGTGTGTCACCGTCATGACGATCGTGGCGCAGCCGGATCGACAGTCGCCGGAGATTCGGCCACTGCCGGCTCCCGTGGAGTCCTGCGCCGCACCGCGTCCGCGGCGAGCAGCGCCAGCGCCACCCAGATCAGCGCGAAGCCGACCCACCGCCCGACCGGCATCGGTTCGTGCCCGATCACCACACCCCAGGCCATCTGCAGGCCGGGGTTGATGTAGAACAACAGGCCCAGCGTCACCAGCGGGAGCCGCTGCGCGGCCGCCCCGAACAGCAGCAGGGGGACGGCGGTGACCGGGCCCGCCAGCAGCAGCAGACCCGCGTGTCCCATCCCCTCGCTGAGGAAATGGCCTCGATCGGTGAACTCCAGGAACAGCACGTAGCCGCCGGCGAACGGCAGCGCGATCAGCGTCTCCACCGCGACGCTGACCCGTGGGTCGGCGGTGACCACCTTCTTGACCAGCCCGTAGAGCGCGAACGAGACCGCGAGCGCGAGCGCGATGTAGGGCGGTGCGCCGACCTCCACGGTGAGCAGGACGACCGCGACGACGGCGAGCACGAGGGCCACCTGTTGCCAGCGGTTGATCCGTTCCCGGAAGACCAGCACACCGAGCGCCACGCTGAGCAGCGGGTTGATGAAGTACCCGAGGGCGGCGTCCACCACGTGCGAGTGGGTCGCCGCGTAGATGTAGACCCCCCAGTTCGCCGACACCAGTGCCGACGCCGCGAGCAGTTGCAGCCATGTGCGCCAGGACAACCGGAGCAGATCACCGAGGCGGCGGGCCACGGCGAGGATCAGCAGCAGGAACGCCACACTCCACACGATGCGGTGTGCCAGGATCTCGAGCGACCCGGCGGGCAACAGCAGCAGGAAGAACCCCGGGCACAACCCCCACCAGACGTAGGCGCCGATGCCGAAGAGCAGGCCGCTGCGGCGCGTGTCGGTCACCGCGCGTGATGGCGCAGGACGTCGAGGGCGTGCTGCAGATCGGCCGGGTAGGGACTGGTGATCTCGACCCGGCGGCCGTCGGCCGGGTGCGCGAACGCCAGCGAACGGGCGTGCAGCCACTGGCGTTCGAGGCCGAGGCGGCGGGCCAGCGTCGGATCGGCGCCGTAGGTCAGATCGCCGCAGCACGGATGGTGCAGCGCGGCGAAGTGCACCCGGATCTGGTGCGTGCGGCCGGTCTCCAGTTCGATGTCGAGCAGGCTGGCCGCCTGGAACGCCTCGAGGGTGTCGTAGTGGGTGACGCTGTGCCTGCCGCCCTCTGTGACGGCGAACTTCCAGTCGTGGCCCCGGTGGCGTCCGATCGGCGCGTCGATGGTGCCGCTGCTGGGATCGGGATGGCCCTGTACAAGGGCGTGGTACCGCTTCTCGACGGTGCGCTGTTTGAACGCCCGCTTGAGCACGGTGTACGCGCGTTCGGACAGGGCCACGACCATGACCCCCGACGTGCCGACGTCGAGGCGGTGCACGATGCCCTGACGTTCGTGGATGCCCGACGTGCTGATCCGGAAGCCGGCCGCGGCCAGCCCACCGAGCACCGTGGGGCCGTGCCATCCGACCGTCGCGTGGGCGGCCACGCCCGGGGGTTTGTCGACGGCGACGATGTCGTCGTCGGAGTACAGCACCGCCATCCCCTCGATCTCGACCGGGGTGTTCTCCACCGGGGGCGGCGCCTCCGGCAGCCGAACCTCCAGCCATGCGCCCGCGGTGAGCCGATCCGACTTCCCCGCGGGCGCCCCGTCGAGGTCGACCCCGCCGTCCTCGGCGATCGCCGCTGCCGCGGTTCGCGACAGCCCGAGCAGCCGCGACAGCCCGGCGTCGACCCGCATCCCGCCCAGCCCCTCGGGCACGGGCATCGACCGTGTGGACACTATGACGGGTCAGCCTCGGCACGAGTGCCCGGCCGGCGCTGTCCGACGGGTTCGGACTCGTCTCCCGGCTGGCGCCTGCCCACGGTGTCGAAATCGAAGCCGAACAGCGACAGCACCACCAGCAGGATCGCCCCGCCGACGACGGACGGGTCGGCCACGTTGAACACCGGCCACCATCCGATGGACAGGAAGTCGACGACGTGGCCGCGCAGCGGTCCGGGCGACCGGAAGAAACGGTCGATCAGGTTGCCCATGGCGCCACCGAGGATCAGACCGAGTCCGAGCGCCCACCACGGCGACACCAGCCGCCGGCCCATCCAGATGATGCCGACCACCACACCGGTCGCGACCAGGGTGAGCACCCAGGTGTAACCGGTGGCCATCGAGAACGCCGCGCCGGAGTTGCGGACCAGTGTCCACGTCACGGTGTCACCGATGATCGACACCGGTTGACCCGGCGTCAGCAGCCGCACCGCCAGCACCTTCGTCACGATGTCGAGGACCAGCACCACCGCCGCGACCGACAACAGCAGGCCCAGGCGCCGTCGCGGCCGGGGTGCCGGGTCGTCGGCGACGTCCTGGGGCTCGACGGCGCCGGTCGTGGGCTTCGCCTTGTCCGATGCCTTGCCCGGAGTTTCGTCAGTCACCACACCATCATCCCAAACGACCGATACGCGACAATTCCGCACGTGAGCCTCGTCGTGATCACCACCGGCGGCACGATCGCCACCAGCACCGACGCCGACGGCGTACGCCGGCCCACCCGCCGCGGCGCCGAGTTGACCGCGGGACTCGGCGTCTCCGCCGATGAGGTGCGCGTCGTCGACGTGCCTAACAAGGACAGTTCCCAGCTCACCCCGGCCGACTGGGACCGCATCCGCGACGCGGTGGCGGCCCACGGTGCGGAAGGAGTCGTCGTCACCCATGGCACCGACACCATGGAGGAGACGGTACTGTGGCTCGAACTCACCTACGACGGCGCCGCCCCGGTGGTGCTGACCGGTGCGCAACGCGGGGCGGACGCGCCCGACGCCGACGGCCCGGCCAACCTGCGGGATGCGCTGACGGTCGCGGGGCACGGCGATGCCCGCGGTCTCGGAGTGCTGGTCGGCTTCGCCGGGACGGTCCGGCAGCCACTCGGCCTCCGCAAGGTGGCGACCGAGGACCTCGACGGATTCGACGGACCGGTGGTGGGCCGGGTCGCCGACGGCCGGTTCACCGTCACCGGACCCAAGCGGCGCCCCTATCTGGGCGCGCTGTCGGCGGCGCGCGCACCGCGCGTCGACATCGTCACCACCTACCCGGGCGGTGACGCCGCCGCACTGCACGCCTGTGCGGCCGCGGGCGCGCGGGCGGTCGTGCTCGAGGCACCGGGTGCTGGCAACGCCGCGCAACCGGTGATCGACGGGGTCCGCCGGCTGTGTGCGGACGGGGTGGTGGTGGCGGTGGCGACGCGGGTGCCCGGCGGGCGGGTCCGCCCGGCCTACGGCCCCGGGCGCGACCTCGCCGACGCCGGCGCGCTCGCCGTGCCGACGCTGCGACCCGCGCAGGCGCGGGTGCTGCTGATGGCCGCGCTCGCCGCGGAGGTCCCGGCCGCCGACGTGCTCGCCGAATGGGGCTGATTGTCAGGGGGTTTCGTGCTCCGCCAATTGCTGGACGTACTCCGGCCAGTCGAGACTGTCGACCGGATTGGCCCTGACCACGTCGGGCATGCTGTCGGGGAACGTCCGCGCCTGGCCCGGCCCGGTGCTGCGTGTCTCGAACCGGATGGTCATGACGCCGTGACCGGCCCCCTGGATCCACCCGTGTCCCAGCTCCGGGTGCGCGACGTCGTCGCCGACCCGCCACGCGGGTGGCCGCGCGGCCGCCTCGCTCACCGACGGGGGCACCGCCGGACGGGCGGCGGGTTCGTCCTCCACGAGTTCGAGGTCGGGGAACAGCGACTCCTGGCGCACCTCCGACAGACCCGAGAACCCCACTCCGACAAGCCGGATGGGCCCGATCTCGACGGGGTCGACGAGGAGTCGGCGGGCGGTCGCGCTCAGCGTCGCCGCGTCGGTGGTGGCCGACGGCAGGGTGGCCGACCTGGTCAGCGTGCTCATATCCGATTTCTTCAGTTTCACCGTGACCGTCCGGGCTCCGCGCCCGTCCTTCTCCAGCCGGCGGTGGGCGTGGTCGGCGATCGGTCCGATGGCCTCGCGGACCTGGTCGAGCGTGATCAGGTCCTGCGGAAAGGTGGATTCGGCGCTGATCTGTTTGGCCTCGGCCCGTTCGGCGACGGGCCGGTCGTCGATGCCGCGGGCGAGCCGGTGCAGCGCCGGACCGACCGTCGCGCCGAGGATGTCTGCGACCTCGGCCTCCGAGAGCGCCGCGAGCTGACCGATGGTCTCGATGCCGAGGCGGTGCAGCCTGTCCTCGGCCACGGGCCCGATCCCCCACAGCTTGCGCACCGCCAGCCCGTCGAGCAGACGACGTTCGTCGTCGCGGCGCACCACCCGGATACCGTCCGGTTTGGCCAGCCCCGAGGCGATCTTGGCGATCTGCTTACCCGATCCGGCGCCCACCGAGGCGACCAGCCCCGTCTCATCCAGCACCCGCGCCCGGAGTCGTTCGCAGAATCCTTCGACGTCGGCCGCCGACGCGCCCGCCAACTCCTGCGGTTCGCCGAACGCCTCGTCGAACGACAACTGCTCGAGCACCGGAACCAGGGTCCGCACGGTGTCGAACACGCGGCGGCTGGCCAGGCCGTAGACCACGCCTCGCGGCGGCAGCACCACGGCCGGCGCGCCGACCATCCGGCGGGCCTGGTGCATCGGCATCGCCGACCGCGCGCCGTGCACCCGGGCCTCGTAGCTCGCGCCGGCCACCACACCGCGCCCGCCCAGACCGCCGACCAGCACCGGCCGCCCCCGCAGGGTGGGCCGGGTCAACTGCTCCACCGACGCGAAGAACGCATCCATGTCCAGGTGCAGGACCCAGCGCACGTCCACACCTGCTGATGCTAGGGCGTTAGCCTGACGGTCATGGCGGCGCACGAGGTTCCGATCACGGACGACACGATCCGTCTCGGGCAGTTCCTCAAACTGGCCTCGCTGATCGACAGCGGCGCCGACGCCAAATCCGTGATCGCCGACGGGCAGGTGAGCGTCAACGGCGAGATCGAGGTGCGCCGTGGGCGTCAACTGCGTCCCGGTGACACCGTGACCCTCGGCGCCGACTCCGCACGGGTCACCCGTGGGTGAGTAGACGTTCGCCGTCGCGCGGCAGGATCCGGACCGCGTCGGCGGCCAGTGTCCGTTCACACTGATCGCAGGCCAACTCGGGGACGAACCGCTGCCCGCACGCGGTGTGGGTGAGCACCAGCGCGGGCCCCTCGGGTGTGCCGAACCACTCCTCGGCCCAATGGATCGACGATGCGACGACGGGGAAGAACGCCCGGCCCTTCGGGGTGAGGTGGTACTCGGACCAGTCCGACCGCTGCGGGAGCGCGGCCGCCTGCAGCACCCCGATACCGCAGAACACCCGCAGGTGCTCGGCCACCAGCGCGCCCGGCGCGCCGAGGCGGCTCTGGAAGTCGCTGAACCGCCGTGTCCCCAGGAACGCCGCACCGATGATCGCCGACGCCCAGCGGTTACCGAAGATCGCCATCGTCTCCGGGAAAAGCCCGGCCTGCGCCGTGGTGTCGCGGGCGCGGCGGCGCGTCGCGGCGCGGGGAACGGACCGCTGCCAGCCCCCGCTGGGGCCCCACAGGCCGTCGAGGTCGGATGCTTCGACGCCCAGGTGGCAGGTGGCGCACCGCAGCACCGGGGAGAACCCGCGCCCGCAGTCACGGTGGGCCATCGCGGGCAGTGACCGGACGTGGTCGTCGACCCAGGTGCGCTCCCAATGCCAGATCGACACCAGCAGCGGCCACAGCGCGAGACAGCGTTCGGTGGGCAGGTACCCGGCGCGCAGCGGCTGCTCCTGGTAGACCTGCCGGTCCAGCAGCCCGTCACGCACCAGTGACCGGAGCCGGTTGGTCAGCACCGCGGTGGAGATCGGCAGTGCGGTGTAGTCGGTGAATCGCCGTGCGCCGAGCAGTGATTCCCGGACGATGAGAAGGGTCCACTCGTCGCCGAGCAGGCCGAGCATCCGGCCTATCGCGTTGACGTCCCGGTTCTCGGTCACCGCGGGCTGTGCCAGCGCCGCAGCTCTCCGCCGGACACCCAGGTGGAATGCGTTCCGCTGCAGATTCGTTCGGGTAGACGCAGAGTGCAGACGGGGCCGTCGGTGAGCCGCGCGGCGTCGAAGACCAGGCAGTACGAGGCGTCGTCGTTCATGTCCGTGGTCAGGGTGACCAGGTAGCCGTCGTCCTCGGCCGTACCGTTCGCGCGCGGCGCCATCGCGGTCTCGCTTCCGAACACGCCGTCTCCGAACGTGATCCGTTCCTCGGTCCCGTTGCGCAGGTCGTGTTTGACCAGACCGTCGAACAGGAACCAGCCGGGTTTCCCGGTGGCGGCGTAGACGTAGCGGTAGGGCCGGGTCTGGAAGTCGCCGTTCATCATGCCGAACTCGGTGAGACGGTCGGAGAGCCGCTCCTCGGTGGCCGCACCCGTGGTCAGGTTGAACCGCCAACGATGCAGGTGCGATTCGAACCCGTCCAGGGCGAGATAGCGAAAGGCCGCTTCCTCCAACGATTTCGCACCCTTCGTCGACGGCGACGGGTTGTCCTGGAAGAACCCGTCGAGCACGATCTCGTCACCGTCCTCGAAGGCGTTGACGAAGTGCAGGGTGTACGTCGGGTCGGTCTCGAACCATCGCACCTGTGACTGGTCACCACGGCGGGGCAGCACGGCGAACCGGCTCGGCATGTCGCGGTGGAAGACCGGCGCGTGGATGTTCTTTGCGAGCAGCGACGGCTCCCAGAACAACGGGAAGTCGTTGAGGATCACGTAGTTCTCGGTGAACGCCATGTCGTGCGGCATCCGCGGCCCCGGCAACGGGACGTCGGTGTGATGCACCAGGTTCGCGTCCTTGTCGACCACCCCGTAGCGGAGGTGGGGCGCCTCCTTGCTGTAGCTGAAGAACAGCAGTTCGCCGGTGACCGCATCGACCTTGGGGTGCGCGGACACGCCCCATGCGGGGAAGTCGCCGTGCCAGGTCTCCTTGCCGACCGTGTCGGCGGTGTACGGGTCGACCTGGTAGAGGTCGCCGCACATGTAGAAGCTGGTGAGTGCGGTACCGCGGTGGACGACGACGTCGGTGCTCGACGCGTCCTTCATCCGCGTGCGCGCGCCCCAGCCATCGGTGCGTTTGGCCGCCGACGGCATCTCGATGAACCCGGCCCACAGCGGGCCGCCTGCCTCGTTCTCGGCGAGAAAGCCCTCGGTACGCACGAACCGGTTGCGGTAGGACGCTCTCCCGCCGCCGAACTCGACGATGTGGATCATGCCGTCGCCGTCGAAGGGATGGTAGGACGTCGCGGCCGGGTGCAGCGGGTTCTCGGTGTTGCGCAGGTACATGCCGTCGAGATCGTCTGGCACCTCCCCGGCGATGACGTCGAGGTCGTCGGCGCGCCATTCGGTGAGCTGCGGACGCCACGGCCCGGTGCGGTACGGGTGGTCGTCGTCCGCCGGAAGCGTCGAGGCGAAGGTCTCGAGGCGTTGCGCTCGCATGGGCAAAAACTACAGTTGACAGAGTTACTCTGTCAACTGAACTATAGGGCGCATGCAGGACATCTGGATCCTCGGCGCCTATCAGACCGACTTCGCCCGCAACTTCACCCGGGAAGGTCGCGACTTCGCCGATCTGACCGCAGAAGTCGTCGACCGGACCCTCGCCGCAGCCCGGTTGGACGCGGGCGCCGTCGAGGTCATCCACGTCGGCAACGCGTTCGGCGAGTTGTTCGCCGCCCAGGGGCATCTCGGTGCGATGCCCGCGACGGTCGACGCTGCGCTGTGGGGCGTGCCCGCGTCCCGTCACGAAGCCGCGTGCGCATCGGGCAGCATCGCCGCGCTCGCGGCGATCGCCGACCTGCGCTCACGCGCCTACGATGTGGCGCTGGTCGCCGGGCTGGAACTGGAGAAGACCGTGCCTGGCTCCGTCGGCGCGGCCCATCTGGCGGCGGCCGCCTGGACCGGGCACGAGGGAGCCGACGCGAACAATGTCTGGGCTCAGACGTTCTCACGGATCGCCGATGACTACGACCGCCGCTACGGCCTCGACGAGGTGCACCTGCGCGCGATCGCCGACCTCAACTACGACAACGCCCGCCGCAACGGCAACGCCCAGGCGCGCGGATGGACGGTGCCCCGCCTGGTCACCGACGGTGACGACGACGAACGCAACCCCATCGTCGAAGGCCGGCTCCGGCGCTACGACTGCAGCCAGCTCACCGACGGCGGCGCCGGTGTCGTGCTGGTGACCGACGATTTTCTTCGTGCGCATCCCGACGCCCGCCCGCTGGCCCGCATCGAGGGTTGGGGGCACCGCACCGTCGGGCTCGGGCTCGCCCAGAAACTCGAGCGCGACGCTGCCTCACCGTACGTGCTCCCCCACGTGCACCGCGCCGTCCACGACGCCTTCGGCCGGGCCGGGGTCGCCCTCGACGCCGTGGACGGTTTCGAGGTGCACGACTGCTTCACCCCCACCGAGTACCTGGCGATCGACCACATCGGCCTGACCGCGCCGGGACAGTCCTGGCAAGCCGTCGAGAACGGCGAGATCGCGATCGGCGGCCGGCTCCCGATCAACCCCGGCGGCGGGCTGATCGGCGGCGGACATCCGGTGGGCGCCACCGGAGTCCGCATGCTCGCCGATGCGGCCAAGCAGGTCAGCGGCATCGCCGGCGACCACCAGGTGGACGGCGCGGCGCGCTTCGGGACCCTCAACATCGGCGGCAGCACCGCGACCACCGTCAGCTTCGTCGTCGGGGCGC
The DNA here is from genome assembly GCF_001499995.1 of Mycobacterium sp. IS-1496. Classification (GTDB taxonomy): domain Bacteria; phylum Actinomycetota; class Actinomycetes; order Mycobacteriales; family Mycobacteriaceae; genus Mycobacterium. The sequence continues at coordinate 53,207 of NZ_LQIU01000076.1, forward strand.
CGCCGCGCTGAGTCAGGCCTTGGCGATCGCGACCCGCACCCCGTCGCCGATCTCGGCGCCGTCGGCCGGCTCACCGAACTCGAACGCGGTCGCGAGGATCTCCCCGGCGATCAGGTCGCGGTGCGCGTGCGCCCACTCCTCGTGGGTCTGCGGCACCGACATCACCACGCTGATCCGGTCCGAGACGTCAAGGCCGCTGGACTTGCGCAGCTCCTGCAGTTCCCGGATCCGGTCCTTGGCCCAGCCTTCGGCCTCGAGTTCCGGCGTGACCGTGCCGTCGAGCACCACCAGACCCGCGCCGTCGGGCAGCGCCGCGGTGAACTCGGCATCGGCCGCCACCAGCCGGGAGGTGTACTCACCGGGCTGCAGCACCGCGGGTCCGGCGGTCAGCGTCCCGTCCGGGTTGACGACGCCGTCGCCCGCCTTGACCGCCTTGATCGCCGCCTGCACGTCCTTGCCCAACCGGGGACCGGCGACGCGGGCGTTCACCGTGAGCTCGAACCGGCCGTAGGTGTCGATGTCGCCGGTCAGCTCGACCGCCTTGACGTTGAGCTCATCGGCGATGAGATCGGCGAACGGTTCGAGCTGAGCGGGGTTCTCCACGGCGACAGTCAGTTTCGGCAGCGGCAACCGGACCCGCAGCTTCTTGGCCTTGCGCAGCGAGGAGGCGGTCGAGCACACCGAGCGGACCTGGTCCATCGCGGCCACGAGCGTCGGATCCTTCGGCAGCTCGTCGGCCGAGGGCCAGTCGGTCAGGTGCACGGAGCGCTCCCCGGTGACGCCACGCCAGATCACCTCGGTGATCAGCGGCAGCAGCGGCGCCGCCAGCCGTCCCGTCACCTCGAGCACGGTGTGCAACGTGTCGATCGCGTCGCGATCCTCTACCCAGAACCGCGAACGTGACCGGCGCACATACCAGTTCGTCAGCGCCTCGGTGAACTGCCGCAACTCGTCGCACGCGCCCGAGATGTCGCAGACGTCCAGCGACTCGGTCAGGTCGTCGCGCAGTTGCGCCAGCTTGGCGAGGATGTACCGGTCGAGCACGTGCGAGCTGTCGGTGCGCCAGGTGCCCTTCTGCGGCGCGTAGAGCGCCAGGAACGTGTAGGCGTTCCACAACGGCAGCAACACCTGCCGCACACCCTCGCGGATGCCCTGTTCGGTGACAACCAGGTTGCCGCCGCGCAGGATCGGCGAAGCCATCAGGAACCAGCGCATCGCGTCGGATCCGTCGCGGTCGAACACCTCGGTGACGTCGGGATAGTTGCGCAGCGACTTGCTCATCTTCTGCCCGTCGTTGCCGAGCACAATGCCGTGGGACACACACGTTTTGAAGGCGGGCCGGTCGAACAGCGCCGTGGCCAGCACGTGCAGGGTGTAGAACCAGCCCCGGGTCTGGCCGATGTACTCGACGATGAAGTCGCCCGGGAAGTGCGGCTCTTCACCCCCGGAACCGTCGAACCAGTCGGCGTTCTCGAACGGATAGTGCACCTGCGCGTACGGCATCGACCCGGAGTCGAACCACACGTCGAGCACATCCTCGATGCGGCGCATGGTCGCTTTACCCGTCGGGTCGTCGGGGTTGGGCCGGGTCAGTTCGTCGATGAACGGGCGGTGCAGGTTCGTCGGCCGTACCCCGAAATCGCGTTCGAGTTCGTCGAGGCTGCCGTACACGTCGATACGTGGGTACTGCGGGTCGTCGGACATCCACACCGGAATCGGCGTGCCCCAGTAGCGGTTTCGCGAGATCGACCAGTCCCGGGCGCCCTGCAGCCACTTGCCGAACTGGCCGTCCTTGACGTGTTCGGGATACCAGGTGATCTCCTGGTTGAGTTCGACCATGCGGTCCCGAAACTCGGTGACCTTGATGAACCAGGACGACACCGCCCGGTAGATCAGCGGATTGCGGCAGCGCCAGCAGTGCGGATACGAGTGTTCGTAGGTCTCGTGCCGGACCAGCACCGCACCGCCTGCGCCGGCCGATCCGGAACCGTTCTTCAGGTCACGGATGATCTGCGGGTTGGCGTCGAAGACGTGCTGGCCCTGGTAGTCCGGCACGCTCGCGTCGAACCTGCCCTTGGAGTCGACCGGGGTGACGGGCGTGATGCCGACGGTGTCGGTGGTCGCCTTGTCGTCCTCACCGTAGGCGGGCGCCATGTGGACGATTCCGGTGCCGTCCTCGGTGGTGACGAAGTCACCGCGCAGCACCTGCCAGGCGTTGTGCGCCTCGGGCTTGTCGGTGAAATACGGGAACGGCGGCAGGTAGCGGGTGCCGAGCAGGTCGGCGCCGGTGACCGTGGCCAGCACCTCCGGGTCCTCGCCGAGTTCGCGGGCGTAGGCGGCCAGCCGGGCCTCGGCCAGCACGTAACGACGGCCCTCCCCGGCCGCGACCTGCACGTAGGTCACGTCGGGGTGGACCGCGACCGCCTGGTTCGACGGCAGCGTCCACGGCGTCGTCGTCCACACCAGCAGATGCGATCCGGCCAGCGGGCCGTCGACCACCCGGAGGCCGACGGTGATCGCCGGATCCTGCCTGCTCTGGTAGACGTCGTCGTCCATCCGCAGTTCGTGGCTGGACAGCGGCGTCTCGTCGTTCCAGCAGTACGGCAGCACCCGCACCCCCTGGTAGGCCAGGCCCTTGTCCCACAGTTGCTTGAACGCCCAGATCACCGACTCCATGAAGCCGAGATCCAGCGTCTTGTAGTCGTTGTCGAAGTCGACCCACCGGGCCTGCCGGGTGACATAGCTGCGCCACTCGTCGGTGTACTTGAGCACCGAGGCACGGCAGGCGTCGTTGAACTTCTCGATGCCCATCGCGTCGATGTCGGCCTTGTCGGTGATGCCGAGCTGGCGCTGCACCTCGAGTTCGGCGGGCAGGCCGTGGGTGTCCCAGCCGAAGCGGCGCTCCACCTTGTAGCCGCGCATGGTCCGGTAGCGCGGAACGATGTCCTTGACGTAGCCGGTCAGCAGGTGCCCGTAGTGCGGGAGCCCGTTGGCGAAGGGCGGACCGTCGTAGAAGACGTACTCGGGGGCCCCGTCGCGGCCGGCGATGCTGGCACGGAAGGTGTCGTCGCTGTCCCAGTAACCCAGGACGTCGGCTTCCAGCTCGGGGAAGTTCGGCGCTCCGCTGGCCGGTTTGGGATAGGCGGTCACTCGCGTTGTCTCCTGTGCCTGAACGATCCGGCACGGGGACGACGTCACGCCGTTGCGTGAGCGCCGCGGTACCACCCCGCTTGCGCACTCCGGTGTGCGCCGCTTGATTGAGGCTGTGACGGGCCCACCCGTCCGGGTCTACTGGGCCACCCGCGAGGTGACCGTTCTTCCGGAGGCTCCCCGGTGATGGCCGGATCAGTGCCGCTGAACAGCGATTCTAGCGGCTACGCCGACGGCATCGCTTCCGAGGTCAACCCGATGAGCGCGAACGGGAACTGTTCGGCGAGCTCCTGCACGGTGGCGCGGTCGAACCGCTGGCTGTCGAACCACCAGTCCACCTGCATCACACCGCGGTCGCGGTAGGCGCGGACCTCCAGGGCGTGTCCGAGCAGCGGTGGCTCGTTACCGCGGGCCGGCGTGGTGCCGACGTAGTTGAAGAAGATCTCCGCGGCGGGTGCGGACTCGCCGAAGAAGCCGCCGAGACGGCCGGCGGGCACGTCGGTCAGCGCATGGTGCGCCATGAGCACCATCTCGGTCGCGTCGAGCTCCCCCTCACCGACGCAGTGCAGATCGACCAGCGCCGTTACCGAGCGGCCGTCCCGGACCACGTCGACGGCGACGAGGCCTTCGCCCATGGTGCGCGCGACGGTGCGGCCCAACGCCGCGAGCAGCAGTTCGTCGGCCGCCAGACCGAGCGCGAACGCCGCTCCGTCGAGTTCCAAAGTCAGTACCGTGTCGAGCGGCGCCGAGAGGCGGACCGGGTTGCCGGGACGCGCTCCCAGCGGTGCGTCGCGATCGGTGACGCGCAAGCACAGGGCGGATGCCGCGACGTCCGCCGCGAGGTCGTGCGGTTTAGCCAGGTGGGGAGCAACCATGATGATCACGCTACGCGGTGTGTCCCAGAATTGGGAGACCACTGCCAAAACTGTGACGGCCGTGTCAATAAAGGCAGAGGCATCCGATCGGTGGTTGCCACTGCCCAATGCGGGGAACAGCGTCTATCGTGGATGGATGCCACGCACTGACGAGAACGGCAGACAGCTCAAAGCGTTGCTCGACTATCTGCTCGACGGCGACGTGGAGGCCAAGGCGATCTACGACGCGCTGGGCATCTCCAGCAGCACGTATTACCGGCGCATCAAAGAGCACAACTACCCCGATGCCGAAGAGCTACGACGCGTCGCCGACCGGTTCGCGCTGAGTTACCCGGACCTCCAGATCCGGTTCGGCCTGATGAGCCGTCAGGAAGTGTGGCATTACGTCGAGTCGGCGCCCTTCACCGTGACGACCGTTGCCGAGGCCGCGCCCACGACACGGCGCAGGCCCAAACTGTCGGAATTGGCGCCGCGTCCTGACGCTCCGCCGCTGTAAGTCGTACAATTTGCTGAAAGCGATTCAGCACGAGAGCGACTCCCGATGACACTCGCGGTACTCATTGCCATCACGGTTGGCTGCATGGCGTGGAGTCTGTGGATCCGCCGGGTGACCTGGAGTTGCCGCTGGGAAGTTGCCGCGACCCTGAACATCGCGCTGCAGCTCGGCGCGGTCGTGCTGATGTCCCCGGTCGCTTCCGAAACCCTCGGCCACCTGCTCCACGACCTCACCGGCAAGTGGAACCTCGAGGACTACATCGCCCACGACCTCTACATCGTGGCGGCGTCCGCGGTCGTCTACAACACGCTGGGCCGCCTGCAGGACGACCACGCCATGCAGACGTCGTTCAAGCGGTACGTCGAACTCCCGGCCACCCTGTGCATCCCCCTGCTGCTGGCCGCGTTCTCCGCAGGCAACGGCGCGAACGTCTACCGCGCGGACTTCTTCAAGACACCTACCGACTTCTGGCTCAGCGCCTACTGGCTGATGCTCTGCGGCATGTTGATCTACCTGCTGGGCTACGGCGCCCGGGCGTTGATGGTGCTGCGCAGGGACCCGAGGTCGCGACGCATCGCGAACATCTACCTGGTCGCGTCGGCGTTCGGCATCATCGCCTGCGCGATCCGCATCGCCACCGCCTACGTGCCCTGGCTGCAGGCCGTCGAGGGCGGGACCCTGGTCTGGGTGTTCGCCTGTTCCTGCGGGGCCGGCTTTGCTCTCGCCTCCGCACACTCATGGCGGATCAAGACGAAGTGGTTCACCGGCGCACGTCGCTGAACGGCGCCGAGACAGCAACCGGATTCCGGCGTTTCGGAAGGTAGGAAGGCCGGGCCCGGTCGACACATCCACTACGCTCACACCGCATTTCGACGTCGCCGACGAATGCGCGATTTGGGCATCGGTTGCCTTATGCTCGACAACATTGTTCGCTAGGCAAGGACGAAGGGCCCGCTATGACTGCGTCAACACTTCCCACCGTGCTGCGGGAACGCGCAAGTCTGCAGCCCAACGACACGGCGTTCACGTTCATCGACTACGAGAAGGCCGTCGAAGGCGTCCACGAGACGCTCACGTGGGCGCAACTCTACCGCCGCACGGTGAACCTGGCGCACGAGCTGAGCGAGCGCGCGCAGCCCGGCGACCGGGTGGTGATCGTCGCGCCGCAGGGCCTCGACTACCTGGTGGCCTTCCTGGGCTCCCTGCAGGCCGGGCTCATCGCGGTGCCGCTCTCCACGCCCATGCCCGGGGTGCACGACGAACGCATCAGCGCGGTGCTGCGGGACGCCGCCCCCACCGTCGTCCTGACCACGTCGTCCATCGGCGCGATGGTCACCGAGTACGTGACACCGGAGGACGGCGAGACCGCAGCGGCGCTGATCGAGGTCGACCTGCTGGACCTGGAGAGTCGGCGGAAGTCGGCGGCGCGCCGGGTGGACCGGCCGGAGACCGCCTACCTGCAGTACACCTCGGGGTCCACCCGCACGCCTGCGGGCGTCATGGTGTCCTACCGGAACCTGTCGGCCAACTTCGAGCAGATCATGGCCTCGTTCCTGGCCCACTACGGCGGGATCGCCCCGCCGGGAACCACAGCGGTGACATGGCTGCCCTTCTATCACGACATGGGCCTGCTGCTCGGGGTGTTCGCCCCGATCCTGGCCGGCTGGCCGACGGTGTTCACCACCCCGCTCTCGTTCCTGGCCCGGCCGGCGCGGTGGATGCAGATGGTGGCGAGCAGCCCGCTCGCCATCACCGCGGGGCCGAACTTCGCCTTCGAACTCGCGGTGGGCAAGACCTCCGACGAGGACATGGCCGGGTACGACCTCGGCAACACCTGCATCGTCATCAGCGGCAGCGAGCGCGTGCACGACGCCACCCTGAAGCGTTTCGCGCAGCGCTTCCGCAAGTTCAACCTGCCCGAAGAGGTGTTGCGCCCGGCATACGGGCTGGCCGAGGCCACGCTCTACGTCGCGACGAACTCCCCCGGCAAACCGCCGACCATCGTGCACTTCGAACCGGAGAAATTGTCGGCCGGCCACGCCAAACGTACCGAGACCGGCACCCCGCTGGTCAGCTACGGCAGCCCCGATTCGCCCACGGTCCGGATCGTCGACCCGCAGACCCGCCGCGAGTTGTCCGCGGGTGCGATCGGCGAGATCTGGGTGCGCGGTGAGAACGTCTGCCTGGGCTACTGGAACAAGCCCGAGCAGACCGAGGAGGTGTTCAACGCCTTCCTCGACGCCCCGTCGCCCGGCACCGACGACGGACCGTGGCTGCGCACCGGTGACCTCGGCTTCATCTCCGACGACGAGTTGTTCATCATGGGCCGCCTGAAGGATCTGCTGATCGTGCGCGGCCGCAACCACTACCCCGACGACATCGAGGGCACGATCCAGGAGATCTCCGGCGGCCGGGTCGCGGCGATCTCCGTCGAACAGGACCGGACCGAGCAGCTGGTCGCCATCGTGGAGGCCAAGAAGCGCGGGGACACCGAGGAGGACGTGGCCGCGTATTTCGCGGACCTGAAGAACCGGGTGACCAGCGCGATCTCCACCGCGCACGGCATCAGCGCCGCCGATCTGGTGCTCGTGCCTCGCGGCTCGATCCCGATCACCACGAGCGGTAAGGTCCGTCGCGCCTCCTGCGCCGAGCTCTACCGCGAGGGTGCGTTCACCCGGCTCGACGCCTGACAGCACGCGGGTCACGCTGACCGTGAGCGACTCTTCGTGGAACCGGTGGCCGGCTCTGTGCGCACCGCAGAAGTATGAATGGACTCCTACGATGACACCACATCCCACTGATGGTTCGGTTCGCTTCCTGTATGGAGAGCGCCCGTGATCGAGCTGATCAACGTCTCAAAGACGTTCGGCGGGGGTGTTCCGGCGCTGCGTGACGTGAGCTTCTCCGTTCCGACGGGGTCCGTTTGTGCGTTGCTGGGTCACAACGGTGCCGGTAAGACGACGACGGTCAGGATCCTGTCGACATTGCTACGGCCGAGTTCGGGGCAGGCGATCGTCGCCGGTTGCGACGTTTCGCGTGCGCCGGCGGAGGTGCGTCGCCGCATCGGCGTCACCGGGCAGGACGCCGCCCTGGATTCACGGCTCACCGGCTGGGAGAACCTCGTGCTGTTCGGGCGCCTGCGGGGGCTGCGCCGCGCAGCCGCCCGGGCCCGCGCCGACGAGCTCATCGACCAATTCGACATGGCCGATGCGGCTGACCGGCGGGTCAACACGTACTCCGGAGGCATGCGTCGGCGCATCGACATCGCGGTCTCGCTCGTGGTCCCCCCGAAGGTGCTCTTCCTCGACGAGCCGACCACCGGTCTCGATCCCCGCAGCCGACGCGACGTCTGGAATCTGGTGTCCGCCATGGCCGCTCAGGACATCACCGTGCTGCTGACGACGCAGTACCTCGAAGAAGCCGACATCCTCAGCGATTCGATCGTGATCCTCAACGCGGGAGAGATCGTCGCCAGCGGCACCGCGGATGAACTCAAGCAGCAGACCGGTGTCAGCTACTGCCAGATGACCGCGAGGAGTCCGGAGGAGGTGCCGCGCATCGCCGCAGCGCTGGCCGACTTCGCCGAGGTCGAGGTCGACACCGACACCAGCAGTGTCTCCGTACCCGCGGCGCAGGGCTTCGCGACCCTTTCAGAAGTGTTCAGACGGCTCAGTGACTTGGACATCGAGCTGCTCGACATCTCGCTGCGCCGGCCCTCGCTCGACGAGGTGTTTCTCCACCTGACCACCCCGGTGACCTCGAAGTGACCGCGATCGCGCTCCTGACGCGCCGCACGCTGGTGCGCGGTCGCGTGGATCTGGTGTTCGCCGTGCTCATGCCGACGTTCGTGTTGGCCGGCCTGGTACTCCTGCTGCAGGATGTGATCGCCACCGGCCAGATGAGTTACACGCAGTACGTGTTGCCTGCGGTGGTCGTTCAGGCGATGCTGTTCGGCGCGCTGACCACCACCGATCGGGCGGCGTGGGACACGATCAGCGGTCTGAGCACCCGGATGCGCACACTGCCGATCTCCCCGTACGCGATGTTGACGGCAAGGATGGTCTATTGCCTGATCCGGGGCGTCCTGGCGGTGATCGCGTCGGTGATGGCCGCCTACAGCTTCGGGTTCCGGTTCACCACCGGGTTCGGGTACGGCGCGGCGTTCGTCCTGATGGCACTGACGCTGACCTTGGCATTGTCGCTTGGTGCGGATGTCACCGGGACCAAGGCCGGCCGGACCGAGGTGGCCAGCCAACTGCTCCTCGTCCCCCAACTGCTCCTCGTGCTGTTGTCGACAGGGCTGGCACCCCTCGACGCGTTCCCGTCGTGGCTCCAAGGCTTCGTGCACTATCAGCCGGTGTCCCAGATCACCGAGGCGATGCGCGGGTTCACCAGCGGTCACGTCGACGCCGGCAATCTCGGCGTGAGCCTGGCCTGGTGCGTCGGTCTGCTGGTGGTCTTCGGTACAATCGCCGTCCGGTTGCAGGGACGCACGCCGTGACCTCGACGTCGGAACACCGGCATTCACTCCTCACCGAGAGTTGGGTCTTCGCGGGCCGGCTCTTCATCCAGTGGCGTCGCTACCCGATGGTGCCGCTGCAGGCACTGCTGTTCCCCACCTTGTTGCTGATCATCTACGGCGCGCTGGTGGGCAAGTCGATGGTTCGCCTCACCGGTAGCAGCGGTTTGAACGAGTTGATCCCCGTCTGCATGCTCGCCGGTGCCATGGCGGGCGCCGTCGGCGCCGGCCTCATGGTGCCCTGGGACCGCGACAGCGGTCTGCTCACCCGCATGTGGGTCATGCCGGTGCACCGGACGGCGCCGTTGACCGGTGCGCTGCTTGCCGAAGCGCTGCGCACCTTCATGGCATCGACGGTCGTCCTCGCCGCCGGATACGTCATGGGATTCCGGTTCGCGGGCGGTTGGGCCGGGATCGTCGTCTACCTCACGATCCCCGTCATCGTGGTCGTCGTGTTCGCGATGGTGGTGATCACCCTCGCGCTGCGGCCGCAGGGCCGGATCATCTTGACGTGGGCCCAGACGGTGTGTGTCGGTTTGGCCTTCGGAACGCTCGCGCCCCTTGAAAGAATTCCGGCGTTCGTGCGACCGCTCGCGGAGTTCCAGCCGCTCGCTGCGCCCGCGGCGACCATGCGCGCGTTGGCATCCGGAGGCGACGTGATGCGGCCCATGCTGATCACCGCGATATGGGTCATCGTCATCACGGCCGTGTTCGTACCGCTCACCGTCCGGGGATATCGGGCTGCGGTCGAGGGCGGGAAGGTCGACAGCTGAGAACTACCGAACCGGGCACGGCACTGCAGTGCCGGCGCCGACGACGACCACTCTCTGGAGGGGATCGATGAGGCAGACCAGTAAGCGCACCGTACGAATCGTGTTCGCCGCCACATTCGTGTGGATCGCGCTGCTGCAATACGCCCTCTTCGCCATTGATCGTATGGAGCCCTACCCCGCCCTGGTCCTGCCCGGCTTTCCGGCCCACTGCCCGGGTTGTCTCCTCGAGACCGGCGAACCGGCGACACAGGAACCGGAGCTGCTGGTCCGGTTCGCCAACGGAACGACACAACGAGTCCCGACGGAAGCGGTGCTGCCCCCCGGGCCGTCGGTGCGCCTCATCGCATTCACGAGCGCTTACAAGACGGACAGTTTCACGTCCGACCCCGAGGCGGTGGCGTGGCTCAAAACACGGATCACCGAACGCTTTCCCGGTCAAGCCGTCTCGGGGCTCGACATAGTCTGGCGGAAGGCGACGTACAAGGCTGCCGATGAGTCTGCGACCGAATACGAACCCGCGCGCACCATCCACGTCGATTTCGGGAACGCGCGATGAGAATCGCCGAGAAATTCGATTCGTGGGTGGAACGCGGGCCGTTCACGCCGGCAGACCTGGGCATCTACCGCATCGTCTACGCCGTCAGTGTGCTGATGATCGCCCCGAACATCGCGTGGCTGGGCGACTACCCCGACTTCATGTTCAGGCCTCCGACGGGCCCGATTCAACTGTTCTCGAGCTTCCCGTCGCCGGGGATCCTCGTCGGGTTGGAGGTTCTCCGTTCGATCGCCCTGGTCATGCTCGCCTTCGGCCTGTGGACCAGGTTCGCGTCTTTCGCCACAGCGGCGATGCTCATCACCACGTACGGCATCACCTACAGCTTGGGTAAGGTCGACCACACGATTCTGCTGGTGCTGGTCCCACTGGTGCTTGCCTTCGCCAATTGGGGAGACCGCTACTCGATTGATGCGTTGAGGGCTGGCCGCCCACCGTCGCAACAACAGCAGTGGCCGTTACGCCTACTCGGCCTTCTGATCGGATGGGGCTTCTTCACCGCGGCACTCACGAAGGCCTTGACCGGGTGGCTGTCGTTCGACAGTCAAGCCGCGCGTGGTTATTTCGTGCTCGGCTTCGTAACCCAGGACCGGACGAACTGGCTGGCGGGGTGGGTCGCTGCGCACGACTACCGGCCCGTCTGGGAACTCGCCGACTGGTCGACCGTCGCGTTCGAACTGGCCATCCTGCTGGCACTGCCATGGTGGCGCGCATTCCGTACCACGCTGGCGATAGCGACACTCTTCCACCTGGGCGTCTACCTGGTCATGAACATAACCTTCAGTCACGCGGTCATCGCCTATGGAGCGTTCGTGCCGTGGGGCGCCCTCGTGCAGCGGATGAGTGAGCTGCGATTCGGGAGACCGGTCGCGGCGTACATCGACCGGGTACGACGGGCGGCCACGGGAAGGGTCGTGTTTCCGCTGCTATTGGCGCTCGCGGCGCTACTCGGAGTCGGCACGTGGTCCCTGATGCTGAGCGGCGGAAGTCGCTTCTACCTGTCCCTCATCATCTTCGTCGGCGCGGCCTTCGGAATGACGTATCTGGCCCTCGAAGCACGAACTGTGCTTCGCCGATCCCGACGTGGTCCCCGCGCCGCGGATGGCGATACAACCCCCGACAGCCGACCAGCCCGTGAAGCGGTGCCGACGGGCCCGGAGCACGCCGGCGCCGGGCGACCCGGGGACACCACCTGCGGATCCCCCGCAGACCGCGGCGAGCCCGCCGATCCGTGAGCGCCGTGGGCCACGCGATCGACCCCGTGGGGTGCCCAGGTCACTCAGGCGGAGCGAGATCCGGTGCCACGTCGAAGTACGCCGGCATCTCGAACTGCGAACTCTTCAACTTCGCCGAGAAGTAGCCGTACTGAAATGCCAGGCCGACGAGGGCGGTGGCCGCCAGTTCGGCCGGCGGTCGTCGCAGTTCGGCTCGAAGCGTCCCCCAGGCCTCCATCGGCGAATGTCGCCGCAGCGCGGCGTCGCCCTTGCTGACGTCGTCGTTGCGGTGCACCCAGCGCATGTACGCGTTGCTGTGCCCGTAACGCTTCCATTGGCTTGCCAGGTCCCGCATCGAAATACGCGGCTCCCACTCCATCAGGACGCGGGTGTCGGTGGCGATCGTGCCCAGTGACTGCTCTTGGATGCGCCAGCAGATGTCGGTGTCGCCGCCGCCGCGCATCGATCTGAACCCGCCCACCTTGGCGAATGCGGTCCTGTCGATACCGAGGTTGGCGGTCGGATAGTAGTCGGGCCGAGGCGGCACCATGCCGATGGTCGCCTTCATCGCCCCGCCACCGCGCGGAAGCATGAACGGTTGCATACGGGCGGCCAGTCGCGCAGCCGGCGTAGAGCCGGCCAACGTGCGGACATTGGTGCACGACAACGCAACTCCCGGTTGTCCCTGAAGGTTGCGATGCGCCTCGAGTAAACCCGGAAGAGGCCGGCATCGGGCGTCGGTGAACAGCAGTATGTCCGCAGATGATCTGCTCGCCGCGACCTGGCGCGCGTAGTAGGGGCCGCGACTGTCTTTCAACGCCACGACATCGGCCCCCAGAGACCGCGCCACCGCTTCGGTGTCGTCGCGCGAGGCGTCGTCGACGACCGTGACCCGATCGCCGCCCGCCATCTGGTCGGTCAGCGGTCGGAGCAATTTCGGCAGGTGCTCGGCCATGTCGCGGACCGGGATGATGACCTCGATCGTCGAGTCAGCCATCGATCAACCTCCTTGAACAGCCAGTGTGCGCCGCCCTATCGGCGGTCCGACCGTGGCTCAACGCGACAGAACCTTCACCTCTTCGACGAGCATTCCCAAGGCGAAGGCCACCCGCATCACTGTCGGACGCCGCCACCGGCGCAATCGGCCCGCGGTGGCCCACGCGGTGAACCACAGTAGGGCATGGACGACGGCGACCCCCGCCATGGGGAGCGACACCATAGAGGGCTTGAACCTGGTGGCCAGAAGGACTTCGCCGCGGCCGAAGTTGAAGTGCTGGTGGAAGGCCGCCGACAGGTCGGTGTGCTGAAGCTTGTCGACGACCGCGTCCGGCACCAACGTCATCTGATACCCGTTGCGGGAGGTGCGGGCAAAGAAGTCGATCTCGTCGGCGCCGCCCATCAGAGTTTCGTCGAAGCCGCCGACCGCATCGAACGCCGCCCGGGTGAACCCACAGTTCGTGCCGTTCGCGTAGGCACTACCGGTCATCAGCGATGAGTACAACTTCGATTCGCTGGCGAGCACCGTGCCGTCCTTCAGGATCCGACGCAGGGAGCCACCGGCCGTGTGCGCGCCGTTCTGGAATACGCGCCAATAGGCTTGGACCCACCCGGGATGCACGACGTCGTCGGCATCGGTCAGCAGGATGACCTGGCCCCTCGCGGCTCGAGCGCCCACGTTCCGGGCCACGTTCACGCCGGTGCCTCGGGATGCGTCCACAACGCGCACCCGCGGATCTCGCTCCGCGAGATTTCGTGCAATCTGAGCGGTGTTGTCTGTCGACCCGTTGTCGGCCACGATTATTTCGAACGTCGCGTTCGATTCCTGTCCGAGTAACGCTTCGATCTGCTGGCTGATGAACGGGTCCCCGTTGCGCACCGGGATCACCACACTGACGTCGACCGTATCCCCCACGGGCTGTGACGATAGCTGACGTTCTCGACTGCTCACGGTGGACCGACTCAAGACGCGGATCGGCGGCTCAGGCGTTCCGCCAGGGCGGTTTCCGCGTCCCTCCACGTCGGAGCGAAGGCCGCCACCGGCGCGTCGTGAGTCCAGGTGTCCCAGAGCGCACGGACCTTGCCATATCGATCGTTCACCACGATGTGCTCGATTCCGCAGAGCGTGGCGATGATGTGACCGTGCAGTCGATCGGTCACGAGGACGTGCCCGCCCGACAAGGTGCGGATTGCCCACCGAAGGTTCTGTCGCGCAAAGCGGTTCGCCATCGCCGACGTCAGCGAAGGGGCCGGCAGCTTGCCGGCCACGGTGACGGCGCTTCTTCCGACGTTGCGAAGACTGAGGATGCCCGCGCTGTTCCAATCAACGGTCGGGTGCCCCGAAATTCCTTGGTCCGAGGCTTCTTTGTCCTGCCGCGCCTGCAGCACGGCCTCCGCGACAGCCGGCCGACGATCGATGTCACCCAGCGCGAAGGCTGCGTCGGGTACGAGTTCGATGCGGCAATCGAATTCCCGCTGAGCGGTCGCGAGTGACCGACGGTCGCGCACGAGGAGCGTGAAATCCCGGTGCAGCCCGATCGCGCGCTTCAATCGTTCGAGTCCGGCGGAGTTCGTCAGTTGGATCGACTGAGGCATCTGCACGATCGGTCTCGTGGGGAAGTCGGTCATGATACGGATTCTCAGATCGTCGTGTTGCGGATAGAGGCCGCCGAAGTTGCCCCCGCCATGGATGACGACGGGCCCCTCGGCCCTCAACTTGTCGCGTCGGTACATCGGGGACGACGTTGCCGAGACCACCCTGACACCCAACTCTTCGGCGATCTCGACCTCCCCGAGCCAGATCGCGGAGTCACCACAGTTGAAGTGGTGCGGGAAATCGACCAGGTCCCACTCGGGCACCCCAGCGAAGATGGCCCTGAGGTCGGTGATCAGCCGGCCGCGAACCCGGTCGACGAATTCAGTCAAGATCGCCCTTGTCGTCCGGTGCGCAGGTGCGTCGAATGCGGCTTCAGCGTGCCATCGCCCGACCCGTCAGACATTCAGCTGCCCTCGGCCCATGCCATAGACCCGCCAACCGGCGCTCGACCAGAGGTCGGCATCGAGCGCGTTGCGCGTGTCCAACAGGCACGGCGTTCGGACGGTCGACCGGAGCGCTACCGGATCCAGATTGCGGTACTCGTCCCATTCTGTGGCCAAGACGATCAGATCGACGTTCCGGCATGCCTCCTCGACGCTTTCGCAGTAGGTGAGCGTGGGGAACCGGGATCTGGCGTTGGCGATCGCCTTCGGGTCGTGCACGCGGACGTAGGATCCCTTGAGGTGCATGGCAGCGGCGACGTTGAGAGCCGGCGAGTCTCGCACGTCGTCGCTGTCGGGTTTGAACGCCGCCCCCAGCACGGCGATGTTCTTGCCGAGGAAGTCCCCGCCGATGAGCGCCCCCGCCACAGACACCGCCTTCTCGCGTCGGCGGATGTTGATCTTGTCCACCTCATGCAGGAAGGTCAGCGCCGCGGAGGCGCCAACCTCACCGGCCCTGGCACTGAAGGCTCGAATGTCCTTCGGGAGACAGCCACCACCGAAACCGAGGCCCGCATTGAGGAACCTTCGCCCGATCCGGCTGTCGTATCCGAGCGCATCGCTGAGGGTGACCACATCGGCATCGACCGCTTCACACACCTCGGCCATGGCGTTGATGAACGAGATTTTGGTCGCGAGAAACGAATTGGCCGCGACCTTGACCATCTCGGCGGTCGCGAGGTCTGTTGTGAGATACGGCGTGCCCGCATCGAGGAGGCCGACGTACACCTCGCGCAGTGTCTTCTCGGCGGACTCCGACGTGACGCCGAACACCAGTCGGTCGGGCTGCAAGGTGTCCTCGATCGCCTTCCCCTCGCGCAGGAACTCGGGGTTCCACGCCACTTCGATGCGATGTCGCAGCGACCTCGCGGTCAGCTCGGACTCGAGCCGCTGGGCCGTCCCCACCGGCACCGTCGACTTCCCGACGATGAGACCGTCGCCGTCGGCATGTGTCGCGATCATCTCGACCGCGTTGTTGACGAAGCGGACGTCGGCGGCATCGGAATCGGGGAGTTGCGGAGTGCCGACGCAGACGAAGTGCACGGACGCTCCGGACACCGCCTCGTCGGGTGATTGCGTGAATCGGAGCCGACCCGAGGCCAATTCGGCGGTGAGCAGTTCGTCGAGCCCGGGTTCGAACAGCGGGGACATACCTGCGGAGAGCTTGGCGATCTTCGACGCGTCGGTGTCGAACGCGACGACCTCGTGCCCGAGGTGAGCCATGCATGCCGCATGGACGGCGCCAAGGTATCCGGTGCCGATGACGCTCAACCTCATGAAAAGGCCCTCCCCCATTCGAAACGATTCCTCGAAGTTGTGTGCGCGGCGGCGGTGTGTCCTCTCATCGCAGCGCGGACAGGTCCACTACTGCCCGAACCCGTCGTCGACGCGAAGTGTACTGATCCACGCGCATGTCCCCCCTGAAGAAATGCTAACCATCGGTGCGAGCTGTCGCCTCTGACACCTGCTTCGGCGTGCGACCGTCCCGCTCCGCCCGGTACGCCTCGGTGATCTCGGCGAGACGCTGGCGCACCCGTGCACGCGGACTGCGCGGCAACAGTGGAACGGTTTCCGCGTCGGTCACGTCACCCCGCGGCGCCCGCTCCTCGTACTTCGGTTTGGACGGCCACCAGTTCGCCTTACCGATCAGCACCGCGGCGGCCGGCACGGTGACGGTGCGGACGATGAACGTGTCGAGCAGGAGCCCGACGCCGATGACGAAGCCGAGCTGGATGACCGTCCCGATGCTGCTGACCGTCAGCGACAGCATCGACGCCGCGAAAATCAGGCCGGCAGAGGTGATCACGCCACCTGTGGCGCCCACGGTGCGAATGATCCCGGTGCGGATCCCGTCGCGGGACTCCTCGCGTATCCGCGCGATCAGCAACAGGTTGTAGTCGGCGCCGACGGCCACCAGCACCAGGAACGCCATACCGGGCACCGTCCAGGCCAATTCCTGCCCGAGGATGAACTGGAAGAACAGCACGCCGATCCCGATCGCGGACACATAGGACAGCACGACGGAGGCGACCAGGTAGATCGGCGCGACTATGGCCCGCAGCAGCATGGCCAGGACCAGGAACACCACCAGAAGTGTGAAGATGATGATGAACCGGATGTCGCCGTTGTAGTAATCCCGCAGGTTGCTCTGCACTGGCGAGAAGCCCACCATCGAGATGTCCGCGTTGGCCAGCGTGGTGTTGGGCCTCGCCCCCTCGGCGGCGGCGATGATGTCATCGACCTGGTCCATCGCCTCGGTCCCGAACGGATCCAGCGCCGTCTGTACGAGGTAACGCGCGGTGTGCCCGTCCTTCGAGACGAACAGATTTGCCGCCTTCTTGAACTCCGGCTGGGTGAGAACCTGCGGCGGGATGTAGAAGCCGGCCTGATTCGGCTCTGCGGCATCGCGTTTCATCGCGAGAAGGAAGTCCGACGCCTGGTCCAGACCGCCGCCGATGTTCTTGGTCTGATCGACCAGCAGCTGGACACCCTCAGCGAGTTGGCGGCTCGAATCGGCCAGCGTGTTCGCGCCCTGGGTGACCTCGCGGATCTTGTTCTGCACCCCGTTCGGCTCGTCGAGACCGAGTTCCCGGGCTGCGCTGGTCGCGGTCTTCAGACTCTTGCTCAGACCCTGGATGGTCTCATCGAGCGTCTGATACCCCTCGGTGTCCTGCAGTTGGCTGCCCAGGTCGGAGATGCTGTTCAGGTAAGGGCTTTCCCGGGTGCTGACGATGCGGCGCATGTCCTCTCGCGAGGTGACGCACTCGGGGTCCGCATCGCAACTCGGGCTGTTGTCGAGCGAACGCAGCACCGGATCGGCCCACGCGTAGATGTCGGTCATCCGGTTGACGTCGACACCGATCGCGTTGCCGAGGTCACGCATGTTGGTCACCA
Organism: Mycobacterium sp. IS-1496; assembly: GCF_001499995.1. Taxonomy (GTDB): domain Bacteria; phylum Actinomycetota; class Actinomycetes; order Mycobacteriales; family Mycobacteriaceae; genus Mycobacterium. Next base: position 70,715 of record NZ_LQIU01000076.1, read on the forward strand.
GCCGAGCCGTGCGGTCGATCTCGTCGAGCGTCTTGGCGCCGCCGTACTTGCGCGACATGTCGTCCAGCGCACCGGCCAGTCCGCGCACACTGCCCACCGCACCGACGACCCCGTCGCGAACCTCGTCGAGGACGTCCGCGAGCTGGTGTGCTCCACCGCTGAGCCGGTTGAGGTTGGCGTCGTTGTCCTCGATGAGGGTCGACGCCTCGTCGAGCTTTCCGCCCACCTCACCGGCCTGGTAGGTGGCTTTCGCCTGTTCGAGCATCTCCCCCGTCGGCCGGGTGATCCCGCGCACCATGTCGATGTCGGGCAGCGCGGCGATGCGCTGCGCCATCTCCTCCATGTCGGCCAGTGACCGCGGGGACCGCAGATCCTGGTCGGGCGCCTGGATCACGACGAACTGCTGCATCGTCGTGCTGATCGGGAAGTGGTCGTCCATCGCCTGGTAGGCCCGGTTGCTCTCCGAATCGGCGGGCAGCGCCTTGCGATCGTCGTAGTTGAACTTGATGAAGCTCGCGCAGGCCGCGAGCACGATGAGCACGGCAAGGCTCCCGGCCAGATGAACCACCGGCCGACGCACGATATGGATACCGGAGCGGCGCCAAAACCGGCCGGTCAGGTCCTTGCGAGGATTGACCCAGCCCCGCCGCCCCGCGAGCACGATGAGCGAGGGCAGCAGCGTGATCGAGGCGAGGAAGCCGATCGCGATCGTCACCGACAGCGCGGGGCCCACGGTGGCGAACACGCCCAGCGTGGTGAACGCCAGTCCGAGGAACGCGATTGCCGTGGTCGCCGCGGACCCGGCGACCACCTTGCCGATCGTCACCAGGGCGCCCACCATGGCGTCGTCGGACTCCAACCCTTCCCGAATGAGTTCGTGATAGCGACTGAAGAAGAAGATCGAGAAGTCGGTGCCCGCCCCCATCAGCATGCCGGTCATCAAGACGATGGTCTGCGGGCCCAGTCCGAGTCCGAGTTCGCCGAGTCCGGCCACCGCCTGGTTGGACACTCCCAGCGCCAGCCCGATCGTCAGCAGTGGAATCAACATCCCGATGATGCTGCGATAGACCACCAGCAGGATGGTCAGGATGGTTCCGACCGTGGCGATCTCGATCACCCGCTGGTCGCGCGCACCGATCGCGTTGATGTCCTCCAGCGTTGCCGCCGCACCCACCACGTTGGCCTGCAACGAGGTGCCGTCCGTCGTCTCCTTGACGATCTTGCCGGCGGCGCGGTACGCCGCCTGCCCCTTGGGCGTACCCATGCTGCCGACCAGGCTCACCGGCAGGTTCCACGCCTTGCCGTCCTTGCTGGTCATCACCTCCCGAAGTTGGGGAGTCGTCACGAAGTCCTGGGTGGAGATCACATGCTCTTCGTCTGCCTTCAGGCGTTCGACGAGCGTCTTGTAGGTCGCTTCGTCCTCGGGTGACAGTCCGTTCTGGTTGCTGAGGATGACGACGTTGAGGTTGCTGGTGTTGGTCTCCTCCGCCCCCTTGAACGCCTCGCTCATCTCCCGGCTGTCGATTTGGACCGGCGCGTCCTTGGGCAGGAACTCCGGTGGGTTCTTCTGCGACACCACGGCCAGCGGCGGGATGAGCAGGAACAACACGGCGGCGGTCGCGACCCAGGCGATGATGATGAGGACCGGATGGCGGACGATGAACCGCCCGAGGAGGGGAAGTCCCCCGTCTGCAAACGCACCACGGAGTTTGGTGCGATCGAACATGATTTTCACGCTACACGGCTCACAAGATCAAAACCCCTGACGCAGTTGCGCTCAGGGCACATCGCCGGTCTCATCGCCGAGCACCCACCGAAACAATCCATGTTGTAATCGGGTGTGCACTTCTGGTCGTTACACGCGCGCGGTCGAGGCGGGCGCCGGTGAGATTCGTGGTGGCCGTTCACGGTACGCGTGGCGATGTCGAGCCCTGCGCCGCCGTCGGTCTCGAACTGGCCCGGCGCGGGCACGAGGTACGGACTGCGGTGCCGCCCAACCTCGTTACCTTCGTCGAGGAGTGCGGACTCGGTGTCCCGGTCCCCTACGGCGTCGATTCGCAACAGCAACTGGACGCGGACATCTTCCGGGAGTGGTACCGGTTGCGCAACCCGATGACCGTGTTGCGTGAAGCGCGCGAGTACGTCGTCGAGGGCTGGGCGGAGATGAGCCGTTCGCTCGACACGCTCGCCGACGGCGCCGACCTGATCCTCACCGGGACGACGTACCAGGAACTCGCCGCCAACGTCGCTGCGGCGCACGCGGTTCCGCTGGCGGCGCTGCACTACTTCCCGGTGCGTCCGAGCACCAAGGTGCTGCCCGTCCCCCTGCCGTCGGCGGTGGTCGGCCCGGTGTGGGCGGTCGGTGAGTGGGCGCACTGGCGAGTGCTCAAACAGGCCGAGGACGAGCAGCGGCGCGACCTGGGACTGCCCAAGGCGGGAACCCGGGCGGTGCGGCGCATGATCGACGGCGGCGCACTGGAAATCCAGGCCTACGACCGGATCTTCTTTCCCGGTCTGGCCGAGGAGTGGGGTCCGCAGCGTCCCCTGGTGGGCGGCATCACCCTCGAGAAGAACACCGAGGCCGACGACGACGTGGTGTCCTGGATCGCGGCCGGGACACCGCCTGTCTACTTCGGATTTGGCAGCATGCCGGTGAAGTCGCCCGCCGAGGCGGTGGCGATGATCGAAGCGGCGTGCGCCGATCTCGGCGAGCGGGCGCTGATCTGCTCGGGTGTGTGGGATGTCGACGATCTGCCGCACGCGGAGCACGTGAAGATCGTGCGCAGCGTCAACCACGCGGCGGTCTTCCCGTTGTGCCGCGCCGTGGTTCACCACGGCGGCGCAGGGACGACGGCGGCCGGTGTCCGCGCCGGCGTCCCGACGCTGGTGCTGTGGGTGGGCGCCGAACAGCCGATCTGGGGTTCGCGGGTCAAACACCTCGGTGTCGGTGACTACCAACGGTTCTCGTCCACCACACGCAAATCGCTTGGGCAGTCCCTGCGCAGGGTGCTCGGCCCGCGGTACGTCGACCGCGCGCGCGAGGTCGCCGCGGCGATGACGAAACCGGCCACGAGTGTGGGTACCGCGGCCGACCTTCTCGAAGATGCGGCGCGTCAGGGGCGCCGGCATGATCAGACCATCTCGCCGTAGAGGTCGAACTCGGCCAGCGTCAGCGTCGTGAGGTCGCGCAGATGACGCTTGGTGTTGGTCGCGCCCGGCTGGTAGGACACGATGCCGAGCGAGATCACGTCGCCCAGGCGCACACTCACCACGACCAGCTGCCCGCCGGCCCGTTCGATCTGGTCGCGGGTCAGGTTCTGGTCGACGCCGCGCAGCATGAAGTACTCGGCGTCGGTGCCGTCGGGACGCCCCACCGCGAGGTCGATCTCGCCGAGATTGGAACACGACACCGGCAGGTCGCCGAACATGACGTCGGCGGCGCGCCTGACGGCCCGCTTCGGCACGAACGGGTTCAGCGGCAGCAGCGCGAACGTCTCGTCGGGCACGTCGCGCAGCGTCGTGATGGCGTGCCGGATCGCCGTGCGGCAGTCCGTCAGATCCGAGGTCACCCGCGCCGGGTCGACGCACGCGTTGGTCAGCGAAACGGCGTTCGCCCTGGTGTCCTCGGGGGTGCGCTCGCTGATCGCGATCAGCAGCGATACCGCGCCGTCGTCAGGACGGTGGCGTCCGGTGCGTTCGGCCAGCCGCGCCGCGAAACCGGCCAGCAGCGAATACGTCGTGCCGTTCAGTTTCTCCGCGCACTGGTCCCAGTGGGAGGCGTCGATGAAGGCGTTGATCACCGGGATGGTCACCGGCTCGCCGCCGTCGGCGACGGTCACCGCCGGACGCGTCTCGCCGGTCTTCGTGAACTCGTGGCGCCGCCGGTAGGCCAGCCGGGCCGCCGCGGCCAGTGTCCGGCCCACCTCCGGCAGGTCGCGCGCCGTCCGGCGGACGTCGGAACGCACCGCGTCGAGCGTGGATCGCGAACGGGCGGAGGCGTATCCGAGGTGACGGGTGCGGCCCTCGGCGGCGTCGGCGACCGAACGCAACAACCCGACTCCGTCGGTGACGCAGTGCGAGGCCGCCAGGCTGATCGCGGTCGATCCGTCGTCCATCGGCAGGATCCCGAGATGCCAGCTCGGCCCGAACTCCGGGTCGATCGGCACGGCCGAACGTTCGTCGATCCAGTCGCTGAGGTCCGCGCGCGACCGCGTGCGGGACGTCGCGGGCGGCCCAGCGGGCGCACTGACCCAGCGGTGCCTGCCGAAGGGCAGCACGGACGGCTCGATGCGTCTGCCGAGCAGGCTGTGGTCGAGGTTCGCGTGGAATCGCGCGAGCGCGTCGTGGTCGACGGGGTGCTCGTACACCCAGACCGCCTGCGCGAGCTTGCCGATGCCGGTCGCCCGCGTCTGCAGGTACGCCGCCTGGTCGATGTAGGCGAGCCGGTCGTCATGCGCCTGGGTGGCAAGGGATTCGGGTTGCCCAACCGTCGCCCGGGTGGGCCGCGTCTGGATCGCCATGGCCACCAGCCCCTCAGATGACCGCGGCGGTCAGACCGAAGTCCGCCAGCGCCGCGGTCGTCAGTTCGCGTAGACGGGGTTTCGTGTTCGTTGCGCCAGGCTGGTACCCGATGACCGCGATCGACATCTTGTCGCCGACCCGGGCGCCGATCACGGTGAGCAGACCACGGCGTTGCTCGAGCACCGAGCGCGGGATGAAGCGGTCCACCCCGCGCAGGATCACGTATTCGGCGTCGGAGCCGTCGATGCGGCCGATGTCGGGCGGGAGGTCGCCCAGGTTCGAACACGAGACCGGCAGGTCGGAGAACCCGAAAGCCACGTCGGCCGTGGACTTCACGGCGCGCTTGGGGATGAACGGGGTCAGCGGGAGAAGCGCCAGCGTCTCGTCGGGTTCGTCGCGCATCGTCTTGAGCGCCTGTTTGATCGTCGCCCGCGCGGCGGAGAGGTCACCGGTGATCCCGCGCGGGTCGATCCTGGCGTTGGCCAGCTTCACCGCGTTCGCGCGGGTGTCCTCGAGAGAGCGGTCGTTGATCGGGATGATGAACGGCACGCAGCCGTCACCGGGTTGATGACGACCGATCCGCTCCGAGAGCGTCGCGGCGAACCCGGCGAGCAGCGAGTAGCTGTTGCCGCCCAGCGCGGCGGCCCGCGCATCCCATTCGTCGCCGTCGACGAACAGCGAGACCGCCGGGACCACAACGTGTTCGTCGCGGCCGACGAGCGCGGTCGCCTTGTCCGACCGGGCGAAGTCCTTGCGCCTGCGGTAGGCGAGCTTGGCCGCGGCGACCAGCGTCCGCCCGATCTCCGGGGCGTCTCGCAACGTCTGCCGGGCGTCGGCGGCGATGCCGCGCATCCGGGTGCGCGCACCGGGCATCGGGTATCCGAAGTCCGGGGTGTTGCCGGTGACGGCGTTGAAGACCGTCAGCAGCGCACCGCCCCCGTCGCCGATGCAGTGCGACCCCACGAGGCTGATGGCGGTGGACCCGTCTGTCATCGGGAGCACGCCCATGTGCCAGGCCGGACCCCACTCCGGATCGACCGGCAACTGTGCGCGCTCGTCGATCCAGTCGCTCAGTTCCGCACGGGGACGGGGCGTCTGCTCGATGTGCATGCTCGACGGCGGGCCGAGCGAGGAGACCCAGCGGTGCCGACCGAACGGCAGCGGCGACGGTTCGATGCGCCGTCCCGCCAACCCGTAGCCGAAGTTGCGGTGGAACCGGCGCAGACCGTCGAAGTCGACGGCGTGCTCGTAGACCCACACGCACTGCATGACAGCGGCCTGTCCCGTCGCCCGCAGACCGAGGAACAGCGCTTGGTCGAGATACGAGAGCCGCTCGTCGGGCCGCTCGTCGAGTTTGGCCGCGAGACCGCGAAAAGGCCTGCGCACCGGCCTGATCTGCGTCGACAACATCAACCTCCGACTACGGGAACCAATTCGTCGCGACGCCGCACGGCGGCGGCGTGCCGACCGGCCAGTGGTCCGGCCGCGCCACCGTCCGCCACGCGCAGGTACCACGACATCATCACCTGCAGATACCGGTTGATCGACTCCCTGGCGGTCGGATTGTCCGGGAACGCAACGGTCACAGTCGTTTCCCGCTCGGTGCGGTTGACCCACATACCGACCTGGAAGGCCGCGCGCGCGTCGCTGTAGACCTTGCCGTTCATCCCTTCCCACTGGGCGATGACGCTCGGCGACAGCGGCGGCAGCCCGGCGTCGAGATAGGACACCATCGGCACGCCAGGATCGGCGGGCCGCACACCCACCGACTCGGCGAGTTCGAGCACCCGCTCGAACGGCACATGCGCGAGATCGAGCCCGGAGTCGAAGGACTTCTGCGCCGACCGGGCGGTGTCCCCGAAGCTGTTGCGGTCCACCGACACCGTGACCGGCACCAGACCGGTGAACCAGCCCGTGGTCATGAACTCGGCCGGAGTACGCCTGGTGGTCGTGGGCGTGATGATGTGGTAGTCGCTGTTGCCGGTGAACTCGTGATCGGTCAGTGCGGCGCAGGCGAACACGCCACCGATGAACCGCGCGTCGGCGGCGTTGCAGGCCGCCTCGAACCGCTCGCCCTGCTGCTTGTCGAGCAGTCGGACGGTGAGCAGTTCTCCGGAGCAGGGTTCGGCCGGATCGCCGAGCGGGAGCGGGAAGTGCGGCAGTGTGCCACCGTTGTTCTGGGCGAACCGCACCCAGTCCTGCACCTCGGGCGACCCGAGGGTGAGCGAATCGGTGTACTCGCGCTGACGGAGGCAGTAGTCGTCGTAGCTGCCGGCATCGGGCAGCTTCAGCGGCGCCCCGCCGCCGACGAGCGTGGCGTACATCATGTGGATCTCGACGAGCACCAGTCCCATGAACATCGCGTCGGTGTGCACGTGGTCGACGCTGATGTAGAACGTGAAGTGGTCCGCACGCTGAATGATGCCGAAGTGGAAGCAGTTCCACTGCAACGGATCCGGGGTGGACAGCACGTGCCGGCGCCACTGGTCGGCGGTCACCTCGCCGTGCTGGGTGGGCACGAACTTGATGTCACGCGGATTGCCGATCGTGCGCCGTACGACCTCGTCGGCATCGGTGATCTCGAACCGGCTGTGGTACGTGTCGTGCCTGCGGATGTAGGCGTTGATGACATGGGTCATCGCGCGCAGGTCGCACTGACCGGGCATGTCCCAGGCCGGGATGTTCAGGCGGGCCATGTCGGTGCCCTGCGACAGGTGCTTCCGGTAACCCCGGATGTGTTGCTCCTGTTGATAACTGACCGGCACCGGGCTGATCGGCGCGTCCTGCATCTTGGCCAGCGACGTCGCCGACGGATTCCAGGAGACGAGCGTACCCGGGGCGCCGATCCAGTCATGGATCGCTTTGATGGCAACCATCAGACCTCCCGTGCTTCGTGTGTGTTCCCGGGCGACTTCGTCGACGCCATGTGAGCCGCCCTCACGACGAACTCGATGTGGCCGCATCACCGGCGAGCGTGTCGGCGAGGCGCTGAGCCAGCGCCCGGACCGTGGTGATGTCGGTCGATCCGATGCGGATACCTGTCTCGTTCTCGATGCGCGTACGCACTTCCAACGTGCCGAGCGAGTCCAAGCCGTATTCGGACAGCGGCCGGTCCGAGTCGACCGACCGGCGCAGGATCAGCCCGATCTGGTCGGCGACCAGTTTGCGCAGCCGACCCGGCCACTCCTCCTGCGGCAGCTCGTAGAGCTCGGTGAGGAACGCGCTGGTGCCTGCGTTGCCCTGGCCGATCGACGCGAACGCCTCGGCGAACTTGCTGGTCTGCGCGAACGCCGTCAGCCACGGGGCACCGGCGACCGGCGCGTACCCGCTGTAACCACGGTTGTGGCGCAGCAGCGCGTCGAAGGCGTCGGCACCGTCGTCGGGCAGGATCGCCATCGCGGTGTCCTCGGCCATCCCCTGGCCCTTGCCGATCTCGGCCCAGGCACCCCAGGCGATCGCCGAGGCGGGCAGTCCCTGCGCGCGGCGCCAGTGCGTGAACGCATCGAGCCAGCTGTTGGCCGCGGCGTAGGCGCCCTGTCCGGGCGACCCGACCATCGCGGCGGCCGACGAGAACGAGCAGAACCAGTCCAGACGGTCGCCCTGCCCCGAATCCTGCAGCGCCGTGTGCAGATTCCAGGCGCCGTACACCTTCGGCGCCCAGTCGCGGTCGATCAACTCGTCGGTGATGTTGGGCAGGGTCGCGTCCTCGACGACGGCGGCGGCGTGCAGCACGCCGCGCACCGGCAGGCCGGTGGCGTTCGCCGCGGCGGTCACGCGGCCGGCGGTGGCCGGATCGGCGATGTCGCCCAGCGTCACCTCGACCTCCGTGCCGCCGGCGCGGATGCGGTCGATCACAGCCGCCGCTTCCGCTCCCGGCGCCGAGCGGCCGTTGAGCACGATCCGGCCGCACCCCGCCGCAGCCATCTTCTCGGCCAGGAACAGGCCGAGCCCGCCCATGCCGCCGGTGACGACGTACGCGCCGTCGCCGCGGAATGCCTCGGCGTTCTCCGGCGGCACCACGGCGGTGCTCTGCCCGGTGTGCGGGACGTCGAGCACGAGCTTGCCGGTGTGGCCGGCCGCACCCATCACGCGGATCGCGGTCGCACCGTCGGCCAGCGGGTAGTGCGTGGTCTCCGGCAGCGGCAGCACACCGTCGGCGATCTGCTGGTAGACCGTCTCCAGCAGGCGGCGCAGGATGTCCGGGTTGGTCAGCGTCAGCAGCGCCAGGTCCACCGCGTAGAAGGCCAGGTTGCGCCGGAACGGGAACAGGCCCATCTTGCTGTCGCCGTAGATGTCGCGCTTGCCGATCTCGACGAAGCGGCCACCGAAGGACAGCAGTTCCAGGCCCGCGCGCTGCGCGGCGCCCGGCAGCGAGTTCAGCACGATGTCCACGCCGTAGCCGGCCGTATCCTCTCGGATCTCGTCGGCGAAGGCGGTGCTGCGGGAGTCGTAGATATGCTCGATCCCCATGTCCCGCAGCATCTTCCGTCGCTCCGGGCTACCGGCGGTGGCGTAGATCTCCGCACCCGCGGCCTTGGCGATCGCGACCGCGGCCTGTCCGACACCGCCGGTCGCGGAATGGATGAGCACCTTGTCGCGGGCGCCGATGCGGGCCAAGTCGTGCAGGCCGTACCAGGCGGTGGCGTGCGCGCTGGGCACCGCGGCCGCCCGGTCCTCGGGAACGCCGGCGGGCAGCTTGACCGCGAGGTTGGCGTCACAGGTGACGAACGTGGCCCAGGCGCCGTTGGCCGAGATTCCCGCGACCCGGTCGCCCACCTGGTGTTCGGTGACACCGGGTCCGACGCCGGTGACCACACCGGCGAAATCGGCGCCCAGCTTCGGCAGCCGACCCTCGAAGCTCGGGTAGCGGCCATAGGCGACGAGCACGTCGGCGAAGTTGAGGTTCGACGCCGTCACCGAGACCTCGATCTCACCCGGACCCGGCGGGACCCGGTCGAACGCGGCCAGTTCCAGCGACTCCAGGTCGCCGGGGGTGCGGATCTGCAGACGCACGCCGTCGGTTTCGTGGTTCACCACGGTGGTGCGGCGCTCCTCGGGGCGCAGCGGGCTCAGCGCCAGCCGGGCGACGTGGAATTCGCCACCGCGCCAAGCGGTTTCGTCTTCCTCCGAACCGGAGAGCAGCTGCGCGGCGACCGCGGCGGCATCGGTGGCGTCGTCGAGGTCGACCTGCGTCGGGCGCAGCGCCGGATGCTCCATCGCCAGCACCCGCAGCAGCCCGCGCAGGCCCGCCTGTCCGAGGTTGGCGACGTCGTCGGCGAGCACGGTCTGCGCGTTGTGGGTCAGCACGAACAGCCGCGGCGGCTCGCCGGGGATCTCGGGCAGTTCCCGCGCGATGCGGACCAGATGGCGGACGTGCTCGGCCCCCTCGGCCGGTGCGTCGTCACCCGAGGCCGCGGGCGCGGTCACCACGACCACACCGCTGTGGTGGTCGGCGGTGAGCCGGTCGCGCACCTGTGCGGCGACCGCGGCCTGATCGGCGTCGGCGGGCCACACCGTCGTGGTGACCGTGGCGTCGGCACCGCCGAGCGCGTCGGACAACCGGGCGGCCTGCGGCTGCGCGTCGGCCGAGGTGGCGATCAGCAGCCAGCGCCCCGCGTCCACGAGGTCGGCCTCCGGCCGGTCCTGGGTACGCCAGTCGATGGTCAGCAGCCGCTCGTTGAGCAGCCGCTCCCGCTGTCCGCCCGCGGTGGCGCCGCTGCCGAGGCGGAGACCCTCCACGGTGAGCAGGACCGCACCCTCCTCGTCGAGCACCTCGATATCGGCCTCGACCGCGGCGGCGCTGACGTTGGTGACCGTGACGTAGCAGTAGTGCGCATTGCGCATGGAGGCGTGCGCACTGAGCCGGCGCACTCCGAGCGGGAGCATCAGCGTTCCGGTGACGTCCGCCTGCAGGGCGGAATGCGCACCGACCGCCTGGAAGCAGGCGTCGAGCAGCGCGGGGTGGATGCCGTAGGCGCCCTGCTGGGAGCGGATCGAGCCGGGCAGCGCCACCTCGGCGAGGACGGTGTTGCCGCCGTCGTCGCGGGTGTGGGCCGCGACCAGCCCGGAGAACGCCTGCCCGTAGGAGATACCGCGCTCGGCGAACCAGGCGTGCAGGTCGGCGCCTTCGCGCCGCTCGGGATGGGCGGTGAGCAGGTCGTCGACGTCGTGGGCGGGGGGCGTCGCGGCGGTGTCGTCGCCGTGGAGCACGGCGGTGGCCCTGCGCACCTCGGCGCCCTCGTCGTAGGTCTCGACCACGAAGTCGGCCACACCGGGCCGTTTCACGGTGGCGACCGACGAGACCGGCGTCTGGTCCTCGAGAAGCAGCATCGCCTCGAACGTGATGTCGCGGACCTCGGCGGAGTCGCCGAAGACGGTGCGCGAGGCGGCGAGTGCCATCTCGCAGTACGCCGCTCCGGGCAGCGCCGCGACGTTGTGCACCTGGTGGTCGCCCAGCCACGGCTGGGTCGCGGTGCCCACGTCGACCTGCCACACATGGCGCTCGGGCTCCTCCGGGAGACGCACGTGGGCGCCGAGCAGTGGGTGCACCGCCACCGTGGAGCCGCCCTGCGCCTGCTCCTGGCCGTCGCGGGTCAGCAGCAGGTGGACGTGGGTCCAGGTGGGCAGCGGTGCGTCGACCAGACGGCCGTCGGGGTAGATGATCGAGAAGTCCACTGCCCCACCGGCGTTGTGGACGTCGGCGACGAAGCCCAGCAGACCGTCGGGGGAATCCTGCTCACGGCGCATCGCGGCCAGCGCCGCCAGGCTCATGTCGAGGCTGCGGCCGGTCTGATCGACGGCGTGGGTCAGCAGCGGGTGCGGGGCGAGCTCGCCGAACACCCGGAACCCGTCTTCGAGCGCCGCCTGCACGGCCGCGGAGAAACGCACGGCGTGCCGCAGGTTGTCCACCCAGTAGTAGGCGTCGAACTCGGCCGGATCGCGCGGATCGTAAAGCGTGGCCGAGTAATACGGAATCTCGGGCTCCATCGGCTCGATGTCCTCGAGCACCTCGGTGAGCTCGTCGAGGATCGGGTCGACCTGCGGCGAATGCGACGCCACGTCGACGGCGACCTCGCGGGCCATGACACCGCGCGCGTCCCACTCGGCGACGAGTTCGCGGATCGCCTCTTTGGCGCCACCGACGACGGTGGACTGCGGAGAGGCGACGACGGAGAGCACCACATCGCTGATACCGCGGGCGGCCAGCTCCGAAAGCACCTGCTGCGCAGGCAGTTCCACCGATGCCATCGCACCGGAACCGGCGATGCGCGCCATCAGCTTCGACCGGCGGCAGATCACCTTGGCACCGTCCTCGAGGGACAGGCCGCCGGCGACGACAGCCGCGGCCGACTCCCCCATCGAGTGGCCGATCACCGCGCCGGGGGTCACCCCGTAGGACTTCATGGTGGCCGCGAGCGCGACCTGCACGGCGAACACCGTGGGCTGTACGCGGTCGATTCCGGTGACCTTCTCCGGCGCGGACATCGCCTCGGTGACCGAGAACCCGGACTCACGGGCGATCAGCGGCTCCAGTTCGGCCACGGCGGCGGCGAACACCGGCTCGGTGGCCAGCAGACCCTTGCCCATCCCGGCCCACTGCGAGCCCTGACCGGAGAACACCCAGACCGGACCGCGCTCGCCCTTGGCGACGGCGGGCTCGTACGGCGTCTCCCCGTCGGCGATCTCGCGGAGCGCCTTGATGAGCTCTTCGCGGGTGCCGGCGCTGACGCTGGTGCGCACCGGGCGGTGCCCACGGCGGCGCGCCAGCGTGTAGGCGAGGTCGCGCAGGTCCCCGTCGGACTGGGCGTCGACCCAGTCGGCGAGGCGTGCGGCGGTGCGCCGCAGTTCTTCGGCGGAGGTGGCCGACAGCGGGAAGAGCATCGCCTTGTCGCCTGCCTCGATGACCGGCGCCGGCGCCTTCGGGGCCTGCTCGAGGACGGTGTGCACGTTGGTGCCGGAGAGTCCGTAGGAGGAGACCGCTGCGCGCCGCGGCTGCTGGTCACCGAGCGGCCAGGGGGTGATCTCCTGCGGGACGAACAGGTTGGTGCTGATGCGCGCCATCTCGTCCGGCATACGGGTGTAGTGCAGGTTCTGCGGGACGGTGGCGTGCTGCAGGGCCAGGATCGCCTTCATCATGCCGACGGCTCCGGAGGCGGACTGGCCGTGGCCGAAGTTGGTCTTCACCGCGCCGAGCGCGCACGGCGCGTCGGTGCCGTACACCTGCGCGAGGCTCGCGTACTCGATCGGGTCGCCGACCGGGGTTCCGGTGCCGTGCGCCTCGACCAAGCCGACCGTCGTCGGATCCATGCCGGCAGCGGCCAGTGCCGACCGGTAGACCGAGACCTGGGCGTCCCGGGACGGCGTGGCGATGTTGACGGTGTGGCCGTCCTGGTTGGCGGCCGAGCCCTTCACCACGGCCAGGATGCGGTCCCCGTCGCGCTGGGCGTCCGCGAGCCGCTTGAACATGAGGATCACCGAGGCCTCACCGGAGACGAACCCGTCGGCGTCGACGTCGAAGGCGTGGCAGTGGCCGGTGGGCGAGAGCATGCCCTGGGCGGAGCCGGAGGACATCTTGCGCGGCTCGAGCATGACCGAGACGCCGCCCGCGAGCGCCATGTCGCTCTCGCCGTCGTGGAGGCTGCGGCAGGCCATGTGGACCGCCAGGAGGCTCGACGAGCAGGCGGAGTCGACGGTGTACGCCGGTCCGTGCAGGCCCATGGCGTAGGAGATGCGTCCGGAGGCGAGGCTGTAGTTGTTGCCGGTGAAGCCGTAGGGCCCCTCGATGGCGTTGGCGTCGGCGGCCACGAGCTGGTAGTCACCATGCGTCATACCGATGAAGACGCCGGTCAGCGATTCGTGCAGGGCGGCGGGATCGATGCCGGCGTGCTCGACGGCTTCCCAGGCGGTCTCGAGCAGCAGCCGGTGCTGCGGGTCGATGGCCGTCGCCTCGCGCTCGCTGATGCCGAAGAACTCGGCGTCGAAGCCGGCCACATCGTCGAGGAAGGCGCCCCACTTCGACACCGATCGGCCCGGAACGCCGGGCTCGGGGTCGTAATACTCTTCGGCGTCCCATCGGTCCAGCGGCACCTCGGTGACGAAGTCGTCTCCGCGCAGCAGCGCCTCCCACAGCCGCTCGGGAGAGTCGATTCCCCCGGGCAGCCGGCAGGCCATTCCGATGACGGCGATGGGAGTGACCGGTGCATCGACCACGTGTGCAAACCTCTTCTGAAAACGGGATACGGAAGTTTCGGGACGGATGAAAATCGATGGTTTCGGAAATCCAGCACTTTTCGGCGTGCTCCGTCCGCTCCCCTCTGTATCTCTACGGCCCTTCGGTGGCGCCGAGTCGGAGCGTAACCGCTCGCGCCGACTCCGGTGCAAGTACCGAGCAAATCCCCCTCGGCTGTTGCTAGATCAATGTCCGCGGCCAAAACGTTACACGAGCAAGGACAAGATCGCAGTTTCCTCAGGTTGCAGCGCTTTGACCTGCAGTTACTTCGTTTTTTGACTCTAATGTCAATCTTGGCAGGCTCTTGGGTTCCTCTCAGGTTTTTCGCTACGCAAGAACTCAGCAAACTCCAAGCGACCCTCTGCTGTCGTTGCTGCGATTGAACCCGCGGGGCTAGTTCGCACGGGGTGAGCGGCGCCGGCCGGCCGTGCGTGATCTTGTTTCAGCAGCGCACAGCGTTTTTGCGTGCTCAACATCACTGCGGCCAGACAGATGGGCCGGGGAGGCTTCCGGTGTGCTGAATATGTGCAAAAGACAGGACTTTCCTGATCGGGCAACCCGCAGGCGAATAACGATGTTCTCGCGATTCCGGTCACCAGCAAAGGCTTCGAAGGCAGGACAGGGCAGCACGCCGGGCAAACGGACACAGGCTCGGCAAAAGCGAATTGAGTTGTTGGACAACCATTTCCAGGGACAACAAACGTTGTCAGTGAACCTGGTGAAATACCCCACAAATCGGCCCCGGAGGGGCCCTGGGAGGGGGCCGGCGACGCTACCCGGCAACCGGCTTGGGCACCGCGAACGGTGCGCCCAGAGCCGGGATGGCCTGGTATCCACGCCGGCGTGCGCGGGCCACGTCGCGCCGGATGAGCACATTGAGCCCCGCGAAGGAACCCATGTCGAGCAGCATCGGGGTCAGCAGCCGGTTGTGCACGAAGCCGATCGCCAGGCCGCTGGACGGGTCGGCCCAGCCGACGGACCCGCCGAGTCCGACGTGGCCGAACCCGCGCATGAGCCCGAACGGCAGGCTGTGATACCCGAGGTGGAACGCCAGCGGGATGCCGAGGTTGCGGTCGGGGCGCAGGTTCGGCCTCCCGGTCAGCCCGGCGGCGATCTGCGGAGACAGGAACTGCTCCCCGCCGATGACGCCGCCGTTGGCGATCGCCCCGTACATCCGGGCCAGACCGCGGGCGGTCGCGACGCCGTTCGCGGAGGGGATCTCGGCATCCAGGAACGGGATGTCCCCCTGCACGACGGCCTTCATCCCCGGGAAGTACATGGAGCCGAACATCCCGGAGAACTGCAACGCGGCGACCTTCGGCGCGACCAGGTTGAACACCGGATTGGCCATCGTGCCCTGCGGGGCCAGGATCTGTGCGGCCCGCGTTGCGGCGTGCGCCGGCGGACGACCCAGGTGCAGACCGTCGGTGTTGAGCGGCCCGGCCAGTTCGGTGCGGATCAGATCACCCATCCCCTGCCCGGTGACCGCGCGCGCCAGCCCGGAGATCAACCAGCCGTAGGTCAGCGCGTGGTAGGCCGGACGGCCGTGCAGCATCCGGTTGACCGGAGCCGCCGCCAGCCGCTCCTCCATCGCCAGATGGTCGAGAAGATCCTTCCTGCGGACCCCGTTGAGTTGCGACAGTCCGGCGCGGTGCCGCATGACGTCGCGAACGGTGATGGCCTCCTTGCCGTTGGCGCCGAACTCGGGCCAGTACCGCGCGACGGGCGCGTCGTACTCCAGAAGACCCCGGTCGACCAGCCGGTGGATCACCGTCGAGGCCATCCCCTTGGTCGCGGAGAAGACCATCGCGCCGGTGTCGGCGGTCCAGTACTGCCTGCCGCGGCGGTCGGAGTAGCCGGTCCACACGTCGACAACCGGCTCTCCGTGCAGGTAGATGCAGAGGGCCCCGCCCCCGAACCGGCGGCCGGGGAACAGCTGCGAGAAGCCCTGCAGTGTGCACGCGAAGTTCGTATCCGCGGCACCCTGCACACCGTGCGGGAGCGCCGCGCCGCGTTCCCGCGTTGAGAGGTTGGTCACAGTTATGAATTTAACCCTGCTAGGAGCTAATTAAACAGAGCGTTATTGAAGCGTTAAATACCAGGTCAGGTACCGAATCAGTGGGCGGCGTCGAGGATCTGCCGCGCCGCCAGCGCCGGAGTCAGTTCACCGTCGCGAACCTGCCGCTCCACCTCGGCGCGGATGCGGCGCACCTCGGGATGGGTCAGCACCCGGTCGAGCACCGCGTCGCGCACCATCGACCACGTCCACTCGACCTGTTGCGCGCGGCGGCGGCTCTCGAACTGCCCGGCCTCGCGCAGCACGTCACGGTGTTCGAGCACCTTGTCCCACAACTCGCGGACCCCGTCGTCGTGCAGTGCGCTCATGGTCAGCACCGGCGGGCGCCACAGCGTCTCGCGCGGGTAGATCAACCGCAGCGCGGCGGTCAGTTCACGCGCCGCGGACTTCGCCTCGACGGCGTGCTCGCCATCCGCCTTGTTCACCACCACGATGTCCGCCAGTTCGAGCACCCCCTTCTTGATGCCCTGCAGCTGATCGCCGGTACGGGCGAGGGTGAGGAACACGAAGGTGTCGACCATGTTGGACACGGTGATCTCGGACTGCCCCACGCCGACGGTCTCGACGAGGATCACGTCGTAACCGGCCGCCTCGAGCAGCACGATCGTCTCGCGGGTCGCCTTCGCGACCCCGCCGAGCGTGCCCGAGGTGGGCGACGGGCGGATGTAGGCGTCGGGGTGCACGGCGAGTCTGGCCATCCGGGTCTTGTCCCCGAGGATCGAGCCGCCCGTGCGGGTCGACGACGGGTCGACCGCCAGCACCGCCACCCGGTGCCCCTGCCCGATGAGGTGCATGCCGAGCGCCTCGATCGTGGTGGACTTCCCGACCCCCGGCACACCGGTGATGCCGACGTGCATGGCGGAGCCGGCCTGCGGCATCAGCTCCAGCAGCAGCTGCTGGGCCCGGTCCCGGTGGTCGGCCCGCGTCGACTCGACCAGGGTGATCGCCCGCGCGAGCGCCGAGCGGTCACCGCCGCGCAGCGCCGCGGCGAGTTCGCCGACCGATTGCTTCATCTAGCCGAGGTCGTAGCCGAGCCGCTCGGCGAGCTTGTGCAGCAGCCCCGTCGCGGCGTCGGCGATCACGGTGCCGGGCGGGAAGATCGCGGCGGCACCGGCGGCGTAGAGCTCGTCGAAGTCGCCCGGCGGGATCACGCCGCCGACCACCACCATGATGTCGGGCCTACCCACCGCGGCCAGCGCGTCGCGCAGCGCGGGCACCAGCGTGAGGTGACCGGCGGCCAGTGACGAGACGCCGACGACGTGCACGTCGTTGTCGGCGGCCTGCTGGGCGACCTCGTCGGGTGTGGAGAACAACGAACCCACATCGACGTCGAACCCGATGTCCGCGAACGCCGTCGCGATCACCTTCTGACCGCGGTCGTGTCCGTCCTGCCCCATCTTGGCGACCAGGATGCGGGGCCTGCGGCCGTCGGCCTCGGCGAACTTGTCCACGAGTTCGGTGGCGGTGCTCATCTTCGAGATGTTGTCACCCGTCCCGGCCTCGTCGCGGTACACACCCGAGATGGTGCGGATCTCGGCGACGTGGCGACCGTAGACCTTCTCCAGCGCGTCGGAGATCTCCCCCACGGTCGCCTTCGCGCGGGCGGCGTCGATCGCCAGCGCCAACAGGTTGTTGCCGAGCCCGTCCTCGCCGGCCGGCCCCTGCGCCCCGGCCGCGCGGGTCAGCGCGTCGAGCGCCGCGCGGGTGGCGTCCTCGTCACGCTCGGCCCGCAGCTGCTCGAGCTTGGCAAGCTGCTCGGCGCGCACCCGGCTGTTCTCGACCTTGAGCACCTCGATCTCGTGATCCTCGGCGACCTGGTACTTGTTGACGCCGATCACGGTCTGCGCGCCGGAGTCGATGCGCGCCTGGGTGCGGGCGGCGGCCTCCTCGATACGCAGCTTCGGGATGCCGTCGCTGATGGCCTGGGCCATCCCGCCGTGGGCCACGACCTCGCCGATGTGCATCCGGGCGGCAGTCGCCAGCTGGTGGGTCAGCCATTCGACGTAGTAGGACCCACCCCACGGGTCGATCGGCCTGGTGGTGCCCGATTCCTGCTGCAGCAGCAGCTGGGTGTTGCGGGCGATGCGGGCCGAGAAGTCGGTGGGCAGCGCCAGCGCCTCGTCGAGGGCGTTGGTGTGCAGCGACTGGGTGTGCCCCTGCGTGGCGGCCATCGCCTCGATACAGGTGCGCGCAACGTTGTTGAACACGTCCTGCGCGGTCAGCGACCAGCCCGAGGTCTGCGAGTGGGTGCGCAGCGACAACGACTTCTCGTTCTCGGGGGCGAACTCGGCGACCAGCTCGCTCCACAGCAGCCGGCCCGCGCGCAGCTTGGCCACCTCCATGAAGAAGTTCATCCCGATGCCCCAGAAAAAGGACAGCCGCGGGGCGAACTTGTCGATCGACAGCCCGGCGTCGAGGCCCGCCTTGATGTACTCGACGCCGTCGGCCAGCGTGTAGGCCAACTCCAGATCGGCCGTCGCACCCGCCTCCTGGATGTGGTACCCGGAGATCGAGATCGAGTTGAACTTCGGCATTTTCGCGCTGGTGTAGCCGAAGATGTCGGAGATGATCCGCATCGACGCCTTGGGCGGATAGATGTAGGTGTTGCGGACCATGAACTCTTTGAGGATGTCGTTCTGGATGGTCCCGGCCAGCTTCTCCGGCGGCACCCCCTGCTCCTCGGCCGCCACGACGTAGAGCGCCAGGATCGGCAGCACGGCGCCGTTCATCGTCATCGACACCGACACCGTCGACAGGTCGATGCCGTCGAAGAGCTGCCGCATGTCGAGGATGGAGTCGATCGCCACCCCGGCCATGCCGACGTCTCCCTGCACCCGCGGATGGTCGGAGTCGTACCCGCGGTGGGTGGCCAGGTCGAACGCCACCGACAGACCCTTCTGACCGGCGGCCAGGTTGCGGCGGTAGAACGCGTTCGACTCGGCGGCGGTCGAGAACCCGGCGTACTGGCGGATGGTCCAGGGCTGGTTGACGTACATCGTCGGGTACGGCCCGCGCAGGAACGGCGGCGCGCCGGGGAACGAGTCCAGCGGGTAGCCCTCCGCGGCCGCGGCGGCGCGGTCGGCGGCGACGTAGACGGGTTTGACGTCGATGCCCTCGGGTGTCACCCAGTCGAGCTGTTCGGGGGTGTACCCGTGCGCGGCGGCCGCGGCGGCCACGTGTTCGGCGACGGCGGCCTCGGTCGCCGGTTCGACGGCGCGCTCGCCGTGCAGCGGGACGTCGGCGAAGCTCCTGACTCCGGTCGTGTCCGCAGCCGGCTTGCCGGCGAGATCGTTGACGGTCATGTCAGGCCCCCAATCGGGTGAGGAGGTTCGACAGCGCCGCGACCGCGTCGATCTTGGCGGTGAGGTAGTCGTCGGGCTTGTGATCCGCATCGGCGACGGACTTCTCGGGGCCGGCGAGGTAGACGCGGGTGACGCCGGCCTCGCGGGCGGCCGCAACCACCGCGGCGGCGTCAGTGCCGTAACGGGTGTCGGTGCCGCAGATGACCGCGACCGACGGGTCACCGGCGGCCGACACCGCCTGCGCGACGTCGGCGGCGCCCACGGGGCCCGGGTTGACGGCCTCGATCCCGCCCGAGGCGAGCAGGTTGGTGGCGAACGTCGCGCGGATGTTGTGTTCCGCGAGCGGTCCGAGCGGCAGCAGCAGCACCTTCGGGCGGGCCCCCGTGCTCTCGAGCACCGCGTCGGAGCGGTCGCGCAACGCTTCGAACCCGGCGGCGTAGCGGGCGACGGCGGTGAACGCGTCACCCGGCGGCAGCGCGGGTTCGTCGATGTTCGGGTACTCGTTCACGCCGGTCAGCGCGGTGCGCCGGTGGGCGATGTCGTCGGCGCGCCGGGCGGCGACATCGGCGATCTGCTCGGCCGCGTGGTCGTGTGCGGCGACGAAGCCACCGCGGGCCTCGACGTCCTGGAAGTGCTTCCACGCCTGCTCGGCCAACTGAGCGGTCAGATCCTCGACGAACCAGGACCCGCCCGCGGGGTCGAGCACCCGGCCGATGTGGGACTCCTCGAGCAGCAGCAGCTGGGTGTTGCGGGCGATGCGGCGCGCGAAAGTGTCCGAGGTGCCGGGGAATCCGCCCGGGATCGCCGCGTCGAACGGGTGCACCAGCACGGTGTCCGCTCCGCCGACACCCGCGGAGAACGCCGCCAGCGTGGTGCGCAGCATGTTCACCCACGGATCGCGCTGGGCCATCATCGGCAGCGACGACACCGCGTGGACGGTGGCCGCGCCCGCGTCCGCGGCACCGACGACCTCGCAGACGCGCGCCCACAGCAGCCGGGCCGCCCGCAGCTTGGCGATCGTCATGAACTGGTCGTCGTCGGCGGCGAAGCGGAAGCTGATCTGGCGCACCGCGTCGGCGATGGGCAGGCCGCCCTGTTCGAGCAGGCGCAGATACGACACCCCGGCCGCGACGGCGCCCGCCAGTTCCCAGGCGGCGCTCGCCCCGCGGTTGTGCAGCGCGGGCCCGTCGACGGTGATGGCCCGCACGTGGCCGCTGTAGCCGGTGACCTTCGCCGCCGTCGACACGACCTCCGCGACGTCGGGTGCCGGCCGGTCGCTGAACGGTGTGGTGAGCGGGTCGGCACCCAGATCCACCGAAAGACGTTCGCGCTGTTCGGCATCGAGACCGGGGAGCAGCGCCAGCAGGGCTTCGGCGGCGGCGGTGTAGTCGGCGCCCGCCTCGAGCTGAACCGGCACCAGGTCGAGGAACACCGAGTCGAGCAGCCGTCCGAGCCCGGCCGGCGCGACGCCGTCGGCGCCGACGCGCAACACCAGCGCGCTGACACCTTCGGTCAGGCCCACCAGTATCGCGCCGTTGGTCTCGTCTGCGGTGCCCGGTGCGGCCGGGAAGGTCTCGGCGACCTTCCATCCGGACTTGACGTCACGCAGGGCGTCGCCGCCGCGCACGTACGGCCACTGGCCGGGCAGCGACGGCTCGGGCAGCTCGTCGAGGCTGGTGTAGAGGGGGCGGATCGCGAACCCCTCGTAGGTCGGCGAATCGAGCAGCCGGTCGGGTTCGGCGGGCAGGTCGGCGGGGTCCTTGCGGGTGCTCTTGGCCAGCACCCCGGCTACCGCGGAGCGCCACTGCTCCAGACCGGACTCGACACCACTGGCCCCCTGCACAGACACCGGCATCTCCTGTTGTCGCAGCGTGTGACTGACGTATCCGCCCATCAGGCTAAATGATGGTGGTCACGGCGTTGCCTGCCGGTCGGCCGACGTGCCGGGCGCCGCCGGACGGCTTCGGGCCGTAGGCTTGGTGAACGTGAAAGCCGTCGTCAGGACCCTGCAGGCCGCGCAGTCGACGGTGGCCGCCGCGGCCCTGCAGGTTCCCCGCCGGCGCCTCGTCGCGATCGCCGCCGCGATTGTGATTCTCGTCGCAGTCGCCTGGTGGGTGCCGATCCCGAACGCGCTGGAACTCCGCGACTGGGCGACGTCGGTCGGCGCCTGGTTCCCGCTGGTCTTCCTGGCCGCCCACATCGTGGTGACGACGTTCCCGTTCCCCCGCACGGCGTTCACCCTCGCCGCCGGTCTGTTGTTCGGCCCGTTGCTGGGCATCGCGATCGCGGTGGCGGCGAGCACCGTCAGCGCGCTGCTGGCGGTGCTGTTGATCCGCGCGCTCGGCTGGCAGCTGAACAACTTGGTCAGCCATCCCGCCGTCGACCGCATCGACGTGCGGTTACGGCGCCGCGGCTGGCCGTCGGTGATCGCGCTGCGGCTGATCCCGGCCGTGCCGTTCGCCGTGCTGAACTACGCCGCGGGCGCGTCGGCGGTCCGACTTCTCCCCTATTCGCTGGCGACGTTCTTCGGTCTGCTGCCGGGCACCGCGGCGGTGGTGATCCTCGGCGATGCGCTCACCGGACGCGTCAACCCGCTGCTGGTGCTGATCTCGGCCGCCACCGCGAGCATCGGCGTCGTCGTGCTGCTCTACGAGAACCGCATGCAGCGGCGCAGGGCGACCCCGGTCACGGTGTCCTGACGTCGGGACCCTTCGCGGTCATCGCGCCGAACAGCACGAGCAGCGACGAGGCCGCGACCAGCCCCGGGCTCCAATCCCTGGCCCGGACATGGGATCCGACCGCGAGCACGAAGTACACCGTCAACATGAACGTGGTGACCCGGGCCAGCGGTGGCCAGCGGAACACCGACAGCAGACCGACCGCGCTGGCCGCCTTGACGACCGGGACGAGCGGCCGCAGCTCCTCGGGGAGGCCGACGTCGTCGAACGCCTTCTTGATCGGCGCGATCGGTTTGACACACGCCACCGCGTCGGCGACCTGCATCGCCGCGAGGACCGCGTAGGTCCGGTTCGAGCCGAGCGCGCTCATTGGTCAGGGCTGCCGTGGCGAGGCGCGCTCAGCTGGCCGGGCGGCTCCGTGGCCGACAGGAGGCCGGGACCCTGCACCGGGGTGCGGGCCTCGGCCTCGGCCTTGGCGACCGCCTGCGCGATCGCGGGGTCGGTCTCGGTGGAGAACCAGTCGGCCACCTCGTCGGAGTCGTCGTGGGCCTCCGGCCGCCCCTCGTCGGGCGACGGCGTGTACCGGACGACCCCGTCCTCCCCCGGTGTGCCCAGCAGCTTCGTGAATCCCTGGAGCGCACCGGCGAAGTCGCTGGGCACCACCCAGACCTTGTTGGCCTCACCCTTGGCCATCTCCGGCAGTGTCTGCAGGTACTGGTAGGCCAGCATCTCCGGGGTCGGGCGGCCGGCCTTGATCGCGGCGAACGTCTTCTCGATCGCCTTGGCCTGCCCCTGGGCCTGCAGATAGGCGGCGGCACGTTCACCCTGCGCGCGGAGCATGCGCGACTGGCGCTCGGCCTCGGCCCCGAGAATCGCGGCCTGTTTGGCGCCCTCGGCGGCCAGGATCTGCGCCTGCTTCTGACCCTCGGCCTGTTTGATGGCGGCTTCGCGGCTGCCCTCGGCGGTCAGGATCATCGCCCGCTTCTCGCGGTCGGCGCGCATCTGCTTCTCCATCGAGTCCTGGATCGACGGTGGCGGGTCGATCGCGCGCAGTTCTACTCGCGCGACGCGCAGTCCCCACCGGTTGGTGGCCTCGTCGAGCACGCCGCGCAGCGCGGTGTTGATCTGGTCGCGTGAGGTCAGCGTCTGCTCCAGCGTCATCCCGCCGACCAGGTTGCGCAGCGTCGTGGTGGTGAGCTGTTCGACACCGACGATGTAGTTGCTGATCTGGTAGACCGCGGCCTGCGGGTTGGTCACCTGGAAGTACACGACGGTGTCGATCGCGACGGTCAGGTTGTCCTCGGTGATCACCGGCTGGGGCGGGAAGGACACCACCCGCTCACGCAGGTCGACCCGGGCGCGAATCTTGTCGATGAACGGGATCAGCAGCGTGAGTTGGCCGCTGACCGTGCGGCTGTACCGGCCGAGTCGCTCGATGACCGCGGCCTCGGCCTGGGGTATCAGGGCGACCGATTTGGCCACCACGATGACGGCGAACACGACCAGCACCAGCAGCAGGACCAGGCCGGCGACGGCTCCATCCACAGCGGACTTCCCTTCGGCTCAGGGGTTCTTCCAGACGACCGCGGTGGCGCCGTCGATCCGCATGACGGTCACCTGGTCGCCCGGTTCGTACACATCGTTGTCGTCCAGCGGCCGGGCCGTCCAGACCTCGCCCTCGAGTTTGACCTGACCGGCGTGCTGCGCGACGCGGTCGAGCACCAGCGCCTGCTTGCCCTCCAACGCCTTGACCGGCTCGGGCAGTCCGGTGCCGGAGTAGAAGCGCTTCCGCAGCAGCGGTCGGACCACCCCCAGCAACAGCACCGACACCAGCAGGAAGACCACACCGTCGGCCCAGACCGGCCAGTCGAACAGCCAACTCGTCCCGGTGGCGGCCAGCGCACCGCCGGACAACATCAGCAGGAACATGTCACCGGTCAGCGCCTCTGCCCCGGCCAGCACAATCGCGAGGATCAGCCAGATCAGCCAAACGGGCATGCCGCCAGCCTAACGCGTGCGGCGCCGGTACAGCGGCGAACAACTACACTGCGGGCATCATGTGGTGTCCCAGTGCAACGCTGGCGGTGTGGGCCAATTCGTGGCTCGCGGGAACCGCCGCGCCCGACGACGTGCTCGACTCGCTCTCTGCTTGGGCGCCAAGGCATTCGGTGACCGCTTACGACTCCGCCGCGGCGGGCCGCACCGGTCTGCCGTGGCCCGATCTCAACGGCACCGGCGCGGTGTCGCTGCTGCAGACGCTGCGGACCGCGGCCGGGCCCGCACCGTCCGGCCCGTCGGTGTTCGTGGCCCTCCCGGTGCCCGGCGATGTGCGTGGACTACCCGCAGGCACCCAATTCCAGCGCGATGCGATCGCCGTCGGCGAGGCCCTCATCGTCGCCGACCCGCACCTCCCGTCGACCGCGGTGGGCCTGGTCCCGGATTTCGAGTTCGACGACGACAGCGACGATCCCGAGTTCGACCCGGAGGTGTCGGCGCTGTCGTGGACGGTCTACTCGGCGCCTGCGACCCCGCCCGCCGCACACATCGACCTCGGTGAGGCGGAGTACGAACTGCGCTCGGCGGTGCGCGCGGCCGCCGAGGCCCTCGGCGCGCTGCGTGCCGGCATGGGCGGCGCCGACGTCGACGATCCGCGGGGCCTGGTCGAACAGGTGCTGGAGTCCGGGCGCGGCCACCGCCTGCCCGACCACGCACCGAACCGGGCGGCACGGGTGCTGGAGAACGCCGCGCACGTCGACGCCATCATCACCGTGAGCTCCGGGCTCATGCCGATCGGCCTGCAGAGCTCATCGGAGGTGCAGATCGCCAGCGACGCGCTGCGGCCGCTGGTGAATGTGGTGCGGGCGGCGCGGATCGCCGCACTCACCGCGATCCTGCACTCCGCCTGGCAGCTCTGACCCGGCCTTACTCGCCGGGTCGGCCCGCGCTGTCGGGTTCTGCGGACGCCTCCGTATCACGCTGCGGCAGAAGCGCTTCGAGTGCGGCGCCGGTGATCCGGCGAAACGCCCGGCGGGGCCGGTTGGCGTCCAGGATCGCGACCTCGAGCGTCGACGGGCCGAGGGTGCGCGATTCGGCACCGTTGCCGCCGGACTCAAGCGCGTCGACGGCGATGCGCACCGCGTCGGCCAGTTCGGCGTTCTCGGTGTAGGAGTCGTTGAGCTTGGCGATGATCGGCTCGGTCGTCCCACCCATCACCACGAAATGGGGTTCGTCCGCGATCGACCCGTCGTAGGTGATCCGGTACAGCTCCGGGGCTTTCGACTCGCCGAAGTGGGCCACCTCGGCCACGCACAACTCCACCTCGTAGGGCTTGGCCTGTTCGGTGAAGATGGTGCCGAGGGTCTGCGCGTAGACGTTGGCCAGCTGTCGGCCGGTCACGTCGCGGCGCGAGTACGCGTAGCCCTGGGTGTCGGCGAAGCGGATGCCGCCGCTGCGCAGGTTGTTGAACTCGTTGAAGCGCCCGACGGCGGCGAAGCCGACTCGGTCGTAGAGTTCGCTGACCTTCTGCAGTGACCGCGACGGGTTCTCGGCGACGAACAGGACGCCGTCCGCGTAGGCCAGCGCGACCACGCTGCGTCCGCGGCTGATCCCCTTGCGGGCGAGCTCGGAACGCTCGCGCATCGCCTGCTCGGGCGAGATGAAATACGGGAAACTCACGAATCTGTACCTCGCGGCGCATGCGCGTCAGGGCCGAAAGTATCGGCGCGGGAACGGTTCTGGATGACCTCACGGGCGAGTCCGGCGATGCGCTCCTGGGTCACCTCTTCGGCCCCGTCGGCGGTGATCAGCACGGCGGTCGGGAAGATGCCGCGCACCAGATCCGGTCCGCCGGTGGCGCAGTCGTCGTCGGCGGCGTCGTAGAGCGCCTCGACCGCCACGCGCAGCGCCGAATCGGCGTCGGTCACCTGGTGGTAGAGCTTCTTCATCGACGACTTCGCGAACAGCGAGCCCGACCCCACCGACTGGAAACCCTCTTCTTCGAGGTTGTGCCCGCCCGCGGCGTCGAACGACACGATGCGGCCCGCGGCCTGTGGGTCGGGGTCGTCGAGGTCGAAGCCGGCCAGCAACGGCAGGGCCACGAAACCCTGCAGCGCCGCACCGAGATTGCCGCGCACCATGGTCGCGAGCCGGTTGACCTTGCCCGCGAAGGTCAGCGCGACGCCTTCGAGCTTCTCGTAGTGTTCGAGTTCCACCGCGTACAGGCGCGCGAACTCCACCGCGATCGCGGCGGTGCCCGCGATGCCGGTCGCCGTGTAGTCGTCGGTGACGTACACCTTCTGCACGTCGCGGCTGGCGATCATGTTGCCCTGGGTGGCGCGCCGGTCACCGGCCATCACCACACCGCCGGGGAACTTCAACGCGACGATCGTGGTCCCGTGGGGCACCGCGTCGGTCGGTGTCACGTGTGCCGCTCCACCGAACGGCAACAGGTGGGGGGCCTGGCGGCGCAGCATGTCAGAGAAGGACGACAAGTCCATGGGTACGGAGGGAACCCCTCGGGTCGTGGAGCGGGAATGGGGGGAAAGGTCAGGAAAGGCCAGCTGCTCGAGGTGCGGCCAGGTCACTGTCCGCCCTTTTGGACGTAAGCGCGCACGAAGTCCTCGGCGTTCTCCTCGAGGACGTCGTCGATCTCGTCCAGCAGGTCGTCGGTCTCCTCGGTGAGCTTCTCGCGACGCTCCTGCCCAGCGCCCGTGCCGCCGGAGAGGTCGTCGTCCTCGCCGCCGCCACCACCACGCTTGGTCTGCTCCTGCGCCATCGCCGCCTCCTGCACTTGTCATCGGCGGGCCCACAGCCACCCACCGGTTCCTCCACACTACCGGTCGAGGTCCGGATTGCCCGGGATAGCCGGGCTTTCCGATGGGCGGTCAGGTGGCGGTGAGCTGCTCGACGAGCTGGACCGCGCTGTCGACCGAATCGAGCAGCGCCCCCACGTGCGCCTTGCTGCCACGCAGCGGCTCCAGCGTCGGGATCCGGACCAGCGAGTCACCGCCGAGGTCGAAGATCACCGAGTCCCAACTGGCCGCGGCGATATCGGCGCCGAACCGGCGCAGGCACTCACCGCGGAAATAGGCGCGGGTATCGGTGGGCGGGCTGTTGACGGCGTCGAGCACCTGCTGTTCGGTGACCAGGCGCTTCATCGATCCGCGGGCCACCAGCCGGTTGTACAGCCCCTTGTCCAGCCGGACGTCCGAATACTGCAGGTCGACCAGGTGCAGCCGCGGCGCCGACCAGCCCAGGTTCTCCCGGTGCCGGAACCCCTCCAACAGCCGCAGCTTGGCCGGCCAGTCGAGGATCTCGGCGCACTCCATCGGGTCGCGCTCCAGCAGATCGAGCACCTCGGCCCAGGTCTCGACGACGTGCGAGGCCCGCGGATCGGGGTCGCGCGAGTCCACGAGCTTGGCCACCCGGTCGAGGTAGATGCGTTGGAGCGCCAGCGCGGTCAGCTCACGGCCGTCGGCGAGCGCGACCGTCGCCCGCAGCGAGGGGTCCCGGCTGATCACGTGCACCGCGTGCACCGGCCGGGCCAGCGCCAGGTCGGAGAGGTCCATCCCCTCCTCGATGAGGTCGAGAACCAGGGAGGTGGCGCCCAGCTTCAGATAGGTCGACGTCTCGGCCAGGTTGGCGTCGCCGATGATGACGTGGAGGCGCCGGTACTTGTCGGCGTCGGCGTGCGGTTCGTCGCGGGTGTTGATGATGCCGCGTTTGAGCGTGGTCTCCAGCCCGACCTCGACCTCGATGTAGTCGGCGCGCTGGGACAGCTGGAAGCCGGGCTCGTCACCCGAGGGGCCGATGCCCACCCGGCCCGAGCCGGTGACCACCTGGCGCGACACCAGGAACGGGGTGAGCCCGGCGATCACCGCGGAGAACGGAGTCTGCCGGCTCATCAGGTAGTTCTCGTGCGACCCGTAGGATGCGCCCTTACCGTCCACGTTGTTCTTGTAGAGCTGCAGCTTGGCCGCACCCGGCACGCTCGCGACGTGGCGCGCCGCGGCCTCCATCACCCGCTCGCCGGCCTTGTCCCAGATCACCGCGTCGAGCGGGTCCGTGCATTCGGGCGCGGAGTACTCGGGGTGCGCATGGTCGACGTAGAGCCGCGCGCCGTTGGTCAGGATCATGTTGGCGGCGCCGCCCTCGTCGGCGTCGACGACCGGCGGCGGGCCGGAGGCCCGGCTCAGGTCGAACCCGCGGGCGTCACGCAGCGGCGACTCCACCTCGTAGTCCCACCGGGTCCGCTTGGCCCGCTGAATGCCCGCCGCCGCGGCGTAGGCGAGCACCGCCTGCGTCGACGTCAGGATCGGGTTGGCGGTCGGATCGGACGGTGAGGAGATACCGTATTCGACCTCGGTTCCGATGATCCGCTGCATGACCTCAGCGTAGGTGACGCGCCCAGGGTCCCGTCACCGGCGGTTGCGGCGATCGGGCCGGGTTGATGAACTGTTGCCCGATGACCGGCGACCGTGTCGCTGATCCTGCCGGGATTCTGGGTGTTGGTGCCGGTTTCGCTGGGCTGATGGGTTTCACGGAGATGACGGGCACCGAAAGCACGGGGTCTCAACCGCGACTGAAGGGTGACCATGAGTCAGCTTGCGCCGGCCCGGCCGGACACCGCCGCGCGGTGGTTTCTCGACCGTGGCGTGCCCGCTGTGCTGGGGTCTCGGGCCCGCTGGACGCATGTGCTGGCTCGCAGCGCGACCGGCCTGGCCGGCTACGCCGCCCTGTCGGTGGTGAACCTGCTCGTCGCGGTGCTGTCCGGTGGCAACGACATCGACATCGACGGCGACCCGACGGTCGCCGAATGGCTGGTCCTGCTGCTGCTCGTCCTCATCGTGCCCACCATCGTGGCCGCCGCGTGGGGAGCCTCCCGCGTCCGGGCGCCCGGGGCGCGGCGGAGCGTCGCGGTCACCGCCATCGCGGTGGCCGTCCTCTGTGACCTCTACCCGGCCGGTCCGGTCGATCTGCTGACCGACCTGGTGATCGACGCGGCGGTGGTCGCGGCCATCGTGATCGCGACCGGGCTGGGTGTCGGTTCGGTCCTGGCCTGGGCGGGGCGCACGACGCTGGCGCACCTGGCGTCGGCGGGTGCGTTGGCGGCCCGCGCGCTGCCGGTGGTCCTCTTGACCGTGCTGGTCTTCTTCAACGGCCCGGTGTGGTCGATGGCGGGCGAGCTCAGCACCGGCCGGTTCTGGCTGATCCTGGCCTTCATGACGACGCTCGCCATCTCGTTTCTGACCATGAGCATGCGCGAGCGTGTCCGGTCGCTGACGACTGCGCCGGCCGGGCGTGAGGGCGACGACGCGCTGCTGGCCGGGTCCCCGTTCGCCGGGAGGGTGCGCTCGGGCACCGCGCCCCCGCTGAGCACCGGCGAACGTGTCAACCTGCTCCTGGTGGCGGTCGCCTCGCAGGTGATCCAGATCCTCACGGTCGCGCTGGTGACCATGGCGCTGTTCTTCGTGCTGGGCCTCATCGTGGTGAGCCCCGCCGTGCTGACGCGGCTGACCGCCGGGCACACCGGTCGGGCCACGTTCCTCGATGTCACGTGGCCCGTTCCGCTGGCGCTCCTGCATGTCGTCCTGTTCCTGGGCGGGCTGACGTTCATGTATCTCAGCGCCCGGGCGGCCACCGACCCCGAACATCGCGTCTCGTTCCTCGATCCTCTGATCGAGGATCTGCGGGTGACGCTGGTGGCCCGGGACGTGTTCCGGGCGGTCCCTTGACAGGAGCTACTGGCTGCTCACCTGACCAGACACGAAAGCTCCTGCACGCAAGGCGTGTCGGGAGCTGTCGTGTCTACCGCTCAGAAATCAGAGGTACTGACCCAGGTTCGACTCGGTGTCGATCGCCCGGTTCGCACTGCTGCTCTTGCCCGTGACCAGCGTGCGGATGTAGACGATCCGCTCGCCCTTCTTGCCCGAGATCCGTGCCCAGTCATCCGGGTTGGTGGTGTTGGGCAGGTCCTCGTTCTCGGCGAACTCGTCGACGATCGAGTCGAGCAGGTGTTGGATCCGCAGGCCGCGCTGGCCGGTCTCCAGCACCGACTTGATCGCGTACTTCTTGGCCCGGTCGACGACGTTCTGGATCATCGCCCCGGAGTTGAAGTCCTTGAAGTACATGACCTCTTTGTCGCCGTTGGCGTAGGTCACCTCGAGGAAGCGGTTGTCGTCGATCTCCGCGTACATCCGGTCGACGACCTTCTCGATCATCGCCTTGATGGTCAGCGCCCGGTCCCCGGAGAACTCCGACAGATCGTCGTCGTTGACGGGCAGTTCCTCGGTGAGGTACTTGCTGAAGATGTCCTGCGCCGCTTCGGCATCGGGCCGCTCGATCTTGATCTTGACGTCCAGGCGGCCGGGCCGCAGGATCGCCGGGTCGATCATGTCCTCGCGGTTCGAGGCGCCGATGACGATGACGTTCTCCAGGCCCTCGACACCGTCGATCTCGCTCAGCAGCTGCGGCACCACCGTCGTCTCGACATCCGAACTGACACCGGTGCCGCGGGTGCGGAAGATCGAGTCCATCTCGTCGAAGAACACGATCACCGGCGTGCCCTCGGACGCCTTCTCCCGCGCCCGCTGGAAGATCAGCCGGATGTGGCGCTCGGTCTCGCCGACGAACTTGTTCAGCAGCTCCGGGCCCTTGATGTTGAGGAAGTACGACTTCGCCTCGCGGGCATCGTCACCGCGCACCTCGGCCATCTTCTTGGCCAGCGAGTTCGCGACGGCCTTGGCGATCAGCGTCTTACCGCAACCGGGCGGGCCGTAGAGCAGCACACCCTTGGGCGGCCGCAGCGAGTACTCGCGGTAGAGCTCCTTGTGCAGGAACGGCAACTCGACGGCGTCGCGGATCTGCTCGATCTGACGGCCGAGACCGCCGATGTCGCTGTAGCTGACGTCGGGCACCTCTTCGAGGACCAGATCCTCGACCTCGGCCTTCGGGATGCGCTCGAAGGCGTAGCCGGCCTTGGTGTCGACCAGCAGCGAGTCGCCGGGGCGCAGCCGGCGGGGACGGTCGTCGTCGAGTTCGGGCCCGGCGACCTCGTTGTCGGGCAGGTGTTCGACCGACACCAGCGGCTCGGCCAGCCAGACGATGCGCTCCTCGTCGGCGTGGCCGACGACCAGGGCGCGGTGTCCGTCGGAGAGGATCTCGCGCAGGGTGCTGATCTCGCCGACGGCCTCGAAGGTGCCGGCCTCGACCACCGTCAGCGCCTCGTTGAGGCGGACGGTCTGCCCTTGCTTGAGCGCCTTGACATCGATGTTGGGCGAGCAGGTCAGCCGCATCTTGCGCCCGGAGGTGAACACGTCCACCGTGTCGTCCTCGTGGGCGGCCAGCAGTACGCCGTACCCGCTCGGGGGCTGTCCCAGCCGGTCGACCTCTTCGCGCAGCGCGAGCAGTTGCTGCCGCGCCTCCTTGAGGGTGTCCATCAGCTTCGCGTTGCGCGCGGCGAGCGAATCGATACGTGCCTCGAGCTGGTGGACGTCACGGGCGCTGCGCAGACCGCTCTGCGGGCCTACCGCGTTCTCGAGCTGCTCTCGGAGGGCGGCCGCCTCACGGCGCAACTCCTCCAACTCCGCGGCGTCCTCACCGGACAGGCCGGACTCATGGGGTGTCGTGAAACCGTCATCTCTGGCTTCGTGACGCTGTGACTCACTCATGTTGCGCCCCTTTCCCACACCGAATAGTGGTGCAGTAACAACTTCAACGCTACCGGCGATTCAGACTTTGTGTGTGGCGTAGGGAGTTCGACACACCCGCAGCACTGTTAACCTCGGACCCGAGTCAGACAGATCGAAAGGACAGCCGTGACCCTGAAAACCCTCGTAACCGGCGTTGCAGCAGCCGCTGTAGTAGCAGGTGGCGCGGCAGGTGTGACCTCCATTGCATCGACCACGGTGGCCTCGCCCGCCGTGTCGCCGGTCGTGTTCGGCGTCCCGATGCCGCAGGTCCCGGCACCCGACCTGGCAGGTCCGCTGACCCAGACGCTGCAGGCCCTCGCCGGGCCCGGCTCGTTCCGTGGCAAGGCGCCGTTCATCCAGGGTGGCATCGGCCGCTTCGAGGCGATCACCGCCGACCGCGCGTACAGCAACGCCGCGGCGCAGGGCAAGTTCCCGCTGAGCTTCAACATCGCCAACGTCGACCAGAACGGCGGCGTCGCCACCGCCGACGTCACCGCGACCGCGGCCACCGGCGGCACCGCCACCCAGAACATCGTGTTCGTCGCCGGCCCCAGCCCCAGCGGCTGGCAGGTGTCGAAGGGCTCCGCCCTCAACCTGCTCTCGGCGGTCGGCTGAGCCGTCCGTCGGTGCCCCGACGCACCATGACCGCAGTGGTCCGCAGCGCCGTCACCCTCGTGGTGGCGGCGTTCGGCCTTTCCTGGTGTCTGAGCGGGTGCGGTAGCGACAACCCACCGGCCCCGCCGCCGGCGCCGGTGTCCTCGACCCCGGCCGCGGCACCGGCTCCCCCGGTGCCGGCGCCGCTGCCGCCGCCCATCGCCCTGACCGACGTGCTGTACCGGCTGGCCGATCCCGCCGTGCCGGGCACCGAGAAGCTCGGCCTCGTCGAGGACGCCGGACCGGGTGACGCGGCGGCACTCGACCGGTTCGGCAAGGCGTTGGCGGACAACGGCTATCACCCGATGACGTTCGACGCCGCCGACCTGGCGTGGGCGGCCGAATCCGATGATGTGGTGGCGACCGTGATCGCCCGGACCCCGCCGGGCCGCACCGGGGGCGACTTCACGTTCCCGATGCAGTTCGCCCGGACCCCCGACGGCGGCTGGCAGCTCACCCGCGACAGCGCCGACACGCTGCTCGAGGTGGACGCCGGCCAGAGCCCGCCGCGCTGACCCATGTGGATCGGCTGGCTCGAATTCGACCTGCTCCTCGGTGACGTGCGCTCGCTCAAACAGAAGCGTTCGGCGATCCGGCCGGTGATCGCCGAACTGCAGCGGCGATTCACCGTCTCGGCCGCCGAGACCGGGGCCCAGGATCTGCATCGCCGTGCCGGGATCGGGCTGGCCGTCGTGGCCGCCGACCGCGCGCACGTGGTGGATGTGCTCGACGCCGCCGAGCGGCTGGTCGCCGCCCGCCCCGAGATGGACCTGCTCTCTGTGCGCCGCGGGCTGCGGCGCAGCGACGACGATTGACTAACTCTCGGCCGGCTCCGTCGGAGCGGCGAGCTGACGCTTGCGCCGCAACGGAATCGGTGCGACGGCCCCGGGCGCCAGCCGGCGGGCGCTGATCAGGAATGCGGTGTGGCCGCGCATGGTGTGCTGGGGTCGCACCGCCAGCCCGACGACGTACCAGCCGCGCTGCATGCTCTCCCACGCGCGCGGTTCGGTCCAGCACTGCTGGGTGCGCAACGCCTCCACCGCCCGCGAGAGCTGGGTGACGGTCGCGACGTAGATCATCAGCACGCCGCCCGGCACGAGGTGGCGCGAGACGGTGTCGAGGACCTCCCACGGTGCGAGCATGTCGAGCACGACGCGGTCGACCTCACCGCCGCTGTAGTCGTTGAGGTCGGCGATGACGAGGTCCCAGTTGTCGGGCCGCTCACCGAAGAACGTGTCGACGTTGCGCGCGGCGTGCACCGCGTGGTCGTCGCGCACCTCGTAGGACGTCACCCGGCCGTGCGGTCCGACCGCCCGCAGCAGCGAGCAGGTGAGCGCCCCCGAGCCGGCGCCGGCCTCGAGTACACGGGCGCCGGGGAAGATGTCGCCCTCGTGGACGATCTGCGCGGCGTCCTTGGGGTAGATGACCTGCGCCCCGCGCGGCATCGACATCACATAGTCGACGAGCAGCGGCCGCAGCACCAGGAACTGGTCGCCGCTGGTCGATTTGACGACGCTGCCCTCGGGCAGCCCGATGACGCTGTCCAGCGCGATCATCCCGCGGTGGGTGTGGAACTCCCCGCCCGGCGTGAGCAGCATCGTGTAGTGCCGCCCCTTGGCGTCGGTGAGTTGGACGCGGTCTCCGACGGTGAACGGACCGGTTCTGGGCATAGTCGCTCAGCCTGCCAGTCGGCGCGCCGCAACAGGTCCGCGGGGTTGCGCAGATCTGTCGGGGACCCGTCCTAGGCTGCAGAGCATGAGCGAACAGCCCGCGCCGGTCCGGCGTCCCGCGCTGTCGCCGTCGCGGGCCGCCGACTTCAAACAGTGCCCGCTGCTGTACCGGTTCCGCGCGATCGACCGGCTGCCCGAGCCGCAGTCCACCGCGCAGTTGCGGGGGTCGGTGGTACACGCCGCGCTCGAGCAGCTCTACGCGCTGCCCGCGGCGGACCGCGGACCCGACACGGCGTTGACCCTGGTCGCCCCGGCCTGGGACCGGGTGGTCGCCGAACGGCCCGAGGTGGCCGACGACATCGAGCCCGCGGTGCGCGACGCCCTGCTCGGCGAGGCCCGCGCGCTGCTGGCGGGCTACTACCGCCTGGAGGATCCGACGCGGTTCGACCCGCAGTGCTGCGAACAGCACGTCGAGGTCGAACTCGACGACGGGACCCTGCTGCGCGGATTCGTCGACCGCATCGACGTCGCGCCGACGGGCGAACTGCGGGTGGTCGACTACAAGACCGGGAAGGCGCCGCCGGAGGCGCGGGCGCTGGCCGAGGCGAAGGCGCTGTTCCAGATGAAGTTCTACGCGGTGGTGCTGCTGCGTTCTCGCGGCGTGCTGCCCACACGGCTGCGGCTGCTCTACCTCGCCGACAGCCAGGTGCTGGACTACTCGCCCGACCTCGAAGAGCTCATCCGGTTCGAGCGCACGCTGACCGCGATCTGGCGGGCGATCCTCGCGGCCGGGGCCACCGGGGACTTCCGCCCCAAACCGTCGCGGCTGTGTGACTGGTGCTCGCACCGCCCCCTGTGCCCGGAGTTCGGCGGCACCCCGCCGCCCTACCCGGGCTGGCCGGAGAGACCGGCGGCGTGATCGGCCACCTCTACCACCGGCTGCCGGACGACGGCGGCCCCACCGCGTACGAGTCGACCGCCGATACCCGCAGCAACTGGGATCCGGCCATCCAGCACGGATCACCGCCGCTGGCGCTGCTCACCAAGGCCGTCGAGGATCTCGCGGCCGGCAGTGGGCTGCGCGTCGGCCGGCTCGCTCTCGACATCCTCGGCGCGATTCCCGTGGCACCGGTCCGGGTGCGCGCCGAGGTGTTGCGGCCGGGCAACCGGATCTCGCTGATGGCCGCCGAGATGCTCGCCGATCGCCCCGACGGCAGTCTGCGCGCGGTCGCCCGGGTCACGGCGTGGCTGCTCGCGCCCAGCGACACCGCGGACGCCGCCACCGACCGCTATCCGCCGCTGACCGAAGGCGAGATGTCGGGGGTGGCGCATGCCTGGGAGGGTGCGCCCGGCTACCTGGAGACGGTGAGCTGGCGCCGCCAAGCCGATGACGGCAACTCCGCGGTGGCATGGCTGACCCCGCTCGTTCCGGTCGTCGACGACGAGCCGACGACGGCGCTGCAGCGGCTG
Organism: Mycobacterium sp. IS-1496; assembly: GCF_001499995.1. GTDB lineage: Bacteria > Actinomycetota > Actinomycetes > Mycobacteriales > Mycobacteriaceae > Mycobacterium. Next base: position 106,005 of record NZ_LQIU01000076.1, read on the forward strand.
GCGATGGTGGTCGACTCGGCCAACGGCATCGGCGCGGCGTTGGATCCGCAGGAGTTCATGTTCATGAACACCGACACCGTCGTGCATCTGCACCGTTTGCCCGACGGTTCGGACTTCGGTCTGCGCACCCGCGGGTCCATCGGACCGGACGGGATCGGCGTCACGACGGGCGAGATCTTCGACCGCCGGGGTTTCATCGGGACGTCCGCCCAGACACTGCTGGTGCAGCGGCAGCGGTGAACGGTCTGGCCGGCCAGTTCGAGTTGGCGTGGGCGCTGGCGGAGCTGCACCTGTCCGCACTCACCGACGACGACTTCCTCTGGGAGCCCGCCGACGTCGTGTGGACGGTCCGGCGCGACGCCGCGGGCACGTGGCGGCCCGACTGGGCCGACGTCGAGCCCGATCCGATCCCGGTGCCCACGATCGGCTGGTTGACGTGGCACATCACCTGGTGGTGGTCGGTGACGCTGGCCCACCTCGACGGCGACGAGCCACCCGTACGCACCGACATCAACTGGCCCGGCGGCGCCGCGGCGGTAGCCCGCATCCGCGAGCTGTCCGCACGCTGGCGCGCCACCCTCGACCGCCTCACCGGCGCAGACCTCGAACGCCCGTCGGCGTTTCCGTGGGGCGCCGACAGCGGGCGCACCATCGCCGACACGGTGCTGTGGCTGCATGTCGAGCTCACGAAGAACGTCGCGGAGATCGGACAGCTCCGGATGCTGCGGGCGGTATCGCGCTGAGCCCGTCGAGCAGCACCTCCAACCCGAACGCCAGTGCGGCATCGGCGTCGTGGGCCGCACCGCGGGCCTCACCGGCGGCCGTACCGATGCGCGAGGCCAGCGGGTAGCGTTCGGCGATCCCGAGTGCGGCGAGCTTGGCGCCCTCACGCTCCCACCACTGCCGCGGCGGCTCCTGCTCGCGTTCCCGGCGGGCGTGGGCCAGCGCGCGTGCGCAGGACCGGGCGAAATCGAGCACCACCGCCAGCGCCGCGTCCTTGTCGGCGTCGCTGAGCGGCAACGGCTCCACCGCACCCAGTTCGCGGTCGTACTTGGCGAGGGTGCCCGGCCCCAGAACCGCCCGTTCGGACTCGATCTCGGCCAACCACGGGTGCCGGCCGAACAACCGCAGGTTGTCGTCGACGATGGCGGTCAGCCGTTCCCTCCAGTCGCCGGCCGGTGCGGTGACGTCCATATCGGCCCGGCACTTATCGGCCATGAGCTCGAGCAGCTGCTCCCGGCTGCGCACGTAGGTGTACAGGGTCATCACCGGGACCTCGAGCGCGGCGGCGACGTCACGCAGGGTGAACGCCGATCCCAGCCGGTCGGCGACCCCGATCGCGGCGCCGACGATCTGGTCCGCGCTCAACCGGGGCGGGCGGCCGCGGCGCGCCGGGAGTGGTCTCTCGTGGCGCCACAGCAGGTCGACGGTGTCCATGTGGGCCATCCTCGCTTGCTTTTCCGTACACGATACGGATACTGGTTCTCGTACATCATACGAGAAAGGCGCCCCATGAACATCACTGCCACCGCGATCTCACTCAACGTGCCCGAACCGCAGGCCTCGGCCGACTTCCTGACGCGCCACGTCGGACACACCGTCGCCGTGCAGGACGACGGATTCGTGTCTGTGGAACACCCCGGTGGCGGGCCGAATGTGGTCTTCCTGCGCACCGGACTGGCCACATTCAAACCGCCCCACCGGGCGGGCACCGCGGGCGACGGCCTCCTGCTGGTCTTCGTCGTCGACGACGTCGACGCCGCGTTCGAGGCGGTGCGCGCCGGCGGCGCCCCGGTGGTCACCGCTCCCGAGACCGAGCCGTGGGGTGAGCGGTACTGCCAGTTCGAGGACCCGAACGGAATCATCGTCCAGTTCGTCCAATGGGTGTGACAGTCTATAGACTTGCGTCTATATAGACACGGTGCAATACTCGCTCTCATGGACGTTTTCGAGGCGGTGGCCGAACCGAGCAGGCGCGCACTGCTCGACGCGCTGGCCGACGGCGAACGCACCGCGGGCGAGTTGGTCGCGACGCTGCCCGGGCTGGCCCAGCCGACGGTGTCGCGGCATCTGCGTGTGCTTCGCGAGGTGGGACTGGTCGAGGTGCGGCCGGATGCGCAGCGCCGCATCTACGCGCTGCGGGCCGACGGGCTCGTCGAGATCGGCGCGTGGATCGAGCGGTACCGGCGCTTCTGGGCCGGCCACCTCGACGATCTCGAGGCGCATCTGCACGGGCGGGCGCGGGGGTCGCGATGAGTGTCAGGGACGGTCGACTCATCGTCGACGGCGACCGTGCGGTGCTGACCTTCGAACGCCGGCTGCCCTTCCCGATCGACGTGGTGTGGTCGGCGATCACCGACCCGGCCGAGCGCGGACAGTGGTTCGGCCACACCACGATCGACGGCCGGGACGGCGGCAGCATCGAGATGGTGGCGACCGGCCCGCCGCTGCCGGATGACCGCAAGCGGATGACCGGTCGCATCCTCGTCTGGGATCCCCCACACGTCTTCGAACACGAATGGCACCAACCGATCGTCGAGAAGGGAGTGGTGCGCTACGAGCTGCGCGCCGACGGTGCCGACACGGTGCTGCGGTTCACCCACCGCGGGCTCGGTATCCGCAACGCCTCCGGGTTCCGCGGCGGCACCGCCTCGTATCTCGACCGCCTCGCCGCCCACCTGGCGGGCGCCCCGCTGCCGGAATGGAGCAATTCCCTTGGCTGACAACGCGTTGGCCGCTACGCCGGTATGTGTGGCCGTGGCCTTCCACTCCGGCTTCGGTCACACCGCCGTCCTCGCGGAGGCGGTGGCGGCCGGGGTGCGCGCCGCCGGCGCCACGGCGATGCCGGTTGCGGTCGACGCCCTCACCGACGACGGCTGGCGGGCACTCGACGACGCCGACGCGATCGTCTTCGGCAGCCCCACCTACATGGGCAACGTCTCTGCGGCGTTCCAGGCCTTCGCCGAACGCACCGGCAGGCGGTGCCAGGAGGGCACATGGCGCGACAAGGTGGCCGCAGGCTTCACGAACTCCGGCGCCAAGAGCGGTGACAAGGTGGCCACGCTGATGTCGTTGGCCGTCTTCGCCGCTCAGCACCACATGCACTGGGTGAACCTGGGTCTGGTAGCGGGCTGGAACAGTTCGGCCGGCAGCCCCGAGGATCTCAACCGGCTCGGCTTCTTCCTGGGCGCCGGCGCGCAGAGCGATGTCGACACCGGACCCGACGGCGTGCACCCCGCCGATGCACGGACATGCCGTCATCTGGGCGAGCGTGTCGCACGGGTGGCCGCGCAGCTCACGGCAGGCCGCCGCGTCACGTCAGCGGTGTGAGGTCCTGCAGCATCGTCGGTACCAGTTCGCTGACCGTCGGGTGGATGTGCATGGTGCGCGAGATCGCCGTATAGGGCTTCTTGGCCGTCATGATGTCGAGGATGGCGTGGACGACCTCGTCGCCGCCGACACCGAGGATGGCGGCGCCGAGGATCTCCTCGGTCTCGGCGTCCACCACCACCTTCATGAAGCCCTGGGTCTCCCCTTTTTCGACCGCACGGCCGACGCGCGTCATCGGGCGCTTGCCGACGAGCGCCTTGCGCCCGGACTTGCGCACCTGGTCGGCGGTCATACCGGCGCGGCCGAGCGGCGGGTCGATGTAGAGCGCGTAGGTGGTGATCCGGTCGCTCACACGGCGGGGGTCGTCATCGAGGAGGTTCGCCGCGACAATCTCGAAGTCGTTGTACGAGGTGTGTGTGAACGCGCCCCTGCCGTTGCAGTCCCCCATCGCCCAGATGTGGTCGGCGCTGGTGCGGAGCTGGTCGTCGACGACGATGTAGCCGCGCTCGTCGGTCTGCACGCCCGCGGCGTCGAGCCCCAGATCGTCGGTATTGGGCTGCCTGCCGACCGCCACCAGCAGATGGCTGCCGACGATGGGTTCCGCCCCCGCGCGCGCGACGACCTCGAACCCGTTGTCTCGCTTGGTGAATTCGATCCCGTCGGCGTCGAGGATGATCTCGATGCCTTCGGCTTCCAGGATGTCCTTGATCGCCGCCGAGATATCCTCGTCTTCACGGGAGGTCAGCCGCGGGCCGTGTTCGAGCACCGTCACCCGGGCGCCGAATCGGCGGTACATCTGGGCGAACTCCAACGCGATGTAGCTGCCGCCGACGATGACGAGATGCTCGGGCAAGGTCTCGAGGTCGAGGATGCCGACGTTGGTGAGGTAGTCGATGTCGGACAATCCGGGCAGATCCGGGGCGACGGCGCGGCCGCCGACGTTGAGGTAGAAACGGTCGGCCTTGAGTACCTGATCGTCGACCCGCACGGTGTGCGGATCCTCGAAGCGGGCATGGCCGCGGATGAACGTGCACCCGTCCATCCCCTGCAGCCACGATTCGACGCCGTCGCGGTCGTCGAGCATGATCCTGTCCTTGCGGGCCTTGACCTTTCCCATGTCGACGGTCACCTCACCGGTGCCGACGCCGTATTCGGCGCCGCGCCGGGCCAAGTGGGCCGCGTGCGCGCTGGCGACGAGCGTCTTGGTGGGGATGCACCCGTAGTTGACGCAGGTGCCGCCGACGAGCTTGCGTTCGATGACGGCGACGGACTGCCCGGCCTCGGTCAGCCGACCGGCCAGGGGCGGGCCGGCTTGCCCGGCGCCGATGATGATCGCGTCGAATGTCGTTGGCTCCGTTGCCATCTCACACCACCGAGGTGAGCCAGGCGATGGCGAGGCCGCCGGCCACGGCGACTCCGTCCTCGAGCAGCGCGATCGGCAGGTCGCGTCCGCGGTTGGCGGCCACCAGGCGTTTGCGAGCCTCATATCCCCCGAGCGTGCCGAGCACTGCGCCGATGACCCCGGCGCCCAGCCCGCCGAACGTGTACCCCCAGGCGGTTCCGATCACCGCGCCGGCGAACCCGCCGGAGACCAGGCGGGGAATGAACTGCATCGGTGTCTTGCGACTGGGCGTCTTGGGCAACTGGTCGGTGACGAGTTCACCCACCGCGAGGACGGTGGCCACCGTGACCGTGATCGGGTGCGCCAGCCATTGCGCCCACGTCCCGTCGAGGACGATCCAGCCCAGCATCGCCGCCCACGCGACCGCCGCGGGGGCGGTGAAAGTGCGCAATCCGGCGACCACACCGATCAGCAGCGCGAGGAGCAGGACAAGGGCATGCGTCATGGCAACCTCCGGCCGACGGTGAGTCTCCCGGACGCTAGCACGCAACATCGGTTCGCACCGGGCAACGAGCGACGGCGGCGCGGCCGCGCCGTGGGCAACGTTCGCCGGCGGGAGTTGCTCAAATCTGCAAAGACACCGCTTGCGTGGTTTTCGCGCTGTGCTACGTTATTGACGCGTTTGCTGGTGATGGTGGTTCGGACATGGTTCCGGCCCGCCGTCGGGGGGTGGAACCGCAAACGCTGGGCACCGCCGGAACTCACCGGCGGGCGTTCGTCGTCGCACCCCCCGCAGTGAAAGGCTCGGGTCCCGATGCGATCAGCACCCAACTCTGGACGGCGCATCGGCGTCATCGGCGTCGTCTCGACCACGGCGATCTCGCTCACCGCGGCGCTGTCCGGCGTCCCCGCGGCGGCCGACCCGTTGGACGACTCGTCGTCACCGACGACCACGGTGTCCGCGCCCGAGCCGCAGTACGAACAGGCTCCGCAGTTCGAGATGCCCTCGTTCGAGGTGCCGTCGTTCCCGGCGCCGGCACAGGTCGAACAGGCTCCGGTGCAACAGGCGCCAGTCGAAGCACCCGTCCAACAGGCACCGGTGCAGGAGGCGCCCGTCCAACAGGCACCCGTCGAACAGGCACCCGTTGAGGAAGCGCCCGTCGAAGCACCGGTCAAACAGGCGCCCGTCGAAGCGCCGGTCGAAGCGCCGGTCGAGCAGGCCCCGGTCGAACAGGCCCCGGTGCAGGAGGCGCCCGTCCAACAGGCACCCGTCGAACAGGCCCCCGTCCAGCAGGTGCCCGCCGGCCCGACGCCTTCCGCCATCCCCGAGCGGCAGCCGGATGCCGAATTGCGTCCTGGCACAGATCCTTCCGATACAAAGCCGTCCGACACGAAGCCGTCCGACACGAAGCCGTCCGACACGAAGCCTTCCGATGCGAAGCCGTCCGACACGAAGCCTCCCGACACGAAGCCTTCCGATGTCATCACCGAGCCCAGCGCGCCACAGCCCAGCGCGCCCGAGCCCAGCGCGCCCGAACCCGGCGAAGCCAACGACGACACCCCCCAGGGCCGGGTGACGTCGGTCGCCGTCGAACCGAAGGCCGTCCCCGAGGCCAGGCCCGACAGCCTCGCCGCACCCGAAGAAGACGTCCGGCTCGCGCAGAACGCCCGGCCGGTGGAGGTCAGCCCGGCGCCCGCCCCGGTCACCGAGGTCAACCAGTTCCGTCAGCAGGTCACCAACCTGACGACGAACAACATCACCACCAACAACACGACCATCAACCAGAACACGATCAACCAGAACACGACGGTCATCCAGAACACCGTCGTCCGGTCGAACATCGTGCAGTACTCCCCGCGGTGGGTGCAGTACGACACCTACTACCGGCCGCGGATCTGCAATCCGTATCGCAACCCGCTCCGCGTCGTCTACTACTACGAGGGCGCACCCCGGGTCGGCATCATCCCGCCGCTGGGCAACATCGTCGTCGAGGCGGCCGCCGTCGGGGCCTACAACTTCACCGCCATGGTCCTCGACGCCGCGGGCGCAGCGACGAATGTCGCCGTGGGCAGCTTCTTCGGAGGGGGCTACTTCCCCGGCCCGGGCCTGCCGCCACCTCCAGCGCCGCCGCGCCTCGTCCGCTACGACAACGTGCCCGTGCAGGTGCGGTACACCTCGGCGACCTACCGGCCCTTCCGTGTGCAGCGGGTGGTCGACGCCGGGTTCGACCGGGTGGTCGGACAGCGAAAGGTGTTGCTGGACGGCGTGACACCGGCGTGGGGTGAGTGGAAGCAGAACTCCGCCGGTGAGCGCCAGTTCGAGATCAACCAGACCCAGCAGTTCCCCGGTCTCGACTCCCCCGCGCAGGTGCCGCTGCCCGGCGACTACCCGCTGGAACTCGTCAACGACGAAGCCTCGGGTCTGAGCATGCGGGACAAGTTCCTGATCGGACTCGCCGGGACGCTGGGCACGCTGGCGCTGGCCGCGGTGGGGCTCAGCGTCCACCTCAACCGGCGCCGGCCGCGCGCCTGAGCGGTGCTCAGAAGCGGCAGAACCGGATGTCGGAGGCGAGGATCGCCTTGGCGCCGATCGCGGCGAGTTCGTCCATGATCGCGTTGACGTCGCGTCGGGGCACCAGCGCCCGAACCGCCACCCAGTCCGGGTCGGCCAACGGGGCGATGGTGGGCGATTCCAGCCCCGGCGTCACCTCGGTGGCCCGTTCGAGCACGTGCCGCGGGCAGTCGTAGTCCAGCATCAGGTACTGCTGGCCGAACACCACACCCTGCACGCGGGCGGCGAGTTGGTCACGCGCAGCGGCGTTCTCGTCGTCGGCGCCGTCGCGCTCGATCAGGACCGCCTCCGAATCGCACAGCGAGTCACCGAACGCGACCAGGTTGTGCAGCCCCAGCGTGCGGCCGGAACCGACCACGTCGGCGATCGCGTCGGCGACACCGAGCGCCACCGAGATCTCCACCGCACCGTCGAGCCGGATCACGGTCGCCTCGATCCCCTTGGCGGCGAGGTCTTTTCGCACCAGATTCGGAAACGCGGTGGCGATCCGCTTACCGTTCAGATCCGCCGGCGTCCAGTCGCGTCCGGCCGGGGCGGCGTAGCGGAAGGTCGACGATCCGAACCCCAGCGCCAGCCGTTCGCGCACCGGTGCGTCCGATTCGGCGGCCAGGTCCCGGCCGGTGATCCCGAAGTCGAGTTGGCCGGAGCCGACGTAGATCGCGATGTCCTTCGGGCGCAGGAAGAAGAACTCGACGTTGTTGGCCGGGTCGACGACCGTCAGGTCCTTGGTGTCGGTCCGGCGTCGGTAGCCCGCCTCCGACAGGATCTCGGCGGCCGGTTCGCTCAGCGTGCCCTTGTTGGGCACGGCGACCCTCAGCATGCCGTTCACAGCTTGCGGTAGACGTCGTCGGGCGACAGGCCGCGGGCGATCATCAGCACCTGCGTCCAGTACAGCAACTGGCTGATCTCCTCGGCGAGCGCGTCGTCACTCTCGTGTTCGGCGGCGAGCCACACCTCGCCGGCCTCCTCGAGGATCTTCTTGCCCAGGCCGTGCACGCCCCCGTCGAGGGCCGCCACGGTGCCGCTGCCCTCGGGCCGGGTGCGCGCGCGCTCGGTCAACTCGTCGAACAGCGCATCGAAGGTCTTCACGGGCTGCGATTCTCCCACGCCGTCAGGGTCAGCCCCGTGCGGGCACGGTCATCAACACCGAGCGGGCACGGCCCTCAACCCTCCTTGGCGGCGGTGGGCAGGTCCTCCTTGAGGATCTCGCCGTGCATGTCCTCCAGCGACACGCCCTTGGTCTCCCGCACCCAGCGCCACACGAACAGGCCCGACAGAATCGCGCACAGCCCGTAGAAACCGTAGGCCAGACCGAGGTGCTCGCGCAGTCCCGGGAAGGTGACGGTGATCAGCCAGTTGGCCGCCCACTGACCGGCGGCGGCCAGGCCCAGCGCGGCGGCGCGGATGCGGTTGGGGAACATCTCGCCGAGCAGCACCCACACGACCGGGCCCCAGGACATGCCGAACGCGACGACGAACAGGTTCGCCGCGATGAGCGCGATCACCCCGGACGCGCCGGGCAGGCTCGGGTTGCCGTCGGGGCCGATGGTGGCGTTGGCGAAGATCACCGCCATGGTGATCAGCGTGACCGCCATTCCCGATGAGCCGATGAGCAGCAGCGGTTTGCGGCCGATCTTGTCGATCAGCGCGATCGCGATGAGCGTGGTCAGCACGTTGATCACCGACGTGATGACGGTGTAGATCGCCGACTCGTCGGCGCTGAAGCCGACCGCCTGCCACAGCACGTTGGAGTAGTAGAAGATCACGTTGATACCGACGAACTGCTGGAAGATCGACAGTCCGAGGCCCACCCAGACGATGCCGTAGAGACCGCCGGTCGGCTTGCGCAGATCCCGCCACGACGGCTTGTCCTCGCGCTCGAGCGTGTCGCGGATCCGGGTGATCGTGATCTCGAGGTTCTTGCCGCCGAGCAGCGTGCTCAGCACCCGCCGCGCCTCCGGGATCCGGTGGCTGGCAACCAGATACCGCGGGGATTCGGGGATCGTGAACGCCAGCGCGCCGTACACCACCGCGGGCACCGCCATCGCCAGGAACATCCACCGCCAGGCGTCGACGCCGAACCACAGCGGTTCGTTCGGGCCTCCTGCCGCCCACTGCAGCAGCCAGTTGACGACGAACGACAGGAAGATGCCGGACACGATCGCCAGCTGCTGCAGGGATCCGAGCCGGCCGCGGATGCTCGGCGGCGAGGTCTCCGCGATGTACGCGGGTGCGATCACCGACGCCACGCCGACGCCGATGCCGCCGACGATCCGGAACAGCACGACTGCCCACACCTCGGGTGCGAAGCCCGTCCCGAAGGCACTTATGAGGAACAGCACAGCGGCGATCTTCATCACCGCGATACGCCCGATCTTGTCGGCGATGCGGCCCGCGGTCATCGCCCCGGCCGCGGCGCCCAGCAGCGCCGATGCGACCGCGAAACCGAGTGAGGCGTTGCCGATGCCGAAGTCCTCCTGGATGGAGTCGACGGCGCCGTTGATGACCGCGCTGTCGTAGCCGAACAGCAGGCCGCCGAGCGCCGCCACGGAGGCGATCCGGACCGCGGTCTTGCCGGAGGTGAATTGGTCGTCCCCGACCGGCAGATCGTCCCCTACCGGCGCCCCTCCGTGACCAGCCATCGAACGTCCCTTCCCGCGCATCGTCGCGTGACCGGAATCACATTCAAGCACTCATCCGGTCGGAAAAGGCGGGTTCCCGGAAGTGGAGGACGTGAAACCGGGCGGCCCGGGATGCCGCTGTCAGGCGCTGCGTCGGCCGGAGGTGACGTCGATCTCCGCATGAAAGGCACGTAGGTCCTCGACGGCGACGTCGCGCAGCGAATCAACGTGCCTGCGGCGCGGACTCAGGGGGACGACGACATCGTTGGGCACCACGAGCACCGGACAACCGGCGAGTTCGGCGGCCAGCGTTCCGGTCGCCGAATCCTCCACCGCCAGGCAGGCGCCCGGATCGAGGCCGAGCAGCTCGGCGGCTCGGCGGTAGGGGTCCGGTTCGGGCTTGCCGTTGGGCACCTCGTCACCGCACACCGTCACCGAGAAGAAGTGGCGGCCGATGCTGTCGAGCGCCTGCTCGGTCAGCGCACGCTGGGTGTTGGTGACCAGGGCCATCGGAACATCTTCGCGCGCAAGCGCTTCGAGCAGTTCGCGGGCGCCGTCACACCACGGCAGGCCGTGGGTGGCGAACAGCTCACCGGTGTGGTGGTGCAGCCAGCGGTCGGCCTCGGCCATCGCCGCCGGGTCGGGCTCGAGACCGAGGTCGGCGAAGATCGTCCTGATGGTGTTCTCCGCGGAGCTGCCGACAAGGGCGGTGCGCAGTTCGTCGGTGATCACCCCGCCGAGCCGGTCGTAGAGCGCGGCGAGCGAGACGTCCCAGAGCTTTTCGGAGTCGACGAGCGTTCCGTCCATGTCCCACAGCACCGCTCGCATGAGGCCATTGTGTCACGGGTCCGTGACGTCGAGCGAACCGCGAGGAAACGCCGTGCAGCCGTGGACATTCGTGCGCTCGCCACCCGCGTGGGGCTCAGTCCTCCGGGTTGTAGCCGAGGTTGGGGGCGAGCCAGCGCTCGGCTTCGGCTAGGGTCCAGCCCTTGCGCCGCGCGTAGTCGGCGACCTGGTCCTGGGCCAGCCGGCCGACCACGAAGTACTGCGACTGCGGATGCGAGAAGTACCAGCCGCTGACGGCGGCACCGGGCCACATCGCCATCGACTCGGTCAGCTCGATCCCGGTCCGCTCCTGGACGTCCATCAACTCCCATAGCGTCGCCTTCTCGGTGTGCTCCGGGCAGGCGGGGTACCCGGGGGCGGGGCGGATTCCCACGTACTTCTCACCGATGAGTGCGTCGTTGTCCAGCTGCTCGTCGGGCTGGTATCCCCAGAACTCCTTACGAACCCGTTCGTGCATCCGCTCGGCGAACGCCTCCGCGAGCCGGTCGGCGAGCGACTCGAGCAGGATCGCGCTGTAGTCGTCCAAGGCTGCCTTGAACTCCATGATCTTGTCCTGGCCGCCGAGCCCCGCGGTGACGGCGAACGCGCCGACATGGTCCCGGAGACCCGTTTCCTTCGGGGCGACGAAGTCGCCCAGCGACCGGTTCGGGATGCCTTCCCGGTGCTCGCCCTGCTGACGCAGGTTGTGCAGCGTGGTGAGCACCTCGGTACGGCTGTCGTCGGTGTAGACCTCGACGTCGTCGCCGACCGCGTTGGCCGGGAAGAACCCGATGACCCCGTTGGCGGTCAGCCACTTCTCCTTGATCAGGGTGTCGAGCATCTCCTGGGCGTCGTCGTAGAGCTTGCGGGCGGCCTCGCCCGTCGCCGGGTTGTTGAGGATGTCGGGGAAGCGGCCCTTCATCTCCCAGGCGTTGAAGAACGGCTGCCAGTCGATGTACTCGCGCAGCTCGGCGAGGTCGTAGTCGCGAAACTCCCGCACGCCGAGGCCCTGGGCGGGCACCGGCGGCGTGTAGCCGTCCCACTCGATCGGCGTCCGGTTCGCGCGGGCCTTCTCCAGCGTCAGCATCGGCCGCTCGTTCTTCTGAGCGTGCCGTTCGCGCAGTGATGCGTAGTCCTTCTTGGTGGCCTCGAGCAGCGCCGGCCGCTGCTTGTCGTCGAGGAGCGCCGCGGCGACCGGCACGGAGCGGGACGCGTCCTTCACCCAGACCACCGGACCCTTGCGGCGCGGCGCCACCTTCACGGCCGTATGGGCGCGCGAGGTGGTCGCACCACCGATCAGAAGCGGGATCTCCAGCCCCTCGCGCTCCATCTCGACCGCGAAGTTGACCATCTCGTCCAGGGACGGGGTGATCAGACCGGACAGCCCGATGATGTCGGCGTTGTGTTCCTTGGCCGCGTCCAGGATCTTCTGCGCGGGCACCATCACCCCGAGATCGATCACCTCGTAGTTGTTGCACTGCAGGACGACCCCGACGATGTTCTTGCCGATGTCGTGGACGTCGCCCTTGACGGTCGCCATCACGATGGTGCCGTTGGTGTCCTTGTTGCCGGCTGTGCCCAACTCTTCCTTCTCGGCCTCGATGAACGGCAGCAGGTACGCGACCGCCTTCTTCATCACGCGCGCCGACTTCACCACCTGGGGCAGGAACATCTTGCCCGCACCGAACAGGTCGCCGACGACGTTCATGCCGTCCATCAGCGGGCCCTCGATCACCTCGATGGGGCGCCCGCCCGCGGCGGCGATCTCGGCCCGCAGTTCCTCGGTGTCGTCGTCGACATGGGCGTCGATGCCCTTGACCAGGGCGTGCGTGATCCGCTCGCGGACCGGCAGGTTGCGCCATTCGGCCGCCGCCGGATCCTCGGACTTCTCCGAACTGTTGAACCGTTCGGCGATCTCCAGGAGCCGCTCGGCCGCATCCTCGCGACGGTTCAGCACGACGTCCTCGATGCGGTCGCGCAGTTCGGGGTCGATCGAGTCGTAGGGCACCAGCGCACCGGCGTTGACGATGCCCATGTCGAGGCCGGCCTTGATGGCGTGGAACAGGAACACCGAGTGGATCGCCTCGCGGACCGGGTTGTTGCCGCGGAACGAGAACGACACGTTGGAGATACCGCCGGAGATGTGCACCCCGGGGAGGTTCTCCTTGATCCAGGCGCAGGCCTCGATGAAGTCGATCCCGTAGGTCGCGTGCTCCTCGATCCCGGTCGCCAGCGCGAAGCAGTTCGGGTCGAAGATGATGTCCTCGGCCGGGAAGCCGACCTCTTCGGTCAGGATCCGGTAGGCGCGCCCGCAGATCTCCTTGCGGCGCTCCAGGTTGTCGGCCTGACCCTGCTCGTCGAAGGCCATCACGACGACGGCCGCGCCGTACTTGCGGCACAGCCGTGCCTCGCGGATGAACTTCTCCTCGCCCTCCTTCATGGAGATCGAGTTGACGATCGGCTTGCCCTGCACGTTCTTCAGGCCCGCCTCGATGACCTCCCACTTGGAGGAGTCGATCATCACCGGGACGCGGCTGATGTCGGGCTCGGCCGCGATCAGCTTGGTGAACCGGTCCATCGCAGCGACGCCGTCGATCATGCCTTCGTCCATGTTGATGTCGATGACCTGCGCACCGACCTCGACCTGCTGCAGCGCCACCGACAGCGCGGTGTCGTAGTCCTCGGCCTTGATCAGGTTGCGGAACCGGGCGGAGCCGGTGATGTTGGTGCGCTCACCGATGTTCACGAACAGGGAGTCGTCGGTGATGTTGAGCGGCTCCAGGCCCGACAGGCGGGTGGCCACCGGGATCTCCGGCAGCCCGCGCGGCGGCTTGCCCTCGACGACCTTGGCGATCTCGGCGATGTGCGGCGGGGCCGTGCCGCAGCACCCACCGACCAGGTTGACCAGCCCGGCTTCCGCGAAGTCGGCGATGTAGCCGGCCTGACGCTCGGGCGACTCGTCGTACTCACCAAACGCGTTGGGCAGGCCGGCGTTCGGGTAGCAGGAGACGTAGGTGTCCGCGATGCGCGCCATCTCGGCGATGTACGGCCTCATCTCCGGTGCGCCCAGCGCGCAGTTGAGACCCACCGCGAGGGGCTTCGCATGCCGGATGGCGTTCCAGAACGCCTCGGTGACCTGACCGGACAGGGTCCGCCCCGATGCGTCGGTGATGGTGCCGGAGATGATCACCGGCCAGCGACGTCCGCGCTCCTCGAACAGCGTCTCGACGGCGAACACCGCGGCCTTGGCGTTCAGCGAGTCGAAGATCGTCTCGATGATGATCAGGTCGGCGCCGCCGTCGACCAGGCCGTTGGCGGCCTCCAGGTAGGCGGCGACCAGCTGGTCGTAGGAGACGTTGCGGGCCCCGGGGTCGTTGACATCGGGCGAGATCGAGGCGGTGCGGGTCGTCGGCCCGATCGCACCGGCGACGTAGCGGGGCTTGTCCGGGGTGCTGTACTCGTCGGCGGCCTTGCGCGCCAGGGCGGCGCCGGCGTAGTTCAGCTCGTAGGCCAGGTCCGCCATGTCGTAGTCGGACAGCGAGATCGCGTTCGCGTTGAACGTGTTGGTCTCGAGGATGTCGGCGCCCGCCTCGAGGTACTCGCGGTGGATCGCCTCGATGATCTGCGGCTGGGTCAGGTTGAGCAGGTCGTTGTTACCCTGCAGAGCGGTCGGCCACTCCGTGAACCGGTCACCGCGGTAGCCGGCCTCGTCCGGGCGGTCCCGCTGGATCGCCGTGCCCATCGCGCCGTCGATCACCATGATCCGCTGGTCGAGCGCAGCCTTCAGTTCGTCGGTGCAGTCAGGGCGGAGGTTCGGTTCGAAGATGCTCGGGTCAGAGGCGTTCACGTGCGTTCCTTCCTTGACGGAAGGCGTCCTTGACTTCGCCGAGCGTGGCGGATACCGGCGGCGACCCGGAACCGTTGCAACGCCTCTCGACGGGGAAAGTCTACGTCGTCACCAGATCGACGTCTGGACGCCCAGTTCATCGCCGTTGCGCGAACGCTCCGTGATCGTGTCGGCAATGTCGTCGGCAATGTCGTAGTCACCAGGGTTAACCAGAGTGCAGCCAAACGTATTTCGTCTCGACGGCGCCGGCCGCCTGCAGCTGGGTCCCCCTGGTGCCGTCGCCGGCCACGACACCCATCGGCAGGGTGCCGAGCGGGTCGGTGTCACAGACGCGTTCGTCAGCAGCAGTCACATCGCCAGGGTAGTCGGTGACTGCAAACCGCTGGGTGAGTCGATGGGGCTCACGCGGGCCCGCCAGGCCTTAGGCTGGCGTTGTGACCCCATCGGACTTCGGCCCAGAGAAGGGACCTGACCTGCCGCCGTTGCGCGACGCCGTGGTCGTCGCCGCGTTCGAGGGGTGGAACGACGCCGGCGACGCGGCCAGCGACGCGCTCGAGCACCTCGACGCGATCTGGGAGGCCGAACCGATCGCCGAGATCGACGACGAGTCGTACTACGACTACCAGGTCAACCGTCCGGTGATCCGCCAGGTCGACGGGGTGACCCGTGAGCTGGTGTGGCCCTCGATGCGGATCTCGCACTGCCGGCCGCCCGGCGCCGAGCGCGACATCGTGCTCATGCACGGGGTGGAACCCAACATGCGCTGGCGCACGTTCTGCGCGGAGTTGCTGAACATCGCCGACAAGCTCAACGTGCAGACGGTCGTCATCCTGGGGGCGCTGCTCGCCGACACCCCGCACACCAGGCCGGTGCCGGTGTCCGGGGCGGCGTACTCCCCCGAGTCGGCGAAGTTCTTCGGGCTCGAGGAGACCCGCTACGAGGGTCCGACCGGTATCGCCGGGGTGTTCCAGGACGCCTGCGTGCAGGCCGGGATCCCGGCCGTGACGTTCTGGGCGGCCGTTCCCCACTACGTGTCGCAGCCGCCGAACCCGAAGGCCACCGTCGCGCTGCTGCGCCGCGTCGAGGACGTGCTCGACATCGAGGTCCCGCTCGCCGATCTGCCGACGCAGGCCGAGGAGTGGGAGGAGGCGGTCACCGAGATGACCGCCGAGGACGACGAGATCGCCGAATACGTGGCCTCGCTCGAACAGCGCGGCGACGCGGAGGTCGACATGACCGAGGTGCTCGGCAAGATCGACGGCGATGCGCTGGCCGCAGAGTTCGAGCGGTACCTCCGCAGGCGCGGTCCCGGCTTCAGGAGTTAGATCTCTGTGCGCCAACGCTTTTCCTTGGCATCGCGACGCTCGGAGCGCCTAGTTGTTGGTCGTTGGTGGAGGGGGTTGGTATGGCGGGTACCACCACCAGTCGGCGCGCTCCCCGGTAGGACCTCGGTAGGGGGCGACGGTGGGCGGGGGCTGATTCGGGGGGCGCGCGAGTGAACCAGCTCCGAGTGTTCGGCCGGTGCCGTCGGTGACGGTGAGTCGGGAGGCGGGTCCGGTGATGGTGATGACGCCTTTGTGGTGCAGCCGGTGGTGGTAGGGACAGACCAGCACGAGGTTGTCCAGGTCGGTGCGGCCGCCGTCTTCCCAGTGCCGGAGGTGGTGGGCGTGCAGACCGCGGGTGGCCCCGCAGCCGGGGACCGCGCAGGTGGGGTGGCGGTGTTCCAGGGCGCGGCGCAGCCGGCGGCTGATCAGCCGGGTGGCGCGCCCCGAGCCGATGGGCTGGCCGGCGCGTTCGAACCACACCTCGCAGGTGGCGTCACAGGTCAGATAGCGGCGGTCGGCATCCGAGAGCAGCGGCCCCAGGTGCAGGGCGGCGATACGGTCTGTGAGGTCGAGGTGCACGACCACGGTGGTGCGATGCCCGTGCGGGCGGCGGGCGGCCTCGGCGTCCCACCCGGCCTCGACCAGGCTATTGAACGCATCGCCCAGGGTGGGGAACGGCGGCCGCCCCGCTGACGGGCCCGTGCCCGGGCTGTCGGTGTCGTGGTCGTGTTTCCACTGGGCGACCAACCCGTCGTGATGGGACTGCAGGGCGGCGTCGAACGCCGCCGCCTCGGCATGCGGCATCGCGATGTGCCAGTAGGTGTACTGCTCGTCGGAGGTCTTGGTGATCGACGCCTGCGGGACCGGCTCGGGAGCAGGCGCGGGCGGGATGTCAGTGTCGGCTTGAGGTTCGGGTGCGGGTTCGGGTTCGGGTCGGGGTTCGAGTTTGATCGCGGTTCGCAGCTGGTTGACCGTGGCGCTTCGGGCCAGCTCGGCGTAGTGCTCATCTGACCCTTCCCCCGCCCCGTCGGCGATGACCCCGACCTGATCCAGCGACAGCCGCCCCTCCCGCAGTGCCTGCACGCATCGGGGGAACTCCGCGATCCGGTGGGCGATGGCGGCGATGGTCTTACCGTTCCTCGACGAGGACCCGGTCTTCCAGGCCATCAGATGCGCCACCGACTTCGCACCCGTCATCCCACACAGTTCGTCGTGGTCGATCTCGGCGGCGATCTCCACCAGACGCCCATCGATCGCGTTGCGCTGACCGGTCAACTCCGCCAACTCCTCGAACAACACCTCGAGCCGGTCGACAGGGCGCACCACCACCGCGCCGGACGCCAAGCTCGAGGACATGACCCCATACAACCAGGGGGGTCTGACATTTAGGGCGTCCGGCGAGGGTGCCGAAGGCGACGCCCGGAGTGGGGTTCTCCGGACTGAGTATTCACCAACGGCCACAACGGTTTTCGACGGCCACCCGTAACTGGGAGCAATCGAAAGCCTCGTCATCGGCACAGCGGTCGATCAGCTGAACCGCCGGCCCGACCGCATCCGTCGGTGTCCGTCCACGGCGCGGCAAGAAGCGCTGTTCTCGGCGTGTCGCTCTAACGATCACGACGCCTATGCCGCTGCTCACGGCCCGCCTACATATCTTTGATGGCTCACCAGCTCGGGAACCGACATCCTGCCCCCAAGCACCGCGATGGCAGGGTTCCAGTCAGTTGCCGCAGAAGTGGCGTTGCTGCGGTGACTGCTGGCTCTACGGTGGAGGGCGTGACAGCACGGCATTCCGACGTCGCGGGGTTGACTCTCGGCCACGTCCTGACCAGCCTGGGCGCCGAGCACGATCCGCCGATCGGCCTGCAGGACATCCGCATCATCCGGCACAGCTTCAACACCGGAGAACAGGAGAGCTTGCGCGGACCGCAGGATCTGACCGAGGAGCGCGTCCGCGACTACACTCGCTCACAAGGTATCTCGCCGCGGCAGTTTCCCCGTGATCCGGAGCCCTAATGGGTTCTGCTCGTCGCCGACGGCCAGCGACGGTCCCGGCTCTGGGGAACGTTCGAGAACCTCGGCGAGGTCGCCGCCGAACAGACGACCACGAACCGCTTCTTCGACCTTCGCCGCCATAACTTCCTCGCGGCGCTGGTGAACCTGCTCGTCGTGGAGTGGGACACCCCACGCGTCTGGCATCGCCAGGCGACCAACGCCGCCCGCATGCCTGTCCTTGAGATCGCCGACCGAGACAAAGTGTCGTTCCCGGGGTTCGACCGAGTCCTGCTGACCTACCCCGAACTGGTCGAGATGGTGTCGGACGGCCGCTACGCCGACTGGCGGGCGGCGCTGTCACAGGTCCAAGGTATCTACCTGATCACCGACTCCTCCACCGGCAAGCACTACGTAGGCAAAGCCGCAGGTGCCGAGCGGATCCTGGGCCGCTGGAAGGACTACGCCCTAGACGGCCATGGCGGCAACCGGGCGCTGCGGGAACTGATCGTTGACAGCGCCGGCGTCGCCGCTGCCAAGACCGGCCACGCACACCACTTTTTGTTCAGCATCCTGCCAGTATTCGGGCCCAGCACCCCAGCCTCTGAAGTCGGCGACGCTGAATCCCAATACAAGAACGCATTGTTGACTCGCAAATTCGGGCTCAACCGCAACTGACGACAAGGTGCACTGGTTCAGCTCAGCTGCCGGCCGGCAAACTCCTCGATCTGGCTTGTCCACGCGGAACCCGGACGAGACAGGTCAGCAATGCGGGTTTGCCAACTGGCGTTAAGGCGAAAGGGCCGGATGCCAGAAATCCCGGACATCTGTTCTCTGGTCACGACTCTGTGAGCCCGCGAAGGAGGACGCCCACTCAGCCCCGTTTATAGGCAGAACCGACATAAGCGACCAGCACATCGTCCCACGGAGCGCACCGCGGTCGCTGGTCCAGAGCGTGAGCGGAACTCCTGTCCTACGCTCCTACTTAGGCCTTATCGGTCAGCTCCATAATTGCCTTTCTGAGGCTTGGCGCGAAATCATCGGTAACCCGTTCGCGGGCGAGCCATGGTCTGGTTAAGCCGCAGTCGACAAAAGTTTGATCGTGTGTCAGGTAGACTCCGGATTGATCGACCACTACGCACACACCGTGCTGTTTCGGAAAGTACTCTGTGTCTGATTTCTTACGGATGGTGGGCGCAAATCTGTCAACTCTTAGGTATTTACCGATCTGGCCGAGAAGGTCGCTTTCTGTAAGTATGTTCAGTTTTGCCTCAATGGGAATCCATCGCCCACCTACCATTACAAAGTAGTCAGCTCGCCCCGTGGTCTTACCATATCTCGATGTAACACATTCCTCCAATATCGGAGTTCGTGGATCCTTGATGTCCCCAAGTAGGTAATCGATGAAGTACTCACGTACAAGCTCCTCGTTGAGGAATCGCGCCTGCGGGGAGGCAACCACCTGTCGCCAGTTCTCCTTCGAGATATCTTGGAAAGCGACTTCACTAATCTCAGCACGCTCTAGGAAGTCTGGAATGCTGTTGCCCCGCTGGATGAGTTCCCTGATGGCCCCGAAGTTTCGCTTGTAGAGCGGGGTCACGGTGTTCTGTCCAATTTAGAAGTGCAGACCAAAATCGCTTGAATGTAGGGGCTTCTCAAAAACGCTAACCTGATTGAACGGGACGAAGCTACGGCTACTAAAGTGAAAGGTCTCTTCTTTCGCGTAGTATGTCGCGCTTCCTTGCACGGGCGCACACGCGAAGATGCAACTCTCTACGCCTGTCGACAGCACGAGGTTCCGTTCAAGAGTTTCGATGGTTTCGACATTCGAACCTGGTCGAGTTGATTCACACCTTCGCAGCTCCTTAAGCAGCCGCCTGATTTTCTTGTGGCCTCGATTCGTATGATAAAAGAACAACACGTCGCCTTCGGTCATCCATCGTGCCGCAGTCCATTCGACGAATTCGCTATTCAGTTCCCCGAAATTCAGAATTATTTCGAGATCGGTAAGCTGCCTGCCCGGGGCAAAACCTTCATTTTTCTCGAACATAAATTCGAGATCCTCCACGGACTCCGGAAATCCGATACTCGTGACACATGATTGAACAAATCTAGGTTCCATGAACTGCTCTCCCAATCACTCAAAGTGGAATCATGGAGGTGCATCGCCTCCAATCGGTCTTAAGCTCTCAAGCCCCGCCTCCTTGGGTAATGTCCGAAGAGGCCGAGGACAAGGACTGTAGGTCGGCCAACTGCTTCCGTCATCGGGTGGCCTGACCGGGACGGCGAGGCTCTTCGGGCTGGCGGTACTTACGCCCTCATGACAGCAGGCCGCCGCTCACAGTGCGAACGCTGTACTCGCCCTCACTGGGCGGCGGCGGAGAAGCCTACTTCTTGTTGGCCGGGCCGACTGGACGGATCATGCCATCGCCACTTGGGTCGCAGCCGCCGGGGCACCGACCTCGCTGTTCCAACGGGTGCGGCCGCCTTCACCTCGATAGTGCGGCCCGAGCGTCCCATCGTCGCGAACCGTAACGCGGTTGCCGCACTCGACGCACTCCGCACGCTGCGGGCGTCGCTTGGCCATCTCGTCTCCGAACTAATTCTCACGGCGCCTTTTTCGTCCCTCCGGGCATCTACAGGAGACTGGCTGTCCCTCCCGGTGCCAGTTCACGGGTGAACACGGAGGCTCTCTGGTGGTGTCGGTGGGTTGATCGGGTTACCGACGGGAATCCCGCGCGTGACACAACCGTCTGGGAGCACAATCCACACACAGTCGTCGACGGGCATGTCCCTGGCATCGCGTTCGCTGACGTACCAGAGACCGTCGTGCATCGATCCAGCCGGCGCCTGGCGGGCCCTGTAGCGGTGCGGTGCCAGCCCACGCTCGGCCGCGACCGCCGCGATCGCCTCGGAATTGTTCATGTGGACCCTCCTCTAACCTGCCGTGCCCTCGCCGGCCTTCTGCACCGCCGTCAGTAATCGGGCGTTGACCTCTGGCCGTGCCGGTCACGATAGGCGCTGCAGCCGACAAAGCTGTGCTTGTAGGCGATGATCCGAGTGCGTGCTGATGGCCGCAAAGAAATGGTGCGATCACCGACGGCTATCGGGAGTCCAGCCAGTCGTGCGCCGATCTGCTGCGCGGCTGCAAACGCCGTGTCATGACCGCCCCGGTGTTGGCTGTCGGTGACGGGGCGCCCTGGGGTTCTGAAAGGCGGTCCGGGAGGTGTTCCCGGCCACCAAGAGCACCGCTGCTGGTTTCACGATCAAGCTCATCGACGCCGCACAGTGGCCCGTTGGCGGTCCGTCAACGGGCCCACACCTGGTCGCTCTGGTCCCGCCCCGGCGCGGGCTTCCACAAAGGCAAACTGCTTGACCGCCCCACCGACATCCCACCATCGCAGCCGGCCTCGGACGGCGGTCAGCATACCGGAACGGAGGTCGCCTGAAACACTCCATCCGCAGGTATTGACAACTCCTCGGCGCCTCCCCGCGAATAGTCGAATTGGCAGCTGTACCGAAGACCTTTACCTATGAGGGAGTACTTGCCTCGCCCGGCAGTTGAGAGCGGGTTGGGTACCCGAAGAATTCGGCGCCGGTCACTATCCCGGGCCTCGCTCACCAGAAGCAGCTCGTACCGGTTTCCATGTTGTTGTGCAGCACGGACTTCCGTCTCACCCAGCATGAATTCGGCTGCACCGCTGATGTCACCGCTGAACGCCTTCACTTCGAAGTACCGCTTCTGGCGCGATTGCGTTTCTACCTGAAAGTCAAATCCGTAGGAATCAGAGCCTACGTCACCGCCCTGAATGATGTTGCGGTAACCGGAGACCCATTCGACTTTCGGGTAGCGGCGCTCGAGCCACAGCTTCACTGCCGCCTCGCCAGCCAACCCGATAGCCACCCGTTGCTCGTCGCTCAAATCCCTGCTTGTCGGTGCCGCGACTGCGGCCTTGGCGGGACGGTTGCCGCCGCCGTGAGCGGCGTTCGACGGAACAACCCTCAGCGTCAGCTTCTCTGCATAATCTAGCGTCGTTTCGGTGATCCCCTGCGCCACGGCCTCGGCGATCTGGCGGAGGTCTTGCAGGTTCGTCGACATCTCGCGCCCATCGACAGTGATGTGAGTGCGCTCGTAGCGAAGCCGCGCTCTTTCCTCGCTGTCGAACTCTTCGCGTGATAATAACTCATCCTCGGAAAGGTCCAGCTGGCTCAAGTCCAGAGTCGCTGGCATGCCATCGGGCCAGCCGAGCTCGTTCCTGATCATCTTGAAAAGAATTTCTTGGGTGAGGATCTGGAAGTCTGCGAGCTGACTGGCTTCCAGTGCGGCGCGACCGCCGAGGGTTGGTGCCTGCCACGCCGACGGCAGGCGGCGGTCGTTGCGCCGGGACCACGCCCGGACCCGCGGTTCAGTTTCGGCGAGAAGCACTTCGAGTGCGTTGTGGTTTTGTCGGCGCAGTTCATCAACTGGCGCTAGTTTGCAGACGGCGGTGAGATCACCGCTGGCCTCGTGGGTTCCCAGCCAATCTACGACAAGCGCCGCGATTAGCTCGCGCGGCGGGATCGCGTACTCACTCAGCCAGTCGGGGTCGGGCAACAGGCCCTCCAAGTTCTTCGCGGCCGCGTACTCGCTCAGATCCGCTCCCAATTGCGCCCGGGGCGCATAGGCCTCCCGGAGCCTGTCGACTATTCCGGTTCGGTGGAGCTCTACATAGTCCGACAGGGCTCGGCTGTGTTGGTCGGGATGCGTCAGCGGAAGCTGTGTGGGGTTGGCATGAACGATGGCGGCGTTGAACCTTCGGAAATCCAACGACAGGCTGTCGCGCAGCTCCGAAAGCGATGTGTTCCTATGGCACAGTTCGATCAGTTCTTGCGCCGAAATCGGTAGCACGTCAACTATGGGGTCGAGGGCTGTTCCGAGCTCGGCAGCATCGGTGACGTGCCGCACTCGGGTGTCGAACTCTTCGAGGTCGCCGTCTGAGGCAAAATAGCTGACCACGATTCTCAAGCGCGCGATGAGGTCCGCCACCGAACCACGCAATCCTGCCCGGGCCTCGGCCACTTGTTCAATGCTGATCTGCAGGGCCGCTGCGAGTTGGGTGTCACTGGGCGCGGAGTCGCCCTCCGGCTCGACCTGCCCGAGCCGGGTAAATACCAGAGCGAGGTGATCCGCGAGGTCTGGATTGTGGATGAGGGTTGCTATCGCAGGCGCACACTGTTCAAGCTCGTCATACGTGCTCACCAGGGGGGGCCAGACGACGATCGTTGGGTCCGATTCACTCTCTAACGGAAGGCATTTCGTGTGCAGCGGAGGATCGATCTCGGAGCCTGCGACGATGAAACGGGTCGATTCCACGCGTACCACCCGGACTTTGCGTAGCCGCTGAAGGATCGTGTTGATGCTCTGGTCGGTTTGGCGGACGAAGGAACCGGACTTGAACTCTGCAACGATTGCCACGATCGTCGCGATCCAGGGCCGGTCGTCGCCGACCAGGAGTGGGTAGTCGTCAGTCGGAATAATTCGTTGCTCGTCGCCGTAGACGTCGACAGCTATCTCTGATGTCAGCTTTACCTCGACGCCGTGATGCCTCATGAGGCTTGCGATCTGTGATCCCTTCGCAGCGTCGGCCAGCAGGACAGCTTGACCGGTGAGCCCGATCAACGATTGCTTGGTGGGGTCTGCCTCGTCCTGAACAAGTAGGTCCGATTCTTCTTCTTCCAGAGCGACGGACTCCATGAGCCCGTTTTTGATGACGACGACGACGGGGGCGGTGTCCTCGTCCCACGGCCAGTCTTGTTCTCCGCGCAATTGGTTATCCCATGCCTGGCGGTACTGACGCTTGAACTGGGTAACACGTAAGGGGCTTACCCGGCCTTCCTCCAGGTACTTCGGCAGGTCGCGAAGCATATCTGCGCTGTAGCGCTCTGTTCCAAAGACTCGGACCCCTAGGTCTTCGATCCGTGCCCGGGTACGCGGTGTTTTAACGAGCTGGCCACGCAATGCGGCGGTGATGTGGGGTACGAAGTCCGGCAGTTGCGGCCCCTCGGCGGGTAGCCAGGCCTCGGCACAGGTGGCGAAGTCGTGCTCCGAATCGTCGTCGTGCCGGCGTCCGAGTGGCAGCCACGGCGCTCGACGAAGATAGGCCGCAGCCGGGGTGGCCCAGGAGTAGACGTTGTGCTCGTCCCTCGATCTACCCGGTCGATACACCTTGACGTTGAGTGCCTCGTCCGGCCAGGCATCTAGCCCTAGCGCAATCAGCTGTGCAAAGGTCTGCCTCGCTGCGTGGCCGAGCAATTCGATCTCGCCCGCGCCGGGAAGCAGGCTCAGCTCGGTTGCGAAACCGTACTCAGTATATGGGTTATGGCCACCGTCCCAGCGCACTTCCGCCGTCCAGGCCTCTCTGGTAACGGCATTGAGGCCGAGCAGTTGTGATAGGCCTGAGGGCCACAAGCTGTCGCCGATACGCGGCGCAACCGCGACTCGGATCAGCGGGAGTCCGTCGGTGACCCCGATACACTCCAGGAACTTCTTCCACTCCGTGAGTTCGTCGACCGGGAGCGGCCACTCGGTCGGACCGGCGGTGAGCTGGGTTCCCAACTCGAGCAATTGAGGGGTTTCGTCAGTCGCCGAACGCAACAACCGTTCTAGCAGGATCCCTCCCGGCGTGTCCCATGCAGCGGAGAAGGCCGCCGTCCGGGCCAGCCGCCACTTGCCCTCACGAGTAGGGACTGTAAAGGGAATAGCCGCCAACGTATTTCGCTGGTTCGGTGCAAGCTGGGAGTAGAGGTTGAAGCCGTATTCAAGCGCAGCTTTCTGGACCGCCTGTGTTGGACGTGATTCCAGGAAGCCACCGATGATCTCCAACAGTTCATCGGTGCCATAGCAGTGCACCAGCCCGGCCTCGGTGAGTAGGTCGGCCGCCGAGTACCATTCGGCTGTGCTCTTCGCCCAGTCGATATCGCTGTGGGCGTAGACAATTCGGCGGGCGAGGGCGGCGGGAACGCGGGTGGCCTGAGCAAGATCTCCGCCGTCGTCTGCCGGTTCGGGAGGCAGGAAGATCACTGGGGCTTTTGTCGTCGCGCCCTCCCCGCTCATCGCCTTCCGTAGCTTACCTTTTTGATCGAGGATGACCTTCTTGCTAGCGAGCTCGCTGGCGGTGTCTGGGTCGAACAGTGATGTCAAGTCGGCGTAAAAGTCGGTCCAGCGGCGGGCAGAGGCCTTCTTCTTATGAAGCTCACCGGCGACCTTCTCGACGACGTCGGCGATAATCGCGAGGCTCGGAACCATTCTGGTCTCGAGTAGGTCAAGGTGCAGCGCGGCTAGTCGCGCGATCCGGATGTCGCCGATCGTCGGTTGAACCACCGGGAATCCCTGCCGGGCTACCACTGCCGCGGTGATCACCGACCGCAGCGAATCATCGTCGTCGGCCGGCCAGATGTATGCATCGTCGAAGCACGACCAGGTCCGTCCGTCAGCGACCGGAACGCAGCTTTCCGCTACAAACTCTGGGCAGGCTTCGATGAGATGGCTCGATCGCTCGGGATCCCAGGCGACGAGGTCCGCGCACAGTGCGGAAACCCGTGCCTGCTCGGCGTTGTCGCGCAATATCCGCATGAATTCAATGCAGGTAGACGCGATTCGGGTCATGAGAAAGTTGTTCAGCGGCACGTCGAGCTCGACCTGGCGGCGCGCCAGGTTCGCAAAGAACGGCGCCTGGATGTGCGCACATACGGGTGCGGTCTGCTGTGTCGGCAAGAAGGTGTACACCGTTCCCGCGTCCAGGTCTTCATCGGTCCGCAAGGCGACGCCGACCCATGCCTCCTCGGTGCTGGTCCACTCGAGCCATTTGGGATCGATCAGCTTCACCTCGACGCTGTGGCTGATGGCTGCCCTTATGTCAGCGAGATCGACTCGACCGCGGAGCAGGAGATAGCGGCCCTGAGGGCCTAAGTCGACATCGCGCACAGTCGGCTGGTTGGGAGGAACTGTTGCGTCGGTCTCAACCCGGGTCAGCCTGGTCGTATCGGAGATGGCGGCTTCCGAATCCAGGATGTCGATCCTGAGTTCGGTAAGTCGATCCAGGAATAGCAGGATCGGAGCTTCCGCAGACTCCACGGCGTTGATCTGTTGACGCGCCGCATTGACGGCGGCGGAGTCGCGCAGCGGGAGCTTAACAACCGTCGCGAATCCTTCGTCGGCGAAACGCTGTAACTCGAAGTCGGCGCCGATACTCGCGGGAACGGGCAGATCCAGAGGTGAGGCATCAGCCATCCGCTGTTCGGGTACGCCCGCTCGGGCCGCGAGCGCGACGATTTCCTCGTGGTGTGGATAGCGGAAGCTGTATCCGGCGAATCGGCGGTCGGTCGGATCGTCGGGGTCACGAGAGTAGACTTCGGGGTGGTCGGTGAGTTGTAGCACGCTGCGGAAGCCCAGGCCTTTGTTGCCGATGCCCTGTCCGGCGACCTTGCTGGAGAGCCCGAAGTCGACGATGCCTTTGAAGTTTTTCTCGGTGAAGGGCTCTCCTTCGTTGGCGACGTACAGCGCCGGGTGCTGCGGGTTGCTGTCGAGGAGCACATGGACCCGCCCCGGATTCTCAGCGGTCAGGGCATCGTGACCGTTCTGTACCAGTTCCAGCAATGCTCGTCCGGCGTACTCCCGGGATGTGCTCTCACTGAGAGATTTGATGGTCGCGTGGAAATCCCAGACGTCTTCGCCTTGGCCGATGAGCTCAATGCGCTTGAGCGTGCGGGCCCTGATCTGCTCAGCGATCGTCTGCGAGTCGGCAGGCTTGATCACTTCAACGCCCCTAATCTCGTGGGTTGTGTCGCCGCAAAGGCGGCTTCAACCTTAGGTGGAGCGGCTTGACGTATGTCGTTCTTATCGGCGCCTCGAGTACCTGTCGGGATCTAGAGATGATCGAGCATCGCGGCTTGAAACGCGTCAGCGACCAGCACCATCACCTCCCCCACGAGACGAACGTGATCGCTGGCATCGAGTTGACCCAGGTTCGGGGCACTTCCGTGTGCAACGCCGTGTCTCCAACCGACGATCTCCACCTCTAGGCGATTCTTGTGTCTCAACAGCGGCGACACATCAAAGTCCATCAGCAGGAAGCTCTCGGCCAACCGATCCCAGTTGAGGTTGGAGCGGGCCTTAAGCGGTTTGCGGTCGAACTCTGTGAAGTCGCACCCTAAGGCGTCCTTCAAGCCGATAGTGAAATCCCGCTTCGCTGCGGGGGAATGGTTCCTGCCCCGGAGAGATTCAAACTGTGCTTCGAGGACTCCTACCATCAAATTCCATCCAACGTCTGCCACTTTCATTCCGCGGCTCAGCAGGAAATCGCAATAAGCGTCCACACACTCATTGAAGAAGCCCTCCCAAGCGGCATAGCTAAGAACTACCAGCGCTTTCGATTGGACACCTAACGGATCGTCGCCGGACGTGGAGGCGCCGAACATTCGCTTAATCTCTGATAGTTCCCGGACCCGCAACGATCGAGCGACATCGATCTCGTCAAAATAGTCGTCAATTGTTTTGGGCATCGGGGTTAAACCATTCAGCTCCAAGGGGCACGCTACGTTGAATACGCGCTGTTCCACGTAATCCAGCACTGCTCAGCTCCGCAGCCACAGGATTCTTCCAGAAGTCTGCGATCCGCGCTTCGATAAATTGATCGGGGGTGGGGTGATTCATAATCGCTACCCGGTTCTTTGAAATCCCGACCGCGATAACTTCGAGAGCCCGCAGAGAGAACCGACGGCCAATGCCCTCGACGCGATCCTCTGGTGGCATCAACGCATCGTTGTCGCCCACCCGCAGGAGGGTCTCGACAGCCCATCTAGCGGTGTCGAGGACTTCCGCTTGCTTTCCCATCTCGATTATCGAGAGTATGCCGTTGCTTAAATACTCCTCTACGTCCATTGCAGGGGAGTAATCAACATGTGCATGCACGATCAATCGCACCAAGTACTCAAGATCTTTTTGTCTTTGATGTTGATCCTCGGTCACATTGAACAGCTCTTTGAATGACGATGCGGTTGCAATTCTCCTAAGCTGCTGCGTGAAATCAGGGTCGCCTAGGACCATAGAACACGTCCTGACTTCTTGGGCATTTGCGTATGCACCCCCTCGGTTCAGCCTCTGGAATAGGTCAAATTTTGTCTTTGGATCACTCGGATGCTTTAGAATCTCAAAATCTAGTCGCGCACGCCGAAAGAACAGCTGAAGCGCTTTATCCAGAGTTTCCTCACCGCTTTGAGTAGCGCTCCATGCGATGTTCTGCAGGCTAGGTAAGTACTTCGTTTCGGTTAACACGCTACGCTTTGTGCTCTTCGGGTCGTCCACATCTCGTAGTATCCCCATGAACTCCAGAATGGTGGAGATTCTCTGCAGCCCATCTACTAACTCCCAGGTGCCCTCGTGTGTTTCGAAAACGAATACTGATGGAATAGGAATGCCAATCAAGATCGACTCGATGAAATTCGATTTCTTTTCGAGGCTCCAACGATGCAACCTTTGAAACTCAGGGAGGATGTTCAACTCCTGCCCCGAGTACATGGTCGCTACCTCACCTATCGTGATCTGCACCCGATCCGTATTTACGCTGCGCTTCGCCGCGTCGATCTCCTGCTTGAGCATGCTCGCCTCCCTCTTGACTGCTGAGTCTCGGACCGCCTCAATCAGGCTGCCCCGTCTCGCGGTGTCGCGTTATCTCTCACTTTGTTCAGAATGGCCACAATGTTGTCGACATCGGCCTCTCCGAACACATCGTCGGGCCCCGTGGGCGCGTGGTCGATGTAAGGCGACTCGTAGAGCCGCACGGGTTCCATGAAGCCGTTGGCCGTCAGTTCGGTGACGATGAGGTTCACGAAGCGGATCTGGTCCGCGTTGAACTTCGTGCCGTCCAAGTACGCGCCGAAGGCTTCGGCGGCTGCCTCGCGGTCCAGACCGATCAGCGACCGCACGAACAACCCCAGGCCGTGCGACTGCTCTTTGGCCAGATCAATGTCGGCTTGCTCTCCCGTACCGCTCTCGATGAGCATCTGCTCCAGCGAAGCGAGGTCATCGGGGGTCAGGGGCTTGTTGCGTCGTAACCGTTGCAGCGCAACGTGATCCTGGTGCTGTCTGAGATATGCGCGAGCCTTGGCCTGGAAGCGTTCCCAGTTGGTGCCGGGCGTGATCCCTGGCAGATCAACAAGGGTCGCTTCGCTGAGTTCGTCGGCGAAGTCGGTATAGACCTGATTCCGTTTCACCTTCTCCAGGAACCGGAGCAACCCGCGTAACTTGCGCCGTACAGATTCAAGCATCGGCAGGGTGACGTCGACCCACCACTCGTCCCCGCCGACCTCTTCGAGAAGCACCTGCTGTGCCTTTACCGACGGGATCGCGGTCTGGCTCAGCAGGCCAGTCGCGATGTTCTGGATCTGTTCGCGTAGCCGTTCGGCCGCGACAGCGTCGCCTTCAAGTTGGGCTAGTTGACGGCGTAGAACGAGCATGTCGAAGCGCTTGGCGTCCTCGTCGTCGTCCTTATGGGCTGATGGCAGGCCGGCGAGGTGTTCGGCGACATCGCCGGCGACTTCGGGCGTCAACGATGTCCAGGCCGACCATTGTGAGTATTGCTCGACCAACCTACGGTGTGGTCGCACCAGGAAGTTGTCCACGTTCATCCCCGTGACGGCCCGATGGAGCGACCACGCAACATCGACCCGCAATCCTCGTTCGGTCTCAGTGCCTTGCCCCTCTTCGGGTTCTGGCTCCGAGGGCGGCCAGGCGTGGTCGATAGCGGTGATCAGCCCGAGGCGGGTTTCGAACAGCCGCTGGTTCAATGACTTCTGGAACGAGCCTTCCGAGCCGGGCAGGTCCTGGCTGAAAAATTCGAGGTTGCCGCAGAAGTCGAAGACGTAGAAGTTCTGCTTGTCCTTGCCGGGGCCGAAGAGGTCGGGACGTAGGCGGGTCCCGCGGCCGATCATCTGCCAGAACTTGGTCTTGGACCGAACAAGCTTGAAAAAGACGAGGTTGACGACGTCGGGAACGTCGATGCCGGTGTCGAGCATGTCGACCGATATGGCGATGTGCGGGGCCTTGTCGGTGACGGAGAAGTCGTCGATCAGCGACTGGGCATAGGCAGTGCCGTGGGTGATGACGCGGGCGAATGTTCCGGCGTACTGCGGGTACTGGATGTCGAAGCGTCGCGCGATGAACTCGGCGTGCGCCTGGTTCTTCGCGAAGATGATGGCCTTGCCGAGCCGGTCGCCTTCAGTTACACGGTGGCCCTTGCTCATCAGCTCGGCGAGCACCTTGTCGACGGTGTCCTCGTTGAACAGGAACCGGTTGATCTCCTCGGAGCTCACCTCGTCAGGTGGATCCTCGTCGCCCCAGTCCAGGGCGTCCCAGTCGTCCTTCTCTTCTTCGGAGAGATCAGCGTAGCGGATGCCTTGGCGCAGGAATTTGGTGCTGACGGAGATCCCGACAGCAGGCACCAGGAAGCCCTCCTTGACCGCGTCGTCGAGGCTGTAGGCGTCCGTGGGTACGCCATCTTCGAGGTGGAACAGTCGGTAGGTGTTGTGGTCCACTTCGTCTTTAGGCGTGGCGGTCAGACCAACCAGCAGCGAGTCGTACCAATCGAAGATGGCCCGGTATTTCTGATAGACGGAGCGGTGGGCTTCGTCGATGACAACGAGGTCGAAGTAGCCGGGTCCGAATTTCCTGATGCCACCGTCGGTGTCGTTGATGAGGTTCATCATCGTTGGGTAGGTGCATACGTACACCCGGCCGTCGGTGATCTTCTCGGTCACCAGGTTCACAGTGGTGGCGTCGGGAAGGTGCGCCTTGAACGCATTGGCGGCTTGCGTGACCAGTGCGGTGCGGTCGGCCAGGAACAGGACCCGTTTGACCCAGTTGGCTTCCATCAGCTGCTTCACCAGCGCGATGACGGTGCGGGTCTTCCCCGATCCGGTGGCCATCACCAATAGGGCTTCGCGTTCCTTGGCGGTGAATGCGTCGTTGATCGCGCGGATCGCACGGTGTTGATAGTGCCGTTCTACGATGGCCGAGTCGACCGGCATGTCGGTCAACGGCTTGCGGGTGTCGCGGCGTTGGATTAGGAGCTCCAGCTCATCCCGGGTGTAGAAACCCTGGATGTCCCGCGGAGGGTAGCCGCCGGTGTCATCCCAGATCCAGTGCTCGAAACCGTTGGTGTAGAAGATGAGCGGCCGCCGCCCTGTCATCTTCTCCAGGCAGTCCGCGTACAGCTTGGCCTGCTGCTGGCCGACCTGCGGGCTTTTAGTCGTCCGTTTGGCCTCCACGATCGCCAACGGGAGACCGTCTGCACCCCACAGGACGTAGTCGACGAACCCCTTGCCGTCGCCATTGGGCATGCCGGTGACCGGGTACTCGCGGTCCTTGGTGTCTGTCAGGGGCCAACCGGCTTCGGCGAGCATAACGTCGATGAACCGATCTCGGGTGTCGGCCTCGTTGTAGTCTCGGCCGTCGGTCTGCTGGTTGGTGGCTTGGGCCTGCTTGACAGCTTCGCGCAATGCCGCAATCTCGGCGTCCTTCTGCGCGGCCAGTTCGTCCTTCTCCGCCAGCGCCTTTGCATGAGCTTCATCCTGGGCGGCAAACTTCACGGCGAGCTGGGCGACTTCCTGCCGCGTCAGCGGCGCGGCCTTGGCGGCGATCTTCGGGTCGAAGGCAGCCTTCATCGGAACTGCCTGCGGCTGAGTCGAATACCGGAATGCCGCCCACAACATCACGTGGTGCAACTCACGCAACGCATCCAACGCCGCCCGCGGTGGGATCTGCTGCGTATCATGCACGGCGGTGTTGCCGAGCTTGCGGATCAGGTTCAGCTTCGTCGCGATCCCGACGCCTACCTTGGACTTAAACTTTGGATCATTGATCTTGGCGGCCAGGTCGTTCTTGTACGGAATCGGAAGCGCTAGAACGTCATACAGGTGGTCGACCAGCACCTCGACGGTGCGGCGGCTGTAGAAGCACGCCGAGCGTGCGTCATTGGTGGCGTAACTCTCCGCCCGTGTGCAATCGGCGTGCATCTCCGGCCAGCCGACGGACTGCAAAAAGGCGAAGTTGGACATCTCGCTACCTCACAACTGACCGGAGAATGCGCGGAATTGTAGGGAAGCGAACAGCTCGTCGAGAAGCCGTCGTTGGATGTTAATCTTCGCGCGCAGCTTTCCAATTGCTGCCAACACCTGGCAGAACTCGTCCTGCTGCTCGCGCGATGGCACAGGAACCAAGAGCGACTTCAAGACGCCAGTGTTCACCACTGACTGCGCTGAACCTACGCGGCGCCCCAAGAGCTCATGCTGAGTCTCCCGCAGGCTCAGGTAGCTGGTAATGATGGCCGGTCGAATCCGTAATGAAGGACGAATAATGATGATATTTGCACAGTTGGAACCATCCAGACTTTCTGGAATTATCGCCGACCGGATTCGATCGCCGATTACCCTAGACACCACCACATCACCTGCTTGCAGTTGGCTCTTCGCAAGTCGCGCATGGAATTCGCGATCGATTCGGAGAAGATCGTCTTCCACGATAGACCCGTCACCGACATTGCCAGTCCGCAGGAATGGGATACCGTCGAGAGTGAAGTGCTTGCTGGTCGGTCCAACGTGTCCAACCACGACTCGTTCGGCAACCGTCTCCAACGGATATCTCTGCGCCGGGTCCTGCTGCTCAAAGAACCGAGCTGAAGCGGAAGAACTTGCCTCGTCCACTGCCGCCGCCGCCTCGCTCAAGTTGCAGCGCATCGTTTCGACATAATCAAGGATCGTCGCGATGCGGCGTTGCTCCTCGCAGGGAGGAAGGGGAATCCTCCACTTGGATAAGGCATCTCGTCCCAGATGGTGGATGCCAACACCACGCGAGCCCCGAGCAAACTCGCCGGAGACGGCCTGCTGTCTGAAGAAATGGAGCAGATACTTCGGATCGGCCTCAGAATAGGAGCGCACTCGCAGCAGCGTGTTCTGGAAGGCACAATCTTCAATTTCACCATTCCAGAGCGCCGGTTTGCCAACCTCCTTGGCAGACCCCGAAGCCTCGTTAAGTAGAACGTCACCTGGTTCGAGGCGGAAGGTCTTCATCTCGTCGTCAGTGAAGTTCATTTGCTTTACGTCGTCGAGGATTAATCCTGACCAGCCGACGTTTGCAGCGCGGAGGTAGTTCCGCATAGTTGGTCCGGCATGATGCTGGGGGGATCGTTGACGCCCTAGCTTTACCTCAGCAATGGACGACAATTCGACTATCGGCCATCTCACGCGAGCATAGCCTTCAACTCCGCCAGTCCTGCGGCGATCTCACCTTCCAGAGCTTCGATTTGGGCGATGATCTCGAGCGGAGCCCGGTGCCTGATATCGTCGCGAACAATCTGCTGATACCGGTTCAGTGAGAGGTCATAGCCCTGCGCGACAATATCGGCGGCAGGTACGCAAAACGACTGTTCGGTCCGGCCCCGATCAACCTCCGATGAGGAGCGCTTACCCCACCGCGACAGCGCATCTGGCAAGTCGTTGGCATCAATCTGGTTCCGCTTATCATCCAACGAAAACCCATCGGCTTTCACGTCGTAGAACCAGACGTTGTCGGTACCACCGGAGTTCGTCTTCGTGAACAGCAGGATGGCGGTGGACACCCCGGCATACGGACGGAATACTCCCGACGGGAGCTTGACTACACCGTCGAGCTTCTGATCCTCGACTAGAGTTCGTCGAAGTTCCTTATGCGCTTTCGACGACCCAAATAGCACACCGTCGGGCACGATGACCGCTGCACGCCCACCAGGCTTGAGCAGCTTCAAGAACAGCGCCACGAACAACAGTTCGGTCTTCTTGGTCTTCACCACCCGTTGCAGATCCTTGGATGTTGCCTCGTAGTCCAACGAGCCGGCGAAGGGCGGGTTCGCGAGAATTAGCGTGTACTTCTCGGCATCATTAGAAGCGCCCTCGGACAATGAGTCCCGGTAGCGGATGTCCGGCGATTCGATTCCGTGCATGAGCATGTTCATGCTGGCGATGCGGAGCATGGTGTTGTCGAAGTCGAAGCCATGGAACATGCTGGCGTGGAAGTGCTTACGTTGCGCCGCATCGGTGAGCACTCCAGGATGCTGCTCGCGAATGAACTCAGACGCGGCTACTAGGAAGCCAGCTGTGCCGGACGCCGGGTCGCAAATCTCGTCGGTCGGCGTCGGCGCCATCATGTCGACCATCAGCTTGATGATGTGGCGCGGCGTGCGGAATTGACCGTTGACACCGGCGCTCGCGATCTTCGACAGCAGGTACTCGTAAAGATCTCCATTGGTGTCGCGGTCGTTCATGGGAATTTCGTCGAGAAGATCGACCACTCTAGAGAGCAGCTGTGGCGTCGGGATCGTGAAGCGGGCATCCTTCATGTGCTCGCCATAGGTTGAGCCGTCGCCACCGAGGGTCCGCAGGAACGGGAAGACCTTTTCCCCGACCGTCGCGAACATGATGGCCGGCTCCTCATTCTTCAAGCGCGACCACCGGAGCTCCTGCTGGTCTGAAGCGAATCGGAGCTCACCGGCTGCGCCGAGGCGAGCCTTGCGCTCCTCCAGAGTCTCCATGTCATCCAGCCGCCGGATGAACAACAAGTAGGTGATCTGCTCGATGACCTCCAGCGGATTGGAGATGCCGCCGGACCAGAATGCGTCCCAGACTCGGTCGACTTTGCTCTTCAACTCACCGGTGATCACGGCGGCAGCCCCCTCAACTCCTCGTTCTGAACTGAACGGAACTGTATATAGGACCCCGCCGACAAGTCGCGAACAACGCTGAGGATCGACTTTGCAGTTCGAGACGGGTCGCTTCACGCGACGATTCGAGGGGGATTTCGCGCCAGAAATCCCGCGGTCCCACCGCAGGGCAGTTCAATCGCGCCGTAGCCACAAAACACAAAGGTCACGACCCATTTCTGGTTCGTGACCTTTACGCCTGGAGTTCGTCGAACTCCTCACTGTGGGCGAAGGGGGACTTGAACCCCCACGTCCCGAAGGACACTGGCACCTGAAGCCAGCGCGTCTGCCATTCCGCCACTCGCCCGTAACGACCGCAGGAGCCTATCACCCGCGTCGGGCCGCCCCAAAACCGCAGCGGATGCTCCGACGACATGTGATCGACGGCGCACTGACCTGCTCCGATGTGATTCTCAGAGTTTCGTTGGTCCCATCGGCGGAACATGGGTAGATACCATGCAGGAAGAATCCGGACCAGCCGACACGCGGCGGTCCGACTGCGTGAGCAGCGACGACGACGAGTGAGGCGGGCGGTGACATGGGTCTGGTGGACCGCATCGAGCGCAAGCTCGAATCCACCGTCGGCGACGCCTTCGCCCGCGTATTCGGCGGATCGATTGTGCCGCAGGAAGTCGAGGCGCTCCTCCGCCGTGAAGCGGAGTCCGGAATCCGCCCCCTCGGCCGCGGCCGCATTTTGGCACCCAATGAATACGTAATTACCCTCAGTGTGCCCGACCATAAGAAGGTAAGCGCTGATCCTGACCTGACCGCGACCACTTTCGCCAAGCATCTGGAGGGATACATCCGTGAGCAGGGGTGGCAAACGTATGGTGATGTGGTCGTCAAGTTCGAACAGGCACCGAATCTGCACACTGGACAGTTCCGCGCTCGTGGTGCGGTCAACCCCGACTCGACCACCGGCGAACCCGCCCCAGCACACCGAGACCACGCGTTCCCCGCAGAATCAGGAGTACCACCGATGAGCGACAACCCGACGTACCGCGGCGGCGGCCAGGGACAGGGACGGCCCGGCGACGAGTACTACGACGAGGGCTACGGCCGTCCGCAGGAGGAACCGCGCGGCCAGGAGCCCCGGGCCCCCTACCCGCCGGAGCAGGGCGGTTACCCGCCCCGCGGCGGGTATCCGGACCAGGGTGGCTACCCCGACCGCGGCGGGTACCAGGACCAGGGCGGCTACGGCGGCGGCTACGAGCAGCGCGGTCCGGGCGGCTACGGCCCGCCCCCCGGCGGCGGCTACGACCAGGGCTACCGGCAGGGTCCGGGCGGCTACGGCCCGCCCCCCGGCGGCGGCCAGCCCGGCTACGGCGCACCCGGCGCACCCGGCGCGGACTATGACTACGGCCGCTCCCCCGGCGGCCCCGGCCGCCACGAGGACGGCGGCTACGGGCGTCCCGGATACCCCGATCAGGGCGGCTACCCGGACCAGGGCGGCTACGGCGGCGGCTACGGCCGTCAGGACTACGGGCAGGACTACGGCCGCGGCTACGCCGAGCCGGCCGGCGGCGGCTACGGCGACCCGGGATACGGCGAGCCCGCCGGGCGCGACTACGACTACGGCCAGGGCGCCGGCGGGTACGGCGGCGGCTACGGCCAGGGTGACTACGCGGCCGGCGCCGTCGGCACCACGGTGACCCTTCAGCTCGACGACGGCAGCGGCCGCACGTACCAGCTGCGCGAGGGCGCCAACGTCATCGGCCGCGGTCAGGACGCACAGTTCCGCCTGCCGGACACCGGGGTGTCCCGCCGTCACCTGGAGATCCGGTGGGACGGTCAGGTCGCCCTGCTGTCCGATCTGAACTCCACCAACGGCACCACCGTCAACAACGCGCCGGTCCAGGAATGGCAGCTCGCCGACGGCGACGTCATCCGGCTGGGCCACTCCGAGATCATCGTCCGCGTGCACTGAGCACACGGCGCGCCCGGTCACGTTCAGGTCAAGCTGTCGGCTTCGTCTTCGCCCCGATCGCTCCCCCAAGTATCGTGACGTTGCCAGCAGGCGCGACCGACGGTTGTACCGGCGTGCGGTGAACAGTACGGAGAGGACGTCAGATGCAGGGGTTGGTGCTGCAGCTGACGCGTGTC
Source organism: Mycobacterium sp. IS-1496 (assembly GCF_001499995.1). Taxonomy (GTDB): domain Bacteria; phylum Actinomycetota; class Actinomycetes; order Mycobacteriales; family Mycobacteriaceae; genus Mycobacterium. The sequence continues at coordinate 142,728 of NZ_LQIU01000076.1, forward strand.
GGCTTCCTGCTGCTGCTGTGGCTGTTCATCTGGTCGGTGCTGCGCATCCTGCGCACGGACATCTACGCGCCGACCGGTGCGGTCATGGTGCGCCGCGGCCTGGCGCTGCGCGGCTCACTGCTGCCCAACCGGCAGCGCAGCGTCGCCCGCCAACTCGTCGTCACCGAGGGTGCGCTGACCGGAACCCGGATCACCCTCGGATCGCAGCCGGTGCTGATCGGGCGGGCTGACGACTCCACGCTCGTGCTCACCGACGACTACGCGTCCACCCGGCACGCCCGGCTGTCGCCACGCGGGTCGGAGTGGTACGTCGAGGACCTAGGATCGACCAACGGCACATACCTTGACAGGGCGAAGGTGACGACTGCGGTAAGGGTTCCGATGGGCACGCCGGTCCGGATCGGCAAGACGGTGATCGAGCTGCGCCCGTGACGCCGCGCACGCGAGGAGCGAAATGATCGCGCGCACGCGAGGAGCAGTATGACCCTCGTCCTGCGATACGCCGCGCGCAGCGACCGCGGCCTGGTCCGCGCCAACAACGAGGACTCCGTCTACGCCGGCGCTCGCCTGCTCGCGCTGGCCGACGGCATGGGCGGCCACGCCGCGGGTGAGGTCGCCTCGCAGCTCGTGATCGCCGCCCTGGCCCACCTCGACGACGACGAGCCCGGCGGGGACCTGCTCAGCAAGCTCGACAACGCCGTGCGAGAAGGCAACTCGGCGATCGCCGCCCATGTCGAGGCGGACCCGGAGCTCGAGGGCATGGGCACCACGCTGACCGCGATCCTCTTCGCGGGGAACCGCCTGGGCCTGGTACACATCGGCGACTCGCGCGGCTACCTCATGCGCGACGGTGAGCTGACCCAGATCACCAAGGACGACACATTCGTCCAGACGCTGGTCGACGAAGGCCGCATCACCGCCGAGGAGGCGCACAGCCATCCACAGCGCTCCCTGATCATGCGGGCGCTCACCGGGCACGAGGTCGAGCCGACGCTGATCATGCGTGAGGCCCGCGCCGGTGACCGCTATCTGCTGTGCTCCGACGGGCTGTCGGATCCGGTCAGTCACGACACCATCGCCGAGGCCCTGCAGATCTCCGACGTCGCCGAGAGCGCCGACCGGCTGATCGAGTTGGCGTTGCGCGGCGGTGGGCCCGACAACGTCACCGTCGTCGTCGCCGACGTGGTGGACTACGACTACGGCCAGACGGCGCCGATCCTGGCCGGCGCGGTGAGCGGTGACGACGATCAACCGCCGCCGAACACGGCCGCCGGTCGCGCGTCGGCGTTCAACCCGAAGCGCAACGCACCCAAACGCGTTGTGGCGCAGCCGGAAGAGCCCGTCAAGAAGCCGCGGTCCAAACGCCGCATGATCATCGCGGCCACGCTGCTGGTCCTGGTGGTGCTGGCCGGTCTGGCGATCGGCCGGGAGATCGTGCGCAACAACTACTACGTGACGGCCCACGAGGGCACCGTATCGATCATGCGCGGTGTCGACGGCTCGTTTCTCGGCTACTCACTGCAGGAGCCGTACCTGCTCGGCTGCCTCAACGCCCGCAACGAACTGTCCCTGATCAGCGCGGGCCAGTCCGGCGACAACCGCGGGTGCCAGTTGCTCGACGTGCAGGACATGCGCGAATCCGAACGCGCCCAGGTCATCGCCGGTCTGCCCGGCGGTTCCCTCGACGAGGCGATCGCGCAGATCGAGGAACTCGCCCGCAGTTCGGTCCTGCCGATCTGCCCGACCCGGCCACCGACGACCACCCGTCGCACACCGCCGCCGCCTCCCCCCACTCCCGCGGGATCGCCTGCGACGAGCGCGGTTCCGCGCCCGGGCACCTCCCCCGCACCCGAGACACCGACGACGGTCACCCCGCCGCTGCCGAATCGGCGCAACGCCGAGCTGCTACTGCTGGCCTTCGCCGCGGTCATCACCACCGTCGCGCTGCTGATGGTGGAGGCCAACCAGGAACAGGGCATCAGCTGGGATCTGGCGCAGTACACCGCCGGATACCTCGCGTTGTTCGCCGGCGCGCACCTCGCCGTGCGCCGCTACGCGCCGTACGCCGACCCGCTCCTGCTGCCGGTCGTCGCCCTGCTCAACGGGTTGGGCCTGGTGATGATCCACCGCCTCGACCTCGCCCAGGGCGAGCTGACCGGACGGGGACTCGGCGGCACCGCGAACCAGCAGATGCTGTGGACGCTGGTCGGGGTCATCGGATTCGCCTGTGTCATAACCTTTCTCAGCGATCACCGGATGTTGGCCCGGTACGGCTACGTCTGCGGGCTCAGCGGCCTGATCCTGTTGGCCATCCCGGCGATCCTCCCGGCGTCGATGTCGGAACAGAACGGCGCCAAGATCTGGATCGAATTGCCGGGCTTCTCGATTCAGCCCGCGGAGTTCTCCAAGATCCTGCTGCTGATCTTCTTCGCCGCCGTGCTGGTTGACAAACGGGAACTGTTCACCAGCGCGGGCAAGCACTTCCTGGGGATGACGCTGCCGCGGCCGCGCGATCTGGCGCCGCTGCTGGCGGCGTGGATCGCCTCCATCGGCGTGATGGTGTTCGAGAAGGACCTCGGCACCTCGCTGCTGCTCTACACGTCGTTCCTGATCCTGCTCTACGTCGCGACCGACCGGGTCAGCTGGGTCGCGATCGGGCTGAGCCTCTTCGCGGTGGGCTGCGTCGCGGCGTACTACCTCTTCGGCCACGTCCGCGTGCGGGTGCAGACGTGGCTGGACCCGTTCGCCGATCCCGAGGGCGCGGGTTACCAACTCGTGCAGTCGATGTTCAGCTTCGCCACCGGCGGCGTCTTCGGCACCGGACTGGGCAACGGCCAGCCGGGAACGGTGCCCGCGGCGTCGACGGACTTCATCATCGCCGCGATCGGTGAGGAACTCGGCCTGGTCGGATTCTCCGCGGTGCTGATGCTGTACACGATCCTCGTCATCCGGGGCCTGCGCACCGCGATCGCCGTGCGCGACAGCTTCGGCAAGCTGCTCGCCGCCGGTCTGGCGTCGACGCTGGCGATCCAGTTGTTCATCGTCGTCGGCGGCGTGACGCGGCTCATCCCGCTGACCGGGCTCACCACCCCGTGGATGTCCTACGGCGGTTCCTCACTGCTGGCCAACTATCTGCTGCTGGCCATCCTGCTGCGCATCTCACACGCCGCGCGCAGGCCGATCAGCACCAAACCGCTGCCGCAGACACCGATCGCCGCCGCCAGCACCGAGGTGATCGACAAGGTATGAACACCTCACTGCGGCGCATCTCCGTCACGATCATGGTGCTGATCGTGCTGTTGCTCGGCAACGCCACCGTCACCCAGGTCTTCACCGCCGACGGGCTGCGCACCGACCCCCGCAACCAGCGCGTGCTGCTCGACGAGTACTCCCGCCAGCGCGGCCAGATCACCGCCGGTGGTCAGCTGCTGGCGTACTCGGTCGCCACCCCGGGCCGGTTCCGGTTCCTGCGCGTGTATCCCAATGCGCCGGCCTACGCGCCGGTCACCGGGTTCTACTCGCTGACCTATTCGAGCACCGGCCTCGAACGGGCGGAGGACACGATCCTCAACGGCTCCGACGAGCGGCTCTTCGGCCGTCGGCTGGCCGACTTCTTCACCGGCCGGGATCCGCGCGGCGGCAACGTGGTCACCACCATCAACCCGCAGGTGCAGCAGGCCGCCTGGGAGGCGATGGAGCAGGGCTGCAACGGCCCGTGCAAGGGTTCGGTCGTGGCGCTGGAGCCGTCGACGGGCAAGATCCTGGCGATGGTGTCCGCACCGTCCTACGACCCGAACCTGCTGGCGACCCACGACGTCGAGGAGCAGTCCGCGGCGTGGCAGCAGTTGCGGGACAACCCCGACAACCCGCTGCTGAACCGGGCGATCTCGGAGACCTACCCGCCCGGGTCGACGTTCAAGGTGATCACCACCGCGGCCGCCCTGGAGAACGGCGCGACCCCGGACACCCAGCTGACCGCCGCGCCCCGCGTCCCGCTGCCCAACAGCTCCGTGACGCTGGAGAACTTCGGCGGCTCCGCCTGCGGCGGCGGACCCACCGCGCCGCTGCGCGAGGCGTTCGCCCGCTCGTGCAACACCGCCTTCGTCGAGATGGGCATCGACAACGGTGCCGAGGCATTGAAGAGGACTGCGTCCGCCTTCGGGCTCGACACCCCGGCCGCGCCGATCCCGCTGCAGGTCGCCGAATCCACGGTGGGCCCCATCGGAGACGCCGCCGCACTGGGCATGTCGAGCATCGGGCAGCGGGACGTGGCGTTGACACCGCTGCAGAACGCGATGGTCGCTGCCACCGTCGCGAATGAAGGGGTAACCATGCGGCCCTACCTGGTCGACAGCCTGCGGGGACCCGACCTGGCAAACCTCACGACGACCGATCCGGTCGAAGAGCGCCGGGCGGTGACACCCGAGGTCGCGGCTACACTGACTGATCTGATGGTCGGCGCCGAGCAGCAGACGCAGCAGAAGGGAGCCATCGCCGGCGTGCAGATCGCTTCGAAGACGGGCACTGCGGAACACGGGACTGACCCCCGCAACACCCCGCCCCATGCCTGGTACATCGCCTTCGCACCGGCGCAGGCCCCCAAGGTCGCCGTGGCCGTGCTGGTCGAGAACGGCGGCAACCGGCTCTCGGCCACCGGCGGACAGGTGGCCGCGCCGATCGGCCGGGCCACCATCGCCGCGGCGCTGCGGGAGGGCTCATGAGCCCCCGCGTCGGCGTCACCCTCTCCGGCCGCTACCGGCTCCAGCGGCTCATCGCCACCGGCGGTATGGGTCAGGTGTGGGAAGCCGTGGACAGCCGCCTGGGCCGCCGCGTCGCCATCAAGGTCCTCAAGGCCGAGTACTCCACCGATCCCGAGTTCGTCGAACGGTTCCGCGCCGAGGCGCGCACCGTCGCGATGCTCAACCACCCCGGCATCGCCAGCGTCTACGACTACGGCGAGACGGACATGGACGGGGAGGGCCGCACCGCGTACCTGGTGATGGAACTCGTCAACGGGGAGCCGCTGAACTCGGTGCTCAAACGCACCGGCCGGCTGTCCCTGCGGCACGCGCTGGACATGCTGGAGCAGACCGGGCGCGCACTGCAGGTCGCGCACACCGCAGGCCTGGTGCACCGCGACGTCAAACCCGGCAACATCCTCATCACCCCGACCGGTCAGGTGAAACTCACCGACTTCGGGATCGCCAAGGCCGTCGACGCGGCCCCGGTCACCCAGACCGGCATGGTGATGGGCACCGCCCAGTACATCGCGCCCGAGCAGGCGCTCGGACACGACGCGACCGCCGCCAGCGACGTCTACGCACTCGGCGTCGTCGGCTACGAATCCGTCTCCGGCAAGCGACCTTTCACCGGCGACGGCGCGCTGACCGTGGCGATGAAACACATCAAGGAGACGCCGCCGCCCCTGCCCGCGGACCTGCCGCCCAACGTGCGTGAACTGATCGAGATCACGCTGGTGAAGAACCCCGGCATGCGGTACCGGTCCGGCGGTCCGTTCGCCGACGCCGTGGCGGCCGTGCGGTCCGGTCGCCGCCCGCCGCGGCCGAACCAGGCGCCGACCCTCGGTCGTGCCACCCCCGCCGCCGTTCCGTCGGCCGCCCAGGCCCGCGCCGCCGCCGACCTCACCGGCCGGGCGCCGGTCACCGCCGCCAGGGCGCGGCCCACCGGCGCGATCCACCGGCCACCGCCGCCGCGGCGCACGTTCTCCTCCGGGCAGCGCGCGCTGCTGTGGGCCGCCGGCGTGCTCGGTGCGCTCGCGATCGTCATCGCGATCCTGATCGTCCTCAACGCCCAGGACCGCAAGGACCGTGAGTTGCCGCCGCCGACGGTGACGAACACCATCACCGAGACCACGCCGTATCAGTCGCCCGCAGCGCTGCCCGATTGGACCTCCTCTGCGGTCATCGGTCATGGTGGAGACACCTCCGGGGCACTCCGCCCCGACGCGGCTGCCACATCCGCGCACCTCAGGGCGCTGCCCGCCCCAGCACAGACATGGCCCCGAACATAGACATGACCACCCCACAGCACCTGTCCGACCGCTACGAACTGGGCGAGATCCTCGGCTTCGGCGGAATGTCGGAAGTCCACCTCGCCCGTGACACGCGGCTGCACCGCGACGTCGCGATCAAGGTGCTGCGCGCCGACCTCGCCCGCGACCCGAGTTTCTATCTGCGGTTCCGGCGCGAGGCGCAGAACGCGGCGGCGCTGAACCACCCCGCGATCGTCGCGGTGTACGACACCGGGGAGGCCGAGACGCCGACCGGTCCGCTGCCGTACATCGTGATGGAGTACGTCGACGGTGTGACGCTGCGCGACATCGTGCACTCCGAGGGGCCGATGCCCGTTAAGCGGGCGCTGGAGGTCATCGCCGACGCCTGCCAGGCGCTGAACTTCAGCCACCAGCACGGCACGATCCACCGCGACGTCAAACCCGCCAACATCATGATCAGCAAGACCGGCGCGGTGAAGGTGATGGACTTCGGCATCGCCAAGGCGCTCGCCGACGCCAACAGCGTCACCCAGACCGCCGCCGTGATCGGCACCGCGCAATACCTGTCGCCCGAGCAGGCCCGCGGGGAGAAGGTCGACGCGCGCTCCGACGTGTACTCGCTGGGCTGTGTGCTCTACGAGTTGCTCACCGGCGAACCGCCGTTCGTCGGCGACTCCCCGGTCGCGGTGGCCTATCAGCACGTCCGCGAGGATCCGGTGCCGCCGTCACAGCGCCATGCGGGCATCTCGCGGGACCTCGACGCCGTGGTGCTCAAGGCGCTCGCGAAGAACCCCGACAACCGCTATCAGACGGCGGCCGAACTGCGCGCCGATCTGGTGCGGGTACACAGCGGCGAGCCGCCCGAGGCGCCGAAGGTGTTCACCGACGCCGAGCGGACGTCCATGCTCGCCGCGGCGCCGCATCCGGACCGCACCGAACCCATCACGCACATGCCGCGCCCCGAGCCGCGGCTGGTGGAGCGCAATCGCGGGGGATCGATCGGCCGGTGGCTCGCCGCGGTCGCCGTGCTGGCCGTGTTGACCGTCGTGGTCGCCGTCGCCATCAACACCTACGGCGGGGAGACCCGCGCGGTACAGGTGCCCGACGTGCGCGGCGAGGTCTCCGCCGACGCCGTCGCCCAACTGCAGAACGCCGGGTTCGCGGTGCGCACCCAGAACGAGCCGAACTCCGAGGTGGCGCCCGACCACGTGATCAACACGTCGCCGGAGGCGAACACCGACGTCGACGCCGGCGAAGAGATCACCATCAACGTCTCCACCGGGCCGGAACAGCGTGAAGTGCCCGATGTGAAGTCGCTGACCTACGCCGAAGCGGTCCGCAAGCTCACCGATGCCGGGTTCGGTCGCTTCCGGCAGCAGGCCTCGCCGTCGACCCCGGAACTCAAGGACCGGGTGATGGCCACGAACCCGCCGGCCAACCAGACGTCGGCTATCACCAACGAGATCACGATCATCATCGGGTCGGGACCCCAGAGCCGCTCGGTCCCGGAGGTCGTCGGGCAGACGGTCGAGACCGCGCAGCAGATCCTCACCGCGTCCGGCTTCAGCAATTCGGTGCCCGCCGAGGTCGACAGCACCGAACCGGCGGGCCAGGTCCTCGGCACCAGCCCGGCGGCTGGCGAGAACGTCCCGGTGGACACGCTGATCCAGCTGCAGGTGTCCCGCGGCAACCAGTTCGTGATGCCCGACCTCACCGGCCAGTTCTGGACCGACGCCGAACCTCGGCTACGCGCGCTGGGCTGGACGGGCGTTCTGGACAAGGGCGGTGACGTGCCGAACAGCGGTCAGCGCACCAACGCGGTGGTCCGTCAGACCCCGCCGCCGGGCGCCGGCGTCAACTTCGACAGCAGGATCACGCTGAACTTCGCGTCGTAGCCGCCGCGACCGTCGTGGCCACCTCGTCCTCGAGCCGGCGGACCAGGGTCTCGTCTGGGGCGCTGCCGCAGTAGCCGAGCCAGTTCGCCAGCATCCGGTGGCCACCCTCGGTGAGGATCGACTCGGGGTGGAACTGGACGCCGTGGATCGGCAGTTCGGTGTGGCGCACACCCATGATGACGCCGCCGGGAGTGCGGGCGGTGACCTCGAGTTCGTCGGGCATCGTCTCGGGCAGGATGGTCAACGAGTGGTACCGCGTGGCGGTGAACGGATCCGGCAGCCCCTTGAGCACACCGGTGTTCGTGTGGTGCACGATGCTGGTCTTGCCGTGCAGCAACTCCGGGGCACGGTCGACGGTGCCACCGAACGCCACACCGATCGCCTGATGGCCCAGACACACACCGAGCAGGGGAGTGCCCGCCGCCGCACACGCGTGCACCAGCGGGATCGACGCCCCGGCGCGCTCGGGCGTGCCCGGGCCGGGACTCAGCAGCACCCCGTCGAAGTCCTCGGCGGCCTTCGCGATGTCGGCGTCGGTGCCCAGGCGGCTGTGGTCGTTGCGCCAGACGGTCACGTCCACGCCGAGTTGCCCGAGGTACTGGACGAGGTTGAACACGAAGCTGTCGTAGTTGTCGACGACCAAGAACTGCATCCGACCAGGTTACCTCCGGTGTTCAGTACCCGACGGGTCCGATCGGCTGCGCGAATTTCATCCGCACCGGTTCGGTGTGCCCGACGAGTTCCACCTCGGCGCGCGGCTCCTCGGTGTAGCCGAGGCCGAACCGCACCACGTACTGCTTGTACAGCGACACCAGCGGCGACTCGGACAGCGCGGCCCGCATGGCGTCGGCGTCGCCGATCGCGGTGATGACGTACGGCGGGCTGTACGTGCGTCCGTTGAGCAGCAGGGTGTTGCCGACGCAGCGGGGTGCGGAGGTGGCGATGATCCGCTGGTCCTGCATCTGGACGCCCTCTGCGCCCGCGCTCCACAGCGCGTTGAGGACGGCCTGGATGTCCTGCTGGTGGACCACCAGGTCGTCGGGGGAGGCGTCCCTGGGGAATCGTCCCTCGGCGTCACGCTGGGCGTCGTTGAGGGTGACGACAAGGCCCGGGCCCTTCACCGGGTTCAGCCCCGCGTCGGCGGCCAGCGCCGCGGACCGGTTGGTGATCGCGGCCAGCGCCGACTCGGTACCCGGGCTTCCGCCGTGGTGCCCGTCGACCTCCGCCGACAGCTCGTCGCGTTGGGCGACGAGGCCGTCGACGGACTGCTGCGCCTCCCGAACGAGGTCGACCAGCCGCGGAGCGTCGCTGCGGCGGATCTCGTCGCCGCCGGACACCCCGTGGGTGGCGGCCAGCAACAGGCCCGCGGCCAGACACACCATCGGCACCCCGAACCGCCAGCCGGAACTCCGGCCGGTCCGGGTACGCGCCGGGGCGGCCGGGGCCGCCGACTCCGTGGGCGGCGGTTCCCGGTCCGGTCCTGCGTTAGGCTCAGGGGGCATCTGCACCATCGTCGCATCTCGGAGCCGGTCAGCACACCGGTGGAACTGCGACGCCGACAGCCACGAAGGTGACCATGCCCAAGTCGAAGGTCCGCAAGAAGAACGACTTCACCATCAGCCCGGTGAGCCGGACTCCGGTGAAGGTGAAGGCCGGCCCGTCGAGCGTCTGGTTCGTCGCGCTGTTCGTGGGTTTGATGCTCATCGGGCTGATCTGGCTGCTGGTGTTCCAGCTCGCCGCGACCAATCCGGTCGACGCCCCGGGCATGCTGCAGTGGATGGCCGACCTCGGCCCGTGGAACTACGCGATCGCGTTTGCCTTCATGATCACCGGTCTGTTGCTCACGATGCGCTGGCGCTGACCCGCAGAACGGCCACATGAATTCATTTCGCGCTCGGTCGGCCGGTAACACAGCAACGATGGACCCGCGCAATCACATCCGTGTAGTTCATCCCCATTGGGGATAGCACCTGTGGATAACCCCATCGGCAACGGTAAAAGGGTGTGCACAACGCATGCAGCAAACTGAGTGGAGCCCCCCTGCGGCGGGAATCGCAGGTTGCGGCCTCGTGGGTGCGCTGATGGCTACCGCGGCTGTGATGGTTGTCACAGACCCACCGGGCAGGATTCTTACAGGGATTGCCGCAGTGGGATTGATCACGTTTGCAATCTTGTCGTGGCGGGCACGACCCAAGCTGGCAATCACACCCGAGGGAGTGGCGGTGCGCGGCTGGTGGCACACCAGCGTGCTCGGGCGCGCCGACATCGAACTCGTGCGGATCACCGAGTTCCGGCGTCTGGCCCGCACGATGCGGCTCCTGGAGATCGACACAGCCGACGACCGGCTGCACGTGTTCACGCGGTGGGATCTGGGGACCGACCCACTCGACGTGCTCGACGCCCTCACCGCGGCCGGCTACACCGGCACGCAGTGACGGGCGGGGTCGGTCAGCTGATGGTGACCGATTCGATGACCACCGGATCGGTCGGCCGGTCGTTGCGGTCGGTCGCGGTCGTGGCGATCGCGTCGACCACCTTCTGGGACTCGGCGTCGACGACCTCACCGAAGATGGTGTGGCGGCGGTTGAGGTGCGGGGTCTTGCCGACGGTGATGAAGAACTGCGAACCGTTGGTGCCCGGCCCGGCGTTGGCCATCGCCAGCAGGTAGGGCTTGTCGAACTGCAACTCGGGGTGGAACTCGTCGGCGAACTGGTAGCCCGGCCCGCCGCGCCCGGTGCCGGTCGGGTCGCCGCCCTGGATCATGAACCCGTCGATGACCCGGTGGAACACCGCGCCGTCGTAGAACGGGCCCGACGTGCTGCCGGAGGCGTTCTCGCCCTTGTAGTCCTTCGTGCCCTGCGCCAGGCCGACGAAGTTCGACACCGTCTTGGGTGCATGGTTTCCGAAGAGGGCGATCTTGATATCGCCACGATTGGTGTGCAGGGTCGCCGTCGCGGTCTGAATAGGGCTCGTCACGGGATGTCAGTGTGCCATCCGCCGATTGGGCGTCGTCATCGCACCCGGTGGTGGCAGGCTGTACCCACGATCACCCGCCCCGTCGACCTGCCGCGAAAGAGGTACCCATGAGCGTGAAGCCACTGACTCCGCGGCAGCGGTTGGCCCAGGGTCTGCGGTACACGGCGGTCGGGCCCGTCGACGTGACCCGGGGCGTGCTGGGGATGGGCGCGGACTCGGCCCAGGCCACCGCGGCGGAACTACGCCGGCGGTACCGCAGTGGCCAGCTGCGCCGCGAACTGGCCGCCGCCCAGAGCACCCTGGTCGCGGAACTCGCGGCCGTCCAGGAGGCGGTGAGCGGTCTGCCCGAGGCCCTCACGGGCACACGCGCGCGCAGGCGCCGCAAGCGCCTGCTGGCGCTCGGGGTGGGAGCCGGTGTCCTGGCGGTGGGCGCGGTGACGTTCTCGATCCTGCGCCGCTCGATGAAGCCCGAGCCGTCGCCGTTGCCGCCCAGCGTCGAGGTGACGCCCAAACCCTGACGGGGCCGGGCGAGATGAGACAAGTGTGGAGCCTAGGAGATTCGAACTCCTGACATCTGCCTTGCAAAGGCAGCGCTCTACCAACTGAGCTAAGGCCCCTCGCGGGTCAGGCTGATCGTTCGTCGAGCGCGTGCCACACCTCGGGGCCGTGCCGTGACCGCCACACCAGGACCGACACCGCCAGCGCGGAGAGCACCAGAACGAAACGCACGGTGCCCCCTTCCAGCGGGCCCGGCCGGTGTGACGACCAGCCTGTCCAGTGGGCCTAGGAGGACTCGAACCTCCGACCTCTTCGTTATCAGCGAAGCGCTCTAACCGCCTGAGCTATAGGCCCGTGGTCACTACGGACGAGCAGCGAGATTACCGTAACCGCGCCTCTGTCCCCAAATCCCTAATCGCGGTCGGCCAGGGTCACTTCGACACCGCCCACGAGGTCGGTGGTGAGGTTGTAGATGAACGCCCCGGCGGTGGCCATCGCCGACAGGATGACGATGTTGACCAGACCGATGAGGGCCGCGCCGCCGAAGATCGTCCCGCTGGACACCAGCTCTCCTCCGCCGGCGCCGCTCGTGCTGGTCAGCAGGTCGCCGACGTTGCTGTTGAGCTTGTCCCACACACCCATCCCGCCGAGGACGAGATACAGGAACGCCACGGCGATCATCCACACGAAGAACAGCGCGACCGACAGCACGAGCGACACCTTCAGCGCGCTCCAGGGGTCGACACGACGGATCTGCATGCTGGCGCGGACCGGGCCGCGAGCGGGCCGATGACCCACCTGGGTGCGGGCGGCGGACCGGGCCGGCTGTTCGGCCGCAGGCCGGTCCGCCGGCTTGCGCTGCGGTGGCCGCGGCACCGGGCCGGAGAGGTCCGGGAGCTCGCTGGCGTACGCCTCGGGCCGGGGGGTGTCCGTGCGTTCGGAGGTCCGGACCGGGGCGGCGGGCGCCTGTGTCTCCTCGGTCGGTGCCGAACCGCTCACCGGGAACCGGCTCGTGTTCCGGGCCTCGGCGCCGGGAGCGTGCGTGGACGATCCGCTGCGGCCGGGCTCCTGCCGGGCCGGTGCGCCCTGCGGCGGGCGGCTGGGGCGGCCACGCTGCCAGGGCGGGACGTCCCCGCCTTCCGTGCCGACCCGACCGGCCGCGTTGGCCGGCGATCCGTTGTCGCGGCCCGCGCCCGGCGCAGGGGAGCCGTTCCCGCTCCCGGGGCCCTCGCCCCCGCGCGGGAATCCCGGCTCGTTCGGTGCACTCACCTACGGCTCCTCACTGATCAGACCGCATCGGGGTCGGTGTTGACCTCGTCGGTGCTGTCGCCCGCCTCGGCGTTGCGCGCGATGGCAATCAGTGTGTCGCCCTCACCCAGGTTCATCAACCGAACGCCCTTCGTCTGCCGCCCGGCCTTGCGGACCTGGCGGGCAGCCGTTCGGATGACACCGCCACCCGAGGTGATCGCGTACAACTCCGTGTCGTCATCGACGATCAACGCCCCGACCAGATTGCCACGTCGGCGGTCGTACTGGATCGTCAGGATGCCCTTTCCGCCGCGGCCCTGCGCGGTGTACTCCTCGATGGAGGTGCGCTTGGCGTACCCGCCGCTGGTCGCGACCAGCAGATAGGTGTCCGGCCGCACCACGTTGAGGGAGAGCAGTTCGTCGTCGGCGTTGAACCGCATGCCCTGCACACCGGAGGTCGCCCGGCCCATCGGCCGCAGCGCCTCGTCGGTCGCGGAGAACCGGATCGACTGCCCCTTGGCCGACACCAGCAGCAGGTCGTCCTCGGACGAGGACAGGACGGCGCCGACCAGCTCGTCACCGTCGCGCAGGTTCACCGCCACGATGCCGCCGGAGCGGTTGGAGTCGAAGTCGGTCAGGCGTGACTTCTTCACCAGGCCGTTGCGGGTAGCCAGCACGAGGTAGGGCGCATCCTCGTAGCTCTTGATCTGGATGACCTGCGCGATGCGTTCCTCGGGCTGGAAGGCCAGCAGGTTCGCGACGTGCTGGCCGCGGGCCGTGCGGGACGCCTCGGGCAACTCGTAGGCCTTCGCCCGGTACACCCGGCCCTGGGTGGTGAAGAACAGGATCCAATCGTGGGTGGAGCAGACGAAGAAGTGGTTGACGATGTCGTCCTGCTTGAGCCCGGCGCCCTGGACACCCTTGCCGCCACGCTTCTGGCTGCGGTACAGGTCGGTCTTGGTCCGCTTGGCGTACCCGGTCTCGGTGATCGTGACGACGACGTCCTCGCGGGCGATCAGATCCTCGTCGCTGACCTCGCCGTCGGCGGGCACGATGCGGGTCCGCCGGTCGTCGCCGTACTTGTCGGCGATCTCCTTGAGTTCGTCCCGCACGATCGAGCGCTGGCGTTCGGGCTTGGCGAGAATGTCCTCGAGGTCGGCGATCTCGGCTTCGATCTTGGCCAGGTCGTCGACGATGCGCTGACGCTCCAGTGCGGCCAGGCGCCGCAGCTGCATGTCGAGGATCGCCTGGGCCTGGATCTCGTCGATGTCGAGCAGCTCGATCAGGCCGGCCCGCGCGATGTCGACGGTCTGCGACGCCCGGATCAACGCGATGACCTCGTCGAGGGCGTCGAGCGCCTTGACCAGACCACGCAGGATGTGGGCCCGCTCGTTGGCCTTGCGCAGCCGGTAGCGGGTGCGCCGGACGATCACGTCGAGCTGATGGTCGACGTAGTGGCGGATCAGCTGGTCGAGCCGCAGCGTGCGGGGGACACCGTCGACGATCGACAGCATGTTGGCCCCGAAGCTGGTCTGCAGCTGGGTGTGCTTGTAGAGGTTGTTCAGCACCACCTTGGCCACGGCGTCGCGCTTGAGCTCGACGACGATGCGCAGACCGACGCGGTCACTGGACTGGTCCTCGATGTTGGAGATGCCGGCGAGCTTGCCGTCGCGGACCTGTTCGGCGATCGAGGTGATGAAGTTGTCGTGGTTGACCTGGTACGGCAACTCGGTGATGACGATGCCGGTGCGCCCGCGGCTGTCCTCCTCGATCTCGACGACGCCGCGCATCTTGACCGACCCACGTCCGGTCTTGTAGGTGTCCTCGATGCCCTGGCTGCCCACGATCAGTCCGTGGGTGGGGAAGTCCGGACCCTTGACGCGTTCCATCACCGCGGCGAGCGTGGTCTCCTCGTCGGCCTCGAAGTTCTCCAGGCACCAGTAGACGGCCTCGGCCAGCTCGCGCAGGTTGTGCGGCGGGATGTTGGTCGCCATACCGACCGCGATACCGCCCGAACCGTTGGCGAGCAGGTTCGGGAACCGGCTCGGCAGTACGGTCGGCTCCTGCACCCTGCCGTCGTAGTTTGGGATGAAATCGACTGTCTCCTCGTCGATTTCGCGCAGCATATCCATCGCGAGCGGGGTCAGCCGCGCCTCGGTGTTGTGGCTGACGAACCCGTTGGTGATGAAGGCGTGGTCTGCGGTGTCGACCCGCAGGCTGTATACCGGCTGAATGCCGGCGTCGGTGACGGAGGCCACCGTCGCGTAGTAGAACCGACCGTCGCTCAGCTCGGTCGCAATGGCACGCACGTCAGCATTCTTGATGTGGCTGCAGATCTCGGCGCCGTCACGCTGCCACCGCGAGATGCGGTCGATGTTGTGCTTCCGCAGCCATTCCTTATCGGCCCACCGGCCGCCACTGTGTGCGCGGATGAAACGCGCCAGGCCGGGCACGAAGTCGCGATCGAGACCTGAAGGTTCGCTCGGCAGTGCCGCCAGTATCTCGAGCAATTTGGCCTGCTTCGCCCCCCCGAATCCGATCTGGCGGGCGAAGAGTTCCGCCTGAGCGCGGTTGGTGAGCACCACCTTGTGCTCACCGACGGCATGGCGATAGCGCCGAGAGACCACACCGAACTCCAGCAGCATCTGCTGGACATCGGCGGCCAGTCGCTCACTACGCGTGGAGTAGGACACCTGCACGGTGTTTCGGGGAAGGCTCGAGCATGAGCCGTCACCTTCGAACAGCGCCTGGAGGAAAACTCGCTTGACGGCCGCGGGCGATTGCCAGACCCAGTCCGGGACGAACTTGTCCGCGGAACGCTGACCCACCGCGACGCCCAGACATGACCTTCGAAGTGCCTCGAGATTGTGGATGTCCAACTCGTGTAGCAGTGATCCAGAAGCGATTCTTCGACTCGCGACGTATCGCGGCCCACCGACGACGGCGTCGTAGGCAGCGACCACCATGCTGAAGAACTCGCCGTCGAGGTTGTTGAAACCCGCTCGCTTCTCCGAGATGAAGCCCTCGCTGATGAACGCACCGGCGAGCAAACCTTCCAGCGTCTCCTGCCAATCAGCCGGGCCGAACTCCATGGGCGGAGTCCGCTGAAGCACGACCGTGTCGCCCGGCCTGATCTCCTCGACCAACTTCCACAAGAGGGTGGGAACGCCGCCAACATCCACTAGGCAGAGCAGCGGGTGGTTTTCGGTACCGGTGACGGTGTAGCCCTCTGTGGTGTTCACCGTGTACGTCTGGTGCTCTCCGGAATGGAAGAGCCTGTCGGCGGTTACGGGATCGCCGTGGCGGTCCACGACCTTGAGATCGATGGGGTTGTCCGAGTCGGGTTTCGCTCCCGGCACCACACCATTGATGGGAACGGACCGCCCCAGCGGCAATCGCACCAGCGCATCGCCCGTGACGCAATACCTCATCGCGGCCGGCGGATCGTTACCCGGCGAGCCGAAGTTGCCCTGCCCGTCGACCAACGGGTAGCGCAGCGACCACGGCTGCGCCATGCGAACCAGGGTGTCGTAGATCGACGCGTCGCCGTGCGGATGGTAGTTGCCCATCGTCTCGGCAACGGAGCGTGCGGATTTCGCGTGCCCACGGTCCGGCCGGAAACCGGAGTCGAACATCGCGTAGAGCACGCGACGGTGCACCGGCTTGAGACCGTCCCGCACCTCGGGCAGCGCACGACCGACGATCACGCTCATCGCGTAGTCGATGTAGCTGCGCTGCATCTCCTGCTGGATGTCGACCGGTTCGATCCGGTCTCCGGTCTCGTCGCCAGGAGGCAACGTGGTATCAGTCATCGAGGATCCCTAGATATCGGTCGGATGTCTCTACACATCAAGGAAGCGAACGTCTTTGGCGTTGCGGGTGATGAAGCTGCGGCGGGCCTCGACGTCCTCGCCCATCAGGATGGAGAACAGTTCGTCGGCGGCCGCGGCGTCGTCGAGCGTGATCTGGCGCAGCACCCGCACCGACGGGTCCATCGTGGTCTCCCACAATTCCTTGGCGTCCATCTCACCCAGACCCTTGTAGCGCTGGATGCCGTCTTCGGCATTGATGCGTTTACCCGCGGCGCGGCCGGTTTCGAGCAGCCCGTCGCGTTCGCGGTCGGAGTAGGCGAATTCCGGTGCGCTGCGCTGCCATTTGAGTTTGTACAGCGGCGGCTGTGCCAGGAACACGTGGCCGTTCTCGATCAGCGGCTTCATGAACCGGAACAGCAGTGTCAGCAGCAGCGTCGAGATGTGCTGGCCGTCGACGTCGGCGTCGGCCATCAGCACGATCTTGTGGTACCGCAGCTTGCTGATGTCGAACTCGTCGTGGATACCGGTGCCGAGCGCGGTGATGATGGCCTGGACTTCGGTGTTCTTCAGCACCCGGTCGATCCGGGCCTTCTCGACGTTGATGATCTTGCCGCGCAACGGCAGGATGGCCTGGAACATCGAGTCGCGGCCGCTCTTGGCCGAGCCGCCGGCCGAGTCACCCTCCACCACATACAGTTCCGACTTACGCGGGTCGGTCGAACGGCAGTCGGCGAGCTTGCCCGGTAGACCGCCGATGTCGGTTGCGCTCTTGCGCCGCACCAGTTCCCGGGCCTTGCGAGCGGCCAGGCGCGCCTGTGCCGACGAAACCGCCTTGTTCACAACGGTCTTCGCCTCGGCCGGGTTGGCCTCGAACCAATGGCTGAGCTGCTCGTTGCAGATTTTCTGCACGAACGACTTCACCTCGGTGTTGCCGAGTTTGGTCTTGGTCTGACCCTCGAACTGCGGCTGGGAGACCTTGACCGAGATGACGGCGGCCAGGCCCTCGCGGATGTCGTCGCCGGTGAGGTTCGGGTCCTTGTCCTTGAGCAGCTTCTTGTCTTTGGCGTACTTGTTCACCACCGACGTCAGCGCCGTGCGGAAACCCTCTTCGTGGGTGCCGCCCTCGTGTGTGTTGATCGTATTGGCGAACGTGTGCACCGACTCGGAATAGCCGGCGTTCCACTGCATCGCGATCTCGACCTCGTGGCCCTCGCCCTTGCCGTCGAAGTCGATGACGCTGGGCTGGATCGGGGTCTTCGTGCGGTTGATGTGCTTGACGAAGTCGACCAGACCGCCGGGGTAGTGGAAGACCCGGTGCTTGACCTTCTGCGGTTTGGCCGCCTCGGCCGATTTCTCCTCGGCGCTCTTGGGCGCCTCGGCGTGGTCGCTGACGACGTCGTCGACGACCTCTTCGGCGGTGACACGCTCGTCGGTCAGCTCGATGGTCAGTCCCTTGTTGAGGAACGCCATCTCCTGCAGCCGGCGGGCGATCGTCTCGAAGTCGTAGTTCGTGGTCTCGAAGATGTTCGGATCGGCCCAGAACCGGATCGTGGTGCCGGTGGCCTTCGTCTTCTCGCCCTGCTTGAGGGTTCCCGGCACGGACCGGTCGTAGGTCTGGAACCACTCGTACCCGTCGCGGCGGATGTCCGCCTCGAGCCGGGTCGACAGCGCATTGACCACCGACACGCCGACACCGTGCAGACCGCCGGACACCTGGTAGGCGCCCTCTTCGAATTTGCCGCCGGCGTGCAGCACCGTCATCACGACGTCGACGGTGGGCACACCTGTCGAGTGCATGGCGACGGGGATGCCGCGACCGTCGTCAGTGACCTGGACTCCGCCGTCCTCGAGGATCCGGACGTCGACCTTGGAGGCGTACCCGGCCATCGCCTCGTCGACGGCGTTGTCGACGACCTCCCAGATGAGGTGGTGCAGGCCGCGCTCTCCGGTGGAACCGATGTACATGCCCGGGCGCTTGCGGACCGCTTCCAGACCTTCGAGCACCTTGATGGCATCGGCGCCGTACTCGCTGGGAGCATTCTTCTTCTGGGCAGCCACGTTGGACGCGTCTCCTCGGGGTTCGCGGGCGAACGGTCGACGGACCGCCGCGTAGTTCCTGTCCAGTCTACCGGGAGATACCGTCAGGACCGACGCTGCGGCGGCGTTTTCACCCATCTATCGTCGCCGTGCGCGGAATTTCGCGAACTTCGGTGCGTCCAGACGCTTGGGAACGCGCCTCGCGAACCCCAGGCGGCTCTCAGCGCACAGTTGTGACCACTCATCCGTACGTGTCGCGGGGTCCGCGGCCCGCGATGTGATAACGGCCCTTCCGCCACGACGGCGCCGTCGGCCCGGTGATCTTCAGAGAGGTGACGACCCCGTCACCGACCGCGGCGGCGATCTTCGCCAGCAGCTGCGACTGCACCATCCGCAGCTGGGTGGCCCACGCGGTCGACTCGGCGGCGACCGTCAGCACACCCTCGCGCAGGGAACTCGGTGTGGCGTGCTCGGCGATCTGCTCGCCGACCACCGTCGACCACTGACCGAACACCGCACCTTCGGCGACGCGGGGCGACCATCCTCGGGTGCGGGCCAGATCGCGGGTGGCGGCGCCGAGCGTCTGGGGGTCGCGGGAGTCGGGGCCGGGGCCCGACCAGGTCCGGCGGCGACCCGTGCCGGCCACCCGGCGGGCGGGGGAGGTGCGCCCGCGGCCCACATCCTTGCCCTGGCTGCGGGCCGCGCCGCGGGCCTCCTCGAGAGTGCGTCGCACCAGATCCATGCCCTTGAGTTCCGCCAGGTGCGCCGGGGGTCCGGCCCCGTCGTCATCGCGGTCCCGGTCGCCGTCGCTCATGACTCCACCATCGACACGCGCCCATCGTCGTCGTCCTGCATCCGGATCATGATCCGCCGCGCATCCCAGTCGGCGGGGATGTCCTCGGCCACCGCCGCGGTGACGAGCACCTGCTCTGCGGACGCGGCGACCTCGGCCAGCGCGCGCCGCCGCGCGGCGTCGAGTTCGGCGAACACGTCGTCGAGCAGAAGGACCGGATCGCTGCCGTCGGTCCGCAGCAGTTCGTAGGCGGCCAGCCGCAGCGACAACGCCATCGACCACGACTCCCCGTGGCTGGCATACCCTTTCGCCATCTGGTCGCCGAGGCGCAGTTCGAGATCGTCACGGTGGGGCCCCACCAGGCAGACGCCGCGTTCCAGTTCGGCGTCACGTCGGCGGGCCATCGCGTCGAGCAGGGCGGCCTCGTAATACTCGGCGCTCACGTCGGCATCGACGGCGTCCTCGGCGTCGACGCTGGTGCGGTACCGGATGGCCGCGGGCCGCGATCCGGGCGCCAGGAGCTGATAGGCCTTCTCGACTTCCGGGGCGAGGTGATGCGCGAGATCGGCGCGCGCGGCCATCAGCAACGCGCCGTGCGCGGCGAGGTGGCCGTCCCACACGTCGAGGGTGTCGAGCACGCTGCGGTCCCCGCGGTACCGGGCCGCCGCGGCGCTCTTGAGCAGTGCGGTGCGCTGGCGGATCACCCGGTCGTAATCGGCGCGCACACCGGCGATGCCGGGACGACGGGTGGTGGCCAGTTCGTCGAGATAGCGTCGGCGTTCACCCGGATCCCCGCGGACCAGCGCCAAGTCCTCGGGGGCGAACAGCACCGCCCTCAGCACCCCCAGCACTTCGCGGGGGCTGCGTACCGGGGAACGGTTGAGCCGCGCCTTATTGGCCCTGCCGGTGGTGATCTCGAGGTCGACGGCCAACTCCCGGCCCTCGTTCACGACGATGGTCGACACCACCGCGCGCGGGGCGCCGGCCCGGATCAGCGGTGCGTCCGAGGCCACCCGATGCGACCCCAGCGTGGCCGAATACCACAGCGCCTCAACGAGGTTGGTCTTGCCGAAACCGTTGGGGCCGACGAATACGGTGCGGCCGGGCTCCAGTTCCAGGTCGGCTCGCGCCCAGGACCGGAAATCGGTCAGCGTCAGGTGCCGGACGAACAACTCATTGCTCCTCGCGTGCGCGGCACGTACCTATCCCGACTTGCTGATCCTCTGTACGGCGTGCCCGCCGAACTGGTTGCGCAGCGCCGAGACCGCCTTCATGGTGGGGGAGTCCTCCTGGCGCGACTCGAACCGCGCGAACAGCGACGCGGCGATGGCGGGCACCGGCACGCGGAGCCGGATCGCCTCCTCGACCGTCCACCGGCCCTCGCCCGAATCCTCGGTGTAGCCGGAGATCTCGGCCAGCCCGGGGTCCTCCCGGAGGGCCTTGGCGAGCAGCTGCTGCAGCCACGACCGCACCACCGTGCCGTTGGTCCACGCCTGGTACACCGCCTGCGGATCGCGGATCAGCTCCTCGGCGGCGAGCATCTCGTAGCCCTCGCCGTACGCGGTCATCAGCGCGTACTCCACGCCGTTGTGCACCATCTTGGCGAAGTGGCCCGCGCCGACGGGACCGGCGTGGACGAAGCCGTCCGCCCGGTCGCCGGGGGGACGGAGGGTGTCGAAGATCGGCATGACCCGTTCGATGTCGGCGTCGTCGCCGCCGACCATCAGCCCGTACCCCTCCGCCAGCCCCCAGACACCGCCGGACACGCCCGCGTCGATGAAGCCGATTCCCTTGTCTTTCAACAACTCCGCGTGCGGAGCATCCTCGGTGAAGCGCGAGTTGCCGCCGTCGATCACCAGGTCGCCCTCGGCCAGGACGTCGGCCAGCGAGACGATCGTGTCGTGGGTGACCGGACCGGAGGGCACCATCACCCACACCACCCTGGGGGCCGGCAGCGCCTCGGCGAGGGCGGCGAGCGACGGAACGTCGGTCACCTCCGGCCGCGGGTCGTAACCGACCACCTCGTGACCGCCCTCGCGCAGGCGTTCACGCATGTTGAAGCCCATCTTGCCGAGCCCCACCAGACCCAGTTGCATGTCCGCCCCTCTAGGTTGCGTCGGCCGGTCAGCCGGGAAGCCGTACCGGCATCAACAGATACACGTAATCGGTCTGCAGTGCCGGGAACGGGCCGGCGCCGCGGGCGGTGTCCTCGTCGCCCGCGGGGCGGAGGACCGCGGGGCGGCTGGGCGTCGTGAAGCCGAACGTCACGCGCTCGGAGTGCAGCGATCCAAGCCCGTCGGTCAGGTAGGTCGGGTTGAACGCGATGGTCAGCGGCTCACCGGAGAAGTCGACCGCCAGGTCCTCCTCGGCGCGGCCGACGTCATCGGCGCCGGCGGACAGCCGCAGCACGTCGTCCGCGAACTCCATGCGGACCTGGGCCCCGCGATCGGCCACCAGCGCGACGCGTTTGATCGCCTCGGTCAGTTCGGCGACGCCGATCGTGGCGACCGCGGTGTGCTCGCCGGGCAGCAGCTGCCGGAACTTCGGGAATTCGGCGTCGAGCAGGCGGGTGGTGCTGCGCTTGCCCTCGCTGCGGATACCGAGCAGGCCCTCTTTGCCGACGGCGGAACCGGCGCCGAGCGCGAGATGGACCTCGTTGCCGTCGGTGCCGGCCTTGGCCGCCTCGGCGAGCGTCTTGGCCGGGACCAGCACCGCCGCCTCGACATCGAGGGAGCTCGTCGACCAGGTCAATTCGCGCACCGCCAGCCGGAACCGGTCGGTGGCCGCCAAAACGACGCTCTCACCGGTGATCTCGACGCGGATACCGGTGAGCATGGGCAGGGTGTCGTCGCGGCCGGCCGCGACCGCCACCTGGCCGATGGCCTCGGCGAACAGGTAGGCGCCGATCACCCCGGTCTCATCGGGCAGCGTCGGCAGCGCGGGGTAGTCCTCGACGGCCATGGTGGGCAGGGAGAACCGGGCGCTG